>CAWBBA010000007.1:0-54522 GCA_963786905.1 uncultured delta proteobacterium | reverse complement strand
TCAATTCCTTCGGTAAGTCCAAGCGCAATCAATACGGCAATGGCAAAGAAAGCTCTAATTCCCGCATGATTAAACAGCGCTTTTAAATATTCGAGAAACAACTTGTTCTTGGTATAGTCTTCCATTAAACCACCCTGCTCGCGGAATCTGAGTCCAACCATTTAGATGTAAGGATTGCAGGTCTGAGATGGAATTTCAAGAATTGTTGTGCAGCAATTGAGGAATTGGTAACCGTTCAGAAGGCAGGCAGGATTGACCGCAGAGTGCGCCGAGAACGCAGAGACCAAAAATGGCTTGCACACACCTCCTGAGCCGCGGGGGACGTCGCTTGGCCGTTGTTGTCTTCAGCGTCACAGACCGGAAAACGCGATGTCTCATCGGGAAGAAATGCAGAGAAGACCCAATTCTCTGCGATCTCAGCGATCTCCGCGGTGAACTGTTACAGGTTTTATTTGCGGACCAAGGTCATTTAGCGCTGACTACGGGGCAGTGCGCATTTAGAATCACGTGGCGAGCGTTGGACCCGAAAATGATTTTACCCACCGCGGACGTCTTTTTGACTCCCACCACAATCTCGTCCATGCCGTGTTCCTGAGCAAACTTCACGAGGTCTTCGCCCGGACTGAACCCTCGAACGAGAAGATGGGTTTCAACCGGGATTCCACTTTCCGCAAAAAACTGCTTCGCGTATTCAAGTTCTTCTTGAGCTTGCTTAATCTGTTCCGTGGTGGTCTCCGCCTCGCCCGTCAGTGACTTCACCACGTAAACTTCAGCCTTGAATGCCTGCGCATGTTTCTTGGCCACTTCCAGAGCCACCTTGGCTTGAGTTGTGCCGTCGTAGCCTACGAGAATCTTCATGTAATCCGCCTCCTGCATCAAAGCAGTAAGAGTGTGGTCCCGCTTCTCGGGGGACTTTTGCAAGGAAGGCCCCACACTCCTCATGTGAGCTAACTTAACAGAATCATAATGTTATTTCATTCACTTATCCCCCTCCCCGTACTCTCCCGTCGAGGGTGGGGGACCTGTAGGGGCGGGTTTCAAACCCGCCCTTACCCCTTTTCCTTGGCGCAGAGGACGGATGGGCCTTGTCATATTACAGCGCCAGATAGCGTTTGACCACTTCTTCGTCACACCAGATCTTCTCCATGCTCCCTTCGTGCACAATGGTCCCCTTCTCGATAATGTAACCTCGGTCGCACACCTCGATGCAGAACTTCAGGTTCTGGTCCGCCAGCAATATGGTGACCCCGTGGCTGCGTATCTCGCGAATGGTCTCCACAAGCTTGCGAACAATCAGCGGCGCAAGACCTTCTGAAGGCTCGTCCAAAAGGATCAACGCGGGGTTCATCATAAGCGAACGGCCCAGGCTCAGCATCTTTTTTTCTCCACCGGAAAAGCTGGAGCCTTTTTGCTTGCGACGTTCCGCCAACATGGGGAAGAGTGATTCGACTTTTTCCTTTGTCCAGTAGCCGGGGCGCTTGCACACTCTGCGGGCTATCTCAAGGTTTTCCTCGCAAGTGAGATCGGGGAAAATACGCAAATCATCCGGTATATAGCTCACCCCCCGCTTTGCGATCACGTACGGTGGCAGCTTGCGGATTTCTTCACCCTGCAAGTGGATCGAGCCGTTCTTGGCCGGTGTTAGTCCCATAATAGAGCGCAGGGTCGTAGTCTTTCCCATCCCGTTGCGCCCCAGCAAGGCCACCGCTTCACCCTTTTTCACTTCAAGAGTGACTTTCTGGAGCACATGGGCGGCGCCGTAGTAGGTGTTGATCCCTTTTACTTGCAGCATCAGGCTGTAACCTCTTCACCCAAATAGACCTCGCGCACCTGAGGATTCATCTTGATTTGCTCCTCTGAGCCGTCGCCTATGATCTCTCCGCGATGCAAGGCGATGATCCGCTCCGACAACGCGAAAACAATGTCCATGTCGTGCTCGACAATGACGAAGGTGACATCCCCAGTTTGGGCAAGCTGCCGGATGGTTTGGAGAATTCTGGTTCTCTCCACCGGGTTCATTCCTGCTGTGGGCTCGTCCAGGAATAGCAGCCGAGGTTTGGCTGCAAGCGCAATCGCCACCTCGAGTAGCCGCTGGTCCCCGTGTGAAAGGGCCAGGGCGATCACGTGACTCTGGTCCAGGAGTCCAACCCGGTCCAGGATTTTTTCCACCTCTCCCTGAACTTCCTTGTAGCCAGTCACCGGCCGGAGCATGCTGCGGGCCTTTCTTTTCACCGAAAGCACCGGGATAGCCACGTTCTCGAACAGAGTGAGGTTGCTGAAGACATTCACGACCTGAAAGGAACGGCACAACCCTTGCCTCACGCGGCGGTGGATAGGCTCGTGCGTAATGTCACGGCCCTGAAACCAGATCTCCCCTGAATCAGGAGCCAGCGAACCGGTGAGCAGATTGATCAGGGTGGATTTCCCCGCGCCGTTGGGGCCGATAATGGAGGTCAGGACCCCACGCTCAAGGGTGAAATCCAAATCCTTTGCCGTAACGACCATGCCGAAAGCCTTATTAAGCTTGCGGACGTCCAGAAGAGTCTCACTCATATTACCAGATCCTCACAGGCCATTGCGCATTCACACCCGGGAATATTTCTTGAAAAGATCTGCTGTCGATCCAACGATGCCCCCGCGGAATCCCATGATAATAGCCAACAAGAGTATTCCGAACCAGAACATCCAGTTGTCAGTGAACCGCTGAACAACTTCCCGCAGCACCAGGAACACGATACTCCCCGCCAACGGACCGGCAAATGTCTGCAAGCCTCCTATGAGGCTTACCAATACCGGCACCGATGAATGACTCCAGTGGGCGGCGAATGGGGTGATGTTGCTGTCGAGCATCACGGCCAGGGCTCCGGCAAGTCCGGCGAAAGCCCCTGAAACGACAAACGCTCCGAGCCGGTAGCGCTTGACCGCTAAGCCGGCAAATTCCGTGCGGACATGATTTTCCCTGATGCCGGCAAGGACCAGACCGAACGGCGATTTGTAGATGCGATGGGTCAAAAAGATGCTCAGTATGAAGAAGAAGAGGACGACAAAATAGTATTGATATTGCTTGACTATCGGAATCTTGAAAAAGCCGAATGAAATCGCGGTGCGTGTGATGCCGTAAAGCCCGTCGTCACCGCCTGTGACGCTGCGCACGTTCCACATAAGAGAAAAGACCATCATCCCAAAGGCCAATGTCAGCATGGCGAAATAGATTTCAGTGTGACGCACGCAGAAAAAGCCTATGATTAGTGCCAGCAATGCCGCCGCGACTACACCGAGAAATATCCCCAGAAGTGGATGAGGGTTGAGGTGGATCGTCGTGAGAGCCAGTCCGTAAGCCCCAGTGGCATAGAAAGCCGCGTGTCCGAAGGAGAGCAGGCCCGTCCTACCCAGGAGTAGATTGTACCCGAGGGCAAAAATCGCAAGGATCATAACCCGCATGGCCAAGTAAAGGATGAACGGACCAGCGAATAAGCCAATTGCGATGAGGACTGCAAGGCCCGCGGCCGACAGAAAATAGGTCCAGTATCGGTTCATCTATGAGCCCTCTGCGAAGAAACCCTGCGGCCGCCACAGAAGAACGACAGCCATGAGTATGAAGGTGAGGAACATGTCAAGCATCGGTATGTATCTCGTGCCAAAGGAGCTGAGAAGGCCAATGACGAGAGATCCCAGAAAAGCCCCCTTGAGGCTTCCCAGTCCACCGATAACAACTACAACAAAGGCCTCAATGATGATGGTTTCGCCCATGCCGGTCGTCAGAAGTCCGACATAAGGAACGGCCAACGCCCCGCCCATCGCGGAGAGCCAGGCCCCGAACATGAACACAGCAGTATACAGTGTGGGCACCTTGACCCCGATAGCCGAGGCCATTTCACGATCGGAGGAAGCGGCGCGGATTATCCGGCCCCACCACGTCTTTTCCAACAGTGCATATAGTCCGAGTGCGACCAGCGGACCCACAGCTATTATGAATAGGTTGTACACGGGGAACCGACGGTCCAGGATCGACACCGACCCTGAAAGACCCGGAACCGCGGGTGAGCTGGTGGAGCCCGCTCCCCAGATCATCTTGACCGCATCATCGAAAATCAGGACCATCGCAAAGGTGAGGAGTAGCTGGTAGGCAAGTTCCAAGTGATACACGTACCGGAGCAGGAACCTCTCCATAGCGTATCCGACCAAAGCGACGATCAGCGGCCCAAGAAGTAGCCCCAGCCAAAAATTGCCGCCCAGTGCTTTGAGGACCGTGTAGCAGACATAGGCCCCGAGCATGTAAAAGCTTCCATGCGCGAAGTTCAGCACACGAAGGACACCAAAGACCAGTGTCAGACCGCTTGCTACGAGCCAGATGAACATACCGGCTGAAATCCCGGCAAGAATCACGTGGACCAGAGATTGCGACATGTACGTTGCTTCTCCGTTATGAGCCTGGATTCAAGTGTGTCGCAAGGGTGCAAGGTTCGGATGCTGCATCCTTCACCCTGCCCCTTGCGGCAAGTTATTTATGACTTAAAGGGCGGCTGGCATGCAGCCCCTTCGAACGGAGGGCGGTTGAAACATTCTTTCGCAGGGATTACCACCTGCTTCCCCATGATCTTAAAAGGATAGGCCGGGTCGGCCTTTGTAAGGCCCCAGGGCACATCGTACATCGCCTGGTGGTCTTCCTTCCGGAAGACACGATGCCCCGCGGGAGAATCGAGTTCCATCCCTTCGAGGGCCGGAATCACCTTGGCTGTCTCCTTCGATCCCGCAGCCTCGACCGCTTTCTTGAACGCGAACATCGTGGAATAGCCGGTTTCAGAGACGTATGCAGGATAATGATTCCAGCGTTTCCTGAAGCGAGCGACCCAATCCTTATTCTGCGGAGTATCCGGGTACAGGAAGAAGTAGCGTCCGGAGATCCAGATGTTATCAGGCATCTCAGGCCCCAGCCCTTCCAGGACGTCCATTGCTGCACCCACAGGCAGCATGACATGCTTGATTTTGTCAAACAATCCGGCCTGCTGAGCCTGCTTCATCATGGTGATGAGCTCGCCGGCCCAGACCACCGAATAGAGCCCTTCAGGTTTGGCGTCCATTATCGTGTTTATGTGCGAGCGGAAGTCGGTGGTTCCAAAAGGGGCCCAAGAGTCAGCGACAAACTTGACTCCCGGTTTTAGTTTGCCGAGCGTCTCCTGGAACATCTTCCAGGTTGCGTACCCGTACTCGTATTTCGGGTTGATTGTGGCCCAAGTGGTGGCCGGCAGATCTTTTGCCACGAACGCTGCCGCATTGCCATCCTGATAAGTGGGAGTGCAGATGCGGAAGACCTGCTTGATCCCCTTCTTGAAGACCTCTTCTTCGGTGAGTTTCTCTGTTGCCGCGTGGGTGACCATCAGGATCCGGTCCAGTTCGGCCATCACGGGTGCCAATGCCAGGGCCTGACCGGAGGAATCCACACCCGCAAGGAAGTCAGCTCCCCAACTATCCACAAAATAGCGGGCATTCTGGATCGCTGCAGGAGCTGCAAGGGTAGAGTCGCGGAACTCCATTTCGATCTTGTTGCCCGCAATACCCCCAGCGGCGTTGATCTCCTCGACGGCCATCAAGGCTCCCATCTTGTGGAATTCTCCGTACCCCGCGAGAGTCCCGGAGAGGACCGCCTGATAGCCTACTTTGATGGGCCCCTTAATCGCTGGAGTTGCCGCCCACAATCCGACGGGTTTCATGACCCCGGGGCCCAATGCCGTTGCCGCAGCGGTCACGAGCCCCAGTTTTAAAAAATCCCTACGTTTCGTCCCGTGTTCGTCCATACTGTTCCTCCTTCCTTTTTGGCCGGATTCAAGCTCACGACATCTTCCAGCCCTGTTCGCAAAGCCTTTTCGTACCGATTCCTTTTCAAGGGCGTGGCCTCAGAGCGAGTCGAGTGACAGCGCCTTTCGGTCACCAGATGGTCCACCCTCCATCGATAAAGATCGTCTGGCCTGTGATGAAATCCGAGGCATGAGATGCCAGAAAGATCACTACTCCCGCAAGTTCGTCAGGCTGTCCCCAACGACCCATCGGGGTGCGTTCCACAATGAACCGAAAGCGTTCAGGGTCATTTCGCAACTGCGCCACGAGAGGCGTTTCAAAATAGGTCGGCCCAATGGCGTTCACTTGGACGCCCTGCTTGGCCCACTCCAACGCCATCACTTTGGTCATCTGCATCACGCCTCCCTTGCTGGAGGCGTAGGCGAGCTGAGAAGGAAGAGCCACCGCACCCAGGATGGAGGCCATGTTGATAACCTTGCCGCTTCCGCGAGACAGCATGTGCGGGACCACAGCCTGGGCCATCAGGAAATAGGCTTTCAAGTTTGTGTCGAGCACCAGGTCCCACTCTTCAACAGACAATTCGAGCACAGGCTTTCGGACATTGACCCCGGCATTGTTCGCAAGGATATCTATGTGCCCAAAGGCTTCCAAGGTGGCCTTCACGTTTTCATCTATCAATGCTTTGTCCAAAACATCGACACAGAAGATTTCGGCTCTTCTGCCGAGGGCCTCCACCGAAGCCTTGACTGCTTCAAGGTCTTCTCTGTTGCGGGCGTAGAGTGCGATATCCGCGCCCGCGCCTGCTAGAGCCAGGGCAATTGCCTTTCCCAGGCCCTTTGATGCGCCGGTGACAAGTGCTACTCGGCCGGACAGGTCAAAGAGTTGTCGGTACATTCGGTTAGATCCTCGCGGTCATTTTGAGTCTGCTTAGCGGAGCTTTTGGTCACGTGATCTAAGCACTTCTGATTGTTTCCCACACAGCTTGCGGCAGCTCATTCTCGGCCACTGGTCTATAATCCAAGTGGCTCCCTTCCACAGAAATGCACCGAAGCGGTCTTGCATCCTTTGGAAGCTCTTCTTCGAGGCATGCTCTAGGGCAGCCGTTTATCAGCAACAGCCAGTCGGCTTCGCCATCTTTAGCAAATACGGCTCGGATTCCTTCTGACTGAATAATCCCTTTCAAACGGCTCACAACGGAGCCTCGATCAATTTCGGGGTTACACCCGCCGCAATAGCGGACCCGGATTGTTAAGAGCCTGACCTCCATCTTCGCCGTGATCCCGCTTGACTGGGACATTTAAGTTCCCTGCCAAAGTGCGTTGGAAGAAGTAGGTTGCAAGTACGATCTAGAATGTCATTGCGAGGGCTCCACCCGAAGCAATCTCCGCTGAGATGGCCGACCCGCCCGCCGTCATTCCCGCGTACTCGGGAATCCATTGTAGGGGCAGACCCGCGTTCCGGTGGACAGTCCCTCCGATGAGATTGCTTCGTCGTTTCACTTCTCGCAATGACAGAGTAGGTCTCCTCCCCAAGTTACCTGTTTGAAAGCACATTGGCGCCACCCGGCAGATCATCCGGTGATCCGGCGGCAAATCTTTACTTTGTCGGCCTGGATTTTTTCCTTTGTTTCCTTCCAATATTCCTCTTCAGGTTTGCCCAGGATCTTCTCAAAGGTCTCGTCCTTTCTTATGCCCGCTATGGTTTCTGCCAGTTCTCTCTTCTTTTCGATGCCGCTGCGGCGTGCAATGATAATCTTTTGTGCTGCCGGAGAACCAGCTCCGTGCATGGCTTCAGGGAGCCCCGCACCGATCGACATGCTTTCAATGAGCCTGAGCATCTTCAAAATGTCATGCACATCCACCCCTTCTCTACCAGCAAAATACTCTGCAACGACTTCTCCGACTTCCGGGTTGTCCATGTCGCTCTCCGAGGGTAACGTGATGATCTTTCCTCCAGCGATGTCCTGCGCCAGGCGCATCCATTCATAAACCATCTCAGTGATGTTCAGCTTGGTAACGCTCGCGAGCAACGGATTCACACTATACGCCCCGGAAGAGGTTTTGTGCCCTTCATACGAACAGGCCAAAGAGCAAGACCAGCAGGTTTCGGCCATGGCGACCATTTCGGTGAGCTTGTCCAGAATATGAGATGCTTTGGCAACGCCGTGAGCGTCCGCAAGCCAATGAGAGCCGCCACAAACTACGTCGGCAAGCCCCACCTTGCATCCCCCGTAGTTTGCCCTGTGATGCCCAGCGAAGAGTTCCACCAGTGGACCGGCGAATTCATATTCCCCGGCCATGAAAACCCTTTCCCAAGGCACGAAGACGTCTTTGAACAGGATCAGCGCTTCGCCTCCCACACAGGCGTACTTGGGATTACCCGAGTCCAAGGGGCTCTCCAGGCGTCGGCTATCGTTGGTTTGTCGGGCGAAAACGAGCTTGATACCTTTTGCATTGACCGGCACGGCGAAAGAAACCGCGAAGTCCTTATCTTCCTCTCCCATGGCTCGCGTCGGCATGACTATGATTTCATGGGAGTTTATGACACCGGTTATGTGCGCTTTTGCACCGTTAACAACGATTCCGTCGTCTCTGCGCTCGGTGATGTGGAGGTACAATTTGGGGTTCTTTTGTTGGTGGGGTCTGAGGCTCCTATCCCCACGAGCGTCGGTCATGGCGCCCGCGGACATGTAGTCCCGTTCCTGAACGTACTCGAGGAAGTCCTTGAAGCGCTGGTGGTAGGTAGTTCCGTGTTTTGCGTCGATGTCGTACGTTGTGGCATATAAAGCGTTAAGGCCGTCGAACCCGACACAACGCTGAAAACACGTCCCTGTTTTCTGACCCAGAAGGCGCATCATCCTCACCTTTTTAACAAGATCGTCGATACTCTGGTGTATGTGAGTGAACCGATTGATCTTGTTGCCGGTGAGATGAGACGTTGCGGTCATGATTTCTTCGTGGAGGGGGTCATGCGCCAACTCATAGGTCATGGCTGCGGTGTTTATGTGAGGCGCGAACATGGGCTCGTCCACCACATTGGTAACTTTTTCGCCCATGAAATAGACCTCGGGCTGCAATTCCCGCAAAGATTCAATGTATTCTTTTCCCGTCATCATTGTCATTGTCGGATACTCCTTATTTGGGGTAATTCCACTCTAACGGCCTACGATTTCTCCTTTTCTCGGAGGGCCCGGCGCAAGAACTTTCCCGTCAAGGTCTTGGGAATCTCTGAAACGAACTCGACCTCCCGCGGGTACTTGTACGCGGCCATACGACTCTTGCAGAACGATACGATGTCGTCTGAAGTGACCGGCCTATCCAAGCCTTCCTTCAAGGCCACAAAGGCCTTTACCGTCTCCCCACGATACGGGTCCGGCATGCCGACCACGGCGGCTTCCCGCACGGCGGGATGCTGGTACAGCACGTCCTCGACGTCTCTGGGCCACACTTTATATCCCGAGGCAATGATCAGGTCTTTCTTGCGATCTACTACATAGAACCACCCGTGCTCGTCCATCTTCCCCACATCCCCGCTGTAAAGCCAACCATCCCTGATGGCATGAGCGGTTTCGTCGGGCTTGTTCCAATACCCCGGGATAATCATCGGCCCACGATTCACTATTTCCCCGACTTCACCCGGCGCCATCTCACGCGAACCATCCTCAAGGTCCATGATTCTTGAAACGGAATTAGGAACCGGCACTCCCACCGAAACGGCCCCACTTTCAGCGTCCACCGGGCCTTGCATGCCCAACGGTGTGATGTGCGACGGTGAATTTGTCTCAGTCATTCCGTAAACATTGTGGAGACGAAGACCCGTCAACTCCTCGAAATGATCCACCACCGCTTTGGAGACCGGCGCTCCCCCGCTGTAGGCTTTCACGAAACTGGAAAGGTCTCTCTTCTCGATGTCCGGATGATTAGTCAAAGCTATGTACACGGTGATGGAAGCAACCGTCATAGTCACGTTCCAACGCTCTATTAGTCGGAGGGCTTCACCCGGATCGAAGCGGTAAAAGAGGACCACTGGAATTCCGGACAGAGCAGCTATGGCTGCATGGGCCACTTCACCGGTCACGTGGAAAAGGGGAGCAACACCGAGGACCACATCGTTTGAGTCGATCTGCATCATGGCCTGATAAACACGCGCGCTGAAAGCAATGTTTCCATGCGTGTTCATGGCCCCTTTGGGCTGACCGGTGGTCCCGGATGTATAGGTCAAATACGCCACGGAATCTGGCAAAACCTCGCAGCAATCGACCCTCTTGTCCTTATATTTATCGAGAATCTCCAGGAGATTTAGACAGCCTGGGTCGCTCACCCGTTTAGTATTCTTGAGCGATTCCGGTGGAGGAGCATCAGCGGGGAGCATATCAAGAGCGGACGTCGTAATGATCTGCTCTACCTCAGTGTCTTTCAAAAATGAAAGATCCAGATTGCTCGCAATTTCGTCGAGTGTAAAAAACAGTCTGGCGCCAGAGTCACGGAAAAAATACGAAAGCTCCTGCTCCTTGTACATAGGATTCACTGGAACCACTATAATTCCAAGTTTCCATGCGGCATAGATTGCGACAAGGAATTGGGGCACGTTCTGGAGGTCTACAATGATCCGATCACCGTGCTGAAGGCCGAAGTCGTGGAACGCGGCAGCCAATGACTCTGAGAATCGGTTGACTTCCCGGTACGAAATAGCGTGGTCAAAGTAGCAAACCGCGGGGAAGTCTGGCCGGGAAAGGACTGATTTGTTGAAGTCATCTATGGCCGTGGCCGAGGCTGTCTTCAAGTCATGAGCAACCCCATCGGGATAAGAACTCAACCACGGCCTTCTTTCGTAAATCGATTGCATGATGCCCCCAGCAAGCGGTGAGAAGGGCGTTAATCAGCTCCTCCATTGCATTTCAATACCTGGCCCGTGAGATACTTCGATGAGTCACCCGCCAGGAATGACACAGCCTCTGTTATGTCGGTCAGTTCTCCCAAGCGCCTTGCGGGTATCTCGCCTAAGAGTTCCTCGGCCAACTCTTTCTGAATCTTTGACGGACGTATAGCCCTTATGAATCCAGGCACAATACAGTTCACGTTAACGTGAAACCTGGCCGCATCCTTGGCACATGCGAGCGTCAATGCTATCACCGCACCCTTTGCGGTCTCGTAACTCACTGAATTCGCGTACCTGTCCCAGGCCCACGGCGCTATGTAAATGATGCGCCCGGAGGATCTTCTGGACATGCTCTCTTGAACCACAGGCACCAGGTTCTCAGCGCACGTGAGGTTTTCTTGCAGGCGGCTCGCAGCCTCAAAGGTATCTTGCCGAGCAACCGCGGTCCTCAGACTGCCTATGCCGGTGTCGTGAACGTAGATGTCAACTGGGCCAATTCCTTCTTCCATTCGTTTGTACAACTCCGGACCCATGGGTCCGTGCTCTGAGTTGGAATAACGGGTAAGGTTCTTAGATGTCTTGGGGTTGATCACAGGATACTCACGGCCCTTCTTTAGGCCGTCCATGTACGCGGCCAATCTGACACCGCGAGACAGAAGAAAAGATATTACAGCCGTACCCAACACAGTGCCGCCGTTCACCACAATCGCGGACTTTCCTTCCAAGACGTGAGTTTGCGGCTCGCGCCGCGCCGGGGAAGAGTCAGCCTTCAGAAACCCTCGAAACAGCAAATCGAGAATCGTCTTTTCTACATCCATGGCGCTGGCGTGACCTCGGAGGTCCCACCTCTTGAGGACCCAAGCGTCGACCATGGACTTGATGAGGTTTGCTACCACCCGCTCATTGCATTCTCGAAGCACGCCGGTCTTGACACATTCTTCGATGATTGACTCGAACACCTCCAGATGCGCCCGCTCCTTCTTCAAAAGGCTTCTCAAGAGAGGCTTCTTCAGAATATGCCCTTCCTGGTAAATGAGCATGATCGCGTCCGCAAGTTTGTCCATGGTGTCGAACTCAGCCCGGACCATACGACGTAGCTTTTCCAATGGATCCGAAACCTCTTCGAGGGCCTGTGTCATGGCTTCCATAGCCGAGCCGGCCGCGAACTCGTGGATGAGAAAGAAAATGTCCTCCTTTGACCCCACATAGTCGTAGATATTCCCCTGGCTCAGACCGGTTTCTTCCGCGAGATTTCTGAGAGTAGTCTTGTGGAATCCTTTTTTGGCAAAGAGTTTAATGGCGGCCAGGACAATTTGCTCGCGTCGTTTATCTACTAATTCAAGGTTCTTGACGGTGGTGGGAATTGTGCTCACGTGGGGGCCCCAGTGAAGTGAGAAGGTTCCCGAGCGGGCGCTCATTTTCCGAGCGGTCACTCACATTACAGCCCGAATTCGGAGATTGTCAACAGAAAAGATTCCGGATCGTAATCATTTTATCAATCGAACGCGGGAGGCCTGGATGTTCCTTCAACAATGTTGTAGCCCCCTCTTTTCCACGCATTCTATTAATCGAGCAACGGCAGCATCGGCCATTAGCTTTCGAGCGAGAGTTCAGAGACGTGAACTAACCCACCCATGACAGCGACGACGTCATACTTAGGCATCTGAACCTCCATCATTCGGTCTGGAAGATCGCGGAGCCAGGCTGGTGTGAGAGGGTCATATCACGCAAGGAAGCGGTCGTTCACGTGCCTCTAGGCTTTCAATTGGTTCAGTGTTGCCAAGCCGTCTCGTTTGACGAATTGCGCTGAAGATTACGCTTGACTGGGGGGACAAAGGAGGGTTACGCTCAGGAATAGGTGAGAAATCTGTTTATCATGTAAGGAGGCCGCAATTTTGTTCCCTCGGAAAAACTTCCCAGACAAATCGGAGTTCACTTCGTGTGCGACAGACAGTCGAATGAGTCATTAGGGACGCCGTGGCAACAGGATGAGATGGTCGCAGCGTAATTCCAATTTACTTGCCAAGCATTCCGCCATAAGCGGGATACATGGAAATTCATATGAGATCGACGGAGAAGGTTCACGAGAAGACTTGCCGACCGGATGGGGCCGGTTCTGACACGGAACCCCATATTGACCGACAAGAACTACTTCTGGCGCAAGTTTCCCAAGCTTTTTCCCTGTCCGTAGTGGCGTCGCTCGGGGCCGTGATATCCGGGATAATCATTGCGGTAGCCCTATGGAACGTGGTCTCACATGCCAATATAGTTGTTTGGCTGACAGGATTCCTGGCGTTGTATGCGAGCAGACAGGCATTGGCGTGGGCATTCCACAGGGCTTCTCCTTCCAGCTCTGAAATACTGCCATGGGCCAAGTGGTACTTTGTCGGGGCCATCTCCATAGGTTTGTGGTGGGGCCTGACCGGTGTGTTGCTTTTTCCTCCGGATTCCGCACTTCACAAGTCAGTTCTTGCCATTTTCATTGCCGGAGCAACTTGTGCGGCGGCCGTGCACCACATGTCCACTACCGCTTATCTTCCCGTGATTCTTGCCATGTCACTCCCTCTTTCGGCGCGATTCCTCTATCAAGGCGATAGCACACATGTAACCGTGGGCGTCCTGATACTGATGTATGCCGCGGTCCTGGCTCTGATGGGCAGACGAATGCATGCCATAAACACGCAATCCCTCATATTGGGGTTTGCGAATACTGACTTGGTCCGCTCATTGCAAGAACAAAAGACCGAGCTAAAAGCTCAAATCGAGGAGCGAATTCGACTAGAAGAAGCAATTCTTAGAGACGAAGAGAAATATCGGCAATTAGCGGAAAATGTCGGCGACGTTTTGATGTTAATCCGGTCCGCTGAACCATACTCATTCATTTACGTGAGTCCTGCTTACCAAAAGATGATCGGCCGCGACGTCCGCGAGCTGTACCAAGATCCCGCCTCATGGCTGACGGATGTTCACGAGGAGGACCGTTCGCAATTAGCCGACAGTTTTAAGCAATTTATCCAGGGCGCCGGAGATTTCAACCACGAATTCAGGATGCGCGGACCTAGCGGTCCAGCGCGGTGGATGTGGGCAACAGGCTTCCCTATCAAAGACGACCAAGGAGCTATCTATCGTTTTGCGGTTATCGCCAGAGACATCACGCAGCGTAAATTAGGCGAAGAGCGATTGCAGCACCTTGTTAAGGAAATAAAGGATTTCGCCTATATCATATCTCATGATTTTCGTACGCCTCTGATAAACATGCAGGGATTTGCAGGGGAACTCGAATCCTCAATGGCCGCTATCAAACCAGCGGTTCAGATGGGACTCGGTCACTTGGAAGAAGGCCAAAAATCTCAGACCCTAACCGCTCTGGAAAGGGACATTCCTGAGGCTTTGGGATTCATAAACTCTTCCGTATTCCGAATGAACGCCCTCATAAGAGTCATTTTGGATTTGTCTCGGCTGGAACGCCGAGAACTTCACCTTGAGCCGTTAGACATGAACGAACTTGTTGCGGAGACGGTCAAGTCGTTGAGTTTTCAGCTTGAGGAGACCAGCGCAAAGGTTGCTGTCCGTGAATTGCCCCAGACGATAGCGGACCGGCTGGCAATGGAACAGGTAGTGACCAATCTCCTCAGCAATGCTATCAAGTTCCGTGACCCCGAACGCCCTCAGGAAATAATCATTGCAGGGCATCGCCTTCCCCACGAGACCGTGTTTGTCGTACAAGACCAGGGACTTGGGGTTGACCTGGCCTACTTGAGCAAAATATTTCAGGTCTTCCACCGTGGGTCCATCCAAGGTATTCCGGGCGAAGGCATAGGCTTGGCGCACGTACGAACACTGCTGCGCCGCCATGGAGGGCGCATCTGGTGTGAATCGAATCCCGGTGAGGGATCTACTTTTACATTCACGATTTCAAATCACTTAATTTCAGAGAACGCAACACGTTCAGCGTAGGGGGCAGGACGTAGGGCAGGCCAGCGGTGGACACCTGATCTGAGCCTCAGCCCGCGTAGCGACTGTCCGGAGGCAAAGCCTCCAAGTAGGCGTTCCCAGGCAAAGCTTGGCAACGAGGCACAAATTTCTGCCGCGTGCGGCTACCAAAGTCGTATGAATTTCCTGCCGTCTCTTAATTCGCCTCTCACCTTTTCCATGTGTCTCAGAGAGGCAATCTCCCGTTCCAATTCAATTGAAGAAAGGCCGAGCCGCTGCGCCAGGTCGTTGGGTTCCACGCCGCCGGTGGCGCTCAAAACGCTAAGGATTTTTGACTGAGTAGGAGTCAATATGAGACCCCCACTCGTCTCTTTCAGAGACTTTGCGCTGTGTACGGCCCACGGGTCGCAAGTGCGAGTCGGCGACAGGGAATCCATGTAACAGTCCTCGCACAAGCTGCGCCCATAAGAGTCTCTCTCGTCTCCCTCGGAGATTGGCGCACCGCATTTTTCACAGTTCATCCTGGGTCTCCTTATTTGGTCTCCCCTTCTCCTTAAGCTTTCTCTCCGCTTTGCAAGTAACTCCGAAACCTTCCAGTCCTGTGTCGAAGCACCCATTGCACGAGATACACTTTGCTCTCTCCAGATCGCCGCTTTTCCAGCGGTTGATCAGATGGGGCTCACGGATGAAGGGGCGGCACAATGCCACGTAATCAGCGAGACCCTCGTCGAGAACTTTTGAAATCACTGCTGGAGATCTTATTCCGCCCACCGTGACAATGGGAACGTTAACCGATTCCTTGAAGCGGGCTGCCAATTGCGCCAGGTAAGCCTCGTTCTCTTCTTTGTGAATGTTCCCCCGAGACGGGACCATTCCGTTGGCCGAGGCCCGGCTGCCCGCGCTCACCTCAATGCAATCTATCCCGTCATCGACTAGCCGGCGAGCCACGTGGAGCGACTCTTCGGTCGTAAGACCCCCGTCAATATAATCGTGACCGCTCAACTTGATGAAGAGCGGGTAGTCTTGGCCTACGGCCCCCTTTACGGCCTCCATCACTTCGCCGAGGAAACGGTAGCGCTTGCCTACGTCTCCCCCGTATCCGTCGGATCGCTGATTCGATGCGCCGGAGAGAAACTGGTTGATGCCGTACCCGTGAGCGCCGTGAAGCTGTATTCCGTCGAATCCCGCCCTCTGTGCCCTGGACGCTGCCGCTGCATACGCTTCGATGGCCTGAGTTATCTCCGGTTTTGTCATTGCTTTCGGAGTGTTTCCCGTCAACGGATCAACCACCGGCGAAGGCCCCCAGATCTCCCCTTCTTCCGGGAACAGTTCCGGATTCGCCCTACTCCCTGTATGCACAAGTTGGGCCATGACTTTCCCGCCTCGCGAGTGAACTGCATCCGCGAGACGTGTTAGCCCCTCCAGCATGTCCTCACGATAGTTGCCCAGCTGGTAGAGCATGGCGATTGCGTTGGGCATCACGTACTGAAACCCCGTAATGATAAGCCCTACCCCGCCGGCAGCGAGATTCTCGTAGAATGCTATTGCCCTGTCGGTGACGTATCCCTTCCGGTCGCCCACTCCCGACCAAGTCGCGCTCCGGACTGCTCGATTTTCGAGGTCCAGAGACTTAATCGAGGTGTTTTCGAAAAGCACAGGCATTGAGATTGGCTCCTCTAGACCCTGCATGCGTGAACGCACACGGGACGGTCGTACTGTGCAAATGGCACGACACGTATGAAACTCGGCACCTCGGGAAAATTCTATTCGCCCCTCGCCTTTTTCACTTCATCAAGCGGAGTTATGACCTTGTCTGCGGGAATGGTTTCGATGTCTCCGGCGATCAAGAAATCGTAACCGGGAACAACTTTGGTCACCCCCACAAACATCGGCAGCATGATCTGATGATCGAAGTCCCGAATCGTTATTTTCCCGACCGGGGAATCCATTGTCAGACCGGCAAGAGCGTCGATGAATTTCTCGCGGTCCACAGCGCCTGCTTTCTCATAGGCTTTTGCTATAGAAAGACCGGAAATGTAACCGCAGAATGATCCTGCAGTGGGGAATCTATCGAACGCCTTCTTGTATTTATCGGTGAATGCTTTGTTCTCAGGGAGTTCGGGAAAGTAAAACAAATACGGTGACGTGCCCATGACGCCGGCGGGTGCGTTCATTCCGAGCGGTTTGAGCGTGGACAGCTCAATCGCCATGTGCGCAATAAAGGGGACCCGTTCATTAAATCCGGTGGCTTTCGCGGCTTTGAGAAAGGGCACGCAACTCGCTCCTCCTGCCGCAATGATGACCGCATCAGGTTTTGCTGCCAAGATTGAGGTCATGTAAGGCGTAAAGTCGGGCTCTCCCACTTTCCACCATGATTCTCCCATGCGTTGAACCTCAGGTTTGAGCTTCTTGAGCTGTGTCCAGGTCTCGTCGGCTACGGAATGCCCATATTCATAGTCATCGCCGGCAATCCAATATTTCACGTACGGCCGTTTCGCGAGTGCTATGGCGGCCGCTCGCCCAACCATGCCGGTATTTTCATTCATGGAAAAGACATATCGGTTGCCCTTGGCTCCGGTTATCGCCGCGCTCTTGCCGAACGTCACCACGAAGGGGATCTTCTCCTTTTTTGCCAGATCGGACACGGCTAATGAGACTGCGCTGTTTGTGGTCCCGGCCAGTATGTTCGACGTTTTCCCGCATGACGAGTTTCTTTGCTGCGCTTAGGGCCAGATCCACCTTGAATTTGTCATCACGCGTCACAAATTCAAGCTTCTTGCCGAGCACGCCTCCTTTGGCGTTTATCTCGTCCAAGGCCAACTTGAAGCCGTCTTTGACATCATTGCAGTAAACACTTGGAGGACCGGTATAAGTGTCTATCATGCCTATTTTTATGGTGTTTTGTGCTGCAACTACTCCCTGGAAAAGGAAGATTCCAGCTATCAGACCGGCGAGGATAATCGTCGAAAACCGTCTCATGATTCCAAACTCCTTTCAATTACAGCGCCCCTGAGAGAGGCTTTTCGGGTCTAACGTAACAACGATCTCTACCTTCCGTCTTTCTGAATCATACCTCTAGCAAGAGGTTACGGACGATTCTGACAGAACCAGACGACATCTTCAATCACTTTCGTGTGCGAAGGCGTAAGCCCACTGTTGCCCGTGGCTAAAGACTGTCATTGCGAGCGTAGCGAAGTCCCGCGTCCCGCGGGACACCTCCAAAGCTGAGATTGCTTCGTCGTTTCACTCCTCGCAATGACGCAAGACCACCGATCTGCCGCGTAACTGAGCGATTACCGCGAAGGCGTGGAAGGGTTTGTGACGATGGGGGTCAAGAATAAAAACTAACGATTGACTTATTCATACGATTGACTAAATTACTTCGAGAGTCCGGACTGAAAGGAGTTCCAGTGATGGCAACGACAGTGGTACCCGGAGCGCGAAACAGCGTGCCGGGAGTGCGGACACGTCAGAAACTTATTGAGGCCGGCGTGGAGATCTTCGGTCGCTACAACTTTGAAGCCACGACCACGCGGATGCTGGCCGACCGCGCGGGGGTGAATCTTGCCGCTATCCCCTATCATTTCAAAAGCAAGGAGGGGCTTTACCACGCTGTGGTTCGCCACATTGTCGGGCAAGCAACCGCAGCATATGGTTCAGCCGTTGTTGAAATCAACGAGACTTTGGAAAAGTCAGACTGTTCCGGTCCCGAGTGTTTCGCCATGTTATCCAGGATTCTGAACACCATGGTTTCAACGATCCTCGGCACACCGGAAGCCAAGAGTTGGGCGGGGATCATACTCCGGGAGCAGATGGAGCCGACAAGCGCTTTTGACATTATCTACGAGGGGGTCATGCAGCCGGTCCTACAGTGCTGCTTGGCATTGGTGGCTCGTATCCTCCATCGTCAACCCGATGATCCGGAAACCTTGCTGAGTGTGATTGCCATCGTCGGTCAGGTGCTAATTTTTCGAACCTCTCGAGAAGCGGTCATCCGCTCCCTCCAGTGGAAAGGATACTCCCGGAGAGAAATTCAAGCGGTCCAGACCCTTATCGTCAAACAGGCGCGTGCCATTCTTGGCGTGCCGGACACTTGCGAAAGCGGTAGCCATGAAGGGGGACGTCGAGATGAATAAAAGATTGCCGGTAATTCTAGTGGGAGCGCTTCTCCTGGTGGCTGCAACATGGGGCCTTTACCGGAGTTACAATAATACAGAGCGCGACGAGTTGGTGATCTATGGGAATGTGGATATTCGCCAGGTCGATCTGGGATTTCGTGTTACAGGCCGCATCCGGGAAATGAGATTTGAAGAGGGCGACCGGATAAAGAAGGGCCAGATTATCGCTGTTCTCGACAAGGACACCTTCGAGGCGGATGTTCGGACAGCCATAGGTCAACTGCAAGCTCAAGAAGCCAATGTCACCAAGATGGAAAGAGGAAGTCGACCCGAAGAGATCGACCGGGCGCGAGCCGCGGCCCATGAAAGAGAAGTTCGGTTCAAGAACGCCGAGCGCTTATATGAGCGACGGCTTTCTCTCGTGCAGAGCGGATCGATCTCCAAGCAGCAGTACGACGACACTCTAGCCGACCGGGACGCGGCAGAAGCTCAGGAACAACTCTCGAAGGCGGATCTGGCACTCGCACTCGCGGGTTTTCGTGTGGAGGACATTCAGGAAGCGCGAGCCAATCTAGCGGCAGCGAAGGCGCGGCTCGCCCAAGCTGAGATCAACCTGCAGGACACTGAGATTCACTCCCCGGCTGACGGAATAATCCTCACTCGCGTCCGAGAGCCCGGAGCTATAGTCTCAGCAGGGCAGACGGTCTATGCTTTGCAGCTCCTATCCCCTGTCTGGGTCCGCACCTACGTCGCCGAGCGAGACCTCGGGCGGATTTATCAAGGCATGCCCGCTGACGTCTACACTGACAGTCAGCCGGCGAAGCCTTATCACGGACAAATCGGCTTTATCTCACCTGTGGCGGAGTTTACACCGAAAAATGTCGAGACGACAGACTTGCGCACTGAGCTTGTCTATCGCCTGCGAGTGATTGTGGACAATCCTGATAACGGACTTCGGCAGGGAATGCCGGTGACAGTAAAATTGAAACTAAAGACAAACGCAACTGCCCCGACCAAGGGTAAGCAATGAACGATGCCATCGTTTCAATCAATCACCTGACCTACACTTTCGGGCATGATCAGCCGCCCGCTGTGGATGACCTTACGGCGTTCGTCTATCCTGGAGAAGTCACAGGACTTGTAGGGGCCGACGGAGCGGGGAAAACGACCTTGATACGACTGATCGCGGGCCTGCTATTACCGGCTTCCGGGTCAGTGCGGGTGCTGCAATTTGACAGTGCTCAGGAGGCTGAGCGCATTCACGCTCTAATTGGGTACATGCCTCAGAAGTTCGGTCTGTACGAAGATCTCACCGTGATCGAGAATCTACGTCTGTACGCTGATCTGAGGGGACTTGTGGGTCCACGACGGCAGGACACTTTTGAGCGCCTGCTCAAGTTTACTGACCTGGCGAGGTTCACAGATCGCCTGGCAGGCGCGCTCTCAGGAGGAATGAAACAGAAGCTGGGGCTTGCTTGTGCCCTAGTCCAGAAACCCGAGTTACTGCTATTGGATGAGCCGAGCGTCGGCGTTGACCCCATTTCTCGCCGCGAACTCTGGCAAATGGTAGAGGAACTCGTGGACGAAGGGATCGGGGTCATTTGGAGCACCGCATACCTCGATGAGGCAGAGAAATGCGGACATGTTCTCTTGCTCCACGAGGGTAAACTGCTTTTCGAAGGCCCCCCGAAGGAACTGACTGATCGAGTTTCAGGACGGACCTTTCAAGTTCAAGGCTTCGAGGGGAACCGTCGCCGACTTCTGACCAAAGCGCTTAACGCCGAAGGAGTGATCGACGGTGTCATCCAGGGCCGGCACTTGCGGCTCGTTCTGGCCCAAGGAACGGAATACCCAAGCTCCGAGCTTTTCAGCTTCGGAAAAACCGCGACTTTCGTTCCAGTGACGCCGCGATTCGAGGATGCCTTTATCGACATCCTTGGCGGCGGACCCGGCGGTCGCTCAGAACTTGCAAGCCGGACGACCATAGCCGAGGAGAGGGCCGAAGCAGTGGTCGAGGCAAAAGGCCTGACCAAGAATTTTGGGTCCTTTACGGCAGTGGACGACATTACCTTCTCTGTCCAGCGCGGCGAGATCTTCGGTTTCCTGGGACCTAACGGCGCGGGCAAGTCGACTACATTCAAAATGCTATGCGGGCTGCTGAAGCCGTCGAGGGGAACGGCTCGCGTAACCGGGCTCGATTTACAGGCGGCTCCGAGCAAAGCCAGGGCCCGCATCGGTTACATGGCCCAGAAGTTTTCGCTCTATGGGAATCTGAACGTTCGCCAGAACCTGGACTTCTTCTCCGGTGTTTACGGTCTGTCGGGCAACGAGCGTGCAGATGCGGTTCGCACGGTAGTCGAAGTCTTTGACCTGGAGCCGTACCTGGACGCACCCGCGGGGGAACTTCCTTTGGGCTTCAAACAACGCTTGGCCCTGGGAGCCGCGGTTATGCACAACCCTCCGGTTTTGTTTCTTGATGAGCCCACCTCCGGCGTTGATCCAATTACTCGACGCGAATTCTGGACTCATATCAACGGGCTCATCGAAAGAGGCGTTACGGTCATGGTGACGACACATTTCATGGACGAAGCCGAGTACCTGTGACCGTGTTGGCCTCATCTATAGAGGACAGATGATCGCGACAGGATCGCCTGATGACCTGAAAGACTCGGTGCGGCAAGAGGACCAGCAGGAACCGACAATGGAAGATGCCTTCATCGCCCTTATTCAGCGTTACGACCGGGACAAAGGGGAAGCGGCATGAAAGACGGCGAATCCACAGCCAGTGTGGCACAGCTTCGCCGCTTGAAAGCGCTTTTCGGAAAAGAATTCCGCCAGGTTGTTCGCGATCCTAGCAGTATCCTTATCGCTTTCGTTCTTCCGGCCATCTTGTTGTTTCTCTTTGGTTACGCGGTGTCGCTTGACGTCAAGCACATCAAAGTCGGGCTGGTTGTTGAAGATTCCAGCCCTGAGATTCATAGTTTCATTGTGTCGTTTACAAATTCGCGTTACTTCGATGCTCGCATTGCCGGCGATCGGAGAATTTTTGAGCCTGACCTGGCGCTCGGTCAAATCCGCGCCATAATCGTTGTCCCGTCGGATTTTTCCAGAAAAAACACGCGTGAAGGCACTTCGGCTCCTATCCAGATCATCACTGACGGAAGCGAACCGAACACAGCGAACCTGGTAGGGGGCTATGTTCAAGGCGTCCTTATGGGCTGGCTCAACGAGCAGGCGCTGGACAAGGGAATGATCTTTCGACCTCCAATAGAGATACAGCCCCGTCTTTGGTTCAATCCGGAACTCGAGAGCCGTAATTTTCTGGTTCCCGGGTCTATGGCCACTATCATGTCGATTATCGGAACTCTTTTGACGGCCCTAGTCATTGCCCGAGAGTGGGAACGGGGAACGATGGAGGCGCTCATGGCCACTCCCGTCGGGATAACCGAATTACTGATAGGCAAGTTTGTACCATATTTCTTGCTGGGAATGGGTTCAATGGCGGTCTGCGTTTTTATGGCTGTCTTCGTGTTTGGCGTTCCCTTTCGGGGCTCACTGTTCCTTCTGGGGCTCGTGACTGCAGCATTCCTCTTCGATGCGCTCGGGCTCGGGCTTCTGATTTCAACCGTCGCTAGAACTCAGTTTGTAGCCTCACAGGCCGCTTTGATCGTTTCTTTTCTCCCCGCTTTCATCCTGTCGGGTTTTATCTTCGACATCACCAGCATGCCGTTGCCGATCAGGATGCTGACATATGCTCTTCCGCCGAGATACTTCGTGTCTTGTCTTCAAACACTGTTTCTGGCCGGCAACATTTGGGCCGTCATTTGGCCGAATGTTCTTGCGATGGTTGGCTTTGGCTTGCTCTGTTTCATGTTGATTTCGCGGCAAGAGCGTAAAGAGATTGGACTGAACCATGCTCCGACGTACATACTTTTTGATTATCAAAGAATTGACAACGATTTGGAGCGACAAGAAAAGCAGGTTCGTGCTCATTGGACCGCTGCTCATCCAACTGATAGTCTTTTCTTATGCCGTTACTTTGGAAGTGAAAAATGTTTCGATTGGTATACTGGACAAAGATGGGGGTGGGGCTGCTCATGAGCTTGTCCAACGATTCCGGGGATCGAGGACCTTCACCAGGATCCATTACCTGAGTGGCTTTCAGGAAATTCGCCCTGCTATAGATTCACAAGAAGTACAGTTCGTTATCCAAATCCCAGAGGACTTCTCACGCCTTGTGGAAGCCGGCAAGACCGCTCAACTTCAATTCATCCTTGATGGTCGGCGATCAAATTCCGCGCAAATCATCCAGGGATACGCTTCTCAGATCGTAAATCAGTTCAGTAGTGATGTGGCGAAAAAAACAGGCAGAGCTGCGCCTTCCGCGGAGCTGATTGTCCGAAACGCATACAATCCCAATCTCGACTACCAATGGTTCACTATACCCAGTCTCTGTGCTATTTTGCCGATGCTCATTGCGCTACTCCTGACATCGCTCTCGGTTGCACGCGAACGAGAACTCGGCACCTTTGACCAATTGCTCGTATCACCATTGCAGCCGTTAGAGATTCTTATAGGCAAGACCGTTCCCGCGGTGATCTTTGGCTTGTTTGAGGGCACCTTGATTGTCTGCGCCGCGGTCTTTCTCTTCCGCATCCCTCTCACCGGCTCGCTGCCACTGTTCTATGCGAGCATGACCGTCTTTCTTCTGGCAGTGAGCGGCGTGGGCCTGTTTATTTCATCTCTATCCATGACGCAGCAGCAAGCAATCCTCGGGTCCTTTGTCTTTATGGTCCCGGCGAACCTGCTTTCGGGATTTGCTACCCCTCTTGAAAATATACCCGCGTGGCTCCAACCCCTCAGCATGACTATCCCGCTGCGTTACTTCCTCATTGTCGCCAAAGGCATTTTCATGAAAGACTCTCCGGCTTCAGTTGTTTGGCACGAGACGTGGCCGATGGCGGTGATCGCTGTGTTCACCCTGACCGCTGCGGCATGGTTGTTCCGGAAGAGGCTAGAATAATTTCAAGTTGAGGCTGTGTGGCGTTGGAAGGGCAGAACACATGAGGCCTCGCTCCCGCGGTCTCCACCTGCCCATATATTTAGCCATATAATGGTATGGCGTATGCGGCTTCTTTGTGGTAAACTGTAATTATGATCAAGGGGCACTTCGATTGGGACCCGAACAAGGACCGGGAAAACCAGCAAAAGCATGGGGTCGCTTTCTCGGAAGCCCAATACGCTTTTGCCGACTCGCGCCGTGTCATCGCTGAAGACGTGAGTCACAGCGACAAGGAAAAGCGCTACTACTGCTTTGGGAAGGTAGGCGGCGGAGTTCTCACTGTCCGGTTTACGTTTCGCAACGGCGTAATCCGCATAATTGGTGCCGGCTATTGGCGGAAAGGTAAGGCGATTTATGAGCGCGAAAATAAAGTACACCGATGAGCCGTTGGGTGAGGTCAAGATAATTTCTGATTTTCTGCCCTCTCCTGATGAACTGGCGTTTAGAGAGGAATCAGTCAAGGTAACTATTTCTCTCAGCAAGAGGAGCGTAGAGTTCTTTAAGTCCCAGGCCACAAAACATCATACACAGTATCAGCGCATGATCCGGCAGTTGCTTGACGCCTATGTGGATGCACAGGCGAGATCGGGGGCCGTTCGCTCGAACCGGGACTGCCCTCAAACGCTCTCACGGTCGCGTAGCCGCCAGTTCCGCCGCAACCGCCCGGACGCGCCCTGACAGTCTGGTTTCCGCTAGTTCCACCATAGGCGGAACTCGGACTGTCCGCAAGCGGAAGGCCGGTTAGTTCGGCCCATTCCGTACCAGCACGGGAGGTTCTGTTGCTGACTCGCCGAAGTTTTATGCTGGCCTCGGGTGCCGCGATCGCGGCCGCAGCCGGCCTCTGGGTTCTACACCTGGCGGGTAGAGCCCCACTGGTTGGAGTTCGTGTATCGTTCGTTGCCGATTCGAGGATTGCCCCCTTCGATGGTGGGTCGGACGTTGGTGCAGCTAAGCGACATTCACGTGGGCGGTCGGGTAGACGATGAATACGTGATTGAAGCCTTCAGCAGGGTCGCAGCTCTCCGGCCCGATATCGTCGTGGTGACAGGCGATCTTGTGAGCTATCATCCGGCAATCTTCGAGCAGATGGAGTCAGTCTATCGGCATTTCCCGAGGGGTCGGCTCGCGACGCTGGCGATTCTCGGCAACCACGATTACGGCCCTGAGTGGTCCCACCCTGAGATCGCGGCTCAGGTTGTAGACACTGTTGCGGCGTTTGGCATCACCGTGCTCCGCAACCAAATTCACGAGGTCGAGGGCCTTCGGATAATCGGAATGGACGACTTGTGGGCGAAGCGATTCGATACACTACAGGTGGTGCCTATCTTGAAATCGGCAGCGCCGGCACTGGTGCTGAGTCACAATCCCGATACGGTTGATCTGCCGGTCTGGGACGGTTATGAAGGATGGATACTTTCAGGCCACACGCACGGGGGACAGTGCAAGCCGCCGTTTCTCCGTCCACCACTTACTGCCGTGCAGTAACCAGCGCTACACTGCCGGCGAGTTCGACCTCGGTGCGGGGCGCCGCCTGTACATCAGTCGCGGGGTTGGCCACCTACTCCATGTGCGCTTTAATGTTCGGCCTGAAGTGACTGTTTTCGAATTGCAGGCAGCGTGAGGACAAAGCGCAAACCTGCAACCAGTCCGATCGAAAACCGCAACTCCAGCGGCGGTTGGCTACAGCCAAGTGTTACGGGGCATCAATCTTTCAATTCTTTGACCCATCGGGAACGATCCAAGGGACGGAAGCCGATCCGCTGATATAAAGCTATCGCGCGGCTCTGCCTTGCATCAACTTCCAAAACTATCGCCACAATGCCGGCCTCCCGCGCCCGCTTTAAAACCGCAGTCATCGACGCAGTGCCAATGCCCCGCGACCGGCTAGTGGGCACGACATACAGCTCCTCAAGCCCCGCGACCGGACTGCAATGTTCCATACTCAGAATCGTCGCAACGTAAGCAACGCCGACGACTCCGCCGTTCGCTCGCGCCTCCAGGAGAAAACCACGAGCCGAGTCGCAGGCCACGTCTTCCAACACTCGTGCCAAAGCTTTGGCAGTTGAGTCAACCCCGAGTTCCCGGAGGTGCTGCACCAACAGCGCGCACATTCGCTGCAATCGTTGACTGTACCCGGCTCGATGTAGAATGTTTGCATTGCAGGAGTGCGCTACCGCCCTATCCTTTCGCCTTTCGAGCCGCTTTAATGTCATCCAAGTAGAGCTTGATGAGCGGGCTCATCTCAGGCGGCTGCCATTTGGCGGCCTTGGGTTCTTCAGGCCAGGTGAAAGAAAGGTGCCGGATTTCTCCGGGTTCCTGTACCTTTTCCAATACAGAGAGGGTTTCAAGCAGGACTTTCCGCTGCCCTTCCCTATCTCCAACTTCGCCGACCGGCCTGCCGTAAGGATATTCAATAGCTGCGGATCGAGGAATGCCCACAAGCCTGTGGAATTCCGGGGTGGGCGTGAGTACCTACGGTCGAGAAACCAGCCTCTTCGAGGACTCTTGCGGCCAGTCCCACGGACTGGCAACAGAAAGGTCAGGCTGGTGTGAGAATCACAGCATCGACGCCTTCCTCCCGCATTGTCTTGGACATGGGCTCAATGGCTTCTTTCAGGAAATCAGTGCTCTCCCACTGAAAGCCGTAGAAGGAATAGGCGGTAGGTGCAAGCCGGCCTATAATTCCCTCCTGCTCAAACTCGCTCATGCGAGCCAACGGCAGCATCACATTGATGTCTTGGAGGATGTATTCCGTGTTGATATGGAGGTGATTCACAGTGATATCCGCGGCCGTTGTGTTTTTCGGGAGAGCTCTGAAAGATCGGTCGCCCCATACGGCTTCTTTCTTTTCCCTTTCCATGTCAAAAGGCGGGTCTGTCTTCAGGCTGATACCAGCGCTCGTGACGAGGGCCACGGTTGCCTCACTCAAGGGCTTGGAAAGCGGAGTAAAGGGGATGCTCCCCTTAAAACCCTGGTCTGGAATCAAACTGTTTATCCAAGCGGCCAAACTGGGTGGAAGAAATCGAAAGCCATCAACGGTTTTCTCAGATGCTTGCATAGACCTCCCCTTTCCATTTTTTTATATTGTTCGCCATAACGAACTTTGTCTGAGTGTAGTGAACAGTGCGCTCAATTCTTAGCATACCTCATATCCTGGCACGGTCAAAACCGTTTCTTACAGCAAGGCCGTCTTCAGAGAGGGGCTGCCGGTAACTAGCCTGCATTAAAGCGAGTGCTGGAAGTCTGGCCAAATGACGGCCCTTGGCTATCAGGGTCATAGAGGCCCATGAGCGCATAACTACAGGGCGTTTTGGCCCACTGGTAGCATGGCGTCATCATTACGTTTTTACAACTGCCGCAGAATTAACAAGTCAATTCGGCCAATTCCCTGTATTCACACCTGCGAAATCCGTAAGACAGCCAACTCCCGAAATCACCTATTAGCCCCGCATCCGGCTCCTAGTCCTGGGTTTGCGAAGCAATGGCATGCCATTTGCTAACGGTTCAGTGGGACAGGTCCCAAAACCAGACAGCATGGAGGATTCTTGAAAATGAAAAGAGCGATCATAGTGTTGGTTGCTGCGGTCTTTTTGATTTGGAGCCCGGCGACGAGACTTGCCGAATCCCAAGACAAGAAGCCAGTTCGAGTGGCCGGCGCGGGGTTACTTTCTGAGTGGCTTCAGGAAAATGCGGAACTGTATATGAAGGGCGCTCCCAACTGCTCGGTCACGATCTCCGGCGCGACCACCGGTATAGGCGTGCAAAGGCTCATGGAAGGAAACGCAGAATTAGGTGCCCTTACCAGAGCTATGACGGCGGAGGAAATCAAGAAAGCTGAAGCACAGGGGTTGTCCTTGGGCTCCAAGCTGGTTGGTTATATCGGACTGGCGGTTGTCACAAATAGCAAGAATTCTGTCGGTGAGCTTACGATGGAGCAGTTGGCAAATATCTTCAAAGGGGAAGTTACCAACTGGAGCCAAGTCGGTGGGCCAAATGAACCGATAAAGGTGACCGTCAGGGCAGTGCCGGAGACCGGTGCCGGGGTCCTTTTCCAGCAAAAAGTTTTAAAAGGCGAGCCATACGCAAAAGGCTCGACAGTGATGGCTTCCTACAATACTACTGTCACGGTCTGCGGAAAATCCTTCGCCGTAGGATACATACCCACCACAACGACCTATTTCGACAAGCTGGAGGAACGCGGGGTCAAGATAATCAACATAAAACAAAACGCAAATTCCGCGCCCTTTCAATTGGCTAGCGGAGTTTCCAGGGAAGCCTCATATCCGATCTCCATAGGTGTTTATCTCTATTGGAATGCCAAATCCGAAAATCCTTGCACTAAAGGTCTGGTCGACTTTCTGTATAATCAGACTCAGTGAGGCGGTACTTCACGACAAAATGGCTTGACCAGAGGCTGCTAGAGGTGGTAACAAAAACTATGCTGTCTGTGAATTTTAGTTGATGTGAAATGACCCGACAACTTGCTCTAAGGCTATTCAATGCCGGCAAGTGTTGGTTTGCTGGGGGTATGGAGTATGACCAAGCGCCGCGGCCTTCTAGTTGGCCTTTGCCTTCTTCTTGCTTTTCCTATTGCAGCCTTGGCCCAGGGTGTGGTCCCTGAGCCGCTTCCTTCTGGTGCGTCCACCCTGGGGGGAGCTGGAACCTCGGGATGGTTTTCGGGTATGACTTCCCTGCCGGGACTTAACTGGATCCAAGCAGGTGACATAAGGATCTGGCCTACCCTTAACGTTGGATACAAAAAGATTGCTCTCAACTTCAATCTAAATATCCCGCCGACGGAGTTGCTCAGCCCTTTTCTGATTTTCCCCAACTATGGAAGCCTTCTTGACACGTATCCACTGGATGCGAAGATCCAGTCTGCCGATTTGGCAGTTGGGGCATTCCGCCTGGATGCACAGCTTACGCCGGCCTGCGGCCTGTTCGGCAGTGTTTCGGCGAATATCCCTCGTACAGTCGGCATTGAAGCGAGTCAGGGCCCTGGCATCGGAGTAACCCAACCAGAAGCGTGGCGCTGGACGGGATCACGGTTTCAGTGGTCCGAATATGAGTTTGGTGGGTGGTACAACATCAATCAGGCCGTTGGCTTGGTAGCCGGGATCAGATTCGATCGTATTTCGGTCCGTTTTTCGGATCCCGAGCCCGTGCCCGGTTATAGCTATTTCACCTTTCATGCCGTTGTCCGCCTGCCATTACCGTCCTGTTGCCTTCCCGGACTATTCAGGTGACCTCAATACCTTTTTCACAATCCCGTATATCGGGTGCCAAATTTTAGGTCCATATTTCAAGGGAGAGCTGCTCATAGGAAGCGCCAACGCAAGATTAAGGCTACCCCTCGAACTTAGTCACGCCGGCCACTACATAACAGGTCCCCTTTTTGGATTTTTTGGTAGACGAGACCTTTCCGAACAAGCCGAATATACCTTTAAGAACGCAGGACTTTTCCTCGAGGGCGGGTTAGAATCAACGTTTCCGGTGGGATTTTTCAATTGCACCCTGTGGGCCAAGGGGAGCTGGCTAAGAATCCGAGGCGATGGAGATGTGAATCTGACTGGTCAAAGCAGTTGGTTTGCATTTTTGGTTTGTTAAGTCTCCCCGAGCCTTTCTCGGCATCGAGTAGTGGGACGTCAACGCTGAGCCAGTATACCTTCGACCTTGGATTGTCGGGCGCCATTAGCTTCTAGTGTGCAACAACGTTTACGCAACAAGGTTCTTAAGCCAGGGCTCGATTTCCCTGAAGCCATGCAATCGTACAGCGGGGACCATTTTCTGTGGCAGATAACCTGGTTCGGGAAGCGCCGATTTTAAGAAATGGTTTACCGTGCTCGCTTAAGTCCATCTCATCTCGATCATCGGCCGATTACCAGTCGCAACGGATCGACCTCGCCTCGGAGTAGTCTTAATTCAGAGTCCGATGGCGGAGGTGTTGTCTGGATGAAGTCGGGCATAATCAACTCGAACCCGGTAGCCTCCTTTACCTGCTCTCTTTCGACGCCCGGATGGATGGATTCAACCATCATGGCTTTGGTTTCCTCATCAAAACCGAGCACTGCCAGGTCAGTAATAATCTTGTACGGACCTGTGTTTGCCGGCAACCCGGCAGCCTCGCGAGCACCAGGTCCGGTAAGGTAGCCGGGCGAAGTCAAGAAGCTCACTTTTTCCACAAAACGGGATTTGCTGTGAACGGTCATGATTAGCGTGCGCCAACAAAACGAGGCAAAGTCGTTGGCCCCGCCGCTTCCGGGAAAGCGCACTTTCGGCTTATAAAAATCTCCCACGACCGTTGAATTGATATTCCCGTATTTGTCTATCTCCGCACCGCCGAGGAATGCATAGTCCACTAATCCGCGACAGCAGGTAGTCATCATTTCGGACATTCCCGCGGCCATTATTCCACGGAAGAATGTTCTCGAATCACCTACCGATATAGGCATCTGCGGCATCGTCGGAGCTACTCCGCCTGCTTCAAACAAAATGACCAGATTCGGGGCGTTCATCTTTTGTGCCAACATAGCTGCAGCACAGGGGGCCCCGGTTCCCACAGCCACTGTTTTGCCATCCTCAAGATATCTCGAGGCGCTACAAATCATCATTTCCATCATGCCGTATTCAGGAGTCACAGAACTTACCTCCTTGATCGATTGTCGATTCGGTAACGAAATTGATTTCACAGGCGATCGACCAACCCCTCGAGGTTTCGCAGTTCCTTCATCTTTGCGAATCCACCGCAAAGTTCCAGGTATTCTTCAAATGCGGAAACATTGTAAATGTATTTGTCCAGGAATTTTGCGAACTCATCAGGGTCTTTTTCCACTTTTAACCACTGCTTGAGGTGATCTTCATCAGAAAAGTATTCGTATGCCATGTTGCCGGGATAACTGCCATAGGGGACTTCAATAACCGCATCCACGAGGTAAAAGGGTATTACCGTGCGGGTCGGGTTAACCCTTATGGCGTGATTGCCCACAAGTCTTTCAGTAGTGATGATAACGTGTTTTGCAGCTCGCGCCAGTTCCAGATCAGAGACCGAGATCCCCCTTATGTGGCAGTTGCCGTAAATATCCGCCTCGTGCACATGAATGGCGGCTACATCCGGCCAAACAGCCGGCAATGCCACGTATTTCTTGCCGGTAAACGGACATTCAATAACCTTGGCCGCAGACATTTTGAGAGTGTCGGTTCCCAACATGCACCGGACGATACCGAATGAAACCCCCTCGGCGGCAGCCCTCAACCGAACCGTGAGAGCGTAGTTTGTCCATTCGGTCACCTGGACCTCACCGGATTCCATTACCCTTCGTGCATTGGGCGAAAGGCCCCGTGCCTCCAATCCGACAATGTACGAGGCATCAACCCGGTTAATACACTTTCCGGCGCAAAGGAGCTGAAAGTCATGAGTTGATGTATGCCCGAGGAATCCCAAGTCCTTGCGCCTCTGGCGAAGTACCTCATGCAAAACCGCTGTAGGAATTCTGTTGGCGCCGAATCCCCCTATACCGAGATAGCAGCCGTCGGGAATAAATTTTTCTACCGCTTCCTTGACGGTAGTCCTCTTGTCGGTCATGGCCCTAGATTTCTTCTGAAAGAATTCGCGTGCCTTGTCCGGATCGGGATCCATAAAGAGCACGTTGCTCCCTTCTTCAAGAACTTTCATATTGCACCTCCGAAAAAATGGGCGTATCCAGAGCTAAAGCGCAAAGATCCTGTCCGCTGGGGTTTTCCAGAGCGTCAGTCCTTTCGCACTACGTTTTCCTTGTTCGCTCATACCTCGCAAGTTGACACGATATTGAGAGCAAGTTCCGTATCAAAAATGCATCTCCATTTCATAGAGGTCCGACTCTCGGTCCTTGCGTACCGTAAACCCTAACTTATTCGCCATGGCAATCATGGTTGTGTTCTCGGGAGAAATGATTCCCCACAATTCTTTCATGCCCAAGTCCCGAGCAACAGGCAAAGACGCTGCGGCAAGTTCTGCGCCGACTCCTATTCCCTGCCACTCATCGCGGACTACTACGGCAAATTCACCCCTTGCGGATCCGGGCTTGCGCAGAATTCCGCACAATCCGAGGATTAGGTCTTGGGGCTCGCGCTTCTCCAAAGCCACCATAGCCACATTCAACTCACAATCGATTTTCGTAAAATAAGCGATTACCTCTGGCGGGACAGACTTCCAGTACCTGAGAAAGCGAAAAAAAATACTCCGCGGAGAAAGAGACTTGAACAATTCTTCTATCAGACCCTCATCGGAAGGTTTGAGCGGTCTGATACATATTGACTTACCAGTTTTGGTTAAGACCAGTACTTCGGCTTGTTTCGGGTATCTCTCTCGTGTCATATTCCGGTATCTCGAAATGTCAGGAACAGGGGGATCACTATATAAGCCATCGGTACCAGAGCCGAGGGCCGTTGATATGTATAAGTTTCGCTCCAGTCGTCTTCGTGGCGCTCCCCCGCACTTAATGGACTCCACAACGTTTGTTCTTCTTCTACGGCTTCACGCCTCACACAGTATTGCCTGGCGACACCATCTGTTCTGTGCATATTGGTAAGCAATAATTGTGCCCTGCGATACCAATTGGTGAAGATAGTTACTTTGTTGATATCATGCCATGATATCCGCCTTGCCCGACCATTCTTCCCCCTGCTCTGACGTGCTTCATGTCAGATGTCTTTACAAATTGTATAGTGCTCTTTCTTACAGATCAAAACAAAGCCGTACTGTATATCGGGAACATGGATGGGAATGGGTAGGCAATGGATGGGAGGAGATTTTGGGCCGAGGTAGGTTTATGGTTGTTCAGGATATCCGTTTCGGATTCCTCAGCGGCCGCCTTTGGCTCAGGTACCTATGTATGCCTTTTTCACTTTGTCGTCATTCATTAGCTCGGAACTCGATCCTGCCAACACGATTCTTCCGTTTTCGAGAACATAGGCCCGCCGAGTGACCATCAAGGCCATGTTGGCATTCTGCTCAGACAAGAATATTGTGGTCCCCGCTTCATGGATGGCTTTAATAACCTCTCCGATGATTTGCCGAACCACAAGTGGAGCTAACCCCATGGAAGGCTCATCAAGCAACAGCAGTTCCGGTTTGGACATAAGGGCACGGGCGATGGCCAGCATTTGCTGTTGTCCCCCGCTGAAAGTACCCGCCAGTTGGCTTTTGCGATTCTTCAAGAGCGGAAACAGAGTATAGACCTGATCCAAAGATTGCTGCACGCCTATCCGATCCTTGCGCCGCGTGTACGCTCCAAGCATCAGATTCTTGTGGACTGAGAGCTGCGGAAAAAGCTGACGGCCTTCGGGACACAGCGAGAGCCCCATACTCACGATTTTGTTAGCCGGCATGGTGTCAATACGTCGGCCCTTGAACTCTATCGTCCCACGGGAAGGCTTCAGCACCCCGGCAATGGTTCTGAATAACGTGGTCTTGCCCGCACCGTTGCTCCCCAACAGCGTGACACAATCGCCCTGGGGAATCTCCAGGGAGATGTCTCGGACCGCCTGGAATCCGCCAATGAATGTGGAAAGATTGGTAAGTTTAAGCAACGGTACTTCTCTCCCAGGTATGCCTCGATCACTTCCGGATTATTGCCTATTTCTTCGGGCGATCCCTCGGCGATCACCCTGCCGAAATTCAAAACGACTATTCTGTTAGCCAACCCCATCACCATGCGCATCTTGTGTTCCACGAGACAGATCGTGATCCCCACCACCCGATGAATTTTCTCAATCAACTCGGTGATTTCATCGCGTATCTTCCACAATTAAGCCACCGGTGGGTTCGTCCAGCAAGATCACCTTGGGTTGACCGATCATGGCTACCCCGATAGAGAGGCGCTTCTGTTCAGCCTGGGAAAGGGTGGAGACAGGGTGAAATGCCTTTGCTTCCAACCCGATAAAGCTCAGTGTGTTCACGACCCGAGCTGTGGTTTCGGCCTTGTCTTCGTACCAGCCACGAGTCTACAACATGAGCCGACCAGAAACCTATCCCGGTGCGCATCCGATACCCAAGTGCAAGGTTGTCCACGACACGTAGCTGGTCAAACAGGGCAGTGGTCTGAAAGGTACGGGCTATTCCTTGGCGGGCTATCTGGTGCGGCTTCAGGCAGGTAATCTCCTTGCCCTGAAGAATTACTTGGCCTGAAGTAGGCTTGATCTGGCCGCTGATCAGTCCGAAGAGCACCGATTTCCCGGCCCCGTTAGGTCCTACAATGGCCAGAATTTCGCCCTCACGAACATTCAGACTCACGCTTTCGACCGCCAAAAGGCCGGCAAAATGCTTGGTGAGATTCTCAACCTGCAATAGCACTATTCTATCCTTCTTTGACTAGTAAAGGATACGCACGCTCTTTTGTCGCAAGTCGCTGATTGCGCCCATGATTCCTCGGGGAAAGTAGATGATCACCGCGATGCAATAGGGCCCCGAAAATTATGAGACGGTATCCTTCTAGAAATTGCAGGTTCTCCATTGAGTCACAGGGATGGCAAATGCGCCGATAATGGGCCCGGCCAGGGTAGCAGCTCCACCCAAGAGAACGTATACCAGCCAGTTGAAGGTCAGCTCGATAGAGGCTGTGCTGGGGCTGATACTGCCCACCAGACTGGCATATAGGCCACCGGCCATCGCGGCGAAAAAATTGCCCACTACAAAAGACAGGACCTTCACGGCAAAAGTGTTTATTCCCACCGCCTCAGCCAGGATTTCATTGTTCCGTATGGCCATAAAACTGAGCCCCACCAGAGAATAGACCAACCGGTGCATCACCAGTAGGGTGAAGAGCAAGAAAGCCAGAACCAGGTAATACTGGGCAGCCATGGTTTGAAAATCGATTAGCCCTATCCATGGAATAGACAAGGGATTCGGCAGCGCGATGCCCACCACGCCGCTGTAGCCTCCGGTAAGCTCGATCCAGTTACCCGCGACAATGGACACGATTACCCCGAAACAAAGCGTGGAGATTGCAAAATACGACCCTCTGCTCCGAAGTGTGGGTAGCCCGATCAGAAGCCCGACCAGGGCTCCGAGAAGCGCCGACAGAGGAAGGGCTAACCAGAAACGATAGCCCATGTTTCGTCATGAGCGCCACTCCATAAGACCCGATGCCGAAAAACCCTGCGTGGGCCAGGGACGCCTGTCCTGTGTAGCCCAGGATCAAATTCAGGCTGAGGGTGCAGATCGGAGAAAAGGCATCCCATAATTACGATCTGAAAGGCGTAGCGGTTGGTGATCAAATAGGGAAGAGCCAGGGCCAAAACCAGTAGGAGCACATAAGGCCACTTTTCAGACAAGAATGGTTTTGCCGCCATCAGCTCACCTCTCTGCCGAATAAACCAGTGGGCTTGATAGCCAGGATCAGGATCAGAGCGCCAAAGGCATAAACATCTTTGTACGCAGCAGATAGATAGCCGCCCCCAATAGTTTCGAGGAGCCCGAGAATGTATCCGCCTAGAATTGCACCCGGAATGCTCCCCAGCCCGCCAAGGATAACGATGACAAAGGCTTTCATCCCCAGAAGAGCCCCCATTGTAGGGGAGATCATAAAGATGGGGGCCACTAGGCAGGCTGCCGCAGCAGCCGTAGCTGCAGAAATGGCAAAAGTTAAGGAGGAGACTCTGTTGACATTTATGCCCACGAGCATGGCCCCTTCCCGGTTTTGCGCGACCGCTTCGATTGTCGCCCCAGGGGTGGTTCTGTTGATGAAGATCTGGAGCAGGATGATCATGACGATCGCGGCTACGATGACGAGTAGACGCTGATAGGTCATGGTAATCCCCAGCACTTCCACGATCCCGGGATAGGGATTGGGCATTCGTCGCCCCTGCGGTCCCCACAGAGCGATTACCCCTGTTTCCAGAATCATTAAGGCGCCGATGGCCGAGATAAAGGAGTTGATATGGGGCTTGTCCCGCAAGGGGCGAAAGACTAACCTTTCGACCAGCATCCCTCCGAAGGCCAGGATCACCATGGAAGCAATGAGGGCGGTCCAAAACCCGAACCCGTGAACGGTCATCAAGAAGAAGCTGATGTACGCTCCCAGCATATACAGATGACCGTGGGCAAAATTGGGAATGTTCAGAATACCAAAGACCAAGGTCAGTCCGACCGCCACGATCGCATAGGTACTGCCCAGCATGACGCCATTGAATACTTGTTGCAAGAAAAGTTCCATAGGCCTTCCGTAACGAGGACCCATAGCCGGCTATATGGCTGAAAGATCCCTTAGGTTTGGGCTTTCAAGCCCGGAAGCATGCCCGATGCCTTTGATTTGACTAGCAGGGCCCCACCTCTTTTCACGCGGCTGCGCAACTTAAGGCGGGGCTTCAAATCAACGCTATTGGAAGGGTTCCCCGCCCTTTAGAGGAGCGGGGCCGTCGCGAATCCTGTTCTACTCTTCCTTTTCGAACTTCATAAACTCCCACGTTGCATTCCCGATTGGCGGGGCCTGCTTCTTAAGCTGATTGAACTCGTCCTCTGTCTTAAGCCACCAGGCGCACATTAGAATAGGGCCATATTTTCCGGACTGATCAATCGTCTGCACTGACCCAGCGCACGTCATGCGGCCTCCTGGGGTGATGCTGAAATACTCCACGGGAAACTTATCGCCGCCTAGAGGAAATGCTTTCGGAAAAGCGGCCTTGATCGCAACAGGGTCCTTCACGGTTCCGGCCGCAACCATAGCACGGGCTAAGGCTTGCATGGCATCGTAATTAAGCGCCACTTCCCAGGTTTGCATGCGCTTGTACTCACTCACGTATTTCTTGTCGAACGCAGGAGCCGATGCTGTGGGTGACATGGCCACTGAAGCGACGCCGATGCTGTTGCCCATCAACTGAGTTCCCTTGAGAATATTGGCGATGTAATCCATCTTGGCCTGATCGATCAGTATAAAACCGCCCTTGTATCCCAAGCCCCTGGCCTGCTCAATAACCAGAGCGGTGGTACCGGACGGACCGCCAATAAGCAGAACATCAGGCTTGGTGGCCAGAGCAGCGGTCAACTGGGAGGAAAAGTCCGTCTCAGTGTAGTAATTGGCCGGTTTGTCCTCGGTGATCTGGCCGCCTTTCGCCTGCCAGTACCGCCTTGAAAGCTTGCCGCCACTCGTCCCCGTACGGCCCCCAAGGTCACCACCATGGCTGCCTTGCGCCACCCCTTCTTCCACGCGAGGTCGGAAAAGCTCTTTACGTACACCGTGAATGGAGGGGGAATCGCGACCAGCAGATTGTTACCCATCTCGATCACCTTGGGCGTGCTGGTATAGGCCATGAGGAGAAACTCGTGCCCCTTCTCCTGGTTAATCCTGGCCATGGCTGCTAAGGTGTTGAATACCGGGTTAAATACAGCGGGCGCCTTGTACTGGTCCAGTAGCTTCCGCGAGTTGTTGACCGCTTCTGTGGGATCCACCCGATCATCGAGCTTGACCAGTTTGAAGAGGTACTTTTCACCGCCAACGGTTATGCCTCCGGCAGCGTTGATTTCCTTTATGGCCATTTCCACCCGTTCGCGCAGTCCTGCCCATATTCCGCTGCCACGCCGCTGAGGGGCCCTGAAAACCCTATCGCCACTTCTTTGGCCGCCTGGGCTGAGGCATCGGCAGCAGGCCAGGCCAACGCCAGAAACCGCCGCCAGGATAACCACTAAACCGGCAAATCCTTTCAAGTACCTCATCGCCTTGCTCCCCTTTCGTTGTATTGGCCTACACTTTCGTTCCCAGAAATCTCTGGAAGCTTGTAGGGTCATGGTTACGGTTGCAAAGAATTTCAAGCGACTGCTTTTGTGCACGAACGTTCGTTGAATGAGATCAGAGTGGCGCCATCTTCGAGCGCCTAACCGAATTCCGCGTCTGCATGAGCGCCTTTTTCGTGAGGACGCGGCCGATGTCTGAGCTTGCTCGTTCGCCTCTGTTTTGGATTCCATGAGGGACAAAGCCCAGCGCTCGGTGTACCTCGCGAGAGCTTCCGATACAGATGGTAAAAGAAGACGCCCATTATATCCCTCGATTGCACCAATCGCAGGGAGTGTTCGGCAGGAGATAACTTCCCCGAGTCGCTCTGCCAGTAGTACCTGTGGGACATGATCACGATTTCTCGAAACATGTCCCGATAGAACTTTAGCGCCTCAGGGTCGAAGCCGTCTTTAGGTCCCAATCCGATCTTGTCCATGTCCACAACAACCTTGCCTAATGTCAAATCATCCTGAGAATAAATCTTTTGACCGTCCCGTAACTCCGGAGTTATGATGTGCCATTCCTCCATCTTGGCCAGCCACCGCCGACCCAAGCCGGTGGCATTTCGAAATTGCTCCTCCCCCACAATTTCTGTCGGGAGAAGCTTGTCCACAGGGCGAAAGTAGTCAGTGTGAAGTTGTAGGAACCATTCGCGCTCAGGCGAACCCTTCTCGAACTTGAGAATCCTTTTGATCACCGAGAGGGGAAGAAAACAGTGATCCTGGAGTTCTTTGATAAGGCGAATTCGCTCCACATAGCTCTCTTTGTAGTCGGCGACGTTCTTTCCAAGTTTCCGGGGTCGTGGCAGAAGGCCCTCGCGGACATAGTAGTGGATGGTTTCCTTGGACACCTGAGTCTGCTTAACCAGCTCGCTGATCTTCACTAGACCGCTCCTTGTGCATCGCACGTTCTCCCCAGAAGTCAGGTGAGAGAGAGCTTCCGGCCAGTCGCTCGTGTCCGTCTCTGGAGGGGAGACTGAAATAATGATGCGTGCTTTTTTATAGAACACAGGATCGGACTGTCAAACACAAACTGTGTCAGTTCTGGATATACCAATGTTTTCGCGTGACTTTTTCGTAAAGCATGTAGTAATGCTTAACACGATAAGCGGCGTGGCTCTTTTCCGGGAGTTGCCTTTCCAATACTGCACTGACTGGAGGTAACAACCATGGAATCGAGGCCCTGGCAACGGCACTACGACTACAATGTCCCCTTCACAATCCGCTACCCTCGTCTCCCTCTTCACGATCTGATCGGCATCCCCGCGCAACTCGTACCCCGACAAGCCCGCGCTCAACTTCTACGGGACCGAGATGACATTCTGGGAGCTCCGCTCCTCGTGTTGCGCATGGCCAATGCACTGGGAAAGCTCGGAGTGCAGAAGGGAGATCGTGTGGGCATGCACCTGCCCAACTGCCCCCAATACCTGATTGCCAACTATGCCGCGCTCTTCCTGGGGGCCGTCGTGGTGAACCTAAACCCCATGTACACGGCCGACGAGCTCGAAACTCAGTGCGGTAAGACCGGGGTCACGACCCTGTTCACCTTTGACATGGTGCTGCCCAACATCCGCGCCCTGTGCCAGGAGGTGGACATCCCCCGAGTGATCGTCACCAAGGTCACCGACTACATAAGCGGTCTCGGTCAGAGCACCAAAGCGAGCCTCGAACTCGACCCGAAGTGGTACCACTTCTCGGAGTTGCTTGACGCATCCACGGAATACCAAACGCCCGCGGGTCCAGGTGAACCCCGAGGATCCCTGCCATGATCCAGTTCACCGGAGGCACTACCGGTATCCCCAAGGCCGCTGTGCTCACCCATGCGAATCTCGTAGCTGCCACCTTCCAGTGCGCCCTGTGGGGTTCTTCCACCACCAGCCTCACGCCACCGAACGCCGCAGCGTCCTAGCCGTCCTTCCATTTTTTCACGTGTATGGGAACATCGTGGTCATGAACTGGGCGTTGCTCAACTGCGCCACGCAGATTCTGGTGCCGCGGTTCCAGATCGACGAAATCCTGGGCCTCATCGCCAATTTCAAGGAGATCACATTCTTCCCTGCCGTGCCCACCATGATCACCGCCCTCATCAACCATCCCAAGGCAGCGGATCTGGATCTGGGCAAGAAGCTGGGCCTCCTCAACTCGGGCGCCGCGCCCATGGCGGTGGAACTCATCGAGCAGGTGAAGGACATGGGGATCTTCTTCAGCGAAGGTTGGGGCATGAGCGAGACCACGTCCTTGGGCATCGCCAATCCTATTCTGGGCCTCAAGAAGATCGGAAGCATCGGCATCCCTTTCCCGACACGGACGTGAGGATCGTGAGCGTGGAGCAAGGATCCGAGGAGGTGAAACCCGGCGAGCCGGGCGAGATTCTAATCAAAAGCCCGCTGCTCATGAAGGAGTATTGTGAAAACCCCGAGGAGACAGCCGGACAGCTCCAGCGGCGGGTGGCTGAGTACCGGTGACATCGTGGTCCGCGACGAAGACGATTATCTATTCATCGTAGATCGCAAGAAGGATATGGTGATCGCCGGAGGGTTCAACATCTACCCCGGGAGATCGACGAGGTGCTGTTTCAACACCCCAAAGTGATGGATGCGGTTTCCGTAGGCGTCCCGGACGAGTATCGCGGAGAGACTCTCAAGGCGTATGTAGTCCTTAAGTCCGGAGAGACGGCTACCGATGAGGATATTGTCGCTTTCTGCAAGGAGAAGCTCGCCGCTTACAAGGTGCCCAAATTGGTTGAGTTCCGGGACTCCCTCCCCAAATCGGCCGTAGGAAAGACACTTCGCAAGATGCTCCGTGCCGAGGAAGATGCTAAGAGGAAAGCTTGATTTACTATTCTGACACGCATTGGAAACGCCACCTCATTGGAGCCCTACATTGTCGGCGTGCCTCGGACAGGTTCTTGGCTGAGTTACAATGCGCCACCGTATCGCAACAATTCAAATGGAGGACTTTTGTAATGGGCATACCCAAAGTGGCGATAGTTCGTTACGAAAAGCCGCTGGAATCGGTGAAGAAAGCTGTTGATCTCTCCGGCGGACTTGATCATCTCCCGAGCGGAGCCAGGGTCTTCGTGAAACCCAATATTGTATTCTGGACTCGCCTGGTTCCTTTTCCTAAGTGGGGGGTAATAACTACCTCCCGCGTAATCAACGATATGATTTACTTGCTCAAGGAACGCGGAATCGATGACATCAGCATCGGCGAGGGCACTGTAGTTTTCGATCCGAAAGACCGAGAAACAGCCGCCCACGCCTTTGAGACTCTTGGCTACGGTTCCCTGAAGAAGCGCTACGGGGTGAAATGCATAAACGTGTTCGAGCGGCCCTTCGAAAAGGTGGATCTGGGCGGGGGAGTGGAGCTTGCTTTCAACACCGACATTCTCAGTAGCGATTTTGTGGTGAATGTCCCGGTTCTGAAAACTCATGCGCAAACGATGGTAAGCCTTGGAATCAAGAACATCAAGGGGATGATAGATATTAAATCCCGCAAGAAATGCCATTCCGCAGACCCTGAAAAGGATCTGCATTACATGGTCTCCAAGCTGGCTAACAAACTTCCGCCGTCGTTCACCATTCTTGACGGTATTTATACCAATGAGCGAGGCCCTTCTTTTGACGGCAGGATGAGGAGAAGCAACATATTGGTGGCATCCGGGGATGTGTTGTCAGCGGACAAGGTGGGAGCGACAATACTCGGGTACCAGCCGTCGCAGGTTCCTCATCTTGCGTATGCCGCTAGGGACATGGGCAGAACGTTGGATCTGTCCGACCTGGAAATAGTTGGAGAAAACATCGAAAATGTGGCAATGAAACTGGAGCATACCTTCGCGTACAGCGAGAATGGCACCTTGCCGGCCCCGATGGAAAAGCTGGGAATAAAAGGTCTCGCCTATCCCAAGTACGACTTGAGCCTGTGCACCTACTGTTCAGGAATCACTGGCTCTGTGCTTACGGCCATAGCTCACGCATGGAAAGGCCAACCGTGGGATGATGTAGAAATCCTCTCAGGAAAGATCATGAAACCCACACCGGGTCGTAAAAACACGATTCTTTTGGGCAAGTGTATGTACGAGGCGAACAAGAACAATCCTGACATCAAAAACATGATTGCGGTGAAAACATGCCCACCTGCCCCTGATGCGGTCGTCAAAGCGTTGCATGAGGCAGGAATTGAAGTGAATCCCGAACTCCTGAAGGGCAGAGACAAAACTGTGGGAAGTTACATGAAGCGATACGAAGGCAAGCCCGAGTTCGACGAATCCTTGTTCAGAATTGACTGACATCAGAAAGTTGTGGGCCAGTTTGCCAGCAGTCTCTTGCTGCGGTACCCGCCATCGCTCCCTCTAGCTAGACTGAGGATATGGCTCAGGACTTTTCGCGTATCTCGCGGATCGATCACGTCATCCAACAGGTGTAGGCCCGCTGCTTTCCAAGGAGCACCCGCGGCTCTGATTTGGTGCTCGGCCTGCTCGCGCGCGGCTTTGACATCGTCCGACTCATCTATTTTTCTGCGATACACAACATTGGCCGCCACTTCCGGCGCCATGAAGCTGATCTCCGCGTTCGGCCATGCCAGGACGAAATCAGCGCCCATGCCCGTGCCGCACATATTGGAATATGCCATCCCATAAGACTTGCGAATGACGAGAGAAACCTTTGGAACAGTAGAGAGAGCAGCAGCCTCGATGAAATTGATGATTTTGCCGGGCATGCGCTTAAGTTCCGCGGCCTTGCCGACAAGAAAACCAGGGGTGTCATGAAGAAAAATCAGCGGGATATTATATGAATCACATAGGCAGATGAAGCTGCAGCATTTATCACATCCGTCCGGTCCCATGGCTCCTGCCGTATGCATCGGCTGGTTTGCGATGATTCCCACGCTGTGGCCGTCGATACGGGCAAGACAGGTTATTACGCTACGATCGAAGTCGGGTTTGAGCGGAAATATTTGCTCATCATCAACAATTGTCTTGATTACCCGAATCATGTCGTAGCCGCGGCGGGATTCCTCCGGCACAATGGACAGCAGCAGTTCTTGTCTTGTCTCCTGGTCATCTGCCCGCGGGCGGACCACTGGGGGCATTTCCTGACCATTGGACGGCATGTACGAAAGGAACTCGCGCACGATGCGGAAGCAGTCCTCCTCGTCTTCAGCCACCCGATCCACCTGGCCGGTGATTTCCGCATGGAGCTTCCATCCTCCCAGGTCTTCGTTCTCAACCTGTTCACTGGTGGCCACTTCCAAAACTCTTGGACCGGAAACCGCCATACACGAGCCTTTGACCTGAACAACAAAATCCGCGAGCGCTGCCAACCAGGATGGCCCTCCAAAACACTCCCCCATGATTGTCGCCACAAACGGCACCTGACGGCATCGCAATAGCCATTTCCTTTCGCATTGTCATGGAGCTGAGCCCATCCGACCCCATGATATCCGGTATGCGAGCGCCTCCACCTTCGCCCAAATTGATTAGAGGGTAACCTTTCTCCGCTGCCCAACGGCTCAGCCTATGGTCCTTCTCGACTCCAACTCGACCTCCTGTACCTGCAAGAACAGTAGCATCATCCGCGGTAACCGCGACCGTCCGGCCATCGATCATTCCAAAACCGGCTATTTTGCCGTCGGCCGGCGTTTTATCTTCCATGCCTGGTACGTCAGAATGATTCAGCATCCCGATTTCAAAGAAGCTCCCAGGATCCAGCAACTTCTCTACACGCTCACGGGCGGTTCCAAGTCCCATGTCGTGTTTCTTGGCGACTTTTTCAAGACCACCCAGCTCCAGGGCTTTGGCCTTTCGCCGCTTCAATTCGTCAAGAGCCTCTTTCATTCCCATTTCCCGTTACCTCTTCATGAACCTGCTCACGGTCATATCAGAATTTCATGCCCGGTAAGTTCAATGAGGCCGTATTGCCGCCGTCAACCGGAAGAGCTTGACCCGTAATATAGCTGGCTTCATCACTTGCCAGAAAAAGAATGGCCGCTGCCACTTCTTCCGGTCGGCCATAGCGCCGCAACTCGCATCGGCTGCCCAGTTTATCAAACTTCCCCTTTTCCCGGGCCAGATCAAATATGGGCTTGGTCATGCCCGTCTCGATCAAACCCGGACAGACCGCATTGACTCGGATATTGTATCCTCCCAGGTCGCAAGCTGAAGTCTGGGTGAAATTAATAAGGGCCGCTTTACTTGCGCTATAGGCATTACCTCCGGCCCCGGACCTGATCCCGGCCACCGAAGCCGTATTTACTATGGCCCCTGTTTTGCGTTCCTGCATGTGCCCGGCCACGTATTTCGTCGTGAAGACCGCACCCAGAAACATTTACACCGTAAACTTTGTGCCAGTCTTCCCCGTCTTGTGCGTTCAACGTGGCGAACTGTCCTGTAATTCCCGCATTGTTGGAGACAATATCGATGACGGAGTAGTTTCGGAGAGCCAAGTCGATCAGTTTCTTGACCTCTTCCTCAATGGCCACATTCGTTCTCTGCGCTACCGCGTCTCCGCCTTCTTTCAGGACAAGATCCAGAGTTTCCCTCAGTCCTTCTTCATGCCAATCAGCCAGAACGAGCTTGGCTCCTTCTCTGGCAAATAGAATTGCCGTAGCCCTGCCGATGCCACTGGCGGCTCCGGTGATGACAGCTACTTTCCCTTCAAGACGGCCCGTCTTGTGGACTTTCATAATTTTGCCCGCCTCAACTCGTGGAATTAGCTTTTATAGCAGCTCTCAAACGTCTTCGAATCTATTTAGTATACGCACCGCAAAGAATCGGTAGGGCCGGCGTCCCTGCCGGCCTAACTGGTTGATTTGTTTACCAACGGTCCACCGGCACGGAGGCCGGTGCTACCAATTTCAACAAATCGCTCGTCACAGTCCGTTACGACTTCCGAGAATCCCTCAACAGCGAAGTGCCCCTCCCCGCTAAACAGGAAGGGGCACGTGGAACCGCCAATCCATGCCTTGGCGATCCGTAGAAAGGATCGATTTACTTGGTCTCGTTCTTGTTTAATGCCTCGCGATCTCCGCCGCTCATGCCCGCGATGTATCTTACCAACTTCTTCCTGGACTCAATGTCATACTGGCTGGTGATGGCGATCTGTTCCATAACCGGTGAGCCGCCCCCATGATAGTTGCCCACACTGACTATTCCACCTGTGGCAGAGCAGAGGATGTCACCCAAGTAACGCCAGAATTGGGCCTGGTCCTCCACGGACATCTTTGGATTCCGCTCGGTATATTTGAGTAGCAGGTCTTTGACCTCGGGGTTCATAAAGTCCTTCTCGTGAGGGAAAGTAGCTACTACGCCGCCCGCGATATCACAAAGGATCTCTGCTTCCCTGTAAACCGCCTCACCAGACAAGCAGCGGCCTACGTTACAATAAATCGAATTCGGGATATAAGATCCGGGCCCATAAGGGACAAGACCCATGCCCGGTATGTATACTTCCGGTTTGCCAAGGTCGGAAGCCGTGTATCCGGCCGCGTAACCCAACTCTGTGGTCACTATGATCTCGGCCAGCTTTTCCCTGACGTGGGATGCCTTATGAACGTTGTTCACCTCGGCAGCCAGGGCCGCTGTCCCCAAAAGGAGATCGCCGATGGCCGGCTTACAGCCTGAATAGGAATGCCGGTGAAACAGGGCGAAAAGAAGGGCCAGCACGCCTCCGTGCTGCCATTCACCCGCCAGGAATACTCTTTCCCAGGGAACAAAGCAGTCGTCAAAAATCAGGTATGAGTCTGTGGCGCCCTGCATGAACCCTCGCTTGAAATGCTCTCTGGGCCTGAGGTTGTGAACAGTCATTACTTGCTTCAACCCGTCCCAATCTCCGGGAACTGCGAAGGCTACGGCGTAATCCTTATCCTCAGGGCGCAATGCCCGGGTGGGTACCACCAGCACCTCGTCTGCCACCGATGCCTCCGAGATGTGCAGCTTGCATCCGCTGACCACGATGCCGTCGCTGCGCCGCTCTTTAATCCGGACATAAGCGTCCGGGTTCGGTTGCTCCGCCGGCCTTAGCAGCCTATCGCCCTTGACGTCTGTCTGGGCAGCACAGCCAACTAAGTCCTCGGTCTGAAAACGAGTCAGCCACTTCTTGAAGTTCTCATGGTACTCGCTGGCGCCGCTGTTCAACTTGTCCGCTTCGTATGAAACGTTGTAGATGGCATTAGTGGCATCGATCCCCATGCAGCGCTGGATGCAGCCGCCCACCTTGTGGCATAGGTGGCGGGTCATGTCCTGCTTCTTGTGCAGGTCGTCCGTGTTCTGATGAATGTGAGTAAAACGATTGATCCTCTCACCCGTGAGATGAGAGGTGGCCGTCAACAAGGCTTGATTCTCCGGCTTGGCCGCCTCATCGAACGTGGTGCCTATGGTATCGAGACATGCCGCCTGTATTTCGTCTGTCCGGTCGATGAGACTGCCATTGAAATAGATATTTCGCTTCATCTTCGCCAGACCTTGGATGTGCTGTTCCTTCGTTCTCATTCTGCCTCCTGACAGGGCGGGTAATTAACTTGGGATGAGGGTTTCATATTATGTCTTAGCCTACTTGCCGGAACCAGCCTTGGCCTGATCCGCGGCCCTCAGCTCCTTCCTGAGGATCTTGCCCACTGCGCTCTTTGGAAGATCCTTAACGAATTCCACGTACTTGGGCACCTTGTACTTCACGAGGTTTTGCTTGCAGTAGTCGATGATCTCCTCGGGGGTAGCGGTCTCTCCTTCCTTTAGCACCACATAAGCCTTGATGCGCTCGCCGGAATAATCGTCGGGAACGCCTATCGCGCAAGCCTCAAGGATTTTGGGATGAGAGAAGAGGACTTCATCCACATCCCTCGGATAGATGTTGAAGCCTCCCGAGATGATCATATCCTTTTTTCGGTCTACGATACTGAAGTAGCCTTCCTCGTCAAAGATCGCAATGTCACCGGTAAGGAGCCAGCCGTCTCTCAATGTGGCTGCGGTCTCATCAGGACGATTTATATACCCGTTCATGATCTGCGGACCCTTGAGACACAACTCTCCAGGCGTACCTGGAGTGGTAATCTCTTTATTGTAATCGTCCACGTCCACGAGCTTCGCATCCGTGTTACATACGGGCAATCCTATTGTACCCAGCTTGGTCTTGGCGCCAAACGGATTGTTATGAGTTACGGGCGAGGTTTCGGTGAGGCCGTAGCCCTCACAGATTTGAGCCGCTGTAAGCTTCTCGAAAGTCCTCATGGTCTCCATAGGCATCGGGGCACCTCCGGAGAAGCACCCTTTGATAGTCTTGAGGCTGTACTTCTTCAGTTCGGGGAAGTTGATCATACCGTTGTACAGGGTCGGAACCGCAGGTATGAATGTCGCCTTGTACTTGTCGATCGCGTCCAGAATTGTCTGAGGCTCCGGTTTGGGAACCAAGACGTCTGCGTATCCGTTATAGATCGCGACGTTCATCGCGCAGGTCATTCCGAACGAATGGAAGAACGGCAGGCACCCGACCACGATTTCCGCTCCTGAGATGAAGTCAGGAAACCAGGCGTTGATCTGCTGAACGTTGCTCGATAGATTCGCTTGGGTCAGCGCGACACCTTTTGATACGCCGGTCGTTCCACCGGTATAGAGCAATGCCGCTGGATTTTCCCACGCCAACTTGGGCGGGTTGGAGATCGGCTCGTATTTTTTGATCAGATCCATAAACTCGAAAACATCCGGAGCAGACGGCGTTTTCAGGTGCATACCCTTCCTCACGAAAGGGAACAGTTGTTTGAGCGGGAAAGGCAGAAAATCACGGATATGGCACGAGATGATCTTGCGGATGCCCGTCTTTTGCCTCAAATTGATCATCCTTGGGACCAGAACATCGAGGCTGACCAGGTACTCGGAGCCAGAGTCATTGTACTGATGTTCCAGTTCCCGGTCCGTGTATAGTGGATTGTTAAGCACCGCCACAGCGCCCGCCCTAAAGGTTCCGTAAATACCTACTACCATCTGAACGATATTCGGTAGTAGAAAGGCCACTTTGTCGCCGGGCCTGACTCCGAGCCCGACGAGTGCCGACGCAAACCTGGAGACCATCTCATCAAGCCTGCGGTAGGTTATTGTTGTGCCCTGGAACAGGAGAGCCGGACTGTCGGGATACCTCTCGGCTGATCTCGCAAGGGCTTGGGGCAGGGTAATCTCCTCAAAGACAACCTCTGCAGGAACACCGTCAGCGTATGATTTCAGCCAGATCTTTTCCATGTGACGCTCCTCTCAGGCAAATATGTTCGGACTACGATGAACCTGCGAACTTGCTTCGGCAGGCTTCATCAGTCATCAGACAACTCTTTCGATGATCGTGGCCACGCCCTGGCCTCCACCCACACAGGCGTTGGCGCATCCATAGCGTCCGCCCTTCGTCTCCAGTACGCGGGCCAGAGTTCCCACGAGCCGAATACCGGTGGCTCCCAGAGCATGTCCGATCGCGATTCCGCCGCCCATCACATTGACCTTGTCCGGATCGAGCCCCAGTTCCTTGATGCAGTTGAGGGCCACAATCGCGAACGCCTCGTTGATCTCCCAGAAATCAACATCTTTGGCTTGCAGTCCCGCCTTTTGAAGGGCTTTTTGGCTGGCGGGCACCGGCCCCGCGCCCATGATCGTGGGATCCACGCCCGCGAACCCGATGGACTTTATGGTGGCCAGAGGCTTGATTCCTTTTGCCTGTGCCGCCTCTTTGGACATCAATATCATGGATGAGGCTGCCGCGTTAAGGGGCGACGAATTCCCTGCGGTAATCTGGTGGTCTTTCTTGTAGGCCGGGGACAGTTTTGCCAGGCTTTCGAGTGTCGTGTCCGCGCGCACAGCCTGATCCGTCTTCACGGTCATGACCGTCCCGTCTGCTTGCTCCGCCTCGATGGGCAGTATCTCACCGTCGAAGAAACCGTCTGCTTGAGCCTTTGCCGCAAGTTGGTGAGATCGAAGAGCCCATTTGTCCATATCTTCCCGGGTCAGGCCGGATTGAGCGAGCAGCTTCTGAGCGGTGAGCCCCATGTTCAGGGTTGTCATCATGTCCCAGTGCAAGTATTCCGGAGCCAGCGAAGAGAGCGAGGTTCGGGGCGATCAATCCACCCTCTGTCGTTGATTGCCCCATGGGAATCCTCGTCATGTGCTCCATTCCACCCACCATGACGATGTCCGCGTTGTTGGTGGCAACCTCCAGAAAACCCATGTGAATGGCGGCCATGGAGGAACCGCACTGCTGGTCCACGAATTTGGCTGCGACGGTCTTGGGAAAGTTGGCCAGAAAGATCGGGAAACGACCTCCATAGGCCCATTGTTCGCCAACCGCGGTGGCGCACCCTACGATGAAATCATCGATTTCCTCAGGTTGAATCCCTGTTCTCTTGGCCAACTCGGGGAGCAACTTGGCCAAAAGCTCATCAGCCCTCATTTTACAGAATACGTCTCTGGCCGGATCCTTGGGCCGGGAGCGGGATTGAGCGGTCCTGAGATATCCTGCAATGACTACTTCTCTCATGTGTGTTTCTCCTTTTATAGTTATAGGTTTGCTTTTTCAATCGGGTCATTGTTTAGCTTAAGACGATTGCATGGCCAAAGGCTGAACCGTACTTCTATGCCCACGAATGATTGTTCCTCGTCCAAAGTCCAGGTCAGTCGTTGAAGATGGCGCTGCTCATCTCCACTGTCAATCCGTCGGACTCCATGAGTCTCGCTGCCAATCCGTAGGTCTTGGGCACTTCGTAGTGGAAGAAGTACCTCATGGTATGAAGCTTTCCCTCGTAAAACTGTTTGTCCAGAGCAGAACAGTCAGTCTCCAACCCCCTCCGAGCCACTACGCCTTGAATCAGCCATTGCCAGGCAACGGCAATGATCCCGAAGAGTTCCAGGTAGAGCGTTGCATCCGCCAGAAACTTCTCCACGTCGCCCTGCATGGCAAATTGTACTCGGTGCATGGTAGCGGTCTGGAGTCTTTCCATGGCATCTTTTAGTCGCTCCGCATACGGTCTGAGTTCCTCGTATGGGGTGGCGCTCTGTATGGTGGCGTGCACCTCCTCAAAATAGAGCCGCAAGGCCTGGCCGTCCTTCATGACCACTTTCCGTCCAAGCAGATCCAGAGCCTGTATGCCGGTAGTCCCCTCGTGAATAGGGTGTATCCTGATGTCGCGGTAGTATTGCTCCAGGGGGAATTCCTGGCAGTATCCGTACCCGCCGAGTATCTGGAGCCCCTGACTAACCGCGAGGATTCCGGTCTCAGAGGGATAACTCTTTGCCACAGGCGTCAACAGATCAAGTAGCAACTCGTACCGTGCCTTTTTCTCTGCATCATCGGTTTTCGCCAAATCAGTGTACATGGCACACTGAAGAATCATCGACAGCGATCCCTCTGTCACGGCCCTTTGAAAGAGCAGCATTCTCCTGATATCTGCGTGTTCAATGATCGGGATCTGAGGGAGCGTCGGGTCCTTGCTTGACAACCTGCGGCCCTGCGGCCTCTCCTTGGCATATTCCAGAGAAGCGTAATAGGCTGCTGAACCAATGGCAGTGGCTTGCATGCCTACGCCTATGCGTGCCTCGTTCATCATCTGAAACATGTAAGAGAGACCTTTGTGTGGTTCGCCTACTAGATACCCTCGACAGTCGTCGTTTTCTCCCATACTGAGCTGGGTGATCGGACACCCTCGATAGCCCAGTTTGTGATAGACCGTAGCCACAGTCACGTCGTTCGGCTCCAGCGTTCCGTCACTCTTAAGCCTTTTCTTGGGGACCAGGAAGAGAGAAATACCTTTAACGCCAGGCGGAGCGCCTTTGATTTTGGCCAGCATCATGTGGACTACGTTTTCCACACCGTCATGGTCGCCGGCAGAGATAAATATCTTCTGCCCTCGGATCTTGTAATATCCCTGGTCAGTAGGCTCCGCTCGTGTAGTGATGTCGGAAAGAGAGCTGCCGGCCTGAGGTTCGGTAAGGGCCATCGTCCCCTGCCACTCGCCCGCAAGCATCCGGGGAGTGTAGGTTTCTATCAGATCATTGGCGCCGAAAGACAGGATCAGATGAGCAGCGCCCGTCGTCAAGCCCGGATAACCGGTGGCAGGAAAATTGGCGGCTGCAAACACGTAGTTGCAGGCCATGTGCACGGTGATAGGCAGTTGCTGGCCCCCCACCTCGTACGGCATGGACGAAGAGATCCAGCCGCCCTCTCCCCATTCCTTCATCATCGTCTTGACCACAGGATGAACCTTCACCTGGCCGTCTTCCAGTACTGGTGCCTTTTCATCCATTTCCCGCAAGTATGGATACATTAAGTTGCGAGACAACTTGAGAGCGGTATCCATGACAAGGTCGTAGGTCTCCCGGGTATGGTCCTCAAAATAGGGTAACGTCGAAAGTCGTTCCACTCCGTGCACTTCGTAAAGCAGGAAATCCAGATTCCGCTTGCTGACGAATTTTTCAGCCATTGGGGCCTCCGTTACGCCGGGTAAAATGTCTTACCGGATTCGGCCATCTCTTTGAGGAGCTTCGCAGGCTGGAACCGAAGCCCGTACTGCTTTTCGAGCTCAACCAGCTTGTTGTGCACGTTGGTGATGCCCCACTTATCTGCATAGCGAAATACACCGCCCCTGTACGGAGGAAATCCGGTGCCGTAGATCATTGCCAGATCCATGTCCTGCGGCCGGTCGCAAACTCCTTCCTCCATCATGAGCGCTGCTTCATTGATTGCGAGGGCGAGCATAGCGTCGACTATCTCCTGGTCGGAGACTTTCTTGGGAGCAACGCCGTTGGCGCTTAGATAGCTTTTGTACGACGTCCACGACCTTCTTGTTGGGCACAGGCCTATCACCGCTGTAGTCCATGTAACCCGCACCGGTTTTTCGCCCGTAGCAACCTGTCTGGTAGATGAGCTCCGTAAGGGGATGGATCTTGTATCTGTCACCCAGTCTTTGCTCAAAAGTCTTGTTCACGTGATAGTTGATGTCGATGCCCGTGAGATCGGAAAGCTCCGCCGGGCCCATGGGCATGCCGAAATCCTTCATCACCCTTTCTATTTGATTCCCGTCCACGCCGTCGGCAACCAGATACACAGACCCGCCGAAGAGCCCTCCAAGCTGCCTGGATACGTAAAAACCGGGAGCATCATTGACCACGATGGGTATTTTCTTGATCGCACGTGCAAAGGCCACGGATGTGGCCAGGGTCTGATCGGAAGTCTTCTCAGCACAAATGATCTCCAGGAGCTGCATGCGGTGGGCTGGATTGAAGAAGTGCAGACCGATCATTCGTCCCGGATCATTCAGCACTGAAGCCATTTCGGTAATCGGCAGGGCGGAAGTATTCGTGGCAAATATAGTTTCGGGCTTGCAGATCCCTTCGAGCTTCTTCCAGATGTCCTGCTTGACCTTCATGTCCTCGAGCACGGCTTCGATGATCAGGTCCGCGTCTTTCGCGTCCTCCAGAGACGTGGTCGTTTTCAATTGCTTTTCCAGCATTGACTCCAGGTCGGCCTGGGTCATCTTCTTCTTCTTGATGGGGTACTCGAAGGTCTTCCTCACGGCCGCGACGCCTCGATCCAGCGCCTCCTGGCTGATGTCCCACAGAACCGTATCAAAGCCGCCTTGAGCAACAGGTTGACGATCCCCGACCCCATGACTCCGCCGCCCAGCATGACCGCCTTCTTGATCTTGGCCGGTTCAATGCCTTCAATGCGAGGGAGCCGGCCGGCTGACCTGGTGTTCAGGAATATACCGATCAGGTTCTTGGCCACGTCTGAAACTGCGCAATCGCAAAACAGATCGCCTTCTTGGCGGATATCGGCTTCGATGTCGAATGACAAGCCCTTTTCCACTGCTTCGATCACTTTGAAGGGAGCGATGTAGCCTTTGGCTTTTGTCATGGCCATGAACTTGGCGCCGTTCGCCATGGCCTTCAGTTCGGCCGCGCTGGGAAGCCGATTGTACCTGTTGCGGGTTCGCCTGCTCTCCAACGAGATTGTGCCTGAGATAAACTTGGTCGCTGCTGCCACGGCAGCCTGTATGAGGTTCTCCGGGTCCGCCATCTCATCAATGAGCCTTCTGGACAGGGCCTTTTCAGCATCGATGGGATTCCCGACCGTCATCATCTCCAGGGCATTGGGCAGGCCGATGAGTCGGGGCAGGCGCTGAGTGCCGCCAGCTCCGGGGATGAGCCCGACCTTGACCTCAGGTTGCCCGAGCTGGACGCCTTTGGACGCCACCCGGTAATGACATGCCATGGCAATCTCAAGCCCTCCTCCGAGCGCATTGCCGTTGATTGCAGCTATGACGGGCTTGGGCCCCGTCTCGATCTGGTTGAGAAAGCCGACATGGCCTCTACTTTCGGCAGCAAGGGCTCTTTTTCCCTGACCTTATAAATTTCCGTGAGGTCCGCGCCTGCTATGAAGTTCTTTCCGGTTCCAGTCAGCACGATTCCCTTGACGTCCGAGTCCTGGAAGCCGCTGGAAACAGCTTCGACCAACTCCATTACAAAGTGCTCCGAGAGCTGGTTTACCGGTGGGTTGTTCATGAAGAGCACTGCCACACCATTCTGAACTTCTACTCTCACATTCTTGAAGTCAGTTATCATCCTTATTCGCTCCTTTCGCCGGGCCCAATCGCCGGCATCTGTTGCTCTCGGCCGTACAACACCCCGCTTTCATTCCTATTGAGTCCGTTCGCTAGGAGGGCTCGCCATAACCGCTGAAGTGAGAAGCTCGGTTACTTGCTCAATCTCCTCCATCCTGTCCGCATGAGCGGATTCACGTAATACGAACCATCGCATAGACATATGGCTAAAGGCGCCAAGAAACATGTTGCGGAAAACTCTGGAATTGACCGTGCCGCGAAAAACACCGGCAGCTTTCCCCTCCTCTACGACATCCTCGATCAATCTGCAGTAGTTGCGGAATACTTCAAAGGCCTTGGATGTGTAGAACTTGTCGTTGATGTGGAGTCGCAGAAGAAACACTTTCAGGAAATCTCGATCACTCAAGAAGCTGGAAAAATGGTGACTTGATCAGTCTGCGAAGCTTGCGATCAGGGCTCTTGATGTCAAATGCGCCCGCGACCTTCTCCAGATAGGAATCCAGTCGATTTGTGGCTATAGAAAGAAGAATATCTTCCTTGCTTTGGAAGTACTCGTAAATTGTCCCGTCCGCTACGCCCGCCAAACTCGCAATCTCTGATATGGTCGCCTTGGCAAAATCCTTTTCTGCGAAGACCTTTTTCGCCGCGTCGACTATGGCATCCAAACGGTTTACTCGCATGCCATCCGGCGGACCAATTGCCACGATCATGGAATCCACCAGATTCACCACGTCTTCGAAATCCGACTCCCCCGACTCGACTTCGCCGATTGTCAGGGAGCTGATGGTTTCCATGTCCAGGGTCCCTAGAATCACATCACGTATGAGCCGAATGGGTGCATCAGAGCGAAATCTTCCTTCCTTGACCCCCCGAGCCAATATTGAAGACACTATACGGGTGTATTCGCGCAGGATCTCGTACGCAGGACTGGAATAAAACGCCTTAAAGGACCGGCATTCCATGAGAAGCAACCGGGCATAACCGCGGTGGGCGTCATGGTATCGGAGTTGGAGCCAAATAACCTTCTGCAATTGGCTCTGCACGTCCGGCATTCCTGCGAGATGCTCTTTCAACAGGACCAACTGTTTTTTCAATTTTTCGCCGGGCACCGAGAATAGAAGGTCTTGTTTGCCCTTGAAGTGCTGGTATATAACCGAATCGGTCACATTCGCTTTACGAGCGATCTCAGAAATGGACGAGGAGGCAAAGCCCTTCTGGGACATCACTTCTTCCGCTGCCGCCAGGATTTTCAATTTCGTCGTCGAGGCAGCGCCATTCCGCTGGCTTGTCTCGATATCATCACTCATATGACCGCTGACTGACTGCATGGAATTTGAACCCTGTTCAATGACGGCGAAGCGGTGAGATAAATAGTCTCCCTGTCTTGACAAGATTAGTCTAACACGATA
>CAWBBA010000006.1:0-28076 GCA_963786905.1 uncultured delta proteobacterium | reverse complement strand
GACCCCCGGCAAAGCCGGGGGCATATTCCTGTTAGCCCCCCAAGGGGGCCTGATCATGAGCCCCCTGAAGGGGGCGTCTCATCATGAACCAGGTTGAGTTGTTCGAGCCGTGCGTCTTCGGCCTCCTGCTCTCGGATGTACTTCCTTACAGCCTCCTCGTCCAGCCCCACCGTTGAGACGTAGTATCCGCGAGCCCAAAAGCTTTCTCCTGTAAAGTTCCGCTTTCTCGCTGTGAAATTCCTTGCAATTGAGATCGCACTCTTCCCCTTGATATATCCGATCACGCTCGACACCGCAAACTTGGGTGGAATACTCACGCACATGTGGACATGATCCGAGCACAGATGTCCCTCCACTATCTTCGACTCCTTTTGCCGAGCCAACTCGTGAAATATCTCCCCAAGGTATTTTCGGAGGGCACCGTAAATCTGCTTCCTGCGCCGTTTGGGAATGAAAACCACATGATACTTGCAATCCCATTTCGTGTGGTTTAGGCTCTGATAGTCTTTCATCATAACCTCCCAGAATTGAAATTTGGTGTGTTCTGGGAGGTTTGCCTCTACTGCCTCACACGGTCAAACCTTGGCGAGTCACCCCGGCAAAGCCGGGGGCTTACCAGTTTTTGGTTAACGCAGTCTGAACCTGCATAAGCCCGTGTGCATCTAATGGTACCAGAGAATGTGCTTGGTGATCGCGGGGCCTCGCCCAAAAGGGAGATATCAAATGAATATTACAATTGTTTGTGGAAGTAATGGTCTCGGCACTCATCATGACTGCTTTTTTGACACCCGCTTTTGGAAGCCGCCGGTAATGGCGCTTGGTCCAAGCGGCAAATGCTACGTGGATTGCACGGGCGGAGGCATCCCGAGTAACGTGCGCGAGCACAACGTCTGTCTTTCGGCCTGCATCTTTGGGGAAGGTGTTCAGCGGCTCGACGACGGCATTCTACCTCCGCGGCCACTACCTTCAGATCGTCCCAGAGGGCAACAGACAGGCCAGAAATAACAACCTTCACCAAGGCCAAAGCTCTGTCAGCCGGCTCACTTGGTCGGAGCAGACCTTTTGTTGATAACTTGATGCAAACATGTTTTCTTGTGGGGGGTGCCAGGGCACATTCCGGCAAGGGGGGAAATTGTGAATCAAATTAAGGATGCGAGTAACTGAGGGATTGCCTCTGTAACATCATGCAGAAAGAGCGAGGAAGGTCCTAATTATGAGTTATTTCCAACTGAGACTTTGCTGGGAGAACATTTGGGGTGAAGGCAGCCGGCATTCTCGTGACTTTTTGTTGGTCGCTCTGCTTGTCACTCTCTTGTCGGTCTCCGTGTCGGCACAGGGAAAGTGGGTGAAGCCGGAGAAACAGTCAGGCGGCAACATTGCTGAAGCTGCCGCTGATCTCATCATCGTTCCGGCGATGAGGCAAAAGCAGCTCCCGGGTTTAATCCTTGGAGTCGTAAAGGACGGACAGGTAGTGGTCAAGAAAGGCTATGGCGTGAAGTCGTTCGCATCAGGAGAGGCGCCCGACGAGAACACCGTCTTTTACATCGGCTCGCTCTCCAAGGCGCTAACGGCTGTCGGCGCCATGTTGCTTGTCGAGCAAGGGAAACTGGATCTGGATGCCCCAGCAGGCAACTACCTGAAGGGTCTGCCCAAGAGTTGGCAGCCAATAACCGTCAAACAGTTTATGGCTCACCAGAGCGGGATACCTCAACTGAACTGGAAGTTTCCGACCTTCAAGGAGATGCTGAAGTCGGCAGAGGACAAGCCTTTGAGTTTTGCCCCTGGGACGAAGCAAGAATACAACAACTTCAACTTTGCCGTCACGGGAATGATCATCGAAGCTGCCAGTGGAATGAAATACCTGAAATACATGAAACAGAAGGTCTTTGGACCCTTACACATGGATCACACCGGATATCGTATTTTGAGCCGGAACGAAGCCACAGGCTACAGACCCGGTAAGGGAAACTCCAAGTCGATTCAACATCAGATGAAGGGCGGACCGTACGCAATTCCGTCCGGACATCTCCAGAGCACGCTTGCGGATCTCTTGAAATTTTACGACGCTCTTCGAACCGGGAAGTTGCTGAAACCGGCAACATACCAGCAAATGACTACACGTATTAATCCTAGTTTATCCGGGACTCCCGGTTGGTTTGAGAGAAAAGCCGGGGAAGATTCCGTCGTAAGCAAGAATGGTGCTGTACCGGGCTTTCACAGCATCATGTCGTTTGTGCCGGGCAAAGGAGACGCTGTGATAATGCTTTGGACATCCCAAAAGCCCAAGGGGAACGGTCTGTTCAAAGCAACGAACAGATTGCTCAATCAAATTTGCAACGTTCCTTTGCCAGGCCAAGCTGAACCGAGTAATGATGCTCCAGAGGAATGAGCCGTCTTTTCAATGAAAGTCGGCCACGCATCCGCTCCCGGTCAATAAATCTCATCACCAGTGACGTAGCACCTGTAATTATATCCGCTCCACACGCAAGTCTTGTTGCCTTCTTGATAACATCCCTCGCCGCAACCAGCGTAGTAGCCGCCATAGAGAGAGGCACCATAGATCCCGCCAAATAAGAATGGCCGGAAGCGATGACTACGCGCGAACCCGTAGCCGCGCATACCACTGGCGCGAAAAGCGTGGCCGCCGCCACCGCGTTTAATCAGTTGAACCGGCACAGTGCTTTCCGCTCCACCACCGAGTCCACTGCGGGCCCCGCACTGGTTACCGCCACAGTTGTCTGTTGTGCATAAGTGGGACCGGCGTGCGCCATTAACACGACCAAAGCCCCGAGAAGAAATACAAATAGTGCTGCTATACTTTTCATCGACCGCACCCCTTCCTCGTTCCGAAGAACGTATATATTGACCGGCTCAAATCTTCGCCGTCCAAGCTCTTCAGCTTCATAAAAGCGCCTCATAGGGATTCAGGCTCTTTTCGCCGTGAATCCCGGTTTTCTGTTCAATTTGACGGTGTTCCGACTCCTCGTTAAAAGTTGATGCAATTCTTTTCATATTATGATGCCGACTACACGGAAATGGCCCATACCGTTTCGCATTTATTTCTATAACGCCGAGGGCATGCCTCCCCAGCCAAGTCAGTGCCGCCGGCGGCAGAATTGCCGTCCGTAGCGGAGGAGACATGCTGTCGGTCTGGCCAAGTTACGCAGCTTTTCGGGAATTGGCATCAGAAAGAATTTTGTGGAGGTTTGAGTTCAGAGAAGGAACAGAGACGGTGCCACTGCCCAATTCAAAATCCCCCTACTCCCTCCTGCCAAACGGAGATTAGGGGGATTTCATGGCACAGACCCTTGTGCCACGCACCGTTGATGTAGCCCCACATAATCGCACGTTGCTGCGAGACCAACTCCAAGCAAAATGCGATCCGCAATGTGGCGAAAAAAGGTTACCTGACTTCGTCCAATACTGTCCCATCAGGCCCAAGGAGCTGAATGGGCAATGTCATCCGGCCCAATGCGTGGGTCGAACAGCTCAGACAAGGATCGAATGCCCTGACCACTGCCTCCACTCGGTTGAGGGCGCCCTCAGAAATCTTGTCTCCTGTAATGAACTGTTTGGCTACCTGCAAGACTCCTCGATTCATTGCCAGATTGTTGTTCCCCGTGGCAACGATCAGGTTAGCCCACGTCATGAGCCCCTCTTCATCGACCTTGTAATGGTGGATCAGGGTGCCGCGAGGCGCCTCCACTACTCCGACCCCTTCGTAATGGTTGGGCTGCGCAAACGCCCGCACGTGAGGGCTGAGAATTTCCGGGTCATTCAGCAGCTTTTCCATTACCTCTATTGAGAAAAGAATCTCAATGAGCCGTCCATAGTGATTATAAAACGAACTCAGCACCGGCCCGCGATCGAGTCTCGTGAACTCGGCCCACTCTTGGTCCGCCTTGGGTGTGCCGCAGCCGCTGCAGACATTCAGCCGGGCGGCCGGTCCCACTCTGTAGATGCCATCCGGATATCCTGTCGGCTTATAATATGGCGACTTGAGGTAGGACCACGGTTCAACACCTTCGCCGATATACTCCTGATACTTGGCCGGATCCACGGCATCGGCCACGAATCTGCCCTTGGAGTCAATGAAGCGGAGCGTGCCGTCCATATGCTCCAGATTCCCCTCGCTGTCTATCAACCCCAAGAACAGGCTCGGGAAATTGGCGAACGTACGTATCTCATCTTGGAATTTCTCCATGGATCGCTTGAACCAGATCAGTGTGCGCTCGACGATCTCGTATGCTTCGGGGACCAGCGAGATCATCATATTTCTGTGTTCTTCGCTAAGAGCTTCGTTGACACCTCCTGGAACGACCCACGAAGGATGAATCCGTTTTCCTGCAAACCATTCGATGATCTGCTGCCCAATTTGCCGCAAACGAATACCGTCCTTTGCAATGGAAGGGTTGGCTTCCACAAGCCCGAGAATGTTGCGCTTGGCAGGATCCGAATCCATGCCGAGGAGCAAGTCCGGCGCGGAAAGGTGGAAAAAACTCAACGCGTGAGACTGGATGTACGAAGCACAATGGAGCAGCCGCCGGAGTTTGCTCGCAGCCTCGGGGATGCGCACTCCGAGTATTGCATCACAGGCCTTGGCCGACGCCAGGGAATGGCTGATGGGACAAATACCGCAGATTCTCTCCGTCAGCGAGGGCATTTCGTAGAAGGGGCGGCCTTCACAAAACTTCTCGAACCCTCTGAACTGGGTCACATGAACCTGGGCATCGGTGACTTTACCGCTTGAGTCCAGTTGTATAGTGATCTTGCCGTGGCCCTCGATTCGGGTTATCGGCTCTATGACAATTTGTTGTGCCATTATTCTACCTCCCGTGTGGGGTTAGGCTCCAAAGCGAGTCCTCCCCGAAAGGTCCGGTATTCGCCCCTCGAGAAGCTCGCCGACTGCAAAAAGGATAGCGTCGGGCGGTGGCGGACAACCGGGCAAGAAAACATCCACATTGATGAATTCATGAACCGGCCGGGCCTTCTTCAACAAGTGGGGAACCTCCATGGTTGGGATCCCTTGCTGAGCTGTAGCGTTTTCCACATAGCCCCGCTTCAATATGTCATCGGTCTTAAATTGGTTGCGCATGGCCGGGACATTCGCTGTGACCGCGCAGTCACCAAAGGAGACCACAAGATAAGACCTGTTGCGAATGAGCCGAATCTTCGCCTCATCCTCGTCGCTGCTGACCGCGCCTTCTACGAGGGTGACGTCCACGCCCTCCGGAAATTCTTTGAAGTCCACCAGAGGGCCGTATACCAGTTCAATCTTACCGGCCACGTCAAGAAGTCTCTCGTCAAGATCGAGAAAAGACATGTGGCAACCGGAACAACCGTCGAGCCATGTCGTGGCGATGCGAACTTTCTTTGTCGCGGCACAGTTGGTTCTTTGGTTTCAACCGGAGGTGATGCTTCTTTTTGAGCCTTTTTTTTCTTATCGTCGCTCATGTGGATCCCTCCCCTCGCATTGCTTGCAGGTAAGGCAAGAACTGTCTGCGTTTGGTCATTTCCGCCACAGACTTACCTTTTTCAGAGAGTGCCCCGGTAGGGCAGACGTGGACGCACTTCCCGCAACCTGTGCATGTTTCGGAAGATCCCCACGGCTGGCTTAGGTCGGTGATGACTCGAGCCGAAATTCCTCGCCCCATAACATCCCAGGTGTGGGCGCCTTCAATTTCATCACAAACCCGGATACACCGCTGGCAAAGGATACAGCGGTTGTGATCCACTGAAAACCGGTCGTGGGTGGCGTCTATGGAATGACGAGGGTATATGTAGTCGTAATGGACATGCGTCATACCCAGATCCAGGGTCAGCGCCTGCAGTTCACAATGACCGTTTGAAACGCAGACTGAACAGACGTGATTACGCTCCGTAAAGAGAAGCTCAAGGATCTTCTTCCGGTAGTCAACTACCCTTTCGGAATTGGTAATGACCTCCATGTCTTGCCGCGGCAGGGTCACGCATGAAGGAAGCAGTTTGGGAAAACCTTTGACTTCAACAATGCAAAGCCGACAGGCGCCACGTTCGGACAGTCCGTCAAGGTGACAGAGCGTCGGTATGTTGATGCCGTTCTCACGGGCTACCTTCAAAATCGTCTCGTCTTCCCGTGCGCTAACATCTCGATCATCGATCTTGAAAGTCAGAAGGCGGACCGGATTTACATCACCATGCACTTTCTCGCTTTTGATGAAGCCTGGAATTTTCATTTCGCCTCCTTGGAGCCATTGATATGGCATGCGCCGGCGGGGCAGGTCTTCTCTTTGATGTGCGCCACGTACTCATCCCGGAAATAGCGAAGCGTGCTCATCACCGGATTGGGCGCGGTTTGGCCGAGCCCGCACAGGCTCGTGTTCTTGACCAGATCACTCAGTTCCTCCAGCAGTGGGATATCTCCGGGCTTTCCCTCTCCGCTGGTGATCTTGCAGAGCAGATTGTAGATCTGCGTTGTTCCTACCCTGCACGGAACACACTTTCCGCACGATTCGCTCATGCAGAACTCCATGAAGAACTTGGCCACGTCCACCATGCATGAGGTCTCATCCATTATGATCAAGCCACCGGAACCCATAATGGAGCCGACTTTGGCTAACGACTCGTAATCAACCGGCATGTCGAGGTGCTGCTCGGGAATGCAGCCGCCGGACGGGCCGCCGGTTTGCACAGCCTTGAACTTGCGCCCCTCAGGAATCCCGCCGCCGATATCGAAGACGATATCGCGCAGCTTCGTGCCCATTGGCACTTCGATTAGGCCGGTATTGTTGACACGGCCTGCAAGTGCAAAGACCTTCGTGCCCTTGCTCTTCTCCGTGCCGATGCCTGAAAACCAATTTCCGCCCTTGCGGATGATCGGCGCAACATTGGCGAAGGTCTCCACGTTATTGATGAGAGTCGGATAGCCCCACAATCCCATCTCAGCCGGGAATGGAGGCCGTGGCCGAGGAGCGCCGCGTTTGCCTTCTATCGAGGCGATGAGGGCTGTTTCTTCACCGCATACGAAAGCCCCGGCGCCTAGCCTGATTTTCACGTCGAAATTGAATGTCGTGTTGAAGATGTTATTGCCGAGCAATCCCAGGCGTTCTGCCTTGGCAATGGCTGTCCTGACACGCTTGACAGCGAGGGGGTACTCGGCACGGACATAGATGAATCCATGAGTGGCGCCCACGGCAAAACCCGCTATTGCCATGCCTTCTATAACTCGATGCGGGTCGCTTTCCAACACGCTGCGATCCATAAACGCGCCCGGATCACCTTCGTCCGCGTTGCAAATGACAAACTTGGTGCTGCTAGCCGCTTTGGAAACCGCCGTCCACTTCAGACCGGTCGGAAAGCCTGCTCCACCGCGGCCTCGCAAACCACTGCGAACCATTTGTTCGATGACTCCTGTAGGAGTCATCATTCTCAAAGCGTTGTAAAGGGCCTCATAGCCACCCTCGGCAATGTAATCCTCGATACGTTCCGGATCTATTTTGCCGCAGTTCTCCAAAACGATTTTTTGCTGACGTTTGAAAAACGGCATGTGCCCTGAACAGTCGAGGCGGCTTATTGGACTGCCGCCCAGGGCGTCGAGGATTTCTCCTGCGTCAGAAACCTGTACTCCCTGGTAAAGAGGGCCCTCCGGCTCAATAGCAATAAGGGGTCCCGCGGTGCACAGCCCTAGGCAACCCACGCCTTTCACCTCGCACCAGCTCTCCAGGCCGCGGCGGCTTACTTCCTTTTCCAGCGCATCCTTGACCAGGTCGCTCTGGCACGAAAGACAGCCCGCCGCCACACACACGTTGATACGATGTTGAAACCCCTCCTGCTTCTCTTTCTCTATCTTTGCTATTTCCTGGAGTTCTTCAAGCGTCATGGCTGTCCCACCTCCCTATTTGTTCAAGCACGGCAGGCGGGTTCATCTTGCCGCGCACCGCTCCATCAAACACCACCGCCGGAGCCAGACCGCAGGAACCCATACATCGGGCAGTCAGCAGCGATATTTTCCCGTCCGGCGTGGTCTCTCCAGGTGTGATTCCAATGGTCCCCTCGATCCCTTTCAAGATCCCGGCCGCTCCCCCGATGTAGCATGCGGTGCCGTTGCAGACCACGCAGGTGTGTTCGCCAGGTGGCTTAAGGCTAAAGAAGTGATAAAAGGTGGCCACTCCGAAAACTCGACTCAATGGAACCTGGAGCGCACCCGCCACGTATTTCAGAGCGTCCAAGTCCAGGAACCCAAAGGACTCCTGCACTGCGTGAAGGGTTTCGATGAGAGCGTGTGGTTCATTGCCATGAAGGCGCATGGTACGATTTACCAGTCGCCATCGTCGATCCTCAGCCGGCTTGGGAGACTCTTGCGTTTTTGCTTCCATTGTTTCTCCCCTCAGTGTGAGATGTTGAGAACATTCATGGTTGGGGCATGTACTTTTCCTAAAATATGAGCTTCCAAGATCACTCTTAAGCTCTGTCTGCCTCCGGAAACGATGATCTTCATTCCCAGGGTCTGCTTCTCGTTTCTGGAACCGGCTCGTCCATGCCGATCCATCACCTTATCCTTGTTGCCCTGGAGTCCATGCCCAGAACAGTAGGCGGCCCAGAACCGCGCTCCAGTTTGGGCATCAGCCTCTCAACTACGATACCGCTATTAAGGTGAGCAATTCCTATGCCAAGGTTTGAAAGACATTCAGACGAGGCAACCGCTTGAAAATACAGACGCTACTTTGCCATGCGGAAATTCATAGGTCAAAACTCCGGTGTTACACATTTTGACACGCTGTAAAGGAAAACGACCCTGGGAAAAACTAGCCCACGAGCGGATGAGATGTGCGACTGTGGGAATTTGCCACAGAGTGGGCCATGTTAAGCTAAGCAGGCCGGGCCAAGCCGTCCAAGGCAACTACCTGACTATACTGCCGATAATCTGACGAGTGGGAATTCGCGTCGATCAACCTAGAGGTCTACAGGTGTAGTGATTTTTGACACGTTGTAAAGAAAAGCGACCGTGCAGACAGCGCTCCGAAGAGCGGATTAGAACGCGCGACTGTGGGAATATGCCACAGTTAGGCTATGTCATGAAACTAGCCAAGTAGGTCTTGCGATGCCCGCCAAGGCCTAAAACCCTGTGGCGGCCTTGGGACAGTCTACCTCGCTGGGAATAATCCGGTGGGGACGGGCATCCTGCCTGTCCTTCAGAGACAGGCAACTCCGCGTTCCGCTCGGGGCTGTCCCACCAATTTGTAACCTGGGGGTATCTGTTCTGCACGTCTGAACAGGTCAAGACTTTTGGCACACGCCATAGCATTGACAAGTCTGACGCTCCCCTACCCCTCTTTCAATGCCTCTTCTATCGCTGCCCTTGCAAGCAAGCGTGTGGAATCGAGGGTGGGCAAGGGACAGTCATTGGGATCGACCAGCAACGGTATCTCGGTGCATCCCATAATCACCGCATCGCATCCTTGATCTTTGAGCTTCTGAATAACCGCATTGAAATACAGACGAGATTTCTCCTGGAATATTCCATAGACAAGTTGGTTAAAGATGATGTCGTCCACGGCCTCTCGATCCGTCTCCGCCGGAATCTTACAGGAGAGCCCGAACTTGTTGACAGCCTGAGGATAGACCGGTCCTGTCATTAAATACTTGGTTCCTGTGAGCGCCAGAGTCCTAAATCCCCTGTTCTTGGCCTCCTTTGCCACAACTTCTGCGATGTGGAGCCAAGGTATGGGAGATCTTGAAATCATTAGATCGAATGCCTCATGAGCCGTGTTGTCAGGGCAGATGGCAAATTGAGCTCCAATTTGGGCCAACTTCCTCGCCGAGGAAAGCATCAATTCCGCGACCCGGTCCCAATCTCCCCGTCGAATGTGTATCATGTACTCACCTAAGGGGTGAGTATGCATCGAAACTTCCGGGTGCATGTGTTCGCCCATAATCGCAGAGCCTCTTCGCAGAACGTCCGATAGCATAGAGCTGCTCCCTCGGCGCTACAAGCAACTATTCCAACATGTTTCGGCATATTGTCCTCCTCTCAACCCGATGAATATTCCTCGCAGTCCACACAGTTTTCAACGATGGCATCCAGGGTTCACGTCATCCAATTAGGCCGACTGGCGCTCCACTTCTTTACCGTCTCACTGAGCCACCCTTCGAGTCCTTCGACTACATAAAATCGAGGCATTAGCAGGTCGTCGTCCGGTCCAATCACCCCTTCCTTAAGAGCTGCGTCGGCAAGAGCCGTGTACGGGTAAATCCTGATCCCTACGCTCACTTTCATTGCTTCCAAATTCAGAGAGTCCGCAAATGCAAGGCTCTCCTGAGCCGATTCCTTTCGTTTCGCACGGCCCACCCAACAGCAGGAACCCCATGCGGCGTATGCCGGTACTTGCCGAGCAACTCACTCGTGTGCCGCACGTCGTCGAGTTTGAAGCGCCTGTTCATCCCGTGGAGAAGTAGCTCGTGCCCGCTCTCGAAGCCCAGGCTTACCTCTGTGCAGCCGGCTTCGGCCATGAGTCTGACGAGTTCCTCATCAATCTTCACAGGGTACAGGATGCAACGCCAGGTAATATCCAAATTGGCTTCTACCAATTTCGAGCATAACATTCGGGCATACGATGGAGGCAAATTGAACGTGTTATCCACGAAATAGAAACGACTGAAGCCAGCCGCGGCGCACTCACCGAGCCACTTGTACAACGGCTTCCGGAGATCGCTTTCGGATGGCGCATCCTTCTATGACTGCCGTAGAGCAGAAGCTGCACTTCATTGGACAGCCACGCCGAGTCTGAACGGGCAGCCAAAACTCCTGATCGTGGTATCGAGCGGCGGATAGCGAATGGGTATCCGGAAGAGCAAACTCGTCGAGTTCCTTGGCAAACGCTCTCTCTCCCTGTGGTCCCGCCGCGGAAACGTAAAGGCCGGGCACGTCCGAAAAGTCCCGGCCCTCCTCGATCCGCTTTAGAAGCGCAGGGAAAGCTTTTTCTCCCTCACCCTGAATGCCCATGTCTGCACCCAGGTATTCCAGCGAACTCTCGGGAAAAATGCTGTAGCCCGCTCCGCCTAAGACAATGGGCGCGTTTGAAAGAGATCTGCAAACGGCTACGACTTCTCTGACGTCGTCCAAAAGGAACTGCGTGTTCTCCATGCTTTGATCGTCTATGTTTCGTACTGATATGCCGATGACATCAGGTTGAAATTCACGAACGGCTGCATTGACCGCCGCGTTTGGGTCATCCGCCTCTATCAAGTCCAATAGCTTAACTTCATAACCGGCCTTTTGAGTTGCAGCAGCTACGCATGCAAGGCCCAAAGGCCAAGTCAGCATATTGATCGCTTCTCTATTGGCGGATATCAGGAGAACTCTCATGGCCTAGCTCTTCTCCCGAGCACTTCGATAAAAGCACCGGCGAAATGGTGTTTTGCCTCGGGTGCCAAATTTTGGGGAACTATATACTTAACTACCGAGGAGGCAAAAAGATATGAATGAATCTGAACTAGCCGAACGGGCGAATGGGGCTTCTTACCAACCGACATGCTATGGATTCCTTTATTCATGAGCTTGCCGGGCTTGACCTGGATAACTGCTCGGGCGGCGCTTACCGAGAGGTACGGCTTTGCCGTTATGACCGAGGAATGCTACTTGTCAGCAATCATTCAACGTTTAACTATTGTCACATTAGCGTTGCCACAGTTCCCTCAGCCAAAATCTTTCGAGGTTGTCAGGACTCCCGTGCCTATGGGAACCCAAACCCGAAGGTAGACCGACTGGGCGAGCTGGTGTATGTTTGGTCAGACGGGAAGTGGATTAAAGATGGCCCTTGGGTTCCATTGATCCGGGATTGGTTAATTGAGTTGATGGGAAAAATAGACGATGCCCGAGAAGCACGAAAGCGGAAACAAGAGCAAGAGATTGAAGAAAGAATAAGGGCAAAAGAGGCTAAAGACGCTGCTCTTGTTGGCGCATGGAACCAAGGAAGTTAAGTATATAATTCCCAAATTTTGTTCCGATTTGCTTACCCTGTCTTTGCGAGGAGCGAAACGACGAAGCAATCTCATTCTTGGCAGGATTGGGGATTGCTTCGGGCTTGAGCCCTCGCAATGACCGCTTGAAACCCATTGTGAAAGACAAACCGAAGACGATTCAGGTTGCGGTTTTTTCCAATCGGGCATCGTTTTTGGCAATTGTCTTACGATTCCTCATGCCGAATCCGCTTGAGCCCCAGGGACAAGACCATGCCCACCAGCGACACGCCAGCCGCCAACAGAAAAGGACCTGTGAAAGACCGAGTGATGTCTGCCAGATAGCCGCCTATTGCCGGGCCAAGCGCCTGGCCTATCCCAAAAAAGAGAGTGATGAATCCCAATCCCGCGGGGGCGAGCCGCGGCCCGACGTAATCACCGGCGGTGGCAGCCATGATAGTCGGGATGCTCCACGCAGTCAGCCCAAAGATAAGCGCGGAAAGATAGAAGCCCCACGTCACTTGGAATAAGGCAAAGACCGCATAGGAGATCCCCAGCGCAAGATAGGCAAGGGCCGAGCCGGCCGCTCGTCCAAGCTTGTCGGACAGTCCGCCCCAGATTACTCCACAAAAGATGCTCAGGCCGCCAACCACAGCCCAAAGCCTACCGGCTTCGCTCGGGGCCATTTCCATTTCCTTGCAAAGGTACGCCGCGAAGAAAGTCATATAAATGATGTAAGAAAAGCCGTACATAAAGTACACCAGGCCCAGGTACCAGACGCTTCCCATCTTGTAGACCCTCCCCCAGTCGAGGGGAGCTACCGTGGCTTTTCGAGAATTGGCGGTTCCCACTTGTTCGCCTGCGCCGACCTGTGTCAATCCCATGTCCTCTGGCCGACTTCGTATCAGTAGCGCAGCCACGCCTGCAATCACCAGGACCGCACCGCCGAGGTAATACCACGCAAAACGCCATCCTTCGATACCATAGGCCGCCAGCAGGACAGGAACGACAAGGCCCGCGATCATGGTGCCGCCACCGATGCCCGCGGAAACGATTCCCGTGGCAAAACCTCTGCGGGCCGCAGCGAACCACGCTGAGCCCAAGGCCATGGCCGGCACGTAAGCCGCTCCATTGCCCAATCCGGTTAGCAGCCGCATGGCAAAGGCAAATTGGAAGGTTTCGGCCAATCCGGTGAGTATCATGGTTATCCCCATGAGCGTGAGGGCCAAGGCGATCACTACACGAGTTCCAAAGCGAGCTGCCAGGAACCCACCTATGATCGCCATCAACAGATAACCCACGAAATTGCCGGTACCCAGAAGTCCCAATTCAGTGTAATTGAACTGGAGGCCATCCTTCATAGCCGGGAGTATAAGGGTGTAAGACATGCGGCCAAAGCCATGAGCCCCGATTGTCACTAACAGCCCCGTCAGAATCACCACCCAACCGTAGTGGAACTTCTTTTCAACCATTTGTCGGCTCCTCCCTGCCAGGTGTGGCACCGCTGAAACTTGCCCCACATCACCGAAAGCTTACTTCGACCAGGATCTACGCTTGACAAGATTATTTGGCGAAAATACTATAAACGTTTACGGGCTCGAGCGAGACGCACCCTTTATCCAACGCACACGAGTATTTGCAAACAATCCCTTCCGAATGTCGGCCGGCTTCCGAAGAGTGTGTGAGTAGGTATGGGCCAATTTAGCAGAGCCGACTATCTTATCAAAAGACAATTTTGCACTATGGACTTCTCAACATTTGGTAAATGGATTGTCTGGCTAGGTCTAGGTCTTGCCGCCGTGGGCGTCATAATCTGGCTGGCGGGCAAAATAGGGGTCCCTTTCGGAAGTCTACCCGGTGATTTCAGAGTAGACCGGCCAGGATTTTCGTTCCATTTTCCGCTTGCAACCGGCATTATTATCAGCATTTTTGTTACCTTGCTGCTGAATATTTTGCTGTGGTTCTTCCGGCGATAGGAGGCTGCTCGCCTCAGGAGTTACGATCATGCCTGTAATTGACAAATCGACCTATTCACCGCCATTGCTCTGTTCGAATCCTCACGTCCAGACCATAATGCCCTCCCTGCTCCGCAAAGTGAGAGGCGTAAGCTACCAACGGGAACGAATAGACACGCCGGACGGCGACTTCCTGGACCTTGACTGGTCAAAGGTGGGCTCTGGCCGGTTGGCCATTGTTCTCCACGGGATGGAAGGGGATTCAGGGCGTCACTACGTTCTGGGGATGGTCAAGGCCCTGAACTGTGGAGGTTGGGACGCTGTGGCTCTGAATTTCAGAGGATGCAGCGGCGAGTGCAATAGAAAGGCCCGTTTCTACCACAGCGGCGACACACAGGACCTCCACACAGCGATCTCGCACGTGAACGCAGGACACAACTACTCGGACATTGCCCTGATAGGGTTCAGCCTGGGGGGAAACGTGATTTTGAAGTACCTTGGAGAGCAGGCTAAGAAACCTTCACCGCTTGATCAAGAAAGCGGTCGCGTTTTCCGTACCTTGCGACCTTCGGGCATGTGAAGTCAAGATTACGCAGATCCGGTGGCGGAATCTATCTCAAACGATTTCTTCGACTACTTCATAAGAAAATCAGAATGAAGATGCAGGTCATGCCAGGTAGCATCGATGACAACGGGTACAATCAGATTAAAGCCTTGAAGGATTTCGATGACCGTTACACGGCTCCTCTTCACGGGTTTAGGGATGCCCTAGATTACTATGAAAAGAGTTCCTGCGCCCCATTCCTAGGCAAGATCTCTATTCCCACCTTATTGGTCAACTCGGCCGACGATCCTTTCCTTGCCGAATCAGCCTATCCTGTGCAGGAAGCACGAGAGAGCGCCCATCTTGTTCTCGAGGTGACTGACTTTGGTGGCCATGTAGGGTTCCTCGCGTTCAATGGGTCAGGAGAGTACTGGTCGGAGTCTCGCGCGGTCGGCTTCCTGAACGATTGATAGGGATTCCCGATAAAAAGCAACAATCCTCCGATCATTTTCATAATTTAGTTGCCACATTGTCCAAATGTCCTTGCCCGTCGGACACGGGATGCTTACGCTTATTGCAAGATCTTAATTGCAGAAGGGGCGCTGGTAACACCCCGCCAATTGATCTGATTCGGAGGCTGAAATGAACGAAAAAGAAAGAATAGGTTTCGATATGAAAGGGCGTGAGGAAGAAGCACTATGTGGAAGCTCCCGCAAATTTGCGCCAGTGCACTTGCGGGGAAGAACATCGTCTGCACATTGCTCTCTCAGAAACAAGGGCTCGGCCCGTTGTGTTCACGCCTGATCACGCCGGCGTTAAAAACGCCCGCTGCGCAACTTTCGGGCGGTGCAGATAATAATGGGCTCGGCCCGCGGCTGACACGAAATCAGGCGAGGAGTCCCATTTCGAGGGGGGGGACTTGATACAACTGTCGGCTTTCAAATCTCCTGACCTGTTTTCGCCATTCCTTAGGATACACGCTCGCGCAAGTACTGACTAAAACGATTGTCGAAATTACTTATTGAATGAGCCCAGAATTATTCGTTAAAACCAACTCTCTTGCAATGGAGGCACAGGGGGGGTGATCGCGTGAAAGATCGCTGCCGTCTGCTTGGGCGACTCAAACAGACCATTCTCCTGGTAGACGATGACGATCACGTAAGAGACTTGGGGGTGCGAATCCTCAAACGAGCCGGATATGATATTCTAACTGCTGTGAATGGAAAAGAGGCTCTGCAGGTATATACGAAGGAGCATGACACCATTGCGCTGGTGATACTCGATCTGATCATGCCCGAGATGGGGGGCAAAGAATGTCTCGGCGAATTATTGAAGATTGATCCAGCAGGTGAATGTCTTGATTTCGACGGGTGCTTCGGCTGACGATGAGCTTAAAGAAGCCGTGAAACCCTATGCAAAGGGTTTAGTGAACAAGCCGTATGAAATCAGCCAGTTGCTTCACGCGGTGCAGGCCGCTTTAGAAGAGAATTGACGGCACTGTACGTTCGAAGAAGTAAGCTTTGGGATGATCTGCCCTGATTGCCAAAAGCAATGTCGGATCCAGAATAGCGATTTTTCGAAATCGGTATCAGCTCTCGTCCAGCACTTTACGAACCTGTCCCAGCAGGTCTTTGAGTCTGAAAGGTTTGCTGACGAAACCTTTTGCGCCTAGTTCCAGGGGCCCTCTCTTGGAAGCGTCAGCCGAATACCCGCTGGCTACAAGGACTTTCACGCCAGGATCAATTTTGAGAAGCTCCTTGAGACATGCCTCGCCGCCCATCTCGGGCATGATCAGGTCGAGGATGACCAGGTCAATTTGCTTTCCCTTGCTTGCAAATAAGTCCAGTGCCTCGATCCCGTTGACTGCCGTAAGAACCGTGTATCCTGCCTTGCTGAGAATCCGCTGTCCGAGGTCACGCACGAAGGCTTCATCGTCAACCAGCAGAATCGTTTCCGTTCCGAATGCGGGCATGACTGCGGTCATCTCCACTCCAGGCACCAAATGTCCCTCAATCGCCGGGAAATAAACATTGAAGGTCGTGCCGCTTCCAACTTCACTGTAACAGGTTATGAAACCCTGATGCTGTCTGACGATTCCGTACACCATAGCAAGGCCGAGCCCGGTCCCTCTTCCCAATTCTTTGGTTGTGTAAAACGGTTCGAAAATATGCTCAACGGTGGTCTTGTCCATGCCATGGCCCGTGTCCGAAACCGTTAGCAACACGTAATCTCCGGGAACTGCCTCGACATGAAGCTTGCAATATTCATCATCAAGCGTGATATTTCTCGTCTCAAGGGCGAGCCTGCCTCCATCAGGCATAGCATCACGAGCGTTGACAGCCAGATTCATCAACACCTGTTCCATTTGAATAGGGTCAGCATTGATTTCCGCAAGATCGTCGGACAAATGCATCTGGATGTCGATCATCTTGGGAATGGTCCGCTTCAGGAGCTTCTCTACCTGCACTATTCGTCTGTTGAGATCCAGAGGGATAGGCTTAGGCTCCACCTTTCGGCTGAACGTGAGCAATCTCTGCACAAGTTCTGCCCCATTCTTAGCCGCCTGAACTATTCTGGAGAGATCTGCGTATTCCGGGTCGTCTTCATCTCTTTCCGCGAGCAGCAATTCCGAATAACCCAAAGTGACCTGGAGTAGGTTGTTGAAGTCGTGCGCAATTCCGCCCGCAAGTGTCCCGACAGCCTCCATCTTTTGCGCCTGAAGAAGTTGCGCGGAAAGTTGAATGTGCTCAGTTACATCGCGCTTTACAGCCACAAAGCTTACGATCGTGCCACTTGAGTCGCGTACCGGCGAAATAGTGGCTTCTTCATGATAGAGACTTCCATCCTTCTTTCTATTGGTAAATCGGCCTGTCCAAACATCCCCTCGTTTGATCGTGTCCCAGAGATTCTTGTAGAACTTCTGATCATGCTCGCCGCTCTTCAGCACGCCTGGGTTCCGGCCAAGAGCTTCCTCCCGTGTGTACCCCGTAATCCTCTCGAACGCGGGATTCACGTATTGAATACTCCCTTTGGTATCAGTAACCACGATCGCTTCAGCCGCCTGTTCAACCGCTGTCGCCAAGCGCCTTTGGACTTCCTCCGAACGCTTAGGCTTAGAGATATCCCGGACCCACACTTGCACACCCAACTCACCCTTCACTGTCACCGGTCTGGCGCTGATCTCTCCCTCGAAGGATGTCCCGTCCTTCCGCTGCAACTTTACTTCATATTGTGAGACTACTTCTTCACCGCGCATTCGAGCGACAGCTCTCTCGCGAGTGATTCCCTGATAATCCGGATGATAAACTACCCAGTGATCCAGACCTTCCAGTTCTCCGACAGAATAGCCCAGCATCTGGTGCAGTCTCAAACTCGCAAATATTATCTTAAAGCCTTTTTGGACGAATACGCCGTCAAAACTCTCTTCCACAAGGGTGCGGTACCACTCTTCGCTTTCTGCGAGTGCCTCCTGCATCCGCAAACGCTCGGTGATGTCCGTCATGAACACAAGGGCTGCGGGCCTTCCTTCCCAAGAGATCGTGGCCGAGTCAATCTCAACGCATCTCGCTGTTCCATCTTTACGCAATATCCTGAAGGAATAACGGCTCGGTAACTCTTCTCCCTGCATTCTTCTAGTGTGCCGCGAACGCACCATCTCCCAGTCATCGGGATGAATGAATTCTGCAAACGGTTTGGAAAGCAATTCCTCCTTGGAGTATGCCCAAAGTTCGACGGCCTTTGGATTAACAAATCGATGCATGCCGTCTTGGGCTATAAAAATTGCCTCCTGAGCCTTGTCCACTACTTGACGGTATTTTTCTTCGGACTCCCGCAGTGCTTCCTCAGCTAGCTTACGCTCGGTTTCATCACTGAATACCGCCACAATTTCGCCCGAAGGTAGTTTGCAGACATAATTTTCCACCCATATTTCAATTCTTTCGTCCTGATACTTGTTCACAGGATGATGGGCAGGCTCTCCTGTGCGCCAGGCCCTCTGCAGCACCTCGAAGAGGCCTAATTCCTTTACCCCTGGAAATACATCCGAGACGCGCTTCCCAATGACTTGATCTCGTGACCATCCGGTTATGGTCTCCGCTGCCTTGTTGAAATCGACCAAGACGAAGTCCTCACCGTTATCGACTGCCTCGTATATCGCGACCCCATTTCTCATATTTTCAAAAAGCGCTCTGTATCGGGCTTCATTGTCAATTAACGCTTGTTCGGCATGCTTGCGGGCACTTATGTCAAGATAGGTTCCGGCCATTCGTACCGCTCGGCCGTCCTTGTCACGCTCTACAACCTTGCCGCGCGAAAGAATCCATTTCCGTTCACCGGACTTGGTCCTGACCCGGTACTCATCTTCATAGTAATCGGTAAGCCCTTGCAGGTAGTTAGACACGTTTTCCAGAACTCTAGGGATATCTTCAGGATCTAGAAGGCTCCTCCAGAAATCAAAGCTCTGCTCAATCTCATCGAGTGAATATCCTACCATCTCCGCGGAACGTTGATTCGCAACAGCTTTGCCGCTCTGAACATACCAGTCATATAGGCCGAGGTCAGCTCCCCACAAGGCGAGTTCCAGTCTCTGCTCACTTTCGCTAAGGGAATCCTCGGCCTGTTTTCTGTCTGATAAGTCGGAAATGGCTGCGATTTCTCCCTCGGCGGGATCAGAAGGATTCAGGGCCTTGGTTCTTATCAGACCATGAAAGACAGAGCCGTCTTTTCTCATAAAGTCGGCATAGGCTTCCGAAACCACGTCTGGTGCGGGCCTTTCGTAAAGCAATGCTCCTACACGGGCATATTCCTCTTGGGAGGGATACACGATTCTGGCGCTTCGTCCAACGCATTCACGATCGTCTCCAAAGCCGAACATCCTTAACCAGGCGTCGTTCACCCATTGGATCTCCCGGCCTTTGGTCAGACCTATGCCGACAGGAGAAGCGGACAAGATGCCTCTCATCATCCGCTCACTACTTTTCAAAGCCTCTTGCGCGCCTTTGCGTTCGGTAACATTGTCAAAGACAGCAATAAAGTATTCTCTCTCCGTGCTATATACAGAGACAGAGAACCAAATTCCCAGGGAATCCACATAAGTCTCGAACTTCTCCGGATTGCCGGTTAAGGACACCCTCCCATAAATCTCGAATAATTCCGGATCGGATTCTCTTATGCCCGGTATCACTTCGGTCACTTTCTTCCCAACGACATCCTTCAAACCTGTCAATCTCTCAAATGCGTCGTTGACATCGAGATAGATAAAGTCCAACGGTTTGCCGTCTTCAAAAAGCATCTTGCAATAGGCGAAACCGTCAAGCATGTTATCGAATAACGAGCGATAACGTTGTTCGCTCTCTCTGAGTGACTTTTCAGTATGCAGTAGCTTCGCTTCCGATTCCTCCAGTTCAGCCACCCTGGAGCGAAGCTGCATTAATTCGTTGAGGAGTTGTTCTGTGGATCTGTCTTCATCTTTCATAGCAGCCTCTCCCTCGAGATTGCCACGTATCGGGATTCATGAGATAGGCAGAATCGTTGACCGGTAGCATACCAAGTCTAAGTCTCAGAAAAAAGGTCGCAAGTTAGGAATGAGGAAGAGATGAATCCACGGCAGCCAGCTTATAGCGACTGCGAGAAATCCCGAGCGAAGTGACGCACGCAGCGTCCCGTGCTAGAGTCCGGGTCAAGACGTCAGAAATTGCGGCTCGGGTCAATCAACCGCTGAGTTTCGATATTGGGGCTCTCGGCTGAAAGTCGAAAGGAGAGAAACATGGGGACTGTTGTGCACACGTGCAGAAGCAGAATCGTCAGGGAGGAAGGGCCTACGAGAAAGGCCATTATTGAAGGCTTCCCCGGTGAAGTCCGCTATGGAGTCCACGGTGGCATCAAGAAATTCTACGGGATCGAACCCCGTGAAGAACACGCGGCCACGCTGGACCATATCGTCACCGCTGTAGCTGCCTGAATGACAGGTACCCTGGCCAGGGTCCTGGCCGAAAAGCAAATTGACACGCCACAGGAAAACTACTGGGTGGATGCGGAAGGCGACATAGAAAACGTGAACAACGTGCTAAAGATCACCAATATTAGAGTGAAGTACCATTTGAAGGTACCGAGAGGCAAGGTGGATGCCGCGAAAGAAGCCCTTGCAACTTATCTCGTCCGCTGCCCTGCTGCCCAAAGTGTGATTGGCTGCATTGATATTAAGGACGACGCAATAATCGAGGAACTGGCCTGACGCGGGTTTTCCGCTAAAGGCTGTCAGCGCCCAAATCCTGGTCGTCCTCGGCATTTTGCTGTCCGCTGTACTGACGTATTAGCTTCACCCCGAGACTGAGGGCTTTCTTGTTCAGATCTTCGGTCCCTTGAGGCACCCGGCTCAGGAGCGACTTCTCCAGCGAGCGTCTCGTGACGATCCCCGTCAATTCCGAGATAGCTCCTAACGCCACTACGTTAGCCACCATGATCTTCTTGAGTTTGTCCCGGGCTATTGCAGTAAAAGGTAAAGCAATGGCCCGGCTGGTAGGAGGGTGCGTGACAAGATCGCCATCCACCAGTATCCACGCTGTGGGTCTTAGATCCCAGCAATAAGTGTCGCAAGCCTCCTGGTTGAGGGTCAGCAGAAGATCCACCTGAGTGCACAGCGGGTAATCGATGGGAGTATCGCTGATGATGACCTCGGCCTTGCTGGTACCCCCGCGTGCCTCGGGGCCGTACGACTGGACCATAGCTACTTCCCGTCCATCATAAATCCCCGCGGCTTCAGCCAGCACCAGACCTGCCAATATCAATCCTTGGCCCCCCGAGCCTGCAAGGCGGACCTCTATGCGCGAGAAAGGCAACGGAGCGAGCGCCTTGTGCCTCATATTTTCCCCTCCGCACGCCATTTAGCAGCGGTCTCACACGCACCCCGATAAGAATCGAGATACGTCGGGAGGTCTCGGTCCACCAGCACCCCAATGGGAAAGCGCCCGCTACGCTCTGATTCGCTCATCTTTTCCCAGCGGTCAACCGGCACGCCAGATACCCTGAATTGCTTCATCATCTCCACGTTCGAGCCCAATCGGTTCTGCCGCCCAAAATTGGTGTAGCAGGGGGACAGTACTTCCACTACGCTGAATCCGCGCTTATTTACGGCCTGTACCAGGAGTTTATCCATCCGGTCAACGTGAAAAACGGTCGTGCGGGCTACGAATACGGCTCCCGCGGTGGCACACAGAGCACTGATGTCAAAGGAGGGTTCGATTGTTCCGAACCAAGCGGTAGTGGCCTTGGAGCCCAATGGAGTGGTAGGGCTGTACTGGCCCCCGGTCATGCCGTAGGTCTGATTGTTGACTACAATCGCGACGATGTCTACGTTGCGGCGTGCCGCGTGAATCAGGTGGTTCCCGCCGATGGCCATAGCATCACCATCCCCCATGACGGTCACGACCGTAAGCTCCGGCTTTGCCAGCTTGATGCCGGTAGCAAATGTGAGCGCCCGACCATGTGTAGTGTGGACGCTGCCCACGTCCACGTATACCGGTAATCTTCCTGCGCAGCCGATACCGGACACCAGAACTACCTGATCCTTGCTCAGGCCGCTCTGCACGAACGCCCTGACAAGCGAACCCAACAGTATTCCAAGGCCGCATCCGGGGCACCAGACATGGGGAAATTTCTTGTCATGGCGCAGCCAATCGTAGACCACGCTTCTGTTTGTTTGGGGAGTCATTTTAATTCTCGCAAGCGGTTCAGAATCTCCTCTGGAGTAATCATGGTTCCGTCAACCTTGTTCAGCCCCAGCACGGCTGTGCGGCCGTCGTTTACCCGAAGGACCTCCCGCCTAAGCTGGCCCAAGTTGAGTTCGGCCACCAGCGCTGCCTTCTTGCCCGTAAGCGCCTCTGAGACTGCCCGCCGTGGAAAAGGCCATAGCGACACTAGTTGCAGGAGGCCTAGTTTCAGGCCGCGTTCTCGGCCCAGGCGGACCGCGGCTTGCGCGGCCCTAGCCACGCATCCGTAGGCGATGATCACCAGTTCAGCATCCTCCAGTTGGAACTGCTTTACCATCTCCAAATATGCGAATTGACGGCTGACTTTAGCGAACAGCCTGGTGTAAAACGGCGCGGCCTCATCTTGTCTTCTGGTGGGGAATCCTCGCTCGTCGTGAGTCAGACCGGTTACGTGATAACGATACCCCTCGCCGAGGTCCGCTAGGCGCGGTATAAGGCTTCCATCGGTCTTATACGGCACGTACCAGTCCGGCGGCACAGTAGGACGGCGACGGTTGATGACCTCTATTTCGTCGGACCCTCGCAGGACCACCTTCTCTCGCGTGTGCGCCACCATTTCGTCAGCAAGTAGTATCACCGGTGTGCGGAATCGCTCCGCGTGGTTGAATGCGGTTACGGCGACATCGAAGCACTCGGCTACCGTAGCCGGACAGAGCACTATGGCCGGGTGGTCTCCATGAGTGCCCCAGCGTGCCTGCTGCACGTCACCCTGAGCCACGTTGGTAGGCATGCCGGTAGATGGCCCAAGACGCATGACATTCACTACCACCACCGGAACTTCAGCTATGCATGCATAACCAAGGTTTTCCTGCATCAAAGAGAAGCCGGGGCCGCTCGTGGCAGTCATGGCTTTGCGACCGGCCAAACTTGCGCCGATACACGCGCCCAGCGACGCTATCTCATCCTCCATCTGGATGAAGATGTCTCCGCGAACGGGCAATTCGACGCTCATCAGTTCCATGATCTCACTGGACGGGGTTATGGGATATCCCGCGTAGAAGTTGCAGCCTGCTGCCAGAGCCCCTTGAACTATAGCCTCGTTACCCTGGAGGAGGCGGCCACGATTCTTACTCATCGACTTCCTCCTCGTGCTTGGGTGTTGGAGCGAGGCGCTCAGGACTGTGGTGTGGGCTCACCGGCGAGCCTTCCGTGCCGGGCGAGGGGCCTGTCGATGCACGCTGAGCGACGCTAGACGGAGCCTCTTCCCCCACCATAATCGCGAAATCCGGGCAGAGCTTTTCACAAAGGTGGCAGGAAATACAGCTCTCTGGATTGGCTACGTAAGGATAACCCCATTCGTCCATTTCGAGGGTTTGCTTCGGGCAGAAAGCAACGCAGTTGCCGCACCGTTTGCACCAGGCGGGATAAAAACTAATGTTGGAACTGGATTTCTTTGCTTTGACAGGTTTATCTTTTCTTGCGGACATGTTTCTGTTGGTTCTCACAGTACCATAATGGGCACGGTCCAACGAATTCGCAAACCCTGACCGTGTTTCCGTTTAGCCTAGTGCTCGTCATTCCGGCGAACCACCATGACCTGTTAGTCACAACGGAACATGAAAGTGCTGCGATAGAGTCTGGTGCCACGGATGTGTTCCGCCCCGCGGGACTCATCCGTGCTTGCTGGTTATTGCCCTATGGCCGAGCACGGATGAGCCTTCGGCACATCCGTGGCACCAGGTTTCTATCAACTCCTGCATAATGGGAACGCACTTTCAAGCGAACGCCGGAATCCAGAAAACGGACCGGCAGGGACGCGTGTTCTAACCAAATGCCGTCAGAAGCGGGCCTACTTGCCCACCGACCTGGACCCCGGATCGGAGTCCGCGGTGACGGTTTTCAAGGGTTGTCAATGGTGCCCAGACCAGGGCGCTGGCAAACCCCGTAACACAATGATGCGCCAGGAATTCTGTCAATCCTCTGCGTTCTCTGCGCACTCTGCGGTGAGTCATCACATCCCCAAGAATGCTTTCCGTATCTCATCTGATCGGAGCAGTTCCGATGCGGGTCCCTGCCTGGTGATCCGGCCGGTTTGTATTATGTATGCTCGATCGGAGATTTCCAGCGCTTCACGTACGTTTTGTTCCACGAGGAGGATCGTCAGACCCTGCTCCTTCAATTTGCGCACCGTGTCCAGGACCTCATCGACAAGGACCGGGGCGAGGCCGAGAGATGGCTCATCCAGCATCAGAATCTTTGGGTTGCTCATCAACCCTCGGCCGATGGCCACCATCTGCTGTTCGCCTCCGGACATGGTGGCTGTAGGTTGCATTCTTCGGTCTCTCAGGGCCGGGAACATGTTGTAGACAAATTCCAAATTCGCCTGTTTTCGATCTTCATCCTTCAATAGTGTAAGCGCCCATGAGGAGGTTCTCCTCCACGGACAGGGGCTTGAACAGTTTCCGATCCTCAGGCACGTAGATAACGCCCATTCTGACAATATCTTCCGTGCGTAGGGCCTGGATTTCTTTACCTTCAAAGGTTATCCGTCCGGCGTACGGCGGTTGGGCCGCCATGATGGCCTTGAGGAGAGTAGACTTTCCCGCTCCATTTGCCCCCACGACAGAAACCGTCTCCTGTGGAAAAACATCAAGGCTTATGCCCTGAACCACCGGGACGCCTCCATAGCGGACTTTGACATCTTCTAACTTCAGAATGGGAGAAACGGTTGCGTTCAAGTTCAAGTCAGTCCTCGTTTACCAAATGTCTGAGACGGATTCGACTCCGTGACCATTTGGTAACTTGAGCAAAATCCCCCCTGCCCCCCTTTACAAAGGGGGGTGTGGGATTTGCTTTATCCCCCTTTTCTAAAGGGGGACAAAGGGGGATTTTGGAGTGCTCACAGAAGCCGCTGAAAAAACAGCCTGCTCTCTCCGCACCCATAAGTGAATAGCTATTCGACACCTGGGGATTTCTGTGTCCCGTGCTCGGCCACGTAGCGTTCTCCCAGGTATGCTTTTATCACCTCGGGCCGCTGTACAATGTCTGACGGCTCTCCTTCGGCGATAAGTTGCCCGCAATCCAGTACCAGCACCCGCTGGGACAGCTTCATGACCAGTTCCATAACGTGTTCGACGAGCATCACGGTAATTCCCAAATCCCGGTGCACCCAACGGATGACTTCAATCATCTGCTCGATCTCAGTACCGATTCAACCCCGCGGCCACTTCATCCAGGAGAAGCAGTACCGGATCGATTGCCAACGCCGTGGCCATGGCCACCCGTTTCTGAGCAGCAACCGGAAGATTGGCCAGTCGCTCACCGGCCACATCGGCCAGGTTCATCTTCTCCATAAGGCCCTCGGCCTTGGCTCTGGCCTTCAGGCGGGAACTGGTCCTCAGAAAGCTCCCCACCATAATGTTTTCCACCACATTCAGGTCGCCTGTGGCCACATAGACCTGGAATGTCCGAGCCAGCCCCAGCCTGGCCATGTCATACGGTTTCAACCCGGTAACATCTTTGTCTCGAAAAAATATCCTTCCCGCAGTGGGGGTGTAAAGGCCGGCCAGGCAGTTAAAGAGCGTCGATTTGCCCGCGCCATTGGGGCCTATGAGGCCGACCATTTCCCCTTCAGCCACCTGAAACGAAATGTTCCAGTTGGCCCGCAACCCGCCAAAACTCATCCCCAAACCCTGGACCTTGAGAATGGCCATCACACCCTCCGCCTCTGTCGCAATCGGGTGATCAGGCCCCAGACACCCCGCGGCTCAAACGCGGCCACCAGCATAATGATGGTCGAGTAGATAATCAGATCGAGCCCCACCAGTCCAGCCTTGGCCCCGAACCACGCGCCAAGATAGTTCTTCATCGGCACCAGAATGGCCGCGCCCAGAATCGGCCCCCACAAGCTCCCCGCGCCGCCCAGCATTGCCATTAAGGCTATCAGAACCGACAAATCCAGACTCATGGTGTCTTCAGGTTCGATATTGAAATTGTAACACGCGTGGAAAGACCCGACAGCGGCCACAAAAGCGGTGGCAGTCGCGTAGGCCTTGATCTTGGCCCAATGGGCGTCGATCCCGAGGCTGCGGGCAACCTCCTCATTGTCCCGGAGGCAACGCAGTTGGAACCCGATGCGGCTTTTACGGAACCAATTCAGGTAAAACAGGCCGACAAAAAAGAAGGCCAGTATAATGTAATAGTAGTAATAGTCCTGCCGGAACTGGATGTAGAGGAAGTTCGGCATATCTCCTCTGAGAGGAATCTTCAAGCCCCTTGCCCCGCCTATGAACGACCAGGATTCGAACAGGTCTTTGAGGATCAAAGAAGTGGCGATGGTAGCTATGGCAAAGTAGTGGCCCTTCAGCCGGAACAACGGATAACCTATGATAAAGCTCCAGCAAATCGCCAGAGCCATGCCGATGGGGAGCGACACCCAGAAAGGCACATCCCAGCGGATCATCATCACAGCCGTGGTGTAAGCCCCGATGCCCACGTGTACTGGGCCTTGCCTAAATCGACCTGGCCGCCGTACCCGCCAATGGTGTTCCAGCCCATGCCGTAAACCGAGAACATGAGAAACTGAATCATGGTGGCCATTGCAAAGCTGGAGTGAGGCAAGACAGGGAAAACGAGCAGAAAGACAGCGACGGTCTTGGCCACCCATAGATCGGTCCTGGGGAAATCCGAGAAATCAAAAGCGCTTTTCAGTACTTCCAACCGAAGAGACCCCGTGGCTTGAAGACCATGATTAGGAAGAAGGCCAGGTACACAAAGGAGTATTTGAACTGATGAAGCTGACCGCCCTTCAGGTATTCGATCCCCATGAACATGCTCAAGGCGTCCCAGATTGGGGCCAAATTGATCATGAGCCCAACAATCAAGCCGGCGACCGCAGCGCCGGGGATGGAGCCGAAACCGCCGAGGGCCACAGTCGTAAAGGCGATCATAGTGAACAATAGGCCCACGTTAGGATCCACCGGCCAGAAATTGACCAGCAACGCCCCGGCAACGCCCACCGTGAGTCCGCCCAGACCCCACGCAAGGGCGTTCATCTTGTCGGTGGGGACTCCCATGTACCGCGTGGCTTGAGCATCCAAGGCTGTGGCTGTAAGGGCCTTGCCCATCTTGGTCCGGTTCATCAACCACCACGTACCCGCAAAGGCCGCCAGCGAGAGGCCCCCTGCTGCGAGCTTGGTAAGCTCGATAACGAGGCCTGGACCGATGACAAATGACTTGCCCACAAGAATGCCCTGGTGCAGGCTGCGGGGGTCAGCTCCCATGATCATCAAGGCCATGTTGCGCAAGAAAAGCATGAACCCGAATGTGCCAAAAAGTTGTGCCACAACGGGGCCGCGCAAGAGAAAGCGCACCAGCCCGTAATAACTGGCGATCCCAAGCAGGAAGCCGACAACCGCAGCCACCGGCAAACCGAATAGGGGGTCAACATGCAGCCCTGTGGCGGTGAGCAAGCCGCAGTACATGCCTATCATCAAGAATTCGCCGTGGGCGAAATTCACAATGTCCATGACCCCGAAGATGATGGTCAGGCCCAAGGCCACGAGGCCGAAGACCATGCCCATCATCAGTCCGGACACGACCGCCCTGGCAATTTGAGTCAATAAGTCTTCCATCGCTCTTCTACGGCTCTGCTGGAACAGGTAGGGCAGCACGCGGCCGCCGATTGCGTCGGGCACGACCCGACCTACCCGGTAAACTCATAGGCGTTAACTTAACCAGTACGTTCCCCCCTTTGGTAAAGGGGGGACAGGGGGGATTTTGATCTAACACATTGGAAATCCCCCTAAATCCCCCTTTAGCAAAGTGGGACTTTGATTGCCTTCTTGGCCTTCTGAGAGGTCCACAACTGGCCATACTAATTTCAAATTAACGCATAACGCCTGTTAACTCCCACTTTCTTTGTCCTGATAGTCG
>CAWBBA010000005.1:0-62006 GCA_963786905.1 uncultured delta proteobacterium | reverse complement strand
ATCCGGAAAGATTCCCACAGAAATACCCGAGGAGATAAGGCATGTCTGCAGACATAGAGCAAGCGTCGGACAAAGGGCCTCTGCTGGTTGTAGACAATGTGACCAAGAAATTCGGAGGAGTTCTAGCCCTTTCCAGCGTTAGCCTCGAGGTCAACAGAGGCGACATAGTGGGAATTATCGGTCCCAACGGCTCGGGCAAAACAACGCTGGTCAACACAATCACAGGTTTTATCAAGCCGGATAATGGTAGAGTACTCTTCAAGGGCGGAGACATCACCGGTTGGAATCCGAACAAAATCGCTGACCTGGGTCTAACCCGCACATTCCAGGTGATGCGACCGTACTTCAGCTTGCCTGCTTTCAAGAATCTCATAGTGCCGCTCTTTTCTCCACGCGCCCGCCGCACGGGCGGATGGAGAGGCGGTGGGAAAATGGGTAGCCGAGACACGGTTGCAGTAGACATCTTGGAAGAGATTGGCTTTGAACGAGATTCCTATGTTCCCTACAAAATGGCTTCTTCATTGCCTACCGGGTACCTCAAGCGGCTGGAACTGGCTCGCTGTCTCGCTCTCAGACCTGAAGTCATCATCTGCGACGAAGTCTTTTCCGGTCTGAGCATGAGCGAAATGGCCAGCATGGTTCCGCTCATGGAAAAACTCCAGATGGAAGGCATAACCCTCATCATGGTGGAACACCGACTGCGCGAGCTTTTTCGACTGACCTAGCGGGTTGTCGTCCTGAATTTCGGCTGCAAAATCGCTGAAGGTACCTCCGACGAAGTGATGGAATACAAAGAGGTCAAGGAGGCTTACTTCGGATCCGAGGAGGTGTACGACTATGTTTGAAGCCAGCGGGCTCATGGTCTTTTACGAGAACATGCTCGCCCTGAACAACGTCAGCCTCCGTTGCGAACGAATCAAATTATCGGCGTATTCGGAGCTAACAGCGCGGGGAAATCCACCCTGATGTACACGCTCTCGGGCATCATGCTCGACATCCAGCGAAAGGAAGAGATGGCGGGTGGTGAGAGAATCACCATTCGCGGTCAAGTCTCGTTCCTGGGGCAGTCTGTAATGGCTTGGAAACCCTCGACCGTGCACGCGCCGGCATCATCCTCTGTCCCGAGCGTCGGCGGATTTTTCCTGAGAGCACCGTGCTGGAAAACCTTAAAATCGGGGGCTACTTGGCGACCAAGCAACAGGCGAAAGAAACGCTCGACTATGTGTTTACCATTTTCTCTCCGCTCAAGCGTTTGGTTGATCGTCTGGGCGGATTCCTCAGCGGCGGCGAACAGCAGATGCTCGCAATCGGCAGATCCCTAATGGCACAGCCGAAACTGCTGCTTCTGGATGAACCGCTCCTCGGGCTGAGCCCTGCCATTCAATACCTGTTGGCCAAATCCATAAAAGAAATCCGAGACCAGCGAGGCACATCCATAATTGTCTCAGAGCAGTATGCACGGCCCATCATGCCCATCATCGACTATGGGTACATCCTGGAAAATGGGGCTTCGGTAGTTGAAGGGACAACACAGGAACTAATGGACAACCCTGACGTGAAGTCAGCCTACTTCGGGTCATGACTAGGAGGCCTCCGGTGCAGGCGGAGTACACTTTCACTCGGTTCGAGCAGGCATGCGCCAAGTACCCGGACCATACGGCAATTATTTTCCTTGGGGACAAGTTCTCATACCGCGAGCCTCAAGGACATGGTGGATCGTTTTGCCACAGGACTGGCTGGACTGGGTCTTAAGAAAGGCGACCGAATAGTTGTTTACCTGTCCAATTCGGTGCAGTTCGTGATCGCTTTTCTGGCCGCGCAAAAGATCGGCGTAGCCGCTGTGCTCGTCTCCCCGATCTACACTTCCCATGAACTCGAGTACATGGTCAAAGACTCAGGTGCCCGCACGATAATCTGTCACGATACCAACTTACGGGTACGTCAGGAGATACTGCCCGACTACAGACATTGAGCACATTATCGTGACCAATCTCTTGGATCTGCTTTCTTGGCACAAGAGATCTGTGGCCATGTTGTTCGACAAGGCTCCTCACGGCAAAGTCCAAGGCGGGGCCGAAACTGTGACCTTCAAGAGCTTGCTGAAGAGCCGAGCCCAGCCGCCCAAAGTGGAAATCGAGCCCAAAACGGATCTTTCCTACATTTTGTACACGGGGGGCACTACGGGATTTCCCAAAGGGGTACCCGGCAACCACTGGGGGCACACTTCCTACGTCAATGATGTCAGCGACCACGTTTTCGGTGGCCACCTGAGGCCCGGCAAAGACGTGTACATCGCCATCAACCCTTTGTTCCACATTATGGCCCTGGGACTAATGATGGCGGTGGGACTCAATCAGGGCAATACAACCGTTTTGATGCCGGTGCCTCAAGTGGATGCCATTCTGGCTGCCATAGAAACGGTATCACGTGCGCATGATGTTGGGCGTTCCCGCTCTCTACCGCATGATCCTGGAAAACGACCGGCAGGAGACATATGATCTAGGCTCGCTGACCTACTGCTATTGCGGAGGCGACGTCCTGCCCAGAGAAGTCCTGTCCCGATGGAAGGAACGTGTCGGAGTCTCCATCTATCAGGTCTACGGTTCGACCGAGGCAGGACACGTAAGCTATTCTCGGCCGGACGCAGGCGAACCGAACCCCATGTCCATAGGGATTCCGTTGCCATCCAGGAGGGTCAAGATCGTTGACCCCGCCACACTGGAGGACGCACCTCCCGGTGAAGTTGGGGAGCTTCTGGTCACCTCGGAGTTCACTCTCAAGGAGTACGTGAATAAGCCTGATGAATCGAAGGCCTCCTTCGTGCCTATCGCGGGCGAGATCTATTATCGGACGGGCGATTTTGTGCGAGCCGGAGACAACGGTGAAATCTTTTACGTCGAACGATCTGCCGACATTCTCAAACATAAAGGATACCGCGTATCTGCTTCGGAAGTCGAGGCTGTCCTACAAGATCACCCGGTGGTAGTAGGGGCTTGTGTTGTGGGGATACCCGACCAGAAGGTGGGCGAACGTATCAAGGCTATTGTTGTGTTGAAGGACGACGCGAAAGGCGTGGGCGCAGCTGAGTTGATCAAGTTTTGTTCAGAGCGTCTCGCCTCGTACAAGGTCCCCTCGTACATAGAATTTCGTGACATGCTGCCCAAGTCCAAGGTCGGAAAGCTGCTCCGTCGGGAAATACGTGACGAAGAACGGCGCAGACTTGAAAAAGGGAAAACTGCCCCGGCCGCATAATACCAATGCGCCTCCACATTCATGAACCGCGGCACGCAGGCGCTCAGTAATTTGTCAACAGCGTGACCTACACTTGTTCACGGTCAAATTATGCATAATCCGTTAAAGCAAAAACGGATCTTTTGCGAGTTCGCCTCGTACAGTGAGAATTCGGTTGGTAGCGAAACTGGCACCGACCTGGCGCCACGGACGGCTCTCAGGTCAGTGGCACCCAACCTCCGGTCAACGTCAGGTCAGGGGTGCCACGGAACTGGGCTTTGCCAGATCCGTGCTGGATTTGGATTGCTTATCGTTTGATCGCCAACCTGTATGACACACCCCAGATCCCTGGCTCCTCAAACACGACGGCCATCGGATGATGCGTGCCATTGACCTTGTATGTTGCTCCTCGCCGATTCTTACTATCCGAGAGCCAAATGGTATCATCACTTCTTTTCCGTCAGCCGTTCGAGACCAGTGCGCAGACGTGACACAAAGCTGCCATCTATGGCGAATATTGCTCCCTGTTCCTCTTGAGGCTGGACCAGGACGCTAACCCCTTCAGGGGCCGCCGCTTTGTCAGGGGTCACCTCGGCGGTCGTTCCTTTAATGGGTGGCTCTACTTTTTTCTCGGCTGACGGCTGCTGTTCAGGACCGGGCGTTTGGCCGTCCTTTTTCGCTGCCTCTTTTTGCCCCTCTTTTTCGGCGGTGGCTTGCCAGCCGGCTTTCAAGAGCAGGGGTTCGCTATCCCCTTTCTTGAAAAGAGTCACCGTAAGTCGCGGCTTGTCAAGGTGAACAGAAGCCAGGTCCGCCGGCGCCGGCTTGGTCATGGACTTCCACTCCAAGTCTTTGATATCCCATAGTATGCCGGTGACAGGCCACGCGTCCAGCTTTTCTTTCTTTTCAGGCTGCTCCAAACTCCACTTATTGTCCTTGTCTTTGGCCGCAAGCCATGTCTTGCCGTCCAGACTGATTTCCAACTTCTCGATGTCCGCGGGGTTGAAGGTCAGCAGTGACCGGTCTCTAAGCTCATCGGGATTCGTCTTCAGGCTCTTCAATGCCCGGCCATCGAGTACGTAAACAGTGTCCTGTCCCTTTATGCGGGCATAGCGGTCCGGTTCGGCGCCTGGAGCAGCCTCCTTTTTCTGAGGAACCCCTATAAGTAGTGTCTGCTCTCGCTCCTTTCCCGCCATGAGAATCGTCTCCTGCGGGTTATTCAGGCCGTATGGGTCTCCGTCCTTAGCGGGGTCATCTATGATGCTCTTCGCCGTGAGGTTGGTGAGGGTCCTCAAGTTGAGGGCGATGATGGCGGCCTTCGCACGAATTCGTTCAGGTTTTACCATTGTCCACTGGTCTTTAGGCTCGCGTTGAAGCTCCACTTCCTTTCCCTCGGTGGAAATGGCTATACGGTCCACCTGGTCTGGGACTAGTCCCACGACTGTCTTATCCCGTAAGTCAAAGGCAGACTTATTAAGGCTGTTTCTTCAAGGTGTCCGCTACAAGGAGAAGCTTCGGTTGCTTGTCAACTCTGACATAGTAGGAAGTCTTGGCTGGATTGGCTGAGCCGAAACGGACTTCGGCCGTTTGGTCTTTGGTGCCTAGAGCGACCGCGAATTCAGGTTTGTCCAGTTCATAGTCTTCCCATTTTACGTCCTTTTCCGAAACTACTTTTTCCGGTTTGGCATCCGTAATGGAATGAAGAAGGGAAGCTACTGCGGACTCGTCTGCTTTTGTTTTGACCGGGGAAGTCAAGACCCATGTATCGGACGGCTTTTTGAGTTCGATCTTCTCTTTGTCTCGCGATAGAAGCTCAATCTCTACTATCTTATCCTTTTCCAGATGAACTATTTTGGCGGCCTTCTCCTCGATTACCTGCTGTTCCTGCTTGTGTCTTATCTCCACGAAGTAAACATAAGCGGCCAATGCCGCCAGAATTGACAGGTAGATCAGAAGCTTACTCAGTTTCATGCCCGAAACCTCCTCCAACAGTCGGACAGCTTTGGTGGGATAGGCATCTTGCCTGTCATTTCTTGATAGACAGGCAATCCCGCCTGGGCGGGACTGTCCCACCAATACCATGGTCTCGAATCCTCTTTTATCGTCTGGAGTCCAAGAATACGTCACCCGAATTACGAACTGGATCACCTCGTCTATCTTCAGGGCTTTTTCAGGCCGCAACCGTCCTTCTGCGATAAAGGTAAACCACCACTCCTATTATTATCCAGGAGAGGGGAACGAGCACCACCGGCACCGCTAAAATTACCAAAGACTCGCTTCCTGTCAGGACGATTGGCTGAGATTTGGACGACTTGGGGCGGATGGCAATGAGATTCTCATCTTCGGCCAGCCATGACACCGAGTTCATAAACAGGTCGCCGTTTCCTTGTAACTTGAAGTACTTATTGGCTGCAAGGAGCGAGCTTCCGGACACCACGATGCGCGCTTTGGCTGTATTGGCCGGATTTTCCTCGGCTTTAGTCGAGGGTTCCGGGGAGTCTTTGGCTGTGTGCTCTCCGTTGCCGGGTTCCTTATTCCGAGGGGGAACATTGTATGCCGAGACCGCCATCACTGAAATCGGTCCTTTTTGCCCGGTCTTTTCATCCAAGTTGGCATTGCCGGACTTGAGCTGTTCCTCACTAATCGTCCATGAGACGGGACTCGTAAGGGCAAGGGCCTGGACCGTCACGTTGGGGATTGGCTTTTCTGCGGCACGCACGGAGCGGACTTCAGGAAAGAAGGAGGCTAGGTTGAAATTCTTGGTGATGGGGAAGTTGATGTAAGTTGTGATGACCGGCATGAGATAGTCTCCACCGTACACGCGACTCATGCGGTCCACGACTATGTCGTCGGCGGTTTCAAAGCCATAGTCTTTCAGGAAAGCAGCCAGATTCGGGGTTTTGAATGGATTAAGCAAGACGAGGACGCTTCCCCCCGGTTTATGTAATTGCGTATCAGGTCCAGTTCACTATCCAGAGGATCCGGTTTTGGGACCCGCAATCATCAGAATCGTGGCGTCCTCGGGTATGGACGCGGTCTGCATCAGCACGATTTCTTCGACTTTGTAGTTCTGTTTTTCGATTTGTTCCTTTGCAGTGCTCAAGCCATCAGGGTCCTTCGATTCCGGAGAAAGCTCTCCATGCCCCTTCACGAGGTAGATCTTCTTGACCTCGGCCCTGAGAAGTTTGGTAAGGGTATTTGTGAGGGTCTCTTCGTCCGCAGCATTGATCCTTTCGTCTTTCTGTCCTGCTTTCACCACGATAGAGGGGTACGAATCGATTTTGTTCTGAAGAGCAAGTGTCCGATTTTGATCAGGATCGACGAACGAGTAAGTGAACGCTCCGTAGACATCCCTGTACTGGTCCAGCAGGTCCCGAACAGCTTCTCGGGCGTTGGTGTCCTTGGCCTCGTAAAATGCGATCACTTCTATGGGCAGGCTTTTCTCTCTGAAGGTATCGAGTACCTTCCTGCTCTGGGACGAAAGGGTATGTTTACCCGCCCGAGTGAGATCCCACCTCTTCGGATGCTCCAGTAACAATGTACTGAATTGCCACTACAATGGCCAAAAAGATCAGGATGCCGGCCGCTGTGCCGCCCCCGAGAAAGAGCTTTCTGTATGATTTGTTGATGGTCATTCTTTACCCCCTCCACCTGTGGGTTTCCAGAGAGCGTAGTGTCAAGAAGAGGAAGAATGCGATGAACAGGACGAAGAAGGACAAGTCGGACAAAGCCAGTATCCCCTTATTGAAAGATTCCAGATGCTCGAGAATTGACAACTGCCTGAGAACCGCGCCAACCTTTTCACCCGAAAGAGTGGAACTCCAGCTCAACACCCAGAACAGAAGAGCGGACCCGAATGAAACAGTGGCGGCGATTATCTGGTTTTCCGTAAGTGAGGATATGAAGATCCCCAGAGCCATAAAGGCCGCTCCCATCAGCAGAAGGCCCAAATAGCCGCTTAACAAGGTTCCAGGATCAGGATCGCCGATAGCGAAGAGCAGGACCACAAAAGGCAGTGTGCCGGCCAGCATTACGAGGAGCAGCAGGGCTGCGGCGAGGAACTTGCCGAAAAGGACCGCCAAATCGGTAACAGGGTAGGTGAGCAGCAATTCAATGGTTCCCGATTTTTTCTCCTCAGAAAAGAGCCGCATCGTCAGAAGGGGCATCACGAAAAGCAACACGATGCTCATGTTCTGAACCAGAGGCCGGATCACAACATCCGTCAGGTTTATGCGTTCAGCTATCATCGGATTGTTGGCTGCCTGAAGGCTGACGAGACTCATGAAGGACACGTTTGCCCAAAAGAAGAAGCCGGAAACAAGTAAGAAGATAGCAATGACGGCATAGGCAATGGGCGAAACGAAGAAGTTAGCGGTTTCTTTGCGGAAGATCGCATAAAGTCCTATCATGAAGCCTCCTCCTTTTGGCCTGCCAATCCTGCGGAGGCTTCGTCCTCCGTCTCTTCGGTGACCAGATCTATAAATACGTCTTCGAGGCTCACATGGATGGGCCGTAGCTCAAGCAGGTCCCATCCCTTGCCAAGAACTGCCCTGGCCAATTCCGGGCGAACATCGGTTTCAAACCCAGCCTCGACGATGACGCCACTTTCGTCGTTGGTTGCCGCCACCCCAGCGGGCACAACCGACCGCACTCCATCCAGGGTCGAAAGAAAGGACCTGACTTCATCCTCCGGCGCCCTTACCACAATTTGCGTCCGAGACGACTTTCCGTGGCCTCTGGTAAGATTCTCCGGCGAATCCTCGGCCACGATAGAGCCTTTGTTGATAATTATCACCCGGTCACAAATCTGACTTACCTCCGGAAGTATATGGGTGGAGAGAATCACGGTCCGATTCTGAGAGAATCCTTTGATTAGCCGACGAATCTCTCGGATCTGTTTCGGGTCCAGTCCGATTGTAGGCTCGTCCAGTATGAGAATGGGCGGGTCACCTATTAGGGCTTGAGCAAGACCCACCCGCTGGCGGTAACCCTTGGACAGCCATCGAATAATCTTGTCCATGACCTGGGAGAGGCCAACGGATTCAGCCACTCTGTCAATTTCAGCGGGCCGGTCAGCCGCAGCAACGCCCTTGGCTCTGGCCACGAAGTCCATGTACGCTCTGACGCGCATCCAGTCGTAAAGAGGCACGTTTTCCGGTAGATAGCCAACTTTTTTCCTAATCTTCAGCGATTCGTTCCTCACATCCATGCCGAGAACACGGACTTCCCCGGCAGACGCAGGGCAAAAGCAAGTAAGTATCCGCATTGTGGTGGTCTTTCCCGCGCCGTTAGGCCCCAGGAAGCCCACAATCTCCCCTGATTCCACCCGAAAGTTTACGTCCTTGATAGCGGCCAGCCGACCATAGAACTTGGTCAGCCCTTCCACTTCGATCATTGGCTATCCTCCTTGACGCCTCGTCTCGAACTTCCTCTTTTACTATTAAGAGCATGATTGTCAAGTGTGTTCGCCGCTGCGCAGCCTGACTAGGCTCATAACGAGCACCTGAACGCATCCGTGACGCGTTTCTGACCCCTATTGCATGACAGCAAATGACCTTAAGAGCCACAAGGCCGTCTTTCGTGGATCTAAAGGAGGTTATGCAGTTATTGCATAACAAGAAATGCCCGCTGAGGGCACAAATTACCGCCATTCCCTGTACTTAAAAACCTAGCAAAAAGAATATGTTGACAAAATGTCCCGGCTATGTCAATCCTGACATAGATCTATGTCGTTCCAGACACAATGGGGCGCTGCCGGCACTTATCTCGAATGAGAAGAAGCTCGGGATGCCGGTATTAGCGCGCCGTCAGTGTGGCCAATTCTTCGGCCTGCTCTCAGCTCGGTTACCCGCATTCCCCACGGTTCAAGATATCAGGCCGATTGATTGACTGCCATTACAAATTTCTATTTGAGCAAACAGAAAGGAGGTTAGCAGCATGGATGTGACTCGCCGGGAGTTTCTCGTCATCTCCGGCGTGTTCGGTGCAGGTGTTGGTCTCTCATCTTTGGGGCTCGATCTTGGACCGGTAAAGGCTTATGCCGACGAACTCAAGATCGACAAGATGAAGACTGCCAAAGTACACCACCTACGATCTGCCCGTACTGCTCTGTCTCGTGCGGTCTGATCGTCAGCACTGACACGAAATCCGGAAAAATCATCAACATCGAAGGGGACCCCGATCACCCGATCAACGGAGGGTGCCCTGTGCGCCAAAGGCGCATCCCTCTTTCAGACAACAGCGGCAAATCCCAACCGCCTCACCAAGGTCCTGTATCGGGCCCCGTACAGCGACAAATGGCAAGAGAAAAGCTGGGACTGGGCAATCACCGAAATCGCCAAGCGTGTGAAGAAAACACGTGACGCGGGTTTCATCGAGAAAAACGACAAGGGCCAAGTGGTCAACCGCGTGGAAACCATAGCGCACCTCGGCAGCTCCAACATCGACAACGAAGAGATTGCGGTTCTCAATGCGATGGTCCGGGCACTGGGGTTGGTCTACATCGACCACCAGGCCCGGGTTTGACACAGCCCAACTGTTGCGGCTCTGGGAGAGTCGTTCGGGCGCGGCGCAATGACCAATCACTGGATAGACCTGAAAAACAGTGATTGCCTTCTTATCATGGGCAGCAATGCTGCCGAAAACCATCCCATCAGCATGAGATGGGTCATGAAGGCCAAAGAGAACGGGGCCAAGGTAATTTCCGTTGATCCCCGGTACACGAGAACTTCGGCCATTTCCGACTATTATGCTGCCTTACGTTCCGGAACCGACATAGCCTTCCTCGGCGGCATGATCAACTACATCCTAGAAAAAAATAAGTATTTCAAAGAGTACGTGGAAAACTATACGAACGCGTCGTACATCGTGGGAGACAAGTACGATTTCAATGACGGTTTGTTTTCCGGCTACAACAAGGAGACCAGGAAATACGACGCGTCTAACTGGGCCTTCAAGCGCGACGACAAGGGGGTCCCGGAAAAGGACCCGACCCTGCAGAATCCGCGGTGCGTATTCCAGCTTCTCAAGAAGCACTACTCACGGTATACCCCGGAAAAGGTCTCCGAGATCACGGGCACGCCTGTGGAAGATCTGCTCAAAGTGTACGAAATGTATTCGTCCACCGGGGTAAGGGACAAGGCCGGCAGCGTGCTGTACGCCCTGGGCTGGACCCACCACACGATCGGGTCGCAGATCATTCGCACAAGCGCCATCATTCAGTTGCTCCTGGGCAACATCGGAATAGCGGGTGGTGGCATCAACGCCCTTCGCGGACAGCCGAACGTTCAGGGATCCACGGACGGATGTCTGTTGTTCCATATCATTCCCGGGTACCTGAAGGTCCCCAGATCGTCTCAGCAAACCCTGGAAACATATCTGAAAGAGTACACCCCCAAGACTGCTGAGCCTCAATCCGCTAACTGGTGGCAGAACACTCCCAAGTACACGGTGAGCCTGCTCAAAACGTTCTTCGGCGACAAGGCCACCAAGGAAAACGACTTCGGCTATGCTTGGCTGCCCAAGGCAGACGACGGCAAGACGTATTCGTGGCTCGACATGTGCGACGTGATGTACTCGGGGAAAATCAATGGCATGTTCATATGGAGCCAAAACCCGGCAGGGAGCCACCCCAATACCAACAAAGTGGTAAAAGCCCTGACCAACCTCGAGTGGCTCGTCCATGCCAACATCTTCAACAATGAAACCGCGTCCTTCTGGCACGGACCCGGACTGGACCCCAAGAAGATCAAGACCGAGGTGTTTCTCCTACCCGCGGCCTGTTCGGTAGAAAAAGAAGGAAGCCTCAGCAACAGCGGCCGGCTTGCCCAGTGGCGCTACAAAGCTACTGAGCCACCGGGAAAAGCAATCTCAGACGGCGAAATGGTTAATCGCCTGGTCCGGAAGCTCAAAGAGCTTTACAAGAAGGAAGGGGGCAAGTGTCCTGAGCCGATTTTGAACCTGAAATGGGACTACGCGGACGACAAGGGCAAGTTCGATTCCCACAAGATGGCCAAGGAGACCAATGGGTATTTCCTGAAGGATGTGACGCTCAAAGACCCCACGGGGAAGGACGTCAGCTTCAAGAAGGGCGACCTCGTTCCCACCTTCGGGTTCCTGCAGGCCGACGGCAGCACCTCATGCGGAAATTGGCTCTACTGCGCGAGCTACACCAACGCGGGGAACATGATGGCCCGCAGAGGCAAAGAAGATCCCACCGGCCTTGGGCTCTATCCCCAACTGGGCCTGGTGCTGGCCGGTGAACCGTAGAGTCCTCTATAACCGCGCGTCCTGCGATCCCAGCGGCCAACCGTGGAATCCCAAGCGGGCCGTGGTGAAATGGGAAGGCGGCAAATGGGTCGGCGACGTTCCTGACGGCCCTTGGCCTCCCATGAGCGACAAAGAAAAGGGCAAACTGCCCTTCATCATGAAGCCGGATGGGCGTCGCGTTCCTGTTCGGGCCCGGCATGGTGGACGGTCCTTTTCCCGAGCATTATGAACCCTACGAGAACCCGCTGGGGAAAAACCCCATGTCCGCGCAGGTGAGCAATCCTGCAATCAAGATCTTCAAGAGCGACATGGACAAGGTTGCTTCGGCTGATCCCAACTTCCCCTTCGTGTGCAGCACCAATGGTATCACAGAGCACTGGTGCTCGGGTTCCTTTACTCGATGGCAACCCTGGCTTCTGGAGACTGCAGCCCGAGCTGTACGTGGAAATGAGCCCTCAACTGGCCGGCGAGATCGGGGTGAAGAACGGCGATCGAGTCAAGGTGGCATCGATCAGAGGCGAAGTGGAGTGCGTAGCCATGGTAACGCCGCGCCTCAGGCCTTTCAAGATAGCCGGCAAGACCGTCCATCAGGTGGCAATGCCCTACTGTTTCGGATGGCTCATGCCAAAGTCGGACAAGAACTACTCAACCAATCAGCTTACTCCCGGAGTCGGCGATGCCAACACCATGTGCCCGGAATACAAGGGTTTCATGGTCAATGTGAAGAAAGTATAGGGGAGGTGTAAAAAATGTCTGAAGGATATTCGATTCTCGTTGACACCTCCAAGTGCACTGCCTGCCGCGGCTGTCAGATAGCCTGCAAGCAGTGGAACGAGTTGCCCGCGACAGCTACGAAAAACTGGGGTAGCTACCAGAACCCCCAGGATTTGTCCGCGGACACTTGGAAGTTGGTCCGATTTGCTGATGGCTCGAACGGTGACGGCAAACCGTTACTGGTATTTTTTCACCGATCAGTGCAGGCACTGCCTGTCCCCTGGATGCATGGCGTGCCGCAGAGAAGGATGAAATCGTTCAGGACGAAAAAACCGGAGCGGTTCTCTTCACGCCAAAGACTAAGGACCTTGACTTTAAGGCCACGCTGGAGGGGTGTCCATACAACATCCCTCGGCAGGACCCGAAAACCAAAGTCCTGTTCAAATGCACCATGTGCTTTGACAGAATCTCGAATAACCAGATTCCGGCATGCGTGAAAGTCGTGCCCGACGGGAACCATGGTGTTCGGGGAGACGGGACAAGATTCTGGATCATGGCCAAGAAAAGGGTCGAAGAGCTTAAGAAGATCCTATCCCAAGGCTGCGGCCCTCAATGCGGACGATGTTCGGGTGATCTTTGTCGTAAAGGACGATCCGAAGAAGTATTACCAATACGCAGCCGGCAAGTAGCGGCTGCCTCTCTCAGACGGACAACCGCCCTCTCCGAATCCAACGGAGGGGGCGGTTGTTCGCGTCGGCTCAGATGGTGCGCTCACGCGAGGATACCACGACCTTAAACCCTCTGATGGTGGTGAAATGTGATCAGTTTTGAGGAAGCCCGCAAGCAAGTTCTCGGTCGAGCGCCGATCCTTGGAACAGAGCGGGTAAAGCTTCTTGAAGGTCTCGGAAGAGTCCTCGCAAAGGAAATCACCGCTTCAAGAGAGGTTCCGCATGAAGACAACTCGGCTATGGACGGTTACGCTGTTCGGCACGAGGACGTGATCGGCGCCTCAATCGAGTGCCCTGCACGCCTGAGAGTGATCGGCGAATCTCTCGCCGGGAGGCCGTATGCGGATCGAGTGGGCCCCGGCCAAGCCGTTCGAATCATGACCGGCGGCATAATTCCTCTCGGCGCGGACACTGTCGTCATGTCCGAAGCTAGCCGCGCACAAGGCGACGCTGTTGAGCTGGTGGAAGACCCGGGAGCAGGGGCCAATGTGAGGACAAAGGGGCAATACGTAAAGGGGGGGGAAGTCGTGCTCCGGTCGGGCGAGATGATTGGTCCTTCGGAGGTAGGCATCTTGGCCACTCTGGGCATTTCAGATGTTGATGTCTATAGAAGGGCAGTGGTTGCAGTACTATCAACCGGTGACGAACTTGTCGACCTTGATCAGCCTTTGGGACCGGACAAAGTCTATTCGTCGAATCACTACAGCTTGGCTGCACAAGTCATGGAATGCGGTGCTGTTCCGATGTCCTTGGGCATATCTTCGGATGACGTGAGAGAGCTTGCGGTCAAGTTGTCGGCCGGACACTCTGCTGATGCCATCGTTACTTCGGGCGGGGTGTCGATAGGTCGGCATGATCTGGTGAAGCAGGCCCTTTCAAACCTGGGAATGGAGCTGGTGTTCTGGAGGGTGGCCATGAAACCGGGCAAGCCTCTACTTTTTGGCATGCTTGGACAAGAGCCCGTCTTCGGTCTGCCGGGGAACCCTGGGGCGGCAACGATTTCCTTTGAGCAGTTCGTCCGACCTGCTTTACTGCGCATGATGGGCCATCAAGAACTGCTCCGACCTGTAGCCGAAGCGAAGCTGGCCGGTGAATCGGTCGTTCGGTCCGACCGGATCCACTTCATCAGATGCAGTCTCGAAGAGACGAACGGTGTGCTCAATGCCCGGGTCATCCCCAAATTGAGGCCGGCGATGATCAGGACCACTGTAGCGGTTGACGGTTTAATCGTAGTGGAACCCGGTGAAGGTTCGATTGAGCCGGGAGAAATAGTGGCTGTGCAGATTCTGAAACGTCACCCCTAGCTTGCTCGTGGATTCATAATCGTCACGTTTGCTAGCTTCGGAAATGGGTCACGGCTGCTTTGCCGAACCCGCTACATCGCCGGAAGTGCGGATAAGTGAAACCGAGTGGAGGATAGGTTGAACCGGAACCTCAAAGTCAAATCCAAAGTGTGGCTGGAGAATGACCTCGGGAACACAGTAATCGGTGACGGAAGATTCAGAATCCTCAAGGCCATTCGTGATACGGGCTCTATCAGCAAAGCGGCGATCAGAATCAAACAGCCTTTCAGGCGCGTCTGGGCGAGGGTGAAAGACGCGGAGGAGCAATGTGGCTTCAAGCTCATCGAGAGAAGCCGAATGGGATCAAAATTGACCGCCGAGGGAGAGGCTCTGATGAGCAAGTACGCTGAGTTGAATCGAGTCTGCACCCGCCACGCGAATACGAAATTCCGAAAGTTGTTCCCCGAAGGGGGATAACACCTTCAGTAGCAGACTCCAAGGCTCGCCTACCGGTCGAGATGACTCTTTCTCGGCCAAGGGTGCGGGACCTGACTTGTCCCGCAATCTCCAGGTTTCAGGGGTTTGATCAAGATAGAGTAAAGGAGCCTAGCCCTGGCTGAGTGCTCCGCTGGACGTCGACCGTAAGCCGTGACCATGCTTATGTCTCAGTTGACATAAGCCTCGGCAACGTGCTACCGTAAACCAAACCCTGGTGGGGGACAGGGTTTGCTGATGACTTACTGAGGTACTCTCCAAAGAATGTCTCTCAGACTCTGAAGATTGACACGGAGCTTTGTAACGACCATGGACTATCGATTTGTCACAACCACCTGTCCGTATTGCGGGTGCGGCTGCCAGATGCTTCTCGAAGTTATGGACGGTCGCTTGATCGGAACGATGCCTCTGAAGACTGCTCCCATGAATCGGGGCAAGCTCTGCATCAAAGGATGGAACGCCCACGAATTCGTCCATAGCCCTGACCGCCTGACTACTCCGCTGATCCGCAGGAACGGGAGCCTGGAAGAGGCCACGTGGGAAGAGGCACTCGATTTCACGGTGTCTCGCCTGAAGGACATCAGAGCCCAGCATGGTGGGGACAGCGTCGGCTTCTTCGCCTCGGCCCGTTGCACCAATGAAGACAACTACGTGCTCCAGAAGCTTTGCAGGGCCGGATTCGGGACCAACAACGTCGATCACTGCGCCCGTCTCTGACACGCGCCCACAGTGGCAGGTCTTGCCGCTGCATTCGGAAGTGGTGCCATGACGAACTCGATCCCGGAGATCGAGGATACGAACTGTCTACTAGTGGTGGGCTCGAACACCACTGAAGCTCATCCACTCATATCTTATCGGATGTTTCGCGCGAAACTCAAAGGCGCCCAGTTGATCGTAGTGGACCCTCGGAAAATTCAATTGTCCCTTCAGGCGGACATACACATCCGGCTCAACTTCGGTACCGACGTAGCCTTTATTAACGGGATGATGCACGCGATTCTGGCCAACAACTGGCATAACAGGGCCTTCATCGACGAGAGAACTGAAGGCTTTGCCGAACTTGCCGAGCACCTGAAACAATACTCGCCGGAGAAAGCCTCGGAGATCTGCGGCGTTCCTCCCCGAGACATTGTCCGTGTGGCGGAAATGTACGCCAAGGCCGAGCGCTCATCCATCTGCTACACCCTGGGCATCACGGAACACTCTCACGGCGTGGATAATGTCAAATCTCTGGCCAATCTGGCCATGTTGACCGGACAGATCGGCAGGCCTTCCACCGGCGTCAACCCGATGCGAGGCCAAAACAACGTCCAGGGTGCTTGCGACATGGGCGGACTGCCGAACGTCTACCCCGGTTACCAGGTTGTGACAGACGACTCCGTGAGGGAGAAGTTTCAGCAGGCATGGAAGGCAAAGCTCTCCAATAAAGTCGGCTACACGATTCCTGACATGATGGACCGGCTCACAGATGGCACGCTGAAATGTCTGTACATCCTTGGCGAAAACTCAGTCCTGAGCGATCCAAACACGCATCACGTGGTCCATGCACTCAAGTCGGCGGAATTCCTCATCGTGCAGGACATTTTTCTCACCGAGACGGCTCAATTGGCTCATGTGGTCTTTCCTGGTGCCTGCTGGGCCGAAAAGGAAGGCACGTTCACGAACACCGAAAGGAAAGTTCAGCGAGTTCGAAAAGCCGTAGAAAATCCTCCCGGAACCATTCCCGACTGGAAGATCATCGCCGAGCTGGGAAAACGGCTGGGCCTCTCAATGAACTACGAATCGCCAGCGGAAATTTTTGACGAAATGACGAGCCTTACCCCTAGTTTTGGAGGACTAAGCCATGCTCGCATCGAGGCGGGCGGTATCCAATGGCCCTGTCCATCTCCAGATCATCCCGGAACCCCGTTTTTGCACCAGGGTAAGTTCACGAAGGGGCGAGGGCTCTTTCATGTGATCGGTTTCAGACCCTCTGAAGACCTGCCTGACGAGGACTATCCATATCTCCTGACTACAGGACGGAGGTATGCCCACTACCACACCCGGACGATGACGGGCCGATGTCCGACGCTCCACAAAGAGTTTCCCGAGCCCTTTGCCCAGATCCATCATCTCGACGCACAGCGACTTGGTCTAAAGGACGGTGATCTAGCCAAGGTTGTGTCTCGCAGAGGAGAGATCGTTACGCCGGTGCGACCTGGAGACATAGTTCCGGAAGGTGCCATTTTTATGGATTTTCACTTTGCTCAGGCCAACCCGAACGAACTCTTGGGGACGTTCCTCGACCCGGTGTCGAAGACGCCGGATTACAAGGTGTGCGCCGTGCGGATCGAAGCGCTGAACAGACCTGAATAGTAACGAGAAAGACAGGCATGGAAAACACGACTTTCCCAAATAATTGATAGCGCCTGAGGTTCCTCAAGACATAGCTCAGTGATAACGCCGGGTCGAGATGAAAATGACACAGGATCTTCAGTTGAAAAATCTTGACTCCGTCGCGGTAATTGCGTCAAATTGGACATATGTCCAACTGGACATAATCGTGATCATCACTGCACATCTTTGAGTTGGCAAACATCCGGGATAACCGGCTGGGTTTCGAGGCTGCGGTCATCCCATGCCGCAACAACCCTTCTAAGCCAAGATTCTCACGTAGTTTTCAAGGTGGAAGTGTCCCTACGTGGCCAACCCTAAAAAACCGCTACAGCAATTTCTGTCGAAAGGAGTCGTGTCGATGCAAAAGAAGTTGGTCAGCATTAACGGTCTTACCAAGATGGTCCTCGCCGATCCTGAGGCCTCTCTGGCCGATGTTTTGCGCGGACAATTCGGCCTGACCGGCACGAAAGTTGGTTGTGGCCAGGGGCAATGCGGAGGTTGCTCGGTAATATTGGATGGAAAGCTCGTCAAATCGTGCATTACCAAAATGAAGAGAGTCCAGGATGGCGCCAGCATTGTCACTATCGAAGGGATCGGGACGCCTGACAATTTGCACCCCCTTCAGTTGGCCTGGACCGTTCACGGTGGAGCACAATGCGGGTTTTGCAGCCCTGGTTTCATAGTCTCAGCCAAAGCGCTTCTGGACGAAAATCGCAATCCCACCAGAGAGCAAGTCAGAGACTGGTTCCAGAAGAACAGGAATGCATGCCGATGCACGGGTTACAAGCCTCTCGTGGACGCAGTTATGGACGCAGCGAAAGTCATACGGGGCGAGATGAGTGCGTTGGAACTGGCTTACAAGCTCCCCGCCGACGGTAGAATCTGGGGAACCACCTACCCCAGGCCCAGCGCAGTGGCCAAAGTCACGGGAACCATCGATTACGGAGCAGACCTCATCTGTAAGATGCCTCCTGGAACCTTGCACCTGGCGCTGGTTCAGGCCAAGGTCTCCCACGCGAAGATCCTTTCTATCGACACGTCGGAAGCCGAAAAGATGCCCGGCGTTGAAAAAGTGATCACTCACAAAGACGTCAAAGGGAAGAACCGCATCACCGGTCTCATCACGTTTCCCACCAACAAAGGAGATGGGTGGGACCGTCCCATTCTGTGCGACGAGAAGGTGTTCCAGTTCGGAGACGCAATTGCAATCGTGTGCGCGGACACCGAGGCCAATGCCAGAGCGGCAGCGGACAAGGTCAAGGTGACGCTTGAGGAGCTGCCTCCGTACATGAGTGCTCCTGCGGCCATGGCGGACGATGCCATGGAGATTCACCCGGGAACCCCTAATGTCTATTACGAGCAAAAGCGGGCCAAAGGCGCGGACACCAAATCCCTCATGGAGTCTGCCGCATACGTGGTGGAGGGTGAATACTATCTGCAGAGGCAACCACACCTGACCATGGAGCCGGATGTCGGCTTTGCGTATATTGATGAAGACGGACGTCTGACGATTCACTCCAAGAGTATCGGCATTCATCTCCATCATGCCATGATTTGTGCGGGTCTGGGAACCGAACCGGAAAAGCTGCGGCTGGTTCAGAACCCTGCAGGCGGAACGTTCGGATATAAGTTCAGCCCGACAATGGAAGCTCTCGTGGGTGTAGCGGCCTTAGCGACCGGCAAGCCAGTAGCTCTGAGATACGATTACTATCAGCACATCACCTACACCGGCAAGCGCTCTCCATTCTTTATCAAACTCAAGTATGGTGCGGATAAGGACGGAAAGATCATCGCCATGGAAAGCGACTGGATTGTGGATCACGGCCCTTATTCGGAATTCGGCGACCTGCTCACAGTTCGTGGAGCCCAGTTCATCGGCGCGGGATACGGTATACCCAATATCAGGGGCCTGGGGCGGACGGTCTGTACCAACCATGCCTGGGGCTCGGCGTTCCGTGCATACGGATCACCTCAGAGCTTTCTCGCCTCTGAAAGCTTGATGGACGAGCTTGCCGCAAAAATGGGCAAAGATCCGCTGGAGCTGAGATACCTCAACGTGTATCGTCCCGGAGATACCACCCCGACCGGCCAGACGCCGGAGGTATTCAGCTTCCCCGAGATGATTGACAAGCTCCGTCCACTTTATCAAGACGCCGTTCAAAGAACGAAAAAGGAATCCACGCCCGAAAAGAAGAAGGGTGTCGGAGTATCAATCGGCATATACGGCTGCGGTCTTGACGGCCCGGATTCGTCCGAGGCCGTGGTGGAGCTCACTCCGGACGGGGTTACCCTGTATCGTATCGTGGGAAGACCACGGCCAAGGAGCTGACATGGGATCCTTGGGGACATGCCACGAAGGCCTGCGGCCACTGGGGCTCTCCCCGGATAAAATCAAGCTGGTGATGAACGACACAGCGATCACTCCCAATAGTGGACCCGCGGGTGGCAGTCGTTCACAGGTGATGACCGGTAACGCCATCAAGAACGGGTGCGAGATGCTGCTGAATGCCATGCGCAAACCCGATGGAACTTACCGGACGTACGAAGAAATGAATGCGGAAAATATTCCCCTGAAGTACTCGGGCAAATGGACCGCGTCCATGTGTACGCCGTGCGATGAAAACGGCCAGGGAAATCCGTTCCCTGTGTACATGTACGGTGTGTTTATGGCCGAAGTAGCTGTTGACACGAAGACCGGCAAGACGCAGGTCGAGAAGTTCACGGTTGTTGCGGACATCGGAAAGATCAACAACAAGCTGGTCGTCGACGGCCAGATCTACGGTGGGGTAGCACAGGGCATCGGCCTGGCTCTTTCAGAAGACTTCGAGGACTTGAAGAAGCACACGAGTCTGATCGCGTGTGGCCTTCCGTTTGCAAAAGACATACCTGACGACTTCAAGATCATGTACGTGGAAAACCCTCGGGAGCACGGCCCATTCGGCGCGGCAGGCGTGGGTGAACTACCCTTGACCTCACCACATGTGGCAGTCGTCAATGCCATCTACAATGCCACGGGCGTGCGAATCAGAGCCTTGCCGGCGCTTCCGGAAAAGGTGTTGGCCGGTCTTCAGGCGTCCAAATAGGCGCCAATGGGAGCTGTGACTTTCGGGGAAAACTCATTTTGAGAAGCGGGGTTTTCCCCGAATCGTTTTATTATCGAAATCATTCCATCGGCTACGAGATTGTCATGGATCAAAAGGAACTGCGGGAACTCGAAAATCGCTGTATTCAGGAGTGTGCTCCCTGGTGTAGCTCCTCGTGCCCCGTGCACGTGGATGTAAAGGCCATGATCGCGGCAATGTGCGCAGGTGACTTCGCTGGCGCTGCCTCTCTTTTTCAGAAGAAAGTCCCGTTTCCCGGAATCATCAGTCTCGTGTGTGATCACCCCTGCCAGGATGTCTGTCGAACGGACTGCAATCGACGCAACGGTCTCCATAAGGTCTCTGGAGCGAGCTGCCTTGAATCATGGCTCTCCTAATAGGATTTCAATCGAGTCGCTCCCAGGAAAAAGTAAGAAGGCTGCCGTAGTCGGAGCCGGACTGAGCGGACTTACGGCCGCTCTGGAACTAACCAAGAAAGGGTACAAAATTGTCCTTTTTGAGGCGTCCTACTCGCTGGGAGGAGTCAGTGTGGGACCATCCCAAGACCTCTTTACCCCGCAAAGTCATCCAGAAAGATTTTGACATAGTGCGGGACTCGCCCATCAAGATTCGTTTGGGCACGGTTCTGGGTCGAGACTTCGCCCTGTCCGATCTTGAAAAGGATTATGACGCAGTCTATCTGGGAGTAGGCGCAGACTTTGGCCTGGTCAGATCAAATCGAAAAGGATGAGAGAGGACGTGTAAAAGCTAATCCGATCACGTTTGAAACCGGCCGTCCGGGAGTGTTTGCCGGTGGCAGTCTTCTCGTCGAGAGGGTCGAAGAATCGCCGATTCGATCGATTTCCGACGGTCGGAGGGCCGCGATCTCCATTGACAGGTTCCTGCAAAATGTTTCCGTCACTGCTTCCCGAGAAAACGAGGGAGCGTACGAAACCCGGCTTTACACGGGCACGGAAGGGATTGAGCCGCTTCCCGAAGTCGCCGATGTCCGATCCAAGTGAGGGGTATTCCCAACAGGAGGCGATCCAAGAGGCGGGACGATGTCTCCAGTGCGAGTGCATGGAATGCGTTAAAGTCTGTGAATTCCTGGCCGACTTCAAAGGCTACCCGAAAAAATACATCAGGCAGATCTATAACAATCTTTCCATCGTCATGGGGCAACGTCACAGCAACAAACTCATCAATTCGTGCAGTATTTGCGGTCTGTGCAAGGAGGTTTGCCCTGAAGACCTTCACATGGGGGAAATTTGCCTGGCAGCTCGGGAAACCATGGTAAAGCAGGGCAAGATGCCGCCGTCAGCCCATGAGTTTGCCCTCCGTGATATGGCGTTCAGCAACAGCGAAAAATGTGCTCTGAAGCGTCATCAACCGGGGAGGAATTCCAGCACGTTCCTGTTTTTCCCTGGTTGCCAGCTCAGTGCCTCCTCTCCGGAAAATGTGAAAAAGACGTATTCTTACCTCACGGAACGGCTTCGAGGCGGGGTCGGCCTTATGCTCCGGTGCTGCGGGGCCCCCGCGGACTGGGCTGGACGAAAAGAATCGTTTTCCGAGGTCAAGTCATGAATTCGAGGGCCAGTGGGTGGAAATGGGCAGGCCGGAGCTGATTGTGGCGTGCTCCACCTGTTACTCGGTGTTCAAGACCCACTTGCCGCATATTAAGATCCAATCTCTTTGGGAGGTCCTGGACACACTGGGACTACCCGACAGCCCTCGAATGGAGCCCTTCGCCGTAGCAGTCCACGACCCTTGCACGTCCCGACACGAGAACCGTATTCACGAGAGCGTTCGAAGCATCCTTCGGAGCCTCGGATACGAAATCAGCGAACTCCCTCTCAGTCGAGACCGAACTGAGTGTTGCGGGTATGGCGGGCTCATGTATTTCGCGAACCGGAATCTGGCTGAAAATGTCATCCAACGTCGGATCGCAGAAAGCCCCCACGACTACTTGGCTTACTGCGCGATGTGCCGGGATCATTTCAGTTCGAAGGGCAAGCCGACCTGGCACCTCTTGGACCTCATCTTTGGTCCGGGGGACCATGACAAAGCCTCGGAAAGAGGACCGGATTATTCGCAAAGACGGGAAAATCGCGCTCGACTCAAGAATTCCTTGCTGAAGGAACTGTGGGGTGAAGAGGTGGCCACAGATCAAGGTCGTGGAACCACGCAGTTGCATATTCCCAAGGACGTCCGGGATCTGATGGAACGACGAATGATCCTGGTTGAGGATCTTCGCCAGGTGCTGGATTGGGCTGAAGAAACAGGTTTCAAGCTCGTTAGCCGCCAATCGGGGCACTTCTTGGCTCACTTACACCCCGACGACCGTCACCTACTGGGTTGAGTATTCCCCCGCCGAGAACGGTTTCACCATCCACAACGCTTACAGTCATAGGATGGAGATTGTGGAGGATCTAAAACCGTGAGCAATCACGTTGACCCTCACGAAGCTGAAGGATGGTCATGCGCGAAGTGCGGGGTGCCTCTGGAGATGCGAAAGGTTGAAGTGAGCTATATGGGAAGCAAATATCCCGTGAATTTGCCAAGATGCCCCCGCTGCGGGCTCGTCTTTATCCCGGAAGAGCTCGCTTTGGGCAAGATGGCGGAAGTCGAGAAGCTGCTGGAAGATAAGTGACAAGAATGAGCAAGGGAAGCTCCTGCAGGGTCTACGAGGAGATTGGTGCGACAGATTTGGCCGTTGACGGCATCCGGCCGGGTGGACTTGGGCTCACCGAAAGGGCCCTCGGTTGGTGCGGATTTTCGCCAGGTTCCAGAATTCTCGATGTGGGGTGTGGAACTGGTGTGACGTTGAACCGATTGAATCTTGTCCACGAATTATCGGCAATAGGGCTGGATGCCTCCTCAGTTCTTTTGGATCAGAACCGCAGGAAAAATCCGGACCTGCCGCTCGTTCGGGCTGCCGGCGAGAATCTCCCCTTTTTCGACCGATGTGCAGATGGAGTACTCGCTGAATGCAGTCTTTCAGCAATGAATGAACCTGACATGGTACTGGACGAGTTCCGGCGCGTTCTGAAGATCGGCGGCAAATTGATCCTGAGTGATGTTTACGCAAGGAAGCCTGACCGTATCGATCAGTTGGCCGGTATACCCGCGCACTGCTGCTTAAGAGGCGCAGTTTCCCGAGAGCAGCTTATGGGGCGGTTGACCAATCGTAGTTTCAGAGTCGATCTGTGGGAGGACCATTCGGACCTATTGACGGACTTTGCCGTCCAATTAGTCTTTTCTTATGGATCCATGAATCAATTCTGGCTTAGGACCGGCTCCGAATCAGTCGATCTCGACACCATCCAGCGAGCCGTATCCGAGGCACGACCTGGTTACTACCTGCTCATCGCTCAAAAGCTCGCCGGTGAGGAAAGCATATCAGAGGATGACTCACCATGATGGATGAACTGCTCCGCATGTTGGAGTTGGCAGGCCAGGGTTTTCATTGCAGTCAGATTTTGCTTTTCCTGGGGTTGGAGGCCCAAGGAAAACAGAACCCCGATCTGATACGGGCCATGTCCGGACTAGCCGGCGGCGTAGGATTTTCGGGGGATATTTGTGGCGCATTAACTGGCGGAGCCTGCCTTTTGGGTCTATATGCGGGCAGGGGAACCCCCGAAGAAGAGGACCACCCCAGGCTGAACCTCATGATCAATGAGCTGGTTGAGTGGTTTTCGCGGGAATATGCCGAGCGTTGTGGCGGCATCCGTTGTGAGGACATTATCGGGGACGATTCCGGCAAACAGTCCGTCATTTGTTCAGGAATCGTGACCCTCACGTACGACCAAGTAAAGACGATTCTGCTCGACAACGGTTTCGACCTTTCGGAGGGCAGGTAATGCCCTCTGGGGAAGGAGTAGTACTCTCACAAACCGAAAGCTTGTGCCCGGAATGCCTTTCCAGAATACCCGCCTTCAATGTGGCCGTCGGACAGGATGTGTACATGGCCAAAACGTGCCCCGAACACGGCGAATTCAGGGTCGTGATCTGGAGAGGCGACCCCTCCTATGCCGATTGGGCACGCCCGAAGGTTCCCGTTTATCCATCGGTCCCAGCCACGACAATAGAAAAAGGGTGCCCGTTTGATTGCGGCCTCTGCCCCGATCACCGACAACAGACATGCACAGCCTTGCTGGAAATCACTCAGCGTTGTGATCTCCGGTGCTCATACTGCTTTGCCGATTCGGGCAACGGCAATTACGGCGATCCCGATACGAGTGTAGTCAGGTCGTGGTATGAAGCGCTTGTTGCTTCCGGGCATCCGTGCAACATTCAACTCTCGGGTGGAGAGCCGACCCTTCGAGACGATTTGCCGGAGATCGTGGCCCTGGGGCGTGCCATGGGTTTTCGGTTCATCCAACTGAATACCAATGGGCTGCGCTTGGCAAGAGATCCATCGTTTGTGGAGCGGCTGAAAGAAGCGGGCCTTGCCTCAGTGTTCCTCCAATTTGACGGCACAGATGACAGAATCCATAGGGCATTAAGAGGAGGACCTTTTCTTAAGACCAAATTGGAAGCAATTCATAATTGCGAGCAACATGAGTTAGGCGTGATTCTAGTCCCCACTCTTGTGCCGCGAGTGAATACAAATAATCTCGGTGAGATAATTCGGTTTGCTCTTGAGAATATCCGCGTTGTTCGGGGGGTACATTTCCAGCCTGTGAGCTATTTTGGAAGGCATCCCGGGCGTCCTTCGGATGATGATCGTCTCACCCTGCCTGAACTTATTCGCAATCTGGAAACTCAGACCTCGGGCCTAATTAAAGCAGACAATTTCGCACCGCCAGGATGCGAGAATGCACTGTGTTCATTTCACGGCAATTTCGTGCTCATGCCGAATGGTAACGTAACTGCCTTAACCCGATTTCACCATTCGGATGCGTGCTGTCGTCCTGTGAGAGCCGAAGAGGGCGCATACAAAGCCCGCGACTTTCGTATCGGAACACTGGTCCTCGGTGCCGAAGAGTCAATCTCCGAAGGGGAACACCGGGTTGTCTCTCGGGGAATGGGATATTCTCCTGGACCGGGCTAGCACCCATATGCTGTGTGTTTCAGGCATGGTCTTTCAAGATGCTTGGAACGTGGATCTGGAGAGATTGAGGGACTGCTGCATTCACGTCGTAGCGCGTGACGGAAAAGTGATACCCTTTTGTGCATACAATCTGACCAGTTCCCGAGGCGGCTTCCTTTACAGGCGAGGATGCTGATCGATGGACAGGACGCCACTAGACAAATGGATTGCTTCCAAGATCTTTGAAGATCCTCCCGAAAGAGGCCTTTCCCAGGCTGATGTAAACCTGCACCAGTTGGCAAAATTGAGAGAAACGATTGCCTACGTTCGATGGAAGAGTCCCTTTTATAGGGCGCATCTGGCCGGATTGTCGAATGGCCGATTAGAAGACTTGGAAGATTTGAAGCAGTTTCCTTTCACCACCCCGGAACACCTTCAAGAAAGAGGGCCGGAATTCCTCTGCGTCTCCCAAAGCGAGATTGAGCGTGTCGTAACGCTTGAACTTCCTGGAGCGACCACGAAACTAAGACGGCTCTATTTTACCGAAGAGGACGTCGAACTCACCGTAGATTTTTTCCATCACGGGATGTCTACCCTTGTCGAGCCTGGGCAGAAGGTGCTGGTCCTCATGCCCGGCGACAGGCCCGCGAGCGTGGGAGACTTACTCGTCCGAGCCCTGCGCAGAATGAACGTGGAAGGGATTGTCCACGGTATTGTCCGAAATCCGAATGACACCATAGGCGAGATTCTTCGACATAACATAGACTGCCTGGTCGGCATCCCCACCCAGGTGCTTGCTCTCGCCAGGCATGAAGCTATGGTCGCGATACCCCACGGGCAAATAAAGAGCGTTCTACTCAGTTCAGACTATGTATCGCCACCAATTGCGCAAGAATTAGAGCGCGTTTGGGGTTGCCGTGTGTTCAATCATTACGGAAGCACAGAAATGGGCCTTGGAGGAGGAGTCGAATGCCAAGCTCTCCAGGGCTATCATTTGCGCGAGGCTGACCTCTATTTTGAAATCGTGGATCCCACATCCGGGGAGCCTCAACCGGCATGGTAGGTGGGGCGAAATCGTTTTCACCACATTGACCCGGAAAGGCATGCCCCTGATCCGGTACCGCACTGGTGATCTGTCCAGATTCTTGCCCGACTCTTGCCCATGCGGCACCGCATTGAGACGGATGGACAGGGTGCGAGGGAGATTGAAGGACTTTGCCCAGGTGGGAGAGTCACATTGGCTTGGTATAGTTGATTTAGACGATGTGCTTTTCCCCATTCCTGGACTCCTCGACTACCAGGCCGTCTTGAACAATGGAAACAACCACGACCGACTGGATGTAGTTGTCCGTGCCGGAGGCTGCGAAGGGGCAACAATTCTCGATGCCGTCCATCGCGCTCTGACAGAATCTCAGGTCTTACGTGGGGCTATTCACGACGGGAGTATCTCGATCGGCTCGGTAGAGTTTGCCACAGAGCGGCTGGTAGCCACGGGGACATCCAAGAGGAGCATTCATGACCAGCGGAGCGCAGCGTCCAATACGAACCTCTTTGTGACCTCCAAACAAGTCACAGCTCGAAGACCCGAAAGGAGAAGGCATCGCCTCATGGAAGACCAATTATCACGAACTGAAGATACAGTCGGCAGGGTCGTTCATATGGGTTCGTACAGAGAGGGAATCGAGAGGACTCGCCGGAAAAGCAACGCCGTCCGCGTTCAGGTAGAAGTTGCTTGCAACGAACCTGTTGGAGAAAACATAAAGATAGGGCTCTCCGAAGAACTAGGCAAGCTGGACGGTGTTGTTGTGGTGGACAGCGAACCTGACTGGGTGTTTTCAATCATAGCCTTGCATTATGGTCACCTAGTCGAACTTTCCGTGATCTTGAGGCAGTTCTTTAGAGCAAGCAAGCCTGGCACAGAGCAGGGCACAAGCGCTCCAGGCGAGTGGAATTTCGCTGAAACCCGGCGCCTGGGTCTATGAATCTTTAAAGTTTCACGGACTCTTTGGCGTGCAGGGCTACCGAGCTTAAAGGGTTATTGGCGTCGATGGCGGAAGAGTTCGGAAAAAACCATCTCGGACAGGCGCCCAAGAAAGAACTCCGCGACCGCTCAGAGGGACATTCTTACCCTAAGACTTTCCCCAATAAATGAGTACCAGCCAAGATTTTCTTGATATTTCAGAATGAAAAGGGTTCGCCGAAGGGACGGGGCCCAAGCACAACTCTGCATCTCGTGGCCCTGATCTTTTGAGGAAACGCCTGTTTGAATTGACCCCCTAGCAGGGTGATGATATGTGTCAACTTATCGGAGAGTCCTTCTCTCTCTCCAAAAGGAAACCGTGAGAGGCGATGCATGGCCGCACGATCAAGAACGATAAGAGTTGCCGCATATAAGGCGCTGCTGGTGTTAGTTCTGTGTCTCATGGCACTGCCTTTATCTGCCGCGGAACCAACAGATGCTGTCCAGGCTGAAAATGCATTCTTTCGAGGCAGCCATCTGCTGTCACGCAACAACATGGTCGAAGCGGTGGCATCACTTGAGAAGGCAGTAAAACTGGACCCGCAAAACCTCAAGTACAAGAGTGTACTCGCAGTCGCATATAACAACCTTGGACTTAAGATGAATCGAGAGGGTCATGTCGCGGAAGGTGTGCGCTTCCTGGGAAAGGCCGTGAATCTTACGCCTGACGACAAGGACATTCGATTCAACTTCGTAAACGCAGCATTCCAGGCCGCATCATTGCCGGACGAAAAGGTGCCCATTGCAGATAAGGTGGCTTTTGTGGGTCAATTGATGGAGATCGATCCGGAAAACCCTTCGGGCCGCAAAATGTTGGCGGCGCTCCTCAACAACTCCGGCGTGGCCAAAGGACGCACAGGTGCACACGACCAAGAGGTGACTGCTCTCGAGAAGGCCGCCTCGTTAGATCCGGGGAACCCTAAAATCAAGAAAAATCTCGCCACTGCCTATTACAACCTGGCCTTGGCTAAAGGGAAAGCGGGCGCTGTTCAGGAAGAGGCTGAACTTCTCCGGACGGCACTAAAGTTGGCCCCAAAGGATCCCTTGATCTCAGAGAACTTGGGAAGAGTCCTGTCCAATCTGGCAGTATTCAAGGGAAAGGGAAGCGACCTGGCAGGCCAGATCGCGCTATTGAAGGAATCTCTGGAGATTTTCCCCAATGACCCTGTGACAAAGAAGAACCTTGCCGCCGCGTACAATAACATAGCGGTTGACGAGGGTAGCGGCATGAAACTTTCCGACAGGATATCGAACCTGGAAGCTTCCTTGAAACTGGACCCAAAGAATGAGGCTACTGTCGGGAATCTCAGCAATCTTCTGGCCAAGGAGGCTGTTCGGGAGTCCAAGGGGGGTGCTCCCGGCAAGGTAATCGAACTACTGGAACGAGCGGCCCGGATTGATCCAAACAACCAACTGGTCAAGACCAATCTTGCGGCAGCATACCACAATGAAGCTCTTGCAAAAGGCGAATTGGGAAAACAGTTGGAAGAGATCCGCCTTCTTGAGAAGGCTCTGAGCCTTACGCCTTCCAGCACGGAGATTAAAGTTGATCTTGCAATGGCATACAATGATCACGCAGTTGCGCTCGGCAAAAAAGGTGACACCAAGCAAGAGGTCCTTTTCTTGGCAAAAGCCGCTAAACTGGCGCCCGACAACAAGGTGATCCGGGAGAACCTGGCGAAGGCAAAGCAGAAGGGTGAAGCAAAGGGCGAAAAACGTGAGGGGAGCACCCCCAAGAAGAAGACCAAGGAGGGCTGACCGCAGCAACTGTTTATGTCAACCGAGCTTTCCGCGGAGGCGTCCCTTCTGAGAACGAGATCGTCCTCCTCAAGTTAAACACGATCGCGTGGTGGCCCTGTAGCCTTTATTTGCCTGAATTAGTCGTAATCCCCGCTCAGCGAGCGTGCCAAAGCGATCATTGACATTCAAAAGGCTGGATAATAAAATGTGCCGCAAGCGTCCACTGTCAATTCGAGCCATCAAGGTTTGTTCATGATCGCCAAGTTCACGCGCAAAGATTTTCTTGAGGCTATTTTTGCCCAATATTATAAAGAGTACAGGGGGTTCATTCTTGTAAAAAGCTTCAAACGCGGTGACCCCAAGCAGAGCACTCGTTACTTCCCTAACATCGAAATCCTCGCCAAAGAACACTACGGAGAAGAGAGAGACGTCTACTTCGGAATCTGTCCGCGAGCGGATGAAAGCCGAGAAAGAGCACATACATTTTCTGGTAGCTTTGTGGGCTGACCTGGACATCGGCTCAGAAGGCCATGAGGAGAAGAAGATATACTATGAGGGGCCCCAGCACGCTGCCAAGGCCATCAGGAGCTTTCCAAGGGCGCCTTCTATTATAGTGGAATCAGGGAGAGGCGCTCACCTCTATTGGCTCCTGAAAGAGGTCAACGAAGTTCAGGATCCGGAGAGAATCGAACGGGCCCTCAAGAACATCAGCGACCATCTTCAGTGTGACACGGATGTGAGCCTGGACAGCGTCCTGAGACTTCCTGAGACATCTAATACCAAGATCCCCGGCAAGCCGGTAGTTTGTGACGTAAAATTCATCAATCCCAATTTCCGATATACTTTGGAAGACTTTGAAAACCTCGGCCAGCGGATCGTAGTTCCGGAGCCATCAATGCCTGCGCCAGGCCCTATTCCCACCACTGGGCGGTCAGCTCCGGTTGCAATGTCCGGAGACGAATCTGAAGAGAGCCGCTATCAGGCCCCAATGGCGCCGGGCCAGACGATCGAAGACTCTCTGGTTCTCGATGAGACAATAATAGATGAGCTGATTGATGATATTTCAATGACTGCCAGCGTGGTCATGGAGGCACCCATGCCCCCAACTGAATCCAGTAGGTATGGAGCGAAGACCCAAGAACCGATAGGTGCTGCCGCACAGGCAGTACCGCCCTGCTCAGCGCGAATACAGTTATCCCTTCGGTTTCGACCACGAGCAGGGCATTGGCGGAGCTATCCTCGTCCCGCGCCGACATTGAGATCTCACTGATTGGCTCCAATCAGCAGATTAATGGAATCCTCATCTGGAATGAAAACGGCCTCATTGGTGTCGAATCGGGGGACGATCTTTACACCATTCCGCTCTCCAGTGTCTCCTTCATAAGAAGCAAGGCATAACCTTTGGGCGCTTCCAGCCTACTCTGATACACGTTGAACCCAATTTCTCTTCCTGATGGATAGGGGGTCATGTAGAGATGTTGAACATCATCTGGCTCGTACTCTTAGTAGGATCGGCGGCAGTAGCGGTGTTTACCGGCCAAGTCAAGGAGGTGGTTCTGGCCGCTACTGAAAGCGCAGGGTCTGCTTTTAAGTTGGCCCTCGGGTTCACCGGAATTATGGCGCTGTGGCTAGGGCTCATGAGAATAGCAGAACAAAGTGGTCTAATAGGAGCCTTTACCCGCTTGATTTCTCCGCTCATGCAGTTTCTTTTTCCGCGAATACCTAACGGTCACCCGGCGCTGGGGAGCATGACCATGAACATAGTGGCAAACATGTTCGGGCTCAGTAATGCGGCAACACCACTGGGAATTCGGGCCATGCAGGACTTGGACACCCTCAACCACCACAAAGGCACGGCCACAAACGAGATGTGCATGTTCCTGGCTATCAACACGTCCAGTGTACAACTTGTTCCGGCAAGCGCGATCGCGTTGCTCGCGGCTGGCGGATCTTCTGATCCTACTCTGGTGGTCTTCCCGGCGATTATCGCAACGTGCGCCTCCACTGTGGCAGGAATCCTTGCGGCCCGCTTACTTTCAAGGCTCAAGCGATTTCGTCGGGAGCCTACAGAAAGGGCCGAACCATGAAAGGAATGCAGGAGCTTTCGGCTATAGCATCAAATTTGATTTTCTTATTATTTCTCGTAGGGATTCCCGTGTACGGTTTTTTCAAAGGAGTGAAGGTATATGAATCCTTCGTAGATGGGGCCAAGGAAGGTTTTGACGTTGCAGTGCGTATCATTCCTTATCTGGTGGCCATACTTGTCGCGGTGGGCATGTTCCGGGCATCAGGGGCAATGAAGCTCATTACAGAAGCAATTCCTGGAGTTTTGAATGCACTCGGCCTCTCACCCGAGGTCTTGAGCCTGATCCTTATACGGCCGCTGTCAGGTGCAGCTTCGCTCGGCCTGCTGGGAGAAATCGTTGCGACTCACGGCCCTGATTCCTATCAGGCACGGCTCGGCGCAGTAATTATGGGTAGTACCGAGACGACCCTCTACGTTGTGGCCGTCTATTTTGGTGCTGTGATGGTGACTAGGGTACGCTACGCAATTCACGCGGGCCTGATAGCGGACGCGGTAGGGGTCTTGGCTGCCATAGCGGTCTGCAGGCTCTTTCTTGCATGATTAGGACGATTGCCAAGGATGGGTTGACCGATGTGAGTTTGCAACGGTGTGGCGTGGCGGAGAGAGAGGGATTCGAACCCTCGGTAAGGCTCAACACCCTACACTCGCTTAGCAGGCGAGCACCTTCGGCCTCTCGGTCATCTCTCCGCTAGGGCTCATCAGTAACAACTTATGAGTGCGCAAGACTAATGTCAAGGCTTTTTGGCACCTAGGAAAAATGGAAACGATGACGTGAAGTAATGTGCCATTGTTCTCTGAGCTGCCTCGAAAGCTGGGGTGCTCAAATTGACGGCCGAGTGCCTTAGGCCGGGGAGAAGGATTGGAATGTGCGGTTCGGGAGTGTATGCCCACTGAAAGAAGAGCTGGACGTCCCAGCGGGCAGTTCTCAGGCTCTACATGTCCCATATACATCCCAAATCCCCCTTTAGGGGAGTGTAAAGAAATTAGCCTATGATTTAAACACCTTATCAAGCTCATAAAAATAAGCCGCGCGCACGCATAACAGACTTGCCCTAACCTAGAGGGTGAGCATATAATGGCTTAAGAGGCGGTCAATCGAAGGAGATTGTCACTACCTGCGCTATGTTCGTGTTGTGGCTCCTCCAGTGCAACGGTAGGGGGGCAACTTTACGGTGTCCTGACCTTGCCGGGGCGTGGAATCCCTTCCCGCATCGGATACTTGGCCTCCATCTTTTGAAGCTTCTGGCATAGGTGCCCCGGCCTTTATGGATTTGAAGGAGGTTGGGTACTCCGGCCCTCGGCACTTTACACCGCTGCAGGCATGTCAAAGTTTCTTCTTTCTAAATGGGGAATTAGGGGGAGCTTCAAGGGCTTAGAGTAACATCCCGTCTTTCCTTTTTTGGAAAGGGGGAAGATGTGCCTGTTTCCCGCATAAGGGACCGTGAGCCATGATTCGGCGCCGAAGTGCAGGTAGAATCCCGGATGGGGGCTGGCACCGCATTCTTTTTCACATTGCCAATTACTGGAGAGGACGCATGAAGGGAACCGAAACCATTCTGCTGGTGGAGGACGACCACGTGGATGTGCTCAGCGTCAAGAGGGCGTTCAAGGAGCTAAAAATAACGAACCCTCTTCAAGTGGTCGGCAACGGAGAAGCGGGATTGGAATGGCTGCGCGATGAGCACAATCCCAAGCCATGCCTTATTTTGCTCGACCTCAATATGCCGCGGATGAACGGGCTTGAATTCCTCAAAGTAACGAAGAGCGATGAAACGTTGAGACGAATACCCGTCATCGTTCTCACCAGTTCGAAAGGCGAGCAGGAGCTGTTGGAAACCTTCGATCACGGCGTCGCCGGGTACATGGTGAAACCAGCCAATTACTTGCAGTTAGTCGAGGTCATGCGAGTAATCGACCTTTACTGGACCATCAGCGAGATTCCCGGCGTTGGGAGATGAGATATGGAAGCTCAACAAATCAGGCTGCTCCTGGTGGAAGATGATGAGGTGGATTACCTCGCGTTTAAACGCCTGCTCAGGGACGAAAAACCTCCGTATGATCATGTGCGCGTGAGTTCCGTTTCAGAGGCCAGAGAAGCCCTAAGGTCGCGTGACTTTGATGTGGCCCTCTTGGATTACCGGCTGGGGGACGGAACAGCCTTTGATCTTTTTGACGAGATTCCCAAACAGATTCCATTTGTGATTGTGACCGGTAGCGGCGATGAAGAAATCGCTGTCCAGGCCATGAAGGCGGGGGCGTCAGACTACCTGATTAAAGATCCGGAGAGCCGATGGCTCAAGACTCTCTCCCTGACCGTGCACAACGCCATAAAGACCCGACGGGCCGAAGAAGCCCTGAAGCAAGCGCACGCCGAATTGGAGCAACGGGTTTACCAGCGTACCGAACAACTCTTGAGGGCAAACCTGCAACTACAACAAGAAATCGAGCAGCGCAAAAGGGCCGAAGAAGCCGTCAAGGAGAGCGAAGAACGGTTTAGGGCACTGACGGAAACCACGAGCGAATGGATCTGGGAAACGGACATGAATTTTCTGTTCACTTACGTCAGTCCGAGAGTGGTCGAATTGCTAGGGTATCGACCCAGTGAAATCCTAGGTCTAACCCCTTTCGACCTGATGCCTCCTGGTGAAGCTGACCGCGTGCGCATACAATTCAGCGAAATCGTGCGGTCTCGGCAGCCGTTCCGAGATCTCGAAAACTTGAACGTGCATAAAGACGGCCATTTAGTGGTCCTCGAATTCAGCGGTCTGCCTTTTTTTGATAAACAGGCCAGATTCTGCGGCTATCGGGGCATAGGCCGCGACATGACTGAGCGCAAAAGGGCTGCCGAACTCCTGATCCAGTCCGAGCGCCTTAAGGCAGTCGCTGAACTAGCCGCCGGCGTTGCCCACAACTTCAATAATCTACTTCAAGTAATGCTTTCTTCCAGTGAAGTAGGATTGGCCGCTCTCCATTCCAATGATTTGGCTCGTGTTACAGCCAATCTCCAGCGAATTCTCGAAGATTGCCGTTCGGGCGCCGAAACAGTCAGGCGTTTACAGGATTTCGCTGCCGTCCGGACCGAGCCAACAAGCCAAGAGAGCGTGCTTTGCCTTTCCCACGCAGTCCAGAAAGCGCTCGACATGAGTGAGACCTGGTGGAAAACCGGTCCTGAGCGTATGGGCGTAAGTGTGATCCTGACTAAGGAGCTGATTCCAGACTGCTTTGTGAGGGGCGAGGAGAATGAGCTGTTGGAAGTTGTCATCAATCTGGTCAAGAACGCGGTAGAGGCCATGCCGCAGGGGGGCGAGCTTGTCGTAAAGGTCTCGGCTCAAGCGGGCGACGCTCTTCTAACGGTCGAGGACAACGGAGTCGGTATCCCTGAAGGCAATCTTAGGCGGATTTTTGAACCGTTCTTCACAACCAAAGGCTTCCAGGGGACCGGCATGGGACTGGCCAGCACCTACGGGATCGTACTCAGACATGGTGGACATATCTCCGCCGTGGGACGCGAAGGAGGCGGAACGAGATTCTCCGTCAGAATTCCACTGGCTTGTGAAATCGAAAGGGCCACACCCGAGGTCAGGACCGAGCTGCCGCCATGCCTCCGGGTCCTAATAATCGACGACCAAGAGCCCATAGTCGCGATGATGGAGCAACTATTTGCTCGCCGCGGTCACACAGTGGTTACGGCCTTGTCCGGTCAGGAGGGGCTCGACAAATTTGAACGCTTCCCTGTTGACGTGGTGATCTCCGACCTGAGTATGCCTTCCATGACGGGCTGGCAGGTCGGCAAATCTCTCAAGGATTTATGCCGGAACAAGGGCATTCCGAGACCGTTGTTCCTCATCCTTACGGGGTGGGGAAAGGAGCCCGATGATATGGACCGAAACGCCGAATACGGTGTCGACGGGGTCCTCGAAAAGCCGGTCAATTTTGCGAGGCTCATGGACAAGATTCGGGAGCTTTTCCATGAGCGGGAATGTTCAGCGGCAGCTAAAGATGGAATCGAGATAGGACTTTATTGAGGAGCAGACAGTGACGGAATTAATGCGCTGTAGTTGGGCGGGGAATGATCCGATGATGATTACCTACCATGATAAGGAATGGGGTGTACCTGTCCACAATGATGGCCTCTTCTTTGAGTTCTTGTTGTTGGAGGGGGCTCAGGCTGGGTTGAGCTGGTCAACGATCCTGAAGAAGCGGGAGAATTATCGGGCCGCTTTTGATAATTTTGATCCGAAAAAGATAGCCGGCTACAGTGAAGACAAGATCCAACAATTGCTGCAAAATCCTGGTATAGTGCGCAACCGGGTAAAAGTACGCGCAGCCGTGACCAATGCCCGGGCCATTCTCGCTGTTCAGGACGAATTCGGCTTGTTTGATACCTACATCTGGCGATTTGTTGGCGGCAAGACCATACAGAACGGTTGGGAATGCTCGGAGGACGTGCCTGGCAAGACGCGCGAAGCAGAAGCCATGAGCAAAGATCTGAAGACGCGGGGTTTCCAATTTGTGGGGCCAACGATATGCTATGCATTTATGCAGGCTACCGGGATGGTCAATGATCACACCACAGACTGTTTTCGGTTTCACGAATTGTGTAGCTCGTACTGACCACATCCCTGCGGCTGACGAAAGACTCACTTCCTCATTTTTCAAGGGACTTGACGTTGAACCGTTCGGCAATTTCCTGGACAGTAGCAAGCAATGCAGCGGTATCAATTGGTTTGGCGACCACAGCGTCTGTGCCGGACTCAGCGATCTTCTCCGTTTCCAGTTCCTGACCGCCCCATCCCGTCAGCAGCACAAAGGGGGGCTTGGTAATTCCTTTCTCCCGGCAGATTGACCGAATGGCCTTGCCAACATCCCAACCGTTCATTCCTGGCATGCCAAGATCGCAGATGACCAGGTCCACCTGTTCCTTATGGGCTACCGCGAGCCCCTCCTCGCCGGAAAGGGTCTTGAAAACTCTGTGACCTGCTTTTGTAAGTATCCTTTCGAGAAGCGTAGCGATGTGCAATTCATCCTCTATAATCAGAATTGTCAGGCTCGCCTTGGCGGTGCTTATTGGTGGCTGTTCGGTCTTCGTGACCGGTGCCGGGGCCAGAGGCAGCCGAATGGTAAAAGTGGTGCCTTCTCCTGCTTTGCTCTGTACGGAGATGGTGCCTCCGTGGCGTTTAACAAGTCCATGAGTTACTGCAAGCCCCATTCCTTTTCCTATGCCTACTCCCCTTGTACTCCAGAAAGGTTGGAAGACCCGCGGGAGGTCGTCTTCGGTGATTCCTATCCCGGTGTCCCTAATCCTGACAACCACTTCATCGGCTTCTTTACCAGCCTTGACCTCTATGGCACCGCCCGCCGGTAAAGCTTCCGCAGCGTTGCTTATGAGGCTCACGAGCACCTCGAACATCTCATTCTCTTTCCCTTGAACCAGGCAACCTTCTTCGAGATCCAGTAGCAGGTTTACCTTGATCCCCTTCTTTTCGGGTTCGGCCTTCCACAAGGGTTTGGAGATTTCCGCCGCATTTCTGGCAGTAGCTGCGATATCGAATATTGCGGCCTCTTCCTCTGTGATGTCGGCTCTTATGTTGGCAAAGGTCTGAAGGCGCTTGACCATCTCAGAACCGCGTGAGGCGCCCTCAAGAATCTGTTCTAGGGTGGTCTTGATTCCCGTCAGGTCTCCAGATTCCAAGTCCGCAAGAGACAAGCTTGCACCTGCCATAACTATCTGAAGGAGATTATTGAAGTGATGAGCCACTCCTCCGGACAGGTCGGCTATCGCTTTGAGCCGTTCCGTATGTACCGCAGCCTCTTCCGCCAATTTCCTGTAGCTGGTGTCAGTCAGAAAAACCATGGCCGCCGGTTTTCCTTCCCAATCAATCACCACTGAGTCTATTTCCACCCATTTCACTATGTTCTGCTTGTCGATGATCCTTATTTCATAGCGGCTCGGAAAAACCTCTCCTTTTAGTCTTCGGTAATGATTTTCAATGACCGTTTCTCTATCGTCAGGATGAACAAAGCCCCCGAAGGAGTTCCCAATGAGTTCATCAGAGGAGAAGCCCACAATCTCCACCAGCCTGGGGTTGACAAAGCGGAATACGGTGTCCTGAACCACGAAAATACCTTCCTGAGCCTTATCGACAAGGAGCCTATATTTCTCCTCACTTGCCCTGAGGGCTTCCTCCACCCTGCTTGCGTTCCGTGATGTCGAGCGCAAAGGCAATTGCCGTGGACGAGCTGCCAGAAAGTAGTGCCCCACCAATGACCACTGGCACGCGGGTTCCGTTAGGGAGTAGGTATTCCTTTTCATATGGTGTGCAACGGCCGGTGGCCATGAGTTCATCAAATCCGTTGAGGTCGGCGGGCAAGTGTTCGGCGGGTGTAATTTCTCTCCAGTTTATCCGATTGTTCAACAAATCCTCTCGGGAACACTGAATCATGGCCAGATAGGTATCATTTGCGTCAAGAACACGGCCATCCAGATCACAGAAGCCCATCCCAAGCATGCCCGATTCGTAGATCATGCGGAACCGCTCTTCACTTTGCCGCTGCGCCTCCTCGATGTTCTTCCGCTCGGTGATGTCCACAACAGCGGAACGGCTTTCCACCACCTTTCCGTCAGCATCTCGGAGAGCATTTACCGAGAGACTGATCCATATCGGCGATCCGTCCGCTTTTTGCATTTGAAGCTCTTCACTGGTTACCTGTTCCCCAGAGATGAACTTCTGAAGGACCTTTGCCGCCTTCTCTTTACCTTCTGGACCATCCATATAGAGGTCAAGAACCCTTTTGCCTTCCAACACTTCTCTGGGATAACCTAGCAATTCCTCGGCACCTTTATTACACTTTCTGATTAGCCCATCAGTACCCACGGAAAAATATGCGTTTGGAGCATTGTCGTACAAGTCCCACAGACGTGCCTCTGAATCGCGAAGATTCTCTTCCGCCAACTTACGCTCGGTAATGTCCATGTGTTGGATCACCGCATTAGTTATTTTCCCACCTGAATCCGTGATGGGAAACACGGTGACGTCGAGGATGACGAAAGCGGAATGTTTCAATTGGAGGTGCTTAAGCTGTGAGCTTTCATACTTGATCTCGAATCGTACAGTCTCGTTTTTTTCAAATACGCTCCTTATTAGGGGCAAGACCCCCTGTTCTTCAACAATGTTGTCCGTGAGAATGTTGTACTTTCCGACGACCTCCTCGTCCGAGATCTGCAATAATTCGCGTAAAGCCTCGTTCGCTCTTATGAGCGTTCCCCGAGCGTCGGAAATCCACATGGGATGGGGGCTCTGATCGATGACACTGTTGAGAAAAGACTCCGATGACCGTGCCGCCTCCTCGCTGTCTCGGAGAGACTCTTCCACACGTTTCTGCTCGTCCACTGCCTCCTGCAACTGGTTAACGGTAATCCTCAATTTCGTCTTGAGCTTCCACCAACTCGCTTTCCACACGCTCACTATTCAGCATCATAAAGGCGAGGGTTTCTCCTAGTTGAAGAACAATCACTGAAACAAAAAAGATGAACTGAACCGGAGAATGCAAAAAAACATGGAATTGTGGCTCACTGAGCGACCATATCCCTCTGCCGAGGATCATTACTCCAGCCAACGCCAGCAGGGACCCGATTACGCCATAAAACATCGAACTCGGTCTGACGGGGTGGCGCAGAATAAGGAAAGCCATTACAAAATGCGGGACGGAGATTGCTATCGAAAGGATTAAGGTACCGCCAAGCTTCTAAATCATATCCGTAGTAAAAGACCGCCGCAGCCGCGAGAACTCCCCCAGGGAGAGCGTACCATCGCCGCGATATGGGACTTAGTCCCAAGAAAAGCCTCATCCCGGCGAGGTGCAATACCATGCCGAGGGGAAAGGCAGCATTCGCCACCAGGATCGAGATTGAATCTGGGATCAATCCCCTCAGACACAACGAGAGATACCCCAGACCCAGCAAGCTCACCCCAGTGGTCCAGAGGCCAAAACCTGGGTACGTTTTGCGGGTCGCTTGGAAAAAGATTAGGCTCAAGGCCAAGAATACGTTGATCACCAATGCAATGACGACCATTAATCTCATAAGCGATCCCCGTTACAAAATCTCTCATTCTCCGTTGAGAACGGAGTGTACTGTCTTGAGGAGTTCTCTCAAATTATATGGCTTTCCGACAAACCCTTTGGCTCCGCCTGCCAATGTATCACTTGTTGTTCCGTCAGGGGAATAGCCGCTGGCTACAAGCACCCTTGCTCCTGGATCGATCCGGAGAATTTCGCCTAGACATTGCCTGCCGTCCATCACTGGCATGATCAGGTCCAGGATAACCAAGGAGATTTCATCCTTTTTTTGTCTGTAAATTGCAACGGCTTCTTCCCCGTTACTGGCGATACTAACCAAAACAGATGGTAAGCCCCAGGCTTTGCCGGGGGTCATTTAACCTGCAACACAACATTACTTTCTTCACCAACAGTCATCAGATCCCCCTTGTGCTGTGCCCTCACAAGGCCATTCAATTGTTCGCGAATACGGTGCTAATCTTTATGCATTGCTACACAATTCTTCTATACTGCGCCACGGGAAAAGTCCACAACCTCAGTTGGGCTGTTCAAGCTAATCCGAGAAGCGCTGATTGGCTCCTCTTTATCTTGAGTTGCTCAATGAGTCTCAGTCCCGCAGCCGAGGCTTTGGCCAGGGTCCCTTCAAAATCTTTCTCAGAGACATGCCATCCCCCAGGTTCTGCCAGAAGCAATCTACCCGTTGGCTTGAGAATTGCCCTGATCTGAGAAAAGAGGGCGCTCGCATCCGGGACCTCATGGACCACGTTAATTGCAAGGCAGAGGTCAATCGGGTCGGAAATCCCGAGGCTGTCCGGTTCGCAAAGCTTGGCAACGATTCGGCCCGCTACATCTGCCTTCTCAGCCCTCTTGACCAGAGACTTGAGCATCTTTTCTTGAAGGTCAACCGCTATGACTCTGCCGGTGTCTCCTACCATACGGGCTGCTGGAATCGTGAAGAAGCCCATTCCCGGCCCTATGTCGAGCACTGTCATCCCTTGCCTTATGTAGGGGGAGAGGATCTTCTCAGGATCTTGGAGCCAGCGGCGTATCGGACTAACGAGTAAATATCCGATCCACCACGGACAAACGTGTTGTGCCATGTCAAAGTTCCTCAACTGAAGCTTGGAAACATGCCCTCGTAAATCGAATAAACGGTGGACATCATACCTATTCTAATCGGAGGACACCATACCTATTTCTCTTGTTGTTGGGCCGAACTCCGCATAACCATAGTTGTCAAAACAAGCGAGGTGGGAAATGAATTCTAAAGAAAAACAACCCATTATTATCAGCGATAAGGGCAACTCGAAACACACCTTCCGAAACAGGCGCACAGTTCTTAAACTATTGATAGGCGTTTGTCTGGCAATTGCTTCGTTGCTCTACGCTGTGGAAATCATGAGCGGTACGCCCAAAAACCTGGAAACTACTGAAGAGAGGGACAAAATGACACTTTCCAAGACCGGCTCAGCGGCCAACCACGTAATCCCAACAGTGGACGCGTATGTGCCAGCCAGAATAGAAACTGCCACTTTTGCCTTGGGCTGATTCTGGGGTCCGGACTCCCGGTTCGGGAGCTTAAAAGGCGTAGTTCGCACCCGTGTAGGATACTCTGGCGGGGAAAAGAAAAACCCCACTTATCACGCTCTGGGCGATCACAGTGAGTCCATCCAGATTGATTACGACCCGACCCGGATTTCGTACGAAAAATTGCTGGAGATCTTCTGGGCCAGCCACAGTCCTACGCAGCGGTCATGGTCTAAGCAATACAAGGCCGCAGTTTTTTATCACAATGAGGAGCAGAAAAGACTGGCTTTGGAGACGAGAGATCGTGAAGCGGCAAGAAGGAACAGCACAATCGCAACAGAGATACTTCCTGCCACAACATTCTATCGGGCCGAGGCGTATCACCAGAAGTACCGGCTGAGGCAAGACAGAGAGTTCATGAAGGAATTCAATGCCACATATCCTTCCGACACGGATTTTGTGGATTCCACCGCGGCTGCTCGTGTAAACGGGTACTTGGACGGTTACGGGACGCCGGAGTCCTTGAGTGAAGAAGTTGGACGGTTTGGGTTTGTCCCCCGGAGCAAGCAAGCGACTGGAAGAGATTGTCAAAAACCGGAAGAAGGTCTTTGGACTTTTTTGAGTAAGTGCTGGAAAATCGGCACTGATTGCAATTCCCATAGTTAGAAAGCTACAACGAAGCATGAAAATGCACGAAACATTGGTGCCACGGACGTGCCAACCGGCTCGTCCGTGCAGCGATGAGCTTCGCACGTCGTGGCACCCTGAGTTCTTCGTCCTCCGCCCTGGAGGATGAGCATTTTCATACGACCTCCATCGTGTAACGCCCCACTAGAACTACAACAAGTATGAAAATGCCACCACAACGTTGGTGCGCTGGACACATCCGCGGCCCAGTGAGCGACCACTTATGCCGGCAGGGTCGTCGGTCTGTGCCACCGAGTCAGTAGCGACGGGCGTCCCTGCCCGTCGTGGTTTTGGCAACCAGTTTTCATAGGAATGCACTGTCGGACAAGTAACCACGCCTCAGACGTGGCTGATCGAGAAATTACTTGACAAGGTTTCCTAAAAGGCGTAGCTGGTTTCTTATCAGGAAACTCTGGACAGAATTCTTTAGGGCATTTTGAATCACCGCCGCGGGGCTGTTGCTTGAAAGGTCCGACTCTGACTGAGTTTACCGCCAGCAAACAACACCCCCAAAAGCTAAGAAAATATGGGACGAACATGTCCGGCGCTTACGTGAGAGCAGGTCGGCGTAATTTCGGAAGTTCCCGGTCACAACCCGCTCGCTGATGAGGCGTGGTTCACGGATTTCATGATGCTTGACGAAGCAGAAATTGGTCGAAAGATAAAACAGTTGAGACTGGAACGCGGCCTCAACCTCCAGGATCTTGCAACCACAACTGGGCTCACAAAAGGCTATCTTTCAAAAGTAGAGAATTCTAAAAAGGCGCCCCCGGTGTCAACGCTCCTCACACTGGCCAAGGCCCTGGGCGTAAATATCTCTACCATCTTTTCCGATAACGAAAACAAGACCACCATCACCCTCGTAAAAAAATCCGAACGTACAACCATGGCCAGGGACGGCACAGCGTTCGGGTACTCATACGAGCCTCTGGCGCACAAATTCCCCCAGCGGCAAATGGACCCCTACATCTTGACTCTTCCGGTGAAGCCAAGACGCAAGGGTGTTTTTCAGCACAAGGGACAAGAGTTGCTCATGCCTTTGGAAGGGACCATGCGGTTCATGTACGGCGGCAAGGAATTCATAGTCGAAGAAGGGGATTGCATCTATTTCGACTCATCCACACCTCATTTCGGCACCGCGGACGGATCGAAGCCGGTAAAATGTCTCATGGTCATTGTCAGCGAGAGTTAGAGTTTTGGCACCAATGAAAGTATCGGAACAGACGAATGTAGGGATAGTGGGCGCAGGGCTTATGGGTCACGCGATTGCCCAACTCTTTGGAGTAAAGGGTTACCCTGTCTCCTTATTTGACAGCAATCAACAGATCCTGGAAGAGGCTCCGGAAAGGATTCGCGCCAATTTCAGCGCCTTTCTGGACCTGGGCTTGGCAACCCCGGCCGATGTGGAACGCTGTCTGTCGCAAGTGAAAGTCTGCGGCAGCATGGAAGAAGCCACCTCGGATGCGGACGTCGTTGTTGAGGCGGTCAGTGAGAATCTAGCACTAAAACAAAGGCTGTTCGTGGAATTGGAGAGCTATGTAAGACCGGAGACGGTCCTTTGCTCCAACACGTCCGCAATCAGCATCAGCCTCATTGCCGAACCGCTGGAAAGAAAAGAACGACTCGTAGGAACACACTTCTGGAATCCGCCGCATATTGTCCCCTGTGTAGAAGTAATCAGATCACGCTTCACATCAGAGGCCGTGTTCGAGTCCACGTACCAGCTTATGAAACTGATAGGCAAACGCCCGGTAAAGGTCCTGAAGGATGTCCCCGGATTCTTGGGAAACCGGATGCAGCATGCCCTGTGGAGAGAAGCCATGTCTTTGGTTCAGCAGGGTATAGCGACTCCGGAGGGGATTGATGAAGTGGTCAAATCCGGTTTCGGCCTTCGGATGCCGTTCATAGGCCCCTTGGAGACTGCGGATCTGGCCGGCCTCGATCTGTCTCTTGAAGTGCACGAGGACCTCTTTCCCCACCTTGAAAACGCTGTCAAGCCGCTAGCTGTATTGACAGAGAAGGTTGAGCAGAGGCGATCTGGGCGCCAAAACGGGCCGCGGATTCCATGAGTGGCCGAAAGAGAAGTTGGAACAAGTCATCAGGGAGCGCGATCGATTCCTGCTCAGAATAGCTCAACTCGTTTCAGGAGGATAAGTTCAGCATTCACGGTGTAGAACGGAGAGACACGGGACATCATGAAATCGACTCTGATCTTCTTCTTGCACGGGCTCACTTATGCCGGACTCTTGTTTCTGGTTTCTTCGGGTCTCACCCTCGTGTTCGGCATGATGAATGTCCTGAATTTTGCCCATGCCACCTTTTATATGCTGGGGGCGTATATCTCCTGGACGCTGCTCCGGACGACCAACAATTTTTGGCTGTCATTAGTTGTGGCGCCGGCATTGCTCTTTTGTATCGGTGCGTTGGTTGAGCGCTTCCTGCTCCGGCGGGTTCATGTTTTGGGCCATGTGCACGAACTCCTGCTCACGTTCGGACTGGCGTACGTCTTGACGGAATTAGTCAAGTGGATCTGGGGCACTCATCCGCTGGCCGTGCCCATTACCGGATTCCTGGCTCAATCGGTCGATCTCTTCGGAATAACCTATCCGGTTTATCGTCTCTTTGTTTTCTCCGCGGCCATACTGGTCGGAGTTTTGATGGCGCTGGTGCTTTACAAAACTCGGGTCGGCATAATAATCCGCGGGGCTGTGGACGATAGCGACATAGTTGGGGCACTCGGTATCAACGTGCCGGTCCTCTTTATGGCCATATTTGGCTTTGGAGCGGCGCTATCCGGTTTTGCCGGCGTCATTGCCGGCCCGTTGCTTACAACATTTCCCGGCATGGGCGATGCCATTCTGGTCGATGCTTTTGTGGTGATTGTTGTCGGAGGTCTCGGGAGTCTTGGCGGTGCGGTTATCGCCTCGCTCATCATAGGCGAGCTTCAATCCTTCGGAGTGCTGCTTATTCCGAAGTTCTCGCTGGCCCTTATCTATCTGTTGATGGCAGTGGTCCTCGTGGTGAGACCTTCCGGCCTTTTCGGGAGGCAGTCAACATGAACTCAGTGACAAGCCGGGGCCTATTCTTGCTCCTTCTTGTCCTCATACCCTTTGCATTCGGCAAGTTCCACGTCAACCTTCTCACCGAGGTAATCATCTTCGCCCTCTTTGGCGTTTCCTACAATCTCCTGCTGGGATACGGGAACCTGCTGTCATTCGGGCATGCCATGTTTTTTGGATTTGGAGCTTACACCACGGCCGTGGCATTGAACCATATTCCCGGCCTCGGTTTCTTCCCTGCCGTATTCCTGGGCACGGCCGGGGCTACTTTGGTGGGTTTCTTGCTGGGCTGTCTGCTCCTGAGGCAGAAAGGCGCTTCTTATGCTCTGCTCACCCTGGCATTCAATGCGCTTTTCTATGCGATGGCGATCAAGTTCACCTTCATCACCCGCGGAGACGATGGTCTGAGCGTGACACGGCCCCACATCGACCTCGGATCTCTTCACGCTCAACACTTCGGATGTTGTGGTTTTCTATTTCGTAACCTTGGCGGTGGTAGGCGCAGCGATCCTCCTCAGTTGGTTCTTCACCAAGACGGCTATGGGAAAGACCGTCGTCCTGATGCGGGAAAACGAAGAGCGCATGAAATTCTTGGGCTTTTCCACCAGGGTTACACGGCTCATCCTTTTCACCGTAACCGGCGGTCTGGCCGGCCTGGCTGGTTCATTTTATGCGCTCTTTTTTAGCTTCGTGTCTGTGGATGCCATTTCCATTGCTATGACCACAACTGTCCTATTGATCACGTTTGTAGGAGGCAGCGGATCGTTCACCGGTCCAATACTCGGCGCATTCGTCTACATCTATCTGCAGAACTTTCTTGAGCGATGTTACCGACAGATGGCAGCTTTTCATGGGACTCATTTTTATTCTCATGGTTCTCTTCGTTCCTGGCGGTCTTTCAAAGCTAATGGAAGATGCCCTCGCCCGATGGCGAGCCCACTGGGAGCCGAAGTCCAACACGGCCGCGAGGTAGTTTGTGAGCTTCCTGGAACTACGGGATGTGTCGAAAGATTTCTCCGAGCTGGTTGTGCTCAGAGGAATAAATCTATCAGTGGCGACGGGGGAAAAACATGCAGTAATAGGTCCCAACGGCGCGGGTAAGACCACCCTCTTCAACGTGATCAGCGGCAAATATCAGCCGAGTGGGGGAACCGTGACGTTCCAGGGCAAGGACATCACAGCCTACCCTCCCCACAAACGTAATCGTCTGGGCCTGTCGCGCTCTTTTCAGATAAACAACGCCTTTTTCGGATTAGATGTTTTCGAAAACGTTCGATCCGGAGTCCGGTCCCGATCCGGACTTCGCTACAGCTTCTTCAAGAAACCCGGTGGGTTGCCCGGCATTGATGACGAAACCTGGACGATACTGCAGCAAGTGGGGCTGACGGATTTTGCTTCGGTTCCGGCGAGGGAGCTGTCCTACGGTCAGCAACGAGCTTTGGAAATCGCCATGGCCCTGTCCACCAATCCCGATCTGATACTGCTGGACGAGCCGACAGCGGGGATGACTCGGGAAGAAACCACGGAAGCAGTCGAGCTTATAAACCGTGTAACCACAGGCAAGACTCTGATCATTATCGAACACGACATGGATGTGGTCTTTTCTCTGGCGGACACGGTTACGGTGCTGCAAAACGGCCTGGTGTTAGTCTCGGACAAGCCGCAAATAGTTCGGGACGATCAGCGGGTAAAGGACGCGTACCTGGGGAACGAATAAAAATGTTCTTGGAAGTCCGGGATCTTCACAGTTACTACGGCAAGAGCCACATTCTTCAAGGCGTCGACCTAGACCTTGACCGCGGTGAAACGGTTTGCCTCCTGGGACGCAATGGGGTCGGAAAAACCACCACGCTCAAGAGCATCATGGGCATGGTGCGGCCTGCGAAAGGAAGTGTCGTTCTGGACGGCAAGGATCTGGCAGGGCTTTTGCCATACCAGATCGCTCGCCTTGGAGTTGGCATAGTCCCTGAGGACAGGAGAATTCTGCCGAGCCTTACGGTCCACGAAAATCTCTTGATTGGCATGAAACCCCCAGGAGCTGGGCAGAAGGCTGGCGAAGAGACTTGGGAACCGGATCGGGCATATCGGGTGTTCCCCAGCCTCGAACAGCGGCGTCGGCAGATGGGAGGCCACCTTTCAGGCGGCGAGCAGCAGATGCTGAGCGTAGCTCGCACGCTGATGGGTAACCCGCGTCTGATCTTGGTGGACGAACCCACAGAAGGTCTGGCGCCCTTGCTGGTGAAGGCTGTCATGAAAATGCTGGCGGACATCCAGCGATCCGGCGTAACGATTCTTTTGGTGGAACAGAACCTCAAGGCGGCTATTGAGGTTGCGACCCGTTTCTACATCATGTCCAAGGGCAAGATAGTTTTCGAGGGCGACAGGAAAGCCCTCGAGGAGGCAGAAGAGGTCAGACGGAGATACCTGGAGGTCTAACAGTTCAATGCCCAAGCAATTCAAAGGAGGACGTATCTTGATGATCAGCACGAATTGGCAGGTTGTTCTTGGCGATTCTCGTCGCCCTGGTTTGGATGCTCCCCGCGAATGCGGCGGACACGATCAAACTGGCCGTTGTGGAACCACTTTCAGGTAACTTCAAAGACATTGGAGAACGGTATCTGGAGGGTGTGGAGTACGGGGTAAAGAAACTCAACGAACAAGGCGGACTATTGGGCAAAAAGGTTGAGGTGATTCGAGTTGACTCTGAGGTCAAACCTGACGTGGCGACTCGTAAAGCCACCAATCTAATCCTGAAAGACAACGTCAAGTATTTCTGCGGCGGCACAGGTTCGAGTGTAGGCGCGGCCATGTCCGTGTTGGCAGAGAAAAACAACGCGCTTTTCTTCAGCTACGGAATGGACGCAGCAAGCCTGACCGGTGACAAGTGCAGCCGAAATTTCTTTCGTACAGCTTGCAACACTGATACTCACTCCTTCGCTCTGGCCAAATGGGTTGCCGACAAGGGATTCAAGAAAGTCTGCACAATAGCTCAGGACTACTCCTTCGGTAAGGAGGCCACGGCAGCCTTCATAAAGAAGCTTAAGGAACTCAACCCATCAGCCCAAATTGTCGCGGAACTCTACCATCCGCTTGGTGAGAAGGATTTTGCGCCTTACGTGACCCAGCTTCTCGCAGCCGGCCCGGACATCATTTTTACGTCCAACTGGGGAAACGATCTCAGTCTGCTGCTCAAACAGGCGCATCAATTAGGGCTCAAGACCAAGTTTGCATGCTATTACCTCAACGACGAGACCGCCATCGCTGCAGTGGCTAACGATGACGCGGTCGTCGGCAGCATGGCCAGTGAAGTTTACATGCTTACAATTCCCACTGAAGCCAACAAGAAGTTCGTCGCCGAATTCTACAAGGACCAAGGTCATTATCCAAGTTGGCTCAGAGGAAAGGGATACATGGCTGTCATGTTTTGGGCCGAGGCCATGAAAAAGGCGGGCAAAGACGACGTGGATGCGGTTATTAAAGCCTGGGAAGGTTTGACTTACAATGGTCCCGCAGGCGAATGGGTGATGAGGGCTTGCGATCATCAGGCTCAGGTGCCGATCTGGATGGCGGAGATAGTTCCAAAATCTGACTTCTATAAGCATGCGTTTGTGGGCCCGGCTGTGGCCATGCCGGCCAAAGACGTAGAAGTGCCGTGCGACCAGACCGGATGCACCAAAATAAAGACCAAGTAGAACAGAGGGACTGAACTGTAAGCATTCAGATGCGCGGGGTATCTCGCCCCCTTGTCGTTGCGAGTAGTGAAGCGACGAAGCAATCTCCGGCACAGGCAAACGGAGATTGCTTCGTCCCGTCTCGCGGGACTCGCAATGACCTCTCTGCTCCGCGAGACTGAATGCATGTCCTAAGCCGGATTTGCTCCTAACCGGCCTGATTTTTCTCCGAATCTTTACGCTGCGAAAGGAAAGTCGACTCTATGACCACCCTTATCACGGGCGGGGCTGGATTTGTGGGCGCTGAACTTGCCAGATTGCTCATCGACAAGGGCGAGCGGCCCATTGTTATGGACGTCTCGCAATTGAGCGGCCCGCTCGCGGAACACAAAAAGCGCTTCGATTACGTGAAAGGTTCAGTTGCAAACCTGCCGGAAGTGCTCAACGCACTTGATGGACGGAAGGTGGAGCGCATAATTCATCTTGGCCGGGATGCTCTCTTTGCCTTCGGAAGAAAACCCGTGGGCAGCGTTCAATGTCAACGCGGTTGGAACTTATAACGTTATTGAAGCGGCGAGACTATTCAAAGTGGGCAAGGTAATATTCTCCAGCAGCATAGCGGTCTATTCCGAAGATTTACCGGGAGGCGAGATAACCGAGGCCACTTGCTCACGGCCGAGGACGATGTATGGCTCATGTAAAGTCTTTGGAGAACTCCTGGGCCGATTTTATTCTCGCCGTTTTGGCCTGGACTTCAGAGGCATTCGTTTGCCCTCTGTAGTGGGGCCGTTTTCGACTGCGGTTCACATGTCCAGCTATAACTGCTGGGCAATAGAAGAACCTCTGCGGGGCCGCGGCTACGCACTGCCCGTGGAACCTGAGACGAAGGTGCCGGCACTCTATTTCAAGGATGCTGCCCGAGCGCTTCTGCTCTTAGCTGATACCGACAAAGAGAGGATCACAACCGGGGTCTACAATCTGGCAGGCATAACTCCCCCTGTACACGGCTCAACAATTGGTGGATGCCGTGGCAGCTAGAATTCCTCAGGCCAAGCTCTCCTTTGCTCCTGATCCTCAGGTAATGTCTTTGCTGAAAGAGATCGGCCAGATGCAGATCAGTGAGGAAAAGGCTCGCAAAGAGTGGGGTTGGGAAATTGCTTACAATTTGGACGAAATGGTTGACGATTTTATCCAAGAGTTCCATCGTCACTCTTCCGGAGGGCACCAACGTCTCACATGAAAAGGGTGCGAGTGCAATGAAACAGGGTTCGACCCGAATGGTGGACCTGAGCATCGCGATTGAGGCTGGGCTGCCCAGCGATCCACCGATGATGATTCCCCAAATTGATTACGTTGGGCATTCTGAAGGTGCTCAACAAATGAAGGATTTCTTTCCGGGTCTTTCCGTCGATCAGCTTCCCGATTCCCTGGGATGGGCTCTAGAGTTCGTTCATTTAACGACCCACAGTGGAACACATTTGGATGCTCCGTATCACTACCATCCGACAATGGACAAAGGAAAGCCGGCCATCACAATCGATCAGGTTCCGCTCGAATGGTGCTTCAGCGATGGCGTGGTACTCGATTTCAGACACAAAGCTGATGGGGAGCGGATCACCGTTCACGACGTAGAAATGGAACTCAAGAGAATCAACTACGAAATCAAACCGTTTGACATTGTCCTTATCCAAACCGGCGCAGACGCTTTCTGGGGGACACCCGAATATCTCGTGAAGGGCGCTGGAATGGATCGAGACAGCACACTTTACTTGACGGAAAAGGGCGTCAAGGTTGTGGGAATAGACGCGTGGAGCTGGGACAGACCGCTGCCCTTTATTGCCAAAGAGTTTCAAGAGAAAAAGGACCCTCGAGTGATTTGGGAAGCCCATTTTGCGGGCATCGAGATGGGATATTGCCACATGGAAAAAATGGCGAATTTGGCTGCAATAGGAAGGCCCAGCGGATTCAAAGTATGCTGCTTCCCGGTGAAGATCAAAGGTGCAAGCGCAGGGTGGGTGAGACCCGTGGCTCTTGTCGAGGAGGAGAAAAGCTAAGTGCCATGTTTCACAATTATGGTGCTGTTTGTTCGGTAGGACCGGCATCTTGCCGGTTATTTGCTCTTCCCGTTGACCGGCAAAGAAGTCCCGCGTTCCGCGGGATCACCGCAGAGTGCGCGGAGAACAGTGAGAAGGAAAAAGGGTTGAAACAAGGAGGAAGAGCTACATTGCGTCGGATTCGAATTCGCTACGGCTCATACAGGAAAAAAAAGAACAGGATAGATTTCTCTGCGAACTCTGCGATCTCCGCGGTGAATTTTTAGGAACTATTTTCGGAAAGGCTATACAGGAAGAACTCAATGGAAAGAATGATCATCACTGCCGCAATTACCGGGGCCATTCACACGCCCAGTATGTCGCCTTACCTGCCCTTAACTCCGGAGCAGATAATTGACGAGTGCATTGCAAGTCACGCGGCCGGGGCCGCGGTTGCCCATATACACGTACGGGACCCGCTTACCGGCCGGCCCACAGCCGACCAGGACGGTCTTCAAGCAGATCGCCACAGAAGTCAAGAAAAGGTGCGACGTCATCCTGTGTTGCACGACAGGAGGCGGGCTGGGCGAACCCGTGGAGAAAAGAGGAGCTGTGGTGGCCAATCTCAAGCCCGAGCTTGCTTCGTTAAACGCAGGTTCATTAAATTTTGCCCTTTTCCATGTGGCATCAAAGGTCGAGAAATGGGATTTCGATTGGGAGAAAGCTATCTTGAGGGCACTGAAGATTTCATATTTCCCAACACGTTTCGCACCATGCGTGAGTTTCTCGGTCTAATGGATGCAAGCAACACCAAACCGGAATTCGAGATCTACGATGTAGGCATGATTAACAATTTAGCCTATCTTCATCAATAGCGGCATAGCCAAGAAACCCGTTTATTTGCAGTTTGTCATGGGGATACTGGGCGGAATTCCAGCCACTGTTGAGAATTTCGTATTCCTCCTGGAAACTGCACGGAAGCAGATCGGCGATTTTCAGTTTTCCGTGTGCGCAGCGGGGAAAGATCAGATCCGCATGTGCACGACGTCCCTTCTTATGGGCGGGAATGCCCGAGTCGGCTTGGAGGACAGTCTTTACCTTGAAAGGGGTGTGCTCGCCAAGAGCAGTGCGGAACAGGTAGCGAAAATAATCCGCATTGGCAGGGAACTTGGTGTTGAGCCCGCAACCCCGGATGAAGCCAGAACGATCCTCGGCCTGAAAGGTCTGGATCAGGTGAATTTTTGATTTATTCTTTGACGATGTTTGTTTGAAGACACGCACACTTATCTCGCCAGCGAGGAACTCCCGGAGCTACGAATCGTGTTAGTCCGGCATGGTGAAAATAAGCGAAATTCCTGACACGAAGCACCAATTAATTACAGTGTCCCCAGAATTGCGCCAGAGTTCCGGTACGCATATTCAAATTTCTGAACTGTCGCCTTCGCTCGCATGGAACTTCCTGAGGAGATTCAACACAGCATCGGGTGTGTCACAGATTCGCGGCCGCTACTCAATGCCGTCTCGCATCTGTCTCATATTGCGGACAGCCCGCTTAGTCCGAGTAGTGTTACAACATCATGAAGTCACACTGATCTGGAAAGTATGCATCACAATGCTGTCTTCCAGATTGCTCGTGAATCGACCAGCCCGCCACCAGAAATCAGACGACGTCGATGTCATTCTGTCTGAATACAAGACATCATCAGCACCGTTTCGAGAGATCTGTCACCGCTCTCAAATAGCTGACCTTGCCCGAGATGTCAGCCCTCATGCACATTTCGAGCGAACTCATTGCCTCTTTGAAGTTCCACTCAACCCCTTTCCCCAGATGTTTGATTCCTGGCGCATAGTGAAGTCAGATCGCTGTTGTCAAGAAGTCAGTCTCACAATCTGCAGTGTGAACCCTGGAGGGAAGGCTGTCCAATGCAGTGTCAGCCATGGTTGTCCCTGACGTTCACGTCAGGCCATTTTCCAGAAGCCGTCTTCACTGTCAAACGAGGTCTTCCCCATAGTACGCATCAAATATTAATCACGCGTTCTCTGAACTCCGCAGGCTGATCTGAAACACTAAGGGTACTACACCTGCATGTATCTGCCTCTCAACCCTGGTGCCAATTTTGGCTGCCTTTTAGTCTGTGCCCATTGATGATGCTCTAACCGGAACATCAGAATAGCCGAGCCCGTTTGCACGGCTTCTACTCGTGTCGTCCTCAGCGTTCCTTTCATCATAACTGCAGTACACTTGGCAGAGCATCAGTAATGTCAGCAATTCGCTAGGAAGTAGATCTCATGCCTGCCCGCCGGCCTATATTCTGTAAGGCAATGACAGGAATTGACACTGTTCGTTGGCATGCGGAGTATCTCGCTAGGTAGAACTCGCAAGAGTGGCCACCCTTGTAGGAAAGCGCTATAGGATTGGAGAATCCAAGTATTTGTGCTCAAACACAGAGGAGCTCCAAGTGTTAGCCAGTGGTTCAACTCATGGTGAGCAACTGACGAAACCCTTGCCCGTCCTGAAGAGTGGATCATCGAGTGGGCGCATATCTCTGAGTGCGACAGAACTTCACGGTTTACAACGCTTCAAATAGACAGCGTTGCTGAGCGAGCCTACTGGGCAGCAATAGAAGTAGCACGAAGTTCCAGCGTTACGCAGGATTTGCCAACTTCCGCTTAACGACTCCCTCCGATCAGTGCGTGCTGCATACGTTTCTAATCCGCAGCGTGGCATCGAAACTGAAATCTTTTCCGTAAATGGGAAGCGATCATACAAGCCCAGCTTGGCCAGACGCCACAGCGTCCCGTATTGGCCATGGAACGTCTGCCAGTGCTTCATCAAAGGCCCATCACCTGAGTTCATGAGACGCAGAGTAAAGTTTTCTGAGTACGAATGCGGCACATGCGACACTTCTTCGGCTTCATTCATACTTCTGAGCGAATCTGAAGACATTTATCCGCTTCAAACCGGCCATTTATGGATGATTCGCCCGGAATTGCCCAACAGACCCTGATCGACGATCCGATCAGGTCAATCCCTAGTAATGACTCTGTGGCCACAAACTGGTCGCGAATATCGGAGTCCTCAGCGTCCTAACCACAGCATCCCACACGAGTTCAATCTCCTGGAAATCTTGAGTGAATGCTGGGGATCAAAGTGCATAGATGCTCGTCGCATGTCCAGCCTCACGTGGATGTACCGAAGATTCGCCAGTGGTCTTCTTGACATGATGCCTTCGACAACTTAGGAGGTTTCTCTACGGCATGATCGGGGCGCTCATAGGATGGCTCCTGCCGCGAAACGTCCAAGTTATTCGAATGCCTAAGAGTCATTTCGGTCTCTGGGGACGGGTTTCCATGGGACACCCATTTAATTCCCGTGCTGAAAAGTAAATTGGGTACTGGTGTCGCCCGGAACTTGACCCGGAACTGGCCCCACAACGAAGAGACCACGTCTGAGATCTATTGTTCAGCTATCGACAGTAGGCTCATCACTCGCTGCACTTTGTCATCCAACCCGGCCTGCCTGCCTATCATGATTCTCTGAGCAGCGGGTGGGCCCGCGCCGTGCATAGACTCGATCAGGTAACCCACCGCGCCGGCTCCGGCAGTGAGGTTCTCAATCAATCTGAGCACCTTCATGCGGTCCACCACCTGGTAATCGGGATTGGCGGCCAGGTACTTCCTGATGTACGGTCCGACCTCCGGGTCGTTTAAGTCCGCGGCTGAAGGCATGGTGCCAAGCAGACCTCCGGCAACATCAGTGGCCAGGCGGGCTATCTCGTACGGAAAGCGAGTTACATTGAGCTTGCATACATTTGCGAGCAGCAGATCAACTTGATAATTTCCCGCGGGAGTTGGCCCTCCCTGAGTCGAGCACGCTAATCCACAAGCGTACAGAGTCTCATTCAGGTGGACCATTTCGACAATCTTTTCTTTGATGTGGCCCGCCTTCTCCACACCATTCATGCGTGCGATTAACTCAGTGGCCCCGATGAGCACGTCTCCCACACCCACCTTGCAGCCGCCATAGCTCTGGCGGTGGTACGAAGCGAAACGTTCCACGAGCGTGCCGGCAAAGTCCACTTGGCCGTCCAGGAATATGCGCTCTTCGGGAACGAACACGTCCTCGAATACCGTCATAACCTCCTGGCCGCCGAAGATCGGATTGCCCACATCAAACTTGTCGCGCTCAAGTTTTCGGGTGTCGCTGGCCTGCCGGCCGTAGATGTAGCGCACTCCCGGGGCACCCGTCGGGACAGCGCAGCATATTGCCCAGGGTTCCTCACCCTGGCGCAGGCTCATCGTGGGCATGATCAGGATTTCATGGGAGTTGAGCATGCCGGTTTGATGCAGCTTGGCCCCGCTGATTACTACGCCGCCGGGCCGTCGCTCTTTGACCCGCAGGAAAAGGTCCGGGTCTACCTGGTCCTTGGGGCGTCGGCTACGGTCGCCTTTAGGGTCTGTCATGGCCCCGTCCACAACAAGGTCTTCCTGCTGGACCCACTTCCAATACTCTTGAAAGCGTTGATGGAACTGGGTGTCGTGCTTGCGGTCGCACTCGAATGTAGTGCTGTATACAGCATTGGCCGCGTCCAAACCGACACACCGCTGGAAGCAGCAGCCGGTCATGGCTCCGCAGTACCGCTGCATTTTTATCTTGTTAACCAGGTCTTCTGTGCTCTGGTGCAAGTGTGTGAAGCGGTTGACCTCGTCGTTGCACAAGTGCGAAACCGCTCGCAGCAGGTCTCTGCCCTCTGGAGTGTGCGCGGCGTCATAGGTGAAGGCCACGGCTTGCCGGGAGGGGTTTATGAGGCCATGTTCCGCCAGTTTGTCGGTCTTTTCGCCCAACGCGTGGGCCTCAAGGTCCAGCGACTCCAGAGATTCGAGGTACTCACCACCAGTCTTCAGGGCCATTGCGTGCCTCTCTTTCCTTCGATAATACTATTGAAAGGGTCCTTAGAGTTCGTCGCCGTCATGAAAGTAATGAACGTTCGTTCATGCTAGCTTCGGTGGCATTCAGAGTCAAGGTTTTTGGCATCAGGAGGACCTGTGAGGTGTCTCAATGGCCCGATGCTGCCAACCTACATGGCAGGTGCCAAAAATACTGCCCTCAAGCAAGTATGACTTGGTGGGAAGGGCAAAATTGGTGGACAGGCATCTTGCCTGTCGATCATGAAATGACAGTCAAGCTGAAACTGAGTCAAAACTAGAAAGTGAGAGTGGAGATGACCCGGGTGGTGTAGGGGCGGTTCGTGCAACCGCCCGGAATCAGGGCGCTTCTCGAAGCGCCCCTACAGCAGGGATCTCTCTGGCGGCCATTCAGAGACAGGCAAGATGCCTGTCCCACCATATCTATGTCTGCAATCGGATGTGATCCGGTCGCCGGAATGGGTCAGCACTTTCGGCACACGCAATGAGTGAACAGGTACCACCACGCCAACAATTCGCTATCAGTTGGCGCTATTCTATCGTATCTTGTGGTCAGAGCCAGTGGATTGTGATCTGTAGCTCAAGCCCAGGGAACCGGCCATGCCAAGTGAACCTAAGAGAACAATAAACGCGAAGGAAGCCGCGGCAGACATCAGGTCCGGTATGACCTCTGCCAGACTGATGCAGAAATACGGGGTCTCCGCGAAGGGTCTCGATGCGTTATTCAGGAAACTGGTTGCCGCAGGGCTCTTGCACGAGAACGAATTGAATCGACGGAATGAGGATCCGGTGAGAACCGTGCATGTAGCATGGAAATGCCCTGCGTGCGGCGCTGCGCAGACTCGGGAGTATGCCGAGTGCCCCCAGTGCGGAGTGATTGTGGCGAAATTCCAGCGCAAGCAGTCCGAAGCTGGGGAAGCAGAGCAATATCCCGAGAGTTCTTTTTCTCAGCCGTCGCCTTCGTCCGTTGACGCGCCATCTGGAGGCTGGGTCGAACTAGAGACCGGGAACGGACGATTTTCTCGAGGAGCTTTCGGCAGCGGCCCCAGTCAAAACCGCAGCAGCGCCGGTAACTGGTCGGCCCGCTGCGGGCTCGCAATTCCCCGACCATCAAGAAGACGACTCGAACGGGACGGATGACGTATCAGAAAGCATGATCCCGGAACCCCAAACCCTGGACAGGTACGGTTGGATCATGCTCCTCGTCGGTCCGATTGTGGCGCTTGCATGCTTTGCCTTCTTCTGGCTCTGGTGGACGCTGGGGACCTTCAAGACGCTCGTTCACGAAATGGGCCACGCAATCTTCGGTTGGCTTTTCGGATATCCGTCATTCCCGGCTTTTGATTTGATCTGGGGCGGAGGCGTTACAGTCCACACGGGAAGATCGACTGTTTTGTGCATCCTCATCTACGCTGGTTTCGCATGGCTCTTCTGGCTGTATAGGAAAAATAGAGGAACGCTGGTCCTTATGGCAGCATTGGTGATCCTTTACTCAGTTGCCGCCTTCACTTCGATTCACTCCGTGCTGATACTGTTCATGGGGCATGGAACCGAACTCGTCATCGCCGGATGGTTTATCTACAGGTCGTTAAGCGGCCGTGCGGTAATCCATGCCGCGGAACGACCTTTGTACGGCATCATAGGGTTTTTCATAGTCTTTTCGAATATCAGCATGGCATACAAGCTGCTGACAAACGTTTACTACCGTGAAGACTATTTGAGCGCAAAAGGCGGCGACATGGACATGGATTTCTCTGTAATTGCGAGCGACTACTTGCACTCTGACATGACGTCGGTGGTTATCGTGTTCTTTATTTGTTGCCTTGCTATGCCTGGTGTTCAGTTTCCTGGCTTTTCGCTACATGGAGTACCTGCACTCCGCCGCGGCCGGGCTACTGGCTAGAGAGCCGAAACAATCCCTCCCACGTGAAAAAACTTGACTCGGCATACCACGGGTGTTAGTCTGTGAACGAACGTTCACTCATATCGCACAATATCCAATCTGCAAGCACGTTTGCATGAATTCAGTGTCCTAGAAAAGATGTCTGCTTGGTTGAAAACCTGATACCTCGCTTTCATCTGCGGCCTAAACCCAGGAAGCGCTGATTGTCCCATGCCGAATAGCCTAAACAAGAAGGAAGGTAATGGCGTCCGAAAGAAGAAAATACTGGCCCTGGCGCGCCAACTCTTCTGGCAAAACGGCTACAGTTCGGTCAGCATGCGGGATCTGGCTCGCGCATACGGATGTCAGCCGGCCAATCTCTATAACTACTTCAAAACCAAAGAGTCCATTCTCTTCGAAGTGCTCCTGGAAGAAATGGAGCAAATTGTCCAGCCGATCTCACATCTTGAACATGAAGATGACGGTAATCCCGTAGACCAACTGCGTTTCATCATCGGGAGCCATCTCAAAGTCACCTTGAGCCATCGTAGGTCTGCCAAGACACTGTTTGATGTGGCCCTGGGCAGTCTGTTACCGGCAAACCGGAAAGTCATAGTCTCTATGCGCGATACGTACGACCGCACAATACGAAGGGTGATCAAGAGGGGCCAGGAGAAAGGGCTTTTCGTGCCGTACGATGAAAAACTGTGCGGTTTCATGATCTCTTCGATGGTTACTCGGTCCAGGATCTGGTTTCACCCGAAGAAGGGCGTGACCGTAGACGAGCTGGCGGATTTCATCTTCCGATTTGCGTTATCAGGCATTCAGTCCACCGAAGGCGTGCAAAAGGAGCTGGAATGAAGGTGAGTTCATTCGTGTCCATCTTGACTACATCAGCGGATGGGACAGTCGTCGTAACGGGAAATTTCCAACGCTGGCCGGCGGTTGAGGATCTTCAAGAATCCGAGACTCCGGTTCATGCAATTCCTGTTTGAGGCTTCAGATGTCCGAACCGAGCCACCTAGGAATACCGTCGGAGCTGCTGGAAGCCTTATTAAACAACCCCCACGAGTCGTTGATTCTGGTGGATTGCCAAGGTATCGTCCGTTACATCAGCAGGTCGAACGAGGGCTTCTACGGCGCCTCTCGCAAGGAAGCCATCGGTCGTCACATATTGGAGCTGAACCCCGATAGCGAGCTGCTCAGAGTCCTCAGGTACCGGCCGCGCCGAGATTGGCCAGCTTTTTCGTCTCCGGGGCAAGGAGCGGATCGTGTCCCGCATACCCCTCCGCGATGATCAGGGCAACATTGTGGGGGTGATGGGCAAGCTCATGTTTTGGCACCCAGAGAAGGTCAAACAATTGGTGCGTCAAGTTGAGGTGCTGCAGAGCCGACTGGATTATTATGAGAAGGAATTACAGCAGGCTTACCGGGGTCGCTATTCGCTGGACCGCGTTGTGGGAGAATCGGCTCTGATGCAGGAGGCCAAGCGAGCCGCGGTGCAGGCCGCTGCCTCGGATCTGCCGGTATTGATAATCGGTGAGACTGGGACTGGCAAGGAAATCTTTGCCCACGCTATCCACCAGCTCAGTGCTCGCCGCGAACGTCCCTTGGTGCGAGTGAACTGTGCCGCTATCCCCCACGAACTATTTGAATCAGAACTGTTCGGCTATGAGGCCGGTGCCTTCACGGGTGCGAGCCCCAAAGGCAAACCCGGGAAGTTCGAGTTGGCCGACAACAGCACCATATTTCTGGACGAGGTAGGGGACTTGCCACTGCAGTTGCAGGTAAAGCTCCTGCGGGTGATTCAAGAGCGCGAGATAGAGCGGGTGGGAGGAACTCGGACTCTCAAGCTCGACTTCAGGGTGATTGCGGCCACCAATCGCGACCTGAAGGATATGCTCCGCCTAGGCGAGTTTCGACAGGATCTTTACTATCGACTGAACATTTTTGTGCTGAAGACATCACCTCTACGCAGGATTCGCGAGGACATCCCGCGCTTGGCCTACCACCTTCTCTCCACTCTGGACGAGACCAAACCTAGACTCCGGCGGCGCATAGAGCCTGAAGCCATGAGGCGGCTTATGGCCTATGACTGGCCCGGAAATGTGAGAGAGCTGCGCAACGTCTTGGAGCGAGCCTCGTCCGTGGCGGGCGAGGGTTCCATTTCAGAAGAACACCTGCCTATGGAGATCCGGGACGGCGTGAGAACGGCTCCGCCTGTCCAGGGAGAGTTGCGCTGTCTGAAGGATGAGATGGCTTCGGCAGAGCGCCGCGCCATAGAGCGAGCCCTAAGCATGACTGGAAACAACCGTACCGAGGCGGCCTGCTTATTGGGCATCCACCGCACGGGGCTGTATCAAAAACTCAAGCGTCACGGCCTGGAGTCGGACAAGAAGGCTTGACGTGTGCGATTAAGACGACAGGTTTACAGGGAGATTCTGTAGAAAAGGTTCGACATGTCAATGTTTCTATACATTACAAACCTAGAAGCATCCATTGCTGATTCTTTGGAATTTGCCCTCTTCTCTGTTCACGCCACTCGTCCGAGTGTAGATTATTTTCTACAATGGGGCGGTACGTGGCCCCCCTCGATCCGTCAGAACCGCGAGCGGGGCTCATGCCGCATTAGAAGAGCTGAAACGCTCATTACAGAAGTACACCGCGACGGACACTCTTATTGGCATACCAATTGCTTTACCACGGGCCAGCAATCTGCCGCGAGCGAAGCCATTGTTGGTGCTTCAATCAGGCAGTGTTCATACGGATGTCTGCGTACTGGTGAATCCGGACCTAATTATGGATAAATTACGGTACCTCGTGAAGCAAGACCTGTAATTCACAGGCCTTAGCACTGAATACGAGGACCGTGATCTCGATCAGGTGGTCTGGAGGATGGGCGATGAAGGAGGCACTCCTGGATGAGTCATTTCAGGGTAAATGAGCGGGATATCTATTTTATCCTAAAGGAACAACTCGGTTACGACAGCCTCTGCAAACTCGACAGGTACCGTGACCTGGATGTCGAGACATTGGATATGGTGGTTTCCGGAAGCAGTCAAGTTCGCCAAAGGAGTAGTGGCGCCCCTTCAGGAGGCCGGCGACAGGCATGGAGTCATTTATGCTGAAGGCAGAGTCCGTTGTGCGCCAGGCTTCCGGGAGGCCTTCAGCCTTTGTGGCGAAAATGGTTGGATTGCAGCCACCAGCGATCCGGAGCACGGGGGACAAGGCTTCCCTCGCATGTTGGGCATTGTGCTTAACGATCTTATGTACGGCGCATCCGTGTCTTTTCACATGGCCCCAAGTCTGACTCATGGGGCGGGGCATCTCATCGAAAGTTTCGGCACGAAAGAGCTGAAAGACAGGTACATTCCCAATATGTTCTCAGGCCGGTGGTCAGGAACCATGTGCCTGACGGAACCTCAGGCCGGTACAAATTTGGCTTCTCTCAGAACAAAGGCGATTCCGGAAGGAGATCATTACCGGATCAAGGGGACGAAGATCTTTATTACGTGGGGAGACCATGACCTGACCGAAAACATCATCCACCTGGTCATAGCCCGTATAGAAGGGGCACCCGCGGGCGTAAAAGGGATCTCACTATTCGTGGTTCCCAAAATAAGGGTGCTCGATGACGGTTCTCTGGGTGAATCGAACGATGTGACTTGCGCCGGGGTGGAACAGAAGCTTGGACTGCACGGGTCGCCCACCTGTGTTCTCAACTTCGGGGATAATGACGATTGTATAGGGTATTTGTGCGGAGAGGAAAACAAAGGCCTCGCTCACATGTTTCAGATGATGAATAGTGCTCGCCTGAACGTCGGAGTGTGCGGAATCGGAATTGCCGCGACTGCATATCAGAATGCCCTAGCGTATGCAAAGGAGCGCGTCCAGGGCCCAGATATAGGCCGCAGGAAATCGGGGGAGGTCCCGATCATAGACCATCCGGATGTGCGTCGAATGCTGCTCTGGATGAAGGCTACGGTGGAAGGTATGCGATCTATGGCTTACACCGCGGGCTTCTGGTTGGACCTGGCCTCCGAGTCGCAAGACCAGCAGGAGCGTGAGCGCTGTAATGCGCTCGTCGATTTCATCACGCCGGTGGTGAAAGCTTACTGCTCTGACATGTGCTTCAGGGTTTGTGAATCGGCCATTCAGTGCCTGGGCGGCTACGGCTTCACCCGCGAGTACCCGCTTGAACAGTACCTGAGAGACGCCAAAATCCTCTCCCTCTACGAGGGAACAAACGGGATTCAATCCATGGATCTTATGGGACGCAAGTTGATCATGGACGGAGGAGCGCCGATCAAGGCCTTCCTGAGCGAACTTCGAGCATTTTGCACCAGATACTCGGACCACGCCGTGCTCGGGGACCATGTCCGTTCCCTGGTGGAAGCGTCTGTAAGGTTGCAAGAGCTGGCAGGCATAATGCGAAAAACCCTGGAAACCGACCCCCTGCAGTGGGCCTCGAAAACGTACCCTGCGCTTCTCTGCTTTGCCGACGCAACCATGGTATGGCGCCTTCTCGACATGGCGGCAATCGCACAAAGAAAGATCGACGAAGGCGACGCTAGCGATTTCCATGCCGGCAAAGTCATGCAGGCAATGTACTTCGCTGATGTCACATTACCTGCCCTGCTGGCTCGTTTAGAGATATCCGGGAGGCCTTCCCGGGAAGTCGTTGAGATGCCGGAGGGCGCTTTCTGAAGGGGTCAATAAGAGAGATATGATCGTATCGTGCGGCTTCATCCTGTCCGAGAGATGCGGACGAAGTCTTGCTTCGCGCACGAAGGTACTCGATGCTTGCGTCATCGGCGATGCTTATGCATACTCAGGCGAAAGGATTAAGGCTTTTGTAGTCCTGAAGCCGGGAGTGAAGGCCACGGCCAATGAGATGATCGCTGAATGCAAAGCGAACCCTGTGAAGTATATGCCCCCAAGTTACGTGGAATGTGCGAACGATCTTCCCAAGAGCGCAATTGGTAAGATCCTTCGCAAGCAAATCAGACGCGTGGAGTTGGTCAAGGCCGAGAAAGGCAGCGAGAGGTAAGAGCAGATCTCAGGAGAAGTTCTCTTGGGAGGGTGCTTCCTGTACAAGTTTAGCAATTGGCGT
>CAWBBA010000004.1:0-299350 GCA_963786905.1 uncultured delta proteobacterium | reverse complement strand
TTCATACACTGCCATCAGACGGCTTTGCCCTACTGATGCCGTGGCCTGCTTCTGTGGGATGGTCCGCGCTCCCCGCGGAGTCTCATGCGCCTTACCCCCGCAGCAATGGCCCCGGACGACACTACAACGAACTCTTTCCCAAGGTTCTCGACGGGCGACATCGTCCGCGATGCCCTTGATAATTCCGTGGTCAAGCCCCTGCGATGTAGTGACCACACTGGAACCCAGCTTGAGGACCACACGGCGTACGCATGAAAATATTTCTTTCCTTACGGCCGCAGCTTTCATGGGACCCTACGAATTTGTTTCAATAACTGCGCGGTGTGCCGCGGAAGCTCCTTCACTCCCCGGCCGGTCACCGCTGAAATCTCGTGCACCGAGTGGCCCTGTTTCTCGAGTACGGACTTCAGTTCCCGTGTGGCAGCCTGATTTTCCGGCAGGTCCATCTTGGTGACCACCGCAATCATGGGGGTTTGTATCAGACCCTTACCGTAGGAAGCAAGCTCGGTCATGATCATTGAGAATCGTTCCTCAGGTCCCGGTTCCACTTGTGGCGAGGGGTCAACGAGATGAAGGAGAATCCGCGTCCGTTCGATGTGGCGCAGAAATCGGTCCCCCATGCCGGCGCCTTTATGTGCGTCCTCGATGAGACCCGGTATATCGCCATGACAAAGTCAACGCCATCCGTGGTTCGGACGACCCCCAAGGCAGGCACTTTTGTGGTGAATGGATAGTCGGCTATTTTGGGCCGAGCATTGCTGACGCATGAAATCAGTGTGGACTTACCGCTGTTGGGCAATCCCACCAGACCGACATCGGCTATGAGTTTCAATTCGAGCCGGAGGATCCTTTCCACGCTGGGTCCTCCCTCATCGACGTGGTCCGCGCGGGCGTGGTTACGGGATGTCGCGAACCTTGCGTTTCCGCGACCTCCGCTCCGCCCTCCGCTACCAGGACCTTGCTTTCTGCGGCATCGAGATCCGCCACCAGTTCGCCGGTTTCGTCGTCAACAATAAGGGTTCCCACGGGGCTCTACCATGAGACCGCGGCTGATCGACCGTGCCGGTTGTTCCCGCTGCCGTGAGCCCCGCTGCGGGCCTTATAGAGCTGCTGGTATTGACAATCCAGAAGAGTATTGAGCGAGGAATCGGCTTGAATAAGCACACTACCCCCTTTCCCGCCGTCACCGCCGTCAGGTCCGCCTCTGGGCACAAAGGCCTCCCGGCGAAAGCTGAGGCAGCCACGCCCCCCCTTTCCGGATATCACTGTAATGCGGGTTTGATCTACGAACTTCACGATGGTTCACGTGACGAGGTGAGAGTGAAAACGGGCTCGCATGAAACGGCTGTCGGGGCGCCTACTATCTCTTTCGATCTGACCTCTTGGGTGCCCCAGGGGTGAGTCTCACCCCTGAGAGCAAATAATAACAAGGAGTTGAAACGTTCAGGCGGCGGGGAGTATGGTTACTCGCTTCCTATTGCGGTCCTTCCTCTGGAACTTGACGATCCCGTCTATCTTGGCGAACAGGGTGTAATCCCGCCCCATCCCGACGTTTTCTCCCGGATGGGATGCTTGTGCCCTTCTGCCTCACGAGGATACTCCCGGCCCGCACTTTTTGCCCCGCGAAACGTTTGACCCCAAGCCGCTGACCTGGGCTGTCACGTCCGTTACGAGAGCTTCCTCCTGCTTTCTTGTGGGCCATTGTGATTCCTCCTACTACTCAAAGGTACGAGTTTTATTCGTTTACACAGAGGCCGTTAATTCTCATTGTCCACACTAAGTTTCGACAACGTGGCCTCGACTTTGTCTCAAGATTTTTCACCATCACGCTTCGGCAGCGGGTTCGCCTGTCTCCATCGCAGCGGATGACTGTTGGATCGTGTCGATCCTGAGAAGAGTGTACCATTGACGGTGTCCCTGTTTCTTGTGATAGCCTTGCCGACGCTTCTTCTTGAAGACGATAATCTTCCGGTCACGTGCAGTCCGAACAATGGTAGCCTTGACGCGGGCTTCCGTGAGCAACGGTTTTCCGAGGGCCAGGCCCTCCGGGGTTGCCACAGCGAGCACCTGATCCAGTTCAATCTCTGAACCGGGTTCCCCGACCAGTTTTTCAACTTTGACCTGGTCCCCGGTCTGTACCTTGTATTGCTTTCCGCCGGTTTGGACGATGGCGTACATTTCACAGCCTCCTGAACAATAACACGACATTAAAACATGCCCAAAGGAGGCTGTCAAGTCAAAATCCGCGATCATTCGTATCCGTTCAGCTACGAGGGCAGGTCGCAGAAGAACGTTGTCACCGCAGAGAGCGCGAAGAACGCAGAGAAGCATTTATAAGGGAATTGTTTCTCCGCGCCCTCTGCGATCTCTGCGGTGAAATACTTCTTGTCTTCCTGGCGTGCGCCGCTGATTGCCGCTCTCTCGGTTCCGCCGAAATCAATCATCCGCCATCTTCAGCAAGATCTTGAAGTTGCCCGGGCTTTGAGACTCGCGGAAGGCTTCCTCAGCCTGATCCATTGGAAAAATCCCTGAAATCAGCGGGGTAGGATCGACCAGACCCGATTCCATCAGCCTCAGGGCCGCGCCGAACTGCCCGCATCGAGACCCTACAACGGTGATTTCATCTATCACCAAGGGTGCAGGATTGAAATTCAGGCTCCCATGGTACGTGCTCTTAAGAACAATGGTACCCCGAGGCCTCACCCGGCTGACCGAGAGCTCCCAGCCTGACGGGTGGCCGGAAGACTCGACTACCACGTCAAAACGGTCGTCGCCGCGCAGCAAAATTCATCAAGGGAAATAGTCGATCCCTGCATATCGGTAAAGAGTTTCATCTTCTCCGGGTGCTTTCCCACTAACACCAGGTCGCATCCGGTGAGGCGGAGCACCATGCATATTAGCAGCCCCAACTTGCCGTCCCCGATGACCGCAACGCGGTGGTCGGGTTGTATCTTCACCTGTTCGAGGATTTCCAACGCGGCTGCCAGAGGTTCCGTGAACACTGCTTTCTCATCCGGAAGAGCGGGGGGCACTGCCAGGAGGTTCGATGCCGGTAAAGTGAGGTATTCAGCCATGGCTCCGTCACGTCCCAGAATACCCAGAACAGTCCTGTGCCGGCAGTGCCGCTCCAAGCCTTTTCTGCAGAAAGAGCATTCCCCGCACCCGGCATTTATTTCCCCCACAACCCGAACACCAACCTGTTCAGGGACAGACGATCGCTCTACTGTTCCGACGAACTCGTGTCCTGGGACGCCGCGAAAGCTCATGTAGCCCTTTACGATCTCCACGTCGGTTTTGCAAATGCCTGCCATCCGAACCTTCACAAGGGCCTCGTCCGGTAACGGATTGGGCACAGGCACTTCTTGGAGAGACAGCTTTTCCTCAAAGACGAGCGCTTTCATGGCTTTGTTTGCCCCTCATGCCAGTCTGTTTTCAAACCAGGAAGAATCGGGGAGACCCTTCTTGTAAGAAGGTCCTCCCCGAACCCCTCCCCAAGAACTTCTAGCATTTGCCGGAATCATCATTTCCTCGCAGGAGAAATGAGGATTCCGGCAAAGTGTTAGAGTTTCCTGGAGAGGCATTGGCGAACCGTCTTCACAAAAAGGAGATTCCCCAATACTTACGGCTTTGAATACGGATTCGCATCACGTCACTTTTCTGATTTTTCACTGCCCATAATCTGTACGACAAGCGATCTGGTTCTGGATCTGTTGTCAAAATCGAGGAAAACCACCTGCTGCCACGTCCCGAGGCACAGCTTGCCGTCCACAATGGGGATGCTCAGAGAGGGCTTCATCAGTGCCGCGCGGACGTGGGAAAAGCCATTCCCGTCTCCCCAACGCAGATTGTGAGCATATTCCATGTCCATTGGAGCAATACGATCCAAAGCTTGCTTGAGGTCACTGACGGCCCCGGATTCGTATTCGATCGTTGTAACAGCCCCGGTTGAGCCGGAAATGATGACCGTCAGCAGGCCGTCCCTGACCCGGGATTCCGCCAGGAATTTTTCAAGGTCCGGGGTTATATCCGTGCAATCGGTGAACCCCTTTGTACGGAGCTTTATTGAAGCATTGTATATGATCATCTTCTGTCCTTTGTAGCATAAAAATAGCCGAAATATATGTTATAGAGTAATCGTTCACCGCGGAGATCGCAGAGATCGCAGAGGTTTCTCTTTTCTGTGCCTGTCTCCCAGGTGAGGCGCAAGGCATTCCGGTCTCTGGCACTGAAGATAATACCGGCCTGACTGCGTACCCCGCGGCTTATGTTGGCTTGTAGAAGCCATTTTTTCTCTCTGCGTTCTCGGCGCACTCTGCGGTGAATCCTGATTGCCCGTTGAACGGTTACGTTATAGAAGAGTATTGTTTCAAGGGGCCGTCACCCCCCGTGCAGAAAGCGGGAGATCCCATCCAAGTGGAAGGTGCGTATGAAAGTGGGCAAAGACTTGATCATAGTTACCGGTGGAGCCGGATTCATAGGCAGCAACATTGTTAAGGCCCTTAATGAGGCCGGGGAAGAGAACATTCTCATCGTCGACCGTCTTGGAAAGGCCGATAAATGGAAAAATCTGCTCGATTTGAAGTTCCTCGATTACGAACACAAGGATGATTTCCTCATAAAGCTGGAGCGAGGAATGTTCGATCACGGCGTATGGGCCGTGTTCCACATGGGGGCATGCAGTTCGACCACGGAAAAAGATGCGGACTACCTCATGGAAAACAACTACTGGTTTTCCCGCAGGCTGGCTTCGAGGTACATGGGGAAAAAGGGGCTGCGCTTTATCTATGCATCCAGTGCGGCCACGTACGGGGATGGCGGGCAGGGGTATTCCGACGACCACGAGTCCATGCACGGGCTGCGGCCATTGAACATGTACGGCTACTCGAAGCAGATTTTTGATCTGTGGGCGCTCAATACAGGCTTCCTGGAGAACGCTGTGGGCCTCAAATACTTTAACGTGTTCGGTCCCAACGAGTATCACAAAGAAGACATGCGAAGCGTGGCGATCAGGTCTTACTTTCAGGCCAAGAAAAAGGGAAGGGTAAAGCTCTTCAAGTCCTATAGGCCCGAATACGGCGATGGCGAGCAGTGTCGTGATTTCATATATGTAAAGGACGCGGTGAAGATTACGCTGCACTTTCTGGAGAAACCGGAGATAAACGGGATATTCAACGCGGGCACAGGCTCGCCACGCAATTTTAAAGACCTGGCCTCAGCGGTATTTTCAGCTCTCGGGACCGAACCACAAATAAAATATATCGACATGCCGGAAGGTCTTGAAAAGCGATATCAGTATTACACCTGCGCTCAATCAGAGAAGCTGCGAAAGGCAGGATTTGAGGACGACTTCTTGAGCCTGGAGGATGCGGTGAAAGACTACGTGACAAACTACCTGGAAAAAGATGAGCGCGGGGAGATGGAAGCGGGAACTTAGTGCTCTTGCCGGGAAATTTATTGCAATAACCTATCAATTGGCAGGATCGGATTATTTTGCGCAAGGCCCCATGCGATGCGGCGCTCGCGACGAGCGCCTATTTCGCTTCACCGATAAATGTCTTTTCTGTGCCCCACCTTCACTATCCACACCGTAAGTTGCTTGTCCTGAATGGAATATACAATCCTGTACCGACCCTGGCGGATACGGTATCTTTCTTGGCCGGTCAGTTTTGCAGCACCCGGGGGTCTCGGATCTGTGGCAAGTGCCTCGATTCGATGGAGAATCCTCTGCAGATCTTTCTTCGGTACCGCGCTGAAGTCTTTCTCGACAGACGTCCTGAAATAGATCTTATATTCGGCCATCTCTTCTCAGTCTTTTGACCATCTCGTCATAACTGATCAAAGGCTCTCCGGCTCTTTCCTCGAATGCGGTAATATCTTCAACGTCTTCTGCAAGGGCTTCCCTGATGGCATCGTTGACAAGTTGTGACACTGACCGAGAAGTCTCGACTGCCTTCAGTCGGAGCGCCTTATGCAACTCGGGGTCCAAATAGACGGTAGCTCGTTTGGCTGCTGTTGCCATGATGTCACCTCCAACATCGCTAAGTAATTATAGCACCACGACGTCATAACGCCAAACACTTCATGTCGGCGATCTGGGGACACCAATCTTGATTCTCAGTAATGTCATTTGGCGTTAGAGGCTGCACGGAGAATCCGAGCATGAGTGTCAGGGGCACCCTTCTCACGTTCCAGTACACAATTTTTCCCGTGCAAATAATCGTTTCCGGATTCTTCATGGCAATACTGGTGTCACTCTGAAAGTGCACGGAGCGTAGAAATAGCCGTGGCTTCCGACCAGATCGGCCCCCAGGATACGGTGACCAAGGGGAACCGCATCGTTGGCCTTACTGGGTCGTTTGCGACCGCTGAGTTCGTTCGCGGTGCGACGTGGATTCACCGCAACCAGCCTGGGCTAATGATTGAGCCACGGCCAGGAGAAAACCGTCTCTTCCGTGCCTCGCCAACAAAGACAAACCAATAGGCACACCCGAGACCTCAGCCACCGGCAAGGTCACCTGCGGTAAGCGCCCGATACCCGCAACTCGCTGTCAGGGAAAGCGTCCTGGGGTAGTAATCGCCCGTGGTGCGGTCGAGTCCCAGAGTGCCTTTGATTGGAGCCAGCGTGGGCGTGGTGGGCATGCACAGCAGATCGTTCCGGACCGAGAAACTCGTTCAAAAGCGAAAAATGAGTCCTCCCTCTCTGACGAACCGCCTCCGCGATCTTCTCACGGTCCATGTTTTTGACAAACTCGAAGTTCATTCCAGTGCGCGGGCCGAATTCTGGCTTGGCCTCTTCCACCCAGGATCCCAGACAGCTCCAGATCTCAGCCCATTGGATGTGGTAATAAGTGCCATACCAGCCCTTCAACCCTGATTCAGAGGCTTGCCGGCCAATATCGTTCAAAGAAGTTTTCTCGACTTTGTCTGAAAAAATGGCCTTTATCATATCAACAGGCTCGGCCAATGCATCCTTTACCTCGGCATCACAAATAGCGAAGGCTTCTTCGAGCAAATTACCTTGCCGACGCTAAAACCAGAGGAGATATCGCAGGCCAACAATACGGAAGCCGCCTTTGCCAGGACCTCGCAACTGCGAGCCAGGACACCCACTGTATCAAAGGAGGGGGCCAAAGGATTGACCCCTGCTACGGAAATCCTGCCGTGGCTGGGTCGCATTCCGAATATCCCGCAATTGCTCGCAGGGACCCTTATCGAACCGCCCGTGTCGGTACCAAGCGCAAAATCAACTATTCCGCAAGCCACAGCGGAGGCAGATCCGCTGGATGATCCGCCTGGAACGCGATTCGGGGCTCTGGGATTCAATGGCGTGCCATAGAAGAAGTTCTCCCCATTCAGCCCAAAGGCCAGTTCGTCTGTGATTGTTTTCCCGACGCATTCAGCGCCGGCCAAGAGGAGCTGATCCACGCATACCGCGTTAGTAGCAGCCTTCGGATGGGTATCACGCCAGGTAGGATTCCCGCAGGGAAGTCTTGTAGCCCCCCAGGTCGATGAGATCTTTAACGGCAAACCGCAAGCCGGTCAAAAGCCCTGAGCCCTTCGGCTCGATGACCATCGTTTCAACGAAAGCCTTGGACTCTTCAATGTTGTACGGCATGGGCGCTCGGGTCGTGCTGAGTTCCTTCCTGGTTGATGTGTCTAAGCTACTAGGGGCCGATAACTGCAATGATTATCAGACAGCTTGGCACCCTGCTCCACAGGGAATTGTCAAAGGCTTTGGATGCCTGACAACCACCCGCACCTAACCGGAATTATGCGGCACCTCTCCCCTCTGACCGGTCTTCCGGCTCCTGAACAATGCTTCTTTTGTTGACTCTCAGACCCCCAAAGTTATCTACATTGTCTCCGAAGACCATCGCCGGAGGCAAAATTGAGACCATCTTGCCCGAAAAAGTCCTCGTTTCTACCTTATGAGCATACCTCTGCCTGCTGCCGTGGGTCAACTATGATCTCGCCGGTGATGCCTTACCCAAACACCGGTCTATAGCGTCGGACAGAAGGGAAGGCAGAAGCCATATGTGAGTAGTTTTGGGGTTGGGTATGCCTTAGCTCATCTCCGTGAAGCTACAGCTCATATAATGGGCCAAAAGCAGACCTGCTCCCGGCGTATCAAGCCCTTGATACGGAATGGCAAAACTATTGTAGAAGCTCGAAGTTTGTGCGTGGCTCCCCTGCGAGGGAGTCGACATACTGCGTGTGAAGCAAATCTCTCTCAGAATCAATATGGCGGAACCGTTCACGCTTTCGGACATTCCGTGATTTTGAAGGTAACCGTCCAACAATTCCCGGCGATTTGGCCCAAGAGCGTCTCGTTGGCCAACTCAGACGAACTTGGACAGAAGCCCTTGTGTGCAGGCACATCAGTATCCTGCGGGGTCAGTGTGACCCGGATAGATGGACACACAGTCTTATGTCTGCGATATGGAGCAAGTCAAAACTCGGAACCTGATCAGCTTTCGGTGATTCTGCCCTTGTTTTTATTAAAGATTGATATTCCGATCAATAAGCTCTCGGCCAACTCGCATCATTTGGCGTCATTATTGCTTTCGCATTATGAGATTTATCGCCAGCTGCGATCAAGGGGAATGGAGAGTGGGCTTATCCATCAGTTACAGCATCAAAGAGAAGTTGGAAGGCCGGATACCCATTGCCGGCGAAAGCGGTACCAGAACCAGATTCACGATCCTCCCTCCGGCAAGTTGAATTGAGAGTCATTGTTTTCAATTCGTTCCGTTTCGCGAACACAGACGATCCGGGGAGGACAAAAAATGGCTCAGCTTTCGAAAGTAACAAATGGAAAAGCCGGGGAAGTGAAGACAGTCAAACTCTTTCCAATTGCGAACTGAGACGTGAACAGAGACTGGACAGGGGGAAAGGTCGGCTTGGCACGTGGTGTCGTTCGTTGTGGCAGGCGATTGCATAGCGTTATGAAAGCGAGTCATCAAACAAGAAGCGAGTGAAAGGAGAGTCCGGGACCAAAAGGTCATGCATTTTCGTCGTGGTTTTGGTTCTGATGCCGGTCCTTGCGACCGCTGACCTTCAAGATCGGTCTGGCACACGTCTTTTCCGGTCCTTTGTCAACATTTGGAGACGTGTCGGAACAAGGGGTCCGGCTTGCAGTCAAGCGCATTAACGAAAAGGGAGGGCTGTTGGGCCGCAATCTGGAACTGCTGAAGGCCGACACACAAGCGAAAGCCGATGAAGGCCTGAAAGCAGTCGAGAAGCTGGTTTCAGAAGACCGAGTCGACGTAGTAATGGGCATAGTGTCCAGCGATGTGGCGGTTAAGGTCGTCACCGAGATAGATCGGCTTCAAACACCCTGATCATCGCGCATGCCATGGCCGACGCGATAACCGGCTCCAAGTGCAGCCCATGGGTCTTTCGAATGACTTGGTCGACGACGGAGGCGTTGAAGGGTGCAGCCCTGCAAGCGAAATCGGAACTCAAGCCAACACATGGACCACCATTGGCCCGGATTACGGATTCGGTCAGGAATGCTCGGGAACTTTTCCAGAAACACCTTGGCCACTCGGTTCGTACAAGTTTGCTTGACCGAACTTTGTTCCTGTAGCAACGAAGGACTGGATGCCCTATATCGACAAGCTCAATGCTTCGGGAGCCAAGGGGGTCCTGATCTCTCTGTCGGGCAATAACCTGCGAGACTTCATCAAGCAAGCCAATGCCGCGAAGTGTTTCGATGGCAAGGATGTGACCTGCGCGCCAGGCGGCGGGTCGAGATCTTCTGGCCTTTGGATTGCTTGACATGCCTGTCGGTGTATGGTTTGGAGTTCCGTATTGGCACGGAGCCAATGAGACCCCCGCCAACGAGGAATTCGTTGCCGAGTACAAGCAACTGTCTACCTCGAAGTTCCTCCGTCATATTCGGCTTATCTGGCCTACGCTTCGGTGATCATGTACGCTGAGGCGGTAAAGAAGGCCGGCGGTGGATAAGCGATCCGTGGTCAAGGCGTTGGAGGAAGTGCGAGTGGAGCTTCCCGGAGGGCTCACTTCATTCAGAGCCGCTGACCGTCAAGCTGTGTTCCCGGTGGTGTTCGGCGAATCCTCCGACCATGCCTCAAGACACGGGAGGAAATTCCGCCCCCTGGCTCCCTTGAAAATAGTCCTCGGGGAATATTCTTCTGCCTAAGCCAGAGGAGAGCGGTTGCGCCATGAGATCGCTGAACTAGGAATTTAGCTCTGCGGAGCCTTCGTGCGGGTCAGGGGACATCCGACATGATTGGTGATTTTTATGCCAGTTTATGCTGTTGTCCCCGCATGGCCCAGCTGGAACGAGTTTCAGGTTCATCAGGATGCGGTCAACAAGGGGAAGCGTTTGGTTGGCGTTACCAGGCGTCTTTTCGCAACCCACGAATCGCTACGTTCACCGCGTCACGTGTGGGCCGGGCCAGCAATAGGGACACCACTATTTCTACGAACCGCCACTATAAAAACCAGGATAGAGCCTGGCCGCGTAATTGGGGCAGATACTATGGCTGAAATCAGCTTCGGAATGATCGCGAACGTATACTTCTACTTGAGTCCAGTAACCTTTATCATCACGTATTTTCTTACACGACGCGGCAGATCGGCAACAGTCCGCTTAGAGCCTTCACCTTTGCCAACGCTTCTTGCAGTTCCCCGACGAGCTTGGATAAATTCTTTTCAGCTCTTTCTCGCTCAGCGACCTCTTGTCTCAACTGTTCGTTTGTTCGCGAGAGTTCAACAGTCCGCTCCATCACCCTTTCTTCGAGTCTATCGCGGGCATTGCGCAGGTCTTCCTCCGCTTCCTTGCGGTGGGTTACGTCCTGCCTCATTACCCAAACCCCATGAGATATTGGCCCTTCAGGTTGCCTACTAGGGTAGTTTCAAAGTATCTTGCCAGCCCGTCGGGCTCAACTTCCTTCGTCTCAAAGGAATGAATAGGACAACCCTCTGTCAGCCAGGAACGCAATTGGCTCGTGTAATCGTCATTCAGGGGCAACAACTGTTTCATTCGGACCCCCCTGAGGTCTTCTATGCCTTCTTCGCCGCTGATTCTGGCCCATTCACCATTTCCGCCGACCAGTTTCGCCTCTGACAAAGAGTGCAACAATTCGGACACGGGCCTATTCCATGAAACTTGACGCGTAAGAACGAATTCGCCGATGCCAATCGGAAACACGTCAACCAATTGCTGATACTTATTGCTTATGATGAGTTGTTTTCGTTCGGCGGTCAGGTCTTCGACAAGAGATAGAGCCAATCGCGAGTCTTTAAATCGAATGGAACGTAGATTTAGCCTGCACCAAAAGGGTTTCTCGGCTATCTCCACCAAGGCTTCGAAGAGGCCGTTTTTTCTGTGCGAAAAGATCCGGTTCACTTCCGACAGGGCCTGTTTACTGTCCGTCGGCTCCGGGAATAGTGATGAAAACTGGCGGCCAACAAGGGTCTCATCTCCATTGGCCATCTTTCTGCGGCTTCGTTGGCGAAAACTATGGAATGCCCGCCATCAATCAAGAGGGTCGGTATGGGCATTGCTTCCAATAATTTGCCGAAGGTGACATTCTTGATTTTTCGGAAATCAAAGCTTCCTGATGTGGTCACGTCTCGAGTGAAAATGCTATCCAGATCAATTGTTTGTGTGGCAAGCGGAGATACCCGGCGGATGCCCGATTCGGCAAGAAGTGGATCACGTTCTCTCGGTGTGCGTCGGCCCTTTTTGTCCATTAGGAACTTTCCCGCCCCGCGGCAGAATAAATGGGTCGAACCCCTGTTTTCAGAGTTTTAATTTTGTCTTCTTGTTTCCCCGCACCCTTTAGACAAGAAAGGGTTTTGTTCCTGAGGACGGTCCCGTACACGACATGCCGTCATGGCACCGTTAATTACACGATGTCGTTGGAAGGGTCAAGCAAAAAAGGAGTGGCTTGCCCTGCTGGCCATTTGTTCAACTACAGATAACAATTAGTATATCCCAACGGCGTCCGGACGACATGTCTGTCCCGCCACCCGACTTGACATTGCAACGCCGTAATCCTAACTTGCCCTTATGTCGCAGATACTTATGAACGTCGTCGAAACGTTGTCTCGTTCCCACGATGCGTTCAGCGAATTCGAATGAAGGCTGGTCCTTCGCGGTTCAACGCGGGAGCGCGGAGATTACGTAGTGGTCCAACTCGTATTCGGAGACCGACAGAAACTTCGAGACCACAGTATTGGCTGGGACAGGGAATCTCGTCGTCTTGTTAGACAGCAAATGCCTGTCCCACCAAAGCAGCAAGTTTGCCTCCGCATTCTCGCGCTCTCCGCGGTGAACGGTTACTTCACGATTCATCGGCAAGAAGGTAGAGAGTGACCGACAAACAATTACCGTCTTATCTTCCAAAGAAGTTTCAGCGGATACATCTGGAGCTTACAAACAAGTGCAACTTCTCGTGCGTCTTTTGCCCGGACGGCCAGATGACCCGGAAGCGCGGAGTCATGGATGAAGCCCTGGCCCGATCTGCTCTGGATCAGATTTCTGAGCTTGCCTTGGCAGAGAAAGTGACCTTTCACGTAATGGGGGAGCCGTTGTTGCACCCCCGTTTTTTCCCTATTCTGGATCATGCTCGCGCTCGCGGTCTAGCAGTCGGGCTCACCACCAACGGGGCACTCCTGAAACCTGAGACAATACAGGCACTGGCGGAGAGAGATCTGCACCAAATAGATATTTCCTTGCAGACCCCGGACAGAGAGAGCTTCCTCGCCACCCGTGGGACGCGTATGGACTTTGAAGACTACCGGGCACGGATACTCGATCTGTTGGCCGCGTGCGCTGCCAGACCTTCGCTTCCCATCTTTAAGTTCCGTATCATGACCACGTCCTTTGCGAAGAAGATGCGAGATCAGCTTGGTATACCCAATTTTATGGGCAGCTCGGAGGTTTCTAAGAAACACGATCCTGGAATGGGCCGAAATAATTTATGAGCGGCTCGGCTTGAACGGCGACAGAGGGAACCTGTCCCAAAAGGTAAAGAGAATCGGTATTCATGGATGGAACGTAATCGAGATCACCCCAAATGTCTTCATAGAGACTTACGTGCTCACCGACTGGGGTAACGCCTTTGCTGGAAACGGTCTTATCGAGGCGGGACACGGCTACTGTTTCGGAATGCGCGATCATTTTGCCATTCTCTACTCAGGGGACGTTGTCCTATGCTGCGTAGACTTTGACGGCCGCACCTCCATAGGTAACTTGAAGGATTCATCGCTTCTTGAAATTCTCCGCGGCCCTGAACTTGAACGTATAATGAAAGGGTTTCGGCTAGGACGTTTAGTTCACCCGCACTGTCGTCGATGCCTGGGAAGCGGCAGCCGTTTCGGATCATGGGTCAAGCCCGCTGCGTCCATCCTGGGGCTGAAGATTCTCAAGCCTTTCTTCTACCGCAAATACAAGTTGTTCGATTGAGACGTTGAAATTATTGCGTGAATCCTCCGGCAAGTAAGCGGCTGCTCCTTGATTCTTGGGAAAGAAAGGTTTACCTATAAATAAGATCACATGCCGGAAGGACGGGGGCCCGAATAGTGATTTCCTCTGAACAAGAGGAAAAGCAAAGATAGCGAATCTCCGACGGCATATAGGTCGGAAACTGCCCGGCAATGGCTTCAAATGCTGTTTTCGGGCTACCAGGAGGCAAAAAGATGGACAAAGATCCCACATGCCCGCATTGCGGCACCGAGATGGATCCTATCGAGACTCCGCCGGATTCATCCTGGGGTGGCGAGACACATTATGTCTGCTTTAATGACGAATGCTGCTACTTCAAGAATAGCTGGGAAGCCCTTGATACGCAGGGAGTCACAAAGACAGGTTATCGTTGCCGTATAGACGCCAGAGGAGCGTGCGGTCCAATGGCGGTTTGGTCTTCGGACGCTCTGAAGGATCAGGTCTGCCGGAACGTCGAGGAAAAGGATTCTGGAAAAGGCGCTGATTGACGAGATGCCACAACTGATGTTTGGTGCAAGGGCGACTTACAGGTCGCCCGTTTTGTTGGTAGCGTAGAAGTGTGGCGATTCTCAAAAAAGGATGACAAACAGTCCCCGTGGGGTACATATAACGTTCTTTTTAGCCATGTGTCATAGTGAAGGAGGAAAGGATGCAGTGGATTAAACCAGCTAAGATATTTCTTTTGGTGGCCGTAGTTGCTATCGCGGCCGTGCCTTTTGCCGCGGAAGCGGGCTGATGTAGCTTTGTCCCCTCCTGGTCAGGGGGAGGCAGCAGTTATAATTCGGGAGCAGCTTCTTATGGCGCCGCCGGGTACGGATATGGATACTACGGATATGCCGGCCAGTTCGACTACGGACAAGCGCCGGCTCGGACCTACAAAGCCAAAAAAAAATCTTCCAAAGCAAAGCCAGCCAGTCAATAAACCATACGATTATCGAGCTACGCGGGAGGATCTCGCCAGAATGAGGTCCTCCTGATTGTGAATCCTCGCTCGGAATAGCACGGCAGGAAAATGAGAGGCCGGAAGCTGTGTGTCCTACATCGGGGCACAAATACTTCCGGCCTTGTGGTTAACGCGGTCGAATAGTCGACTTCCTACATTCCCGACCAGTCTTTCTTATTTCCGAAAGCAAGCCAAAGAACTGCTGTTGTTACCGATACTACTAAAAGTATCTCCATCTGTGCCTCACCTCCACCGAACACTCTCACTACAGGAGGAGGTAACATCATGTCAATAGCATTTTGTTTGAGAACTGGTGGCTGTTTCAAAGACGCCCTTCCAAAGAATGAGCGTACCCCGTCAATTCCGCATACCCACGCCCCTTAACTTTCTTTCCGTCCCGGAAACCCTGGGCAGTGACCGCGCCCTCCCAGTAGATAATCCCTGTTGACGATCCGGAGACAAGCTCCTGGGATTCAATCGCCGGTGTGACCTCCAGGCTGAGGTTATGGCCGGGGATCTCCAGGGTCCACCCGGACGGATAGACAGCCTTTGTCGTGGGACTTGTCCACGTACCTTTGGGCAAGATCACGATCCGTTTCTTCCTCCAGGTCAACCGCAGGACCTTCCTTGGGAACGAAGGTGCCGAAGGCTCGCTCAAACGTGTTATCCTTCTTTCGCAAATGGAATACCATGACCTCGGTTCCGTCATCGAGCTGCAAACTGAACCAGTCCCATCCGGCCTGGTCGTTCTGGAGAATGCTGGAGCCGAATTCATGGTCCATCCAGGCCAGCCCTGTGACTGTGTGGCTGATGCCCTTGAAGGTCAAGGTCCCTTCTGCCTTGAGTCTCGTGAAAGAGTAATAATAAGATGCTTGATCTTTTGAATCTCCCTTTCGGCTGAACCCCGCGTTACCGTGCAAAACAACCGGCTTCAGCGGCAGGAGTCGAAGGTCGAGCGCGTAGTCTTGCTCTCTGGCTGTAATTTGTATCTCATCTCCCTGCATCTTCGCGGTCCAGTCTCTGACGCCCACGTCGAGATCGCCCAGGGCCGCGTGAGCAAGTCCAGGGCCCTTGCGTGTCAAAAGTTCAGTGTGGAAGAATTCACGGTTGGTAATGTCGGTGATGGCAAAATGGGCGGGATAGAGGTCCCTGACCGCCCAGGCGGACAGTTTACGCGTAGGTTCACGGACAAAGGTGCGGCGAAAAAAAGTCAATTGGAATCCCCACCCGTGATCTTTGTCGGAATCAAGGTTCCCTGTGAAATACCACCACTCCGTCTGAAAATCAGGATGCTTTCCATGATCTTTGGGGAAGGTGAGGACTCGCCGCGGGCTTGTGTCGGCAATTGGAGCTTCCGAGGCCAAGGGTACGGACGGAAAAAAGACCAGAGCGCACAGCCAGACAGCCAAGATTCGAATCACTACCTACTCCTTGTCTAAAGAGTGAACGTACGGAATTATGGCAGACATCCGTGGTTGAGGTGAAGCTCTTTGAGCATGACGGAACAAAAGCGATCATCCTCTGGAGCGAATATGTTATAGGAAGCAGCGGTCCACACGGTAAACTCAGATACAAGATTAAAGCGGAGCCATTTGAGCATGACGACTCTCAAATTCATCCACGCGGCGGACATCCACTTGGGCCGCCCCTTCTCAGGTTTAAGGCGGTCTAGTCCGGAGTTGGGAAACCTTTTCTTACAGGCAGGATACGATGCCTGGGACAGGATTGTCACCACCGCGATTGATCGGGGTGTAGATTTCTTGACGCTAGGTGGGGATGTGTTTGACGCGCCCTAACCCGACAGTTCGCGCTAGAGTTGCGTTCAAGAATGGTTTGGAGCGTCTTTATGATGCGAGGATCCCGGTTTACCTGGCAGTGGGTAACCACGACCCGTTAAAGAGTTTTCCCGAATCGCTGCGAACACTGCCGGGTCTGAATCTTTTCGGGCCAAATCCTGAAGGGATGAGGTTTACCGGCCGAGAACAGACTGATGGTGTGATGATTTTCGGCGCGGGATTTGAGAAGGCCGTAATCACCGATAACCTCGTCCGGAAGTTCCGCCGGGACCCTGGACTAGACCTGGCCATAGGCGTTGTGCATACGAATGTTGCCGGAACATCGGGACATGAGAATTACTCACCATGTACACTGGATGATCTCAGGGCCGCGGGGATGGATATCTGGTGTTTAGGTCACGTCCATTCATCTGAGGTCCTGTCGCAGGACCCTCTGATTCTGTATCCGGGGACAAGCCAGGGCGCCCATATTAACGAAAGCGGTCTTCGAGGCTGTCATCTGATTGTTGCACAGGCCGGCAGCGCTGCCGTGGCGGAATTCATACCACTGGCCCCCGTCTGTTGGCTCAGGGTAGATCTGGATGTGACGGAGTGTCACAGTGCCGAGGATCTCCTGGACGAGGCCGTGGCGCTATGTTCCGGTACTTCTCTCGATGCAGACGTCGTCCGGGCCGTCGTGGTGCGTCTAAACCTAACGGGACAGGATGGTTCGCAAGGTCTTGGAACGATAGCAAGCGATCCGGAGTTCTTCGAGGTCCTGTGCGAACGGCTGGCAACACTGTCTTTGCCGGTGTTCCCCGAATCGGTGCGCGATTCGACCCGATCATCTACGCGTCTGAACGCCTTAAAGGATGAAGAGGGATTTCTGGGAGACTTTCTCGAACTGTGCCGAAGGTCGGTCGAGGAGCCTGCCATGCGTGACCATCTCCTGGGAGGGGTGCAGGCTGAGCTTTTGAAAAAGCTGCATAGGCGCTACATACCCGCGGAGCTTGACCTGGAAAGACTGAAGAACGACCCAAAAGCAGTTGCAACTCTCCTGAATGAGGCCGGGGATCTGGTAGCTAGAATGTTCTGGAATCTCGGGAAATAGGCTTCTTGAAATGCGTTGAGCAGTAATTGATTACCCGGTCAGTTGGTGACCGGCAGGAGGTCGGTCCTACTGGGCCCGGTAGGACCGGCCCACAGGCGCTAACTTAGCGATTTATTCCCCCCTTTCGTAAAGGGGGGTTAGGGGGGATTTTAGGCTAACCCGTTGAAAATCCCCCTAAATCCCCCTTTAAAAAAGGGGGACTTTGATGGCACCACAGAAGTTCAAAGTGCCTATAACGGGTGAAACCGCCCTTATGTTAGCGCCTATGAGGACCGCGCTCGGTGCGTGTCACCAAAGCTGGTAATCGGTTACATCGGGCGCCCAAACAGAATTCTTAAACGGGGGTCATAAGGACAGGCGGAAATGTGGGTCGAGGAAATATCTATTGAAAGCTTCGGTGCGTGCAAGCACGTAATGATTAGTGATCTTGGCCCAGGGCTGACGGTGATCGTCGGTCCCAATGAAGCAGGTAAGAGCACCATCTTGGAATTTATGCGTTGCATTTTCTTCGGCTTCAGAAAAAAGAGCGGGAGGACAAACATCTATGAGACCCCGGAAGGGACCCCACGAAAGGGATGGATGACGGTTCATACAGGACAAAGCGGAAGACTCCGCATTCAACGGACTGAAAAGGTGGGTCGCAAAGACGGGGTTCTGACGATTTCGGATGAAGGGGGGAACGACCTCGACACCGCGGCCTTACCCCTGTTTCGCGCAGGACTCGAGAGGGGAGCGTATGAAACCCTCTTTGCCTTCGATCTTGACCGGTTGCGACAATTAGACCAAGAAGCCCTCCGAGGCAAGATCGTCTCTGCGGCACTGGGTTCAGTGGCTGTGAATCCCCTGGACATCCTCAAAAAGCTGGACGAGCGTGTCAAGCAACTGATGAAACAATCCATGAAGGAGGATGAATCGCTGTGGGCAATCCAGTCGCGCATGAGCGTGCTGGACAAACAACTCAAGGAACTGGCCCATGAACCTGTGAAACATTCTGAACTCAAGGCGCGACTGGTGACTGTCGATCAAAGGCGTCTGCAAATATCGGCTGAAATTGAGAACAAGGAAGTTTGCCTGCAAAATCTGACGAATATCAATCGCTATGAAGCACAATGGAAAAAGCTGGTCTCGCTGGATCACGAATCACTGCTGTTTCAAGACGCTCGTGACTTCCCGACGGATGGAGTCCCTCGTTTGGAAGAGGCACTGGACAGAAAGCGTGAAGCCTCGCAAGAGGCATCGGAATTGGAAGAGCGCCTGAGCCTTCTCAGGGATCAAGTAGGAAGTCTCAATCCGGATATGGTGCTCCTGGAGAATGCGGACTCCCTTAACATGCTGATTCGGGATGCCCGGAGCATGGCTCGACGACCCCATGAAATACAACAATTGGAAGCTGCGCTAGCCCAGTCCAATCGCAACCTTGACGAAGAAATTGCCTCTCTTGGCAACGGCTGGAATCGGGAGCGGGTGATCCGATCAGACCCCTCACTGGTTCTCGACGAGGAAATCCGGACATTTATGGATTCATGGCGAAGCTGCGGAGAGAAGATAGCGGTGCTGGAGACGCGACGAGCCGAGTCCACGGAAAGGGTGAAACTCCAGGAAGAGAAGATGGAGCGCAGGGCCGAGGAATTGGCCCAGGTTATGCCCGACTGTGAGGGTTATCTCGAGCCAAAAGTTCGTAACAGGCTCCAGGAATGGAAGGAGATTCACAGCGAAATTTCAGGCCTGGACGCACGCCTTTCAGACAAGGGCGGGAGGGTCCGGCTTCTCATTGCGGAACGCGAAGAGGTGGATGCGAATCTGAGGAGATTGGCAGACGAACCCGCATCCGCGATCTCTCCTGTTTCCTTTTGGGCTCTCATGGCGCTGCTCAATGTTGCCGGAATCAGCATGCTGCTCTCCGCGTGGCTCAGTTCAACTCCTGTCTTCCACATTCTGCTTCTGACGGGCTCGTGCACGATTCTGTCCAGCGCCTTTGTTGTCCGCTGGAAGGTCCTTGAGGAACGCCGGCGCCGTGTCCGAATCCATACTGAGGAGGAGGCCCTCAACACGAAGAAGACGAATGTCACGAGCGAGATAGGCGAGACGGAAAGAGAACGGCGCGCTCTTCTGCAACAAATCAATGACCGGAGACAGAATCTTCAGGGAATTTCACGCGATGTATTGGGCGATCCGGATGCTGGAGTGAGTGAGGTTTTGGAAGCCGAAAGAGTCTCCCTGACCGCTGAGGAACCGTTTCGTCGACGCCGCCTTCTTGAAGAGGAGCTGAAGTCTGCCAGAGCGGATCTGGAGTTCGAGAGGAGCCGGAATGTAGAAATGACGAGGCTCCTGACGGATGCGGAGAGAGAGTTCGAAACCCTGAAGCGAAAATGGGACGATTTCGCAGCGGACAAAGGTTTGAATACCGGCTTAAAGCCTGAAACCGCACTGGAATTGGTTCGCCACCTCCGTGACGTGAAGAGCAAACTACGAAAGGTCTCCGAACAACAAAATGCGTTGGAGACCATGAAGGGAGATTGGAAGGAGTTTTCTCATCGAGTGACTGGGTTGGCTCAGGAAATGGGCCGTCCACTTTCCCTGGGCGTCTCGCCAGTGGATCAGGTGGAGCTATGGGGCCGTGCCGAACGAGAAGCTTCGGACTCTCTCTCCGAAAAGAAGGTGATTCTGGAGAGGGTTAAGGAACATGAGATCCACTTACGGGTCTTGAGAAGGAGGATGGAGGACGCGGACAACCAGATAGGCGCGCTCATGGAAGCGGCTGCGGCTGAAGATGAAGAGTCGTTCCGTGACGTCTCGCAACGTCACACAAGGTACAAGACCGTTGAACAGGAACGCCGCGTCCTGATTGAAAATCTCTTGGCCGGGCTGCGAAGGGAAGACGAGGACATTTTGCGTGGAGAGATGAATGCTCGCGATTGGGATGAGAGTCGACGCACGGCTGGATCCCTTGAGGAGGACCTACGGCGTCTCAGAGAAGAGTCCGAGGGGTTGGCCCGGGAGGCTGGCATGCTCACCAAGGAGATCGAGACCTTGGAGGCCCAAGATGAAACGGATCGTCTGCTTGCTGAGAAAGAACAATTGCTGGCGCGGTTCGGCGACGGCCTCAAGGAATGGATTGTTTACAAGCTCTCATCCGATTTGCTGGAGCAGACCATATCAATGTACGAGTCGGAAAAGCAGCCCAAGCTCCTTGCACGGAGTTCTGAAATCTTCAGCTCAGTAACCGGTAACACCTACACAAAGGTCCTCTTTCCACTGGACGGGGATCGCGTCAAAGTGGAACGCGTGGACGGCGTCAGGATCGAAGAGGAGCTGTTAAGTCGGGGGACACAGGAACAGCTATACCTTTCCATGAGGCTGGCTCACCTGGATGTATACCATCGTGAAAAATTCAATATTCCCATGATGATGGATGACGTGCTGGTGAACTTTGACCACGCTAGGGCCCGTCGAACTGCCGATGCCCTGGTAAAATTTGCAGAGGATACGGGCTTACAAATCCTATTCTTTACCTGTCATCCACACACGGCCGACCTTTTTCCCGACAGTGTTACCCGATTCCAATTGGGACAGCCCTTGGAGGGAGAGGGCGGCGTCAACCATTGAAAACCACGTCGCGGTTCTCCGAGAGTCCGCGGCTGTTCATAGACTTGAAGGAGTAAAGATGCTTTCCGTTAACCCTCTATACCTCATGAAACATCGCGTAAGGGAAACAAGCTTCAATTGGAGCAAAACAGCCTTGGTCGTTGGTCTTTTGATTATGTGGCCGGTCCTTTCCGGATCTCTTGCTCTGGGCCAAACAGTTCCAAACCGGGGACTCAGGGACTTGCAGGAGGCCTTCAGATTTGTTGCCAGGACGGTGAAACCCGCAGTGGTCAATGTTTCCGCGGTCAAGATAGCGGCCCGTCAGGCAGGGCCTGATTTGGATCCTTTCTTCGAGAACCATCCGTTCCGGGAATTCTTCGGCGATGAGTTTTTTCGACAATTCTTCGGGGCCCCGAGAGGTTCGCAGCGGTACCGCCAGCAAGGGCTCGGGTCTGGCTTCATAATTGACCCGAGAGGCTACATAGTTACGAATCGGCATGTCATCGCCGGAGCCGACGAGATCCAGGTGACCCTTGAAGGTAAGAAGAAGTTCAAAGCAACCGTGGTGGGCGCAGATCCAAAGACCGATGTAGCTGTAATCAAGATTGACGGTCACAATCTGCCTTCTGTAAAGCTTGGGGAATCAAAGACTCTTGAAGTGGGGGACTGGGTGCTTGCTGTAGGCAATCCCTTCGGCTTGACGCAAACGGTTACAGCAGGGATCGTGAGCGCCAAAGGACGCTCCGACATGGGGATTCTCGATTTTGAAGACTTCATCCAGACAGATGCTGCAATCAATCAGGGCAACTCTGGAGGCCCCCTCGTGAACATAGAAGGAGAAGTAATTGGGCTGAATACCGCCATATTATCCAAGAGCGGCGGCTCAGTGGGAATAGGCTTTGCGATTCCGGTCAACGTCATCAAGAAAGTCGTTGACGCGGCCTTTTCGAAGAGACTTGCCGGCCCCGGCGGAAATAACAGCCCCCCGCAAAGGCCGTTTGTGCCGCGGAAGGCGCCTGCGCCTTCTCGGCAGGGCCAACCACCTCATGATCGTGCTCTCCCTGGCGTGTCGCACGGGGCGGGGAGTATATGACGGGCCCGCTTAGACTCTTTCCGCCAGTCGCATTATTTCCATGCGATTTAGTAAAAAATGGGGAAGTGTCCCCCTTTTCTTAAGCTGTTGAGTCGCAAACTTTACCCTTGACGGCAGGTTTCACTTTTATATAGATTGATGATGGTGTATTATGGGATAACTCTTCAGTCCAATATCGGAGGATTAAATGAATAGTGCGAGTGCACGCTTCTCTATAATTATGATCCTGAGCGTGATTGTTGTCGCGGCCATATGCACCTCCGCCGCTGCCAAGGTCCCGGAAGGCTACAGGGACATCAAACTCGGCATGAACAAAAGCCAGGTCCTGAGCCTTTTGCAGAAGGGTCCGCTGCACTTCACCTACGATGATATGGGGGATGAGGTAGGGGAGATAATTCGCGGGGACGAGCTTTTTCGTTATGCCCTGTACCGCTTTGATGGCGAAGGAATCCTCGTTGAAATAGGCTTGGAAATGCGCGAAATCCTGGGCAGGGAGAGAGTCCTGGAACTGTATAACAGCCAGCACGGCCTTAAGCTCAGCCCGCGGCAAGCCACGGTTGAAGCAGACTTCAGCATTGAAGTGCGCGACAACTGCCTGATAATGAAAAAGGCGTCGCTGAAGGATACACGGTCCGCTAAGGGGAATTCCTGAAGCACTTGGTAGTCTGATAGGAATTGGCGCATGGAGCCTCCATATCGAAGTCCTATGTCATGTTTTGTTATCGAACCCATGCCGTCATTTTCTGGAATGTAATCCTTTCGCGTAAATGCGGAGGCTGGCTACAAAAACTTAATATAGTAAGATGGTTACGGCGACAATCCTGCCAGATCACCACGCGATGCAACGCTTTTCGCCGCGCCGTTGCTTGACACAATCTTTCCGCAGTTTCTAGATTCCATCCTTCTGAACCGTTCCCCGATCCTTGAGCGCGAGCCTCAGGACCGCCAGGAAGGACCACGATACAAGAACATGGGAAGGTTGACCGACGAGCAGCCGGGATTTTTGCCTGTGACGTCGTGAATGGAATGCACTTTGACGATCAAATATAAACACGCCCTGTGCCTTCATCCATATTTTCGAGACAGCCATTCCGGATCGTTGGGCCTGGCCGTGTTTCCACCCGTTGGTTTGGAATATATTGCCGCTTCCCTAAGTCCCTACGTCGAGAAACTCACATTCCTGGATTTGAGGCTCCCGGACCCGCTTCGGAAACCGGAGAAACTGAGACGCTTCATCGAGGAAGAAATAGACCTTCTCTGCATAAGCATCAATTGGGAGTACAACTTTCGTGAAGTCTGCGAACTCGTGAACTCCCTCCCGTCTTCCATTACTACTGTAGTTGGAGGCAAGCAGGCGACCGATTTTGTCGATGAGATCTTCGCGGCCTGCCCGAATGTGGATGTCATAGTGCGAGGGGAAGGGGAAGAAAGCGTTGTAGAGATCGCCCAGGGAAGAGACTTCAAGGACATAGTCGGAACATCGTATCGGGATGGGGACAGGATAGTGCACAACAAGAACCGCCCCCTTCCTGAGGTGGACGACTACCGTTACCCGGATCGCGGCCTGCGACGCCAGGATTACCACATGAACGTCGGAGGACTTGCTCTTCGCGGCGAACAGTTCGATATCATTCTCACGGCCCGGGGCTGCCCTTACAACTGCAAATTCTGCACGTTCAATTTGAATCCCTTGGGCCAGAAACGAAATTACTCTGCGCGTTCAATAGATTCCGTCATGGAGGAAATCAGGCAGGTTTCCGCGGGGATGATACTTATCGCGGATGAAAACTTTTTCGTTAACCCCCAACGTGCCAAGAGGATATGCGAACGGATCATCGCGGAGGGCATCAAGAAGAGATTTATCGTTCAGGCCAGGATAGAAATATTTGAACATCCTGACGTCCTTGAAGCGGCGGCCCGCGCAGGGATAAAGGCGTTGCTCCTGGGGATCGAATCCCCGCAGGATCGTATCCTGGAACAGCTCAATAAAGGATTCGACACCGCGAAATTGAGGCAAGCCTTCGAGACCTTCAGCCGGTTCCCGTTTTACTACCATGGGTACTTCATCTACGGGAACGTGACCGAAACCGAAGACGAAATGATGCAGATCCCAGTCTTTGCAAAAGAGTTGGGACTCGACTCCATCACCTATCAAAAACTTCGTATTGAGAAGTATTCGCCGCTCAAGGAACTGGTGGAAGCTACGCCCGGATATTACATAGGCGATGACTCGATTGTCTATTCAGAGTCCCTCGGACGCCCGGGCTTGAAACGAATCAGTAAGCAGATAACGCGAAAGTTTTATTCGCCAATGCAGTTGTTAAGGATCGCGAGAAAGCTTGTCCGTATCGGCATCCTGGATTTGAGGCTCTTGCCCGCTTTCGCTTTGAGCGTACCGATTGTCCTTGGCAACGCGGTGGGCCGCAAGGTTTCAAGAGCGCGCAAAGGTTGCGTTGTGGAGACGTTTGGCCGGAGCTAAAGCTTAAAGGCTGCCCTTCAGGGGCGGTCCGACCATTTGGAGAATGGGGAAGGGCATAGGTGTTAGCCCAACCCTGCGCAACGCGGGGTCCCCCCTTTGATAAAGGGGGGTAGGGGGGATTTTGAGCTAACATATTGAAACTCCACCTAAATCCCCCTTTAAAAGGGGGACTTTGAACGCCTTCAGCCGCCTAATGTGCCCAGATCTATTGGAACTGAATTCAAGTTGACACACATGGGGGAAGCGAATTCAATGCGGAAGGAAGGATTGACATTCGCCTGCACCTTCGGTGTTGCTTCATTGCGTTTGCTATTCCCTGCTTTCCGGTGAGTTCTCAACTACGGTTCCGATTGCCTCAAGCAAGGGATGAATTTTCGGGTTGTCCGTGAGGATGCGCCTTACCTCACGGTGCTGGTAAATGGTTCCCATGACGATCATGTCGGTGACGGCTCCATTTTCCTCGAAATATGCTTGATGACTGATTGCTGCCTCAGCTCCGATGTCGTTGTAGACGGTTTTCAGAAACCGGGCTTCCGGACCCGGCACTTGACGGACCAAGACGTTGATGTGAATCGCCCGACTCGCCATCATGCGGCTGTTATTTGAGCCTAAGCTTTCTATGGCCTCAGTCGCCTCACGAATGGAATCAAGAACTATCTTGCGGGCATCCATCTTTTTCTCCTCGAGTTTGTCCCGGTTACGGAACGGAAACGGCTGGGCTATATGCCCACTGTGAGCAGAACTCGGGCCGATTGTGCCACAGAAAGCAGATATTCAAAACCTGAATGTTGCAAAAAAAACATCTATTCATAGACAAGACCGTTCATGTAAAATGTTGTTCGACGTGCTGTGAGGGCCGAGGGTGTGATGCCCCACTGTTGCCCCACATTCTTGACCAAATGACTCAGAAAGGGTAATCTAAATATTCAGGACCGGACAGGGAAAAGGTCCGTCTGGAGGTATGTGAATGTCTGAATTCCAGGTAAACAAAACTTTTGCCGAGATCAACAAAAAGATCAAACAAGGTGAAGCAGTGGTGGTCACGGCAGAGGAGATGATCGGCATCACGAAAGAATTGGGCCCCGTAGAAGCAGCGAAAAAGGTGGACGTGGTAACAACCGGAACATTCGGTATAATGTGCTCGTCCGGGGCTTTTCTCAACTTCGGGCACACAAAGCCCAGAATCAGGGCCTCCAAAGTCTATCTCAACAACGTGGAAGCTTATGCAGGAATCGCCGCGGTGGACTGCTATATCGGCGCAACCCAGACGAGAGAAGACGATCCGTTGAACAAGGTTTTTCCGGGCCGTTTCCGGTATGGCGGGGGTCACGTGATCGAGGATCTTGTGGCAGGACGTGAGGTGCTACTTCAAGCGACCTCGTATGGTACCGATTGTTATCCGCAGCGCTCTTATGAATCTAAAATGACATTAAAAGATTTTCCGGACGCGGTGCTTCTCAATCCCAGAAATGCATACCAGAACTATAACTGCGCAATAAATCAATCCAAGAAGACCATATATACTTACATGGGTATTCTCAGACCGGAATGCATGAATGCAAACTATTCGACGTCAGGGCAATTGAGCCCTCTACTGAACGACCCGCTCTATAAGACCATAGGAATAGGTACGCGGATTTTTCTCGGCGGAGGCATCGGGTACGTAATTGGAGCCGGGACACAGCATACACCTACAGTAAAAAGGTCGGAGAATGGGGTAGTCATGGGAGGCGCAGGCACCCTTTCCGTGCGTGGGGACCTCAAAGGCATGTCCTCAAAGTTCCTGAGAGGCGCATCCCTAACCGGCTACGGATGCTCGCTGAATGTTGGCATAGGCATCCCGATCCCGATCTTGAATGAGGAAATGGCTCATTTTACGGCGGTATCGGATGATGAGATATCCGTTCCGGTAGTTGACTACGGCGGGAGTTACCCCGAGGGAGGCGGCGCGGCAATAAGCTATGTCACTTACGGCCAACTCAGGAGCGGGGAGATAGCGGTGGATGGGCGAAAAATTACCACGGCCCCGCTTTCCAGTTATTCTGCGGCCCGTGAGATAGCTACGATTTTGAAGGAATGGATCAGCTCGGGAAGTTTCGTGCTCGGCGAACCACAGGAGACTCTACCGTCGGTTCCTTTCAAGGCCTTCGGAAAATAGGTTTGCGAACCCCCAATAAGTTGAGCCCTATGGCCCATAAAACAGGACGGATCAGTTCAGACTGCCCGATGAACCCACCTACCTTATATGAACCGAGAACCTACAGGGACCGGGAAGACTCCGATCGGTTCAAGACCTTCAGGGTTGTGATCGAAACCTCGGATCTGTACGTGAAGGCCCTATCTTCACTTGAGAAACAGACCGAAGCGCTGATTCGCGAGAGCAGAGACCAGATCAAGTGGGCCATTGAGCGCCGGCCCGATTTTCTCAAGAGTCTAGTTCCGCTGGAAGAAGATCCGAGCGATTCTCCTATCGTCCTCGCCATGATCAGGGCAGGTCAAAAGGCCGGAACTGGCCCCATGGCTGCGGTAGCGGGCGCGGTAGCGGAATATGTGGGGAAAGGTCTTCTGTCTTTGTCTCCGGAGATCATAATAGAGAACGGCGGGGACATTTTCCTAAAGGTAGATCGCCCGGTTACTATAGGGCTGTTTGCAGGAAATTCGCCTTTCAGCGGACGCATCGGAATCAGAATCGAATCGACTCCCATCCCCGTGGGGGTATGTACATCTTCCGGATCTGTAGGACCGTCGCTAAGTTTAGGCATGGCAGACGCCGCTACAATTATCTCTCGCGATGTGCCTCTGGCGGACGCTGTGGCTACGGGAGTAGGGAACAGAGTGCATAAACCAGGGGACCTGAAGCCCGCTGTCGAATGGGGCATGAAAGTGCCTGGGGTAGACGGGGCGCTTGCCATATTGGGTGATAATATTGCCGCACTGGGAGACATTGAACTGGTACCATTACCAGAGTCTAAGACAGGAAAGTAGGCGCCGGAGGCCGATCGAATATATTCGTCCCGCTGCGCACAAACGTGGCAGTGGGCTCTAACAGATTGAACAGGAAAAGGGGCGAAACCATGACTTCACAAAATGTTCTGCTGATATTCAAGTCGGACATCATGTACAAGCCGGTAATCTACAGGCTCGCGAAAGATTTCGACCTCGTCTTCAACATCCTGGAGGCGAAAATATTGCCGCGCAGAGAAGGTCGAATCCTCTTGGAACTGCGCGGTGAAGAGGACCTCATCAAAAAAGCGATAAAGTTTCTCGAAGACCACAAGGTGGTTGTAGAGTATCTGGCTGATAAGGTGTGGCGCGAAGAAGAACTCTGCGTTCACTGCGGCGCGTGCACCGGCTTGTGCCCAACCGAGGCCCTCAGCGTGGCAGAGCCTGACAAGAAGACCACCTTTAACGTGGAAAAGTGCGTGGCCTGCGGTATGTGCGGCCTGGTATGCCCATTCGGGGCCATGAAGGACGTGACGCTCTTCGATCCGTTTGCCGAAGGGCGCACCGGCTCGGAAAGGTAGGAATTTCGGCTATGTTGGCCCCGACATGGTCCCCAGAACATTTTCCTCCACGATCCGCTCCAGGGTCACCGGAAACGCGTGTTTGCATGGGACGGTCGAAGCCGCCCGCACCTGAACCGGTATGTAGTTGTCTGTTCTTGCGATAAAGAGCCCTGTGTCCGGATCAGGCTCGGACTCCGGCACAACGGAAAGAGTCTTGCCCACGAAGCGTTCATAGAAATGCCGTCGCAAAGTCTGAGATAGTGACCTCAGCTCCTCTACCCTTCGTCGGGCAACTGTCTCAGGCACTCTGGGTCTGAAAGAGGCCGCGGGCGTGCCTGGCCTGGGGGAAAATGGAAACACGTGAAGATAAGCTGCTCCCGAATCCTCGATCAGGTTCAAAGTCTTCCTGAATGATTCTTCATCCTCTCCGGGGAAGCCCACCATTATGTCCAGGCCAATGCACGTCTCAGGGGCGCTGGTGAAGATACGATCCATCAAATCTCGGATGAAAGCGGTATCGTAGGGCCTTCCCATGCGGCTAAGTATGTTGTCATCGCCGCTCTGTAGCGGAATGTGGAAATGCCGGCACACTCGCGGATGACTGGCCGCAAGCTCAATCAGGCGAGGGGTGATCTCCTGAGGTTCTACGGAACTCAACCTGAACCGCGTGGTCGGACACTCCTCGACGAGGCGCTCCAGCAAATCTTCCAACCCCATCGGAGGATCAAGGTCTCGGCCGTAACTCCCCAGATGGATCCCTGTAAGCACTATCTCCCGCGAATCCACGGGCGCCCATGTTGCTTGCGTGAAGCAAGACTTTGTCCGCAGGCAGACTTCTCGATGGGCCTCTGGCAGCGGGTACTATACAGTAAGCGCATGATTGGGAGCACCCATCTTGGACCTTCAAGAAGGCCCTGGATCTGCTCCTCATTCCCGGAGGGCCAAGATCGACAAACGTCGTGCAGGCAGCGGCACGGTGTTGCTCCTTGGTCCGAGCATTGATGGGCACTTCACCGATGAATTCGTCAAAGTGGTCCTTCTCAAATGTTCCTAGCAAAACCGCTCCAGGGGCCACCTTTGCCAAAGAAGAAGCGTTTATCTCTGCAAGGCAGCCGGTTACAATCATCCGCACGCCGGGAAACTTGTTTGCCAGGCGATTGACCATCCTCCGGGATTTACCTTCTGCCTTAGAAGTCACGCAGCACGTGTTCACCACGACGAGATCCGGTTCATCGGCCGAAGGGTCAATGTCATACCCTCGGCTTTCCAGCGCGCGAGCCATTGCTTCAGCTTCGGCCTGGTTTACTTTGCAGCCGAGGACAGCGGAGCAGGGCCTTTTTTCTCACACGTAACGTTCCTGTTGTTATGGTTTTTGACATAGTTGTTTATCCATGCTATCAATCCACGCATCCAAGGTCAATTCTCCTCAATGCCGGCAGGCCGCTCGGTGGGACTCTGGCCTGATTTGACCTCTTTCGGAGGAAGTTCACGTGAGATGCACTGACCTGATGAGAGGCTGGATTGTCTGCTTAGCGGTGATTTTGATCTATTCTACTGCTTATGCTCAGAAAAAGTCTGGAGCTCCGGACGAACAAGAGCCGACCGCAGTAGAGCAGGCCGACAGGTTCTTTGACATGAAAGTCCCGCAGGGCTTTGCGTCTGAGGCTGTGGATGAGCCCGGAATCCTCAAGTGGAAAAAAGATTCCGGAGAGATTTACCTGGTGGTGGGAAATCTTTTTACTCCTCCGGGGGATACGCTTTTCAAGGCTCTCCGCGAAGCCGCTGACAAGGACAAGAAACTCGAAGAGGTCCGTACTCTCCAAATCAAGGGAGGAAAGGCCTTGTTGTGTAAAGAAAAAGCCCCGGACGATCCCGGACGACTCCGTGCTTGGCGTCTGCTCGTCATAACCAAGAAGAAGATGATCAACCTTGACTTCTCGGCGCCGGCCAAGGATTTCGATTCATTCATGCCAGCGTTCGAAGGCGCGGTAAATTCCTTTAAGCTGAAACCCTCGTCCTGACAAGGAAGATTCCCTATGGGAGAAGATCCCGCCACAGCCCTGTTTCGCTCGATCCCTTCCGTAGACAGCCTCTTGTCTGATCCCTCATTGGCTTTTCTCAGGGAGAGATTTTCGGAAGAAATAGTGAAGAGTATTGTGAGGCGCGCCCTGGAGGAACTTCGAGACGAGATTCGTCAGGGAAAGGCGTCGCACACGGACTGCTCGGCCTCCGCACTGGTTCAGCGAACGTCCAGAATAGCTCGGGAGCGGGTAGGGCCGAAACTCTGCACGGTGATAAACGCCACGGGAGTGATTGTTCACACCAACCTCGGACGTTCACCACTGTCAAAGAGGGTTATGGAACGAATATCCGAAGCAGCGCTTTCTTATTCCAACTTGGAATACAGCCTTGAAGCCGGCCGGAGAGGAGAGAGGAACGCTCACCTGCGACAGCTCATGCAGGAACTCACCGGCGCTGAGGCCGCGCTTGCGGTCAACAACAACGCTGCTGCCGTTCTGCTGGCGCTATCCAGTCTGGCCGCGGGGCGAGAAGTCATAGTGTCCCGGGGTGAACTCATAGAAATCGGAGGCTCCTTCCGCATTCCCGAAGTGATGGCTCGTTCCGGGGCAATACTGAAGGAGGTCGGAGCCACCAATCGGACTCACCCCAAAGACTACGTTGAGCGCAATTAGTGCAAATACCGCTCTGATCTTGAAGGTGCACACCAGTAATTATCGGATCGTCGGTTTCACCCGCGAAGTCGAGCTCGCGGAACTGGTGGCCATAGGGAAAGAATACGGCAATCCCAACGATGATGGACCTCGGCAGCGGCTGCCTGGTGGATCTGTCGCCGTACGGCCTGGCAGAAGAGATAACCGTCCAGGAGGTCCTTGCCAAAGGTGTGGACGTGGTGAGTTTCAGCGGGGACAAGCTTCTTGGCGGCCCCCAGGCTGGGATTCTGGCTGGCCGCGCGGATCTCATAGAAAAAATGCGCACAAATCCCTTGGCGCGTGCCCTACGAATGGACAAGCTTACTCTTGCAGGGCTCGAAGCCACTCTCGTAGAGTACACGAGGCCGGAGGGGCCTGCCGCTACCATCCCGACACTGACCATGATAACCAGGTCCCAGTCTGAGCTTGCGGAATCTGCGGCCTCGCTTGCCGACGCAATACGCAAGAGCGTTGGGGACCGGGCTGAAGTAAGCATTGAGCCGGGAATCGGCAGGGTAGGGGGCGGAGCGCTGCCGATGGGCGATCTGCCGGGCCCGCGGGTGGCCATTCGTCCCCGCCAAATATCAGCCACGCGTCTGGAGCAAGGGCTCAGATTGGGCAGTCCACCGGTAATCACTCTGGTTAAAGAAGATGCCGTGCTCATGGACCCTCGAACTCTTCTCGGCGATCAGCCGTCGATGATTCCGGGACTTGTGCAGGAGGCACTAGACCGAGGCACGTCAGGTAATGATGCGTGAAATCTGGGCGGCTTTGTAACCAGTCAATTTCCAAAACATGGACCTTCCTTCTTCATTGGTGATCCCTCAAGACGCTATCCCGGACCGGGCAGACAAGATCCTTGCAGATTGTCTTGCAGGCGGACACAGCCGATCATCGCTGGCCCGCGTTATTCGAAGCGGGCGCGTGCTTCTGAAAGGCCGTCCAATCAGCCCGTCCACTGTTCTTAACCCTGGCGATCGGATAGAAATTCTCCCTGAGACGATCATTGTCGGCACCACGCCCGACATCGAACCGCCATCGTTTGGAATCATTTTCGAAGATGACGACCTGATAGTGGTGGATAAACCTCCGGGGATTGTTGTGCATCCCGGCGCGGGACGTCCGTCACATACGCTTATGGATATCCTGGTAAGCTCCAGACCGGAAATGGTTGGGGTAGGGGAACAGGGTCGTTGGGGTGTGGTCCATCGCCTCGACAGGGACACGTCCGGGGTCATGGTATTTGCCAAGACAGCTTCCGCGCATGCCGAGCTTTCAGCTCAATTCAAGGCCCATTCAATTCACAGGATGTATCTGGCGCTAGTAAGGGGTAACCCCGGTGAAGAGACCGGGACCGTCGATGCTCCCATAGGCCGGCATGTCAAGGAGAGAAAACGCATCTCTACCAAAACGGGAAAGGCTCGCCGCGCCGTTACCAGGTGGGCGGTCAAGGAACGCTTTGGCGGCCTGACACTTCTCGAAGTGTACCCGGAGACGGGGAGAACGCATCAGATTCGGGTCCATCTTGCTTATGTCGGCCTGCCCGTGGCTGGAGATCCGGTGTACGGGAAGATGCGCGGAAAGAGCCGGGTCGCTGATCCGAGGCTGCGAAAAGCTCTGGAAGTGCTCAAGAGGCAGGCGCTTCATGCCGCGGTGCTCGGATTCATTCATCCGAGAAGTTTGAAATACGTAGAGTTCTCATCACCGATGCCGGCTGATATGGCTGAAGTCATCAAGACATGTACCTTTCCTCGTTCCCAGGCTCGGCCTGGGAATGCTTCCTGAGGAGGCTCCGCCTCCGCTGCTACGCTGGCGGTAGGGGCGGGTTTGAAACCCGCCCCTACATTTCCGGGCCTAGACCCGCCTCCCGTGGGCTTCCCTGATAGTCAAGATAGGGCGGACTGTGCTCGCCGGCGGCCACGGGCCGCCCTACTTGAGCTGCCTCCGTTAATGGCAGGATTTGAGTATACACCGGGCAGAGCCCGGAAGACATGGGTTCCCAGGCAGAGCCTGGGAACCAGAAGCAATCATAGGAGTTTTTGGGGAGGGGTCCGGGGAGGGACTTTTTGCAAAAGTCCCTCCCCGGTTACTCTTGCACTTCTACACTCTTATCCGATCTTCTCTGCAATCAACTCGGACAGGTCCATCACTTTAAGCTCTTCGGATTTGCCCATCACATTGCACGAATCTTCGAGCATGGTAATGCAGTACGGGCAGGAGGTAACAAGGGTCTTGGCACCCGCGTCGATAGCCTCGGTAATGCGCAGCTCCGCGAATCGTTCCCCTGCCTTGGTTTCCATCCAGACTCTTCCGCCGCCACCACCGCAGCACAGGCTGTTCTTGCGGTTGCGGGAGAGTTCTTTCGGCTCGGAACCGGGAATGGCTGCGATCAGCTCGCGGGGCGCGTCATAGATCTCGTTGTGACGCCCCAGATAGCACGGGTCATGCATGGCCACAGGACCGGCCGCATCCCCCGAGAGCTTCAATTTTCCGTCAGCCACCGCTTGAGCGAGAACCTCAGTGTAGTGGAAAACTTCCCATTTTCCACCCAGGTCAGGATACTCGTTCTTGAATGTGTAAAGGCAATGAGGTGAGGTCACGATGATCTTCTTCACGCCTTTGCCGTTGTAAAGGTCAATGTTGGATTTAGCCAGCTTCTGGAAGAGTTCCTCGTCGCCTATCTTGCGTATGGACTCTCCGCAGCAACTCTCCTCATTGCCGATGATGCCGAAGCTGATACCCGCGGCCTGCAACGCCTTCACAACCGAACGCGCGATTTTCTGGCTTCTGACGTCGTAACAGGAGGTGCAGCATATTGAGAGGAAATACTCGGTATCTTCCGAGAAGGTGGGGACGTCTATATCCTTCATCCACTCAGTCCGTTTGCCTCGGTCCCCGGACCATGGGTTCCCCTGAGCGTGCAGGCTCCCTGCGATGGGCTTGAGGCTCGGCGGGATCGTTCCCACTTCAGCCATCATGCTGCGCATCCCTCTGACGTTGCCGATGATATCCACGCCTCTCGGGCAGCGATCCACGCAGGTCTTGCACGTGGTGCAGGCAAAAAGGCAATTCTCGGATTCAAAACCCTCAAGACCAAGTTGGCCGAGGCGCTGCACCATCCTTATGTTGAACTGCTCAGATGCTTCGCCCGGTACCAGACGGTAGGGGCAAGAGCCCGTGCATAGGCCGCATTGCATGCACCAGTAGAGGGTTTCAGCTCCCGAGTATACTATGGCGTCGCTAACTTCCAGTTCGGGTGTTCTTGTTTCCATCATATTTCCTTCTAGAATCCCTTGTAAGGGTTCGGGCCGAGTTCTTCAAGCTTTGCGGCGAACTCCTCCAGGATTTGCGGGATTCTCCAGTAATCGTCGATTGATATCTGCTCCAATCGTATCCTGTCAGATTCGAGCACCAACCGGTCCAGGGTCTCTTTTATTTTGCTCATCCGGGTATCTGCCAACTCACTCCCTTTAATGAAATGGCACTGGTAATCATCGCCGAACCGACAGCCGAAGAGCACGATCCCGTCGATTCCCTTGGATAGAGCGTCTGCTATCCAGACCAGGTTTATGGAGCCCAAACACCTCAAGGGGATAAAGCGCACCCACGGCGGGTACTGCAACTTGTGGAGTCCCACCATGTCCAATGCAGGAAAAGCGTCGTTTTCGCAGATAAATCCTATAACGCGAGGCTTCTCGTCATATTCGTCAGGCACATTGATCGATTTTATCATGGAGCCGATCATATCCACTGAATAGTTATTGAAGGATATGATGCGCTCCGGGCAGGAACCCATGCAGATTCCGCAGCGCCGACAGCGTGTCGGATGCGGCAATGGGGTGCCTTTTTCGTCTTCGTTGTACATGCCGAACGGACATTCCTCGGTACACCGTTTGCACTGAGTACATCGCTGTATGAACAGTTCGGGGTAGGACACATCACCGGCACGAGGATGGACAGCCTTACCCTGCGAGGTGAGCTCAACACACTGAATGGCTTTCAGGGCCGCGCCTGTCCCATCGCCGGCTGCCCTGGACGCGGTCATGGGTTGTCTAACGCACCCCGCGGTATAAATGCCCGTCCGCCGAGTCTCATAGGGGAAGCAGACGAAGTGAGAGTCCGGGAAGCCGTACTTCAGCTCCGGCAACGCAGGTCCCTGGCGATACTCAAGGTTGAGGATCGGGTCGTCCAACACAGCGGGCTGCATGCCTATAGCCAAAACAACCAGGTCGGCCTGCATCTGAACGGGTTCGCCCAGCAACTCGTCCATCGTCTCGATGGACAGCTTGTGGTCGGTCCCCTCGCTGATCGCGACCTGCGATGTGTCGGTTTTTACAAAGACCACGCCGTCCTTCTGCACTTTCTTATAGAATTCTTCATGCTGTTCGGGAGTCCGGATGTCTTTGTAGAAGACGACCACCTTGTTTTCTTCGTTTTGTTCTTTCACGTACAGGGCCTGTTTCAGAGAGACCCGGCAGCAGACCGCGCTGCAGTACGGCAGATGGTTCTGATCGCGGGAGCCCGCGCACTGGATAAATGCAACGACCGAGGGCTCTGAACCGTCGGAAGGGCAAGTAATCTTCCCGGCTTTGGCCATTTCTTCCATCTGGACGCTGGTAATCACGTCGGGAAATTTGCCGTACGAGAGGTGCTCCAGTTTGGTAGCGTCGTAAGGCTTCATCCCCGCCGCCAGCACGATAGAACCGACCCGATGAGTTCCGCCGCCGTTAGCAAGTGTGACGTCAAACATGCCGGGCGCGCCGGATATCTTTTCGATCGTTGTGCCCGTATGGACGGCGATGGTGCTCTCGGCTCTTACCAGATCGGCGGCCTCTTGTACGGTAATCTCTTCGATCTCCTGGTACGGCGGCCGAGTTGGCGTGGTCTTGTGCCATTTAGCCATGTGCCCGCCCAGGTCGGGCTCTTTTTCCACCAGCATGACTGAATACCCGGCACGTGCTGCATCCAGTGACGCTTGCAGACCGGAGACCCCTCCTCCGACAACCAGGACGGTCTTGTCCGCGGCTTCCTGGTAGGGTTTGGGCAGGGTCGTTTTCTCCACTCTGGTTATGGCCATCCGCATATAATCTTCGGCCATCATCTGGGTGTCTTCTGCTCCTGCTGGTTGGCACCAGGCTACGTGCTCCCGGATATTCAGCCTTTCAAGTACGGTGGTCATGGGATCGAACGCGAAAACGTCCGTTTTGACCCTTCCGGAACACGCCGCTGCAACCACACAGTTGACGGCGCCGGATTCTATATCGTTTCTGATTAGCCCAGCCCCTTCTTCGCTGCAAAGGGTGGGATGACTCTCAGTCTTGGCTATTGTGAACTCGTTGGCTACGCCGGAGAGGGCCTCCACGTCTATGGATTCTCCGATACCGCATCCCGAGCATATATAGACCCCGATTTTCTGATCCATAAACACTACCTCCCCATCGTCCGCTGAATTGCTTTGAGCGCCGCAGCCGTTGCATCCTGCAAGGAAGCCGCGACCTCCATGGGCGCTTTGACACAGCCGGCCGGAATGATCCCCGAGTCTCCGGACGCGGTCACAAAACCGAAATCGTCATATTCCATCTCAAGGGACGGTTTCACAGTTGCCGTGCCGGGAACCATGCCCACGGCCAGGACCGCAAGATCAACCACTTCTTTGACCATTGCCCCTTGGCTGATGTCCTCACCTTCAACGAGGACGCCGCCGGATTCCGGATCTTCAGAAATCCGAGAAATCTTGCTCTTGATGAGCGTTACATTCTCGTCCGCGCTCACCTTCGTATAGAAATCCTCGTATTTTCCCATGGCGCGCACGTCGATATAGTAGATAAAAGCTTTGCTTTCAGGCGCCTGCTCCCTTATGTACGTGGCCTGCTTGAGCGAAGCCAGACAACAGATCCCGGAACAATAGGCGAGGTGGTTCTCGTCTCTTGAGCCTGCGCATTGGACAAACGCGACGCTCTTCACCTCTTTGCCGTCGGATGGTCTCAGGATCTTTCCACCTGTGGGTCCGTTGTGTGAGGCCAGTCGTTCAAACATTACGCTGGTTACAACGTTGGGAATCCGTCCCAAACCCAGGTAGTCCACGTTTGCGGCCTCGTAGGGGTCCCAGCCCGTGGCCCACACTACCGCTCCTACATTGTAAGTGACCTTCTCGGGCTTCATGTCCAGGTCTATGGCGTTGTAAGCACATGCCTCCGCGCACTTCTGCGCTTCCGGGGTCCCTATGATTTCAGGAGCCAGCACATACTTGAATGGGAACGCCATCGAATGGGGCAAGTAAGCTGCCGGGACCGTATCCATATTGTAATTTACGGGATTCGGGATCCGGGTTTCGCAAACCTCCCCACACTTGCCGCAAACCGTACAGTTGTCGTTTACGTAGCGAGGTTTCAGCAGCACTGTAACCTCATAGCTGCCTGGCCCTCCCGAGATAGATTCCACTTCTGCCAGAGTATGGAAAGTTATCTTGGGATTTTGTTTGATGCGCCTGAAGTTTATCTCCAGGCCGCAGTTGGTAGGGCAGAGCTTGGGGAAGTACTGATTGAGAAGGGTCACGCGCCCGCCCAGATAAGGATTCTTTTCCACCAGGACTACGTCTGCTCCTGCTTCGGCGGCTTCAATGGCAGCGGTCATCCCGCTTATCCCGCCTCCGACTACCAGGATTTTTCGCTCTTCATCACCCATGAACTACCTCCGTGTAATATGTCAGGTGTGATTCCGGTTGATCTTCAATCTGTTAACCTTGAAGCACTTCGCGGCACAGCCTGCGACGCAAATTGATTCCCGCGGCCATACTCAAACGAGCCAAATCACCCGATGTGCCGAAAGAGGTCATCAGGGACGATCGTTGACGGCCTTGTTTGAACTCGTAAGCAGTGATGCTCGACGATACAGTGTCCGGAAGGGCAACTAGCTAATATTCTATCATCTTGTGCGGTTTGTCAACAACTCGCAGCGCGTAGGAGAAAATACGTCATGCCTATAAAAACGGAAATGATTATGGTATAATATAATAAAAGATCAAAGGATAGGAATACATCGGAAGCATGAGCATCATGCAGGAACAACTCATACACTCAGCCCGTATCGGTAACCTGGCAGCGGTTCAAGAATCCCTGGTCGCAGGGGCGGATGTAAATGCCGATAGCCCCGATGGTACGGCATTGATGGCGGCTACATTGGGGGGCCATTGGGCTGTCGTGAAATTGCTCCTCGACCGGGGCGCGGACGTCGACGCAGAAGACGGGACCGGAGACACGCCTTTGATTGCCGCGGCCAGAGCCGGAGACGGTGAGTTGGTCGAGTTGCTCCTTGAAAGAGGGGCCGAGGTCAATATCAAAGAGAGTCGGCACGGGTGTACCGCGCTGTTCTGGGCCTGCTCCAAGGGTCACTTGGCCGTGGCGGAACGTCTCCTGGCCCGAGGGGCTGATATCCAGGTACGCAACAAATACGGCAGCACGCCTTTGCTGTGGGCCTCATTCAAGGGACGCACAGCGGCGGTAAGGCTTCTGCTCACTCAGGGTGCCCGAGTTAATGTCCAGAACCTGTTTGGAGTCACCCCTCTAATTCTGGCCTCTCGCGCAAATCATCCGATGGTTGTGGAGATTCTCCTCACATGGGGGGCCGACGTCAATGCCGGTGACAAAGACGGAAAGACAGCATTGATCTGCGCTGCCGGGGCCGGAGGTGTTGCCGTCGCAAGCCTCTTGCTGGATCGGGGAGCCGACGTGAACGCCCGCAGCAAATATGGCAATTCAGCTCTATTCTGGGCATCCTATAAGGGTCATGCGCCGATGGTGAGGCTCTTGTTAGCCCGAGGTGCGGACATAAATGCGCGGAACAATAACAACCATACGCCATTGTTCTGGGCCTCCTTCAGCGGGAACGAAGAAGTGGTGAGTCTCCTTTTGAATAGTGGAGCCGACCTCACCGTTAGGGACAAGAGATACAAGAGCACCGCTCTATTCTGGGCCGCTTACACGGGGCATACCGAGGCCGTGAACCTTCTCCTGACCAAACGATCGGATGTTCATACTCGGGACGGCTCCGGAAATACACCGTTGCTGTGGGCCGCCAGGGCAGGGAAGGCCCAAATGGTGGAACTCCTTTTAAACCGTGGAGCATACCCAAACGCGCACAGCAGAACCGGCTGTACCCCTTTGTTCTGGGCTTGTGACAGAGGCGACGTTGAAGTGGTCCGCATCCTGCTGGAGCGGGGCGCCGCGGCTGACGGTCGAGGAAAATACGGCACTCACCCCTTGCTATGGACTGCCTGGAAGGGGCATCTTTCGGGTACTGGACCTTCTTCTGTCCTCGGGGGCCGATGTCAATGCTCATGACAGGAAGCACGGCATCACGGCCTTGTCTTGGGCGTCGTACAAAGGCGATCCAGCCGTTGTGGATCTTCTGCTTGCTCAAGGAGCGGATGTCCATGCTAGGGATACGAGATACGGGAATACCAGTCTGTTCTGGGCAGCAATGAAGGGGCACGAGCTTGTGGTTGATCTTCTCTTGTCCAGGGGCGCCGATGTCAATGCCCGGAACAAATTCGGCAAGACGCCACTTATGGCCGCAGCAATTGGAGGCCACAGCCACGTGGTGGAGCTTCTTCTACGACGCGGAGCAAAGACGGACGCGGGCAGTAATCAAGGCACGACAGCCCTGGCATACGCGCTGAGGTTGGGGCGCGCGGAGGCTACAGAAGTACTATTGGGAGAAGGGGCTGAGCTAACAGGCCGCACCATTGAGGCAAACAACGCCTTGCTTGATGCTTCGTATTGGAATCACACCCGGATCGTCAGTTTGCTTTTGGACCGTGGGGCGGACATCAATGCCAGAGACGGCGAATACGGCAATACCTCTTTGTTTTGGGCTTGCTACAAGGGCAATAAGGAGGTGCTGGAACTCCTTCTGGAACACGGGGCTGAAGTCAACGTGACAAATAAGTTCGGAAATACTCCCCTATTCTGGGCCGCGCGCAAGGGGCAGGCCGAAATCGTTGAACTCCTCCTTTCCTGGGGCGCCGATGTCCGGGCACGAGACAGAGACGGGAAGACTGCATTGATGGTCGCCGCTGCTGCGGGCTCCCTGGAAGTCGCCAAAATGCTGGTTGCCGCGGGCGTGGATGTGAACGCCAAGACAGACTTCGGCTGGACGGCTCTGATGGAAGCCTATTTTGAAGGCCACCCTGAAGTTGCAGCGTACCTAAACGAAGTGGGAGCGAATCTGACTGGCTTCTTGGAGGGTCAATACCTTGCAAGAAGCAGAGCGGATGAACTCAGACAGCTGGCAGGGACGGTGGATTAATGCGATAGCCGAAAGTAGTGTCCGATACTGAGAATGATTTAGTGGGACCGTCCCGCGTGTCGCGGGATGCCCCCACCGGGCCATAACAACAGGTGTTAATTCCCGGGGAAACCCCGATCAAGCATCAACAGGGACAGAAATGTTGGAACCAGCGGTCCATAAGCGCTTCGTACGTTTTGATTGTGAGCCAAGGCAATTTCGAGAAAGTTCCTGATCAAAATTCTCCCCTCAGGCCGAGTAGGCCTGTAAGAAGATTCGGGATGTCCCTGGACTCCGTAAACCGGCTTGGTAGGGTGGCGCATGATCTGGTTTGGGCTGTGCTTGTCCGAAGCCAGCAGCACAAAACCGGGCGGCAACACCTTGACCTCGTCAAAGTGGCTTTCCAGAATTCGCAGCTTGCCGTCAATACCTCTGAAGATCGGATCAGAGGTCGTGAGCGTAAGCGGTACCACCCCGCCTTGACGCTCACGGGTGTACGGCATGCAATCATCTTCGCCGGCCCTTATTGGACCGACCTTGCCCCCGAATGCCAGAGCGAGGGCTTGATGGCCACCACATATCCCCAATATAGGGATATTCATCTCTTCGGCCGCCATGGGTAACATCCAGAGGAAATTCTGAAGTGAAACGCCCATTTCGCCGGTGTAGCGGCACCACGGCGTACCCTGGGGGCTGAGAATGATAAAGGACGGTTCAAGCTCTGCAAGCCATTCAGGGGTCACCTTGCTGAAATGAACAATTAGACCGTTGGGATTGCCGCTCAGCTCTTTAACTACTGAAAATACGTGCTTACATCCTCTCGAACAGCCGTCAGGGGACAAACCTACCATCAACCACGGGCGAGCGTATGAGACGGGGTCTTTTCCGCGGGTAGGCATTGACATCTCTTTCGCCAACGCGTCCACGGCAAATGCCATTGCAATCACACTGACGACGAGAACATACCACCCGACGCGGAGGTGCCGAAAAACCTTCATAGGTGATTCCATAGAGCACATTCTGGGATGGACCGTACTTATACATCATCCACCAATCCAGAGACAACCTGAAATCGCAGTCACATGATTTTTAGAGCGCGTTCCTTTTCACTGTATACGCAACCGCAGTATTTCTGTCGGTAAAGGCCGAGTTTCCGATACTTTCTCACACCTTCGTTCCAGCCGGTGCGCCAGTCTCGATAGATAAACGGGATTCCGTATTTATCAGACACTGCTTCACAAACCGACTTCAGGAGTTCGTGGTTCTGAAAACGGCTGTAAAGCAATGTAGTAGAGAAAGCGTCAAACCCCTTTGCTTCGGCCAGCCGGGCGATTTTGTCCATCCTGAAGTTAAAGCAGATTCGGCAACGTTGAGGTTCTCTAAAGGCCACCTCTCGAAGCCATTCCTCCATGCCTTCCCGGAAATCCTCGTTGAGTACCCGCACATTGTTTTCGCGGGTATAGACAGTAAAGGCATCCAGTCTGCGTAGGTATTCTGTGTAAGGGTGTATGTTGGGATTGAAGAACACAGCAGTAATCTCGTGGCCTTCAGAGTGCAGATCATCAAGAGGGTGCACCAGACAAGGTGCACAGCACGCATGAAGAAGGATTCTCATGAAAAAGGTTGTCTCCTTTCAGTCGTCGTGGTATGAGTTTTGCCGTGAACCGGCCTTACAGAGCCCGGAATGTTATTCCAGATCGTGTTAGTCATGAAACGAATTGCTTGCCTGTTGATCTTGATTTCACTACTGTGTCCGCCGATATCCCAAGGAGCCGATGAAGCTGTCTTTCTCAACGCTTTCGGCGAGACCGCGACCGCTTATCTCAACGACTCTTTTCTCCTGTTGGGAACTACGGCTGACGGGTTCGTGGCAGACATAATCTCCAAAGAAACTGCGCTGGAGATCGTCAAGAAACGTCCAAAAACGAGTCCGGGTGATTCGGGCGAAGTTCCAGGCCGTTTCAGCAAGCCGGATTTCGAAGGCGGACAAACAGCTTATCGGACTCCTGGACAATGCTTATGGCTGCATGGATCATCAAGCCTGGGCATTGATCCAGTACAGTTCAAGAAAAAACACCAGACACGGCCCGCCGCTTCGAAGGACAGAGGACGGACTGCCTCAGCCACATGAAAAAAATAGCTGACTTTTACTCGACCTTGCCTCCATCGCCGGAAGTCCCTGAACCTCTCAGCACTCGCTGATCGCCAACCCTCATAGTGAAACGTTCCCTGTCAAGATACTCGAGTAGAGGTATATTGTACTTCCTTGAAGATCCGGTGATCTCATGAAATTGCGAGGGGGTTAGGCCTCCTTCCCGCTGTATAAACTGGACAACCTTTCGCTTAACTTCGTTGACAAAGGTTCCGGAAAAATAGAGATCTTCTTTGACTCTAACAACCTGACCTTCTTTTTCCAAAAGATTCAAGAGATTCCGAACCTGCTTGACGTCCGTGGCCGTGGCTTGGAGTATCTCCTTGAGGACCGGCGGAGAGTTTCCGCCTTCGACGATCATTTTCATCAGACGTTCCTTAAGGCCCTTCTCATCATCTTTTAGCCGGATCTCATGAGTAGAATGGCGGATCGTGTCCCCTTGATCCACAACTTCGCCCTTTGCCGCCAGGCTTTCGATCACGGTCTTGAATAGCTTGTCACCGCCTGGAACAGTGGAACGTAGCTCCTGTCTAGGTATGCCGGCCTTGAGTGGCTGCTCCTTGTGGAAGGTGGTGAGCTTCTCCCGTATCTTGTTATTCACCACATCGAAGAAGTCACTGTGGATCATTCTGTGCTCGGAAGGGTCGAAACGGATCACTGTCCTGGAGTTCCTAAGAGAATCCAGGATCTTGTCCAGTCGCTTGGCGGAAAAGCCTGACATCCCCAGCAATTCGTTCCGCGCTACCCCGGCCAGACCGCCGCTACGGATCAATGAGGCCACAATGGCGGCATCATCCTCATGGTCCAGTTCCACGAAGGACTTGGCCGAGCGGGCTCTTAGTTTGGTTCCTCGCGGATTAAGGACCACTCCTCCTCCTAGAGTGATGGATGGAGAAAGTGCCCTAATTACAAAGCGGTCTCCGGTCGACGGAACGACCGGAGAGGAGGTTCTCAACTGCGCCAACGTTTCCTGGCCGGGCTCTAGGGCTTCCAGGTCAGGGAGCACCACACGGGCTTCCACTTCAGAGGTGTAATGGTGAAGCCTCACTTTACGGCGATTTTTCAGAGCTATTGGGCAACGCGCCAGCGCCGTAAGTCTAACGTCCACGATATAGGAGGGGCGGAACTCTCCGGGGTGAGTCAGTACTTCTCCTCTGTGGATCTGCGCCTGTTCCAAACCTCGGAGGTTGACGGCAACTCGTTCGCCGGGAAAGGCTTTTTCCTCGGGCCTGTTGTGAGATTCGAGCGAACGCACGGATGAACGCAGACTGTCGGGCAGTATCTCGACCTCGTCGCCCGTTGAGAGTGTGCCCGATATGAGCGTTCCAGTGACAACCGTCCCGTGTCCCTTCATGGTGAAAACTCTATCCACGGGCAGGCGAAGCAGCCCGTGAACCGGCCGTTGGGTGACCTGCAAAGCCAATTGTTTGAGGGTATCACGAAGAGCATCTATTCCTTCGCCGGTCTTGGAAGAAACCCGCATCATAGGAACGTTTTCCAGAAAGGTTCCTTTGACCGCCTCTTTTGCATCTTCTTCGGCAAGAAGCGCCAGCTCCTCATCCACCAGATCCAACTTTGTGAGCACGATCAGGCCCTGCCGAATTCCGAGGAGGCTGAGAATGTCGAGGTGTTCCGTCGTCTGCGGCATTACCCCCTCGTCCAGAGCAATCACGAGCGCGGCTATGTCTATACCGCCTGAGCCTGCCACCATTTGACGGACGAACTTCTCATGTCCCGGCACGTCCACGATACCCATGCGAATGTCTTTGTCCAGATCGAGGAACGCGAAGCCTAGCTCTATACTAATGCCCCGCTGCTTCTCCTCCTTAAGGCGGTCTGTATCAATGCCTGTGAGGGCACGTACCAGTTCTGTCTTGCCGTGATCTATATGGCCTGCAGTGCCGAGGATCACTCGTTTCATCGGCTATTCTCCGGAAATTCTGAATGCTCGGGCGATTTGGGGACTTTCAGAGAATTCTCATTCCGGCCAGATATCAATGGATCGTTTCACGGGGAATGCGTACGGAGTTTCCGGTCCGAACCATTGGTCGTATATTTTCTTGAAAGAGCCGTCTGCTGCCATGTCCTGAATTGTAAAGTTGACCAGGTCCCGCCATGCCGAATCATCCTGAGGCAGGGCCAAAGCTACCTCTTCAACGGCATCCGAAGCGTTGATAAGCTCGAAGCGGCCGGGGCTGCGGGAAGAGTACTCGATGAGAGTCATGCCGGAATCCAACCACCCTCCCACTTTGCCCTGTCCCAGTGCCATAAAACATGTGGGCCGGTCCGGAAAGGAGATCACATTCTTTTCCGCAGTCTGGTCGCCAGCTTCTTTAAGAAGACGCATGGCAGCTTTTTCGGACGGCGACCCTTGGACCGCGGCAATCTTGTTGCCTTTGAGATCTCCGGCTGATTTAAAGCTACCTTTCAAAATGAGAATGTTCAGGGAATCAAAAAAATACGGGACGGAAAAATCGAAAGCGTTCTCAAGGGAACGCCTATGCGTTATACGGCAAAGGGCCGCATCTATCCGACCACGAGTAAGCGCGGGGCCCCATGTCTGCTCATTTATCTTTACCGTCTCCAGCTTGAGATTCATGTGTTTGGCCATTTCCGAAGCCAAATCCATCTCAAAACCGACCCATTCTCCCGAAGACTTGAGAAAACCCTGAGGCATGTGGTTATAGGGGACTCCCAGACGCACGGTCCCGCTCTTCATAACCCGGTCGAAGACAGCACCGCATTTGGCGGTGCTCCACGGGACGAGCAGGGCGACCATTGCAACGGCAGTAACGAAGCCATAGCGGACGGCAATCAGGCCGCCTATGCCGCCGTGGCAGACCAAGTCACGGGTTCTGGTGCCGGAATTCATGCTCCCCACTTTCAAAATGGTCCTGAGGAGCGATAACCCATGCTTCGATTGGGAACCGTTCCCGAGACGTGTGCCTCGCGGCTCCGTAAAGTGGCCGTCATCTGTTCGCGACCGATGCGCCCTTACGTCCAGCGAGGCTGCGGGATTCACTACATCCTACCGTGTCGTTAAGTAAATCCCCCAAAATGCCCCCTTTCGAAAAGGGGACTTTGGCGGGACAGGCATCTGCCTGTTTTCAAGATGACAGGCAAGATGCCTGTCCCTCCAACACGAGCCTCAAAACCTCTTTTGCTCTTCCAAAGATGAGTCGCCCAGATTACCAGTAGCCTCGACGACCAGAATCGGAAGGATCTTCCCGCGCCATCCTCTCTCGTCATACGCCATTACCGATTGTCTCGTCACGGGGCTTGGCCACCCTCTCCTTCACCTTATTGCCTGCCGCGCCCCTATTCTGACCCGAATTCTCCAGCTCTTCGATTATTTCGTCCTTAGTGACTTCCACTATTGTTTCTTCGTCCACGCGAATGAAAATGGTTTCTGCCAGAGGATTGTGTTTGAGCACCACTCCATCCCCTTTTCGAGTTTTCACCGTTTTTCCGACTTTTGGCAACTGTTTCCTGAATGCCTCGTATATGTCGTGTTCGTATCCCAGGCAGCACATAAGACGGCCGCAGACACCGGAGATCTTGGTCGGGTTCAGCGAAAGATTCTGGTTCTTGGCCATTTTGACCGATACGGGCCGAAAATCAGTCAAAAAACGGGCACAGCATAACTCTTGGCCACAACAGGCCAGTCCACCTGTCATTTTTGCTTCATGCCTCACGCCTATTTGACGCATCTCAATCCGTACCGGGAAGCGCGAGACAAGTTGCTTCACCAACTCTCGGAAATCGACTCGCCCTTCCGAAGTAAAATAGAAGACATATTTGGAACCATCGAAGTAGCACTCCACTCCAACCAACTTCATGGGTAATTCCAGAGCTTCGATCCGTTCAAGGCAATACGCATGGGCCTCTGCTTCCCTCTGTGCGCAGCGCTCCTTCTGATCGAAATCGACCTTGCCGGCTTTTCTAACAACCTTCCTCAGCCCCTCGAGTTGAGAGGCATCCATTAAGCGTTCAAAGGGGGCCAGGGCTATCTGTCCGAGTCCCGTACCTTTTTCGGTCTTGACGATCACCCAGTCCCCGGCTGTCAGATCCATGTCCCCCGCATCGAAATGATAGATTTTGCAGGCGTATCCGAAGCGAATCCCCACAACGTTGACCCTTATGAGCATAGGATGGCGTTCGCCGGCTTCTTGCGGGGTTGCCGGTCCGGCTTCGGAGTCTGTCTCCTCGCTGTTGGCTGAAACTTCACTGGCCTGGAACGGGAGAGATGGGGCTATATGAATTGCCGGCTCTGTAATCATAACATCGCCAGCCTCGTCACCTTGAATGCTCAAGTCTGCCCCAGGGTCATCCTGAAGGCCAGGTGCGGCCTGCTCCAAAGTAAGCTGATTTTCCGGTTCTTCTCCTGGCCTTTTCTCGGGACTCTCGCACTCTGAGCCCGTTACGAATTGAACAGCCTGGCTTGGACACTCTTCGCATGCTTTCGCTCGAGGCTCGGAGCCCCACGACCTGGGAAGGTAGGAGGCATCTTTCTTTGACTTCTCGTCACTCATTGCGTCAGTCTTTCATCGCGAAGCCGTTGCAATTCCAAGGGTCGGCCCGGCCAGTATCCGCGCTATTTTCAGAAACATTACGTCTGTAACCAGGTTCCGGTTTACGTTGATGTCGGCTTCAATGAGGGAAGAGGCTTTCACCAGTTCATCGTAGACCGACAACAGTTGTCTACTATTGTGATGTTGAGCCCCCGAGGTGATTCTGTCAAGGAAATCTCCGTGGACCCGGCCGCTAAGGCTGAATCCTGTCTGCTCAAGGAGCAAGTCACGAATCCACGTCGAGGCTATTTCTATTGCTTCAACCGCGGTCTGCCTGTCAACGGAAATCGTTGCGGAAAGCTCCAATAATCCGCTAAGCCTTTTCCCCATGGGATCGGTCATGGCTGAGACAACTTGCTCCCGAAGATCGAGAAAGCTTGACGCTGCCATCTCCAAGGCCCTCGCAACACTTCCGGATGACATGGCAGCCAACGTCCGGGCCTTGTCCACTGGCAGCCCCTTCTGTTCCAACAGCTCTTCTAACGGTGAAAAAGGTATCGGGTTGAACCGCATGCGCCGGCTTCGTGACCTAACAGTGGGGAGCAGTAGAGAAGGTCTGGCGCTGATGAGGATGAGAATACGGCCGGGAGGAGGTTCTTCCAGCGTTTTCAAAAGAGCGTTTTGTGCTGACCTGTTCATTAGGTGGGCATCGTCGATGATTGTGACCCTATGCCGACCCTCTACGGGCGCATACTTGAAGAACGCTTGAAGATCCCGGATTCGATCGATTCGGATCATGCCCTTTTCGGGCCGCTCAATGGTGACGTCAGGGTGCTTTTCCGCGATTATCCTGCGGCACACATGGCAGGAGCCGTCGGGATCTTCGCCTGGTGCAGCGCAATTCAGCAGGCAGGCAAGCTTCACCGCTACCAGTTTCTTGCCGATGCCGTCCGGCCCCGTGAAGAGGTAGGCATGGGCGGGCCGTCCCTCTCTTACGGTCCGCTCAAGCAATGCCAGATTGTTTTCATGTCCAACAAGGAAGGTCATGTGAGTGGTCTTAAGCGGCTGTAAGTCACCCACGCTTTACTGGTAGCACCTTGTCCAGTTCCAAGACCAGCGGAGAGGCGACGAAGATTGAGGAATAGGTTCCAAAAATAATTCCCACCAGGAGCGCCCAGGCGAAATCTTTGAGCACATTCGTCTCGAAGACGAGGAAAGCTGCCACCGCAAGGAGGGTGCCCACGCTGGTGAGCAAGGTCCTTGAAAGCGTCTGGTTGATGGACGTGTTGAAGACGTCGATGAGGGGCACCTTCTTCATCCCTTTCAGATTCTCTCTGATTCTATCACAAACCACAATGGTGTCGTTGAGGTCATATCCTATGACCGTCAGCATGGCCGCGAGGATCGTCAAATTGAACTCTCTTCCGGTCCAGGTGAAAAACCCGTACAATATGCACAAATCGTGTAACAAACAAACAATAGCGGCTAATCCCATCGTGAAGGTAAAGCGAAAGGCCATGTAAATGAGAAGAAAAATGAGAGCGATTACAGTGGCCCAGATGGCGGATTCCTGAAGGTCCTTCCCGACCTTGGGGCCCACTACCTCCAAGCTCCGGATATCAGTGCTCCCCTTGCCAATTTTGTTTTCCAGGAGATCTTTGACCTGTTGGGACAACTTCTCGGAGCTGTCTTCAGATAGCTCCATCCGAATGACAAATTCGTCACCCGATGCCCCTGTGAACTGCTGAACAGCGAGGTTTTCGCCCAGTGGTTTGAGAGCCTCTCTCACTTGTTCGGTTTGCACAGGTTTGTTGAACTTCACCTGAACCACTGCCCCGCCGGTGAAGTCTACCCCGAGCTTCATATAACCCATGACGGGAATGGAGGCCAGGGAAAGGACGATCATGATCGTAGTGAACGCGTAGGCATAGTACCTATTACCAAGGAAATTGATGTTGGTATTGGGTTTTATAAGCTCCACCGGTTCAATCCTTCTGAAAGTCGCAGGGATGTTTCGGAAATACGCTTGGTAACTGTTCACCCGGGAAACCGATTTATCCGGTCTGAAACGTGGCCGGCAGGGACGCCGGCCCTATCACGAGCCCAGGTAGGGCCGGCCTCCGTACCGGTCAGCAATTGCCGTGTGAACGGTTACTATTCTTGTTTCCAACGTTAGACTACATCTTAGAGACCCCTGGCAATCAAATGCTCAGGCTCTTGATCCGCTTAACCTGAAACGCAAAATCAAAAATCGTACGCGTGATAAAAAATGCCGTAAACAAGGAAATGACAAGCCCTATGCACAAAGTAACCGCGAAGCCTTTGACAGGCCCTGTGCCGAATTGTATCAGGGGAAGGGCAGCCAAAATGTTAGTAGCGTGAGTGTCTAGAATCGTCGCGAACGCTTTGGTATAACCAGTGTCCAAAGCAGCCTTGGGCGACTTCCCGCTGCGCAGTTCCTCTCGTACTCTCTCGAAAATGAGGACGTTTGCATCGATTGCCATACCAATGGTCAGCGCCACTCCTGCAAGGCCCGGTAAGGTCAAAGTGGCGCGCAAGCCGGGCGAAACCATTACAGCCATGATTAGCAGAAGGTTCGAGGTCAGGGCCACATCAGCCACCACTCCCGACCACTTGTAATAGATGGCCATGCAGATCGCGATCAGACATAGGCTGAGCAATATCGCGTTTCGCCCTTGCCGAATGGAGTCTTCACCAAGAGACGGGCCCACAGTGCGGTTTTCCAGAATTTTCACCGGCGCGGGCAACGAACCAGCCCGCAGCACCAGGGCCAGGTCGCTGGCCTCTTCCGGGGAGAATGTGCCTTCGATTATGGCAGATCCGCCGGATATGCGATCCTTGATCACCGGCGCGGAATAGACCCTGTTATCAAGGATTATGGCCAGTCGTTCACGGACATGTTCCCCGGTTATCCTCTCGAACTGAACTGCTCCGGTCCGATTGAAGTCCATGTGGACGATCATCCCGCCCACTTGGCCAGGCTGAACTTTGGCATCGGTGATCGAGTCACCGGTCATGAGAATCTGCTTCTTTATCAGCAACGGCTTCCGGCTGGTCGCTGTGGATCCTGGAATGCGCTCTTGCTGATAGAGAATTTCATCGCCGGTGGGGATGTCACCTTTCAAGGCAGCATTCAGATCGCCCTTCTCATCTACGAGCTTGAATTCGAGTCGTGCGGTCTTCTTGATGATGTCGATCGCGCGGGTTATGTCTTCTTTGAGCCCAGGCAACTGCACAACTATCCTATCGACACCCTGGATCACGACGTCCGGCTCTGCGACCCCGAAGGCGTCTACGCGGTTCCTAATGGTATCCACAGCTTGCCTAACGGCCCTTTGCTTTATAACTTCCGCAGTCTTCTGGTCCATCTGAAGCTGGACTTCGAACCCCTTGTCAGTCTGTGACGCGGAAGCTTTCTTGTAGTTCTGTAGCTTGTCCAGGACCTTCTCGTCAAAAAGCCCTGCTTGGTCCGCGTCCTTAAGATAAACAGTCAGTGAGGTCGGAGAAGTCCGCTGGATGTCGTTATACCTTATCTTCTCGTCCTTCATCAGGGCTGAGGCCTCTAATACGCTCTGATCAACAGCCGCCTCCACCGCCATGTCGGCTTGAACCTCCAGGACGAGATACAGACCGCCCTGAAGATCCAGTCCGAGGCGGACCGGGTTGTTGGGAAGATATTTTGCCCAGAAGGGAGGCACCGGTCCCACCGACGGATAGACCAAGAACGCGCTCACCGCCAGGACCACTCCAATTAAGATTATCCGCCACTGGAGGTTCTGGGTCATCTATTGGCACTCCTCACTGATTTTGCTCTTTGCCCGAAGGGGCCAGCCCCGCAATGTGGGCCCGCGACACGCGCACCTGGACCTTGTCGGCGATTTCCAAAGTCAACACATGGTCCGACACAGCCGTAATTTTGCCGTACAGGCCCCCCTGAGTAATTACTCCATCGCCTTTCTTGAGGTTTTCCAGCAGCATCCGGTGCTCTTTGGCCTTTTTCTGCTGCGGCCTTATAAGCAAAAGATAAAAAACGCCAAAAATCAGCACAATGGGAAGAAAACCTATGAGCTGATTCATATCACCCCCGCCCGAACCACCGGGAGGGGCCATGGCATAAGCCACATCAATCATCTGCTTCCTCCATCTTTGCCAGAAATTCCCCGGCAAAAGATCGTAGATTGTCGTTTCTCACTGCGTCGCGAATACTCTCCATCATCCGGCTATAAAAACTCAGGTTGTGGATCGTAGCAAGACGCAGTCCGTAGATCTCCTTTTCCTGGAACAGGTGTCTCAGATAAGCCCTGGAGTACTTGGCGCACAGCGAACATTTACAGCAAGGATCCACCGGCCCGGGATCATCTGCATACCGGGCATTTTTTATGTTTACCGACCCCTTAGAGGTGAACAAAGTTCCGTTACGCGCGTTGCGTGTTGGTAGCACGCAATCAAACAGATCGACCCCCCGTAGCACCCCATCAAGAATATCTTGCGGCTTTCCCACCCCCATTACGTATCTGGGGGCTTCCTCAGGAAGCAGCGGTACCGTGACCTCCAGCATCTCGACCATGATATCATGGGGTTCCCCGACGCTGAGACCGCCGACGGCATATCCGTCCAAATCGAGGGAAGTGAGGCTGTCCGTGCTCAATTTCCTCAGATCTGAGAACACCGACCCTTGTACTATGCCGAACAAACCAGGGTCAACTTTTTTTTTGGATTTCAGGCATCTCTCCGCCCAACGGCTGGTCCTGACCACCGCCTCCTGGGCTTCATCTTTGGTGACCGGATAGCCCCTGACGTCGTCAAGGCACATGATTATATTTGATCCCAGCGCTTCCTGAACTTGTATGCTCAACTCCGGCGTGAACAAATGGGAACTGCCGTCTATGTGGGACTGGAATAGCACCCCCTCATCGCTGATTTTGCGGAGACGGGCCAGGCTGAAGACCTGAAAGCCTCCGCTGTCCGTGAGAATGGAACCGGGCCAGTCCATGAACTTGTGAAGCCCCCCGTGCCGTTCCACCAACTCGTGGCCCGGCCGGAGGTACAGATGGTAGGCGTTGGCAAGTATCAGTCTGTACCCGAGGCCCCACACTTCCTCCGGGGATACTGTCTTTACCACCCCGCGGGTACCCACCGGCATGAAAGCAGGAGTCAGAACCTCCGGACCGCCCGCGGTCAAGCTTCCTAGCCTGGCTCTGCTTCCTGAATCGCTGTGAATTACCCTGAATGAAAATCCCATACTTTAGTATATCGCGGCGCTAGCCGGCCATTCTTATTGTGACGATCTCAGCCCTTGTAGGGCGGCCCGTGGCCGCCGTCGGGCATGGCGCAACCTACTAATTTCCCGCAATTTCGTTGTCTTTAGAGGAGTCTCCAGAGGCCAAGACCCATCAAAGTCCCCCTTTTCTAAAGGGGGATTTAGGGGGATTTTCAATAGGTTATCCCAAAATCCCCCCTAACCCCCCTTTACGAAAGGGGGGAACAAATCATCATTTCATTTTAGTTATGTCCTCGGCAAGGCATCGCCTTATCTATTTGCCTTCTTCAACCCTAGCGCATCCGCCGCGAGTATCATTTTCATAATATTCGTGGCCCCTTCGAGAATCTTATACACCTTCCCGTCACGGAGGATTCTTGCAATGGGGTACTCATTGGAGTAGCCGTATGCGCTCAACACTTCCAGGCCCAAGTTCGGAACTTCATCCGCGGCGCGGGATGCATAATACTTGGCGAGCACAGTCTCTCTCATGTTATGGACCAGTCCGCGGTCCTTCTGAATGGCACATCTCCAGGTTAGCGCTCTTGCGGCTTCGGTTTCGGCGACCATCCTCGCAATAACTTCCTGGACCATCTGGAATTCCGCGATGGGACGGCCGAACTGGTTACGCTCGTTTGCATACTTAATGGCCTCATCCAAAGCTGCCTGACAACTTCCGACCGCTCCCGCTGCTGCGGAAAGTCGCGTGCTGATAAGCTCCTGCATAAGATACGAGAAGCCTTTTCCTTCCTCACCGAGGCGGTTGCCTGCCGGAACTTTGACGTCCTCCATAATGATTTCGCCGGTGGGACAGGCCCAGAGGCCGAGTTTGTCCTTAATGGCAAGAGTCGACACGCCGGGTGAATGCATGTCCATAACGAAGACGCTCATCCCCCTGTGCTTTGACGACTTGTCCGTCATCGCGAATATTACGGACATGTCCGCGACAGGCGCCCAGGTAATCCACATCTTTCGGCCATTGAGAATGTAGTGGTCACCGTCCCTCACTGCGGTGGTGGACATGGCCGCGGTATCGGAACCGGCATCCGGTTCGGTAATCCCGAAGCAGCCCAGCATCTTGGCCGACATCAGTTCCGGGATGTATTTCTTCTTTACTTCGTCGCTTCCCCATTTGAGGATGGACATGGCCGTCCCCATGGTCTGCATGTTAAAAGCGACCCTGAGGGATCCCGACACTCTGCCAATCTCTTCGGTTACTATGGCGTGGGCCAGATATCCCATGTTGTTGCCCCCGTATTCCTCAGGTACCGGGCAGCCGAAGAGACCCAGTTCAGCCATCTGATTCACGAGTTCTCGTTGGAAGCGATGGTCGTTCTCATCCTGATCGGCCACAGGCGCTATTTCCTTGTCTGCGAATTTGCGAACCATATCCCGGAGCATGATATGCTCCTCGGTCAACTCCACATCATAGTCGTCACTCATGCACTTGGCTCCTTGAAAGGATTTTCCGGAACAAGAGGGTTCCGGTCCGGGCAAGGGGAGGCAGCCCCCCGTAACTTGTTGCGGGAACGAGCCAGCATGAAAATCATGAAGCCGATCCCCACTAAAATGGCCATCCAAAGCGTACACAATCGGATCAGAATAACCGCGGGCAGGCTGCTAGTGTAAGAGATACCCATAACGGCCAGCAGTCCAATCATACCCGCTTCGGTACCCCCGATCCCGCCGGGCAGCATAGACAGAGCGCCCACGAGGGTCGAAAAACAGTAGACAAAATTGGCCTCCAAAAGAGTGGAGGGGAGATTAAGGCCTTCAAGTATCAAATACAGCGATAGGGACTCCATGCCCCATGCAATCGTTGAAACCACAAGCCCCACTAGAAAAATCCTCGGGGTCATTAGATCACGGCCGGTAAGTAGTATCTTGAGGACTTTGAGCGAAAACCACGACAGAAATGAGAACCCGGCAAGCCATTCCAAAACAGGACGATACAAGCGCTCCATGCAAATAAAAACACCGCCTGCAATGACTGCCGCCGCACAAAGGAGAAAAAGGGCGCGCCAGCCGCTGAAGAGAAGCAAGGAGCATGAACCGAGAATCAGCACGCCCCACAGGTCCATGAGACGCTCCACCATGACGATGCCGACCACGCGAGTGACTGGAATCCCATAGTCCTCTTTGAGAAAAACCCCTTTCACCGCTTCGCCGACTTTGCCCGGAGTTCCTGTCAAGGCCAGCCCCGCGAAAAATGCATCTAGTGAGTAAGTGAAAGGGACTCTTGCCCCGATCTGCCTGAGATAATAGTAAAATCGCCAGCCACGCAGCAGCCACCCAACGATGACCAGCGCCAAAATCACAAGCAATGTCCGGAGGGGAAATTGTCGAAGCGCCGCGGTAATGGTCTTGTAATCCGCGGCCAATGTCGCAGCGCCATAGAGAATCACGCCGGCGACCGTGAAGAGCAGTATGGAGCGAATGACACGGGTAGAAACCACTCCCTCGACTTGGTTGTCGGCGTCCGTTTCGTTGATCGGCTCCGCAATACTTGAATTTGTCACGGTTTCCAGTCCGGCCATAATCTCGTTTACCTGGCCTGTTTACGACTTGGCTTATCGACTCCGGGAAAATAGACGCACCTCCCGCTGAAGGTCTGCCACGCGGCATCGAGCTGCTGCTTTAAGTTCCTAACATAATAGGTCATCTGCGGGTATTGCGGGTCGCTGGGATTCATCCAACGGTGCCGCTGATACTCCTGTGCATATCTCTGCCACACGGCCTGCCAAGCCTTTTCCAGTTGCAGACACTCACCGAACTCAGGGTTGGTGAGATCCGGTCTAAAAGCGTATTGCGATGGTTGCTGTTGCGGCACCGGAACCTGCTGTGGAGGCCCAATAGGCTGAGCCGGCAGGGGGGATTGGCCGGGATAGGGGCCCTGTGCGAAAAGTGCGACAGGGGTAGCAGCAAGCAGAAATGTTAGGAAAATTAGAGCAGTCTTTATCTTCTGAAGCATCATTGTCTCTAAGAACTCAAAATCTAGTGGGCTATGGATCGTCATCTTACCTCCCAGCCCGGCTCATGTACTTGCCATTTTCCCAGCCAGGATTTTTATGCGACCTTGCGACTCTGCGATCCTAATGAAACAGATCACCTCCCGTCAAGTCTTACAAGCCGGGTTAGGTAATCATTCCGTTACTTCTGGGGAAAGAAGGTGCTCGCGGACATCTCTCTGAGGGCGGAGCCAAGCAATCTCGATCTTTGTGGTTCTGGTTCCGCCTCATAGGCGCTAACCTAATGGGCATTTCATCTGTTGCAAGCGCTTTGGACTACTGATCTGCCATCAAAGTCCCCCTTTTCTAGAGGTGGATTTGGGGATTTTCAGGGGTTAGCTCAAACCTCCCTAGACCCCCCTTTACAAAACGGGGGAACTAATCACTAAGTTAGCGTTAGCGCGTATGAGGCAGAGCCTGGGAACCAGTAGCCAGCGAGACTGATCCAATTTCCCAATCAATCGGCATCCAAAACATCGCGAAGAGCTTGGAGCAACTCTGTCATATGAAAAGGCTTTCCTACGAATCCCCTAGCTCCGGCCCGTAGAGTTCTTCTCTATCGTAAGTGTCAGAATAACCGCTTGCAATAAGCACTTTCAGTTTGGGGTCAATTTTCAGAAGTTCCTCGAGGAACTGCTTCCCTCCCATCTTCGGCATGATTAAATCGAGGATCACCAACGAAATGTCGCTTCTTTCGTTGTCATATAAGCCCAGAGCCGTTAGGGGGTTGTCCGCGGTGATTACCCGGTATCCGGCCCGCTCCAGGAATCGGCTTGCCAGATCTCTAACGTATTCCTCGTCATCCACTATCAGAATTGTTTCTGTACCACCCAAGGGTTGTGCCTTAACTGAAACCGCGTCGGCTTTCCGTGGCTGTGCTGTCGGCAAGTATATCTGGAACGTGGTACCTTGTTTGGGCTTGGTGTCGCACCTAATATAGCCTCCGTGTTGCTCAATGATGCCATGCACCACGGCAAGCCCCAGCCCAGTTTGGTACGCGAGTCCTTTGGTAGTGTAGAATGGCTCAAAAATGCGATCCACGGTCTCGCCGTCCATGCCGATTCCCGTGTCCGAAACAGTGAGCTGCACATAATCTCCGGGCTTTGCTCCAGAGGGCGCAGACAAATCTCCTTCGCCAAGGTTGTTTGTTCCTATGCTCAGTTTGCCTCCATCGGGCATAGCATCCCTAGCATTCAAGGCCATATTCATCAGAAGTTGCCTTATTTGGCCGGAATCTGCCTCGACAGTTTTCAACCCATCGCACAAATTGAGTTCGATCTCTATCATTTTGGGTAAAGTGCGGTCCAACAACTTCTTGACCTGCTCCACTTCACGGTTGAGATTAACGGGAGTGAAGTTCATTTCAGACTTTCTGCTGAAAGCCAGTAAACTCCTGACAAGCTCAGCTCCTCTCTGAGAGGCGTGAACTATTCTTTGAAGGTCTGAATGCTCTGGATCACTCTCATTCTTTTCCGCGAGAAGCAGCTCCGCGTATCCTGAGACAATAGTTAACAAGTTGTTGAATTCATGAGCCATGCCACCTGTCAGGGTTCCGATTGCCTCCATCTTTTGTGCCTGGAGAAGTTGGGCCCTCATTCTCTCTCTTTCCTGCTCAGCCCGCTTGCGATCAGTGATGTCCTCAACCACCGCCAAACTGGCCACGAATTCTCCACTTTGGTTGTGGATTGCTGACACGTGCACATCCGCCCAGACCACCTGACCGTCCTTTCGGACGTAACGTTTTTGCACCCTATAGGAGTCTACTTTGCCGTCAATCAGGTCTGACAAATTTGCCATCGACAATTCTCGGTGGTCCGGGTGAGTTATATCAAGAACTGTGAGGGCCTTTAATTCCTCCTGGGTGTAACCCAACATGCTTGCCGAACGTGAATTCACCTGGAGAAAGCGAGTGTCGCGATCCGAGAGGTTGATCCCTATAGCTGCATTGTTGAAGATGGCTCGGTATCTTTCTTCACTCTCTCGCAGGGCCTGCTCCATCTGTTTGCGCTCAGTAATATCGAGGCTCGTTCCGGTTACCCGCAGAGGCGTCCCGTCAGTGTCGTACGCCACGATCTTGCCCCGACTCAAAATCCATTTCCACTCCCCGGATTTGCAACGAAGTCGATACTCAAGCTCAATAAAAGAAACGCGGTCCCTCAAGATGGCTGTTAAGAACCTCAGAAACGCGAGGCCAATCTTCCGGGTGGACGAGGCTTTTCCACGTACGAAGGTTAGTCTGAACCTCGCCGGGCAAATATCCTAGCATCCACAAAGCTCGTTCGTTCCAAACAGCGCTGCCGGTCTTGACGTTCCAGTCCCACGAGCCAAGATCTGCTCCCCTCAGCGCGAGTTCCAACCTTTCTTCACTCTCCCGCAGTTCTTCCTCTGCACGCTTACGGTCCGTAACATCCCTGCAAATGGCCTGGAAGCCGACTACAGTGTCACCTTCCATTACCAACTGCACATTTTGTCCTATCCAAACCGTCTTTCCCTCGTGGGTAATGATGGGCACTTCATAGTAGGTGTCCGGAATCCGCTTGACGAATTGCAACCCATAAAATTTCGCAACTTGCTCCTTGTAATCGGGATGAATCAGGTCCAGATAATGCTTGTGGACAATCTCTTCCTGAGAATATCCGGTAATCTTCAAGCCGACTGCATTGAATACCAGGAAATGTCCGTTCACATCTGTAAGATATATGATATCATTAGCTTTTTCCACCAGTTCCCGGTATCGCTTTTCGCTCTCCTTTAGGGCCTCCTCCACTCGCTTCCGCTGGGAAATGTCAATGGCGAACAGAGATACAGCAGGCTTCCCCTCCCAGGAAACCAGAGCAGTCCCTCCATTCAACCATTTGACGTTCCCGGCGCTGTCTACTACTCGAAAGCTGAAGCGAAGGTTTTGTTTCTGTCCGGCCAACTGTTCTGAATAGCGCTGGTAGACCGTTTCACTATCATCGGCATGAACGAAGTCTGTAAATGGTCTGCCAATCAACTCATCCTCGGAGCAGCCCATAAACTTCGCTATGCTACGGTTAACGAATTTGAAAGTTGCATCCTGAACTACACAAACGCCCTCGAGTGTTGTCTGCACCACGGACCGGAACTTTACCTCGGATTCTCTGAGCGCCTCTTCAATCTTCTTGCGCTCCCCAATTTCTCGTTCCAGCTGCTGGTTAGCGCTCGCAAGTTCCGCGGTGCGCTCTTCAACGCGGCGCTCAAGCTCATCGTGCGCTTTTTGCAGCGCCTCGTCTGCCCGTTTGCGATCACTGATGTCCAGACTGGTTCCGACTATTCGCAGTGGGCTGCCGTCCTCATCCCATTCCACGACTTTGGCTCGCGCTAGGATCCACAAATATTCTCCGGATTTGGTGCGCAGTCTGTGTTCACACTGATAGAGGGGCGTGCGACCTTGCACGTGAGCGTTAAAAGCATCCGTGACTCGCCCGATGTCCTCAGGATGAACCAGTTTCCCCCACGAAGTGAAATGAGGTTCAAGTTCGTCGACAGAATACCCTATCATCGCAGCGCGCTGTGGACTGATGAACGCCTCGCCCGTCTTAAGATTGTAATCCCACAAACCGACTTCGGCCCCGCTTAAAGCAAGCTCCAGCCTCTCTTCAATCATTCGCAGCGACTCTTGGGTTTGCCCGAGAGCTTGCATCTCAACTTTGAGCTCCGCGCTTCTGCCGCGCTCCTCTATCAACTCATTGACAAGTTGCTGCTTAGTTTTGTCTCGATCTTCCATCGCAATTCCTTCCAGGACGGCTTGGACGGGCAATACGGGGAGTTATTCAAGTTGAATGCGTGTAGTAATTGAGGAGTCTTTAAGCCTATTATGACAGAGCGGTCCAAAATCATAAAGAGGAAGGTTGAGGATCTCCGAAAGTTTTAGGTCCACAGCCGTCCCCATAATTCAGCACGTGCTCCGCTTTAAACAGCGGGGTAAATAGCGGGCATTGACAACCCCATATTCATAGACAAATTAGCAGCAGAGGAAGGGGGGCTAAGGGAATTTGACCACCGGCCCGATCTCTCGTCCGAAACCTGAGCGGATGAAAAAAGGATGAGACAGGTCGCGGAAAGGAGTGAGAAACATGACCATTGGGCCCGAACTATTAGGAAAGATTGACGCGCTTCACGACATGGCCCGAGAATTTGTAGAGAGGGACCAGATTCACGGGGTGGCCGTAGAATTCGAATTCAATGCCTGTGTCTTCGACCAGTGGAGACGCAAAGTCAATGATCTTCTCTACAGTCTTGGGGGCTGCGAAGACATTTACTATCAGCGTTTCTCAAAAGATGTGGTCCAGCCTCGCGTGAAAGACCTTGAAGAGGGGTTGCGGATTCTCTCCGCAGTGAGAGATGACGTGGCCAGAGCTTTGCACAAGCAAACAGGGGCGATCCACGGAATAGACGGGGCAGGCAGATTGAGTGTGAGCTACCATTAGTTAAAGTGGCTCCACGGACTCGCTCGGTTTCCCCCCGATGTGAAGCGCGTAGTGCTCGCTCTGTTGAAGTCAAGGGAGGAGAGGTTTTCCTGTCCCTCTTCTTTCATTGTAGGCAACACGTTTTCATAGGAATCGTTGGAGAGGCAGCCGACCAGAATATGCCGTTTAATTAGGGGGTCGGTTAAGATGAGTCGGTTTGCTCGGGGACCCGGAAAACGAGATAGTATAGGGTCGCTATGAGCATGAGCATCAAAATCCCCGCCCACAGCACATCTGTCGGAAAATGTCCGCCTTGGATGATCCTCGTCGCCCCGAGAAGCGTCCCGTACGCTATCCCGCCGGCCAGTGCACAGAAGGACAACGCAGGGTGGAAAGGATAGAAGGCCGCGCCGGAGGCCAGCGAGAAGCCCATAGAGCAGTGGCCGCATGGGAAGGACTTGCTTCCCTTGACCCTGGCCGGCATCCACACCTTGTGATATTCCTGTGTGCCTCCCATTGCCGCAATATCCGCGGGGCGGGGCCGGCCCCAGTAAGGCTTTAGAATGCAGGTTACCAGCAGTCCGGGTCCGAGGGCTACAGTCAGAATTACCACCAGACAGCTTCTTGCATATTGGCGACGGGCTTTACCCAATTTGCCCGCCACATAAAGCGCCAGAGCCGCGGCTGCGAGAATAAAGGGCGGAATCTCACCATAGTCGTATAAGAAGCCCCAAGGTTGTTCACGGCCGTGAGTCCATCCGCCTCGGGCCCCACCTGGCGTGTAAAACCGGCTCACCCAATCGAGGTCCCATCCGGTAGCGTCAAGAATTGCGGTACCAGCGAGACCCAGTATCAGTAGACCGAGAATGATTATTAATCCCCTGGCGCGGGAATGTCTAACCAGCATCAAAGCACCTCGATCAACTTGGGGGCCGGAACAAGAGCGGCCCACATACCTTTCATCTAAGGACCGTCTGCCGGTCTGTCTTCCACTCCAGCATACACTAAGACGCAGTCTCGGTCATTGGAGTCGGACTTACTCGCAAATCGTGGCAGATTGCACGAACTCTCTGAGTTGCTGTAGGCCTTCGTCTGATATCCGGGTAATCTCGAACCCTGCCGCTTGACGTTCGGTGTCTGTTCGCGCCCTCGTCCATCGACATTCAGCCTCGAACGAAAACGGTTGGACATCAGCAAAGTCAGAGGCCGGAATAAGAAAGTTTCTTTTTCTCGCCAACATTGGTGCTCAAGTTGACGATCAGAAGACCTTTTTCATTAAGCTCCTTCACATAGTAATCCGCACTCAAATTATCCAGGTCGGTGATCGGGAGTCTCATGATCGTGTAGCATCTGGCCCCCTGTCGTACAGAATCGTGTACAACTCCCTGCTGTGGCGAACGCATGCGGCCGTCGAGGTCACTAGCCGTTATCATATTAGCGTTTTGCAACTTCTTGAAGATCTTTTCCAACATGTTGGATGAAATCCGATATCTCTTCATCAACTGAGCGTTCGTCATCCCTGCCCTGATGTCCGCAACCACCGGACGGGCCGGGATTTGCCTTTTGGGTCCCATGACTGGCGCACCTCCTATGGGTTGACTGAATTTAGCACAATTGACGCTATGCGTTCCAGAATTGCCAAAAAAATATTCGGGCCCAAGCCACCTATTCCTCTGTTAACGGTGAAGTATGCTCAGACATTGGCGAAATTGCGATTTGCTTTCAGAAGTGCCATTGTATGCGATCATTATTGGTCGTGTGGAGCCATGCAGTTTTCTCCAGCCTTGTTTTCCCGCTAAACAAAGCAATGATAAGCCCCCGGCTTTGCCGGGGGGCATTTAGCTGAATGGTATCGCAGTCCGGAATAAAGTCCCTTTGGCAATGAGGAGGGCTTTGCGGGAGGTCGGTCGGCCATAAGGCCCCAAATAGAAAACGGAGCCGATTGAATTCAGCTCCGTTTCGTGAGTCTTAGTACTCATTGTTGCAACAGAAACCTTCCTGTTGCCTATTTTCGACCTAAATTATGTTTTTGAACTCTTATCAGGTTCTTCCATCATGCTCCTTTCGTTGATCGGTTGAAAGCAGCATACGACGCGTCGAACTATTCACTGATCTTATGATGGCACGAGCAACCCTTGGAGTCAATCTTTTTTTGCCTGGTCCAAGGAGAATCGTCCCAATGGTATGAGACAATGCCGGAGGCGCCTGGCACGGTTTTCGTGTCAGAGGAGTAGTGTTGGCACATGTGATTCGTTCCTGGAAGAAAGAAACCGTCAGGCTGATTGTTCCTGCCCTGACGGATTTGAGGTCTCTTTTGGTGAAGCTGGACGGGATTGAACCGACGACCTCTTGAATGGCATGCAGAGATTCGCGGCTCAGATCAAGGGGTTGCCAGGTGCGTCAGTTTCCTTCGCGACGGGCAAAAGGCTTTGGGGATATTTTGATCTGCCTGCCTCCTCCCCCCCCTATAATTTCAAAACGATTTGCACGACTGAGTTCATGGAGAATTTCAGTGACTGAGTACATGGCGGGATCGAATTTCTTCAATTTGGCCACTTCGCCTTCGCCGTTATTAGAGTCACTCGGGCGCAAGATCCCTGCGATTAACAGGTTATTGGCCAACTCCCCTTCAATCCGTATGATGGGAAGCGATCGCGTCTTCTGGACAGACTTGAGTTCCCCGATGGTTTTGACGACTATTTCTGTCATGTCCGTTACTCCTGGAAGTGAAATCCACGGATATCTCCACTAGTATCATTTGTCCTGATATTAGTCTAGCTAAAAGTAGCGCGCCGCTTAAATTCGATTACCCGCACAATTTTGATCGGTCGCCTTGGACGGCCTGGCACAGCTATGATGAGTGTAATAAGCATTCAAGGTAACCCCTCGCCCTTAGAACACCTACCGACCATCGAAGATTCGGACTGATTTTCTGGATAGAATTCTTATATTTGGCACAGTTTGTGATATTTTAGTATCACTAAACCGATGGCTTGGTCCAAAACTCAATATGAATCCTATAAGGCCCTTTTGTGGCAAAAAACTTAGAATATTAGCCGTTGATATGCGGATACGACTTGACAAGGGTTAATTATTGAAACTAATGTATTCAGGTTATTTCTTAGCTGTAATAAGTCTACGGCTCTGCAGAGTGTTCCGATTCCAATCGCGAACAGAACAAAAATCCAACTCTTTCGGAGGATTCCATGTCGTACAGCAAACCCAACAGAAGTGCCGCTACGAAAACAAAGACCAGGGTGGAAGCGGCCCCCATTTCCGGAATGTGCGTCACTTGCCTCGACGGATGTCCCGGGACCTGTGAAATCGGCCGCTCTGCAATGAAAGGTCGAGAAACCATTTATCCGCAGCCATACGGAAAGGTTACCGCTGGGGCAGACAAAGACTATCCGGTCGATTACTCCCATTTCAATATCCAAGGAACCTGTGTTGGTGCTTCCGGAATACCTGCAGATTCGGATCTCGCCACCTTTCCCGCGGTGGATTGCGCCACCAAGCTTGGCAGAGACGGCAGTATCAACTTGGACTTTCCGGTGTTCACGGGCGCAGTCGGATCGACCCGCATTGCGAGGGTCAACTGGGATGAAATAGCCATAGGCGCTGCTATCTCCGGGATAATTGTGGTCGCCGGAGAAAATATCTGCGGCATGGACAAGGAGGCCGAGCTGAAAAACGGCCGAATCGTGCGATCACCACAGATGGAACGCCGAGTAAATGCCTACAAACGGTGGTATGACGGAAAAGGAGGCATTATTGTCCAGGCCAATGTCGAGGACACAAAGCTTGGCGTCCCTGAATATGTGATCGAAAAACTGGGTGTTGAAATCTTTGAACTGAAATGGGGTCAGGGCGCCAAGGATATAGGTGGAGAAGTCAAATTGTCTACCATGGAACGGGCCCGCCAGTTGCAGGAACGAGGCTACATCGTATTGCCGGATCCAAGCACAGCGGCCGCGGAAAAGGCCTTCGAGAGCGGTGGAATTAGCGAATTCGAAAGACATTCCCGGTTGGGCATGGTTACCGAAGAAGGTTTCTACAAGGAAGTCGAACGTCTGCGAAGTCTCGGCGCCAAGTACGTAACGCTCAAGACCGGAGCTTACCGACCCGCGGACCTGGCACGCGCGATCAAATTCTCATCAAACGCCGGAATAGATCTATTGACCATAGACGGAGCCGGGGGCGGCACGGGAATGAGTCCATGGCGAATGATGAACGAATGGGGCATTCCCACTGTATACCTCGAATCCCTTACCTATCGCATGTGTGAGCAGTTGAAAGCTCAGGGTAACTACGTGCCTCCGATTGCCATTGCAGGCGGTATGTCTCTTGAAGACCACATATTCAAGGCCCTGGCCTTGGGCGCCCCGTACGTGAAAGCTATTTGCCTCGGAAGAGCGCTCATGGCTGCCGCCATGGTGGGAAAAACAAACGGAAAGAGTGCTCTGGAAAAAGAGGAGACAGAAGACCGCAAAGACAGCGAGCGAGTATTCTTGAGTCTGTTCGCCGTGGGAGCACAATTAAAGGAACGATTCGGTTCAGAATTCAAACTAATTCCCCCTGGCGCAATCGGAATGTATTCTTATGTGGATCGTTTGAAACAGGGATTGCAGCAGCTCATGGCCGGGGCTCGCAAATTTGCCCTTCAGTATATTGACAGAGACGATTTGGTTTCCCTGACCAGGGAAGCCACCGACGTATCGGGAATCCCCTATGTAATGGAATCCGATCAACAATTGATCGAATCCATCATCAGCGGCAACGGCCAGCCGTCCATTTTTGTTGCAAAGAGTCACTAAGTGTATTGGGAAAAGGGCGAAATTTATTCGCCCTTTTCCTGGGCTCACGGACTTATCCGACAACCATCCACAAAAGTCTCGCGGTTCCAGGACCCGGATTCATCCATTGAGACGGGGTTTCCGAGGTGAGGTACACCGCATCTCCTGTTTTCAGTTTGTGTACTGAATGTGGCAAACTCATTTGCAATCTGCCGGAAAGCACATACCCCAATTCTTCGCCCTTATGGCTGAAAAAATGGTGCGAGAGCTTTTTCCCAGGAGAAAATTCCAGTAAATACACTTCCGCTTTTGATTGGAAATCGACCGGAGTCAACATTCGGGCGGTCATGATATCGTTTGTGATGTCCTGGAGCTTGACAGGAATCGAGTCGGCAAGTGAAAACACAATCTTTCTGGCCAAGGCAGAGCCCGTCTGAAAAAAGGTGCTTACTTCCACTAACAATACTTCGGCCATTTTTACCAGTGCCGGCAGAGAAGGATAAATCAAATTACTTTCAACTTGTGAAATGGCGCTGGGCGTAAGGCCCACCAGCTTTGCCAATTCGCTCTGAGAAAAACCTCTTTTTGTGCGCACCTCTTTTAGTTTTTTCCCAAGGTCCAGTTTTCCGAAAGCCCGATTATCGTCTTCAAAGGCAACCTCAGATTCTTTCGTCCAATATTTAAAAGGTTTATGCAAATTGTCAGTGCCCCGTTTCTCCGCTTTCAATATGGTCAGAAACGTGGTTCCTCTTTTGATGGAGAGTTCGATCGCAACTTGGGCGATCTGGTTGATACGGGCTCTTAATTTGATCGAATGAGCTTCTTTTTCCATGATCCAGTAGGCTACGGTATTGAGCTCATACAATCGCGGGCAGGAATGAGCATAGAAGCTCAGTATCTGTTCTTCCCCTCCCCAGAGCTCCTGCATTCCCGTGATACTTTCGAAGACCAGGCGGACGTCATCATTCAAATCCGAAATGACCCCATATATAACATCCATTACCTGAGTAACTTGCCTGGGATCATCGACTCTGAGAATGCGGCATGGCCAGTCTGGTCTGCTTTCATAATAGAACCTCAAAAACACTTCCGATCCAGCCCCCTTACCCCATGTGAAACAGTCCAATATTGTTAAAGCGGGGTTTTCGGCCAAAGGTCCAAGCTTTTCCAGCAGATTTCGAGGAGATCGGTCAAAACTTACGTAAATTACCGGTCTATTCTGAGCTTGCGAAGACTGAATCAGATTGGCACAAAAAGGCCAGGCTAAGCTTCCGGCATCATCGTACCAGATGACGTTGTCCCCGATCAAAAGGCTACCAAGAATGCGGTCCAACTGATGAATGCCTGAGGCCACTAGTTGAACCGGTTTGGATGCACACATATTTTCTCCACACCACCAATGAATCCGATGTTACGGGTTTTGAGGCCTGATCCGGTATTTTTCCTACAGACTTTCTCTTGGAGGGTCCTAAATCAAGGCCCGTGCCGGTCTTCTTCCCACACAAGAATGCTCCTGTTTCGACCCAATATTTCCTTCCAATCGTGGCCGTTACATTTCACTCAAAAACTCTTACGAAATCAAGAAGTCCTTGTTATTCTGACCAGCACAATCGTCTATTTTCACTGAGTATCAGTATATCATATTTTCGAATTGAAGGACGCAAGCGTCCCAAGGCACATGATGTTTCGGCTGTTTAGCCAACTACATGAATATCTGGCAAAAAACGGCTCTCCTCTCGAAGACCAATGAATTCCACGTTCAGACAGTTATAGATTGAATTCAGCACCCATGAGGACCACCCTAACTTGCGAAACGCAGCACTATCCGCTTATGTGTGGCGACATTGGCTCAATTGGTGGGGGCACTATTGGGGCCGCACTGTCTCTCACTTTCGTCTCTCATGTGTGGTAGGCTTGCCGAAAATACGTCTAGCACTATTGGATGACGAGACCTGATTAAATTCCTCGACTTCAGCCTTCTCCCAGCCCTATGGAGGTGTTATCATGCCGCTGTACGACGCGACCCTGGCCATTCATGACGAAATGCTGACTTTTCCGGGAGATCCGCCGTTTTCAATCGAGACGGTTTTTGATCGCCGAAAGGGTGACCCCTTCAACCTGGCCCTCATGAAGGTGGGAACTCATCTCGGCACCCATGTTGATCCGCCCGCGCACTATGTCGAAGGGGGAGCCACGGTAGACGAAATCCCGCTTGAAGTGATGGTCGGACCGGGGATAATACTGGATATGCGAGGCAGGCAACACGTGGATCGGCAGGCCTTGGAAGAATCCTGGATCGGAGATTACCCGCGTATTCTGCTCAAGACGGACAACAGCCCCAAACTACTTGAGCGCGACTTCCACACAGATTACGTCTCTCTTACCGAAGACGGGGCGCGCTTCCTGGTGACCAAAGGCGTGAAGCTCGTCGGCATCGACTACCTGTCCATAGAAAAGTACATGCATCCAGGCGCTCCCGTTCACCACATCCTCATTTCCGCCGGCGTCCTGATTGTTGAGGGTCTCTCCTTGTCGGACGCGCCGCCAGGTCCGTGTCGGATTTACTGCCTGCCGATGAAAATCAAGAGAGGCGACGGAGCCCCTGCGCGAGTGCTCATTGAAACTCAGTAGTGTAGTCTCTCCATCAGAGCTTTACAGCAGACGACCTTTTCCAGTATTTGGTCGACCTTCTTTGTCCACACAAAGGGTTCTGGGTTTTCGTTGTAGGTTTTCAGGAAATCTCAGAGGGTTTGCAGGGAAGAAAGACACAATTCTGACACAACCGTGTTCCAGGGAAAAAGAAACCGCCAAGTCAGTGGAGCCTAACATGGCGGTCTAATTATCATTTTCTGGTGGAGCTGGACGGGATCGAACCGACGACCTCTTGAATGCCATTCCTGAAGAAGTGAAACAGGATCAACAATATCAACTGCTTGCTCGTGCCCGTGGCCTCAAAGAATCCCCACAAATCACTACAATACCTAACCGGTGTCCGCAAAATGCCCACAAGGGAAAATGGTCACCTGAATTAGTTTTTTGGGTCACGTCGCCCCAGAAATCCTGGAGTCGAAATTCTCCTCTAATTTTCCGCCTCAAAACTCCCATATTGTCTGACGACATACAGTCGATCCAATGCCGTAAAGTCCGGTTTCGCAATAGTGGATACTGAATGGTCGTCCTAGTTAAACCAGTTGATTGAGACCAATCCCATCCTTGTTTGGCAGGTCTAACGGATTTTATTAGGAACTATTCAGTTGACAAAGGTTGCCTCCGCCGCAAGGTCATGGAGTTGACACGGGAGGACGCACAAGCTCCTAGCACACGAGGAAGGCTTTGCATTCGCACCCTCCGCATTCCGGAGGGAAGTCTCCTTCCAGCACCCGCCTTCTGAACGCCCTTACCTCCGGCTGGTTCCAGATGGCCAGGATCGGTGTCCTTCGCACGTTGCCGAAGATCCTAGGATTATTCCCGAGAGCGTAACCTGGGGCCATCATATGACAGGGCAACACATCTCCCGAGGCAATCACAACCGCGTGTTCGATGAAAAAACACCTTTCCGGTGTCACCGGACGCGTAGGGGGAACAAAAACGTTGATTCCGTATTGATCGCCCAGGGTGGTGGCCTCAGTAAACAGCCGCTGCAAGACTGCCGCATCCAACGTCCGCCCCGGGACAATCGCTGTGCCCAGGCAGCGGCTGAAGGTAATACTTCCAACGCCCAGTTTGGCGGCGAGGTGCAAAAATCGCGGTATCTGGTCATAATTCTCTTCCATTACAACGAAGTTCAACATGGAGGAAGGCTTCGAGCCTTCTCGATGGTGAGATAGCTCCATAAAGGTCCCTATGTTCTCAAGGACTTTATCGAAATCCGCGCCCTATCCCTAATGTTGTCTGTACGCTACTTTTGTCGCGGCATCCACAGAGAAATAGACGAAATCCGGACCGGCCTCCAGAAGCCTTGCCGCAGCTTCTCGGTTGAGTAGCGTTGCATTGGTGGTCAACCCTACCTCACCTCCTGCGGTTGTCCGTTTCTTAACCTGGGTAACTAGCTGAAAGAGGTCCCTGAAAAGGAGAGGTTCTCCGAGGCCTTGAAGGAGAATGCTCTTTACATGGCCCACCGCTTCTATCAGCGGGTCGAGGACCTCTCGAGATATATCTGTCTCCACGATATTCTCGGTCCCCTGGCGAGGGCACATTCCGCACCTAAGATTGCAGCGATCAGTTACAGGAATATTGAACCCTTTCAGAGGAAGATCGACACAATCATCCATCAGAACAAGAGGATACGATTTTAGTCCTCTTGTCTTGAGCTCACTTCCATGGGTTTCCCACAGAGAGACGTGAAGCATGCAATAACCAGCCTCTGTCAGGCCCCCTCCTCCTGCCCTCTTGATGTGCGTTGACCACATTCGACCCCGAAAGGTTACCGTCCCACGGAGCGGCGAGAAGTAGAGTTCCAAGGCGTCTGACCGAACTTTGCTGAGAGGGATGTCCCACCATCCGTAATGGCGCCTCATGATTGAAGGTGCGACAAGTGGATAGAGGTCGAGCCTCAGGAAATGTCTCCGGGAACCTATCAGGGCTGAATCAAACAGCCGCAACGCAAACTTGGCTTCTCTATGAATGAAGAACGGAATGTCTAAGTCATAGCTTGGTATCATCGCGAGGCCCTTAGTGCAAGCAGCCGGATTCAGTTTAATCCGGAGGAGTTGACCGGATGACACAATAGCGTAACACATTCTGGGGGCCCACCTCCAAATCGCCGGCTCTCAAGTCGGTAGGCGGGGGAATGGATTCCGAGATTCAATCAGCCCTTCAAGAACGGCGCCACCAGGCAGTTCTGGAAAATAGCCTTCTGTACCACGAGGTCGGCTTTTGTGCACGCAACCTCGCCAGCTTCTCGTGCGATTCGGCCGCTCTTAGAAACGTCCTAAAATGGGTCAAGTCGAACTCGTCGACTTCTTTCTTGAATAGCCCGCGCTGCGTATCCGAAGAATTCAGAAGCTTCCGAATACTCTGCCTTGTGGTTGAGATATAGCATGCCCTTGTAGAATAAGTATGGGGCAAGGCAACCAGGGCCGGATTCGAGATAGTTCCTGGAGTCCCGCGCTTCCATCATGGCGTGAACTGCACGCTCAAGGCTCGAATGAGAAGTGTGGCCAGGTTCCAGTCCAAGAAGCCCGTCAAGGCTTTGTCCGATTGGTTCCGCTTCAGGGTACCGGCCAAGATTTACCAATAGTTCGAACAATCTGAAATGTAGGCCCCGAACGAGAAGGGCCGGATGATTTGTATTACTAACCTTGAAACGAAGATAATCCAATGTTGTCCGCATAACCATGTCCATGGCGCCGGGAGTCGGGCCCGACGCCACTGCGGTCGGGAACGGTTCGCGGCTTGCAACAACCGCCAGAATCTCGGGGATGCTGGTACCGAAGAAACAGTGATGGGTCATGCCGACTTCGTTCAGCAGACGGGCGAGGCCATTTTGTGAGAAGATCACATGGTGCTTTCCCGGCCAGAGATTGGGACCGAGGTCGCCGTGGGAGGCATCGGGAGTCGTTAGGATCAGTAGGCCGATGTTGCGGAGCATTCGAGCCATGCATGAGAAGTGTTGCCGCAGGTCGTGTACGTGTTCTGTTGTTTCTATTGAAATGAGGACATCGTACTTATCCTTAGCTGGCATTTCCTCGAGTTCGGTCTGGGTGATTTCAAGTCCTAAATCTCTTCTACCTTGGGCAGCACACGGATCCGGGTCTATTCCTGCCATGTTCCATCCGTGCCGCCATTGAGCGATGTCGATAAGAAACCCATAACTGCAGCCGACTTCCAGGGCTTCGGGGGGCCGACCGAGATCGGCCCATGACTGGGCACCAAGCACTTCATGAAGGTAATGGATTACTTCTGTGTAGAAGAGCAGATTTGCTCCCCGTTCAACGTAAAAAGGGCATGATTCGAGCGGTTCGTACAGCGATCCCCACCCACCACTGACATAAGGGAAATAAAAGAGGCTCGCACACCCCGAGCACCGGTAAAGGCTTTGCAGTCCGAATTCTCGGTACAGGGTTCCTCCCGAATGACAGATCGGACAAACGGCACGGTCTTTTTGATCAAGCGACATGGTGTGAAACTTTTTCCCTGAGTCGAGAAGCAATTGACGTCCTGGGCCAGGCGCATCTACGGTCCTTCAGCGGCCTTGCCATGGGCACCATCATCTTTCTAAGACATCGCTTATAAGGTCAGCATTCCTCGACAGTAATCGCAGGGGCGACATTGTTCCGGCAAATCTCCCTGCAAGACACGGCGTCGGAACTCCCGATATTCAGATCCGTTCCAGATCTCCATCAAAGGCGCATCGCGAACGTTTCCAAAAATCTTAACCGGGCCCGGAGTCGCTCCTTCCAGCATGCGACAGCAGGGGACCACGTCTCCTGAAAGCCGCACATAAGCCGTCTCCATGAAAGGACAATGAGGCTCTTGCCGGGGAAGAATCCGCGGCAGGGCGACATTTATTCCATGACGATTTCCGAGTTCTCTCGAGCTGTTGAAACATTGGGCTGAGAATGGTCTCACCCAACGGTTTGAACAAGCCCGTTCGATAGTCTCGGAGGTGACTGAAGGCAACCGAGTCCAACCCCAGCGAAGCTACCAATTCCACGAAGGCACGTATGTCCTGTGCGTTTTCCTCCATCATCACGAAATTGGCCACCAACCAAAGGCCTTTACGCCGTGTGACCTGTCGATACTTCGAGACGTACTCAATATTGCGCAGCAACTGGGTGAAATCGATGCCAGGTCTGATGCGCTCGACTGTGTCCTTCGTCGCTCCGTCAAGGGAGAAGCAGATCCAATTGATCCCTGCATCGATGAGCCCCTGGGCGAGTTTTTCAGTCATGAGTGTACCGTTCGTAGTGAGTCCTACCTGGCCGTAAGACGGCATTCTGCGTTTGAGCGTGCCCACAATTCCGCACAGGTTCTTGTTGAGCAATGGTTCACCGGTCCCCGTCGCGGATGCAGAGAAGAGGTAGGGACTCCCATCGAGCAAGGCGGTCAGCACCTCAGCCGGGATGTCGGCCTGCTGGAAATCCTTGGCCGTATGCCTCATACACATCGGACAGCTCAAGTTACAACGCTGAGTTACAGGCATAAACATCTGGACGAGGGGCAGATCTCCTTGTTCGGGAAGGAGGACAAAACGCAACGACGCGATTTCCTTCTGAATCGGCTCAGTGTCAGTTCGCTGCCACAGGGAAATGTGAAGAATGCAGTAGCCCCTGAATTCCAGGGAGCCTTTCCAACCGGGTTTAAAACAAACGCTCCTAAAGCTTTTCTTCAGCAGTAGCCGAGAACCTGTCAAAACCAGACTGGTGACCTCGTGGCTCACGTACTTTAGTGGAAGGTCCCAGAAACCGTAGTGCCGATTCTGGTAAGAACCAGCATAGAGAGGGTAAAGATCGAAGCGGATAAAGTGCCTGCGAGAACCGAGGAGTTCGGCGTCACGAACTATCAGTTCCAGTTCCGGGGCATTCCGAGTCAGCCAACTGCCTCGGACTTCTAGCGAATTGGTACGAGCTACGGAAAACTCTTTATCCATAGGCTCACCTTTTCATGATCACCTGATTAGAAAGCATGGCGTCATTCATAGACACAATCAAGTTATTGGACCTCGAATCAGCCGCTTCTGCCAAGCTTGCGGTTGTTTGGGCTTGAAGTGGTCAACGCGGAGATGTAGCGTAAGCTGGCCTTTTGGCATCCCCCGCGGGCTTCGGCCACAACTCGGGCGACGAGCCGTGCAGTGTGGCGCTTCCTTTTCCTTTAGGCGTGACGAGGAGCTTCGTTCCCGACGAGGGCGGGTACGCCACACGCGATGAGTTTGAGATCGTCATCGCTGATCCTTCTATTCTTCCGTAACTTGGCACGAACAGGAAAGTACCCTATAGAAACTCATCATGAACCAAATCACACCCAGTACTCTCATTCCATCTCTGCACCCGAGAAGCGTCCTGAGCATCGATTTCAAAAAGGTTCGGACGCCATAATTCTTAAAGTACACCAGAAGGCTGTTACGCATGATCCTCGCCCGTCGTCGCCGGTCATGAAGTCCAAAGGATCCGCTTCCAACATGAAACACGCCCATATAAGAGCTATGCAAGCAGACATAGCCGCGTAACCAGCAACGAAGCCCGAGGTCGTGGTCTTCCCAATCCGAAACGAATCCTTCGTCAAACAAGTAGCCAAGTTCCAAAATCACCGATCTCCGGATGAGAAAAGAGGCTCCGCACGGGGCTGCCATGAAGCGCCTCCCGTCGTTTAGATACTGCTCTGAAGACCCAATCAAACGGCCGACGAGAAATGTGTCCGCATACCTGGTGATCGATCCTTCTGTGTCAATCAGGCACCCCACAACTGCCACATGCGTTGAAATAGAGATCTCGCGCACCAGGTGGGTCACTGTGCCAGGTTCAACAACAGTGTCCGGATTGAGCACGTAAATAAACTCTCCCGAACACTGCTGTAGTCCCACATTGTTTGCTTTGCAGTATCCGACGTTCTTCTCCAGGGCCAACAATTTGACTTCAGGATAGGCATCGCGCACGATTTCGGCGGTGCGATCCTGCGAATTGTTGTCAACCACCAATACCTCTAGGTTCGGATAATCTTGAGCCGCGACCGATTTGAGGCAGCGGGTCACATGAAGCTCACTGTTGTACGTTACGACGAGCACGCTTACTCGGGGCATCTCTGACTGTGCTGAATCACCCTTCTCTTGAACAGTGAGTGCGTAGTAGGGGATGGCGACCGGCTGTAGCCCGTTGTAAAGTTGACTGCCCGCAACCGTCACCGATCCAAGGGCGGCTGAACAGAGGACCGTGGCTTTTCGCATCTCGGGTGATATCTGGAGGACGAGTTTGTAATTAACATTGCGACTTTCCTGAATAGGCTCGAACAGAAAAGGGTCAATGTATGGACCCAACTGCGGCTTAGCTGTTCTGACGACAGTCCGTACAGCTCTCGGGTCATTATGCTCATAAACGCTCAGTTCAAGACGTATCTCTCCGATATCTTTGCTCGTTGTCAGTGACAGATGCAGTCCTATACCGGAAAACTCGTCGCGGTCGGGCTGAACATCAAAGTGCAGCGGTTCGCTGTCTCTTATGCGGACTGACTCAAGCTTTCCGGTTCGTAGGTACCGGCTCAGTTCCGCGGCGCCGTCATTCAGAAACGGCGCGGAATGCGTAACGCGTAATTCAGAATCATCAAACAGCGTTTGACAGGTTTTATGGTAATTAGATAACAGGATCTACCTCCGACCTCACCTGGAAAAGATAGCAGAGCACCCGTGACATATCAAGTCAGGGCCTTCCTGCAACCTTTTTCTTTTGGCACCTCGTCTGTTTCCATGCGCGCTGGAATTCCCCGTGAACCTGACGCTTGAAAACGGTATCGAACACAACATTTCGGTTTATGGGAGTTCCGTTTACCAGCGCATGTCCTTCTGGGTAGGGTCCTGGGACTGCAAGCGGCAGGGTGATTGGCGCCTCTACAATTGAAGTGTCGGGTATGATGGTGAACGCGAACTGTTTCCCTGCTGAGCGAGGAATCGGCTCAAAGCGCACCGGGAAAAAGTGCCAATCATGCATCTTGTCACCCGGCATCCTTACTTCGCGGATCACGGCGCCATCTTCATCGATCAACTGAAACCTGTGCGGTGAAACCGGCCACCTCAGATACGTGTTAACAAGGACGCTTATGCCGCAAAGGTTGTCCGAGTCGGCCCTGAACCACTGCTGAAATCCTTTAGAGGTGATCGGTCCCACGTTTTCGTTAGCCTGTGCTTTCAGTCCAAGTCGGCCGTGAAGTCCATCCTCCGCGATTCTGGGTGGTACCGATGGGCTCTCATTGTTCACCCTCGGTACAGCAGTTGACCAGAAATCGTAACGAAAAATGGTGTCGAAGACAGCATTTTCCTTGATCGGCTCCCCATCCACCAGTGCGCAGCCGAATTGATCGGCTCCCGGTTTGCTCAGCGGCAAAACAGCAGCCGCACCGCCGCTAGGATCTGACGGCCTTATTGTAAAGGAGAAGTTGCGACCTCGAGAGTCGGAAATTGGGGCGAATACTATATCCCTGTAGGAACACTCTTTGACCTCCGACAGGTTGAACTCGGTTTCGCGAAGGATTTGTCCTCGCTCTCCGCGCAATCGAACGGTGAACCGTTCACCGGTGTTGGCAGAGCATGGGCAGAAGAAAAGGCTAATCCCGCACAAGTAGTTGTAATCGGAACGAAAGCTCTGGGAAAAGCCTACAGCACTTATGGGAACCACATTGGGGTTTCTCGTCCGGTTCGATCTCAAGCCAGCAGGTTCGATATGTCCAACCAATGGACCTGGATATCAAGTCAGTATACTGAATATTTATGGCTGCCGCGTTTACCGTGGATACTGCAACTACGAACACCAAGAACGACGCAGCAAGGGCTTGGACAGTTCGAGGGGCCATCAACGCGGCAGCGTAAACCAGCGCCCCGAGACTGGGAAGCGCCAGATATCCATAGCGCATGACAAGTCCGAGTTGAGAATGACAAGAGACCACCAATAGCAAACCAAGCGTTCCCAGGACCTACACTCGCTGAGATAGCTAGGAAGGTGCCTTGTGCAGAATGCTGGCGGTCGCTAGTTCTCCATCTGAAAACTATGGCAGTGGCACATACCGCGACAGCAAGGAGAGATCCGAACGCGAGGTACTCAGAGAGCTTCTCAACTCCAGGCAGGACCCCGGTAAGAAATGACGATTCTTGCGCAAGAAAGGCTCGGGGAGCATTTGCGACCAGCATTTGCCAAGCTTCTCGCAGACCGTAAGGTCCCAAGCCCAGACCAAACTCAAGACCCTCATTCTTGGCCATCTCGGCCGCATTGATTGTCCCGTAGGTAACGTAGTTGTGAAGGAGCCAAGGAGTTGTCAGAAAGCACACAATTACCACATAGAGCAGCAATTGCTTGAGATTTCGACACCACAGCAACCACAGGCCGATTATTGGGAAAAACACGACGGAATAGTAGTGGGATAGGGCTAGTAGACCGCTCAGAAACCCTATAATCACAACTTCATAGGTCTTCTTCGAGTCTCTCATTATCATGCGAACCAGCCAGTAGCACAGTACCGAGGCTAGCATGATTCCTACTTGAGTATAGCCAAGGACCGTCATCCGATGCACCGTACCAGGATTAAGGCATATCAGGCATACCACACCAAATTGGAGGAAGTCACGGAAGCCTTGGTTTCCCTCTCCACCCTGCGGTATGGAAATGAAGGCCAACGTTCGTTTCAGAAAGACCGCAGTGACTAGAAGCATCACAGTGCCGAGAAGCCTCAGCCGTACAGATCATGGACGAGGTTGTTCGGCAACAAGAGGAATGGTACCGCCATCACCAAATGATAAAGCGGAGGCTGGAAGGCCTCTGCGATAACTCGGTAGTAGTTCCACTTAGTAGGAAAGCGCTTCCGAAGGGCGGAATCGGACACCGGACTGGGGTACGTGCCCCACCTGATCGCTCTTTCGTCGGGCGTAGTGGGCGCATAGATCGAAGGGATCCTGGCATGTTGTGACACGTACCTGATGAAGGCCAGATGAGAGTATTCGTCTACTGGGCTCGGCAGCGGAGCAAGCACGGCTGTCGCGAAACACAACACGACTATCAATCCGTAAAGGGTTTTGAAACCGAACACTGTAAAAGCCAAAATACTTTCAGTAAACATCAGTGCACCTGTCAGGTAGGTCCATTGGGGGGCACCGACGACAGGAACGAACAACGGTAGTCCGTTCCACGATACTCCAGCAGTGCGTGCGATGGAGAAGAAAATGACTGCAGCGAGAAGTCCCGTGTTGAGGAAAAGCAAACAGGTTGGAAGTTTGGGGATTCTCACTAAAGCACCTTGAAGACCGATAGAGAGCACCCCTTGTCACGGCGCCGGCCTGGAGCACTCCACAGGTTTCGAGCTCTCCACATTCGGGCATTTTTTGTGGATAACACGGCGGGGCCCCATAAGGCAAGACTTCATGGCTCCCAGTAACCGTCAAGAGCGATCAAAGAGTTGCGCCTAGGGCGTGCACCTTTCACCGGATGTTCCCTTGGTGGATCGTGGCAGGGCGAACAGAAGTATGCACAGGAATCGAGCGATGAAGGAGTGAGGAAAAAGGTAGCAAGGTGGCAATAAATCAGGTCGAAAAAGAAGAAAGGTTACGTCGCAGCGAGACCTAACCTATTGAATTTTTTGGTGGAGCTGGACGGGATCGAACCGACGACCTCTTGAATGCCATTCAAGCGCTCTCCCAACTGAGCTACAGCCCCAGGAACTTTTAATTATAAAACCGAGTTTGGACCGGTGTCAATCTTTTCCTTCTAACCATTCAGGTTCAATGCAAAGCCCAGGATCTCAGCCACGTCGTTTATCCTAAGAAGGCGATACGGCCCTTCCGAATAAACGTCACCCTCCTTCACCCGGTGCATCACGGTCTCGACGTCATCGACCTTGAGCTTAGGCTTTTCCTTGAGGTTCTCGAGGTCCGGTATCTCCCGGAGGGATAGGAAGACGAAGACCCGGTCTCCTTGGTCCTTGGCATCGTACACGAAGCCTTTCTTGGCGACAGGGATCTCGATAGGCTGATGGGCCTTCACTTTGCCCGTATCGCGCATCAGCGGGGCCGAAGGAAGAGCCTTGGCCTTCTGGCCCTTCTTGAGTTGAGCCTTGGATTGAGCCTTGGTGAGCTGCACTTTGAGCTGCGCGGGTACAATAGTTCCACCCCTTTGGGTCCTTCCCGGAAGATGTAGCAGTACCCGTCTACGTTGGGCTCGAACCTGAACTTATATTCATCCCCCTTCTTGAACTTGGTATCAAAGCTTTGTGGGGAGCCGAATTCTTTCTCTCCTTTGCTTTTGACTATTATCTGGCTGCTCATACCAATTATAGGGTTTGGAATGACGATCTTGTCGCCGGAAGGAATCTTTGAGGAAGGTGAAATTTCATTGTACGAGGCCAGACCCGACGCCAGACTCGCATCGCCCATCCTTTTCTCTGCGACGCTGTCGAGAGTATCCTCTCCCTTAAAGGTATAGGTGGTGGTGTCCGGGTCGTTTCCGTCTTTTCGAGGCTTGGCCAGAGCAGCCCAGGGATAAGCCTTGAAATATTCCCCTTTCATACTGAGGGGCGGCTTAGTTTCTTCTATCGGGGGAAGAGGAGGAGGCTCGTCTTTCTTTTGAAAATAGGCACATCCCGAGATCAGCCCCAGGATGATGAACAACGAAATGAGGGGTCGCTTCATAAAGTCCTCCTGGCTCGGCCGTTACGGCCGTCCAATCTCACTTGACAAGTCCCGGGGTAGCAGCAGCGGGCGCCTTTTTCGGCGAAGGAGCGGCCTGACGCTGCGGTGTCGCGGGAGCAACCTCCTGCGTCCCCTTCCACTTTGTCATTAATGAGTGCCATTGATCTCTAACCTGCTGAGGAGCATAGGTAACGGCTTTCCCCGTGAGCTGGTCCACTGGCTTGACGAGTTTAGAGGTTTTGACCAATGGCCAGTCGGGAATCCCTATCAGCATCACCTGTACCGCCGCGGTCACCACGAGTAGCCCGGCAATGATTCCCATGACCGCGCCGAAAATGCGGTCCAACCAAGTCAACCGCGTCAGATCGATCAGCGCCTCCAGTATCCGCCGGATGACGACAAACACGACCTGGACAACAATAAAGATAATTATCATCGCCAGGACCATTGAAATTTGTGGATCCAGGGACGATATCTTGCTCAGGTAAGCCTGCGCAGCGGGATAATACTTAATCGCAAGGGCTACCCCGGCCACCAGACTGGCCAGGGCGGTAAGAGATCGAACAAATCCTTTCCATATTCCCAGGATCAAGGTGACCAGGAGAGTACCCATGACAAACAGATCAATTGCGTTGTATGCGTCAATCGGGTTCATGGATTCTTCCCCTTGATTCAGGAAGCAAGTTCGAAACCTGTCGATGGAAAGCAAGGTTCCTTAGGTTCACGGTCGGCTCCTGTGCAATGCCGCTCGTGGGTGCAGGACTTACCGGCCATAACAATCTTCTTTGTCAGATTCCTTTTCTTAAAGAGAGGTTCCCTGAAATGAGGAAAACTCATTGATCCTACAAGAATAAGTTGTTCATCCAAAGTTGTGCGCGCCCCAAACAAGTCGTCTCCGTCCCTGAACAACATAGGGCCAATGCCGTCGAATCCCCACTTTACCGGAAAATCCGTTTCGATCATATCATCCGCGTCGCAATCCAGAATAATGCAGCCCCCGCGGGATCGAACTCCCCTGGACAATTCATTGAGGTGCTCCCGGACAAAAGGATCAATGGCCGAGGCAATTTCGCGACCCTCGGGAAATCCTCCCGCGTGCTCGCGAAAGAATATCATCTTGATTCCAGCGTCCAACATAGCTTGCGCCGCGCCCAGATGAAATCTTTTCCAATACTCAAGAACCGTGTAAACGAAATCGGGATCGGTTGTTAACATTCGACAGGCGCTTTCAAAATCAAAGCTCATCCAGATTGCATCCCACAGACCAAAACCCACTGTTCCGGCAACGATTACACGGTCGCGGGCAAGCTTCTTCACTCGGTTGTAAAACCGACGAACATTGTCCTCTTCGTAAAGAGCCTGTGACCCGACCAGAGATTCCCATTCCCGTTTGTTCCTACAACCGCCCCCCTGGTACGAGAATTCCACCAGTCTTTGGCGCTGGAACGTCACCTCAAAGACCCTTCCAACTCTGTCAACGGCAATGCCCCATGCCGGCAAATCCATGTCTAAGGGGTAAAGCACAATAGAGACGTCGAATCCTTGCGCGACATCCAATTCCATCTTTAGCAGGGAAGAGCGACGGAGAAAACCATAGAATAGCCCCTTCCGTCTTACCCTTCTAGGTGAGCGGTTCATGACGTGGCCGGAAAAAAGGTGCTCGTAGGCACTGGCATCGTTAAAGAGCAGCGAATTGGGACGCGTAAGGTCCCCAATCGGAGAGAGCGTTGCAGGTTCGTTCCGATCACTCAGGATATTTATAATGGACTTCACAGGGGGCATTGATCTTCCGTAAGAGCGGATGTCGGACGGCCCCCTTGTATTACTAATAGATTTATTTGTCAATAAAAATCAAAGTGTTCCCGTTAAAACTTAAAGTTAAATTCCTTCTGCCGCATGAACTGCCTTGCGGAAGGTCCCCAACTCCTTTCAGGACGTCCTTGTCAAAATGTCTGGTTGACACCATGCTATAGTGGGGTGTTAAGCTGCCACAACATCTATTTCACGAAGGCAAGCATGAAACATAAACGGAGTGAAGATCGGGGTCCGGAGCAACTCAGGGACTGGAGAATAACCACTGAAGTGCTCGACTACGCGGAAGGGTCGGCACTTATAGAGACGGGTCGAACACGCGTGGTTTGTGCCGCCAGTGTCGAAGACAAGGTACCATTGTTCTTGAAAAATGAGGGGAGGGGGTGGGTCACAGCCGAATACGGTATGCTCCCCCGTGCCACCCACACTCGGTCATCACGCGAACGTGGGACTAGGATAGGCGGCCGAACCATGGAGATCCAGCGATTGATCGGGAGATCTTTGCGTTGCGTCACCGACTTGCCGGCACTGGGGGAACGGACGATCACCATCGACTGTGATGTTCTCCAAGCCGATGGGGGCACGCGTGTAGCCTCCATCAGCGCAGCATGGGTGGCCCTGTATTGGGCGTGCGCAAGGCTTGTGGCGACTGGCAAACTACTATCGAACCCGGTGTCGGATTCCGTAGCCGCGGTAAGCGTGGGGGTGGTGGATAACGAATCGTTGCTGGACCTGGATTACAGTGAGGATTCCACAGCTGATGTTGACATGAACGTGGTTATGACCGGCCGGGGCCGCTTGGTAGAGGTTCAAGCCACTGCGGAAGGGACCCCGTTTTCCCTTGCCCGCATGAACTCCCTGGTCCGCTTGGCGCAAAGGGGGATTAAGATTGTCCAACAAATTCAGATGGAAGCCGTCAAAGAGCCTATGAAGCAGGCCTGAACCCCAAGAGGCGGGAGTTTATTTGGATTTTCTAGGGCAGTGTCCGGTTAGTCCCGATATTGGAATATGAAGAGCCAAAACTGTCATTGCGAGGGCTCAAGCCCGAAGCAATCTTCAGGTACTGGGCACGAGAGATTGCTTCGTCGCTTTGCTCCTCGCAATGACAGTTATACAGAGGCGCCAAGCCAACAACCTTGGGACGACCGGGAATCATTTGGGATTCGGTACCGACCCTTATCACCGTCTTTCACGATTTCCAAGACCGGGGTTGGCCGCACCCGAAGCCTCCGGAAGACCGGCAGAAGCACCGGTCGCTGTTTCGCTGTTCTTGCTCGTGATTCCGTAGAGTTTCTCGAGTATAGCCGACCGGTGTGTCTCATCCGTCGTCAACTTCAGGGCATTCTGGTAATCTTCGGCTGCTTTTGGGGTGAGTCCTTTGGCAGCCAGGATCAAGGCACGGTTCTCATAGAAGGTAGAGTTCGTAGGATCGAGCGTGATGGCCATCGAGTAGTCGGCCAACGCCTTGTCCAATTCCCCCCGTTCATGATGAACCAACCCTCGGTTGTTGCACGCGACAGCATCCTTGGGGTTCAATTCCAGTGCCTTGTTGTAGTCGGCCAGCGCCTTGTCGGCCTCTTTCATTTTGTAGTTCGCATCAGCCCTTACTCGATAAATTTCCGCATTTGACGGGTCCTTTTCGAGCGCGGCATCGAAATCCTCGACAGCCTTCTGGTGCTTCCCGCTCTTGTGATATGTGAGACCGCGATCCCGAAGAGCAGGAACGAAGTCCGGATCGAATTTCAAAGCCTGGGTCCAAAGCTGCAGGGCCTGTTTTTCCTTCCCTTCCCGGTAGTCTTGCAGGCCTTGCCTGTGCAAGTCCTCGGCATAAACCTTGCGCAAATTCGCCATTCGCCGCTCAATGTCCGGAAGGCTACCGCGACCTCCTGCCAACTCAACAGCCTTAAGGTAGGAGTCCAGGGCCCTGTCGTAGTCCTTCTGCTGTTCATAGATCTCTCCGAGTCCCTGGTACGCTCTCACATTCTTCTTGTTCAATGAGATACCTTGCCGCAGGTCTTTAATCGCTTGGTCCAGTTCCCCTTTGTCCTTGCGGACCAGCCCCAGCGTGGTGTGAAGGATACTGTCCTTCTTTCCCTGCTTTAGAGCAGCCGTCAGGTCTGACAACGCTCCGTCGAGGTCTCCTTTCCTGTGACGCGCGTTGCCCCGATTCGCCAGCGCAAATGTGTAATCAGGCTTAATTTCCAGAGCGCGGTTGTAGTCCTCGATAGCTTTGTCGAACAATCCCTTGCGCTTGTATGCAATTCCCCTATTGTTGTACGCGAGATGGTCCTGTGGGTCCAACTGTAGAGAACGGGTAAACAGGGCGATCGCATCCTCCAAGTGGCCCTGTTTCAAGGCATCCACCCCTTGGTTATAGAGATCCACCGCGTCATGCTGGGGGAATGCCTCCAGCGGCGCGAACAACACAAATAAAACCAAACAAAACAACAGCTTTTTCATATTCTATGGAGTCTCCTGCGATTCTTACCGCGTCCCTGGTTTAACACAAACTCTCAAGCTCCGTCATCTTCCTGTGAACGAAAGAAGGGGTAGGAGTCCGGGGAGCCACTCTTAAACCCATGACTTAATATATCATATTATTACGTAGATAACCAGTTCACATCAGCGTATATGAAAGATTTTATGCTAACATTCACAATCTATTATTTTTGCTTGACAGAGTGTACGACCGATGTTAAAGAGCCTTTTCAACGAAGCCCGACAACGGGCTAAATTCAGTATCCTTAGCTTGAGTCTACGCCCTCAAGTATAGTTTTAAGGATCTACCGAAGGAGGATGAGGTATGGTACCAAGAGTGGCTACAGTATTGTTTTGTCTGGGGCTTTGCCTGTGTACGGCTGCGATCTCACTGTGTGACGCAAGTGGTCCTGGGGGTTACCCACAGGCCAACTGCGCTCCAGCGCCCGCGCCCTGTGGTCCACCACCCTGCGCGCCGCCTACCTGTGGACCCCCGTCTCCTTTCGCTTTATGCGGAGGAATCCTGAGCGCATGCACGAGCATTTGCGGCGCTTGTATCGGAATCCCCGCGGCGATCATGGGAGGGATTCTGGCGCCTCCAAGGATGCCTGCCAGGAGCTGCGCTCCTCCGCCATGCCCGCCTCCGATGTGCGGTCCTCCACCCATGATGTGTGCACCTGCTCCTGTTCCTCCGCCCATAACCAAGTGCAAGCCCGTAGCCTCCTGCGGACCCACATGTGCACATAATGCCGGCGGTTATTATCGACGATAGGCCCGCTGCGCCCTGGCCTTAGTAGACCGGGGCCTGCAACAGCCAGTTTTAGTTCGGCAACGCCATTCAGCATCTGTTGTGGATTATTGTCCATGTCGAGTTCAGGATGGTCTGAGGGACCATGTGAAAAGCGGCCGTCGGTTCAAAAGGCCGTGCAGAAATATGAATAGCGAGTAAGTTAGGTATATAGACGAGCCTGCGGCCTGAATCGCGTACCCTGATATCAGCTACTTGTTTAGGGTATGAGCGGAATTTTGGGCAGGAATCCTGAAAGTCTACAATTGTGGCTCCAGCGGTATCATGCGGGAGCCGCCGGATAGAATTGACAGAAGTTCAACGGATCAGGGACTTCTTTCCGAGGTTGGTGAGAATAACCCCTGATTAAAGCCGAGGGGGTGAAGTGGGATCCCCTCTATTTGTTAAAACCCCAATTCCTCCTTATCCATGGGGACGTTCGACGTCCCCTTTTTTTTATAAGCCCTACCACGCTAGGTTTGCCTCACCGGTTTTTCCAGTCTTGTTTTGTTTCTTCCTTTAAGCGTTTCTTGCGATCTTTCCTCGTCTGTCGAGCGACCATCCCCTCCCTGATCTTGTCATATCGGTCCCTTCTTTCCGCATCTTCCAGCTCGGCCTGTTCTTTCAACTCCTCAGCGAGAATTTTGGCTAGGTATACCTTCAGTCTCTGTTCGCTTATTATTACGTCCTCTATCTTCTGCCAGTCCTCGTTGCCTCCGCGGCATTGAGAAATGTGCTTCTGTACCAGGGATCCCGGAATGGCGTGCATATACATCCCACAACAAGGGCACACCACGACGTCTTCTTCCCCTGCTGCCTTCCTGAGGACGTACCCCTCTGCCACCAGCTCTTCGAGAGAGCACTCTCTTTTGATCCACAAGTCCCTTCTCCGCAAGTAACCCCACCCCTGTCGCTCGGCCCATATGGTCTCCAGGAGCCGGTCGGGCCTGTCGGGGCGGTAGGTGAAACTGGCAGGATGGACCCAAAATGCTTGTTGTTTTCGCAATGGTTTACCTGGCGCAGGCAGCGTAGGATCTCTAAGAGTCTTATCGAAATGCGGTGCTAACCGCTTGGCAATGGTGGCGAGTTAACGAGAGCCCCATCGAGCGCATCGTCACCCCGGCGAAGGCCGGGGTCCAGGGTTCCGGCCTCGCGGGACCGTAATTCCTGGATTCCGGCCTCCGCCGGAATGACGGTCAGAAGCCTCACGCGTAACCGAAGTTAGGATATTGCTCGGTGACCAGTTACCAAGAATCCAGTCACTTGACACATTATGCTGATATTAACTAAGCTAGAAACAGCGGTCAATGCTAAGAGAGATGCTCCCGCATGTAATCCGTTTGATTACTGAACATCACTGCGTTCAATCATTCCCTGGAAGTTAAGCATGGCAAATACTGGAAAATCCGGGCCACTTCCTTCATTCGTAGCAACTGCAGTAGGAAGCATGCCTCATATCGATCCAAACCAGGCAGTCGACCTTATCCTGGGCAGCCTTGATATATGCCCACATGTGCCGCAACTCTCCCGGGCAGATCTGCGGGAACAGATGTGGATACAGTGCACTGAGGGGTTGCCCCGATTTAGGCTGGATTCGGACAATCTATCCTTTTACTTCGACACTTCCGGCGACCCCGGCCCTGAAGTCGAGCGGTTTTATACCGCATATCTGCAAGTCATGGAGGGGGCATCAGCAGACGCTTTTGCCACAGGTCCGGAATACGGCAAGGGAATACACTGTTTCCTTGAAAGAGTGCGTCGGGAGGAGAAGAAGCGCCCCTTCATAAAGATCCAGGTCACAGGACCTTTGAGCTTCGCTCTGACGGTCACCGATGAAAACAAAAGAGCAATCTTCTACCATCCGATTTTTCGCGATATAGCCGTTAAGGGGATGGGATTAAAGGCGGTCTGGCTGCTGGAACAGTTCAAGCCCTTTGCGGACAATGTGATCGTATTTTTCGATGAACCGAGTTTGAGCGCATACGGCTCTTCTGCTTTTCTCGCGGTTTCCAAAAGTGACGTAATCGAATCACTCGACGATGTGATCTCAATGGTAACAGAACGTGGCGGCATCCCTGGAGTTCATTGCTGCGGTAATACCGACTGGGGGCTCCTTATGGAGACTTCTACCCGCATCATAAATTTCGATGCTATTGACTACATGGAGTCCATGTCGCTGTACGGTGGGCAACTATCTGCTTTTCTGGCGCGGGGAGGCGTCTTGGCCTGGGGAGCGGTACCCAACACGGAAAAGATTTTGGATGAGACGACAAATGACGTGATTAACAGGATACGCAACGGGATCGAGCTGCTTGAGAAATCGGGTGTAGACCGGGCTCTTTTGACGGATAAGATGCTCGTGACCCCTGCCTGCGGCTGCGCGAGCATGACCGCAGAGCAGTGTGAAAAGGTCTACAAGATTTTAACGGAACTTCAGAAGCGATCAGGTGACCACATATTCGACTGCTGAACCAAGAAAGGATTAAAGATGGGAACAACGCTCGCAGTTGCAGGGAAGGGCGGAGTCGGCAAGACTTCGATAACTGCATTGATTATAAAAGCCCTGATAGAAGCTGGTAAGAACCCGCTTCTCGCCATAGATGGGGATTCCAACTCGAACCTGCACGAGGTGCTCGGGATCAAGAATCCAAGGAGCGTAGGCTGCGTTCGCGAAGATACAGGAAAAGCCGGTGAGAATATTCCCGGCGGCATGACACGTGATCGGTTCATGGAATACCAAATCCAGGCCTCACTCGAAGAGACCAAGGACATTGACTTTCTCTCCATGGGCCGTCCGGAAGGACCTGGTTGCTATTGCATGGCAAACAACATATTGCGTGAAATTATTTCTAAGCTCACGTCCAATTACTCGTTTGTAATCATCGACAACGAGGCCGGCATGGAACATCTCTCACGGCGTACAGAGGAAGAGGTTGACCATCTTTTCATCATATCGGATCCGGCACCCCGAAGTTTGCGAACAATCGGGCGCATTGTGGAGCTAATTGACGAACTGGGTGGCAGGATTCACAACAAGCATCTCGTATTGAGCCGGGTTCAGGGCTCGCCTGACGACTTGCCGGAAGTGACACGCAAGGAGATAGAGGCCCTGCCTTATCCTCCTGAGGGATTGATTCCTTACGACGACACGCTGGTGGACCTCGATCTTCAAGGACAGGCTTTACTGAAGATTTCGTCGGAAGCTCCGTCCTACAAGGCGGTCAAAGAGATGCTCGTGCAACTGGGCATCCTGAACTGATGATAGGAAGCCCCGTCGCGGGCGGATTACTTTGAAATTGCTTGACTTCCCTCACTCCAGCTCTATAATAAAAACTGAATCTTTGTTTATTTAGTTTGGAGGAGGTTCTTGGGCTGCGAAGTCACAGACGTGGTTTCGAGTTTGTATGGAGTGTGAAATGGTGTATACCGACGCCCAAGCTTGGTTGGAAGCTCACGAGCTTATCGAGTGCAAGCCCTTAAAAGGTCGCTGGACCCGGGAAACCTGCCTTGAAATCTCCAGGAGGGTACGCAAGGCCCCTAGGAATGCCAAATCTCAGGTGAATCTGGCGGCGGCAAGGACCCTGCCGTGTGCCGATTGTCCCATTCTCGCCGCGCTCGAAAAATAGCAATTCACTGTGATTACAAGCAGGTGGAGAAGACCCTGTCTTTGGTGTGGAGCGACTGGCGGTCGCCCGCGCTGCTCGCCCGTACCATATCCATTGCCTTATAACGTAGAGCCGTTTCCGAAATACTGCACTATGACAGCTCAGAGGTGATTTTTTCGATCTGCTCCCTTATTACCTTTTCCACAGTGTTCAAGAGTTGCAGATGGATTTCCTCGCGTAGCATGGTCACAATCTCTTCCCTTGGAGGGAGCATCCCTTTCAGTTCGCTCGTCGAAAAGCCCTCGAGAAACGCTCTCGAGCCATACCCTTTCAGGCAGAGAATTCTGGATTGCCTCTGCGACGCTGTTGCCAAGGGTTTCTTGGAAACGGTCCCTTTCGGGGAGCGCGCTCTTGATGGTTTCCAGAATCCTGTCCGTACTCGGAAGAAGAGCGCTGGCAACTTCCTTTAGATCGACTCCGGCCAGGACCCCTTCGATCCTCTTCTCCAGCGTCCCCTGAAACGTTCTCCCAATTTCATCTTTCGGGGGGAGCAAGGCCAAGAGTCGGTCATCAATACGAGCTATTGCTCCTTCAGGTGAAGTGAGAACCTGAAGAGCCTCTTCAATCCTGCTCATTATCCGGTCTTCGGAGGGAATAGCCCGCAGCGCGGTATTCAGCCTCTCGTTCACAATGTCAGACGACGGAAGGGCAGAAAAGGCATTATCAAGCCGTGTGCGGATGTACTCCTGCGACGGCATGCCGCGGAGGGCCAGGTCAACACGTTCAGCGACGAGTTCCGGCGATATCGCCGTTGAAATAGCCGCGTCCAGTCGTTCTTTGATGAAATCCTGTGAAGGAATGGCCTTCAAAACCCCTTCCACGGTTTCTTTGAGCTGGTCGGATGAAATGAGTTTTCCGAGGGCTTCTTCAAATCGCTTTCCCACCTCTTCGCGAGAAAGCATGGATAGGAGCACCTGTTCCAGACGCTCTTCAATTGCCTCGTGCGACGGGAGTGTAGACCTAACCGCGCTGTCAACTCGCTGGGTTATTTCCTGTTCTGAGGGTAAAGACCTGCTGATGATCGAGTCGACTCTTGAAAAGATGTCGTCACGGGACGGCATAGAGTTAGCCAGGTCCTGCATCATGCCGTCCAACAAATCCTGTTTAGTTGGCATAGAGTTAGCCAGGTCCTGCACCATGCCGCCCAGGAGATCCTGTTTAGTCGGCATTGAGATTGCCATGTCCTGCCTGATGCTGCCTAAGAAATCCTCTTTACTCGGGAGAGCAGCCTGAGCAGCTTGTCTGAAGGTCTCAGAGATCTCTGACTTGTCCGGTAATGAGGCTGCCTGTGCCTCACGGACTAAATCCAAGGCATCTGCCCGCCCACGCGTTGTCTCTTTGGGGCCCTCGGCAGGTAACGCAGGAGCAATCTTCTCCGGCTCAGGAATCTTTGCCGAAGATGGGGCCATTGCTTCCCGTTCAGCGGCAGCAGGCACCTGCGGTTCAGTGAATGGGGCTATCGTTGGGCTCACTTGAGCAGGTTTTTCACCCTTCTCGATTACACCGGCAATTTTGCCGGCCGCCGCGGCCGCGACTCCGGCTGCCAGCGCTCCGCCGGCTATCGCTGCAATTGTTTCAGCCGTTGAAGGGCCAGGAGCAGCCGCCAATTCTTCCCTCGGAGCCTCTCCAGCTTCGTCCTCCAGAGAAATTTCGTCGAATGAGATGTCTTCGGTCACTTCCAACATCGGTTCTTCTTCTGGCGTTTGGTGGAAGAGGATGTCTTCAGCGGAAGCCGCGTCGAGAGTGATTTCTTCTATGGGAATTTCTCCGGCCGGGGTCTGATCCAAGGAGATTTCGTAAGGAGAAGTCGCCGCGTCTTCGGGGGACTCCTCCTCTAGGCCAAGGTCACGGGTTTTTTCTTCAGGAAATCTTTCAGTGGGGAATTCTTCGGTAGGAAGTTCTTCTCCAAAAAACTCCTGAGTCGTCATCTCCTCTTCGCCTATTTCGTCCAGGGTGAGTTCTTCAGTGGATTCATACGACGAGGCTACCGCCGATTCGGATTCCACACCAAGCGTAAGATCTTCGGAGTCGTCAAGCTTAATTTCTTCGAGGTCTTCGTTGGCAAGCAGTTCCATTGCCTGGTCTTCCACGGGGACAGTATCCTCGTCCAGATCGATGCCTAGGACTTCATCTTCAGCAGCGTGGACCGCCTCCAATTCCTCCATGTCAATCTCTCTGATCTCAGAGTCTTCCTCCAGGTCGATGACGTCAAATTCGGTCGAAACGGCCGCATCTTTGACAAGAGAGTCGTCGTCCAGCATCAAGTCTTCCGAGGTCAAGACCGTTGACGGCTCCTGGACATCCAAAATCTGACCAATCTCAGTATCATTCGGATCGATGTGGCTGGGCGGCTTGACGCCAATTTCTTCTATTGGTTCATCAGAATCGAGTTCCAGCCCTAGGTCATCCACATCCATCTCAACGGTTACAGAATGCTTGGCACCCTGTAATGTATCGGTCACTTCTTCAGAAGTAGTCTCAAAATCAGGCAGAGCCACTTCGGTATCGAGATCGATTTCCATTACTTCTGAGGAACCGGCGTCGGCGAAATCCGTTGGAGCATCCGAAACCAATTCGATTGTGGGCTCGAAAGCTTCCGTCTCCTCCTCCAGTCCCATATCCTCAAGGTTCAGCCGAACCGTGTCCTCATAGGTTTCCCCTTTAGCCATCTCGCTGGTGTGGTCTAGTTCCGCAACAAGCGTTCCCGTATCAATTTCGACTGTATCGCCAACGTCTGTTGACAATTCCTCGGCCCCCAGGGCCACATTGGACATGGCGAGCAACTCTTCGGTCATTTCTCCCGAGTCCTCGTCCGTGAAATCGATCATAATTTCTTCGTCGCCGCCCACACCGGGGCCAGTAGCTCGGATGCCGAGAAGGGACTCCACTGTTTCCTTCAAAATTGCCCCGTCGAGCGGTTTGCTCAGATATCGATCCGCTCCTGCCGAGTGGACCTCAGCCGGCGGCGGCCCTCCCGGGTCACCGGTCATCAGCAGCACAGGGACGTCGGAGAAATCTTTGGATCCTTTTATGCGCCGGACAAGTCTCCACCCAGGAGCGTCCGCCAGGACCGAGTTCAGGATGATGAGATCAGGCTTTTGGCTTTTGATCGCTTCCTTAAGCTCGCCAGAACTCGAAACATTTATAAATTCGTTATCTTCTTGCACGAGAAAGCGCGTTACTGCTTCCCGGCTTTGAGGGTCTTTGTCGGCCACGACGATCCGGTAGGACATGGCGACCTCGCTATTTTTTCCTTAAAAAATACAATGAATTCACCCTAAATGTCAAGTCAATTCAAGGGTACGGCTGTGTCTCTTTCGCAAGGAAATCTGTGGGGGAGGAACATTATCCTTGATAGAATGTCTTTGAATTTAGTCATAAGCTTCTAAGATCCGGATCACAAGCCATTGAAATCCATCCATCGGCTGGAACCGTTTCTCCGATAATTCGATCATCCGGAAGCTAAAGCCGAGTTTTTTTATGGACCACCTTAGGATCACCGACCTTTCGCCGAAGGCAATGGCTAAAAAATAACTTCATATTAATGATTTAACTAACCGGAACCAAGGTAAAAACTTGACTTAATCCTTCGCATGGACTAAGGGTAAATCTGATTCGAAGAAAGGAGAAATCTCGATGCCCGAGGCTATTGCCACGGCGTTGCCCGTACACACTTTTAATGACCAGGGCTTGTTGGCCATCATCATGGGGGCAGGATGGGTGGTGAAAGGCGTGATGCTTTTACTGCTCTTGTTTTCGGTCATATGCTGGGGGATCATCCTGACCAAGGCCATCACCCTGTCCCGCGCTCGTAAAGATACTCAGCTCTTCTTCGACGCATTTCGGGAGTCGCGCAAGTTCTCTCTGTTGTACGCAGAAGCCAAGCAATTTACATTCAGCCCACTGGCTCACGTGTTCAAAGCGGGGTATGCCGAACTAAACCGGTTGTCCCGTATACAGCAGGCCGCTCAAAGTTCCACGGATTCCACCCAAGAACCCGAGTACGAACGAACCGGCATGGATAACGTCACGCGCTCCCTCCAACAAGCGGTATCTGCAGAGAGGAGCCGCCTGGAACGGGGTGTGAACTTCCTGGCTACCACGGGGTCTTCCGCTCCCTTCATCGGCCTGTTCGGGACCGTTTGGGGAATCATGGAGTCCTTCCGCCAAATAGGCGTTATGAAGAGCGCTTCGCTGGCAGTAGTTGCGCCGGGGATAGCCGAGGCTTTGATCGCCACTGCAGCGGGTTTGGCTGCGGCAATTCCGGCCGTAATCTTCTACAACTATTTCTTAGGGCGGATAAACACGATTTCCGGGGAAATGGACAACTTTTCTTCGGAATTGATCAACATAATTGAGCGGATTTATTGGGCGAGGAAATGACAATGGCTGTTCCTATTCCAGTTGCGCCCATATCTATGGACTCAGGAGTAATTAATGGCCTTTAGCATGAGTTCGAACAGAAGAACGGCCATGTCGGAGATCAACGTCACCCCCCTGGTCGACGTCATGCTGGTGCTACTGATCATCTTCATGGTCACTGCCCCGATGATGCAAGAAGGCATTTCAGTAGAGCTGCCTCAGGCCCAAGGCGCACCTCTTGCCAAAGAACAGCAGGTGGAAGAGGTCGTTATAGCCGTTTCAGGCCAAGGGAACATTTTTGTCAACGAAGTAGCGGTTCAGGAAGACAAACTCCCGGAAAAGATCTTTGAGGCTATCAAAGAGCGTCCCTCGCGGGAAGTATTTCTTCGAGCGGACAAAACCGTTCCTTATGGGACCGTGGTCCGAATCATGGGAGCATTGAAGAAGGCAGGAATAACCAATCTAGGGATGATAACGACACCTCAAGAGGAATCTGCCCCTGTAAAATGACCAGCTTTTATTCCAGATCCGCAGCTGCGGCCTCACCGTGGGGGCTACTGCTCTCGGTGTGTCTCCATGGCTTGATGTTTCTGGCGGTAATCAGCCTGTCAATTTCCATCTCTAAAGTGAACAAACCTGTGGAAGAAAGCATCAGCCATGTGAAGCTGGTGGCACCTCAAGCCTACTCACCGGTTGTAGAGCATATCCAGCAAGGCCCCGCTGAAGCCCCGAATGTGCTGCCAGAAGTCCGGACTGAACCGGAATTGCCTGAAAAAGTGTCTGAGAAACCCCGTGCGATTCTCGAGGCCAGGGCCGTGGCGCCACAGAACCGGGATGTCATCACTATCAAAAAACGCAAGAAACCTCCCCGACGGGTTGAAGCGGCCAAGGAGCCCGACAAGAAGAAGCCCCAGCCCGAAACGGCCAAGAAAAAGGAAGATCCTAGTCTTTCCTGGAGAAGCGTCTTGCTGCTATTCGCCAGGATGTCGAGAGCAAAAAGACCGACGCCGCGCCGCCAAGGCCTACCCAAAGCACCGGCTCCCAGACCCCGGGGAGGCCTGAAGGGAAACAGGGAGGCCCTTCGATCGATGAACAGTCCGCTCAGTGGTTTGACGGAGTCAGGACTCTAATAAATTCTCATTGGTCCATTCTTGGAGATGATAGGCAAGTGGAGAGAGTTACCATTATCGGGGTCAGGATAGCCGATGACGGGCGGCTCATGGATGCCTCCGTAGATGAAAGCTCCGGGGATCAATTACTTGACCGGTCTGCAATGAGAGCAGTCCTTCAGGCCGCCCCATTTCCTCCAATCCCCTCTGAACTTAAGGAGAAGATAAGCAAAGCAGGTGGGCTGGCCTTCAGATTCACCCCCAAAGGCGTGCAATGAAGCGCGACCTTGCCGAGGGGAACTATCGCATCACTCCTGGGATTGTCTTTTTTGCCGGGCGAATGCGTATCCGAGGCCGCCTGAGGTTGCTGCTTTGCTTTCTCGGGATCCTCCTGGTTTTCTGTCCGTCTTCCGCTCAGTGCAAACTATTACTGGATCTGGAAAACCCGAATCTGGCAAAAATGCCGATAGCAGTGCCCGACTTCGTGTCACAAGGAGCCGGGGCATTAAATGGGCGAGACCTGGCGCGCATAATTAAAAATGATCTGTATCTTACAGGTCTTTTTGACATTGTTGAGGGGTCTCCACCAAATCCTCAAAACCCCGCGGACCCACCCGATTTTGACGCCTGGTCCCAAACCGGGGCCCAGGCATTGATCCTCGGAAGATTCCAAGTGAGAGGAGATGAATGGGTCCTGGAAGCGATGCTGTATGATGTGGCCCTAAAAAAACTCGAACTGGGCAAGCGCTTCAGCGGCCGAATAAACGATCACCGCATCATGATCCACAGATTTGGGGATCGTGTCATGGAAAAACTCACCAACGTTCCAGGCTGCTTCACCACTCAAATCGCTTTTGTGACTGATGGCCAGTCGAGGGAAATCTTCTCCATGGATTTCGACGGGCATAACCTGAGGCAGCTTACTCAGACCGGGAGCATAAACCTCTCCCCGGAATGGTCCCCGGATGGCCGCGGCTTAATCTTTACTTCGTATTTGAACCGTAAGCCCGATCTTTGGGCGCTGGACTTCGCCAGTTTAAGGCCGTATGCGATATCTGCGCGTCCGGGGCTCAATGCTTCGGGTCGGTATTCTTCAGACGGCAAAAACATAGCCTTATCAATGAGCTTTAATGGAACACCTAATATATTCATCATAACACCTCAAGGTAACATCATAAAAAGGTTGACGAGTGGCCGAGGAAATGATATCTCTCCCACATGGTCGCCCGATGGATCGGCCATCGCCTATGTTTCGGATCATGCGGGCACGCCGCAGATCTATATCATACCGGCGAACGGTGGCGAATTTAGGCGCCTGACATTTCAGGGCAATTACAACACTGATCCGAAATGGTCCCCCAGGGGAGATCTTTTGGCTTTCACCGCCCGAATAGAGGGACGGTTTCAGATATGCACTATAAGGACAGACGGCACGGACTTACGGGTGTTGACCAAAATCGGCACGAATCAGGAGCCGGCTTGGTCGCCCGATGGCAGGATGATCGCATTTCAATCCAATCGGGATGGAAAGAAGCTCATCTACGTTATGGACGCTCGGGGAGAGACACAGGTCCCTGTCTCCCCTATCACGGGAAAAGCGCCTGCCTGGTCACGGACAGGTCGCTAACAGGGGGAGGGCCGCGGCTTGAAAGGAGAAGACATCTATGTCATCTCGATACCTGATACTGGGAATGACGGCACTATTGGTCTTCTTCGTTCTCGCATCAGGGTGTGCAAGAAAGATTGTCAAGCCCAATGCGGTGCCTCAGCCGGGGTTTGTCGGCCCTCAAGTCGGCGGACCAGTGTTGGAACACGAGTTACAAGTGGTTCAGACGAGCCTTCAACCGATATATTTCGACTACGACAGATACACGCTCTCGCCGGAGGCCCAAGCCGCCTTACAGCATAATGCCGAGATCCTCAGAAGAGCCCCGCAGGTGGCAGTAGTGGCTGAAGGGCATTGTGACGAGCGTGGAACCGCCGAGTACAACCTGGCCTTAGGTGACCGCCGTGCAAGATCCGCTGTGGAGTACCTTGCAACTGCGGGAATTGTCCCTAATCGACTATCAACAGTCTCATACGGATCGGAACTGCCTGTGGATCCGGCTCACAACGAAGGAGCCTGGGCAAAGAACCGTCGGGTCTACCTGCGGGTATCCAGATAATGTGCCTCGCGATGCCCGTCTCCACCAAATTACCCTCACTATCGGACGTTACTTTCGGCAGTCGATATTTGGGCCTCTTCGTGCTGCTCATTGTCTCGTTGCTTTCTCTGTCAGGATGTCTTACCAGACCGGGAGGGCCTTCGCTCCCCTATGTAAAGCCGGCCCAATCAGTACCAGCAGTTGATCCGGCCCCTTTTCAGCTCTCTTCGCGGCTGCAAGAGATGGATGGTGAAATGCAGCGACTCAGAGAGATGATGGAACGCCTCCAAGCATCGGGGGGCAACGAAAATGTAATAAGGAATCTGCAGGAAAGGGTAAGCCTTATCGAGCGACAACTCGGAATGGAGGCTCCCAGGGACGCAGGCCCAGCCAATTTTCCCGCGCCGCCCCCTCCGTTAGATCCTCGAGTCCAGAGACAGCCAAGAGCGGAAGTCCGTCCAGCGGACAAACAAGTTCCTGCGCCCCCTTCGGACCAGCCCGCGGGCCCCCCTGTTGAGATTACCAATACACCGCTTTCCGCAGATGAAAGGGCCTACAGAGACGCCTATGCCCTGTTCAAGGGTGGCTCTTTCGATCAGGCAGTGTTTCAGTTCGATGACTTTCTCAAGAAGTATCCCAAGAGTCAGTTCAATGCGGATTCAGTGTACTGGGTCGGAGAGGCCCGGTTCTCGCAAGGGCGGTTTGACGAAGCGGTTCTTCAGTTTGATAGAGTGATTAAGGATTTCCCGGGTTCAAAAAAGGAACTCAGCGCGTTGCTCAGACAAGGTCAAGCATTTGAAAAGATGGGCGATTCTCGGTCAGCAAGGATTATTTTTCAGAAGCTCGTCAGTGACCATCCTCACACAGCTCAAGGCCGTATAGCAGGCGGTAAGCTGAAATCGCTACCTGCGGAGTGAATGCACACTCGTACCATACGCCCAATTAGATATAATAGCATTTATCTAAAACTCTTACAGAATGGCACATTCCAGTCTTCCCGCTGAACCACCATGACCTGTCAGTCACCGGAACATAGTGCTGCCGAATGCCACGGATGTCGCCCCGGACCATCCGCGGTCATTGCCTTGGCCGCGGTGAGCTTCCATCCACCAAGTTTCCTCAACTCCTTCATATGGGAACGCACTTTCATGTAAACGCCGGAATCCAGGAGCTGGGTCCGCGTTCGCCGGGACGACGGGAATGTGCCATTCGGAAAGAACTGAATGCTACGAAACCAAAGTAGGGGCGGGTTTCAAACCCGCCCCTACATATATTCTCCTAAGAAGGCATAATCCCTGAAACCCTACCTCACACGTTAGTAGGTCTAGCGGCCTCCCTGATACTGCTGAGCCCCTGCGGGATAAGCTTGTTGAGGGCCTCCTTGATACTGCTGTGGTCCAGCCGGATAGGCCTGGGGAAGAGGAGGCTGCTGCTGGGCTACGCCCTGATAGGCCTGAGGTGCGCCTTGATAGGCTGACGGCGCCGGATATTGCTGAGGGGCAGGCTGATACTGTTGAGGGGCCTGCTGATACTGCTGGGGACTCGCCTGGTACTGTTGAGGGGCCTGCTGATACTGTTGAGGTGACTCCTCCGTCCATGGACTGAGCTGGTTGTCCGGGGCTCGGGCCGTAAGCGCCTTGAGGTGCCTGTTGCGGATAATATTTGACGGTCGGAGGTGGCGCCTGGGATGTCCCAGCCGATGGAGCGCCCATTGGGCTGTAGCCCTGAGTGCTCGCGGGGTTCGAGGGATTTGCCTGCTGACCCTGCTGATTCGGCTGGGGTCCCGACCAGTAGGGGTTGAACTGGTAGCCGGGATTGCCCGTCCACCAGGCCCGGAGATCACCGACAGCGGAGTTATCAATGGCATCTCTGCTGGCGGAGCCTGAAAAGAAATAATCCAGAAAACCGTAGCTAGGTACGGTTGAAGTTATCAGGAACACGACCATGCCGAATAGTGCGAGCTTTTTCATGAGAGGGCCTCCTCTCTAAACAATTTGAACCTATTAATACTGGCCAATGATATCGCGGACAAAGGAATTCGTCAAGATTTCAAATATAATGGGCCCTTCCCAAAACCCGAGAGTTAAGGGACTGCCCGGCCGCGCACCTGTTCAACCGTGTGACAACGGACTGATTATACCGATGGAGGATTTTCTGGGCCGATTTCCTTACCCCGCGAGACGCTGGGTCAATGCAAGGAGTGTAATGACGAACCAATCTCATCGGGGAGATTGCTTCGAGCTTACGCCCGCGCAAGAACAAACCAGCCGCGTCAACCCCTAAGATGCGACCTCATAGCAAACAGCGATCAATTCTGGCAATGCTCTATGTCAAAGCAGAAGGGAACCCAAAAGTATGCGCCATAGCTTGGTGAAATGTGCAAGAGGGATAAGGAAGAAGCGGACTCAGGTCACTGGAGAGACGCCAGATTTGCTCGGCCGACGCGGCGAATCAACGTCATGCCGTCCAGAGAATGCAGCCGCTCTTGCTTAACGATCATGAAACGGCCCTGCAGGGGGGTAGGAAGCTTGCGGAGGGCTGTAACCAATTTCTGCTTTGCGGGATTACTGTGCTCGCCCTTTACTAGCCACTCAAAATGAAGATGCGGGCCGGTTGCCAGGCCGGTCTGGCCGACGAGACCTATCCTTTCGTCCTGCTTTATGCGCTTGCCCTTCTGCGCACTGATTTTGCTAAGATGCCCATACCGGCTCTCATTCCCGTCATCGTGCTTGACACACACGTAATTCCCCAGTTGATCGTGCCAGCCGGCAGAGGTAACCACGCCGTGGGCGACACATTTGACAGGCGTTCCCTTTGCAGCGGCATAGTCCACACCTTTGTGGTGGCGCCAGCTACCTAGAATGGGGTGAATACGGTTCCCGTACGGAGAGCTGACCCGTAGGCGAGGGACCCCGAGGGGTGATTTCAGGAAGTTCTTCTTTAATTCCGTGCCTTCCTCGTCGTAATACTGGCCGTTGAAGAGCACCGCGGTCTTCCTCTTCGTCTTCTTGCCTTCGTAGACAGCGCAGAGTATCCGGCCATAGCCTGAGGGGCGATCATCAGCATACCGTCGTTCGAACAGAACCTTACACGTGTCCCCCCATGAGGCTTCAGACTGGAAATTAATGTCCCAGCGAAAGACGTTTGCCAGTTTCGAGGCTAAATCCTTACCCTCGCCAACGCTGGCCAGCGATTTCTCCAGGTCCCCTCTAAGCCGGAAGGATAGACTCTCAACCTTGAAGTCGAGAACAACTTCTTCTTTCCAGGAGCGAATTCCATCGTTCTGTCTGGCAGCGTGGAAAACTTTGTCGGGAGCCAATTCCAGCGTGGCCTTGAGGAAGCGGCCTTGGCCATCAACGATTATGCTGTAACTCCGTCCGGGCTTGAGCACGGTGTGCCCGTCAAAAGGCAGGTCAAGGCATGAGCGAACGGCAGATGTCAGGCTTGTCACCACTTGTTTACAGTCGGATTCATCGGTGAGGTTGTCGTTCAACAGAGAGAAGAGCGTATCCCCCTCGCCGGTGACTTCCGCCATTTCCTGGCAACCGTTGCTGGTTTGACCAACGGAATCATCATCAAGGGAACACAGGGACGCGTCCTTATTAACGCTGATAGATTGAGAGGGCAGATTGCAGGACAATGGCGCGTGCCCCTGGCTGCCGGGAGAAAAACACAAGTAACTCCCTGCGGCAACGCCCCCCAGCAGAACAACGAACAAAATCAAAGCCGTTCCTGCTGAGAAACGCGACCGGCGCCCAAAATTCAGGTTGATAAAGTGATGATCTAGTCGCACAGCCTCTTATCCATACCTCTAGCTGAGAAAATGTAGCATCAATCGAAATATCAGTCAACGCCTAATTGTAATGAGGCAAGAAGAAAACGCCTAAACCTTTCTTCCCATAGGAACATTTCAGGAATAGGAGTGTCGAGTACCATACCCAAGGGTTACGGGCATACCAAGAGTTGTGGGACATCGGCATTAGGGACCTGAATCGGACGGTGCCTGGCGTCCGGAAGGGAGAGGGCCGCCATGAAGGCAGACAAGAAAGTATGGCTGGATGAGTACGCGGTGAGCTGTAGAGTGTTCAAGGGCAGGTGGAATGTTCGCCATTGCATGAGGATGTACAATGATATAAAGGACCTCAAGATCCACATGTCTTCGCGAAGCTAAGGGGAAAGTAACGCGCTACGAGTCGGCTTACAATCCATGCGAACGTTGCAAGGTCCTGACGCGCTACATAAGTAGCCTTAATGACGAAGAGGAACGTTATACTAAAGTCGGCGAAAGCTCTTATAATGAAGTCTGGGCTACCTGAAGGGCACTGAAGGACTCAGACAGAAGAGGCGTCGTAATTCGGCGATAAGTGTTGCCGCGAGGCGACACGCCTTTGTTACTTTCTTAGAGTTTTCCTTGCATGCCACTGTTAAGCGCTTGGCGAATATCCATCACACTATCCCAGCGTTTTTCCGGATCTTTTTCCAGACATCCCAGGATTATGGGTTCCAGCCAGTCCGGGACGGTCGGATCGATCAGTCTCGGGGGAGCCGCAAAGATCTTGTTGTGCTGGAATTTGTAATCCTCCACGCCAGGCCCCTCGAACGGAAACTCGCCTGTAGCCACAAAATAAGTCAGAACTCCCAGCGAATAAATATCTGCGGATCGCTCCCGAATGGTTCCAGCCTTTGAGCGGAAGAATTCCGGAGGCATGGTGGCGGGATTCATACCCGGATCTTGCCATCTGGGGAGCCGGCCTCGGGACAGATTTCGGAAAATCTGCGAATAACCTACTCCTACTATATAGCATTGTGCACAATCATCGCTGAGCGCTATGCAGGATGGCTGGAGTTGCAGGTGATATGTTCTTCGCAACTGTCCATCGACCCCTTTGTAGTTGTGAGCATACACGAGCCCGTCTATTATTTTTCCGATAAGTTTCATCCTTAGACCAAATTCCGGTCTTCTTTCAGCTTTCATCAGAAGTTCCAGGTTCGTTGCAGCAAACGGATGCAAGAGGCAGGTGACCCCGCCGGGGCCTGTGAGAACTTCCACAGTGGGCAAAAGGTTGTCATGAACCATATTGAAGCCGAGTTCTGTGACTTGTTCCACGAAGTCCCTCAAAATGGGCGGATCAAGCAAATCATTCTTGAAAAGCCTCATTAAGAAATGGCGGCCGGTATTAACCTCAATAGCGACGCACAGATCCCCCCACCCGTCACTTATAAGAGTTTCCATCTTCTGATACGCCATCGATCCCGATACGGGGACGAACAGCTCCTCGCGCGCGATATCCGCAACCGGCCTGTTTGAATAACCGGACACGAAAGTAGTCACAGACTTTTCTTCAAAGGAGACGTTCTCATCTGTCAGGTCAATTGTCTGAACAGGCACCATGGGCCGCGGTTTGCGCGGCTGCTGACGCTTGTGCGACTGTCCAAATTCCTCCAGGATCGATTCGATGGTTTCTACTCTATGAGGCTTTGGGTCGGCTATTTCTGCCATTACCGGCTCAGGACTCAGCTCCTTCGAAATGGCCGTCGAGGGGTTTGCGCTCTCTTTTTGACTGGGGTCTTCGGTGTCGTGAGGCATCGCAGGTGGAGCCACCTCGAGTTTCGTTTCTATCACTGGGGGTGGCGGGGGTGAAGGCTTTAGCGTTTTCAGATGGCTGATTATTCTAACGTCGTCCGGCCTTTCTCTGAGAGCCGCTTCCATTATTTCTCGGGCTACCGTGCCTTCAGTCTTCCGCTCTGAAATTTCCAGCGCCGTAGCTATGAGGAGAGCAGACCCGCCTTCTTCGAGAACTTGTGGCAGTAGCTCCTGATCCACGGCCATCCCGGCCGCTCGCCGGCAAAGTTCGTCGTCATCGGGCTTCTGTCTGATCAAGACGAGCAGGTGTAGGAGGCTCTTTCCGTATTCTTTGCGATTTTCATGAGCTGTGACCAACGCACGGCGGATGACTGCATTTTCGGGTTCGACTTTGATGAGCTTCTCATATAGTCCTATAGCCTTATCGTTAGAAACGCCCCGTTTTATCAATTGTTTTAATATCTTGGCATTCAGTGCCCGGTTGCCTTCTTTGATGGTCTGCTCAATCAAGTCGTTGTCGATGATGCACTGAGCAAGGTCGGTCAAGTAATCCTGGTTGTCTCCGTCAATTTCATGGAGAAGTCTCAGCTTGCCTATGTACTTGTTGAGGTCTCCCCTTGTCAGATATACGGTACTGAGCATCTTGTTGATTCCAACGGCATTAGGTTGGAATTCCAGGACTTTTTCGTATACTGCCACAGCATCGGGATGGACTTCCGATCTCGCCAAAAATGTCTGAGCGATCTTCTTGATGATTAACGGATTTCCCTCTGTCAAAGCCTCCTGCACACGCTTGTTCTCAACATATATCTTGGCTGCTTCTTCTATGTACTCTTCCGATTGCTCCTTATCGAGTTGATGGAGCATTGTAAGCTCGCTCACTCCGCGCCGGAAGTCTCCACCACGGCTGTAGATGTCCGCCAGAATTCTATGGATTCTCGCGTCTGTACGATCGTATTCAAGGCACTTTAGATAAATTCGTGCGGCCTCGGGGGTCTTAGCGCGATCATCGAGAAACTCACCACATATTCCCGTGATCAGATCCTTGTGATTTGATTCAATGGCCAGATCAGTTTGTCCTTCGGCGATCAGGAAGCGCGCAACGTCCGAAAGAATTCCGGAGCCCGCCGTACCGAACTTTTCCAGTTCGATGGCGTGAGCGATGAGCTTTTTCGGTTCCTTGATCTTTCGATACGTATTGAAGAGCTTCTCATGAATCTCGTATTGCCTGTCCTCGTCGGACAGACTCTCCAGCAGGGATTCGTAGATTTCCGCAGCGGCGGCCTCTCTTCCCAAGGCCCCCATTAATTCCGCCCCGACTGTATAGTCCTCCAGGCCCTTTACCCCCCCCAGAGACCGCATCTTTTCCCACGCCTTAGCTGCCTCACGGATTTCATCGGTCTTTTGGTAACAGACCGTCAGCCTGCGGTAGACGTCCGGGGATCGAACTTCTCCCCCCTGCAAATTTATGTAACGATTAAACTCCTTGATTGCATGTTCATAATCTCCCGACCGATAAAACTCTTCGGCCCTTTTGATTGCCGCCGGAATGGATGCTGCAAGCTTCTCGGCCGCCCTGGTTCTTCTCTTCGTGAGGGCAAGAAAACCGATCACACCGCCGATAGCTACAGCCACCACTGCGAGGCCAATCAGCCAGATCATTGAACTCTCTTTGGCGGGAGGTTCCCAAGGCAGAGTGTTCTCTTTGGCTACGTACCCGACTTTCTTGGCGGGGAGCCGGACTTCAATGAAGCCGTCCTTCTCGCCGCTTACTTCGAGGACATCGCCGTGAAGAGCAATGGCCAGCACCTCCGACCCAATTCTCGGCTGAGTGTAAATCTGCACGGAGAGACTGTCCGGTGCCACAATTTTGACCGCGTCAGGAAATTCTTTTGCGATTGCGGTAAGACCCAAGAAGTGGCAAAGGGAACAGACAAGAATGATTAGGGTCTTTGCCTTCATTAGAAACCCTTTCAAGGAGATTCCCTCGTTTTAAGATGGTGGCGAGATTGGGATTGTTTCATTAGTCTTAATAGCTTAACATGAATGGCTGCCACGAGCAAACTCAAAACTCATGAATTGATGTGGCGGAATACGGTTTGGAGTGATGAAAAAGCCATGAATACAGCGTTGGAATTCGAACAAGGACCGATTCGGCCCCCGAGCGAAGCCGGGAGCTTGCTCATACGCGTTACCCGGAACTGTCCCTGGAATCAATGCGCATTCTGCAGCACGTACAAGGGTCAGAAATTTTCTCGCAGGAGCCTGGAAGAAGTCAAGGCTGACGTGGACGCGGCTAAAGCCGTAATGGACGAGATCGAGAAAATATCATGGGGAATCGGAGAGGGCGGGAAACTTACTCAGCGGGCTCTGGCCGGCATTTTGAGGGATGCCACTCTTCCCGACTCCTTTCGTTCGGTTGCCCTGTGGATGGCCTCGGGAGGTGACACCGTTTTCCTTCAGGATGCCAATTCGCTCATGCTATCAACAGACTCCCTTGTTTCTATCCTGGGCCACATTCGCAGGACTTTTCCACGGGTCGAACGGGTAACATCGTACGCCCGCGCAGTGACTCTGAAAGGAAAATCGATAGCCGATTACGTGCGCCTCAAAGAGGCCGGTTTATCGCGGCTTCATGTGGGGATGGAATCCGGGTCTGACCGCGTCCTGAAAATGATCAACAAAGGGGCCCGTGCTGAACAGATAGTGGACGGCGGAAGGCAGGCGGTCCAAGGGGGCTTGTCCGTTTGTCTCTACGTCATCCCCGGGATAGGAGGGATCGAATTATCTGAAGAGAACGCGCTGGAATCCGCCCGTGTAATCAATGCAATCAATCCGGCCTTCGTGAGGTTCCGCTCGCTCTATGTAAGACGCGGGACGTCCCTCATGGAAATGGTGGAAAACGGGAGCTTCCACCCGCCGGATGAAGATCAGATTGTGCGCGAAATCAGGATGCTCATCGAGAACTTGGATGGCATATCAACTTCACTTGTGAGCGATCATATTCTTAACCTGCTTGAAGAGGTGGAAGGCAAGCTTCCTGGGGATAAGCAGCGCATGCTTGCTATTATCGATCGGTACCTGAATCTTCCTGACGATGAGAGGCTGCTCTTCCAACTCGGTCGGAGAGGAGGCGCAGTCCGATCATTGGATGATTTGAAGGAGCCCGCCGTACGGAGCAGTTTGCAAGAAGCGAAGCGGCAGATAGAAAGCGAAGTTGATGGGGGAGTGCCCGCCTATATCCTGGCCATGAAGCGGCGGTTCGTGTAACGGAAGAATAATTGTTCACCGCTGAGGTCGCAGAGATCGCAGAGGAATCTGTTTCCTGCGCATTTGTCTCAGCTGAGGCATAGCGCATTGGGGCTGTGACAGCGAAGACTACGCCTGTCTGACTAGGTACGCCTTGGCTCATACGGTGGTGTGCAAGCCGGTTTTCCTCCCCAGGCTCTGGGCACACTCTGCAAGAGAAACCTTGCCTCTTCGTCGAGCGTTCACACTTGCTAATCGGTCGATCCCGGTGGCGTTACCAGTTTCTTATAATACGAATTATGAAGATAAATTGCGGCCAAGGGGTTGTGGCCGGTTACTCGATCCTTTACAGCCAGAACGGTTGTGTACGCTTCCGCGTATTTGAAAAATAGGGAATCGTGGCCTACGCAAAGACCCAGCAAAATATTGAAATCGGTCTTCTCCTCATTGACCGTCATTGCCTGAAAGACGGGGTTGCACATAGCTTCATCTGTTCCCTGGAATATCTTATCCGAGTCCTCGATTCCGAGGAGGTCTTTTGGGGTCCTTCCGGCCTTACAAGCTACCGACACGACGTCAAAGCCATTTTTTTTCAGTATGTTCTCTACAATTGCAGCCTCGCTCTTGAGGCCGACGCAAAAAACAAGACCCAGGCGTTTGTAGCCCATGCGCTCTGCAAACTCACAGATTTCGGCAATTCGAGTCTTGGTGGGCTGCATCACGTACGGACGCTCGTGTCGATTCGCATAGCACGCGGCCTCCTGGATGGATGCCTGGCGCGCAAACAGACCAATCTCTGAATTTTCGTATTCCTGATTTGCCTCAGCCAACAGCTCTTTTCGGGTCAGCGTCGGGCAGCCTTTATGACCTGAACCATCGCTGTGCATACAGAGCATGTTCGGCATCTGTTGAGGACAGGCAGCACAGGCAGGAGAGACTTTCTTCTTTTTCTCGGGCACAGGGCGCTCCTTTCATGGCCGGGTAGGGTATTCACCGGTCTTCGTACGAACTCTGATTGCCCATTTTAACAACAAAGGGACCCTCCCGTCTAATAAGACAGAAAACCAAACGAGGAGGAACTTCTATGAAGAAGCATGCTTTACTGGTTGTGGCCACGGCCGCGTTGTTTACGATGGGCTCCCTGGCCGCATTTGCTCAGGGCCCTCCCACGGCTCCAGGTGGTCCTCCAGCGATGAAAGGCGCTATGGGCCATCTCGCCGGTCCCCCTACCGGTCCACCGGAAGAATTTATGGGTAAAGGGCCTTCCGGGCACTCACTGGAAGGTCTTATGAAGAAACTCGGTATAACAGATGAACAGAAGACTCAGATCCGGGCTCTGTACACGAGTTTCCGGGATCGCACTCGCAAGACCGCGTATGGAGTTGATGTCGCTCAAGGACGAAAAGCACACGATGCTGCTCTCCGGAAAGGTGGACCAGCAAAAACTGGCTCAAATGGATGACCAAATAGTCAAACTCAAAACCGACTTGATGAAGGAGCGACTTAAGCTCCGAAGAGACCGCCTCGGGCTCTTGACTCCGGAGCAGATTAGCAAGGTAGCGGATTTGATGGCTGCAAAAGCTTTTCGTGGCAAATTCGGAAAGATGCGCCACCACGAGGGAGGCCGAAAAGGCCATTTTGAGGACTAGTCGCCCCACTCATCATGATCCTTTAGGGCATGCGGCAAAATAGGCTTGTCCTGAGGGCTTTTTCGTAGGGGCACGGTCCCGCCTGGGCGGGATGCCCCTACTGTCATTCCGGCGGAAGCTGGAATCTCTGCTTTTAATACCGCGTCCAGCATGACTCCCTGGACCCCACTTTCGCCGAGCTGAAGGCGTGGTCTGCGGGGATTGCCTTCTAGTGGACAACATTACAGACCGCCTCTTGCCCTAGGCCGTTCAGAGAAACAAACTCCACATCTCACATCAAATCTGAACGTCCCTGAACTTCATTAGAGCATTGGTTGCGTAAGCAAACTGTCCTCCTGTCCAGGAGGAATTGACTTTGCCTTGCAAGACCCTAACTTCACCCAAAAACAATGACTGCCCTGCCGCAAGTATGCTATTCATTTATATGCCGCGTCGGGTTAATTCCCGGAATCCTCCTGAAAGGAAAAACCTATGGATCAAAAGACCTTTAGAGCAATGGTTGTCAAAGAATTGCCGGACAACAAATTCGTAAGGGAGATCACGTCTAAATCAGTGGACGAATTGCCTGAAGGCGAGGTTTTGATCAGGGTCAAGTATTCTTCCTTGAATTATAAGGACGCTCTATCAGCCACAGGAAATCGTGGCGTCACCAGGAACTATCCGCATACACCGGGCGTGGATGCCGCTGGGGTAGTCGAGGAGAGCACGGTTGACGAATTTCGTCCGGGTGACGAGGTGATCGTCACCGGTTACGATCTGGGAATGAATACTTCCGGTGGTTATGGTGAGTTCATAAGGGTGCCTGCAAACTGGCTGGTAAAGCGTCCGGAGAGTCTCTCACTACGGGAAAGCATGGCATACGGCACAGCCGGGTTTACCGCGTCGTTGTCTGTATTCAAGCTCTTGGGGAACGGCGTAACCCCCGACCAGGGAGAAGTGCTCGTCAGCGGCGCTCCTGGCGGTGTAGGGAGTATTGCGCTGTCGATTCTTGCTAAATCGGGCTATCAGGTGGTCGCGGTGAACGGCATTGTGGATGAGAAAGAATACCTTATGAGCCTTGGAGCAAAGGAAGTGATAAGCATCGACGAGGCTTCTGACAAGAGCGGTAAACCTCTCCTCAAAGCGAGGTGGGCCGGAGCGATCGACACTCTGGGCGGGGACATTCTTGCCACCACGATTAAGTCGGTCAAATACGGGGGTACTGTCACATGTTGCGGCAATGCGGCATCCCCTGATTTGCCGCTGTCCGTATATCCGTTTATTCTTCGCGGGGTCAGCCTTCTGGGAATTGATTCGGTGAATTGTCCCGTAGATATCCGGCGCCAGATCTGGCAAAAGCTATCTAAGGAATGGAAACTGGATCACCTCGATCATATCGCCTCAGAGATTTCCTTGGAGGAGTTGGATCAAAGGATAGATCTGATCCTGCAAGGAAAGCATAAGGGAAGAGCCATAGTAAATTTGGCGAAGTGAGCATTGGATGAGGCCCCACCAAAAAGGTAATGAAGAATGACATGCGGTTCAAGACTTGATCCCAGAGGCAAGATTGATGACTAGCGCCAGAGATCGAATCCTGATCGTAGACGACGAAAAGGATATCTGCGAGATCCTCTTTCGTTTGCTAACAAGAGAGGGATACACTCCCCTCGTGGCTCATGACGGAGAAACAGCCCTTGAAATGATTCGCCTCGGCATGCCTGGCGCCGTGGTGTCCGACGTCATGATGCCCGGCATGGGGGGGATGGGATTGTTGAGAGAGGCCAAGAAGTTCGACCCGGCATTGCCCGTGCTGATGATTACGGGCTATGGCGGAATTGAAGGGGCTGTGGAGGCAATCAAAGAAGGAGCGTACGACTATCTCTCCAAGCCGCTTAACCACCGGGAGCTGATCGACAAACTCAAGAAAGCCCTTGAAGACCGCAGGCCCTCCCGCGCCGAGGAAGCCCGAAGTCTCGGATACTGGCCATGACGCAGTGATATCCCGACTTCGAGAAATGATGGGGCCAAGCGACGCAGTCCGTAGGATTAGCTCAGATGTCGCCCTCGTAGCCCGCTCCAACTTCAGCGTCGTGATCTACGGGGAGACCGGAACGGGAAAAGAGTTGGTGGCCGGGGCCATCCACAAGGCGAGCTTGAGATCGAAAGCCACGATGATCCCGGTGGACTGCGGTGCGATCCCTGAGACTCTCTTCGAAAGCGAGCTGTTCGGTTACGAAAAAGGAGCATTCACAGGCGCTGGGTCCGGCAGTCCCGGGAAATTTGAGATGGCTGACAAAGGGACCCTGTTCCTGGACGAAATCGGAAATATGCCCCTTTCTTCTCAGATCAAACTGCTCCGTGCGATCCAGGAACGCAGCTTCTTCCGGGTTGGCGGGAGAAAGCCCGTAACTGTCGATCTGCGCCTGGTCGTGGCAACCAATCAGGACCTGAACACGGCAGTCGGGGCCGGGTCGTTCAGCAGAGACCTATTCTACAGGCTGAGCGAATTCACTGTCGAGATTCCGCCTATCAGAGAGCGCAAGGAAGATATAGTGCACCTCGCCAACCGTTTCCTGAAGGCGACAAATGTGGAATTGGCAAAGAATGTCAGGTCCTTTTCCGAACCGGCCATGGATGTGCTTCTAAAGTACCATTGGCCCGGTAATGTCAGGCAAATCATGACGGTGGTTCGCCGGGCCGTGCTTCAGGCGGAAGATGTGATTACTCCCGACCATTTGGTGCTGGGGGAGGCCGCTGTAACCCCTGCGGGACCAGAGCCGGAAGCCGAGGAATCCAAATGGGACGGGCTGCCTCTCAAGGAAGCGGTGCGCCGCAGCATCAGCCAAGTGGAACGAGCTTGCCTGGTGGAGGCATTGAGAAAGACCGGCGGAAACAAGGCTAAGGCAGCCCGTTTGCTGCAAATCGACCGCAAGACGCTTCATACCAAATTACAGCAGTATGGAATTAAAGTTGACGAAGAGGATAGCGATAGCGGGAATTGATGCGCACACTATGTAGGCCCGGTGAAAGTAGGGGCGGGTTTCAAACCCGCCCCTACCTATCTTCGTGGGGAGCGGGCATCTTACACTGTGTCAAAACCAGCAATTCGGCCCAGGAAATGATGCAGGTCTTGTAAGGGCGCCGCTTGCTGCGCCTTTATTTCCGATGGATCGCCAACTGCCCTGACTGGGCGGAGTCCCGCGGGACTCCCCTACGCTTTAGGAAATGATATCGTATTTTCTTATTCTCACACCCTCGTCCTCAATACATCTTGACCACAACATTGCTTATGATGTTCGCAGCTTCGTCCACCCGGTCCGCACTCCGGTTGAAATGCCGATAGATTTCCCTGAGGCAGAACATAGTGTGTGGATCGTGTCCGGAAAAGAGCTGTTTCAGAGCGGCCAGGTAACTATCATTCATCCGATTCTCTATCCGCTTGGCCCTTACCGCATACTCCACCGCTACATTCGGGTTCTTCTTGAGGTGTCGCATGGCACCGACAAGTTGCTCCGCGCCCTTTTGCAGCAACTCCGCCATCTGGCAAAGGTGTTCGTTGCTCTCAACCTCGAATATTTCCATCTCCTTCACGGTATTCTTTGCGTGGTCGATGACGTCGTCGATGGCACGAGACAGGGCAAAGATGTCCTCCCGATCTATAGGTGTAATAAAGGTCTGATGCAGTTCATCGATCAAAATCCGGCGAATGTCGTCTGCTTCCGCCTCCAAGCGGCTGATTTCTTCCGGAGTGCCTTCCCCCTCAAGGAATTTCACGAGGGCATGGCAGCCTGCATTGGTCTTTTCCGCCTGATCCAGCAGCAGATCGAAGAAGTCCACATCTTTCTTGGAGCCAAACAATTTCCAGAATGCCATGAGATTCACCTTTCCGCTACTCGACGATTATCCGCTTCAAGACCCAGAATGCACCAGCTCCGATACCCGCGGAGACGGGCACGGTCAGGAGCCAGGCGTATGCTATGTTGGCCGCTGCGGACCACCGTACCCCGCTGAGACGTCGGGATGCCCCCACTCCCATAACCGACGATCCCACTACTTGTGTAGCGCTGACAGGGCCGCCGACCAGCGAGGCTACCAATATGACTGAAGCCGCGGTCAACTGGGAAGCAAACGAGTGAACCGGCTCCAGACGGCAAATACCGGATCCTACGCTTTTGACGATGCGCCAGCCGCCCGAGGCTAAACCCAGAGCAAGCGCCGCCGCGCAGCTGACTACCGCCCATTCTGGTAAATATAAGGACCCGTGCATCTCACCGCTGCCCGCGGCCAGGATCAAAGTAATGACCCCCATAGACTTCTGTGCATCATTGGAGCCGTGGCTGGCTGCCAAGAAAATCATGGTAGGCTTCTGCATGGTTGAGAACATGCGTCCTACCCCTCGGTGTGCTCTGTGAAACATCTTCCGGATGATCGCAAAAACAAAGAAGCCCAATACAATCCCTATAAGTGGCGAAGCCAGCAAAGGCAACACAACGCCCGTGACGACTTTTTCGACCGCCACACCTTGAGTTCCCATTGCAACGACTCCTGCACCGATCAGGCCCCCTATGAGCGCATGGGAACCGCTGGAAGGCAACCCCACAATCCATGTGGGAAGCTTCCAGGCTATGGCCCCCCCCACACCTGAGATTATCATAAGATAGACGATTCCGGGGCTGAGTTGCTCCAGCAAATCGGGCTTAAGAATGCTCGAGGCCATTGTTCGCGCCACGGCGGTCCCGAGCACCAGCGGCCCGACAAACTCGGCTATCGACGCCAAGACAAGGGCTTTGAACGGCCGCATGGACCGCGAGCATACTATAGTGGCAATGACATTGCCTCCGTCGTGGAACCCGTTGACAAAGGCAAAACACAGAGTGATGCCGATGGAGATGTAGAGCAGCAGTTCGTTCAAGGGCCGCGCCGTGACATCGAAGCATTTGATCGAGGGAAAGCGCAAGCCTTCCCAGAGGAAATATTGCCGATCAGTAAGCGTTGCCTACTGCGATCATATCGTGATCACTAGACCGGGCTTAATATTATTCGTGTTAATCAGAAAAAAGCCCGGCTAGAATGTGGGGAGAGAAGCCAACCGCGTAGCTCGCAAAAAAAGAGGCGTCCAACGCGAACGATGCGGTCCCCAGTTGGTCACCGCATCGCTCGTCCTACGAATTCCGCCTATTAGCAGTCAATGGAAATTCGTCGCCTTCTCGGCTGTCTACCATGCCTCTCTTACATAAAGGGGCCGAAAGCCATAGTCAGGCTTCCACCTACCATGTAGATCGTTCGGCTGAGATCCACGTCGAATGTCTGAATCAAAGTTTGTGTACCATTGGTTGAATTAAAGTCGCCCTCAGAGTGAGCCCACAACGTGTTCACGGTGGCAAAAGCACCCACATTGACCAGGCACGACATCCTGACTATGTAATTAAGAGAGAGTTCCTGAAAAGCCGCACGATGTGACATCGTATCCGTATTATCTCTTACTGGGGCGCGCTGGCCTAGGGGATCGCCGAAAGTTACTCCAAAAATCGTTCTGGCACTTACCCAGGGCGAGCCGATGCCTTTCAGCACCAACGCGCTCCTATTTCCCGCCCAGGCAGCTTCAAAGCCGAGATAGGGCTCTATGGCGCTGATGGTCAAATTCGATTCATCGAATATGCTAGAAAATCCGGGAATGTCGGAAGGAGTCGCCATTGAAACATTAAAAGAGTCCCACCGTAACCCGCCGAGGACGGAAAATCCCGGTATGCAGTTTACCGCCAATGCGCCATCGATGATGCCCCACCGATGTTTCGCCGAAAAAGTTCTGCTCACGGGGGGCGCTGCGGCGAACTGAGTCACGTTGGTGGCAGTTTCCGTCGACGGGATGAGAAACCTGCCTTCGGCCCTGGCGCTGATCCAGTCACCAAGGGGTACGCGTGCCGACACGCCGGTCCACACTCCGTTCACATTGAACCGGATCGTAGTCAACTCCTCGCCGATCATAAGGCTTGTCCCCTGGGTGGAGAATTTGATTGATCCGGGGTCAGTAGTGACTTGCCATGCCGCATAACCGCCAAACAAAGCCGGTGTTTGAGGACACGGTAGCACGGGCTGACACAGAGATGTCCCACAATCGGGTCCACCGCCCGGGGCCCCCAGGCCTGGCATCCCGGCTCCTGGTGGGCCGCCCAAGCCTGGAATCCCGACTCCCGGCGGGCCTCCAAAACCCGGGCCTGGCATCCCGGCGGGCCAAGTTTGAGCGCCTGCATAGTTGGCGTAGGCGCAGAAGAGCAATAGGCATGAGGCCACGAGGGCGAGTCGTTTCATGTCAACCTCCACGAATCATCGTTGGATCCGCTTCTATATGAAATAGATAATTTCCAGAATGACTTCAAAAAATTACCTTCGGTTCTTATATCAAATTCGTGCAAAAAGATCAACTATTAAATTAGCAAAATACAATATCTTATTGATATAAAGGGATATATCTGCACAATACCCGGTATCGACGGGCCAGGATCGCCTATGAAACGAAAACAGGTATTCTCATTTGGAGGAAATGGAGATTGAGGCGAAAGAGAAAGAAGGTGAGCAGGGGCTCTCTGTGGAGATGGCATGGAGACGAAGTCGACGCGTGGGAGAAATGACTGGATTGACCATATCGTCACGAGAATCAATATCGCCGTAAACGGCAAATCAACTACATTTCAGCATGCGTGATCCGCGTGCGTTATGCCTATCTATACGGCTCTGACGGCAACCTCCGGGCGCTGCCGGGGGAGGTGCCGAGGCCGGAGGCTCATGGTTCTGCGGGGAAGCGAAGTTTCTTGTCTTTGTCATTGACAAGCTGATGCCGCTATCTTAAAGTAGATTTAGCCTAATTAGTCTTTATCCAAACGTATCGAGTAACTGCTTCACCGGGAAGCCGGCAACCAGGTTATGGGGGACGCCATGAATTCCGGGAAGAGACTTGATGACTTGATAGAGGCAGGGTGGCATGTATTGGACACGGAATTTGATGCTGAGGCCCTTTATTATTGGAAGAAGAAAGCTCTGGATTTTCTAACGGATTTTGTCGGGCCTGACCACACATGCACCCAAAGTTTCAGGGACTGCATTCAACAAACTGAACAATTTGACCCTCTCGACAGAGGCGACATCTTCGCGGCTGCGGGGACGAAACCTTCTGTGATCGAGGAGAGGAGCAAGCGCTTGTTTTAAACTCACCTGGATCCCGACAATTCTTTCTTTCCCCAGGCGGCGCCGGAGGCGGGCCGTTAGTTTATTGAGCATGCCTCAGCCCCTTCGATTTTGGTCGTTGATTCTCGACCATCTAATTTGTCTTGTCCTGTCTTCTCATGTCCGTTGATCGCGTGCTATGTTGCTCCCGTGGTCCTGAGCCAGAAAGTAGCCCGCATCAGGCCACGCGTCTTTCTCAGCCACTTTAAAGCTCAAAAATGAGGTGGAGGTCGTCGCAGGTGGTCCGCCCGGCCATAATCGCTAGGTATGTTTTTCGAGAGGTGGTTGTTTCAGTTCTCTTCTGTTTTGCGATTTTCCTCATCACAGGCCTTATTGCAGGTTTCCTCCCCCTTATGCAAAAAGTCATGGAAGTCGGCGGCCTCGATCTGACGCTCATATTGTTCCTGGTCTTGATTAGCGCCCTTCCGGGAACGCTGGTAACTGTGCTACCGCTTTCTATGATGATCGGGATCCTGCTGGGACTGGGGCGTATGGCTGCAGACAACGAGGTTGCGGCCATTAAGTCCGCGGGCATCTCGATACTGCGTCTGTTGCCGCCGGTGCTCCTCCTAGGCCTGATCGGCTTCGCTCTTAGTCTTGTTTGCACGCTCGTTCTTATCCCCAGAGGGATCTCCGATGGGCGTAGGCTCATGCAAGAGGCAGCAACCAAGCGGGCGGACGCGGGAATCGAAGAGCGAACCTTTTTTGACTCGCTCAAAAACCTCATCCTGTACGTCGAGAAAATCGATTCAGCTACGGGAGTAATGAGCCACGTATTCATTAGAGAATCTTCGCAACCTGACGAGGTTACCACTATCCTCGCCCAGAAGGGAAAGGTGGCTCCGGACCCGTCGGGCAAGGCATTCATCTTGAATCTGCGTAACGGCACCATCTTGAAAGAGGACAGACGCGGTGATTCTACCGGCAGCCTGGTTTTTGAGAGTTACGTCTTCCGGTATCCGCTGGCACAGGCCGGAATGGGGACTGCCGCAAAATCTTTTGAAGAGATGTCCATTGCCGGCATTCGCAATCGAGTGGAGGCCGTAATTGCAGAGGAAGCGACAGGTGGTCCCGAAAAAATAGAGTACAGTTCGTCGAGTGGAGAACTTCGGACGTATTCTCGTCACGCAGCGATTCATTCATCCACTTGCCTGCCTCGCCCTGGCGCTGACAGCCTTCCCCTTGGGGCTATTGAACATTGGACATAGCAGGCTTAACAACGTGTCCCTGGGTCTGGTAATGATATTCGTTTACTATGCCTTCACTCTGGCAACTGAGAGAGTGGCCCGTTCCGGATTGGCGCCGCCGGAGCTTGCTCTGCCTCTCCCGCCGCTGGTGTTCATGGTCCTTGCTGCGTACTTCATTCGCTGTGTGCAAATGGAGCGCATCCCTTGGCTCATCCGTTTTCTCCAGGGAATGGTCCTACGGATACGGAGGAACAGAGCGTAACTCCCGACGCGCTCACAAGGCAGAGGAGGCAAACTCGTTTTAGGTCAAAAAGGCCCTATTAACACCTCGCGCTAGGTCGATTTGCTCCGCTATGAACGCCCGGCATCATTGATCTTTTCTCTACTGCACTGATTGACAAGCCACTCTGACCCATTCCCCACGAGCAGCACCCAGAAGATCTGCAATTCAATCAACACCTGAAGTCGGCCATTGGCCTCGCATTCTCCTCATAACGCCAGAATCGCGAAGCAGTGGCATGCCATTTGCTACCCGTTGAGTTTGAACGAGAGCCCTGGCGGCAAGCCGATTTTTTGGTTCTTCAACGAGTCGGAGCGGTAATCAACTTTAGAGGCTGCTCAAGAGGCCGCGATCTGAGTGAAATATTCTTGCTTGATTTCGAGGAGTTGCGTGTGATATAGTGGAATGCGGAATAATAGAGACTCAAACTGAATCCAGAGCCAGAATTGCCCGCAATAGACCGTATGTGATTTCGGTCCATGACGGCGGTCGCTCTAGCTGCAGAGGGGAGGGTTCTTAGCAGTGGATTGGCCGTTCGATGCCGCTGAGGCGGTTCGTGTCTCTGTTGCCACGGGGTCTTTGAGGAGGACGTAAACTGGGACGAGGTAACGTAATGGATACCTCACAAGCTGATAGCCGCTTGGAGGGCGCTGCCAAGAATACACATCCCGAGGATCTCGCGGAGGTCATGGATTTTTCGGGATACGATCTTTTTACAACTGTTCGATTGATAGTTTCCAGTGGAGAATCGAGAAAAATCCAAGTCAAGAAGGGTGGCCTGATGGGGTCCATGTTTATCAAGGAGGGAGAAATCTACTGTGTCGAGACAGTTGATCGCCTTGGAGACGAGGCTTTCTTCGAGATTATCTCCTGGAAGAATGCATCCCATACCGACATGCAAGAATCTGATCCACCCGAAAGGAACGTTAGAATATCGACTAGTGTCCTCCTGGACCTGATGAAAAGCCGAACCTGACGCAAAGATTACCCAGGTAATCGTGATCGCCGGATCGTACGTGGCCGCGTTGTTAATGTCCCTCTGGGGGCTGGTCCGCCAGTAAGTGAAACGACGATCTTCAGCCCGCATGCTGGAATGGGAATGTGAAGAGAAGAATGATGGAGCCGCCGTTGTCGGATAGAAGGATCCTTATCTTAGAAGACGAAAAGATCCTCTATAGATTCATCGAGGCATACTTTGCCGAGTTGGGGCCCCGATATGTTGTTTCGTCGGCTGATTCGGTATCCACGGCCATTGAAATGTTCAAACTCTCACCCATCGACCTGGTGGTTTTGGATCACCAGCGCCCCGGCCAGCTCGACGGATTGGAACTACTGCGTGAAATTCGGCGGAAAGGGCTGCCCATCCAAGTGGTGCTAGTGGCGGACAAAGGGTCGGAAGGCGACGGGATTACGGCTCTTGCCATGGGCTGTGCCAATTTCATAGTTAAACCATTCTCTTACGAAACAATGGCGGAACTGCTTTTCAACATGCTTCAGCCGCAACAAGGGTTCAAAGGCCGAGTAGTAGGAATCAGGCTGGAAGATGTGATTCAGATGTTCTGCTACCGAAAAGAGAGCACGCTTATCAGAGTATTCAGTGAAGGCAGCCGGGGCTCTATTTATGTTCATGACGGCGGAATCGCACACGCGGAATGCGGTTCAATAGTAGGCGTTGATGCCTTTTACGAGATGCTGGCTTGGGAGGCTGGGGAATTTCTCTCACAAGTCGTCTTCACCGTGCCAGAGCAGACCCTGTTTATGGATTGGCAGAGCTTGTTGATGGAAGGGATACGCCAGCGTGACGAGATTCGCCATGCACTCGAACCCTTTCCTCAGCTAGCCGGCGAACCAGTTAAACTGGAGCATCCTGGAAATGGCAAGGCACTTCCTGCGGAACCCACGCAGGCTCAAGCCGTGTCTGCCCAAGCGGAATCGGCAAAGAGAATTATGATAGTTGACGACTCTCGTTTCATACGGAAGATCGTTCAGGAATTGCTTCAATCGGATCCCGGCCTCCTGGTCGCAGGCTATGCGACGAACGGCCAAGAGGCCCTGGCGAAAATCGACGAATTAAGACCTGATCTTATCCTTCTAGACTGGGACATGCCCGTAATGAAGGGAAGCACTGCCCTGATGCACATCATGATTAGGAGCCCTTGTCCCGTGGTCATCCTTAGCGGGTTTGTCGGTGGCGTAGGAGCAAACCCCTTTGATCTCTTGTGCCTTGGTGGGGTGGATTTTCTCCGTAAACCTCAAAACAACTGGCGGGTCGATGGACGGGCTGAGGACCTGGTCAACCGTATCAAAGAAGCCTGTGGTATCAAATTCAATAGAATCCGGCGGGTAAAGATACCACCCCCTGTCAAGCAGCCCGCGGCATCATCCGAAATATTTGCCCCCAGCAAGTTCTTGTCGGTATTTGCCTCCTCTACCGGCGGGTGCACGGATTTGATCCGCATAATTCCGTTTCTCCCCAAGGAGTTGCCGACGTCTATTGTAGTCATTCACGACATGCAGCAGGAAGCCATTGGCGCCTTTGTCGATTACTTGGATAGAAGGAGCAAACTGGAAGTGCGGCCGGTGGAATCCGGCGCCATCTTGGTTGACGGTGTTTGTTACGTTCATCCGGCCACGGTGCCTCTTGATCTGAGTGAGGAGGGCGGCAAGTCCATTCTGAGAATTGTATCGGATGTTCCCCGAACGAACAACCTCGATCACTTTCTCATGTCAGCCTCTAAGGTCATGGGCGAGAACCTCGTGGCAGTACTATTATCCGGAGGGCCGAGCCGAGGGATGGAAGGTCTCAGGGCCGTGAAACAAGCCCGCGGAACAACTATGGTTCAAGACCCCGTCTCGAGTGTGGATCCCAGAATGGCCGAAGCGGCCTTGCTGGAAGGTATCATAGATCACAAGTGTTCGGCTGACAGCTTGGCCGAGACCTTTCAAAAGTTAATCAAGTAGGTGGTGCTAGGCATGCACGCCGCGCCCGAAACAGGAGAGATCTCATGAACGGTAGACAGCAAGCTCTAAAGAGGATCCCGGAGGCAGAAGAATCTGTCCAGATGATCAGCTTTACCATAGGACCCGAGCGATTCGGCGTGCAAATACTCGTGGTCCAGGAGATCATCATGATGTCCAACATTACCGAAATCCCTAATTCACCGGATTTCGTGGAGGGCGTCATCAACCTTAGAGGGAACATAATCCCGGTGCTGGACCTTAGAAAGAGGCTCCGTTTGCGGAACTATCCTCAACCTGACGGACAAAAACCAGGAACCCGAATTTTGGTGGTTGAGATAGAAGGCAATGTGACCGGCTTCATCGTGGATTCTGTGGCGAAAGTCATAACGGTCCCTGCCTCGAAGATCTCGCCGCCTCCGGATATTATTGTTGCCGGGGTGCAGAGTGCGTACATCAGCGGAGTAGTCCATCTTGACGAAAGCATCCTCATTGTCTTGGATTTCAAGAAGATCCTTTCAATAGACGAAAAGCTAGCGCTGGACGGCGTAACCCGGCTGATTCCCGAGGAACTGGAAGCCTAACGGCCCTTGCCGGCGATTCGAAGTCGACCTGGCGAGAAGAACAGGTTTAGAAAATGCGGCATGCTCTTGTGCCGCCGGATGAAATAGCAGGGAGCAGACTCTCAACAGTTTTCAGACGATACTAATTCCAGGAGGAAAGGCCATGAGCATCATCAGTAAACTACGTCTGGGCGGAAGCGTTAGAAATAAGCTTCTGTTCTGGTTCCTCTTGATAACTATTGTCCCGTTGGCCGTCTCGGGATACTTTGGTTATCAGATCATCGCAGATGAGGCGGAGAAATCGGCGAAACGAGAAATGAAAACACTCGCTGAATCCGCGGGCCAGTCCCTTAACGTCTTCATGAACGACCGTGTCAGTGACGCTCTGGTTTGGGCCGACCTGCGGCCGATCAAAGAAGCCATTGACGTCGCCGAGGTCCGGGAGGACGCTTCCCAGATGCTCCGAGAGACGGTCAGACTTTACGGAGCGTACGAGTGCGTCTTTCTCCTTGACTCAAAGGGCAACTGCATTGCTTCGAGCGCTCCCGCGCTGGTGGGCATCGACTTCTCAGGAAACGATGCCTTCAAAGGAGCCAAAGGCGGTAAGCTCTTCCTCACTGACTTTCAGAAATCGCCCGTGGTGGAACAACTCGACCCGACTTCCGGCGGGTGGACCCTTGGGATCGCAGCCCCGGTAAAGGTGGGCGAAAATGTTCAAGGGGTCATGCTTGGCGTATCTCAAGTGGACGCCGGTAGAGAAAATAATATCCGATATTAAGATTGGTACCAGCGGTTACATCTGGGTGGTCAGCAAAAACAAACCGATCATACACCCATCGAGAGACATTTACGCTCATGAAGTATCCGGTCCGAAGATCAACCTGCCCCACTTGACCGAGGCCATAAAGAAAAAAGACCCTGACATTGTTTACCAGTTCAGAAACGTAAAGACAAACGTAATCGACAACAAGATCATCGGGTTAGCTTATCCAGGAGGTCTGGGTCAGTTTCCGGGGTTGGGATGGTCACTGGGAGCCGGAGCGGACAAGAGTGAGATCATGGCGTACCTGCCGATCATTCGTAACAACACCATCATGGGCATCGGCGGCATCATAATCATCGTCATCATCACCACGGTTATCATCGCTGCAGCCATTTCCCGGCCTGTTTCCCGTATGGCAGAGGTCATGGGGCAGGTGGGTGAGAACCTTGACCTCACACTTCGATCCCCGGTTACAACAAGGGATGAAATCGGGAGGGCATCAGAAACGTTCAACGGCCTTCTTGAACGGCTGCAGGGAGCGTTCACAGCGGTCCTCGAAGGCGTCGGCAGGGTGCGTGAGTCGTCAGTGGTCGTGAACGATACCACCCAGAACATCGTGGTCAACGCTACAGCCCAGGCCGAACGCGCTCGTAACGTGCTCGAACGGGTCGCGGCAATGGGTGCGACGGCGCAGGAGGTCTCCAGTAACGCGGAGGATACGCTGAACTCCGCCACAGTGACGTCTCAGTCACTTCAGAATATGGCGGCTGAAATCGAAGGAGTCGCCAAGAGCGCTGGTGACCAGGACCAACAATCCCGTGAGGGAGAGGACGTCGTCGAGGCTATGGGCGCCACCGCCAAGGAAGTTGCCGGAAAGGCCGGCGAGCAGTTCTCAGCCGCTCAGGAGACAGCCGAAGCTGTGGCCCGTATGGCCAAGGCGATTGAGGAAACGGCCCTTAGCGCGGCGGAAGCTGCACGCCAGTCGGAAATGACCGACCGATTTGCCCGTGAAGGAGGCGTTGCCGTCGAGAAGGTGGTGCAAGGTATGAGAGGCATCGCGGACAGCTCCGAACAGATCAACGACATCATGGCCGTCATCCAGTCGATCGCAGAGCAGACCAACCTTCTGGCTCTTAATGCGGCAATTGAAGCGGCACGAGCCGGGGAACACGGCAAAGGGTTCGCGGTAGTTGCCGATGAAGTTCGAAAATTGGCAGAGAGAACCGCCGAATCAACCAATGAAATCGCTGACCTCATCAAAGAAAGTAACAAGAGAGTCGAACGAAGGGGAGCGCCTGTCAGCCACCAGCCGTGATTCCCTGGCGCAGATCCAGGAAGCTGTGGCACGAACCAACTCTCTCATCACCGGTATTTCTGAAGGAACCGTGCAGCAGACCCAGGACGCGGGCAATGTCCAAAAGGCTATGGAACGACTGACTATTTTGGCCCAGGACATTCTCGGCCTCACGGCTGAACAGGCCAAACGCAGGGAAAGGGCTGCGTCCCTTATGGGAGAGATCAGGGCGCTCAGCCGGAACATTCTGGAGAAAGCCGGCTCAGAGGTGGAAACCTCTAATGCTGTCACGCAGGAAATGACCGGTGTTACGGCTCGTGCAGACAACATCACCAAACTCACTGGTCTCCAGACGGAGAGATCCGCGGTTCTTCGGCAAATCATGACGGAAATGTCCGACGTCGCGTCCAACAACGCGAAAGGGGCTGCTGCCGCTTCGGAAACTACGCAGCAACTGTCAAGGGTTGCCGATGAACTTGGTGAGTTGGTCGAACAGTTCAGGATCACGAAAGAGATTTAGTAGGTACCGAATCGGTCTACAATTAATTGAAGCATGGTGAAGTCCATTGTTGCGAGGTGTGTAATGGGCATACGGGTCCTTGTGGTCGATGACTCGGGCTTTATGCGGAAGCGGATCGTTGAAGAGCTAAAGGCTCAGGGCCATTCCGTGGTCGGTGAGGCAAAAGGCGGCAACGAGGCAGTCGAGCTGTACAGGACCCTCCGGCCTGACCTGGTCACTATGGATATCACCATGCGGGACAAGGATGGGATTACGGCCGCGAAGGAAATCCTCAGTGAGGACCCGGACGCCAATATCCTGTTTCTCACCATTCTTAATGATGAGAAGTACAAAGCTGAGGCCGAGAAGTTGGGCGCCAAGGGGTTCATAAACAAGACCGATCACATGTCGATAGCACAGGTGATCCGAGAGATGGAGTTGAAGCAGTAAGAGTGATGACTTCCCAACCGCCCAGAGACCAGCCCTTTTCCGACCGCGGCCGTCACCCGTCTCCTTCGGATGGGAAACGGCTTTCCCCTTTGCTCAGGGCAGTGGAGCGCAATAAGGTCCTGTTGGTTTTCTGCTTGATAGCGTTGGCCGCAGTGGCTGTGGATATAAAGTTCGTGATCGATGTCAGCGGTGAAATAACAAAGGCCGGCAAAGTCCGGGTGAGCAATCCGACAAGTGATCCACTGATGACGGTTCCCGTTCAGGCGGAACTCCTGGATCATGTCAGGACTAGCATGTTCCTGGTGCTGGGCGTTACGATTCTTTGCGTAGCATCCATGATTTATCTGTATGTGCACAAGATCTACCGACCGCTAAAGCAAGTGGTGAGAGCCACCAAAGAAATGTCAAATGGCAACCTCAGCAACCCGATCCGGCCAAATGGCCGTGACGAGGTAGGGGAACTGGCTGAAGTCATAAACGATTTGGCGGCGAATTACCAGGAAGTTCTCCTGTTGACCGGGACTGCCGTAGGCAAATCGTCGTCCGCCGTTGAAAGGATCGAAAAACTGCTCGACCGGGGCGACAAATCGGCAGGCCAGGCGGAACTACAGGAACAGGTCGGGGTTATCAAGAGAGATTTGGAGATGCTGGGCTCTGTGGTGAAGGACTTCGAGTTTTATCAGACTCACTTCGATGGCCGAAAAGTCGTTCACACCGCGAAGGGACCTCAGGTTAAAAAATAGGTGGTCCTCAGCCGGTTTTTTCGGCAGGTTTGCAAAAGTCCATTCGGTCGCATTTCGAGAGTCGCGGCCGACCGAGAGGAAAGAAGATGATTGACACTGAAATTCTTCAGGACTACAGCAGCGAAGCTCGGGAACTGCTGGAAGAGATGGACAACAGCCTTATGCGGGTCGAAAAGGAAGGCGGATCCCAGGAATTGCTGAACAACATCTTCCGTGCGGTTCACTGCATAAAGGGCTCAGCCGAATATATAGGCCTTGAACGTTCCAGCACTCTCACTCACGGGGTCGAGAACCTTCTGGATCGTGTTCGCGAAGGGGCCATCGGATTGGACGCTCGAATCATCGACTTCCTGTTTCGGGCGAAGGATCTGCTCCTGACTCTAATTGCGGAAGTGGCAGAGCAGCACCAAGAGAAAACGCCAATCTCAGGCATGATGCAGGAGTTGGAGGAATTTCTGCCAAAGTCTTCGGTCCGATCCCCTATAACTTCGGAACCCGCGGATGAAGCTTTCATCGCTGAGCAGGAACAAATGGATGAAACAGGTTCCCAGGAAGGGGCGTCCTTTGAGGCCAGCGCGGGCATTGACATGGAAGATACGTCCGCGGGGCCAAGTGTTGCTGAAGAAGGACCTTCCGTAGACGTAGATCAGGCTACGAGCGAAGGCGAACGATTTTACGAATTTTTTCCAACCGAGTCCGGCGACCGGGGTCTGGTTGACTCAGGGCAAACTGCTGTTGACACGGATATTTCGGCTTCGATCGGCCAGGAGTTGACAGCTTCTAATGAAGAAACAGTTGTCGAAGATTCCGAGACGGACCCGACCGTGGTCACAGCGGAGGAGCTAAGGGATGCTCCCCGCGCCGCTGCTCCTCCGGGGCCGGATTTGGAAGCCTCTCTCGAGGAAACTGTGCCACACATTCTCAATGTTTCTCTCTATCTGGACGATCTAGAGGATGGTTTGCAGCCTGCCGAGGTAATTTTATCAATTCTCGAGATGATCGGCACCTTAACCGAAACCATGAGAGGTATCGGGATGCCTGAGGCGGCCGGCATCCTGGAATCCATGGGAGGGCAGCTTTCGGCAATCCCGTCTGACCGCGAACGGCTCTCTTCTGAGGAGATCCAGGATCTGCGGGCGCTTCTGCACCAACTACGACCCTGGTACCCCGCAGGCCTTTTCCCGTTGGAAGAAGAAGTATCGTCTACTCTGGCAGAGATTACCGAGACTGTGCCTTCTTTCGAGGCCTCTTTCGAAGCCTCTGCTTTTCGCCGATCCCTGGAACAGATTCCGGGTCTGGACTCGGCAGTAATAGATGCCCTGGAGAATGCCGGCTTCTCATCGATGGAGCAGTTGGTCGGCGCTGATGTCCGAGCGTTGACTGCAATTCCTGCTGTGACTCCTTCCACAGCCGAATTCATTTTAAAAATTATGGGGGGGGCTTCCGCTGCTCCCAAACCGCCACCGCCTTCCCGCAAGCCCGGTGAGCGCTCCATGTTGGCGGATGTAGATGACGAGCTTCTTCGGGAATTTGAAGGGATTTTTGGTGATGCAAAGTCCCTGGCGGAACCCTATGCTGCCGAATCCAATCCCTTTCCGCCTTCAATGGCCTCCGACTTGCTCGAAGAATTGGACACGATCGGGGAAGACACTGATCGTGAAATCATAGAGATATTTCTGTCCTACGCTTGGGAGATCACGGACAAGCTCCGTCGGCTAGCCGACAAAATCAAGCAGGGGACCGCGGACCGCAGCGATATGGAGACCACTGCAGACTTGATCAAGTCGATCCGGTCATCGTCGAGCTACATGGACTATCAAAATCTTGCCGCGTTCCTCGACGCATGGCATGAAAAAGTGCTCTGGTGCTCGGAGAGAACCGACTCACTCTCTTCCAAGAACTTAACCTTTATGGAAGAAAGCATGCTGAAGTTCGAGCGTTTCCTGAACGCCCTGGAAACGGCCTTGAGTTCTGACGGCCTGCTCGGACTCAACGGCGGCACGGCCGCGGAGGTGAAGTCCGCTGTGGCGTGGGAAGACAAACAGTCGGCCCCTCATTCGGCCGCCGTGAGGCAACCCGGTGAAGCGGGTGTCACTGCTCAAGGGATGGCTGACGTTTCGCGATCTGCCGACAGAAGAGCCAAGACCGCCATTGTACCCGATATTCGGGAGATAACTGCCGCACAGCATGGAGGGCCTACGCAAGAGGCCACTACCGAAGAAATATTGGGTGCTGTGAAACCCGCGCCGTCCGAGCGAGCCCCAGCCCAGAGCGAAACTTTATCCGCTGGGGAAGAGACCTCCACATCCGAGATAACCGGTACCCATGATACGAAATTTCTTCAAGACCTCACCACCGCTAGAGACGTCCGAGACAGCGGTATGGTTCGGACCATGCGTGTAGACTCGGCCAAGGTAGATGTACCTGTTGAATCAGGTTGGAGAACTGGTCGTTAATCGTTCATTCGTCGAGCAACTGTCGCTGGATCTGAAAAACCTGCATCGGGTACTGCTGACTACTCGTGATGTCAGTAAGAAGGAAATCCAGTCGGTCAAGGACCTGAGCTTAAAGGTGGGGGAAGCCAGCCAGTCACTAGGACGCGTGGCCAACGACATTCAAGAAGGCGTCATGAAGCTTCGGATGCTCCCGGTCGGCCAGCTTTTCAACAGGATGCCTCGTCTTATCAGAGATCTCTCGCGCAGGGTAGGGAAGTCAGTAAGCCTGGAGGTCCACGGAGGGGAGACCGAGGTAGACAAGAGAGTTATTGAACAGATTTACAATCCCCTCGTCCACTTGATCAGGAACGCTGTGGACCACGGCATAGAAGGGAGAGAAGAGCGAAAAATAAGGGGCAAGAGCGAGGAAGGATCCATCATACTCAACGCCTACTCCCAGGGGAATCAGGTCGTGATCGATGTCGAAGATGATGGAAGCGGAATAAGCTACGAGGACGTAATACAAAAAGCCGTAGAAAACCATCTGATTGAACCCCAGGAAGCAAAAACTGTGTCGTCCCAGGAAATCTATAATTTCCTGTTCATGCCCGGTTTTTCGACAAGTAAGAGGGTAACGCGAACATCCGGCCGCGGAGTCGGTATGGATGTAGTAAAAAAAGATGTGGAGAAGATCAACGGACACGTCGAAATCGAATCATGGGAAAACAAAGGCACACGAATTTCCATAAAAATACCGTTGACTCTCGCTATCATACAGACATTGCTAATCAAGATGGGGCAACACATGTTTGCCGTGCCTCTCACGTCTGTAAGAGAGATCATCCAGGTTTCCCCAGCGGACATCTCTACCATCGAGGGCTTTGAAGTAATCAAATTTAGGGACGAGACAATACCAGTACTTAGGATGAACAAAGTCTTCAACCTGAAAGACTACGATTCATCTAAAAGCCTAAAATACCTCGTTCTTGCCACCACGGGTGTGAAGACGGTAGGATTCCTCGTGGAAGAGCTTGTCGGCGAACAGGACGTGGTCATTAAACCGTTGGCGGAGCACGTGTGCGAAAGCAGAGGCCTTGCAGGGTCTACGATACTCGGCGACGGTACCATCGCGCTGGTTCTGGACGTCACTGAAGTGATTGAAGACGTCATTTCCAAACAAAGACAGTTCGCGGCGACAGAGATGCGGCACGGTCAACAAGCGCATCGCTCCTCGCTTGTCGGCTCTCTGGACATGTAAGAGGATATCCAAGCTTATGGGCCAGATCATTGCCATAGTCAGCCAGAAGGGCGGGGTGGGTAAAACCTCAACAGCTGTGAACCTGGGTGCCTGCATTTCCGCGATTAACAGGAAAGTCCTGCTGATCGGCTTGGATCCACAGTGCGGGCTGGCAAAGAGCTTTGGCCTGGAGTCTGAAGATACTCCCATCGGCCTTCTCGATGTAGTCAGAGACGGTACGGCGCCCCAGGAAGCAATCTACTCGGCTAATCCCCGTTTACCTCACCTGAGTCTCATTCCTTCTAACGTCAGGTCCGTTGCCGATGAGGCATTTTACTGCGGCATTCTGCAGCGAGACGTCACCATGTTCAGCCGTGTCCTCGAACAGCTCAGACCTGCCTACGATTTTATCTTCCTCGATTGTCCTCCCAGGATGGACAATCCTACCTATGCCGCTCTGACGGCAGCCGATTCGTACTTGGTTCCAATCCAATGCGAATATGCTTCCATGGGAACAGTGGGGCGAGTTTTGAGGGCCGCGTTGGAAATCAAGAGGCTGCACAATACCAAACTGGCAATTTTTGGCTTTCTCTTGACAATGGCCGATAAGAGGGCAGGATTCACCATCAAAGTGGTACAGGAGGTTCGGCAGTACCTCAAGGATCGCGTTTTCAGGACTATTGTTCCCAGAGATCCGCGGTTAGCGGAGGTGCCATACCGACAAGCGCCTGTTATTGCTTTCGATATTCAATCTCCCGGTTCAAAGGCTTACATTCAATTGGCACGGGAAGTGCTAAGGGGAGACGCAGGACTCAAGGGCAAGTCGGATGACTCAACAGCGCGGTAACAGCAAAATAAGAGTTCTCGTAGTGGACGATTCCGCGCTCATGAGCCGACAGATAACGGCCATACTGCAGAATGACGAAAAGTTGCAAGTCGTGGGGTGGGCCAAGGACGGACTGGAAGCACTCAACATGGTCAGGAGTCTCAGACCGGACGTGGTCACCATGGATGTAGAGATGCCCAGGATGAACGGTATCACCGCGCTCAAACACATCATGGTGAAACATCCGGTCCCTACAGTGATGATCAGCGCTCTTACAGTGGAAGGGGCCAGGACCACTTTCGACGCCCTTAAGTATGGCGCAATCGATGTGATAGCCAAACCTTCGCGGCGCGAAGATGTGAGCCTTGATGCTCAACAAGCTGAAATTGTAGCCAAAGTTAAGCGCGCTGCTGCAATCAGGACAGGCCGATCCCGATACATGAGGATCTCACCCAGGTCACCGGGTGAGATCCGAAACTCCAAGGGGCCGGTCACCGGATGCGGCCACCTGGTTCATCGGTATTGGTGCAGGAACCGGCGGTTATTATGCTCTGTTAAGGATAGTTCCGCTCCTTCCTCCTGGTTTTCATGATGTCCTGGTTGCAGTCATTCTGGCGGGTTCGCGCTACGTGGATCCGTTCGTGTCCTATCTTGACGCGCATAGTGCAGTTCCCGTCAAAAAAGCCGATGGGTCTGCTCCCATCGAACAGGGGACTTGTTACATTTGTTCGGGAGATTCCGGACCTTTCCTCGATGCTGACGCGGACGGTAACGTGAGGTTCAGTTTTGTGCCCATGGCTTCTCACAACGGCACATCGGGAGCGATTGATAGAATGTTTGAATCCTATGCGCACTTCGCGGGCAGCCGGGCAGTCGGAATAATAATGACCGGTTCAGGAAAGGATGGAGCTGAAGGCTTGACTCAAATTCGGGAAGCCGGTGGAATCACGGTAATTCAGGACATAAACAACTGCGTAGATCCCTCCATGCCACTGGCGGTTTTGGAGAAGGGATCCGTGACAAAGATGCTCCCGGATTACCTGATTGCGGATTTCCTAACTAGTACTTTGGCTCCAGAGAACTGAATGGTTTTCTGGCCTTAGAGGGCGATGATACGAGAAGGGTCAGTGTAGTGTGGCAGAAATGTCTTTTGGTTGGAAAGCAAATCAAGTGGTAGGTGACAGCGAAACGCTACATTGGACCACCGCGAGGCGATGACAATGCGAAACCTCAAGTTGTCAAGTCAAGAGGCCCTGGACGTGCTCAGAGAGGGGAATGCCCGCTACGCTAGCGGCAATGAGCAGCGGCCGAATCAGGACCGGCAAAGGCGGAGCTTGACGGCTGGGCAAGGGCAACAGCCATTTGCAGCGGTCCTCGCCTGTTCCGATTCAAGGGTACCGGTAGAGCTTCTCTTTGACAGGGGGATAGGCGACATATTCGTGGTCCGGGTAGCCGGGAATGTGGCCGGCGGCACAGAAATGGGTTCCATTGAATACGCTGTGGAACATCTGGGAGTATCCTTGATCGCCGTGCTGGGCCACACGCGTTGCGGAGCAGTAACAGCGGTGGCAAAAGGCGAAGAAGTTTCCGGAAACATGAATGCCCTTGCGGAACTCATCGCTCCGGCGGTAGCCAGGGCGAAGGCTGAATATCCTGGGGCGACCGGAGATCTTCTTGTTTACGAGGCCGTCAAGGCCAATGTCTGGATTGCAGCCGAAAAGTTTTTCAAATCCAGCGCTATCATAAGGCGCGAGGTCAGGAGTGGCGGTCTGGCGATAATAGGTGCGGTATATGATATAGAATCAGGAGAGGTCCATTGGATGGGCATGCACCCGGCAGAGCAGCAGCTTCTCTACATGTCCGGGTTGAAATAGACTGTCTGGTGCAAATAAGGATTCGTGATTGCCATCTCGGCACAACCATTGCAACGTAATGTTCGGCCGAGTATCATGAAAAGAAAGGTATAGTCTGCCTTCCGAGTTATGTTCTGCATTTCGGGTTTCAGCGAAAACCAAATTAAGAGTTCAAGAGGCAGATATGCCGCTGTACTGAAGCCACCGGACGAGCGATTGGTTTGAGGACCAGTGGCCAGTGCAGTTCCGGCGTTCCATAGGTATGAGAGGCATAATATGAATGGTACCAACCAGGGTTTCGGAATAGGCAACCCTGTTACGCGAGGCAACAGTGCCGGCGAGAACAGCCAGCCGCCATGGATGGAATCGAATCAGGGATACGGTCAAGTACCTGGGTTCATTGACGTCCCGTTCGAAGAGCGCAAACCGCTCTCGGAATATCTATACGCGATACTTTATCGAAAATGGATGGTCATCGCACTGGTCGCCTTGGGCACCGGTATTGGGGCTTTCTATGCTTACTACGCCACGCCTCTTTACCGCTCACGTGCAGTCGTGGAAATTGAAAAGGTATTCCCAAGTTCAACTAATATGAATGATATGTTTTCGTTCTTTGGACAATTCGATCTCTACTACCAAACCCAGATTGAGTCTTTGCAGAGTAGGAGCCTTGCAGCAGAGTTCGTGAAACGCATGAACGCACCGCGGTCCGCTGAAGCGGAAAACGGGAAGGAAAGTGTGCCTGCCGCGGATTCTCCGGCCAGTTCCTCCGCGGTCGACCGGTCAAAGGAGCAGCCGGAATCCAAGGCCGGTGATGTTAAGGAGAGAGAGACAGACGCAGCGATCACCGCCGTGCTGTCGCGGATTTCCGTTACCCCACTTAAGGGGACGCAGTTGATACAAGTGGAAATGGGTGCATCAGATCCCATGCTGGCAAAGAAGATGCTCCAGACCTACATAGAAACGTATGTAGATGAGACCCGCCGAAAGAGAGGGGAGGTGGCCTCCAAGGTGAGGGCCTGGTTGGGTAAAGAGCTTTCCGAAACGGAAAAACAGTTGAAAGAGTCCGAGGCTAATCTCCTGGATTTTACTAAGAAACACGGGGTATTTTTCTTGGATAGAAGCACTAACCAGGTGTTCAACTCCTTTGAAAAGGCCGGCGAATCGGTTTTGCAGTCCAAAGACCAGCGGATCAATCTTGAGGCCATGCAATACGAAAAAGAAAGGGTCTTACCGTCCAGCGTCGGCAATGAGTATCTACAGAATCTAAGAAGTCAGTTGGCCGCGCTGAAATCTGAATATACGGGAATGAAGGCCATATATTCTCCTGAATATTTCAAGATGGCATTACTCCAAAATAAAATTCGTTCAATGGAAGAAGCCATAGCAGAACTCGAAAAGAATACTTTGTCTTCCGCGGTGGAACAAGCACGGAAAAAGGAAGCTGTATCCGAGGAGACGTACGAGAAGACAAAGCAAGACGCCATGAATGTGAAATCCTTGTCGGTACAGTACGAGATCCTCAAGAAGATGGTGGACGCAAACAGCCAGATGTACCTGATGCTCCTCCAGAAGACGAAGCAGGCCGACCTGGACCACGGGGTCATGGGACACAGTGTTTCTATTAATAGCTCCCCAACTCTGCCGCTTACAGCGATAAGTCCCCGCAAGAACAAGATCATATTGATGGGCGCAATGTTCGGACTGTTTGGCGGGATTTGTTTAGCCGTCGGTCTCGCCATATTCGACACTTCCGCCAAGTCGCCCGAGGAAATTGAGAAGCGCCTCAATTTGCCGATCCTGGGAGCTGTTCCGATAATAGATCGAGGCCGAGGGTTCATGCAAATTAACTCCAAGAAGACGCCGTTTGAATTCATGGCTCATGAATTTCCGTCGTCTCCTTTCACCGATGCGATAAGAATAGTCCAAAACACTATATCGGCCTGTATCCCAAACGATTCAGGCTCTTCAATGATGTGTGTCTCCAGTGCTCTGCCTCTTGAAGGGAAGACTCTTATTTCGATTGTCATGGCCACCGTCATCGCTTCGGAACGCAAGAGGGTGCTTGTCATTGACTGCGACTTGAGGCGGCCTCGTATTCACGAAGTGTTCAACTGCGATCTCACCGGCGCTGGCCTTAGCGACCTGATAACCGGCAAATGTATAGATGTCAAAGAGGCAATCAGGAAATCCCACGTTCCGGGGCTGTTTTACATGACTTCGGGGACCATCCCGGAAAACCCTGTCCCCCTGCTCAAGACCAAAACCGTTCAACAGATTTTTGACGCGTGTAGAAAAACGTTTGATTACGTAATCCTCGACGCTCCTCCGGTGCTGGGATTGGTTGATGCCACAATTCTCTCCGGCTATTCCGACGGTCTGGTCCTCGTGACAAAGGCCGGAGAGACTCCGGTCGATATCTTGCGGCAGGCAAAAGACTCCGTGTTCAGGGGACAGGGACGTGTACTTGGAACAGTACGGAATATGGCCGGCGGAAAGTCCTCCCGCTACAGCTACTACAGGTACGGCCAGGGTCGATACGGTTATCACTATCACAAATATTATCATAAACGCAGCGCGTAAGACGTGAGGAGAAGCTCCTGGGCAGCACTCTGTCCCAAAAGCAGCAAGCTGAGGGTGTCGAAGAGTCTCAGCGCAAACGGCCTTGGCCTCTTTCAGCGATGCCGGTAAAAAGCCAGAAAATAGTTTATCCTAGAAGCCATGTACATTAACCGCCCTCGGACCCCCAATTTGCCGTCCCCGTGAGTCCCCGTAGGGAACAGCCTCTGGTGTAAATAGCGCAGTCGTACGCCCCAAACCGGTAAAAACCTTGAAGTCTCGCCACGAATCGCCAGAGGTACCGAAACTTATGTATGATAACCCGGTCTTCCATACGAGCGGGGACATAAGCGGCGAGGGTATCAGCAAACGGCTTCGGGGGCTCAACGCCCCAATCCTGCTTCAGGTTATGGAAAACCCAATGGAGGGGCCTCAAGACCCCGAGCGATTCTGCCAGTGAGGCAAGCTTGTCCCAGTCAAGGCCTATTCGGCGCAGAAAAAGGACCAGGTCCAGCCAATCACGTATGAGGTCGATGTGGGTTAGCGTATGTATTCCCATGTGGATAAAATTAAGTTCATTCGATAGGAAGAATACAGGCTGCCCATGAAGTTCCCCATCTACCGCCTCTTGCCACACTAGGGAAGAGGGCAGGCGGTAATAATCCATCGAGAACAGCGCACGGTGAAGGTCTACTGCACATGGCAATATTCCTGGGCGCACGTGGGCGAGGGCCGGCTGCAAAATACGATACTCGCCCTCCAGCGGCTCGGCGCTGATCCCGAATCTCAGCCTATTTAAGAGCCGTCTGGCCTGTTCAAAATGCTCGTCGCGAACCAACAAGTCCAGATCGCTCATGGGCCGCAGGGCCGGGTTCCGGTAAACAAAGGTCCCGAGATAGGCCCCTTTGAGCACCAGCACTGGCATCTGTGCTGTCGTGAGAGCCCCCACAACTTCTCGAAAGCACGCCTGGTTAGCAAGGCTCAGTATCATGGATTGGGAGTAGGAACGATTAAGCCGGTCCCAAGACTCAGCGTCAAGGCCGATCTCATGATGATTCTGCAGCGTCCTGTATAGCCACGGGCCGATCCCTTGGGACAACGCTGTTGAGATATGGTGCTGAGTCCAATTGCAGCAGCGATCGGTGCCGACCGGCTGATCCGAACTCAAGTCAGCCGCGAACCGGCGTATTTCGGCCCGCAATGTCTCGCTAAGGAGCATGGATGATCCTGGTGAAACGAGGTGAATCATGTTTCGGGGATTCGGAGCTGAAGCGATTCAATTCAGGTTCTCCGGGTGGCAATGGCCGTTTGTCACCGCATGATGATTCTGTTGATAAAAGCATTACTTCGCGGCAAGAAAATGATCAAGCCCTTTTAGGAGTCATGACAATAACATAATGCCTTTCGTTAGACTTAAAGAAAAGGGGTCTGGGGGAGCGACGGTCTCACAAACGGGTTGAATAGCCGGAATAGCAATGAAAGGTGGCTTGCTTTTGCCGGTCAACCGGTACATAATTTATGAAGCAAGGATCGAAAGGGCTTTTGCTGTGCCGCTCCCGCGGCGACATCCATCTCAAGGTTGAGGTCTGCAATGAAGGTCCCAGACAGTTGGGCCAAGGCAAGTGGCCTTCTGACATACGTAGAAAGGGCCTTGAACTTTGTGCGACGCTACGTTCATTTCAATTATTGGCTGTTTGCCATAATCCTTGCGCTGTCAGGAATCAGCTTCTGGTATTCTTACGAATTCCGCTTCGATTTCCAAGTGCCCTTCAGCTTTTCGCGCCAGCGCTTACTTCTGCTCCCTTACGTGGCTTTTCTGAAAGTGTTCGTCTTTTATCTTCTGAGAGGACATTCGACGAACTGGCGTTACGTGGGCTTGAGCGATATTCCCACGCTGCTCCTGCAAGGTCTTATATGCGGTACTGCACTCTTTTTGTTGCCCTTGATCAGGGAATATCTGAGAATTCCAAGGGGAGTGATTCTCATAGACTTTTTTACAAGCGTCGTACTGATAGGCGGGGCCCGGATAAGCATGAGACTCCTGCGTGAAAGGACTCGGCTCTATGTGGGATGGGGCGAAACCGATAGTAAGCGGAAGGCGGTCGTGGTAGGGGCAGGTGATGCCGGCGAAATGATTCTCCGTGAGATTATTCGAAATCCCGGTACCGGGTTCGAGGTGGAGGCAATCTTCGACGACGACCCGAACAAGCAACGGGTAACTATTCACGGGATCAAGGTTAAGGGAGGCGTCGAAGACATTCCCGCCTACGTTCAAGCTAATCCCATTCATCTGGTGATAGTGGCTATTCCTTCAGCAAATAATATCCAGATGAAGCGCATTTATAATACCTTGAAGAACCTGAATGTAGCGGTCAAGACTTTGCCCTCGCTGGTCGAAATAATGGGAGACTCATCAACACTGACCCAGCTCAGGGACATCACTGTTTCTGACCTGCTGGGTCGCGAGGAAGTTCGGATCGATACGGAGCAGGTGCAGAATCTTATCGCCGACAAGGTGGTTGTCGTCACCGGCGCAGGGGGGAGCATCGGGTCCGAGCTTTGTCGCCAGATCCTCAAACGGAGGCCGAAGATCCTCGTCTTAATGGAACGGGCCGAAAACAACTTGTTTTTTATTCATAGACAATTGACGGAATTTGCGCAGGATGGAGTGGTAATCCCGCTGTTATGCGATGTGAGAGACCGTACTAGAGTTTATTCTGAATTCGGAAAGTTTCGACCAGATTTGGTTTTTCATGCCGCAGCCTACAAGCACGTCCCAATGCAGGAACTCAATGCGGTCGAGTGCTTTAAGAATAATGTGGAAGGGGTCCAAACGCTCGCGGGCGCATCGGATGAATTCGGCGTATCCCGGTTTTTGTTGATATCCACGGACAAAGCGGTTAATCCCATCAGTGTCATGGGAGCCACCAAGAGGGTCTGCGAGATTTATTGCCAGGCCTTCGGCCGCGTCAGTCGCACGCGGTTCCTATCAGTCAGGTTTGGGAACGTTCTTGCCTCAGAAGGTAGCGTGGTCCCAATATTTATGGACCAGATCGCTCGGGGAGGGCCTGTTACCATCACCCATCCTGAGATGCGAAGATATTTCATGACTATTCCTGAAGCAGTCACGTTGGTGCTACAGGCTACCGCGCTTGGAGAGTCCGGCCAGATCATGGTCCTGAATATGGGGGACCCGATCAAGATTGTTGACCTGGTGCACCAGTTGTTCCAGCTTGTGGGAAAGCAAGAGGGTCAAATTCCTATAGAGTTTATCGGCCTAAGGCCGGGCGAAAAGATATTCGAGGAACTGTGTCAGGATAGTGAAATATGTCTCGAGACCTCGCACGCCAAGATTCAGATCTTCAACCGGAGCGACGATCCTGGGTTCAAGGTCATCGCGAAAATAGATCATGCTATCGATATAGTGCGGGCAAACAACGATGAGATAGAAGTGCGCCGTATCTTGAAAGAGATTGTCCCGGAATACAACCCTGCACCGTCCGAGCAGACGTCTGCTTCCGGACAAGCGACGGCGCCAGGCAATACAATAGGATTGCCGGTCTTTGGCAACCAGGTCACAAGAGTGGTAAAATAGCTTCGTGATGCACGAAGGCAGTGATAAACTGGCACGCGGAAGATCCCCGATCAAACCATACACGGGCAGTGCTACCATAGGAGATCCAATGAAAAGGGCAAGTTTGGCGTTGATCTTCTTCCTTGCGCTCGCAGTGCCCGATGCCTGTTTGTCCTGGATGGGGAAAGCCGTCGGAGTTGTGCGACCGGACGAGATAAAAGTGATGACGGAAGACGGGAAAGTAGAAGACGTCCGTCTTTATGGGATTGACAGCCCAGTAGAACCGCAGGACTTTGGGAAGGCGGCTCACCTATACACATCCGGGCGGGTCCTGGGGAGTATGGTGGAGGTGAGGCCCCTCTTCCGCGATCATTTCGATAGAGTCATAGCCTGGGTTTTCGTGGACGGCGAATGCCTCAACAAGGAACTGCTACGGAAAGGTCTGGCGTGGTGGTACAAGAAGTACCTCCCCTTCGAGAAAGAGCTGGAAATGCTGGAACAAGACGCGAGGACAGTCTCGAATCGGACTATGGTCCGGCGAATCTCCTGTACCGCCGTGGGAGTACCAACCCTTGCCTGGAGGAGGTCCCGAGAACCTATCGAAAAAGGCCAGCCCGACTAGAAGAGGACAAGTAAGAGAAAAGATCATCTCAGAAACAGGATCATCGAAGCGGGTTATTGGAGACGCGGGATCGGTGAGGGAAAAGTTGATGCACCTGGAGGAAGCTGAACAAGGAAAATAGAGCTGGGGTGAAGGGTTCATCGGCATTTGGTGCCTTCTCACACGATTTGCATGTGCAAGCTGCGGAAATCATATCGATAAGCTAGACAGTTACGATTAACCCGTTTGGAAACAAGCCAAGAGACTGTCCCGAAGAGGCAAACTGACGAAAGATAGAGGTGCGCCGCCTTGCAGAAAAATTCCCACATAGCTGATCAGAAAAAGACCCACACGAACAGTGAATCAGGCCCCGAGTTCGCCCGTGAATACGTGGAACGTCTCATTGCAATCCTGCGCGGCCTTGATTACGCTGCTGTTGGCCGCGTTATAGACCTCTTCCTCGAAGCCCGCGCGGCGGGCAACACGATCTTCTTTCTTGGCAACGGCGGTAGCGCCGCGACCGTGTGCCATTTCGCGAACGATTTCGGCTTCGGCGCGTCCCCCGAGGGGCACGCGCCTTTCCGCTGCTTGAGCCTCACAGCCAATAGCGCATTTATCACGTGCCTGGCTAACGACATCGGTTATGAGAACATTTTTTCATGGCAATTGAGGAACTTGATGAGACCCGGTGACGTAGTGGTGGGAATCTCGGCCAGCGGCAACTCGCCAAACGCGATCAAAGCTCTCGAATACGCAGGCCAAAACGGCGGCATACCGGTGGCGATCGTAGGTTTCGACGGGGGAAGGATGAAAGAGATCGCCCGGCATGCGATCCACGTGGAGACAGACAAAGGCGAATACGGGCCGGTCGAGGACGTCCACATGGTACTAGACCACTTGATCGCGAAATTCTTGTCGGCCATAGCCAAGTAAGATACCTCATAGCGAACGACAGGCAGGATGACTGTCCTACCGATAAGTTGTAGGGATTTGTATGGTGGGACAGGCATCCTGCCTGTCATTCTTTCAGGCCATGCGGCTCCCGGACAAGTCAATACCCACTTCGATTCCTATAATTTACTTTTAATTTACTTTCTAAATACCTTCATTTAATAGTAAAAATATGCTTGACTTCTGCCGAAAGGAAGGCTAAACATGACTCCGTCTTAACGCACCGGAGAAACCCGGAAAAAGAGGTCCGGATGCCGAGAAAGCGTTTATTTAGTAAATGGTTGCCTCGTTTTGCCGCAGGCATAGCCTGGGGGTTGTTGCTATTTTCTGCCGGCAGCTCACCAGCGGCAGCCCAGGAATTGTCAGGGCTCGTCGATGGTTTTTCGCCTGTAATATCCTTGCCGAGGCTGCAAGGAGAGATGAAGGGCCGGCTGACCTGGGTCCAGCTTGTCAACGGGAACCAGAGCATCCCCGACCTGGGAATAAACTGGGACCTGAAAGACAACTTTAACTTGTCCGGCGGACACCTGTTTTTGGACTACATGCTGCGGGTACAACTGAGCCGACTCTCAGGACGTCTCTACTATGAAATAAGGGATTTCGACGGGATCGCGCCTTTTCAGAATATTGCAGGTCAACCGGGCGCCACTGCAAGATTCACATATACAGGGATACGACTGGGCGCAGACCTCGATATTTTTCAGAAAAACAGGTCTCGCTTTGGGGTGGATATGGACTTTGACCTGTATTCCCCCAACTTTACGGAGTCGATTCAGATCCTAGGCGGGAAGAGCATAACGGGCCCTGCCGCGGTCACCATTGGCATACACGGAGTCTATAATCCTGTCTTTTGCTTTTGGGGTGTGTCCACCATGTTGGAAGGACGGGTTCGTTGGCCGCTTTCAGACACAAAAGTTACTGATTGGGAGCTTTCCGCCGGATTTGTCAGCCCGGAAACCATGCTTGGGACTATGGCCCTGAAAGGCGGTTATCGGCGCACACGCGTGCAGTTCAAGGACTCGCAGCTTTTCCAGAATACAGGGGCTTCAACCGATTTCGATATAACAATGGGCGGAGCGTTCGGGGAACTGGTCTATTATTACTAACCCTAATACCGATTCGTCTTCAAACGGGTAATACGAATTCGCCTTCAGACCGGCGGGATTGAAACCTCGATAAGAGCAGACCGATGTGTATGCCCATTCTTCGGGCGCACACGACGGTGCGGCCCTTACCAATCCTATGTTACTTCCTTGAGTACGAAATAATATCAGTCAACACGAACGTACACCGCAAACCCGTGCAGAGATCCCGTCAACCTATATTTGTTCATAAAGCTTTGTAACCATCCTGCGGCCGTCAAATACTCTTCGACTCGGAAACCCTTGGGACAAGCCTGGCAGTTATCCGCAGCCTCAATAAAGACAAGCTTGGGACGGTGTTTAAGTATGTCGCTCCCAAGTTCACTGAGAAATCTTCGTTCTTCAGGAGTCGCTTCAGAGGGGGAACGGTACGGAGGTATCGCTTCGCCCCTGGGACGAACTCCTTTATATATAGGCAATCTGAAACACGTGCAAGAAACGCGTCCACGGAAGTCGCTTCAGCGTAGATCAGCGTCGGATACCGGTAAACGCTTGGGGCAAGAACATCGCCACGTTTCAAGAACTTAAAATTGCTCTCCAAAGACCTTTATGGCATCATAAAGACACCAAGCCCTGGATTCCTCCTTGTTGAGACATATAAGCATAACTGATGAAACCTCTTCAGAAACCTGACCATTTGACCGTTCAGTCTTCGGAATGCGGATTTTTGCGCAGGCTGTCGTTGAGACTCAAACCCGAGGTTGTGTTTCTGTATTTTGCCTTGGTGTTCGGTTTGTCGCTGCTGGTAACAATTCCTCCGTTTCAGGCCCCGGATGAGCAGCATCATTTCTTCAGGGCGTACCAGGTGTCTGAAGGAATCATGGTCGGCAAACACTTTCGAGTAGAGTATCTGCCTAAGAGCCTGAAATATGTCTTGGGAGGTAACAAGCCGAGCTATTTCTGTCGCACCCGGACAGAAAAATCACACCGGTAATATCTTATCCGTGTTTCAGATTCCCTTGGATCCGGATGACAGGTCTTTCATCGCTTCTTTCGCAGCCCCGTACAGCCCACATTTTTACTTCCCCCAGGCTTTGGGGTTAGTTGTGGGGCGGGAGTTAGGATTGGGCCCGCTGGCTTTGCTCTACCTCGGCAGGCTTTGCACACTGGTGTTTTGCATCTGGATGTTCTACTGGAGCATAAGAAAAACCCCTGTGCTCAAATGGGTCTTTTGTCTCATAGCTGCCACTCCTATTAACATGTCTTTGGCAGCCTCATGCTCGCAGGATGCAGTCATAAATGGCCTCGCGTTCCTCTTCACAGCATCCGTTCTTGATCTGGCCCTGTCTCCCGAAAAAAGGTTCACGGCTCGATCTGTTTTGTTTCCCGCGATTGTCGGCGCTTTGTTGGCCCCGGCCAAAGGCGGGGCTTATGTGCCCATGCTAGCCTTTTTTCTGTTCATTCCGATCAGAAGGGCAGGTTCCTTACCGAGGTACCTGGGCTTGGTGGCCTTGGCCGCGATCCCGGCTTTGGTAACGCTTGCCGCCTGGACGCTGGCGTCTCAACACCAGCTATTGCCACTCTTTGATTCGGGTTCGACAAATTTCGAGGGACCAAATCGAATTACTCTGCTGTGGGGAATTTGGCAGGACCCACTGCATTACTTATGGCTGCGTGGCCAAAACGACCACAGAGCTGTACAGGGGTTACGTAGCCCAATTTATTGGAGTCTTGGGATGGCTGGATACCATCTTGCCCCGCTCGATTATCATTGCGTACCTGGCTCTAGTTTTCACAGCGCGGTTTGTGGAAGACGCACCGGGAAAGGCGTCAGCATACCGCAGCAAGATCATCGTAGGTTTGGTGGTCATCTTTGTTTATGTTGGCATTCAGACCACGCAGACCATCACATTCTCTCCCCAGCACTCGCCCGTCATCCACGGTTTTCTGGGGAGATACTTAATCCCTTTGGGTCCCGCTTTTTTTCTCCTGTTCCATAACCGGCGGACGGATCATCAGGCCGACGCTCATTTGTCTCTTACCTCTTGTCACAGTAACTTTTATGTTGGTAGTTATTCCCGCGACTCTTCTGACCGTGGCAAACAGATACTACGGCCAAGAACAACCTACCTGGAGAATGTGATTCGATCGCAGAACAGCCCAGGACTCAAGGTCTCACGTGGCACTGACCTCCTCCGACGGATTCCCCAGACGTTCGTGTGCCCCTTGGACTAGCCTTACCGGGGTATCGGTGCTCATTGTCAACTCCGGGCTTCCTGCCGGCAAGGTGGTAGCCGGGTACAGGTTGGTACTGAGAGATGCCGTCTCCGGCGAAGTGGTCCGTGAGGTCGGCATCGAACCTTTCATATTGGAAAACCGGATACACCTGGATATCGTGTTTGATCCGATCCTCGATTCAAAAAACAAGAATTACACATTCACCATATTCCCTACTGATAGGGCCGCCAAGATATCAATTTCGATTCCGCTGAGCGAGCCGAGCCTTTATCCGGAGGGTGAAACAATAGTGCACGGTAGGAAGACCGAACGAAGCGTGGTGTTCGAACTGATTTTCAGATCGTCTGTGCCAGGGCGGATAATTGATGTGGAGCAGTTAGCAAGGATGCGCAGAGCGTCATTTGTGTTTCATTGCATACCTTGATGTTCCCAGGTCACGTCTCACTGTTCGCTAGTGTTGCGTTCCTCAAGTTACAGCACTCTTCACAAATGCTGAAGCACGTACTGAGCGTATGGCAGTGAACTTATTGGCACTCCTAGTTAGGGAACGTAACACTCGCTCAGTTTGGAGAGGAGCGAAAGCAGCCCAAAAACGAGCGAAAGGTCGACACGGCAATGAATCTACGCAACCGCAAAAGCGTTCGCCACGAGATCCACTAGGAAATTCGGCGGCTTCCATCCGACGAACAGCTGATTCATGCCCCATTGAGTCCAGAACAGCCTTCTCTCGATATTTCGAAGCCTACCCGTAGCAATCTCTCCGTGATCTCTCGCCGGGACACGTAGTAGTCCTCTTCCTCACCCATGCCACGTTTCCGAGTCTAGGTCTAGCTTTGTCCCGAGCTTCTTATCATAGAATGCTACCAGCTTATGAACCAGTATTTCCACCCAGGGCCGTCCCATAGTGATAATGATATTTCCGCCAGCCTTCAGCACACGGAGGCTCTCCGCCAGTTCAGTATCCCTGAGAGATTTTGGCACATGATTGATGTTGGCGACGAACGCGACCGAGGAAAACCTGCCATCATCGAATGGAAAGCACGAAATATCCTTGACCACATTCTCATCTGTGAGGCCAGGATAAGGATGGACATCAATACCTCTTCCCTGTCCCGCAAGGAATTGGGTTACTAATCTGTTGTATGGTCCGCAGCCGACATCCAGGCAATACCCGATAACATGTCTACACACGTAGTCATATCGTTCCGAGGCAAGCGAAGTAAGCCCCCACCTGTCTATGCCTTCATGAAGTACGGTTGCACGACACGGGAAGGTTATGAAATCGATTATCTTTTGTATGGCGCTTCTGTTTTGCATTCCGTAGCCGCATTGGATCTGTAAGAAAGAGGGGCGGCGCCTGCTGTCGTTCACTAGCTTCGCCCTTTTCACCTGTCTTTAACCAACATGGGTAATGGGTTTGGACACGCTGCTACCTGCAAGCCTTTTCGTGGACAACGCCCCTTAACCAGATCCAGATGCCTCTCAGTAGACCCAACATCAGTGGCGGAGTGGCCACGGCCTGCAGAAGTTTCGAGAACACTATCCTAGGCCGAAGGTAAAACGCCTTAATCATCCTGTTTCTGGCCTTTTCCAAATCTTCCTCCGTGAGTCCGAGCGGGACAAACACGGTGTTGAGGGAATTCATCTTTTTCCAATCCTTGTCGAATTTCCCTAATTCTTCTGCCCGTAGGTATAAATCGGTGCCGGGAAAAGGCGTCAACTGCATCACAGAAATGTCGTCTAGCGGCAATCGCTCCACGAGATCCATCGTAGCCGCCATCGAGTCGTGGGTCTCTCCGGGAAAACCCACCATGAAAAAGCCCCTGGTTACTAGACCTGCCTCATGGCTCCAACTGACTGCCTCTTCTATCTGTTTGATTGTAAGCTTTTTCGACATGGCCTTCAGGATTATCTCGTCGCCACTCTCGATTCCGTAGGCTACGTTCCAGCACCCCGCCCTCTTCATGAGCTGCAACAACTCAGGGGTCATTCCAATCGGCGCGACCCAGGCATGACCAGGTAACATCGACTTTTTCGTCTATGAAGAACTGACAGAATTCTTCCACTCTCCTGCGATCCACCACGAAGGTATCGTCTTCGATCAGGATTTCTTTGACACCATAGTTGTATCTGAGATCCTTAATCATGTTCAGCGCGTAGGTTGGACTGTAGGATCTGCATTTGTTTCCGAACACCGATCTATCGCAAAAGAGACAGCGATTGGGACAACCCCTGGTAAGTACTACAGAACAGCAGGGAAGGCGCTTCAGACGAGAGAACGACGGTCTGAACAGCCCAGGAAAACCCCTTAGGTGCGACCAGGCAGGGAGGGGCAACTGATCGAGGTCGGAAATAAGCGGACGTCGCTGGTGGACAGTGACTCGACCGTCAATACGAACCACGGTTCCCAGAATTGACTCAGGCACTCCCTTCTTTTTCGCGACAGCAGACAGCAAATCCACCAAAGTTTCTTCACCCTCACCAATAACCCCCATGTCAACACTTGGAAACTCCGCCAATGTCTCCGCCGGCAATGCCGTCACGTGAGGCCCGCCGACGGCGGTCAGAGCATCCGGCAATTTTCTCTTTACCGATGCTGCCAACTCTCCGGCAGCAACGATTCCTACCGTGGTGGCGCTTATACCGATGACGTCCGGACGGAATCGGACAACTTCTTGGACTGTTTCGTCAACGGTCAGGTTTTCGGCTGCAGCATCAACGACTTTCACTTCGTGGCCCTCTTTGAGGGCTACTGCGGCCAGGCACACCAACCCAAATGACGGTTGGGTGCTTCCGGCAACCGCAAATCGACCGTAACGACTCTCAAGTGTTGTAGGGGCAGTTGTCAAGAACACACGGCAGGCCATTAAATGCGATCCTTGCCGGGAAACCTATCCGATGGACATTGAGATGCGCCGGTCTCAGAGTGTCCGGTCAATATCGCTATCTCCTGAGCCAATTTCCTGATCTGCCATTTGTGCTGTGAGGTTACAATAGAGAACTGAAGACAAAGGAGCATTATGACGAGAATTGCGCACAAGAAAAGGGTCGTGGTCGGCGTCACTACACCCAGGAGATCCGATAGCTCAACCAGGCCCTCGTAGAATACCACGACCATCACCATGCTGATCCCGATGAAAAGCCAAATCCAGGAATAGGCCATCTCCAGCTTCTTCTTCCTGATCAGTGTCAAAATTAACATCAGCAAACTGATGCTAATTATGATGGACGCTTCAATCTGCCTGGGAGTCATTTCTTTTCCACCTCCCGAAATTAAGGATAACTATGAATATCGAAAGGAGCATTTTGATGACATAGTAGAAGGGCTTGAGACCCGAGTGCATTGACGTGCCATCCGATCGGGACTCCATTCTCACGGCCACCTCTTTTACCCTAAGACGTGCATAGTGCGCCATTACGAGGACGTCGGCGTCCGGGTAGTCGTCTGGGAAGTCGTCCCCACTAAAGAATTTGACGGCCTTAATACCCATTCCTTGAAATCCGGAAGTCGGATCGGTGAAGCGCCGGCTTGTGGCTCCCAGGGCGATCCATTCGAACATCTTTTGTCCGATGCGTCTCACGATGCCGCAGTCGTATCCACATCCCCCATTGAGATATCGTGAACCTACGACCAAGTCGGCATGGTCAGACAATATCGGTTCGAGCAGCTTAGTTAACTCAGAGGCCAAGTGTTGCCCGTCTCCATCCATTTGGAGAAGAACGTCGAAGTTGTTTCGCAATGCAAAGATGAACCCGGTATGCAATGCCGCTCCGTAACCCAGGTTTATGGGATGCCGAACTACGATTGCACCCATTTCGAGGGCTTCTTGACCGGTGACGTCTGAAGAAGAATCGTCCACCACGAGAACTGTTGCGCCAGGCAACACCGATTTGACACGGCTCACCACCTTTCCAATGCGCCCGGCTTCGTTGTAAGCCGGAATCACGATTAGAATTCTTGTGGTGCCCATTGTCACGCGGTGTTCCCTTCTGACCCTATGAGCTGTTCGGGGCAATCGGGCTGGAATCCGCCATGAAAGGTTGCGGACGTTATCCCCGCTACACCTCGTACAACTATATCAGACAGTTTATACGATTATGGAAATCGTTACCACCGGCGGTATTCCTGAAGGAGTGCAATCGGTCGGAAAAAAATATTTTGTCACGTGCCGCGCAAGTTGTCGGCGAAGGCTTTGATGTTGGTGATCGCATTGAGGTACTGAGTGATGAAAAGGTTGAGGTCAGAGATGTAAGTCCTTGGAACATAAATGACATCATACGGTTTGATCATGATGTTGGAACCCAAGTCTCCCACATCGAGAATTCTCTTTAAGTCCAGCCGCCGACCAATGGGTTTGCCGTAAACGTTCTTGGATATGAGGATCACGCTCGTGAGGTCCGCTGTGTCCCGGCTCGGCCCCCCTGCCATGGCAAGAGCGTGCAGGGCTGTGATAGGCTGGGTGTAGGGGATGGCCCCCTGACTGCCGACTTCGCCCAGCACATAGAACTTGCGCGACTTGGCTGAGCCGAGTGAAACCGAGGCCACCACGTGCTCTAGAGGCCCGGCCCGGTACAGCCTGTTGATGGTGTCTTCAACTTCTCTGACCGTGTGGCCTGCGCACAAAACCCTTTCGTTGATCAGGGGGAGGTCGATGGTCCCGTCAGGCTTGACCGTGAGCCCGGTCTGGCTGCCGCCGGTAAGGGTTGTCAGAGAATCTGTCAGCTTCTTGACCTTTTCGTAGAAGGTGTTCACATGAACAGTTACCAGCCGGTAATTTTTCAGCTCTCCCCGTGTTTCGTCCTTGCTGAATATGTGAGCGTCCAGAAACTTCTGTTCGATCCTTTTGGCGAGTTGGTCCGGAGTCAAGCCTACGGCCTGGACCTCCCCAATGGCCTGGAGAGTGATCATGCCGTCAGGTCGGATAGTCACAGTCTCATTGAGCTGGGGATCAAGGATGAATTTGATGCCTATTTGATCGAGAGTATCGAGCTTGTAGGTCCCCACGGGGATGTTCCATTCGGTCTGAAAAAGCAACCCGAGTTGGTCGTCGGGCCCGAGGCGATAGTTCCTGCATACTATATCAAAGGCTTCAGCAAGGTCCTCGGCCTGCGGGGCCTTCTGTGGTCCGGGGGAAGGTCTGAAGGGTGAAGGAATCAAGCCGACACACCCTCCGAGCATTAGTCCCAGGAGACAGAGGGCGGTTAATTTCCACTTAGGAAATATACTAAGCAAATTCAACAAAATAACAACCTTAAGTTATTAATCACATTGATTACTGGATATATAATACCATAATTGAACGATAACTGTAAACAACCAATTTTAGAAATTAATCTTTTTTCGAGGTATAATATATAATATCCTGATATTTAGTATTATTTTAGCTTAAAGACTCTCTAGGTGAGACGGGCCGGGAATTAGGCTCGACTCAATACGTTAGGAAGTAGTTACAATTATTATAATTAGTTATATTAAAAATCTTAAGTTTTGAACGCGCTTGTGGTATAATCTGCCGGAGGAGTGAACCCAAGAATTATGGTGAGGGGCTACCCGAAAAAAGAGCCGATTACTATGATAAACCGACTCATTCACCGCTGGAAGCCGCTAATCGTGGTCACCATGTTTCTATGGTGTGTGGAAGGTGTGTCGGGGGCGACTGGCCATTCAGGGAGGATGGAGCAAACGGCCCCTGAAATTGGGAGACAAACGCCTGGGGGTAATGCGGGCGCGCTGCACGGATGGCCGCCGGCAATTCAAGATCCTCCGCTGTTCCGCTTGGCTTACAGTGCGGATGAACTGAGGGACCGCATACGGAAGGCCCCAATAGCACCAGATAGCCGGTCGGGTGAAAAGCAACAACCTTCCAGGACACTCGGAGCAATAAAAGCCAGGGCAGGAGATCACGTTACTGGGACCTGCGCTGATCTCAGGATGACGCTGGTTCAATTGTTGCGCAAAGTCAATGCGCTCAAGAAACGGGAACACAGCCTTTTTTCCGGCCTTACAGAAACCGAAAAACAAGAGCTGGAAGAGGCAAATCAAAAAGTGACTGCGGTGAGGACCGTGTTGAAGACTCGATGCTCCGCCCTTTCTTCCGAATGATGTTGTTCGCCGTCGATCTCCACGACTAACCTTATTATTGCCAAATATGAGATCCGATTGGGAGAAACTCGCTCGGCAGGGGCGGGGTTCAAACCTGACCCTACTTCGGGACTGATCACTCGAACAGCCCCTTTGTGGCGAGCCACAAGGTCCCAAGGTACTCGTGGATTGCCGTTTGGGACAACTCCAGCGCCATTGGGGATGGTAGGAAGGCTTGTACGCCTAGTTGAAAGACCCCCTTTGTCATGAAATCTGCCGGAGCGGGGATTGGGTCCAGACCCATGCGCTTGAAACTCAAGACCGATCTCCTCATGTGGTAAGCGGACGTTACCAACGCAAACCTATTTTTCCCCAGGATGGGCTTCAGAAGCCGTGCCTCGCCTTGGGTATCCCAAGACTGGTTCTCGACTACAATTGCGGTTTGAGGCACGCCTAATTCACGAGCCAATAAGGCCATGCCAAGTCCCGTGGGCATCTTTCGCGAAGAGTAGGTCCCCCCGGAAAGCACCAGCTTGCTATCGGGCATGGCTTTCCACAAACGTATCCCTTCCATGACCCGCACAAGCGAACTGTAGGCTACACGGTCTGCCGGCGATAATTCCCCTCCCCGAAGGTCTCCTCCGAGAACCACGATCCATTTCACATCGTTGCGCGAAAGTTCTTCCGGATCTGCGTATTCTCCAGCTTTGAGTTCTAGTGAGCGCAGCAGCCGTCTGCCGGTCAAAGGCAGGGACATGACCAGCAACACTAATGAGCCGCTCAACACCAGGACGAGACCGACACGACTACGCGGCCGCAGAATCCACAGAGTTGCGCCGGTCAGACAAAGTAAGAGTGATATGCATATGGGGTTGAGAGAGCCCCCAATAATGCTCTTCGCTACAAACAACGGCCATTCCATGAGTGCTCCCTTTCGCGGGGCTATTAATCGGGCGTTCCTATCTTCACCAGATAGAACCCGTGGCACGAGATTGTAAATCATCCGAGATTTAAGGGCCACAAATGATCTTAAGGCAGCGGCCAGTTTCAGGAGTCTATCCTGCCTGTGGGCGTTCTGTAGGACATTTTATAGCCAAGGAGATATATGCTTGAAAATAAATTCGTGTTTTGATATAATAAGACCTATATCACATTGAAATAATAACAGGGTGACGAAATGAAAACTCTCGCTGTAGTATTAATTGCCATTGTGGTTGTCCTGCAATTGTGTGCGGCATCCCATGGCGGCGGTACGGGGGGCGCCTCTACGCCTCCATTGGACACCACCCTGATGGGCATGAAAGAGCATGGCGCCTGGTACTTCTTGTGTGTAGCCCCGACGTTTCCCTGTCGCATTCCACCCCATTATCTGACGTACGGGCCTCCGCCTCCGCCGTACTGTCCTCCGCCATGTATGCCGGCGCCACGGAAATCCGGACAAACTCCGGTAACCCTCCGTTTCCGCGATCATGGGGCAAGGCCCTCGGTAGATAATTATTGACATTTTAGATGAAACATTATAATTAATAGCTTAAAATAATGGTGGAAAGTTTGTCATGAAAACTAAAATCTTGATAGGGATCCTGGCGGTTATGTTGAGTTTTCCGGCCTCATCCCATGCGCTCGGACTTCTCAGGTACGTTTTTGATGCTGTGGCCAACCAGTTCGGTCTGGATCGAGGCCCAATTCCCAAGGCGCTTCCGCAGATGCCCCCCCCGGGGTGCGGTCCCTCGGCTTCCGCTGCGAGCAAACATCCTGATGCTCACAGGATTTACATTCAAGCAGAAGGTTTTTGAGGGCCCTATGGACTGAAAGCGGGGGGCCTTCTTGCGATAAAGGGCTCCCCGATTGCCCTTCCTCTGAAAGCAGACTCGTATCACCGCAATCATTCGGCCATTCGGGGGGTTCATCCAGGCAGACAAGAGATCTCTCCTGCTGAGATCGCCGAATCGCGGGGCGGGACGTTTGGTTGGGCTATTCTCAATTTTCTCTGCCGTTAGATAGACATTCTGCATGGTTCGATGCTCCCGCGTCAGTGAATGGCTATGCATCATCCATTTTTCTCTGGTCACCGCAGGAAAATCAGACTAAGTATAACCCCCGGGCATGAGGGCCCGTGTGGCCACTGATAGCCTTGTCCTTTGGCAGGCCGATCACGCGAAACCGCATAGAAATGAGGTCAGAAGAAACTCCATGAGGCGCTGGGTTCTCATAACAGGTCTATTATGGATTGTGGCGTTGTTCGGTTCAGGATGCATAGTTCCTTCCCAGGAAGCCATTAGAAAAGCCGAAGGGCCTTTGCAGAACCCGAATACCTCCCAATCTGAAATGAGGACTGAAAGTGGGCCTCTGATCAAACCCATTATTCCCCATGAGGGCGCGCCCACTTCACAGGCCGCAAAGACCCCGGAGGATGGTTTTGTCAAACCGGAGCCCGCCGCGCAGATGCCGGCAGTGAACACTGACAACCCTTTCGCAGAGAAGACGGAGCCAAAAGACCAGCGACCAAAACTTTATGAGCCACTTCAGCCACCTGGTGGGCAAAGCGGACCGGCAGAACAGGAATGGGAAGATCAGAAAGTTAGAAATGCGGCGGTTGTAATGGCGAAGGCCTCTCCCGAGGTGAAGAAGATAAAGATCTGCTATGCGGTAAAGCAACATGAATGGTGGGTCATTCTCTATGAACAAGGCCAAGGCTTTTTTGAACTGAAACAGTACATCTGGAACAAAGAATCCGAAAAACTAGACCCCTTCCTTGTGGTCAAAAGGATTCCTGCAGCCCGTCTCCAGCAGCACTTAACCGAAGAAGAGCCCGGTAAAGCCTGCGAGATATTGGAGCCCCCGTCCCCGAGCCCTGGGGGACAAGCGGTCGGACCGGGCGCCTGATCACCCTCTATTTTACATTATCATTTAATCATAATTTGTTGTATTTACATAATTAGTTGACTTGGCATCTCTCCTTGTGATAGTATCGCGCCAAGCTTGACTCTCTTCTGGGAGTTCTTGCTCATGAGAGGTTGCCATGATTTTCCGGATCAAAGTTCTCATTCCGATCATATTTGCTGTATGCGCCCTTTCCACTATCATTTGTACTTCCAGGGTGTTGGCTTCTAATTCGATCACTGAAGTCAGCGCCTCGCCCGACTTACGACGCGTAGCCATAAAATCAGAAAGGCAAATTGGCAGCCATACGGTGGGCGTAATGGCTAGTCCTTCGAGATTAGTAATAGGCATCCCTGCCGCCGGTGTGACGCAGGAGCCTCTGGTCACGGGATTGGAGAAGGATTCGGCCCTGCAGGTCCGAATTGCCAACACTCGTAACGGCGCGCAGGTCGTTTTGGATTTCGGGACTGCTCCGGTACCCGATCACAAAGTCCGCCAGATAGACAACTACGTCATTGTTCTGTTGGGAGAATGGCAGTCCCAGCCGCGAATCCAGGGCAACTGCGGAGCCTGTAAAAGCGCCTGCCAAGCGCCCCACTTCTGCGAGTCTTCAAAACGCCCCGGTTACTGCTCATACTGTCGGTTCGGAACTTCTCATAAAATCTGTGGAGGAGGTTAATGGGTTGATCGTTCTGAAGGTAGCAAAGCGCACTGAGCCTCAGCGCGTGTACCGAGTTGAGCTGGGGGTTGACTTCCAGCATCTCGGCTTCAATGGGGCGAATGTATATCCAGTCGAGGGACGGCGGGATGGAATCAGACCCCCTCGCCGGTAAAGCATCGAGTTGGGCCAAACCTTCTGCTCACGGTAAGAAGATCGGCCCTCGCAAAATGAGTGTGCCGGTGACTGTGGCTCCAAATAAAAAGGTTGCTACAACGATTCGGAAACCGGCCTCAAATTCCCGCGTGTCGGCCATGGTGCAAGCCCGTGGCAATCCGCAGGGAAACATCAATAAAGTCGAACTCGGCCGCGTTCGGCCGTACGCTGGTCCCGCTGGCGGGATAACCCCGAAGAATCTTTAGCTATAATATTTTGTTCCTTCGGCAACTTAAAGCGTTAGAAGCATTCTTGGTAAGCTTATACCAAGTTGCTTTCTGGCGTGCGACACGAATTGGCTTTCCAACCGTAAGCCTCGGTAGGGCAGACCTGCGTGTCTGCCCGCTTCTGGGCGCACGCGCAGGTGCGCCCCTACCAAGGCTATGTTACTTCCTTGAACGCGAAATGGTATTACAGGAATTGCCAAGAATCCTGTCTCTGATTCCACCCTGGCACAAACAATTCGAACAAAACCTTTGGAAACCGCCACAGTGCAAGGCTTTTCGGTCTCCCGGCTTCAACCTGGCGGCATGTTGGTCGCACGAAAGTGATGCTTCGCGAATGCGATACGCTGCTCAACGGTATGCAATTCGGAGTGGCACTGTTCTACCAGCTCCAGTCGCAATAGGAGGCCCGCGTTGTTTGCTATCTGAATATTTAGACCGGGGCGGGCATTCAGTTCAAGAATCAGAGGCCCTCTGTCTTTGTCCAGGACTATGTCGACACCTTGATATCCCAGGCCTGTCAGGTCACAACACCGTGCAGCCAGCTTCAGCAAGTCGTCCCAATCCGGAATGATCAGGCCGGTGACCGGCCGCCCTGTGTCCGGATGATCGGTCACTATATCGTTTCCCAGGACCCCGCCTAGAGTAGTCCCTGTGGCTATATCGATTCCCACGCCTATCGCCCCCTGGTGCAGATTGGCCTTTCCGTCCGACAATCGAGTGGGCAGACGAACCATAGACATGACGGGAACGCCCATCAAAACAACGATGCGAATATCAGGCACGCCCTGATAACTGATCTCCTCGAACACCGGCGCGAATTTGACTCGGTATTCCACCAGCGCTTGGTCAGGTTGCCCTCCCAAACTGTATAATCCACTGAGAACATTAAAGACGTGGTGGTTCACATCCTCCCAGGTTATGATGACCCCATCAGGCTTTTTAAGCTTGCCGTTAAGACGGTCGGCAATAACCAAAATCCCCTCTCCACCGCTCCCTTGAGCAGGTTTAATCACAAAATCAGAATGCTCCCTGAGTCTTTCTGGTAATGTGTGCACCTGTCCCGCCACCTCGATCACGGCGTACAAGTCGGGTACCGCGATACCGTTGGCTTCAGCTAGTTGTTTGGTGCGTAGTTTGTCGTCAACGAGCGGATACAGCCTTCGGGGATTGTATTTCAATGTGTAATCCGCATTTCGTCTGTTTATGGCCAGCACACCTTTCTTTTTGAATGCCCTGATAGTTTCGAACATCGCTTTTAACCCTTGGCCAGTGCGCTGAATCGATAGAGGTCCATCAAACGATAGCCCGAATACCGTCCCAGAAGCAGGGTGGCAGCCAGCAGGACCAGCAGCAGTTCGGGAAATACAAACACCAAATGCTCTACATATTTTACGTTCATAACCAAAAAGGCCAGGGCCGCGGTCACCAGACTGCCAAACCCTGCCACTAGGGCTTCTCCGGGCCCTCGCTCCTCCCACACAATAGACATTCTTTCGATGGTCATGGTCAGAATGACCATGGGAAACAGGGCCACGGACAGCCCGCGATGTATACCGAGACTGTTCGTCAAAACAGTCAGGGCAGCCATCAAAAGGACCACAACAATTAGGACCGCGGCGAGCCGCGGTACGAGCAACAACTTGAGCCGTTCCATATAGAATCGTATGGCTAGACCCGTCGCCACTATCAATGTGAATAGGAAAATGCCCCATAACAGCCCGGTTTCCCGGAAGGAAAGGCCGATGAGCACCGGCATAAAAGTTCCGAAAGTTTTGATTCCCACAATATTGCGCAATATTATCAAGATGAATGCCCCGACAGGAACGAGGAGCATGATCCGGTAAACGGCCTGAGTGTTCACGGGCAGCCCAAAAAGAGAAAGTTTCAACAGGAGAGGCTTAGAGATTTCCCCGCGCAAGACCGCTGCAGTGATCCCTTCTTCTACTTTGGGGCTCACCGAGACCACCACATGGAGCTTGGTTCCACCTTCAAGGTGCACCAGGTTCTGCGGTCCGCTCCACCACCGTAGCCAGTCATCAGGCACAGGGGTTTTGCCGCGCAGGGGATCGAAGGAGAGCCACTGCTTCTTGTCGTAAACCTCCAGCCAATGCAGGAGATTGGTTTTCTTAGAAAAATCATGCTTTTCTTCCTGAAGACGTATGCCGTGCACGACCCTGGCAGGTATTTCGGCCAGTGACAGTAGTCTGACAGCCACCTCCACCTTCGTAGACAAGGTAGGCTTAGGGCCCAAAAGCAAGGCCACACCTTCTCCGGGCTCAGCGTGATTTAGCCTCTTGATCAGCTCCGCCACAAAGGTTGGAGTATCCGCGGATTTGGCCTGGATCTCGGCAATCAGAGCCTTTGCCGCTTCAAAACGGGGACCCTCAAAACCGGAGCTGATGACCTCGGGTGCTGCCTCTTCTATTCTCGGCGCCTTTGTGCGCACCGCACGCACGACTGCCTGATAGTATATGTTTTGTTCTCTGCGCGCCTGGCGGATCGACCAGACAGCTTTCCGGTTGCCTTCTTCTATGGATGCAACGAGTCCATAGCCGCTGGAGATAAAGTGTTCGTCGGCCAGCGCGAAGCGCCTCGTGCTGCTGGGGATAAACAGTGAGAGCTTAACGGGTTTGTCCTGGGCCACGAAACTCACACGCGCCTCAACATTCCAGACCTGGACTTTGGTTCGGGGCGCCAGCGGGAAGCCAAGAACATAAGCCTTGTAAACAAACAGTCCAAGGCCGAGAGCCGTCAGGACGACTGCCAACACGTAGAGATGAAGTTTATTCAACGCTCGGTTGCTCCCCGCATCCGGGTTCCAGGGTAAATTGTGCCGATGGATCTATTAACAGCCCGTCCCCCATGAAGCTGCGACCGATGAGCAATGGATACTTGAACTTGCTTCGGTCCACGAGATTAACTTCAGCTTCTTTGTAATAATTGCCCACGCAAATACCCATGCGCACGACTGGCCTTTCCTGACGCATGCCTCGATGGCGCTTTATCCTCGCGATGCGCACTAGCCTTCGTTCGATGACCACGCTTTGACCCAAATCGTTGACTAACCCGAATCGAACCCATTTTTCACCGTTACGTTCAAACTCAACAACGTCCGAGACGTTCAGCGAAGAATTATCAGCGCCGCTGTCCAACTTAGCTTGAAGCACCAGATTACCGGGGGAAATCCGAGCCTTTTCCACCCAGCCGACAATCTGCTTGTTTCCAGCGGAGACGGTCACGGCCAGAACAAGAGATCCAATTACAGTAAAACACAAGCAAAACAATGTATTCATGTGCCCTCCGGCCATTCGAATGCCGGGTATATACCCCGCACAAACCTTTGTCAACTCGACTGAGCCTTATGTTCCGAGCGAGGAATCGGTCTGCACCAAAAGCACGTTTGCCTCAGGCCGTGGAAATTCACAACCACTTCTTGCGCCTGAAATAAATCAACATAGTAGTCGCCACCGTGAGCGCAATACCAATTACCATAGGATAGCCCCAACGCCAGGCTAGTTCGGGCATGTCCTTGAAATTCATTCCGTACCACCCGGCTCAAAAAAGTCAGCGGTATAAAGATCGTGGCAATGATGGTCAGAACCTTCATAATTTCGTTGAGCTTATAGCTCACACTCGATAGATATATATCCAGCATGCCGGAAACTATATCTCTAAACGTCTCCAGTGTATCGATGGCGTGAATCGTATGATCGTAAACGTCTCTGAGATATGGTAGCGTGGAGTCCTTGATCAGTGCCGACTCCCCGCGTCCCAATGTGTTGACCACCTCTCTCAGGGGCCAGATGGATCTGCGGAGGTAGATCATGTCGGTCTTCATCCGATGAATCCCTTGCAAAGTTTCTCGGCCGGGGTTCTTTACCAGCTCTTCTTCCAGCACTTCCATTTTTTCGGAAAGCTTTTCCAGGATAGCGAAATAGTTGTCAACCACAGTATCAATGAGGGAATAGGCAAGATAATCTGCTCCACCTTTTCTGATACGAACATTACCCCCCTTCAGTCTTTCCTTCACCGGATTGAACAGGTCTCCTTCTCTTTCCTGAAAGGAAAGCAGAAACCGTAGGACCCAGGACGAGGCTTAGTTGCCTGAGAGCTATCTCGTCCGATTCCTCATTATAATCGAGAACTTTCAAAACGATAAAGAGGTAATCCCCGGCATCTTCTATTTTCGGCCGCTGAGTGGCATTCACAATATCTTCGAGCACAAGAGGGTGCAAATGAAACAACTCGCCAAGCGCTTCAACGCTAGTCACGTCGTGGATACCGTCAACATTGATCCAGGTCGTGGTCCGGCTATCTTTAAATGGCGTCAGATCGGAGACATTCGTAATTTCCTTCTCTTGGCATGACGTTTCGTCGTAGGCGATGACGGAAATCTTGCTTTTCTCGATGAACTCTTCTCCCACATGAACGAGTGTGCCTGGAGGCAGGCCGATCTTCTTGGACCTTTTCCCGTCCATGCGAGTTGCCAAGATCCTACCGGTCGCCTTGGCCTTTTTGGCAGTCGATCTGCGCATTGCAAGCCACCTCACTGTCAAATCCCTGCCCTGACACTGCACGTCAGAGCAGCATCAGAGGTACCGATCACTTCGGCTAGTTAATCAGATGCAGAGCTTTTTGGGAAGGAGTTTGAAACGGAACTTACCCTGGGGAGGCGGACGGTGCAAGCGGGCTAAGAACCAATGTGCATTCAAGGAAGTGCATGGCGGGCAGGTCCGCTAATGTCATTGCAATGGCTCGGCAGAAGCAATTTCTACAGGAGAAGGCGGTACACTCATACCAGACACCAGTACTGCCATGAGGGCTCAGAGACTTATCATGTGCGGCGATAAGATTCTCTATTAATGGCGGATGGTTCCGAGGTTCATACTCGGATTTTCGGTAGCGCTTCTCACTGCCAATCGCGCCACTGATGGTTAAGGATGGTGCCTCAGACTTCTATCCCCGGTCTTCCGGATTGCGCTGTGCTGTTTTCGGGTGACGGGCACGGATCTGAAAAATGGTTGACGGAATCGTCTGGAAAGAGGTACGTTCATGACAGATGGAAAACCCTAATTTTCTAGCCACATAGTGGCAGGTTGGTTCTTCTCAGAACCTAGGGAGACAGTGTGGCGGCCTTTGGGGTGGCTGGAGTTGTCGAGTGGTCGATCAAGGCGCTGAAGGCCGCCACCAAGGCAAGGGCACCGCATAATTCGGTCTTATAACGGCTTTAAATATGGAACTTTGGGAGGCTTGGTACCATGGGGCCGCAACCAGGAGTGTTCGTAGGCAAGGGCGACGTCCCGATAACTTTGGCTCTCAACTTTGCTAATCGTCACGGTCTGATCGCTGGCGCTACAGGTACGGGAAAGACTGTCACTCTGCAAGTGCTTGCAGAAGGGTTTTCGAGGAACGGTGTCCCCGTATTTATGGCGGATGTGAAAGGCGACCTTGCCGGTATCAGCAAGCCCGGCGAAACAAAGCCGAAGCTACTTGAGAGAGCCAAGAAGCTGGGGATGGACAATTACGGTCCTGAAGGGTTTCCAGTCGTGTTCTGGGATATTTTCGGTGAAAAGGGCCATCCCATTCGCGCCACTATTTCAGACATGGGGCCTCTCCTTCTGGCACGAATCCTGGAACTGAACGAGATCCAGGAAGGTGTTCTCAATGTGGCTTTCAAGATGGCTGATGACAATGGCCTGCTGCTGCTGGATCTCAAGGACCTGCACTCTATGCTGAATTTCGTTTCCGAAAATGCCAAGGATCTCATGCAGAAATATGGAAATGTGAGCAAGACCTCGGTAGCAGCTATTTTGCGTGGAATTCTCGTTCTCGAGCAGCAAGGAGGCGAAAAGCTATTTGGAGAGCCGTCGCTGGACCTTAAGGATCTTATGCGCACCGATGCCAAAGGACACGGCCAGGTGAATGTGTTGGCTGCGGACAAGCTTATGGAACAGCCCCGCCTCTACGCCACGTTCATGTTATGGCTCTTGTCGGAACTGTTCGAGGAACTCCCCGAAGTCGGAGACCTTGAGAAGCCATTGCTCGTCTTTTTCTTTGACGAGGCACACCTCCTTTTCAACGAAGCGCCGAAAGCCCTGCTGGAGAGGATCGAAAAGGTCGTCCGACTCGTAAGGTCCAAAGGCGTCGGCATATACTTTATTTCCCAGAACCCTCTTGATATTCCGGACACAATTCTTGGGCAGCTTGGCAATCGGGTGCAACATGCCCTGCGAGCATTTACTCCGAAAGATGAAAAAGCCGTTCGGACGGCCGCGCAGACATTCAGGCAAAATCCAAAGCTCGACACTGCCCGGGTGATTACCGAGCTTGAGGTTGGTGAAGGTCTGGTCTCCACTTTGGAAGCCTCAGGGGCCCCCAGTGTGGTCCAACGAGCCCTCATTGCCCCGCCCACTTCCAGGATAGGCTCCATTTCCGCAGACGAGCGCACGATGGTCATCAATTCAAGCCCGTTATACGGCAAATACGAGGATCTAATTGATCGGGAATCGGCGTACGAGCAGCTTAAAGCCCGAAGTGATCGGTTTAGCCAGAGCTCTGCGCCCGAGGCTGAGTCCCGCACAGAGCGGCAAACTCCGAGCGAGCAAGGTTGGGGATTACCCGATATTTTCACAGGGACAGGCAAGAAAGACAGCGTGCTCGAAGCGATGGCCAAAAGCGCGGCAAGGAGCATAGGGAGTTCCATCGGTAGACAAGTAGTGCGGGGAATCCTGGGATCTATTCTTAAGGGAAGATGATTAGCAGCTGAGTTGAGAGCTGACCCCACCCCAGGAAGTCTTAGGACTTGAAGCATTTCCCTCTTTGGGGCGAAGGGCTCAGGCTGCATGTTATAGCCATTGCCAGAATTCTTGTCCGATTCAGAGAGGCCACATCCCGTCGTTTCCCGCGAAACGTGGGAATCCAGTCCGGGAAAGTCTGAACAGGGTTTACCATTGTTGTTATTTGGGCCTTCTGGATTCCCGGTTCGCGGGAATGACAAACAAGGCAAACTCGAACCGGCTCCCCTGCAACGTGCCCGCCTCATGGTCAAAGGGACATTATTTTTGGCAGTCAGTATAAGTGTGAGTGCCATCGCCGACGGTCATGTGAAACCCCTGACATGGAGGGTCACTAGCTGCGAGCCGGCCGCAGGCAAGCCGTGCAGCGGCCTCTGTTCTGCAATCCTATTTCAGCGCCTCCTTGGACAGAACAATGTCGTCAACCCAGACGGTCCCCTTGCCATTGATCACGATGTTGAGTGTGACCTTGTCGGGTTTCTGGCCCTTCTGGAACATGAATGGGGTCTGGATCGTCTTCCAGTCTGACTTGCCCTTGACAGGGTCGTTCATTCCTTTAGAGAAGTACTGGCCGCCACCGACCTGAACCCACATCTCGAGGAAAGCATCGCCTTCGAGTTCAGTCTTCACCTTCGCCTTGTACACGAGCTTTGCTTCCTCGACATCCAGTCCAGTGACTTCGCCCAGGCATACTGTCGTCGGCCAGGCCGTCGTGATCTTGATGGATGCTTTGCCTTCAGTCTTGACCTGCTCATCGGTCTGGATTGTGAGTCCAATCACCGAAGCGTCGTCGAGACTGAGTTTCTTCAACTCCTGTGCCTGTGCCGAAGCATGACCCAGAAGTGCGACTGCAGCGACTGCCGCCACCACGAGACTTGTCTGTCTCATTCTTTGCTTCCTTTCTCTTGCAGAACTTCTGTTTAGGCGGTTTCCAGATGAATCCGCTTTCGATTTCGCGGGACATACTAACGTTTTTTCGCGGCACCGGCTTCCGATGAATTCCCGGTCATCAATGTTCGGGTCCCGCGGAATGAAAATAGATCTCATCGACTGAACACCACGCTGGGTGCCATGGTGGCGATAGCTTGGGACCAACCTGCTCTAGCTACAAACGACAAGACAGTGGTACGAATGCAGCGCCTGACGTGTCAACAAAATATTGGTGTCATCTCCTCCGATTGCGACTGGAAAATAGGCAAACCCACCCCTTTCGACAGTGCAACACTTCGCTTCCAATCAAGTAGCCTAGATCATCTATTCTAAAGGTGCTCTTGATCACAGACTCGTCGGATCCCTCCTATCAAGGGTTTACGCTGACAGACGAATCTCCTCTTGCTTGTTCGCTGCCAGATATTCGGCCCGCCGCGGGTGGTCCACTGGGACATATCGTCCCTTTTCGTCCCTGACCTCTATCCGGCCGACCGTGTCGACTTTAGGCGAAAGCCCTGCTCGCCTCACCCCATTGAAGGCCCTGATAGCCTCCTCAAGAGTTTCAGCAACAACGTCCTGATGTGTCGTAGTAACAAACCGGTACGTTTTCATGGCTCCACCTCCGTACACACTTGGACAGCAGCGGTTAGCAGATGTTTCCCCGAATTGAGACCGGCTTCATGGAGCACCGAGCAACCAATTGCTCTATCTAAGAGTCCATGAGCCTTAGCCAGGTCGCTTTTTAGGGCGCAGTACCATCGGGGAAAGGTAATGAATCTTCTTCGACGTGCAAAAGCACGCTTCCTGTGCTAAGATGGTTCATGAGTCTCGCGGCACTGGTCTTTGGAAAGCGCAGCCAAGAGGTTACACCTCTTGCACTCCTCCAGCGGTTCCCCGCCAGGCTTTAGCCCGTCCTTAGAGGAGATAATGATTCTATGAAGTTGCTCTTGGTGTTTCCCAAAAGTGAAGGTGGTTATTGGGGAAAGGTCCGGCACGGGAAAGCCGGCATTGTGGCCTTGGGGTTGCCGACAGTGGCAGCGCTCACGCCGCCGGGTTGGAATGTCGCCATTCATGATGCTCGTGTGACTCCGTTAGATTACGAACAGAAGATTGATCTGGTAGGCATCACCGGCTATACGGCGGAGATTCCCAGTACCTATGCCATAGCTGATGAATTCAGGAAAAGAGGTATTCCCGTGGTTTTGGGCGGTGTCCATGTCAGCGCGATGCCGGAGGAGGCCCTCAAACACGCCGACGCAGTCGTGATCGGGGAGGCCGAGGAGATATGGAAGCAGCTATTAATCGATTTTGAATCAGGATCAATGCAAACCACCTATCACTCAGACACGCTGTGCACGATGGAAAAGATGAAAATTCCCAGACGGGATCTCCTCAACAAGGCCATGTATACGAATTATAACACAATTCAGGCCACAAGGGGCTGTCCTTACAATTGTGATTACTGCGCCGTCACAGGTGTATTCGGACGTAAGTTCCGAACGCGGCCCGTAGCAGAGGTGCTGGATGAAATCCGCACATTCGACTCAGGGCACTTTTTATTTGCCGATGATAACATTTGCGGGCAGCCCGATTATGCGAAGGAGCTGTTCAGGGCTTTGATCCCGCTGAAAAAGAAATGGGGCGGGCAGACCTCCATTACTTTTGCCAAGGATGATGAACTCCTTCGGCTGTATGCAAAAAGCGGCGGGCGATATGCCTTTATCGGTCTTGAGAGCCTTTCCCAGAATAATCTCAAGGACATCAACAAACCATGGAGTAAGGCCGAAGATTACGAAGAAGCCATCAGCAAAATTCATCGTGCGGGTATCAATGTTATCGGGAGCTTTATATTGGGCCTGGATAATGACGATCCTTCCGTTTTTCGGCACACCCTTGAGTTTGTCCTGAAAAATCGGATTGCCGTTGCCCAGTATCATATCCTCACACCGTTCCCCGGGACACGCTTATACGACAGAATGGAGAAGGATCAACGCATTCTGGAACGAGATTGGTCAAAGTATCACACAAGTGAGGTTGTATTTCAGCCTGTCAGTATGACTGTCGAAGAACTGCAGGATGGCTATAATTGGATTTTCCGGCAGACGTACACCCTTCCCAACATTCTGAAACGGGTATTCCGCAGCTGGCGGGGGATTCCGTATCGGGTCGCCGTGAATCTCAGTTACCGGAAAAAGGCCTTGCAGACACCCGTCCGAGCTACAAACGATAAAGCAGTGGTAAGAAGAAGCACCTGACACGTCAACACAATATCAGTATTATGCCCACCGATTACTACAGGGTATCACTGTAAAATTCTTGACAATGACTCAGTAAACCGGGAGCCTATCAGAATAGAAATCTAAGGTGCATTTAGTCGGGGGTGGTCCAGATGAATAGCTGGCAAGACAAGTATGCTTCCAAACTTATCTCACCGACCGAGGCAGCGCAGAAAATCAGGAACGGAGACAGAATATACCTCGGCAGCATGTGCTCCGAACCCAAGACAACAATAAGAGCCCTTGAAGCATCCTCCGTCCAGGATGTAGAAATCGTGCAATTCATTGCAGGCTCCGAAGCCTCCCGATTGGCCGCGGGTGATTGGGAAAGGTTCAGGATCAAGACGTTCTTCGTGGGAGCGGGAGCAGGTGATTCCGGGGCGATGCCCGAGTATAACTATGTCCCCTTGTATCACTCCCAAATCCCGTTTTTCTTCAGAAATCGTCGGATTCCAATTGATGTTGCCATAATCCAGGTAGCTGAGTTGGACCGATTCGGCAGGTTCAGTCTCGGCATTTCAGTGGACTTCTCCGTTGCAGCAGTTGAGGCCGCCCGCATGGTCATTGCCCAGGTGAATCCTTTTATGCCCCGCACTCATGGAGACACGTACATTCAACTAGACCGAATAGACTACTTGGTGGAGGCTGCCGAGCCGCTGGGAGAGTTGCCCGAAGAACCGTTGGGAGAACGAGAAAAAACCATCAGCGCTTATTGCAGCGAACTCATCGAGGACGGTTCCATTGTACAGTTCGGTTTTACAGGGATTTCTAGGGGACTCATGGATTTTCTTAAGGATCATCGACACCTAGGCCTTCACACTGAAATATTCAGCGATCCACTCATTGACCTTGTTGAATCCGGAGTCGTTGACAACAGCACGAAGAAACTGTTTCGGGGCAAGTCCCTGGCCACCTCTTGCATGGGGACTCGACGTCTGTACGATTTCGTGCATGACAATCCCGTAGTAGAACTTTACCCGTCCGACACCCTCTTGGATCCGGGTTTGATAGCCTCCCACGATGGCATGGTGGCAGTCAACGTGGCTATGCAGGTAGACCTCAGAGGCCAAATTCGGCAGGGCAATCCAGCGTGGACAGCCGTTGAAGGCTCTGGCGGTGAGAGTGACTTCATGAGAGGTGCAAATCTGTCTAAAGGCGGCCGGTCAATCATTTGCATGCGATCCACCTCGCCCAGGAGCGGCAAGTCCAACATAGTGCCGACCTTTGGTCCTAAAGCTTCGGTCATAATGAATCGAGGGGATGCCAACTACATAATTACCGAGTACGGCATTGCGTACCTGGGAGGCAGGTCCATCCGGGAGCGGGCGATGGCGTTAATCGAGATCGCTCATCCGGATCACCGTGAAGGTTTGATGAAGTCGGCCCGTGAAATGGGGTACGTGTATCCTCATCAGATCTACTACAGGATTTGTTCACCTGAATTGCGTCGTCGTGTTCGGACTCCGCGGGTTTTCAAGGGTGGCGTTAAAGGTCATGTCAGAGTGATCAAGTCCACGGATGAATCCATGCTGAGGGATCTTTTCTACAACCTGTCTGAAGAGTCGGTCTATTTCAGATACTTCAGTAGCCGTCGAAGCATGCCGCACAAGAATCTTGAGCAATATATCAATGTCACAGAGGAAGACGGTCTGTCCCTAGTTGTCACGATTGGTCCCAGGGAGAATCGCAAGATCATTGCAGAAGCACGCTACATGATCAATCCCGGTAACCCAAACCCGGACGCGGCGTTCATGGTCGACGAAAACTACCGAGGCCGGGGGATAGCAAGCGCCTTACTCCACTACCTGATAGAAATCGCTAAAGAACGCGGTATCCAGGGATTTAGCGCCGAGGTTCTAACCACCAATAGGTCGATGATGAAGGTGTTTGAGAGACTACCATACGTGCTTCACAAATCCGCCGAAGACAACATGATGTTTCTAAAGTTCAGCTTTGACGAGTTGAAAGTATCTCTCGATAACAGCTGCTCCAAAAGCTTGAAACATTGAGATCGCATAAACTCATTCAGAGGACTCGCTGGATTTCGGGAGACATAATACCGTTTTTTGGGGCAATAGCTTCCCGTGGATTCCCCGACGTCCAATGTTCGGGTCCCGCGGAATGAAAATAGGTCTTATCCACTGAACGCCACGATGTGTGCCATAGTGGAGATAGCTGGGGACCAAGTTGCTCGCGCTACAAACGATAAAGCGCTGGTAAGAAAAAGCACCTGACATTTCAACATAATATAGGTATTATGTCTCCCGAATACGCAGGCAGGCGGCGCGCCTGCCCCACAGAAATGGCAAGACCACTGCATGATTCCGCGTTAATCCCCGCCCTTTTTGGACGGTGCATGGGAGTACCGCAATGAACGACCGAGACAAGACCAAAGAGGAACTCATCCACGAATTAACGGAGATGCACCGAAAGTGTGCCGAATTGGAGGCATCACTGGCCACAATCAAACAGACGGACAAGGCGCTGAGAGAAAGTGAGGAGCGATTCAGGGCTATTTTTGAAAATGATCATGTAGTGATGCTTATCATTGATCCAGAAACCGGCAGAATAGAGGATGGTAGTCCGGGGGCTTGTGTCTTCTACGGTTACGACACGGAAGACCTGAGGAGAATGAGAATTATGGAAATTAACCTCCTCGACTCTGACCACGCCTTGGAAAGATTGCAACTGGCCAAGTCTCAGCAACGCAGATACTTTGATTACCGGCACCGCCTTGCCAGCGGAGAAATCCGAGACGTTGAAGTGTGTTCCGGCCCGATTGTTATTGGCGGAAGGACACTCCTGTTCTCCGTAATCAATGACGTTACCGATCTTAGGCGAGCTGAAGAGGAGACAAGACGGACCCGGACGCTTCTAAATTCAATAATTGAAAATCTCCCGACCGCTGTCTTTCTGAAAGATGCCGATGAGTTGAAATACCTGCTCTGGAATCAGGCCAGCGAAAAACTATACGGCTACAGCAGTGAAGAGGTGATCGGGAAGTCTGCCCATGATTTGTTTCCAAGTAACAAGCAGATCGGTTCAACGAACAGGACCGAGACGCCTTGAATCAGGCACGCTGTTGTATCTGCCTGAACAGAACGTAAATACCAGACACAAAGGTGTTAGGATGCTTCACACAAAAAAACTGCCGATTTTGGACGAAGCTGGACGCCCCAGATATTTGGTGGGCATCTCTGAAGATATCACTGACCGCAAAACGGCTGAAACAGATCTGGTTCAGGCCCGAGAAGCTGCGGAACGGGCCAGCCGAGCCAAAAGCGAATTCTTGGCAAATATGAGTCATGAGATTCGTACTCCCATCAACGGCATCATGGGTATGACTCAACTAGCTCTTAACACGGAGTTGACTGGGGAGCAGCGAGAATACCTGGAAGCAGTGGAATTGTCGGCTGATTCCTTGCTAAGAGTGATCAATGACATTCTGGATTTTTCAAAAATAGAGGCTGGAAAACTTGATCTAATAGCGATTGACTTTAACTTGCGAGATTGCATTGCCGATACGATGACCACACTTGCCGTGCAAGCTCATACCAAAGGGCTTGAACTCGTCTATCACGTTCCTTCCACAATACCCGACGCACTCATCGGCGATCCTGGACGCCTTCGCCAGATTCTTGTCAACTTGGTGGGCAATTCCATAAAGTTCACCCAGGAAGGAGAGGTAGCAGTCAAGGTTGAACTGGAATCAGAAGCTGCCAATCAGGTCAACTTGCACATTTCAGTTGCTGACACCGGGATCGGTATTCCTGCCGAAAAGCAGGACAAGATCTTTCAATCTTTCGAGCAGGCTGACAGTTCGACGACACGTAAGTACGGTGGTACAGGTTTGGGTTTGGCTATCGCATCCCAACTGGTTCGGATGATGGGCGGGCAAATCCGGGTAGAAAGCGAAGTAGACAAAGGCAGCCTGTTCCACTTCGTGGCGTGTTTTGGCCTCCAGAAGGAACCGATTCAACCCCAAGCAATTGGAGAGGGATTGGATTTAAAAGACGTCCCGGTGCTGGTTGTGGACGACAATGCCACGAACAGAAAGATTTTGGAAGAAACTCTCCTGTACCTGGGGGATGAAGCCAACCGTGATGGAGAACGGACCTGCCGCTTTAGTAGCTATGGCAAAGGCATATAAGGAAGGTAGGCATTTCGATCTAATAATCACGGATTGCATGATGCCAGAGATGGACGGTTTTGAGCTGGCAGAACGAATCAGCAAAGACCCTTGATCTGACAACCTCCACCATAATCATGCTGACATCCGCCGGTGAGCGAGGGGATGCTGCCCGGTGCCTAAAACTGGGCATTTCGGCCTATTTGTTGAAACCGATCAGGCAGTCTGAGTTGCTCTTCACCATTTCCAAGGTGTTAAATGAGCCCACGTCCCACTGCGGCCCAACCATCTCTCATAACCCGGCATTCCATTCGGGAGAGCAAACGGCGTCTTCACATACTTCTCGCCGAGGACAATGCGGTCAACCAGAAGCTGGCGACCAGAATGCTTGAAAGAATGGGTCACACGGTAATTGTCGCATCAAACGGGAAAAAGGTCCTGGAATGTCTGGAACATGAAAAGTTCGATCTTATTCTGATGGACGTTCAGATGCCGGAGATGGACGGTCTTGAAGCGACAAGGGCCGTCAGAGAACTTGAGAAGGCGACCGGAGAACACATCCCTATTGTGGCGATGACGGCCTATGCAATGAAAGGAGACAAGGAAAAATGCCTGGAAGCGGGTATGGACGGTTACGTCGCCAAGCCCATCAATGCTCAGGAACTTTTTGAAACCATCGAGAACCTTCTGGGAGCCCCAAATGTGGAGGCCACACCCTTCAACCATGCTGGGCAGGCCCTGGACAAGTCCCAAATACTGGATCAGGTAGGCGGGGACAAAGACCTACTCAAAGAGGTCGTCGCACTCTTTCTTGATGACTGTCCAAAGCTAATTGAACAAATGCGTGAGGCCATTCAAGAGAGTAACCCCGAAGGCTTGCAGAAGGCGGCCCACACTCTCAAAGGCTCTGTCAGCAACTTCGGTGCCACACTCGCCGTCCAAGCGGCATTGGATCTTGAAACCATGGGTAAAGCCGGGGATATAGGCGGAGCGGCAGGTGCGCTGATAATTCTGGAAAAAGAAATTGATCGCGTTCGAAAAGAACTCATCTGTTTCAAGGAAGAAATTGACCAGTCCGAATACTAATCGAGGGTATCACCTGCATCAGATTCAGATTTCGGGGAGATTTCGGGGGACATTATACCGTTTGTTTTGCGGCAGCGGCTTCCAGTGGATTTCCCGGTGTTCAATATTCAGGTCACGCGGAATGAAAATAGGTCCCATGGACTGAACACCACGCTGCATGCCGTGGTGGAAATAGCTGAGGACCAGCCTGCTCGCGCTACAAACGATAAAGCAGTGGTAAGAAAAAGCACCCGACAGGTCAACCCAATATTGGTGTTATGTCCCGGATTACGTTGATTACGATGGGGTCGCTGATGAGCTTCGGTTACCGGACGTGCATGTTTTTGTCAGCTTGACGGTAAGCCATTTTCCTTCCGCAACGGTCCCTGTCTCAAAACTTGTCCGGCGGATAATCTCCTCAATCTCCTTTATAGTGTAGGGTGGCGTGAGCTTGGAAGTGAAAGAGCCCCACCAGTTGGCAAGCCTGTCACCCGCCTTGAGGCCTCTCCCCAGGAACTGCTGAGCCTCCGGAGTGATGATCTGTGCCGGATCCAATAACCAGGTTTCACACCCAGCTTTCAGGACTCTGAAGCATTCGTTGATTACGAGCACCGGATTCTTCCAGGCATGGAGGGAACCCGTGCTGATCACCAGGTCGTATGAATTATCTGCAAAGTCGAGCCTGTTAGCATCGCATTTCACGAATCGGACTCGATCCGACAGCCCCTCCCTCTCCGCATTTGTTTGAGCTATCCGCACCAGTGCTTTTGACGAGTCGATTCCGACTACTGTGATCTGGGGTGCCTTCTTGGCGATCTCAATGGGGAGATATCCCGGGCCGGTACCAACATCCAAGACCAATCCTTGACTTGTGTGGGCCGTGACAAGCTCGGCCACTCCCTTGTAGTAGGTCTCGATTGCGCTGCGGGCAATCTGGTCGTATAGGCGGGCAGCAAACCAGGGTATTCTTTCGGGGATGAGGGATCGTAAAAATCTCGATCTCAACGTGCCTCTTCGCCACATCGCCATGTACGCCTCTCCCGAAAAATTTCTGGGGACACATAATACTGTCTTTTGCATATAACAAGTGTCAATAATTTTGTCCGGATGGGCGATCACGCCGTCACCCCGGACTTGATCCGGGGTCCAGACTGGCTCTGGATTCCCACGTACGCGGGAATCACGAATAAACGACGGTCAAGGCAAGCCTTCGCAGTTTCTCCATTTCCGATGATGAAACGGACATTATTTGGCCAAAGACTATAAGCGGCTTCCTGCGGATTTCCCGGAGTTCGGCAACATTCCTGTGGCTCAGTATACAGGTGGGAAGTTGGATAAGATGTATTGTTTCAGCCGCTTGGAATGGAGACACACTTGGCAAGGACTTTGTATCTGTGGCTTTTCGATGCTTGACTGGGTTTGCCTCCCGCGGTATGACCGGCCCTGTCCAAATCAAGTGACAGAGAGAGTGCGCTTATGCTCAAGAAGATTCTCGTCGGCGTCATCGTCATCGGGGTGGTGGCGATGGCTGGGATTTGGTTTTATGCCGGCCACTCGGTCAAGAAGGCTCACGCTCCGATCCCGGTTGGTGCGAACAAGTCGCTGAAGGAGCATAGCAAGATATTCCAGAAAGGCGTGGAAAAGGTCTGCGACAACCTATACGTGGCCATAGGTTACGGCATCTCCAATTCCATCATGATCGAGGGCCAAGACGGCGTGATCATCGTTGACACCATGACCACTATGGAAGAAGCAGCCGAAGTCCTGGCCGAATTCAGGAAGATAACCTCCAAACCTGTGAAGGCGATCATTTATACTCATTCTCATCCCGACCATGTCTTCGGCGCAGAAGCCTTCGCCGCCGGAGGAAAGCCCGAGGTCTACGCTCACGAAACTACCGAGTATCAAGTCAAACGGCTCTTCACTGAGATCGGGCCGATCATCGGTTCTCGGTCCTTGCGGATGTACGGCAACTTTCTCCCCCCTGGTCAGGTGCTCAACGTAGGTATCGGACCCTTTGTCGGAATGAAGCCCGATAGCAAGCTTGGCTTTGTCCGGCCCACCAAGACCTTTGCCGATACCCTGGAAGTCGAACAGGCCGGGATCAAGTTCAAGCTGATCTTTGCGCCCGGGGAAACCGAAGACCAGATTATGGTCTGGCTGCCCGAGCAAGAGACGCTGATTGCCGCGGACAATTACTACCGGGCTTTCCCCAATCTCTATACGATCCGCGGTACGAGCTTCCGCAACCTTAAGCAGTGGTACCAAAGCGTGGACAAGATGCGGGATCTGAACCCCCAATACCTGGTGCCCTGCCACACCCGCCCGATCATCGGTGCACGGAAGATCCAGGAAATCCTCACGAATTACCGGGACGCGATTCAATACGTCCACGATCAATCCATCCGGGGCATGAACGGCGGGCTGACCTCGGATGAACTGGCGGAACGTATTGAGCTGCCGCCCCACCTGGCCGAGGCGCCGTACCTCCAGCCTTTTTACGGCAAAGTCTCCTGGTCCGCGCGCTCCATGTTCACGGGCAACCTGGGCTGGTTTGACGGCGATTCGGCCAACCTCGAGCCTCTGACCCGCAAAGAGCAAGCCAGGCTGATGGCCAGGTTGGCGGGAGGAGAAAAGGAACTAGCTCCGGCACGCCCGGGAGCTTCTGGATAAGAAAGAATATCAAGCTGCCTTGCAGCTCACTGGCCACCTAATTCAACTCAACCCGGAAAACCAGGAAGCCAAGGACATCCGGATCAAGACCCTTGCGGCTCTCGGTGAAAAGGAGCAAAACCCAAACGCCAGGCACTATTATCTCACTGAGGCCCTGGAAATCCGCGATGGCTTCGTGTCGATCTCCACGGCCAAACCTTCGCCTGAGGCGCTTCACGGCATCCCTCTGCAGAGCTTCATGGAGTCGCTGGCCGTGAACCTGGATCCCAAGGCCGCGGCCGAGGTGAATCAAATAGTTGGGATGATCTTTCCAGACGCCGGTGAAGCTTTCACCATTCACGTGCGACACGGCGTGGCGGAAATACGGCCACGTTCCATCCAAGACCTGGAGCGTATGAACCTGGACCTCAAGGTGACAGCGGACTCCTCGGCCTGGAAGGAAATGCTGGCCAAAATCCGCAACCCGCTGAGGGCCCTGGCAGGCTTCGAATACAACCCCGGGAGCGCAATTGCCTTTGGGAAATTTTTGAGGCTGTTCGACCCACCGACGATGAAGCGGCCCTACGAGCCGGCATCGGGGTCTTGATGAGCAGGTCACCGCTTCGTAAGCGCGTGTCAAACCCATCTTCGACAGTTTGAAAAATTAAGTTATACTAGTTCGCCATTATTTTCGTAACATGCTTGATGTGAGCTGTCATTGCGAGGAGTCAAACGACGAAGCAATCTCACTGGTGAAAGATTGCTTCGGGCCTGACGCCCTCGCAATGACAACTGCCGGCCACGTTATATTTCTTATAGCGAATTGGTATTAAGAGATATAGGTAGAATACATTAGCCGCGAGGGTTCCTTGGCACTACGTTGATTGCCTCTTCATTCCTTGAGGTGATGAGAAGTTGAAATTTCGGGGGACATAATACCATCTATTTGCGGCAGCGGCTTCCAGTGGATTTCCCGGTGTTCAATGTTCCGGTCCCGCGGCAAGAAAATAGGTCCCATCGACTGAACACCACGCCGCGTGCCATGGCGCGAGATAGCTGGGGACCGACCTGCTCGCGCTACAAACGATAAAGCAGTGGTAAGAAGAAGCACCTGACGTGTCAACCCAATGTTGGTGGTATGTCCCCCGATTACACACACGAATGACGGCAATGAGAATTGAGTGTGGTGTCCGCGGAATTAGAAGTCATGTCTTTTGTTTCTCCCTATAGTTGCTCGTTATATCGCTAAATTTCTTTTTAGATCCAGTGAGTTGCTCTATAATACCAAATCATCTCTGAAGGAGACGAACGAATATGACATTAATTCTTACGGAGTTGACTAGTTTCGGAATCGCAATGGCTGCCGATTCCGCGGTAAAGGTAATTAATACCCGCACTGGCTTGGCTCAAATTGTTCCTGGCGTGGCCCGCAAACTGCAACAAGTGCCGTACCTCAATGCTGGAATTTCTTGCTGGGGAGAAGGTGAAATTGAAAATACCCCGACCGATCAATGGCTATCCACATTCATTGCGTCCAATCAAGGGATTGATAATTTGCATGACTTCGCAGGCGAGTTGGCTAGTCAGTTGAACGACAGGATTCCATCGCCCCCAAGGGGCAACAGGTGCTTAGGCTTTCATTTGGCAGGTTTTGACAACTTTAATGGAATGCCGACTCCCTCTTTTTACCACATACATGATGGTTTCTGCCGGACTCTGGAATCTCGCGGTATCTACGTTGATGCTACTCGTTTCAATGCCAATCACAACGTACCGCCGGACATTTTTGTGAAGAATCCGGCATATTTAATTCGCAACGGGGACATTCGCTTTCATGCCGAGATTTTTGCTTCTTTAGAAAGTGTATTTACCCACTTGCGCCCGATAGGAGTCTTAATCCCCCATTCTCAAGACCTCGAAGATCGTGCCAGCTATCTAATCTTCCAGATCAAAACGGTTGCAGAGATTTATCGTCTGAGCAACCTGCTTCCTGGGATTGGCGGTCAAATTCACTACCTGACCATAAACCCGCAGGGGTATCACAGCAAAGGAATTCGGTATTTCTGACCGCTTTCGATATTCTCATGTGTCCACGACTGCTTCCTTGGGTTCATCCCCGACAAACGGAATAGTAATTGCAAGCCACTTGTCCCCGGTTGTCTCAAACATGATGTCCCATTCCACAGGCTGAGCCTGCGGGTCTTCAACACCGAATCCTGACAGTTTCACAACCGTGAAAATGTCGTCCGGCAACTCCTGTTGAAGCCATGTCTTGAACACCTTGGCCAGTTCGGGTCTGGCGAGGTCCAGAATCCGTGAAAACCGGGACGGAAGCTTCAAATACCACTGGCGGGCCTCGGACCTAGGTCCAGACTCATCACCATCGATTCCAATGCTGACTGGAGTTCCGGTTGGCGGAAACATCCACTCAGCTTCCCAGTAGGAACGCTCGGGATGGTTGGAGATATACATGAACGTGAGGTGCCCGAAATCGGGGTCGTGCATCTTGGGCGGCCTGAACTGGAGCTTGAGCGATTTGAATATGTTCATGTTCCCACACCTAACTGCCTTCAGATTTCGGGGGACATAATACCATCTATTTGCGGCAGCGGCTTCCGGTGGATTTCCCGGTGTTCAATGTTCAGGTCCCGCGGAATGAAAATAGGTCCCATCGACTGAACACCACGCTGCGTGCCATGGTGGAGATAGCTGGGGACCAACCTGCTCGAGCTACAAACGATAAAGCAGTGGTAAGAAAAAGCACCTGACATGTCAACACAATATTGGTATTATGTCCCCCGATTACGCTGCAGGGCTCAATATGCGACGTCTGTCTGTGTTTGGCCGCGTGACTCAGTACCCTTCGTACAGATCTGACTTTCCCCACAGAATCGGTGACCTCCAAGAAATCCTTACACCACCTGGGAACTCTGGCTCAAGTCGGATGTCAAACTTACAGTGAAGATTGAAAGGAGCTCACTAAATGGTAAATCTCACATCACTTATCAATTCTGCTAGAGTTATTTTGGACAAGAGGTTCGACGCACAGGTCTTCCTGAGTTGGCAATCCTCGGCTTTTATTACCCTCGCGAACTTGTTGGGTCCTCTTCACTACTATACCCAGAACTTCAAACTCCTCACCTCTGAGAGAAATGAACGTAGCTTGCTGACCGGTGAGGGTATTCTCATCGCAGCTCGTGAAATGACTACGCCTCAAGTGCAAGCGATATAGAGCTGATCAGATTGTCACAACGCATGATCGTATCGCTTAGGTTTGGAGAGTCACCGAGGGTACCCCTGCTCCTTCCGCGATAAGCAGGGGCGCTTTTTGGGGCGCAGTACCATCGGGGAAAGGTAATGAATTGTCTTAGACGAGCAATAGCCGGCATGCAATGCCTCCAACAGAATCAAAGGTATTTTTGTGGGCTGCGCGGCCACGAATCTAATGGATTCGGGGGAACCGGAGCGCCCTAACAACAGGGAAAAGGACATTCAATGAGCGATTCAGACCCCATAGTCATGATTTCAAGCTATCCGCCTCGTTTGTGTGGAATCGCGACTTTCGTTGAGGAAGCAAGAGAATTCGTCCAGAAGGCCAACCCGGAAAGGGAAGTATTGGTAATAAGTCATACTGACGGCCAAGGAGAAGGCGTATTTCCCATTATTGACATGTCCCAGAGGGATTGGTGGAAAACCGTTGCGAGAAAAGTGTATCAACTGCGCCCGTACGCAGTCCATCTGCAACACGAATATGGTCTGTACGAGCACTATGACTCAAGGGGACATGGAGACGGAAACGAAGGGTTCCTGGATCTGCTCGACGCAATCAATGAATTTCCAACTATTGTTGAGCCCCATACCGTGCATGGTAGGCTGACGGATTTTGAGGCGGATTTCGTCTACAAGATGTGCGAACGAGCAAGGGTAGTACTACTCAAGTGCCATTATCAGAAATGGCGCTTGGACTGGATTTTCGTCGGGGAAGGCTGGCGAACGCCGAGGAACGTCATGGTTGTGCCTGAAGGCGCCAGGCCTGATAGGCGCTGGGGAATGGAGGATGTGCCAGCGCTCAAGGAAGAGCTGGGCTTGGACAAGGTCCCATTCCTCGGCGAACACCTTGTGGGCATGGTCGGATGGATACAGTCAAACAAGCGATGGGATATCCTGACTTCCATGTGGGAAGACATTCATGCCGAAATCCTTGATTGCTCGGGACAAAACTGGGACCTTTTGGCCGCGGGAACTATGAGAGATCCTAACCACCAACCCGACTACAATCACTACCGCGAGCAATTGAAGGTGCTGGAAGGGAAAGGGCTTGCCCATTACTTTGAGTTCGTTCCACGTGGAGAAATAGTTTACAAGGTTATGGCCATTTGTGATTTCATAGTCCTGCCCTCTACCGACGAGACCCAATCCGGAACACTTGACCGGATTATTGCGCTCAACAAACCATATATAACCACAGCCCCAATGGAGGGACTGACGGCTCAAACGCTGGAAAGTGGAGGCGGGTTGCTGTTCACCAACAAGGATATGTTGAGGGACCACGTAGTCACGATGGCTTGTGACGAACAGCTCCGACTGCGCCTGGGCGAAAACCTCAAGAAATATCTGGACGAGGTAGTTTCATGGGAATTGGTGGCCAATCAATACAACGAGGCCTACGAATTGGCTCGGCAATCCGTGGCCACTGGACGACCGGTTGAGCTGCCACTTGAATTCTGATGAATGTATCTAAGGACATCTGAAATATGACGTATGTGCCGGGCAACCGTTATCGCGAACTGTTCACAAGGCTTGAAGCAAACCCAATCCTCACCTATCGCGACTGGTCGTATCCTGTAAATTCAGTGTTCAATCCCAGCTCAACGATGGTCAATGGCCAATGAGGAGCCGAAACTCCCCTCTAAATCCTGACTTCACACTAAAAAGGGAAAACAGATTGCCCTTAAGGTTCAAGGAGTTGCTCCAACGGGTTCTCAGAGTGCTAGATGAGGAATAAACCGGTATCCCATACTCGCGCTGCGTTCCTTCGAAGCCTAATAAAACTGCCGCGTGGCACCATTGGAAAATGATCAACCCCCTTCGAGAGTGCAACGATCTCGCCTCCAATCAAGCAGCTTAGATCATCCATTCTAACGGTGCTCTTGATCACAGACTCGTCGGACCTCTCCTCCATAGGATTTACGCTGACAGACGTATCTGCGCTTCTGTGTTCGTGGCCAGATATTCGGCCCGCAGAAGGCGACCTACTCAGATGTATTCTCCCTTTTCGTCCTTGACCTCTATCCGGCATCCGAGCTCGAGGTCTTGGTCTCTGAGGAAGATTCTTTCTTGGGCGGGGTCTGTGTAGAAGAACTACTGTCTTTTCTTCCGTAATCCGTAACGTACCACCCGGTTCCCTTGAGCACGAACGTAGACTGCGAGATCAATCTCCGCGATTTTTCTCCGCATGTCGGGCATTTGTCAGCTACCGGGTCTGAGAATTTCTGCCATTTCTCAAATCCGTTACCACACCTCTCGCACTGGTATTCATAAATCGGCATTTTGACCTTCCGTTGAGATTCGGTTGTAAATGGAACCCTCCGGAATCAATCCGCTGAACATTTCGTACAAATCGATGAGATGATCGGTTGCACTCTGGAAGTGACACACACGGAAGGTTTCCAGGGAATGAATCAATACGCGAACACAATGATGAGCGGAGCCAAAATATAATGCGTCACGCGCCACTGCTAGAATTTGAGCCCCAATTTGGGCCGGAAAGTATTCGCGAGCTAACCATGGTCGAATTTACGGCGAAAGCCCTTCTTGCTTCATCTCATTGAAGGCCTCGATAGCCTCCTGAAGAGTTTCATCAAAAACACCACAATGTGTCGCAGTAACAAATCGGTACGTTTTCGTGGCTCCACCTCTCTATATATTTTGACAACTGCGGCTGCCAGATGTTTCCCGCACTGTGAGCTGCTGCATGGAACCCGAGCTACCAAGTGCTCTCTCTAAGTGTCCCTCAGGCTTAGCCAGATCAATTTTGACCGCCGCTTGCAATGCGATAAAGCAGTGGTAAGAAAAAGCACCTGACATGTCAACACAATACTGTTATTATGTCTCCCGATTAAGTGTCACTGCGCGGATGTTTTCCCGGTCTGAACTGAGAAGGTACCTGCAGGAACTCTCCGGACCCAAAGAGGAGCACCATGATACGGATTGAGGTAAAAGATGAAGGGGGAAGATTAACGAAACGGCTTGTTAAGGACGTTCATGCCGATTTGAAGGCGGCACTGAAGGGCGCGGGCCTATGGGATTGTCTCGATTATTTCGAGATCGCCATCGGAAAGAAGAAGACGGAAAATGTTCTTTTTCCCTCTTTCGAGTGGCTTTCGTGCTCTCCTGTTACCAGTGACGGGCATCATTATATCTACATCGGGACGGTCACCAAAGGCAGGCACAATTTGGTTTTCGTGGGTAAGAGTTCCAAAGGATTCCAGGCCGCATGTGAAGTGGCTAACATGTGTGCCGACGAATTGAGAGCCTAATTCAAGTTCAGAACGATTCTCCGCTAAATTCAGACTTGTTTCTCTTCGCCCTATCTTTCCCTCCCTTACCTTCAGAATTCTGGGGACATAATACCGGTTTCTTTGCGGCAGCGGCTTCCAGTGGATTTCCCGGTGTTCAATGTTCAGGTCCCGCGGAATGAAAATAGGTCCCATCGACTGAACACCACGCTGCGTGCCATGGTGGAGATAGCTGGGGACCAACCTGCTCGAGCTACAAACGATAAAGCAGTGGTAAGAAAAAGCACCTGACGTGTCAACGCAATGTTGGCATTATGTCCCCCGATTACGTACGCCAGTGAGAATTAAGTATAGTCTCCCGATAGTTCCCGACGGTATAATGATACCCAAAGGCGGTTCCGCAGAGTCAATTAACTGGGGAGGTGCCTTATGACTGATCTAGCAGAGCATGGCAAGACATTCCAAATCATCATGAGGGGGCTGATGGACACTGGTCACGCACCCCATTACACGGACATCGCGAAGGCTTTGAGAGTATCCCCGGACGAGGGCCGACAAAGACTCCACGAACTGATCGACCTGAGGATTCCCGGTTGTTGGCTCTACCCCAATACGAGTCTGATAGCTTCCTTTGCGCCCTTCAATAATGTTCCGAACTCAGGGACCAGGATCACCATTGACGGTGAGCAAAAATGGTTTGGTCAATGAGGATTTGAATCGCTGGCAGTTTGCTGGCTGTTTCCCGGCAAGACCGTCCGAATTGATAGTGTGTGTTTGGATTGCGGCGATCCAGTGGCTGTAGAATTGTCTGATGGGGATATTGTGAAAATCGAACCGGCTGAAATAGTGGGTTATGTTGCTGTCCCGTTGCGGAAATGGATGGAAGACTGGGCGCACACCTGAAGCACCATGAATCTCTTCCGGTCGGAAGAGCATGTAAGGAATTGGTCTCAATTTGATTCCGCGACCGCTGAAGGAATTATCCCTCTCAAGGACTTGTTCAAACTTTTCTCAGGGAAATTCTTTCGCAGGCGTCTTGACGACGATTGGCTTGCCGCAGCAGCGAGTACTTCCATGAGGTACCGGCCACGCTTGAGGAAATCGGAAAGACCGGGCCATTCTGGCAGGTGCCCCGGTAGAGATCGAGCGAACCCGCAACCGCCTATGGTTTCTTGAGTTCATAAATAGCTTTGAGATTTCGGGTGACATAATACGCTTCTTGCGCAGCGGCTTCCAGTGGATTTCCCGGTGTTCAATGTTCAGGTCCCGCCGAATGAAAAGGTCCCATCGCTGAACACCACGCTGCGTGCCATGGTGGAGATAGCCGGGACACTGCTCTCGCTACAAACGATAAAGCAGTGGCAAGAAAAAGCACCTGACATGCCAATACAATATGGTGTCATGTCAGGAGTTTGTGGACATTGACGAGAGGCTCGTCCGTTCGCCTATGCCGTAGTCGAGGCCGGCCAAGCGACAACGCGTCGATTCAGGTTTGCCGAAGGGAAGCACCTCACGACAGACGTCATGAAGAAGACTGGAGCTTGGATCCACTTCAAGTCCGACTGGCCCATCAATCCTTCGCGCCGAAAGGCTGAGATAATCGTCTACTGCGATTCCCCTGTTGGGGCTCATTTGACCGAATTGGCGGTCATCATTCTTGCGGAGCGCCTTCCAGTGGATTTCCCGGTGCACGCTGCGTGCCTCGCGGAGATAGCGGGAACCAAAAACTATAAGCGTGGAAAGAAAAAGCACCTGACGTGTCAACACAATGTTGGCATAATGTCCCTCGATGACGCCGGTTAAGCAGTGTTGGCCTTGTGCTACGAAGGTGCTGGGCGACGGCTCTGGCGGTTCCAAAACTGCCTCTCATAGACAGCTCGCTTGACTCCGTCATAACCAGGGAAGAGAGCAGCTCCGTCTATTCCCTCTAAGGCTAGTTGCCACAAGAGCTCTCCGGCCTCAGACGAGGGTAGTGTGACCTGCACGAGTCTTGGCGGCGGGTCTCCGCGATTTGGCCTATGATGTCCGGCAAACGAGGGAAACGCAAGGCTCGTCGCTACTCACGGCATGTCGGGCAAGAAGGAAGACTCCCGCTTGAGCACGTAGGTTGGGATTCCCCGCTGTTGGCACCCTGACAGTCTGGTAGTAGGGCTCTGCAGGCTCTGTCGCCCCCTGACTAACGCCCACAGGGGCTTGAATCATGGGTGGCGTGAGTCCCCAGACACAGAGAGACTCAGAGGGGCCCTCTTCCCGCGCTGCCAGATAACCGGCATCTAAGGCAGCAAAGTAAGCTGCTACATATGGATTGTATGTCCAATCCAACAATCGAGTCTCAACCCGGTGATGCTGAGCCAGCGCCATCAGGGGTAGGACTTCATGCGGGGGCCACTTCCTACGCGCCATATCGGGTTCCATGTCGTGTACGTCTGACGCGCAAAGCTCAAGTCTTTTCCGAAGATCATCAGAGTCGTTCGGAATTGGCAAACCACTCCGATCGGCAATTTCGTAAAAGTCCAAAAGAGCTTTCGCCTCTGACCTAAGGATGCCGGCGTATGGAGGCTCATCGGGGCGTGAGGGAAACGAACCTGTCTCATAAGGCCTTAGAACTGAAGGCAACAGTTTCCACGTTGAGTCTGCGTGCCCACGAAAAATCCAGCGTCGGTTATCAGGTTCATCCTGAAACACTGAACCTCTGAGTGACGCTTTGCCAAGAAATTCCTGGGCATTCCGGCAGCTGAGGGATTCTACCCGACTCGAGGATGAATTCATTGAACGATCTCTCCCACGGTATTCAGACCCTGATCCGCCTACCAAGATTATTCAGACTGTATAAACCCATGCCAAATTCGTCTACAGTTCTGCGACCCCCAATTTGAAAAAACCTTATTTTCCATTACGTTATGCCATACAACACCTCCGTACCCCCGTCGAAACATACAGCAGCGGTCAGCAGTGAAGGACGAAGAGACGGCCCGCGGCAGAAGTCCCTACCGAGCCCAGGCATCGAACAGGCAAGAGTCAGATGACTTTAGACAAATTGATTGACAAATCAATCAATAGCTGATATTTCCCGCGCATGCAGCCAAACCCGCGCATCGAGAACGCAAAGAAAGACAAGGTGGCTATCATCTTTGACGCCGCGTGCGCAGTAATCCGTGAGAAAGGCTTCCATCAGGCACGCATCACAGACATATCAAGGGCCGCGAACATCTCTACGGGCTTGTGTACCACTACTTCAGAAGCAAATCAGATTTGTTCGATGCCATCATTACGGAATGGTGGGAAGGCCTCTTTGCCATGATGGACCGGTGCGGCAATCCGTCCGAGCCGGTGGAACAAAAACTCGGGTCCATCGTGAGATACTTTCTCGATCAATACGAACAACGCCCGGACTTGGTCCACATCTTCATCACCGAAATCTCCCGATCGTCAGCCAATCTGACTGCCGGAGCGTCTGGAATGGTTCAAGGTGTTTATGGACCGAACGGAAAAAATCATTGCCCAGGCCCAGGCTAAGAAGGCTCTGCGGGCCGACGTAAAGGCTCGGTACCTGACTTACTTCTTTTTGGGCGCATTAGAGAGTTTCGTGTCTGCTATGGTCCTTGAAAACCAGCCCCTGAAGAGGTCCGCGGCCAGAAGGAGCCGAATCGAAAAAGGACTCATGGAAGTTTTTTTGAATGGTGCACGTTCGGAATCAAGGCAGTAAGATTGGAAACCTTCTTTGTGTAAAGAAGGTTCCCAGACCCCCTCCAAGAAACTCTAACATTTGCCGGAACTCTGATTTTCCATGGAAAAATCAGTGTTCCGGCAAATGTCAAACTTGAGAAGGAGCTCGGGAAGCCCTTTCAGCAGAAGGCTTCCCCGATTCTCACCGCTTGAATGTGGCCTGCGGGTGAATGACCGGCACGGAGGCCGGTCCTACTGGTGCAACGGGATTTGACAGGGTAGGTCGGGCCGTGCCCGACGCAATGTGGCGGCCACGGGCCGCCCTACAGGCTCGTTTGCATTTAAAGCAGTAAGATCGTGGGGAACCTTCTTTTACAAGACAGTTCTCTTCCTCCGTTCTCGCCGCTCTGTGGTTAATCCTGATCGCCCTCTGACCGGTCAGGAGAATCTAATGGATTTTGCGCTTCACAGAAGAGCAGATCATGTTCAGGGAGCAGGTCCTCAAGTTTCGCACGACGGGAAATTGTCCCTCGCGTCCAGGAGCATGATCTCAGGTCTGAATTTGACAGGCAGTCCTGGAAGAAAATGGGCGAATTCGGAATCCTGGGCCTGCACTTCCCTGAGGAGTTGGGAGGTGGCGGAGCAGACGTCATGACGTCGGTCCTGGCCGCGGAAGCCCTTGGCGAAGCCGGCGTGGATGGAGGGCTGACCTTGAGCTACGGCGCCCACACGTACCTGTGTGCGGACACGATTTTCACCCACGGGACCGACGCTCAGCGCGGAAAATATATACCCAAGCTGGCAAGCGGCGAATGGATCGGCTGCATGGGGTTGACTGAGCCGAATGCCGGCTCGGACGTGGCTTCTCTAAGGACTCGGGCTGAACGGAAGGGCGACTCCTGGGTGCTTAACGGCACGAAGATGTTCATCACCAATGGGGCCATAGCCGACGTGGCAGTGGTTTATGCCAAGACCGATCTTTCCGCGGGTCATGCGGGCATATCGGCCTTCATCGTGGAAAAGGGCACGCCCGGCTTCTCAGTGGGTCGTCAACTGATCAAGATGGGGGTTAGGACCTCACCGACCTCAGAATTGATATTCGAGGATTGCGTCATTCCCGCGGAAAATCTGTTGGGCTCCGAAGGCAACGGATTCCTGATGGCCATGCAGACAGTGGAGTGGGACCGGAGCGCCCTGCTCGCACCGTTTGTAGGCGCGATTTCCTTCCTTATCCAGCGTTGCACGCCGATATGCCCAGGAGAGAGAGCAATTCGGCAGGCCCATTGCCTCTTTTCAGGGTATCAAACACAAGTTGGCTGACATGAAGATTTTCCTGGAGGCGGCACGGTCGCTGGTTTATCGGATTGCCTGGTGCAAGGACCAGGGTCGGCCGCTGAATCATCTCGAGGCCGCGGTTGCCAAGCTCTTTGTGGGTGATTGGTCGCTCGGCCCGACAAACGACGCTATGTTGATATTCGGAGGCTATGGTTACTGCCACGAATATGACGTCGAGCGGGTTTTCCGCGACGGCCGCCTTGCGCCCATCGGCGGCGGCACATCTGACGTCCAAAAGGTGATCATCTCACGGCTTATGTGAGGATTCGCCTCGTGAACTTCGATTGGACCGACAAAGATAAAGACTTCAAGAGCCGTGTGGCAGGCCTTTTTGATCAGGCTGGTCGGACGACGGCAGAAAGTCTTGAGCACGCGGAGCTGCCCGAACTGGAACGCCTGACAAGAGAGTATCTGGGCAAGCTGGCGGAGATCGGATATCTCAGCGTCGGCATAGGACCTTCAGCCGCATCGCAGACTATGGAACTTATGGCCGGCCAGGAAGAGTTGGCCCGGGTATCGAGTTCACTTTTCCTTGCGGCGGAGACATCTGCCCGGCTTTTCGGAGGATTGGTCGTGGGCTTTGGTGAGGCAGCCCACGTCCAGGAGATCCTCGAACCGCTTTCGCGCGGCGAATTGATTGGCGCCGTAGCGGTAAGCGAAGCTGAGGACACTCAAGACTCCTCCGGTTTCCGAACGACCGCATACCAAGACGGCCAGGAATTCGTGCTGACGCGGCAGGAAGAGCTTTGTCACGAACGGCCCCATAGCCGACTACCTGGCCATTGTGGGAAATATCAGCGGACAGCCTGCGGTTTTTCTGGTCGAGAAAGGGCTTCCCGGTCTGATCATGGGTCCAAGGCTTCAGACCCTCGGGTACAACGGGCTGGCCGTGGCATCCATCGAGCTGGACAATGTGCGGATACCGCGATCACGAGTCCTCGGACCATTCGACGATCAGACCCCTCTTGATTTTCTGCGCAGCGTTGAAGACATGGTATTGGCTGTGGGCTCAATAGGGCTTATGCAGAAACTCGTCGCGGAAGCTCGGCAATATGCAGGTGCCAACAACCGCGGGGGGAAGCCGATCTTCAGCTATCAGGAAATAAGATTCAAGCTGGCAGAAATGCTGACTCTCACTCAGACGGCCCAACTTCTTACCTACCGGGCAGGGTGGATGGCAGCGGAAGCAGATCCCGAGGCGCGGACCACACTCCATTGCGCCAAGGTTTTTGCAGCGGAAGCGTCGGAAAGGGTGGCGTCTCTGGCGATGCAGATCATGGCCGGCAAAGGGTACGTAAGTGGAAACATGGTCGAGCGATGCTATCGAGAAGCGAAGTTCGCCGGCATTGCGGGCACCACGTGTGAGATCGCTCGTATGTCCATAGCTGACGATCTTTTGAAAAAATATCCAGGTAACCGTTAACCGGGACGCCTTCTTTTTTATGATTCACCGCAGAGTGCGCGGAGAACGCAGAGATTGAATATAGACTGGAGCAAAACCACGGAAACAGAGTCTGCGGATCGCGGATAGGCATGCCTCGTGCAGTTGATGCCGGCTGGCGAAACAAGTCTTGCGAAGTATCGAAGAACGTCGAATGCGGTTATCGGATTCCCGCGGTAAGGACCAGGATTTGAGCCAGGCGTGACGACTGAGGCACGGAGGCCGGTCCTACCGGCTAATAGTAGGGCCGGCGTCCCTGCCGGCCACGTTTCAACGCACGGGTATACCGCTTTCTCGGTGAACGATCACAGAAAACAGGTTCTCTCTGCGTTCTCTGCGATCTCTGCGGTCTCCGCGGTGAATGATTCTGTATTCGGTGTAGGCTTATGGAAATCATTGAAACTCGCATCTCCACGGCAAGCGATGAGTACAAGGCCAATTACGAGCACATGGAAAGGCTCGTGGCTGAACTCAAAGCTGAGATGAAAAAAGCCCGGGAAGATCGTTCGGAGAAAGCCCTCAGCAGAAATGCCGAGCTGGGCAAGCTCCCGGTCCAAAAAAGGCTCGACCTGCTCCTGGACCGGAACACGCCTTGGCTGGAGATCGCTCCACTTGCTGCCAAAGGGCTTTACGACGGAAAGGTTCATGGCGCGGGCAGCCGCGGAGGAATTGGGCTCGTCCAAGGCCGCGAGGTCTTAGTCCATGCCAATGATCCCATGATCAAGGGCGGGACGGTCTATCCGCTGGGAGTCAAGAAGACCTTGCGTTTCCAAACCATTGCCATGGAGAACCGGCTGCCGATGATCGTGCTGGTGGATTCCGGCGGGGCTTATTTGCCGCTCCAGTCGGAGATTTTTCCGGACGCGGATGATGGCGGCCGCATCTTTTACAACCAGGCTTTGATGTCGAAGATGAATATTCCGCAGATAACCGCGGTCATGGGGTTATGTACAGCGGGCGGAGCTTACATCCCGGCCATGTCGGACCATGTGGTTCACGTGACCGGGACGGGCGCGATCTTCCTCGGCGGGCCGCCGCTGGTTAAGGCAGCCACGGGTGAAGAGGTTACAGCCGAAGATCTGGGCGGCGCAAGAGTGCACTGTCAGGAATCAGGCGTTTCGGATTACTTCGCTGAGGACGACGAGCATGCCCTGCAAATCGTCCGTGACATTACCGCGATTCTGCCTCAGCAGGAAAAGGCCCGCGTGCCGATGCGGCCTCCCAAGAATCCGCTGTATGATCCTCGGGAAATCTGGGGCATCGTTCCACAAAGCATCTCTACGCCGTACGACGTCAGAGAGGTTATCGCCCGGATCGTTGACGGCTCCGAATTCCTGGAATTCAAGGCGCTTTATGGCCCTACTCTGGTTTGCGGCTGGGCGTACATCCACGGATATCAGGTGGGAATACTGGGAAACAACGGCGTGCTCTTCTCGGATAGCTCGCTCAAGGCTACCCAGTTCATCCAGCTCTGCGATCGCCAGGGTATCCCGCTCTTGTTCCTCCAGAACATCAACGGTTACATAATCGGCCGGGAATACGAGCGGGGCGGCATTACGAAAGATGGCCACAAGATGGTTCACGCCGTCTCCACCGCGACGGTGCCGAAATTCACCGTCATTGTAGGGGCCTCTTTCGGCGCAGGTAATTACGGCATGTGCGGGCGGGCTTATTCGCCTCGCTTCCTTTGGATGTGGCCCAATGCACAGATAGGCGTGATGGGCGGTGAGCAGGCTGCGGACGTCCTGGTATCAGTGAAGAACGACCAATTAGCCAGGGAAGGGCAGCCGCCCTTGCCTCCAGAGATCGTCGCGGGGATACGTGGACCCATCATTCAGTCGGCCTTGAACGAAGGTAACGCATACTACAGCACCGCTAACCTGTGGGACGACGGCATCTTGGACCCGGCCATGACTCGCGATGTGCTGGGCCTTGCGATTTCCGCTTCGCTCAATGCCTCGCTCGACGACCGCGACCAGGGCCACGGCACGTTCCGCATGTGAGGGACTGTCAGATGTTTTCGAAAATACTCATCGCCAACCGGGGCGAAATCGCAGTCCGCATCATGCGCACAGCCCAGGAAATGGGAATTCGTACTGTGGCTGTATATTCGGAAGCCGACCGTCAGGCGCTGCACGTTTCTGACCGCGGACGAAGCGGTGTTTTTGGGAGAATCCGATCCAGCCTCCAGCTATCTCAACTTCGACAAAATTATAGCAGCGGCTCGAGAAACCGGCGCGGAGGCGATTCATCCCGGGTACGGCTTCTTGGCTGAGAATCCGGCATTTGCAGAACGTGTAGCTTCGGAAGATCTTGTCTTCATTGGCCCCCCCGCGGAAGTCATGGCAAAGCTCGGCAATAAGACTACAGCCCGTCGGCTCATGATGGAACATCAGGTGCCTATCATACCGGGCATGAGCACGGCTGCCGCGGACAACTCTCGTCTCAGTGCCGCGGCGGACGAGTTGGGTTATCCGGTCATTGTGAAGGCCGCAGCGGGCGGCGGCGGCAAGGGAATGCGCATCGTCGAGAGCCGTGATGCTTTGGCAGAGGCTGCGGAGACGGCCGCGAGCGAGGCACTGGCCTCGTTCGGCGACGGCTCCATCTACCTGGAAAAATATTTAGATAAGCCTCGGCATGTCGAGTTTCAGATTTTGGCCGATGCTCACGGTAACGTGGTGCATCTCTTCGAGCGTGAGTGCTCGATACAGCGCAGGCATCAAAAAATCATCGAAGAGACGCCTTCGGTCGCGTTGACAGATGACTTGCGGGACCGTATGGGCGCTGCCGCTGTCGCTGCTGCCCGTGCCGCGGGTTATGTCAATGCCGGCACGGTAGAGTTCCTCTTGGATGGGTCCGGAGAGTTTTACTTCCTCGAGGTCAATACGACGGCTCCAGGTCGAGCACCCCATCACGGAACTGACCACCGGACTCGATCTGGTTCGCCGTCAAATCGAGATTGCCGCTGGGCAGCCTTTGCCTTTTACCCAGGCGGACGTCAGCCGTCGGGGGCATGCCATCGAGTGCCGCATATACGCGGAGGATCCTGCATGCAACTTTATGCCCGCGCCGGGCCAGATCCTCTTTGTCAGGGCGCCGGAAGGGCCGGGAGTTCGCTATGACCACGGAGTATATGCAGGATTCCAGGTGCCTATTCAATACGATCCTATCCTGGGTAAGCTCGTAGTATGGGCGGAGGATCGCCCCTCGGCTGTAGAGCGAATGATCCGCGCTTTGAAAGAGTGCGTTATCTTGGGCGTCAAAACTCCCATTGAATTCTTGGTGGATGTGGTATCCTCGGAGCCTTTTCGGTCAGGCCGTACCCACACGGGATTCATCGAGGAAAACTTCGCTCAATGGCAGCCCGACCGGGTTTTGGATAATTTAGCCGTACTGGGCTTTGTGGCTCATGAGATGGCTGGTCCCGGATTTGCCCCTCAAGGGAACGAGCGAGCAAGGGCCGATGAGTGGCTTTCTCCCTGGCAGCGACTCGGGACCTGGGATTTAGGCCGCTAATGTATGAGGTCAAAAATAACGCTGATGGCGTTGTGATGTCAGCCGATTGTCACCCTCCCCTAGCCCCTCCCGTCAAGGGAGGGGGTCTGTAGGGGCGGGTTTCAAACCCGCCCCTACCCCTTGTGCGGGATAGGGTAGGGCGAGGGGGTCTTCGAGACGCTGATGCCCGTTTGCGGAAGGTACCATGGAATACAAGGTCAGAATAGGCCCGGAAATCTACACGGTTGAAGCGGCACCTTTGGACGATTCAGGCTCTACCAGCATGGTACTGGAAGGCGAGACACGAGCTGTCACCGTGAGCGCGGTTGCACCCAACCATCTCCACCTCCGTGTGGGAGGCCGGGCGGCGAACCTTTATGTGGCCCGTACCTCGGAAGGTAGCTGGATTTGGCTCGATGGCCGGGCGAGACTGGTTCAGGATGCCGGCATAGTCGAACGTCGCAAGGCTCGCGGTCTCGCTGAGACACCGTGTGAGGTCACGCCTCCCACCCCCGCGGCTGTGGTGCGGGTCCTCGTGGAAGTGGGCAGTGAAGTGGTAAAAGGACAGGGTCTGGTAGTGGTGTCAGCCATGAAAATGGAGATGACGTTGGTCGCGCCATATTCAGGCACGGTTCGGGCGGTTAACACGCAGGTTGGCGCGCAGGTGAGTCCCGGAGAGATCCTCGTCGAGATTGATGCCGACTCGGAGGCCACTAAAGATGAGTGAACCGGATCTGCTTTACGAAGTGAAGGACAAGATCGCGTGGATGACCATCAACCGGGAGTCGCGGGCCAATGCCCTGAGTCTGGAGATGATCGGCCTTTTCCAGGAATACCTGGACCGAGCCGAAGCCGATGATGACGTCCGGGGAGTCTGCATAACCGCGACAGGTGGCAAGGCTTTCTGTTCAGGCGCGGATCTCGCCTCAACCGTCGGGGGGGAAGGCCATACAGAGGGAGCAGAGAAGTACGCGACACTGCTCAAGATGATGGCGGCATTCTCGAAACCCCTCACGGCAAGGGTGAATGGCCACTGTTTGGCTGGAGGCATGGGCTTGATGCTTTCCTGTGATATGGTCTATGCCCGTGAAGGGGTAAAGTTTGGGACACCGGAAGTCAATGTGGGCCTGTTCCCTATGATGATAGCAGCGCTGATATTCCGAAACACCAAGCGGAAAAAGGCGCTCGAAATGATATACACTGCAAGGATGCTTTCAGCCGCTGAAGCTGAAGATATGGGCCTTATAACAAGGGTGGTTCCAGCCGAGGAGTTGGATCGGGTTGTGCACGAAACGTTGAAGTCCATCGCGACAAAAGCACCGCTGGCGGTGCGGTTGGGTCGAAAGGCTCTAGCAGCGACCCAGGACATGGAACTGGATGAGGCACTGGATTATCTTTGCGCCCAACTCGGCGTCGTCGCAGGGACCGAGGATGCGAGAGAGGGCCTGACCGCGTTCCTGGAAAAACGAGAGCCCGTGTGGAAAGGGCGTTAAGGTGACCAGTCACCGGGTAAGCAGTTTACGCGGTCTTAAAAGTGGCCGGCAGGGACGCCGGCCCTACCATGAGCGTAGTAAGACCGGCCTCCGTGCCGGTCATCAAATGCCCGGTGAACGATTGGGTATTGAGGGAGGTTGTTGAGGGCAATGCCGTCACTGTGGATAAAAGACAATCAAGATTTTGAGCGGACATGCATGATCACATGCGCCTTGTCGGGTGTCGTGGCCAATCGGGATCAGTGCCCGGCTATTCCGTACGCACCGGAAGACTACGCGGCGGAAGCCAAACGTGCATACGAGGCTGGGGCTGCTGTCGTACATATCCACGCGCGGACCCCTGAAGGTCTCCCGAGCTATGAAATCCAGGATTACCGAAACATCTATGAAGCCGTCACCGCGGCCTGCCCGATCATCATCAATTTCTCCACGGGCGCAATCAATATCACCACACAGCAGAAGATTGCGCACATTCAAGCGGTCAAACCCGCGATCGGCGCTCTTAATATGGGGTCGATGAACTACGCGAAATATCATTCCGAAAAGAAGAGGTTCGTCTTTGAGTTCGTATTCCCCAACCCCTTCTCGGAGATCATAGAAATCGTCCGTGCCATGAATGAGGTCCGTACCAAGCCGGAACTTGAGTGCTTCGATCTTGGACATGTCGGCAATTCTTACCCGTTGATCGACATGGGGCTCCTTCAGCCGCCGTACCGGTACAGCCTTATCATAGGCGTGCTGGGAGGAATCCCCCCTACGACCCCCAACCTCGTGCGCATGGTGGAACTCTTGCCTGCAGGAAGCGACTGGGAGGTCATCGGGATCAGTCTCGATCAGTGGCGTCTTGTGGCCGCGGCAATCGGGCTGGGGGGCAATATACGGGTAGGCCTGGAAGATAATTTTTACTTAAGTCCCGGCATTATGGCAAAATCGAACGGCGACCTCGTCGAGAAGGCGGCACGAATGGTCCGGGACCAGGGGCGAGAGCCTGCCACAGTAGAAGAGTGCCGGACCAGGCTCAAGCTTGCCAACAAATGAGGCTTTGGGAGACAAATTCGCATGCAATTTGAGCTGGGTTTGAATTACGATCAACTTCAGGTAGGCATGAAAGCGTCCTTCAGCAAGACAGTCACTGAGACCGATGTGTACCTTTTTGCCGGGATTAGCGGTGATTTCAATCCCATGCACGTTAACGAGGAGTTCGCTCGTCTTACCCCTTTCGGCAAGCGCATTGCCCATGGCGCTCTCCCCCAGAGTCTGATCGCTCCGGTCCTGGGGATGAAGCTTCCCGGCTTGGGGACCATAGCTCTTGAGATAACCACACGTTTTCGGGCGCCTACGTTTTTTGGGGACACAATTACCGCGACGGCCGAGGTCGCGGAAAAGATAGAGGACAAGCGGCGCGTACGCATGTCGCTTGTGTGGACCAACCAGCGGGAAGAAATTGTGGCCACGGGTGAAGCCGTTGTCATTCCACCGCCAAAACACGAACAACTATTTTCAAGGAAGAAAAACAGAGAGGACAAGAAAATGGCACTTAGTACCTGTGAACGAAGTTTTTGAAAAGATGCCGGAGGTGTTTAATCCCTCGGCCGCCGCAGGTCTAAACGTGGTCTACCAGTTTCATATCACGGGCGATCAAGCCGGTGACTGGAATGTGGTCATCAAAGACAGCGCGTGCCAGGTTAGTAAGGGCGTTCACGAGAGCCCGAGCGTGAGCCTTACGATGGCTGACGTGGACTGGCTTGCCATGTGCAACGGTACCTTGAACGGCATGACTGCGTTCATGACCGGCAAGCTCAAGGCCACAGGAGATATCATGGCCGCGCAGCGCATCCCGAATCTCTTTCCGTTGGCTTGAGCATCTAGCTGTAAAGCGGCAAGGAACTGGTTATGAACGCTGGTCTGGATTACTTCCAGGAGACCCACCACATCCTGAGGCAGACGGTCGCCAGGTTCGTCGAACGGGAGATCAAGCCTCATGTGGAATCATGGGAGGAAGCGGGGGAGTTCCCAGCGCGATCTCTACCGTAAAGCCGCTGACGTTGGCCTGTTAGGCGTCTGTTATCCGCAGGAGTGGAGCGGCATCGAGACCGACATCTTCCACGTGGTGGTGGTAACCGAGGAACTGATCCGGTCGGGATCGGGCGGAGTGGCGGCGGGGCTTATGTCTCACGGAATTGCCCTGCCGCCCATTCTCGCGCTTGGGAACGCAGAGCAGAAAGCGCGATTCATACCTCCGGTCTTGCGGGGAGAAAAGATTGCTGCCCTTGGGGTTACGGAACCCGGAGGTGGATCGGACGTGGCCAACATCCGTACGCGTGCGGTGCGCGATGGCAGCCATTACATCGTCAACGGCTCCAAGACTATGATTACCTCCGGAACGCGGGCCGACTTTGTGACTATGGCCGTTCGTACAGGAGGGCCGGGCCATCGAGGGGTGAGCCTCCTGGTTGTGGAAACCGACAGCCCGGGTTTCAACGTCTCCAAGAAACTTCGGAAGATGGGGTGGTGGGCGTCGGATACTGCTGAACTAGCTTTAGACGATGTTCGGGTGCCTGTGGAAAACCTCCTGGGTGAGGAAGGGGCGGCATTCTACGGTCTGATGCACAACTTCCAGAGAGAACGGCTCTACATGTCCCTCATGGCTAACGCCACCGCTCAATTGGCTCTCGAAGAGTCCATCAAGTACGCGCGGGTCAGGGAAGCTTTTGGGAGGCCGCTTACAGGCTTTCAGGTCACAAGGCACAAGCTGGTGGACATGGCTACCTCAGTGGAGATCAGTAGGGAATTCACATACCGTGTTGCGGCTAAGATACAAGCCGGCGAAAACATGGTGAAAGAGATCTCCATGGCCAAGATCTTCTCCGCGGAGATTTGCGACCGTGTCTGCCGTGAGGCGGTTCAAATACACGGCGGCTACGGGTACATGCGAGAGTACCTCGTGGAGCGGCTATACCGAGACAGCCGCATTCTGTCCATCGGCGGAGGGACGACCGAGATCATGAAAGAGATCATCTCCAAGATGATTCTCTAATTCGTTCAGCATGCCGAACCTCCTGAATAAGATCCTGTTTAGAGATAGCTTTGACGTTATTTCTGTTGATCTCACCGTTGAAGTCGTGTAATTTAACCATCGCTTCTAACTTTTCTCGGACAAATTCAAATTCCCGGTCTTAATAGCTTAACAGCATACATGTGTGCGTTCTCTGCAACGTGAGTAGGATACAGGTGGAGTCAATTCAGGCCACACCTTTGAAGCGGAACACGTTCCCCAGAATTTGCCGACAGGCACTTGAGAATGGACTTTCACGGCGAAACGCTCCTCAACATCTGACACCGTTTTGAGGTTGAAGAAATATCCCCGCGCTCGGGGGTTCGGCCTGCATTCAACGCACTCACGGTCGCTTCATGAAGGCGACTTTCTGTGAACGGGTTCTCCGTAAATACAAGGAGGTGTTGTCATGAATGTCAAAGGGTTGATTTTCCTTTTCACAGCGCTGCTTCTGCTCACGCCCGGAATCGTCCCCGCGGCCGATGTTCCCGGGGTGACCGACACGGAAGTCGTTGTCGGGGTGACCACTCCGCTGTCCGGCCCTGCTGCTCTCTGGGGCGTCACCGGAGCGGGAATGAAGGCCTGGGCCGACTACGTGAACGATCAAGGCGGCGTCAATGGGCGGAAAATCAAGGTCGTTCTGAAAGACGACGGTTACAATCCCACGCGCGCTCTGGCCAACCTTCAAGAGATGAAGGGTAATGTCTTCGCAGTCTGCGGATTGCTGGGCACCGCCATCCTCAACGCCTCGAAAGATTTCTTCTCGGAAAACAAAATCCCTTTGATTACGGCTTATGGAGACGTCCGCATTTGGGTCGAACTGCCCAAAGACAAGTTGAAATACGTTTTCGTAGCGTATCCGGATTACGAAGATGAAGCGGATTACCTCACGAAATACGCGGCCAATAAGCTCGGGGCAAAAAAAATAGCCCTTTTCTACCAGAACGACGACTACGGAAAAATGGCATTGTCCGGTGTAAGGAAAGGGCTTGAAGCTGTTCAGGGTAAAGCGCAACTTGCAGGAGCCGTTCCCTATGAAGTTTCCGAGGCGGCTTTGAGCACCCATGCGCTCAAACTGAAGGAGACTGGAGCGGATGCTCTTCTGATCTACACGACCCCAAAGCACGGCGCACTCATACTGAAAGAAATCGCAAAGATCGATTATAGGCCCAAGGCTTTGGTCACCTTTACCCTGGGTGATCCCATCATGTACGGCCTAGCGGGCGAAGTCTGGGAAGGCACATATATAGCGCTTCCAGGCAACTCCGGTATTCCGGGAGCGGATGTTGCTTCAGACAAGGCTGTGGAGATCTTGAAGAAGTATGACCCCAAGATCCAGGGAAAAGAGTATCTGGCCCTTTTCGGCGCGGTTTCGATGATGCACTTCGTAGAAGGTCTGAAGAACGCAGGCCGTGACTTGACACCCGAAAGCATGATCAAGGGGATGGAAAAGATCAAGGACTGGAAGCCCGAAGGCGTAGGCGCTCCCGTCACGTACGCACCGGATCGCAGGCATGGGGTGAACGCCTCCCGAATGAGTCAGGCCCAAAAAGGGAAACACATTCCCCTAGAGGATTACACCATCTTCAAGCCGCGGTTCTAGGAATGGATCTCCTTAAAGTCAACAAGCTGTTCATAAGCTTCGGCGGTATTCAAGCCCTTGCGGGCATAGATTTCCACATCGAAGAGAATGAGCTCCTGACCGTCATAGGCCCCAACGGGTCAGGTAAAACCACGCTGTTCAATTGTATCTCAGGCGTGTATCAACCCACGTTCGGCGAGGTTCTTTTCAAGGGACAAAGCCTCGTTGGGCTCTCCCCCGACGCCATAGCATGCAAAGGCATTGCGCGGACTTTTCAAAATCTGCGGCTCTTCATGCACATGGATGTCCTGGACAACCTTATGCTGGGCCGGCACGTGAAGTTCCGCAAAAATCCTCTGCATGCATTCTTTAGGATAAGGAAAGAGGAACTGCGGCATCGAGAGGTCGTGGAGGAGATCATAGACTTCCTGGACTTGCAGGCTTACCGCCACGTCCGGGTGGGGGACTGTCCTTACGGGGTCCAGAAGAGAGTGGAGCTTGGCCGTGCCCTTGCTCTGGAACCGAGCCTGCTGCTTTTGGATGAGCCGATCGCGGGCCTGACCTCGGAAGAAAAGGAAGAAGCAGCCTATCGCATCATGGAGATCAGGGGCAGATTCAAGACCTCGATCCTACTGGTGGAGCACGACCTCCGAATTGCCTCACGACTAGCGGACCGCATGGTGGCCTTTGAGTCGGGACTTGAAATCGCTCAAGGGACCCCGGAGGAAGTGCAACGTCACCCCGAGGTGATCCGAGCATATCTGGGCGACCAGTGAAGAATAGAGAGTTTTGTGTCAGCGAGAAGTGGTGTGGGGAGGACCTGTTTTGCAGGGGAAGGGCTTCCCCGGCCCTCTGTGGGCCGGCAAGCTCTCCCTACGTCGTCATTCAAGTTCCGCCAAAATCCAGCCTCAGAAAGGAACGTATTTCATGCCGGGTGACCAGACCACGACACCTCTCCTCAAAATCGCCAGCATTGAAACGCTCTACTTCGACCGAATTTACGCTCTCCACGGCCTTTCCCTGCAAGTGAAGGAAAAGGAGATCTTTGCGGTCCTCGGTCCCAACGGCGCGGGGAAAACAACGCTGCTCAAGACCATAGCGGGCTTGCTCAAAGATCAGCCGAAGAAAGGGACCATCGAATTCGCGGGCCGGCGCATTCACAGGGTTGCCCCGGAGCGCATTGCCTCCCTCGGGCATAGTGTACGTGCCGGAAGACAGGGGCCTGTTCCGAGAGCTGACCGTGAGGGAAAACTTGGAACTGGGCTGTTGGGGCCGGAGGGACAATGCCATTCAGGATGATCTTCAAAACGTGTACGAACTCTTTCCCATCCTGAAAGGCCGTGGAAATCAGCAGTCCGAAACGCTTTCCGGCGGGGAACAGCAGATGCTGGCTATGGCAAGGGCTATGCTGCGCAGGCCCAAGCTGCTGATGCTGGATGAACCGTCACTCGGGCTCGCGCCAATGGTAGCCCGCGTCGTCTATGACGCTCTGGTCAAGATCAGCCAGGCGGGGACAACCATCCTGCTCGTCGAGCAGAATGCTCGTTTGGCGCTGAGTATTGCCAATTACGGATACATAATGGAGGCTGGACGAATCGTCCTGGAAGGCACTTCCAAAGAGCTATCGGAAAACGAGGACGTTCAGGAGCTGTACCTGGGCCTGGGCGGAGAGGCCGCGGCTTCTCCAAAAGGGTGGCGGCTCTATAAGAAAAGAAGGAGATGGTAATTCAGCGTCCGCAGGACAGAGCAAGGAGGGGCGGGTTTGAAACCCGCCCCTACCCCCCCCAGATGCATTCCGCCCGTAGGGGCATCCCGCGAGCACGCGGGACCGTGCCCTTGCAAAACAGAAAAAGAGGAGATGTAATGCCGGCCGCACCTGTCAGTTTTCCGGAACTATTCTTCAAGCAGGTTGAGCGCCGAAAAGATCGGGTTGCGCTCAGGCACAAAGAGTACGGCATTTGGAAACGAATCTCCTGGAGCCAGTACGGGAAGCAGGTACAGGAAGTGGCCGCGGGCCTCATTGCTCTTGGTCTCGAGCCGGGGAACCGGGTAGCCATACTGGGAGACAATCGGCCCGAATGGCTGATCTGCCACCTTGCGGCCATGTCCGCAGGAGGGGTGACGTGCGGGGTGTATCCAACCTCGGCTGCGGAACAGGTGGCGTACGTGGTGGGACATTCCGAGTCCAAAATCCTGTTCGTTGAGAACGAGGAACAGGTGGACAAGGTCCTGCAAATCCTGCCCGACTTAGACTTGGCTCAAGTCGTGATCTGGGACCCCAAAGGGTTGTGGGGTTTTTCTCATCCCAAGCTCATCTTTTTCGACGAGTTTCGTACAGCAAGCACGCGAAAAGCTCAAAGAAGACCCGGAGATCGTCAACAGGCGAGTCGCAGCGATTCAACCGGACGACACGGCCATGATTATCTACACTTCGGGAACCACCGGCCGGCCCAAAGGGGCCATGATCACGCATCACAATATATTGACGGTGACTGAATCCTTCATGGCGGCCAACCAGGCGCACGAGTGGGATGAGATGGTCTCGTACCTGCCCCTGGCCCACATTTACGAAAACCTGATCTCCCTCTTCCAGGCGGTCTGGTCTGGAGGGACCGTGAATTTTGTGGAGAGCATGGATACGCTGCCGCAGAATCTCAGAGAAGTATCCCCCACAATCTTTGCCAGCGTGCCGCGTATCTGGGAGAAATTCGGCTCCATGATCGAGATTCGCATGTCCGACTCGACTTTCTTGAAAAAAAATCTCTATCGTGCGGCGGTTGCAGTCGGTATGCGGTACGTGAGGACTCGGCAGGGCAGCTCGGAACGATTCCAATGGGCACTCCTCTATTGGCCGATGTACTGGCTGGTCCTCTGCCACCTGAAGCGGCAACTTGGCTTCGAGAGGATACGATGGGCCGTATGCGCGGCCGCGCCCGCGTCGCCCGAACTTTTCGAATACTACAACGCTCTGGGTATCCCGTTAAGAGAGGGCTACGGCCAGACCGAGAGCACGGGTGTCATCGCAATTCAGCGCATCGAGCGTCCTCGTTGGGGATATGTGGGCGAGCCGATCGACGGCATGGAGAGTCAAAATTGCCGAGGACGGGGAGGTCCTGGTCAAAGGCGGACCGGTCTTCAAGGGATATTTCAAGGAACCGGAACTGACCGCGGACACGATCAAGGACGGATGGCTGCACACCGGCGATGTGGGGTCTCTGGAGGACGGATTTCTCAAAATCCTGGATCGGAAGAAGGATATTCTAATCACCGCGGGGGGTAAGAACATCACTCCGGCCTTCATAGAGAACAAGTTGAAATTCAGCTCGTACATCCAGGATGCAGTTGTCATCGGAGAAGGGCGAAAATTTCTCGTTGCCCTTGTCCTCATCGACGAAGACAACGTTACCAAGTTTGCCCAGGACAACCGAGTCCCGTTTACCACCTTTGCCGACCTGACCCGCAATCCGGAAATCATCAAGTTAATCGACCAGGAAGTTGCCAAGGTCAACAAGACACTTTCCCAGGTGGAGAGCATCAAGAAATTCGCGCTGCTCCCCAGGCGCTTCTATGAAGAAGACGGAGACGTAACGCCCACGAAGAAAGTGAAGAGGCGTTTCCTTGAGAAACGCTACGCGGACCTCATCGATTCCCTGTATCGGAAATGAGCCTGAAGCATGGACCTGATTGAAAGTTATCGAGAAGAGCTGCAACTCATCCGGAAACCTTGGACCCGCGTGTGGGTCGGTGCGCTGGTTGTGGCGCTGTTCCTCCTCCCGTGGTTCCCGCGACAGTATGTGCCGGAACACGTGACATACATTGCCACCATCATCTGCATTTACGCCATCGGCGCCATAGGTCAGAATTTACTTATAGGCTACACGGGCCAGATCTCTTTCGGTCAGGCCGGGTTTCTGGCCATCGGAGCGTATACCTTCGGGCATCTGGCCCGGTTTGGTATGCCTTGGCCGGTGACGCTCCTTTGTGCGGGTATGACCGCGGGGCTCTTCGGGATTATTGTCGGTTTCCCTTCTCTTCGGCTGAAAGGGCCCTATCTGGCAATTGCCACTATGGGATTCGGCATCGCTGTGTACCAGATCTTTGCCAATTCCGAGCTGCTCTCCGGCGGGCGAATGGGACTCACCATCCCCAAGATGACGCCGATCCTGGGTCTGTCGAAGATCAGCTTCAACTATTATTTCAACTTAATCATCGCTTTAATCTTTGCCCTCGTGGCATACAACATCATTTCGTCATATATGGGCCGGGCCTTTATTGCGATCCGGGATAACGACATCGCCGCGGAAGTGATCGGCGTGAATCTCACGCGTTATAAACTGCTCTCGTTCGCCATCAGCTCGTTCTTCACCGGGATTCAGGGTGGGCTGTATGCTCTTTTCATAGGGTATCTGGAACCGAATATGTTCACGTTCACGGAGTCCGTAACCCTGTTCGTGGCGGTCATCATCGGAGGGCTGGCCTCGGTGGAGGGCGCTATAATGGGCGCAGCCTTCGTTATTCTGATGCCGCAGCTCTTCAGCTCCTATAAGGAGTTGGTCCCCGTAGTGTTCGGGGTGACGATACTCGTGGTCCTGATTTTCGAGCCGCAGGGACTCGCGGGCAGGTGGATGAAGATGCGACTCTATTTGCGCAACTGGCCTCTCAGGTAATTCTCCCGCAAAAGGAAGCATATATGGAACAGTTTCTGCAATACACCGTTTCGGGATTGTCCACTGGTGGTATCTACTCTCTTGTGGCCCTCGGGCTGGCATTGATCTATCGTTCGACCCGCATCCTGAACTTCGCTCACGGTGATATCACAACTATCGGGACTTTAGTGGCTTTCACTCTGATCGGGATGAAGGTCCCTTTCGCGGTCGCGGCTGTTTCTGGCTCTTTTGTTCGGCGCAGGTCTGGCCATGGCGTTCTATTTCTGTGTCCTTGTGCCTGCCCAACGCCGTGACGCTACGCAACTCGGGCAGATCATCCTCACCCTCGGACTGGGCCTGATCATCCAGGGGGTGGTTTCCTATACAGGCGGTACTGAACCGCAGGCGTTTCCTTTCCCATTGTCCGAATTCAAGATCTATAACATCGGCTCGATAACCATAAGTCAGTTGAGCCTCGGGACCCTTGCCATCAGTCTCTTAAGTTGCTTCATATTCTATCTTCTCATTCAGAAGACACGGCTCGGCCTGGCCATGCGAGCCACTTCCGAAAACCTCCCCGCTGCCCAAACCCTCGGCATACCCACGAGAATGGTGCTGGCCCTTTCCTGGGGGCTCGCTTCTCTCCTCGGAGTGCTGGCAGGGCTTTTTCTGGCCCCTGTCCTATTCCTCGATCCTTTTTTCATGCTGGAGCCGTTTCTCAAAGGTTTTGCCGCTGCGATTCTTGGGGGTCTCAACAGCCTCCCCGGCGCGATTGTCGGCGGCCTCATTCTTGGCGTTGCCGAAGCCTGGGCCGGCGGATTTGTCTCCATCGCGTTCAAGAATACGTTCGCGTTCCTGTTGATTATTATCGTGCTCCTGCTTCGACCGGAAGGCCTGTTGGGAGTCGAGTTCAAGGAGCGGGTGTAAGAGGTCACCAATTTCCTCTTGACTTCCTTTTTCACGTCGGTCATTCTATCCATCAATTGATGGAATACTTGACTGGAATAATCCGATGGTGTCGCCGCTCGAAAAGGCCCGAAAAGACCCAGACTCCATGAAGGGGAGAATACTGTCAAAAGCCCGCCGAATATTCGGAGAATACGGCTTTCACGGCGCAACTACCCGCATGATCGCGGAAGAAGTCGGGATTGACATCTCCACCCTCTACTATCACTGGGGTGAAAAGGGCGATCTATACGAAGCCGTCATCCTGGACATGAACGAAGACCTCCGACAGAAGTTGCTGGAAGTGGAAAATATAATTCACGGCCTCCCCGAGCCGAGAGATTGGCAATCTCCCTTGATCTCATGACCGACTACCTCTTCGAGCACCCCGAAATATCCAACCTGATACTCTTCCGCTACTTTGGAAAGACCAGGGACGAATCGATCCTCGATTTTCATGTGCCGGAAGCTTGTGTCCGGCGTCGCCCGCTCCATGGGGCTTTGCAAAGACAAGAGGAATGTTCCCGACCGTGTAAGGATGCAAGTCCACGCGATGATGAACTCTATCCACAACTTCGTGTCGGGTGAGAATTTCTTCCGATCCATGCTTAAGATGCCTAGAGAAGAATACATTCCCATGGTGAAGGAGACCTCTGAAATTTCATCCTTTTGCCGGCATTTGTCGGCACACAGGCCCGAGACGGTGCGGAAGAACGAGCAGGGCCTATGACTTTTTGAAGAGTGGCGGCGGAGCATCTAGCATGGTCGATCATTCTAGTTGCTTAGCTGGAGGGCCCCAAAAGGTGATTGGAAGTAGCTCGACGATTCAGAGACCGTCTCAAAGCCAGCAGATTGGTTGAGATCGTGGCACGAACACCCTCACCCTGTGTCCCTCTCCCAGAGGGAGAGGGCTGGGGTGAGGGTATCGAAACTTGTGCGCGAATCCAGCTTTAACGGAGCAAGACATAAAGCCATTACTCAAGCATCATTCCCCCAAGCTTGCCGCCTTTACCGAGAATTCAGCCGTAATGGAGGGACTCGATGGCCCTAAACCTCGACAGCATCGGGAAGAAAATCGGCCCTGTAACCAAGGACTACGACTGGAAAGACGTGGTCCTTTACGCCCTGGGCGTAGGGGCGGGCTTTGATGACCTGGACTACTGCTACGAAACCCGGCTGAAGGTGGTCCCCAGCTTCTCCATCGGCGCGGTCTTTGACTTCCTCGCCCAGGTGGGGCTCAGTTCGAACGCGGACTTGGCCGGTATCCTACACGGTGAACAGGACATTATCTTCCACAATCCCATACCCACCGAAGGACGTCTGTCCACCGAAGGCGCGATCACGCACATTTACGACAAGGGCGCGGACAAAGGGGCGCTGGTGGTAGCTGAGGCCGAAACCTACCACTCCAACGGCCAAAAGCTCTTCACGAACATTTTCACGCTATTCTGCCGACGTGACGGCGGCTTCGGCGGTCCGGACGCTCCGAAGGACCCGGTGGAATTCCCCGATCGTGCACCCGATTTCGAGGAAGAAGAAGTCCCTTCACCTGATCAACCGCTTCTGTATCGTCTTTCGGGCGACATATTCGCGCTTCACGTGGACCCGGATTTTGCTCGGGCAAGCGGGTTCGAGAAGCCGATCATGCACGGGCTGTGCACGCACGGCTACGCTTGCCGTGCCGTGATCAAAAACCTCTTCCCCGGTGAGCCGGAACGCATGAAGCGATTCAGGAATCGCTTTTCTCGCACGATCTATCCAGGCATCCCCATCAAGACCCAGATCTGGAAGATCGACGAAGGCCGTGCTCTCTTTAGGACCATCAGCGGCCAGACCGGCGAAGTGGTCATAGACCGGGGCATCGTGGAATGGCTGAGCCAGGAAGAGATGGACAAGCGCTCGCGGCGGAAAGGGCATTCGGTTTGACGACAGAGTGGCCATCGTCACCGGGGCAGGCGCGGGCCTCGGCCGGCTGTACGCCCTCGAGTTGGCGAAACGGGGCGCCAAAGTGGTGGTCAATGACCTGGGAGGGGCAAGGGACGGTTCAGGTCAAGGCGCTACCGGTCCCGCGGACAAGGTCGTGGAGGAAATTAAAGCTCTCGGCGGCGAAGCTGTCGCGAGTTATGATTCCGTGGCCACGCCCGAAGGTGGTGAAGCCATAGTGAACAAGGCCGTCGAGGTCTTCGGTCGAGTGGACATTCTCATCAATAACGCGGGGATACTCAGGGACAAGACGTTGGCCAAAATGGAGCCGGCTGAATGGGACGCGGTTCTTTCCGTGCATCTTGACGGGGCTTACAACGTTACCCGCCCTGCTTTCTTGAAGATGCGGGAGACGGGATACGGCCGCATCATCGTGACCACCTCCGCTGCGGGACTGCACGGCAATTTCGGTCAGACCAACTATTCCTCGGCGAAGATGGCTCTCGTGGGAATGATGAACACCCTGAAACTCGAGGGAGAAAAGCACAACATCAAGGTAAACGCTATAGCCCCGATAGCCACTACACGGCTCACTGACGACATTCTTCCGCCGGATCTGCAGGAAAAGCTGCAAGCCCGAATTCGTGGCTCCGTTGGTTCTCTATCTCTGTTCAGAGCAGTGTCCGGTTACAGGCTCCATATACAACGCGGGGATGGGCTATTACAGCCGAGCCGCGATCATGACCGGATCGGGTGCGGTCATCGGTGACGGCAAACAGGTCCCCACGCCCGAACAGGTGGCAAAAAGCATCAAAAAGATAGTCTCTCTGGAAGGCGCTGTCGAGTCACAGAATGCAACAATGGCACTGGGAGCCATGTTGGATGCGTCTCGCTCCCAAACAGGGAGAGCAGGCGCCGGCCCAAAGCATGACCGTTAAGAGCGTGTTTGAGCGCATCACCGAAGCGTTTCAGGCGGACAAAGCCGCGGGAGTGGATGTTGTCTTTCAGTATCGGATTTCCGGGCCGGGCGGCGGCGACTGGAATGTGACGGTCAAAGACGGGACGCTGTGAGGCGGGTGAGGGCGTACATCCGAGCCCCACTACAACCATTCTCATGTCCGCTGAGGATTTCCTGAGTCTCATGCAGCGCAAATTGAACGCGATGCAGGCTTACACCTCCGGGAAGCTCAAAATCCAAGGTGATCTCATGAAATCCCAGCTCATCGAGAAGCTGTTCAGGTTCTGATCTGACACGTGAAGAACGCACCGCAGAGGTCACGGAGAGCGCAGAGAATTTCAATGTTCTTTTAGGAGAGCAGAAGGTACCGCGTGACGGCCCGAGGATTCAAGAGCTTGGCGATCAAGGACCTGAAGTCGATACGGCACGTGTGGGAAGAAACTGGCAAATTCTCTCTGCGAACTCTGCGTTCTCCCGGTGAACTTTACAGGAGACCCAACCATGATCGGCGTCACTTCATACGGCGGCTACATCCCGAGGCTGCGCCTCAACCGCATGAGCATATTCCAGAGCATGGGCTGGTTTGCACCTGCCATCATCATGGTTGCGCAGGGTGAACGATCATTCTGTAACTGGGATGAAGATAGTCTTACTATGGCCGTGGCCGCGTCCCAGGACTGCCTTCAAGGGATAGACAAGAAAGCAGTAGATGCAATATATCTCTGCTCCACTACTTTGCCGTTTGCGGACCGCTCGAACGCGGGTGTTGTCAAGACTGCCCTGAACCTCAATGACAATATTATCGCGCAGGATTTAACGTCCTCGCTCAAATCAGGCACGACCGGCCTCATCACAGCGCTTTCCACTGTTGGGCACGGTGATGCCAGGCAGGTGCTGGTCACGGCTTCGGACAAAAGAGAGGCCAAGGCCGCGTACTTCTACGAAATGTGGTTCGGGGACGGCGCAGCGTCTGTTTTGGTGGGCGATACGGATGTCATTGCGGAGTTCAAGGGGTCGTACTCGGTTTCTTGCGACTTCGTGGATCACTTTCGAGGCGACAAGAACAAATACGACTACATGTGGGAGGAACGCTGGGTCCGAGACGAGGGGTACTCCAAGATCGTACCCGAGGCTGTTGCCGGGCTGTTCAACAAGCTCTCAATCTCTATGGACGATGTGGACAAGCTTGTTTTCCCCTGTTTTTTCAAGGCGGAACACAGAAAGATCGCCAAGAAGCTTGGTGCGGGCACGGAAAAGTTGGCGGACAACCTTCATGAGGTTTGCGGCGAAACCGGCGCGGCCCATCCCCTTGTCATGTTTGTCCAAGCGCTTGAACAAGCCAAGCCGGGCGACCGGATCTTGCTCGCGGGATTCGGGCAGGGGTGCGATGCCCTCTATTTTGAGGTCACCGAGAACATACGGAAACTTCAGAAAAGATCAGGCATTACCGGGTGTCTTGAGAACAAGAAGGTCGTAGACAATTATCCTAAATTCCTGAAGTTCAGAGACCTGATTCAGACAGAAATGGGGATCCGTGCGGAATTTCCGTCCCAAACCGCAATGACCGTGCTCTGGCGGAAGCGCCACATGCTCCTGGGCATGGTCGGCGGGAAATGCACGGAATGCGGAACCCCGCAATTTCCGAAGATGGATATCTGTGTGAACCCGGCATGCCACGGCAAGTACACGCCAAGAGGACTATGAGTTCGCGGAAGTCCCTGCGACGGTGAAGAGCTTCACAGGAGATCTCCTGGCGGTATCGGTGGATCCTCCCGCTGATCTACGGCATGGTGCAATTTGAGGGCGGCGGCCGATTCATGGCCGACTTCACTGATTGCGAACTTTCGGATGTGCGAGTGGGCCAACCGGTGAAGCTCTCATTCAGAAAGCGGCTCACCGACAAGGAACGCGGCTTCACCGGCTACTTTTGGAAAGCAATCCCGCTTCCCGTAAAAGAAGCAGAGAAAGGCGAAGAGGCTGAGATCCGTTTTGACGGCAAGGTGGCTGTTGTGACCGGGGCAGGGGCGGGCCTCGGGCGAGTGTATGCCCTGGAACTGGCAAAACGAGGCGCGAAAGTCGTGGTCAACGATCTTGGCGGAGCGCGGGACGGCTCGGGTCAAGGCTCCACCAGCGCGGCGGACAAGGTGGTCGAAGAGATCAAGTCTCTAGGCGGCGAAGCCGTGGCAAGCTACGATTCCGTGGCCACGGTTGAGGGAGGAGAGGCCATAATCAAGAAGGCCGTCGAGACGTTCGGCCGAGTGGACATCCTCATCAACAACGCGGGAATTCTCCGGGACAAAACCCTTGCCAAGATGGAGCCTGCCGAATGGGACACGGTCCTTTCGGTGCATCTTGACGGCGCATACAACGTAACTAGGCCCGCTTTTTTGAAGATGCGCGAAAACGGTTACGGCCGGATCATCGTGACCACCTCCTCATCCGGCCTGTACGGCAATTTTGGCCAGGCCAACTATTCTGCGGCCAAGATGGGGCTGGTGGGGCTCATGAACTCATTGAAGCTGGAAGGCGAGAAGCACGGCATCAAGGTGAATGCAATCGCTCCCACAGCAGCTACGAGACTCACCGAAGACGTGCTGCCCCCGGATCTTTTTGCGAGGCTGAAGCCCGAGTTTGTGGCACCACTGACTCTCTATCTATGTTCCGAAGGCTGCTCGGAGACGGGGATGATCTTCAACGCGGGCATGGGCTGCTTCAATCGGGCCGCAGTAGTTACCGGCCCGGGCGCGGTCGTGGGTGACGGACAGACAGCCCCCACCCCGGAACAGATCCATCAACAGTGGGAAGCGATCAACAACCTTGGCGGCGCGAAGGAGCAGTATAACCTAACCGCAGCTCTGGCCGCGATGCTGGACGCTTTTGCCCCCAAGGACCAAGAAGCCGCCACGGGTTCGGGGATGACGGTCAAGGGAGTGTTCGACCGCATGCCTGAGGCGTTTCGACCGGAAAAAGCTGCCGGCGTGGACGTGGTGTTTCAGTACCGAATCAGCGGCCCTGGTGGCGGAGAATGGTTTGTCTCTGTGAAAGAGGGCTCTTGTGAAGTCAAGCAGGGCGCCCACGAGAAGCCCACAACCACAATCATCATGTCCGATGAGGATTTTCTCACCCTGATCGCGGGAAAGCTAAATGCCATGCAGGCATTCACCGCGGGCAAGCTGAAGATCGAGGGAGACCTGATGAAATCGCAGCTCATCGAGAAGCTATTCAAATTCGGATGAGAATGGGAGAGTTCGGTGAAGGATTATCTTCGTGGTGCGACCGGAGATCGCCCAACTAGGCGTGCGCCTTCGCCTCTCCCGCGAGGGGCGACGGGTTTCCATGATCCCACATCCCTTGACGGGAGGGGCTTAGGGGAGGGTGACTTCCGGCTGCAACAGTCGATCGTTTCGATATCCGGAGCTCAATCTCTTCAACGAAGTCTTTGCTAAACCCCAGGAGGGTTGAACATGGCCACAGGAATCAAGGACAAGGTTGCAATTATCGGCATGGGCTGCACCCACTTCGGCGAACGCTGGGACGTGGGAGCGGAAGAGCTGATGGTGGAAGCTTTCACCGAATGTCTGGCCGATTCAGGCATCGGGCCCGATGATATTCAGGCTGCATGGCTGGGGACGTGCCTCGAGGAAGTCAACGTAGGGAAAAGCGCTCTCCCCTTGTCCACAACGCTTCGTCTACCATTCATCCCCGTGACCAGAGTAGAGAATTTTTGCGCGAGCGGGACCGAATCCTTTCGCGGAGCGGTATATGCCGTTGCTTCCGGTGCTTATGACATCTGCCTGGCCATGGGAGTGGAAAAGCTGAAAGATACCGGGTACGGCGGCCTGCCGAATCCCGGCTCCAACTGGGGTTCCCTGAGTTGGCTATGGTGGCCCAACGTTACCGCGCCGGGAGCTTTTGCCCAGCTTGCCACAGCGTATGCGGCCAAGTATCGGGTCCCGGATCAGGAACTCAAACGCGCGCTGGCTCATGTTTCCGTGAAAAGCCACGCGAACGGTACGCTCAATCCTAAAGCCCACTTGCGAAAGGCTGTCACCGTGGATCAAGTCATGGCGGCTCCAATAATCGCACACCCTCTGGGACTCTTTGATTGCTGCGGGGTGAGTGACGGAGCGGCCTGCGCAATAGTTACCACCGTTGAAAAAGCCAAGGAGATGGGTAGGAAGGATTTTGTCACGGTCAAGGCGCTCCAACTGGCCCTTAGCAGCGGTGAAGAGATGGGATTCAACAGTTGGGACGGGGACCATTTTATGACCACGGACCAGTGCAGCATCAGAGCGTACAAGGAGGCCGGCATCACTGACCCGAGGAAAGAAATCAGCATGATGGAAGTCCACGACTGCTTCTCCATCACCGAACTGGTCACATACGAGGACCTCCACATTTCGGAAAGGGGTCAAGCCGTAAAGGACGCTCTTGACGGGTTCTACGATCGTGACGGGAACGGGGTCCCCTGTCAGGTGGACGGTGGGCTGAAGTGCTTCGGCCATCCAATCGGAGCATCAGGACTGCGCATGCTCTATGAGATGTACTTGCAGCTTCACGGGAGGGCAGGGGAGCGGCAGATCGCCGATCCCAGGTTCGGTCTTACCCATAACCTGGGTGGCGTGCCTTTTATGAACGTGTGCAGCATCGCGATCATCGGAAAGTATTAGAGGTAAACTTCCTTAAGAGGGACCACTTGCGCGGACAAAGAAGGAGATTGGTGTAGGGGCAGACCTGCGTGTCTGCCCTGGGCGCACACACAGGTGCGCCCCTACCGAGTCTTGGGCTATGATCCGGAGCAAGCCCATGTTCCGGAGTGGGCATCGAGAAGAAGTCGTATTGGCATCCCATGCTGGACATCCGCGTCATAATGAATTCACCCGTGGAGGACATCCTGGCCTTCAGGACGTGCTGCAACCTCAAGATGTTCGATCAGAACCTTGAGGTCCACGTCGCAAACCGGGGAACCGGTCCAGTGACCGTGCCAAGCTACTTTGATATTGAGGGTGAAAGAGGATTCCATCAGCGAGTCGATACGCTGACCCCTCCTGGAGAGCATCAGATCAAAGCCGGTGAAATCATCGCATTTTACTGCTACATGGACGAGCCGCTCTGGAAACGGTCTCGACGCATGGTTTTCTATGACAGCGAAGGGAATAAGTATCCGGTGGAAATAGTCCACAAAGGAGAAGAGGGCTGACCAATGGAAATCATAAAGTATACCGAGGAACACAAAATCTTCCGGCAAGCTATAAGGAAGTTTTTTGAAAAAGAGGTCACGCCGTACGTGGAGGAATGGGAAGAGGCCGGGATCGTCCCCAGGAGTATCTGGAAAAAGATGGGTGACCAGGGGTTTCTGTGCATGGACGTGCCCGAAGAATACGGCGGCATGGGCGCGGACTTCCTCTATTCCGTGATTCTCTCTGAGGAACTGGTCAGAACCAACCATGCAGGACTGGCCGCGGCGCTCCATAGTGATGTAGTGGTCCCGTACATCACGGCTTACGCTTCAGAGGAGTTGAAACAAAAATACCTTCCGGGATGCATATCCGGAGACCTAATCACAGCAGTGGCAATGACTGAGCCCAACGCGGGGAGCGACCTTGCCGCAATGCGGACGACCGCGGTCGAGGATGGCGATGATGTAGTGATCAACGGCCAGAAAACCTTTATTAGCAACGGTATCATCTGCGACCTTATCGTGCTGGCCGCGCGAGATCCCAAAGAAGAGAACCCACATCAGGCCATTGACCTTTACTTGGTGGAAGCCGGAACCCCAGGCTTTGAGAAGGGAAGAAAGCTCAAGAAGGTCGGTTGGCACAGCCAGGACACCGCGGAACTGTATTTCAATGACTGCCGGGTTCCCAAGGCCAATCGGCTGGGCCAAAAGGGGTCAGGGTTCTTGATGTTGATGGAAAAGCTTCAGCAGGAGCGCCTCATGGTCTGCCTCGGGGCAGTCCCCGCCGCGGAATATTTGCTGGAGATGACCATCAAGTACTGCAAAGAGAGGACCGCGTTCGGTCGCCCCATCTCAAAGTTTCAGAACTCGCAGTTCAAGATCGTGGAGATGGCGACTGAAATCAAGCTTGGCCGGACTTTCCTCGACAAGCTCGTCGTCGAGCACATGGAAGGTAAAAATATTGTGGTAGAGGTCAGCATGGCCAAGTACTGGACCACGGAGATGGCCATGAGAGTGGCCGACCGCTGCATGCAACTCCACGGGGGGTACGGCTATTGTGAGGAATATCCCATTGCACGAGCCTGGAGGGACCTGAGAGTCATGCAGATTTTCGCGGGGACCAACGAGATCATGAAGGGGATAGCCGCAAAGTTCATGGGGCTGTAGTCAGGCCGTCGATGTCCCCACGCTGTAGGTGATAAGAGAAGGCAAAGTCCCCGTCCCTTTTTAAAGGGGGGCAGGGGGGATTTTATTTAACACCATGAATCCCCCGTAAATCCCCCTTTAGAAAAGGGGGACTTTGAAACGGGCCCGGCCCTGTGATGTGAGCCCAGCAGGGAAACCGACCGTAATTTACCGGCTGTGCTGTCCTCCCCAGCCATATTCTTGGAACTCCCTATGATACAAATCGAACAAATCGGTGAAGTAAGAAAATTTCGCTTGGCCCGTACGATGGCCGGCCGAGGCCTTTACTATACTGCTGCCTACTGGGTTGACGGTCTCATGGTGGATACCGGCTGCGCCTACACCGTCCGTGAGTTGCTCGAATCTTTGGACAACCTCCCGGTTCGCTGCATTGTCAACACACACAGCCATGAAGATCACATTGCGGGTAATGCGGCATTGCAGACCAAGTTTGGAGCCGAAATACTCGCGCACCCGCAAGCCTTGCCGATTCTCGCCCGGCCTCGCAGGAAGAGGCTGCGGCCATACCAATTGGTGATGTGGGGCTACCCGGAACCGTCAGATGCAAAGGCTATCGGAGATGTCGTAGAAACCGAGCACCATCGCTTTGAGGTTATATATACCCCGGGCCACAGCCCCGATCACATCTGCTTGTACGAGCCGAAACAGGGATGGCTCTTCACGGGAGACGTGTACGTCGGCGGCCGCGATCGTGCTCTCAGGGCTGATTACAACGTCTGGCAAATCATCGACTCCCTAAAACGCCTGACGTCTTTGGACGTCAAAATACTCTTCCCGGGAAGCGGCACTACACGCGAATCTCCTCACGAGGAATTGTTGCTCAAGATAAAGGTACCTGGAAGAGACAGGCCAACGAGTGCTGGCTCTGCACGGGCAGGGTTGGAGCAGACGTCGAATACGCCGCCGCCTATTCGGTAGGGAAATGTCGATAGCCTATTATACCCTGGGCCACTTCAGCGGCAGGAACCTGGTCCGTTCGTACATAGAAGACCGGCCTGCGAATCTTATCTAATACCGATTGGCGATTGGGAAGGTGCCAAACCCACCGTAGAGCTTGTTCGACCCCTCAAAATCCCCTCTTTCCCCCTTTAGAAAAGGGGGAAAGAGATCTTTCGCTCCATGCTTGGAAAAGGGCACGGTAGTGACATCAGCCCGCATACCCCCCTTCGTAAAGGGGGGAGGGGGGATTTTTTTGTTCTGGTCCCAACCCGGGCCCAAACTTGATGGAGAAACGCTAGCGCGATGCCCTAAACAATCAATCCCACTCCAAGCCCAGCGACTTCATATAATGTTTGAGGGAATAACGGGAAATGCCCAGCAAACGGGCCGCTCCCTGTCTGCTGCCGCCTGAGCGTCGAAGTGCTTCATTCACCAGGGAACGCTTCACATTGTGGGTTATGTCGTTAAGGGACTCCTCGGTGGGGAAGCATACCGTAAGTGACCAGTCCTTGGCATTCCCGTTGTTTGTGTCCAGTCCAAGGCCCGAGAGACTTATGCATTGTCCGCCCGAAAGCATCAGGGCCCTCTCCAGGACATTGCGGAGTTCTCTAACATTTCCGGGCCAGTCGTAACCCTTCAGCGCATTAACGGTCCCAGCGTCGATAGTAGGAATTTCCGGAATCTGCATGTCCTTGCAAAGCTGTGCCATCAGCTCTCGGATAAGAATTGGGATATCCTCACGCCGTTCCCTCAGAGGAGGAACTACTACGGAGAGCACGTTCAGACGGTAAAATAGGTCGTGCCTGAAGCGTCCGTCCTCGACTTCCTTCTCCAAATCCCTGTTAGTGGCTGCAATGAGCCGGGCATTGACGGTAATATTCTTTTCACCCCCCACGCGGGTGAACTGTTTGGTATCAAGGAAAGTCAACAACTTCGCCTGCAGCGGCAGGGAGAGTTCCCCTATTTCGTTCAGAAGCAGGGTTCCGCCTTCAGCCAGCTCCAAAAGTCCTCGCTTGCGGCTCTGCGCTCCTGTGAAGGCACCCCGTTCGTGACCGAAAAGCTCGGAATCGGCCAGTTGCCCGCTTACCGCAGCGCAGTTGATTGCCCAATAGGGCCCATCCACGCGTTTAGAATGATCGTGGATATATCTAGCTAAGTAATCCTTCCCACTGCCGCTTTCGCCTAACAGGAGCACTGTGGATTCGGTTTCCGCCGCGAAGCTGACTCGAGTCATAATTGACTTCATGGCCTTTGAAGGGTATTCGCCCGCTTTCTTTGCACGAGGTAGCTCTACAGTCCTGCGGTCCGTTATGTTACGACTGATCCCGAATACGCCGACAATCTCTCCGGAGCTGTCACGCAAGGGGACCCTGATGTCATGAAAGGTAAGGGGGACGCCATTTATCGGTCTGACACGTTCTTCTTCTATGGTCTGCCCGCCCAAGACACGAAGGTCTATTTCCCTTATATGCTTGCCGATCTCCTTTCCAAAGATCTCCGCGGAGGTGCGGCCCACTATTTCAGAGGCACGACGATTCAGGAGCTTCTCCTTGGCCGGATTGACCATTGTGTATTTCAACTGACGATCTTTAATGAAGATGCAGTCCTGAGCGCCCTCGAAAACGGCACGAAACCGCTCCTCGCTTTGGCGTAAAGCTTCCTCGGCTTGCTTACGCTTGGTGATGTCACGCAGGATGGCCAAAGATGCCGGGTTTCCATTCCAGTCAGTGGCTCTAACCCTCATCTCCGCGATTCCCGTGGTCCCTTCAGGGTGCATCACGTCTACTTCGGTCCTCTCGCCAGGCACCGAGGGAAGGGGAAAGGGCGTTCCGGGAAGGGTGTCCCCGGATTTTCCCATCAGTTCACCCGCTGCGCTGTTGGCATAGAGCACCGATCCGCCGTCCCCAAGCACGAGTATGCCGTCAGCGCTCTTTTCCACTATGCTGGTGAAACTAGCTCGGCTCACTTCAAGTTCGGCCAGCAGTCGCCGCCGCTCGACAGCGTAATGGATGGAACGTACAAGCAGTTTCTCGTCCACTTCTCCCTTGACGAGGTAATCTTGTGCCCCTTGTTTGACGGCTTCAATGGCTATCGCCTCGTCCCCATGACCTGTGAGGACCACGATAGGGATGTCGGAAACTCGGGCGTAGAGCCGGCCCAACGTAGCAAGACCTTGGCTGTCAGGCAGCCCGAGATCCAAGAGCACTACGTCGAAACCGCCCGTGGTGAGGAGGTCAAGACCGGCTGAGAGGCTCTCTGCAGATTCAATTCCGATATCTCTCGTTTCCGCCTCTGCCACCATCTCCCTTATTAGGCGGACATCTCCCGGATTGTCTTCGATCAGCAGCACCTGGAGTCGATTCTCTGTCATTTCAGCTCTCCGGTGGAAGCTTGACGACCGTGAGCCAGAAATGTTCAATAGATTTCACAACATTAATAAACTGGTCCAGGTCGACGGGCTTCGTGACGTAGCAATTTGCGTGCAGGTTATAGCTTTTTACAATGTCCTGTTCGGCCGCGGAAGAAGTGAGAATGACAACGGGGATGCGCTTTAACTCCTTGTCGGCTTTGATTTCAGCCAGAACTTCCCGTCCATCTTTCTTTGGAAGGTTGAGATCAAGAAGAATGAGTTCCGGCCGAACCGCATTGTGGTACTTCCCCTCCCGCCTCAGAAATGCCAGGGCGTCCACGCCGTCCTCTGCTACGTGCAAGTTGTTGACTATCTTGCCATCTTTTAACGCTTCTCGGGTCAGGCGAACGTCACCCGGATTGTCTTCAACCAAAAGGATCTCAATTCCTTGCATGTTACTTTTCTCATACATCACTATGCCTCTCTCTCCGGGATTGTAAAGCAGAATGTTGTGCCCTTACGATTTCCGAATTCGACCCAAATCTTGCCACCGTGGCGTTCAATGATTTTCTTACAAATTGCCAGTCCTAAGCCGGTTCCGGGAAATTCCTCCCTGCTGTGCAGGCGCTGGAATATGATAAATATCCGATCAGCATACTCCGGATCAATTCCTATCCCGTTGTCAGTTACTGAGAAGACCCATTGACCGTCTTCCAGCCGGGCCGACACATGAATCCGTGGGCCGTTATCATCGCGAAATTTGCAGGCGTTGTCGATCAGATTTTGAAAGAGTTGCAGGAGCTGCGTGGAGTCCCCCATCAATGTGGGGAGAGGGTCATGGGTAACCATTGCCCCGGATTCGGTGAGCAATATCTGGAGGTTGGCTAATGCCTTGTTTAAGATCGTATCGCAATGAACCGCGTTGAACGGCTTTCCGTGCGTTCCCACACGCGAATACTGCAGAAGCCCATTAATAAGGCTCTGCATGCGTTTGGCTCCGCCAACCGCGTAGGCCATGAACTCGTCCGCGTCCTCATCGAGTCTGTCTCTGTACCGGCGTTGGAGGAGTTGCACGTAGCTTGAGATCATGCGGAGCGGCTCCTGCAGGTCATGTGACGCGACATAGGCAAATTGTTGCAGGTCTGTATTAGAGCGCTCTAGTTCTGCCAGAGTGCTCTGCAGAGCCTCTTGCGCTCGCTTGCGAGGGGTGATGTCGCGCAGGATGCCGGTAAAGAATTTTCCATCCCTGGTTTCCCAATCGGCAATGGATAGCTCCGCGGGGAATTCATTTCCATCTTTCTTGAGACCGGCTACTTCCACGGTTCTCCTGGAAGGACGCGATCCGAAAGTTGAAACCATCTGTCCCAGCGCCTGTTCATGAGCTTCGCGGAATCGGTCAGGCATCATGAGGGAGAGAGGTTTGCCCACTGCTTCCTGGGTCGAATAGCCGAAGATATGCTCAGCCGCTTGGTTCCAGTGAACCACGCTGCCGAGGCTGTCAACGGAGATGATAGCGTCGTTTGCAGTTTCTACAACCGTCCGAAAGCGTTCTTCGCTATGCTTCAGGGATTCCAGGGTCAAACTGTTAATCAGGCCGATTGAAGCAAACTCGGCAAACGCTGCTGCCGAACGGGAGTCATTATCATTGAAGCCGCCCGGTTTGTTGGCCAGGCCGAGCAACCCGACAGCTTTTCCTTCCACCATAAGAGGGGCAAACATCACGTTTTCGAGACGCACATGCCCGTCGGGTAGAAACGCCATCCATTTGCTGTTCGAAAAGTCATTGTCAAAAGCTACTCTTCCGGTGCGGTACGCTTCGGCGCGGAGACCTCGTATGGGCATGGGAAGCGCAGGATCAACGGTGCAGGGCAATCCGCCCGAATCAAGAAACAGCACCTCATTTTCCGTGCAGTTCCGGTCTAGCAGCGCAACATAGCCGGACGTCGCTCCAATCGCCTGTTTGCAGATGTCGAATATAGAGCGTGCTGATTGAGCAAATTCACGCTGCTCCAAAAGCGCCCGGGACGCGGCCAGCAAAGCGTTTGTCTCAGCGCTGGATTTTTGCAGATCCGCCATGCTGGTGGCCAGGGCTTCCTGCCCTTTCTTAAGCTCCCTGAACACCAGATCGTAAGGCTTATTCAGGCCGGTCTGTATGATCGCCCTGTAGACCAGATAAAAGGAAATTACTTTCAGGAAATGACCAATTAGATTGAATAGCCCGTACACGTCTACATATAAGGTAAAAGCCAATTCAGAGGCGACGGTAACGCCCATGGACGCAATCAGGAGCTTGAGCACGCCGGGCTCGAATCGATCCTTCTGTCTGAACAGCAGTATGGCAGCACCGACCAGAATCAGGCAGATACCATATTCACTCCATATCTTGAACGTGGTAAGTCCGACTCCCTCCAGGTGCGTGTCAGGAAAGACTTTCCAGTAGAAGATGGATGCGAGCAGGGCCGAGGAAACCAGTGAAAAGGCTGCAATGACCAGATTGACTCTGAGCCGCCGTCCCAGGAACAGAGGGGCAATCAAAAGAGACACACTCTGGACAAACCTGCCCGCTATCCAGAGTTGGGAGGCCAAGTCTGATCTGGAGGCCGGGAAAACGCCCATGCCCTTGTAGGCCAGAGTGTGCAACAGATCAATGCCGCCGACAAATAGATAAGAAATACCGAGGAATAGAAGATAATTGTTGGCCAGCAGCCGTCGTGAGTTCCAGGCGATGAAAAAAATGTCCCAGGCCACCGCGATGCTGAACAGTTCGACCGCTGTGTGGAACAATACGTAGCCTTGCAGGCTCATGAGGTACAGTCCGCAGAATATGGCTGCCCACACGGCTACGTGCCCGTACATGCCGGTTTTTGACGGTCGCTCACTCATTTTCCTAGTCCCATGATGCGCTCATTATATCCGATACTCTTTCGCTCATTTCAAGCTTTCTAATTTCAGGTTTGTATTCAAGTACATAGGACGGAATTTCCGAAGTTGAATCGACCTTGACACCCGAACCCGCTTCTCCTATCTTTTTAGTTGATGAATTCTGGAATTCTCAACTGATAATGAGGAGTGTGGGATGCAAATCTTTGTCTCCGGGTCTTTGGCCTATGATAGAATAATGGATTTTCCTGAAAAATTCTCAGACCATATTCTGCCGGATAAAATCCATATACTCAATGTCTGCTTCATGGTAAACGGCCTAAAGGAACAATTCGGGGGGACCGCGGGAAATATAGCCTACAGCCTTGCTTTGCTGGGAGAACAGCCGTTCATTCTGGCTACGGCGGGCAAGGATTTCCATAGCTATAAGAACTGGCTGACTGAGCACGGACTCCGTTTGGACGCGATCCGCATCATTTCCGATGAATTCACTGCCGGAGCATACATTACCACGGATAAGGCCGACAATCAGATCACCGGGTTCAATCCGGGCGCGATGAAATATCCCTGTCTCTACCCAGTTGACGGCGCGGAACCCCAGGAGACCCTGGCTATTGTGGCGCCGGGGAACCTCGACGATATGCTCACGTATTCAAAGAGTTACAGAGAGCGAAACATACCTTACATCTTTGACCCGGGGCAATCCATTCCCGCGCTCTCTACTGATGGGCTGATCGAGGGGCTCACCGGCTCGAGGTTGTTCATCTCTAACGACTATGAGCTTGAGATGGTCATACGGTCTACCGGAATGCAGAAAAGCGATCTGCTCAAGAAGACCGGGGCCGTAATTACAACCCTTGGTGAAAAGGGGTCCCTGATCTCCACTTCCGAGGCAGACGTCCAAGTCCCAGCCGTCCCGGTGGAGCGAGTGTTAGACCCCACAGGCGCAGGTGACGCGTTCAGGGCCGGCCTTATCAAAGGTCTGGTAATGGGAAAGAGTCTCGTGGTAGCGGGCCAGATGGGTGCGGTGTGTGCCGGCTACGCAGTGGAATGCCAAGGCACGCAATGCCATCGCTTTTCTCAGGAAGAATTCTGGGCGCGCTATGAGGCAAACTTCGGAAGTATGATTTAGGCAAAGCGCGTAGAAATCGACACATTGTCCTGCGCCCTACTAAGAGGCCCAATTCGTAATTCGGGTGACGTATTCTCGCACCGGAGACAATGAAGGAGGATTCGAGATCACGGTATTGGTAGGACAGGCATCTTGCCTGTCTATCTTGAAATGACAGGCAAGATGCCTGTCCTACCAAAGCTGTCCGAAATGCGCCACCGAACTTAGGAAACCAAGTAATAAGCGATCCGTTACTCTCTTTGGAGTCATGTCCAACGCCCGGCGGCCCACCAGTCCGGAGGTAGTCCATGCCGACCACATCAGAAGCTCCACCGCCAAAAAGTTCCGAAAGATCGCCCCATGTGGTCTTCGCCCGCATCCGGAAGGTATTCCAGGATCTGGGGATCTTAGGCTCGAATTTCTCCCTGGAATACGAGGGGGTTTGGTACCGAGTCTCCTGCGATGATCAGGCGTTCATTGTCTATCGGGTCAACAGCCACAGCGGAGCGAGACATCACCTCCCTGGGTGGCCGGTCTGCCTGGTGAATTCCGACACCATCTTTGAAGAATGCTTCTCTCCTGGGCTCAGCCGTGACCATTACGATTGCGGAGTGGACCTGGAAAGATGGCTGGAAATTATCGACGGGCATTGCCGGGGCAATTAGGCGTCTGGTTGGTAGGGCGACTGTTCCCGCCAGCGGTTTGTAGGGGCAGGGCTTGCCCTGTCCAGGGGCGCAGTCCCGCGTCTCGCGGGACGCCCCTACAGTTCTCACCAGAAAATGGTAGGGGCGGGTTTTAAACCCGCCCCTACCATCGACCCAGGCCTCTAATCAATTCAATCCTGCACCCTGCTATTTCACCAAATTCAGCCGGACGGGGGACTTAAGGATAACGTACGTGCCATTTTCGGATTCCCGGCGCTCAGCCACTCCCACGTGTTCTTTGATCAAGTTTGCCACTTGGCGGGCATCGTCAGGCAACATCCTCACGCAACCATGGGATTGATTCTGGCCGATGCTTCTGGGCGCGTTCGTTCCGTGGAACCTGTAACCATCGTCATTCAGTTGGACCTGCTCCGCGATCTTGTCCTCGGGGTCAGGCGTCTGCTTCTTCGCCTTCATCTTCACAGGTCTCTTCTTGAGGAGCGGGGCCATGGTCCCGCCGTACACCTTTTTACTCGGGGATTGCCCTGCAGCCCAGTCTCGGTTTGTTGGCGGTATCCACCAGGGACTGTCATCGTAGATGTGAGTTACGAAATATACCCCGACAGGGGTAGGGAATTCACTCTTATTTCCCAGGCCGACTTTACATTCGTGGAGCAATTCTTTCTTACCGAACAAGGAGCTGGCGTACAACCTGAAGACGTGCGAAGAATGGCCCACTTCTATTTCGATGTAGCTCAAATCTCCGCCTTCAGGGCCTGTAGGGAAGTTCCCGACTGCCTTATGGGGCTCTGAGGGCCTCAGCAGAGTCTCCATCCTGTGTCGGTCCACCAGAGACGGGTTCTTTGCGGTTCGCGTCGGTCCTGCTGATGCGCGCACAGGAGATACTCTATTCGGCGAGGCAGATGAGGCCTGAACCACCAGATCTTGCCCGCCAGTAGACGGGGCCACCTCATGGCCTTGTTGTGTTGTATGGTTGAACGTGGACGGTTCTGCGGCCTCGACAGGCAGTACGAGGAGAGAGAACACAACCAAACCTATACCCATCCCAAGGAACAACACACGAAACATGACAATCTCTCAACGCTCTACAGGCGCATTATGATAAAATGAACTGTATATCTAGCACGTTATGGCACAAAAATCAATAATAAAAAGCATTGTCACCTATAATGAGTGAGTTCTACTCTCCAAAGCGGTGTAACAGACGCATCAATTAGCGAACCTTCACGCTTTAACCGACGTCCGAAAAAACTTCTCAGCGACGTTCCTCCTCTTGTAAAAAACAGCATCTCCACAAAGATGCAATTCCTATGTCGTAACAGGATGCTGTTTATCTATTTAGCAGTAGGGGCGGGTTTCAAACCCGCCCCTACATCCCCGTAAATCCCGCGCATGCGGGAATCCAGTTCGGGCGGCGATACCATCTATTCTGGATTCCCGCGTGCGCGGGATTTACGGAATGGGGTCCTCCAAATCGGACAAAACTTCCGGCAACACGGTATATACCTTGTGATCCAATATTCTGGCGCTCTCCTTTGATACAAGCTGTTCGCCATAATGAACCGAAAAGCATGGCACCTTTCAGTGCCAGTAGCCAATCTAATGGCTCCTGTGGCTTATTACAAACAATTATCTGCTTGGTCATCTTTGGAACTCAATTGTCTTTTACTGAACTTCTTGACACTGTTCTCGTCCAGGTCTAGGATGAGAAGCAACGGACTGCTCCGTTCTCGGAATCCCTCACGCAAAACGCGCGTAACTCATTGAAATATAATCACAAGCTGCGCCTGAATGGTTCAAACCCCTCGCGGGTTCATCATGAGCCGACAATGCCGGAAATCAACGAAAGGTGAATGAGCCGTGAAAGAGCTAATGTCAGGAAATGAAGGCATAGCACGCGGGGCCTATGAGTATGGTGTGCGATTGGCCTCCGCGTATCCGGGAACTCCCAGCACGGAAATTTTAGAATTGATCGGGGAAAAATACCGGCAAATCAAAGCCGGTTGGGCCCCCAATGAAAAAGTTGCTGTGGAGGTTGCTGCAGGGGCTGCCTATGGCGGCTCAAGGGCCATGGCCGTAATGAAGCACGTTGGACTCAACGTGGCGGCAGATCCCTTCATGACGCTCTCTTACACCGGAGTCAACGGTGGGCTCGTGCTGGTCGTGTGCGATGACCCGGAGATGCACTCCTCACAGAATGAGCAGGATACTCGCAATTTTGCGAAATTCGGCAAAGTGCCTTGCCTTGAGCCTTCCGACAGCCAGGAAGCCAAGGACCTCATAGGGGCGGCACTGTCTATAAGCGAGGAATTCGATACGCCGGTTATTCTCAGGAGCAGCACCCGCGTTTCCCATTCCATGTCGCTGGTTGAACTGAAGGAGCGGGTGGAAGGACCCAAGGAACTCGGGCTGAAAAAGGACCCGGCGAAATTCGTCATGCTCCCGGCCATGGCAAGGCGCCGCCACCCCGTTGTCGAACAGAGGCTCAAGGACGTGGCCGCGTTTGCGGAAACCTTTCCGTTCAATCAAGTGATCATGGGTGATGATTCCCTGGGAATTATCGCGGCCGGGGTCGCGTTCCAGTATGCTCGGGAGGTTATGCCGTCGGCTTCTTTCCTGAAGCTCGGTATGGTCTGGCCGCTTCCTGAGAAGATGATTCGCGACTTTGCTTCCCGTGTGAAGCGGCTCGTAATCATAGAGGAATTGGACCCCTTTATCGAAGAAGCGGTCCGTCTGATGGGAATAAAAGTGGAAGGTAAGGAGCTTACCGGCCTGTGCGGGGAGCTTTCCCCGGAGAAGGTGGAGATTGCCCTCACCGGAAAGAGCACTGCCAAGGGTATCGGCCCGATAGAAATGGAATTGCCGCTAAGGCCACCGAACATGTGTCCCGGCTGTCCACATAGGGCCACCTTCAGCGCGTTGAAAAAGAGGAAGGTCTACGTGGCCGGAGACATCGGCTGCTACACTCTTGGTGCGCTGCCTCCCGTGGGTATGCTAGACCACTGCCTTTGCATGGGGGCCGGAATCGGCATTGCCTCCGGACTGGACAGGTCCCTCGGAGAACTGGCCAAGGGCAAGGCAGTTGCCGTGATCGGCGATTCCACATTCTTCCATTCGGGGATGACGCCCCTTCTGGAATTGGCTTACAATGGCGGTTCCACAACAGTCGTCATTATGGACAACCGGACCACCGCCATGACAGGCGCTCAGCCGCATCCCGGAACCGGCTTCACCCTACGGAAGGATCCTACGATTACCGCGGATATGGTCAAGTTAGCCGAGGCGTTTGGGTTCAAGAGAATACGGGTCGTGAACCCCTATGAAGTGAAGGAAACGGACAAGGTAATCGGCGAGGAGCTGGAAGCGAACGAACCTTCAGTAATAATTGCCCGTGCCCCCTGCGCCCTATTGAAGACCGACCGAATCCTGCCCGACAAGCCCCTGAAAATTGACGCGGATATGTGCAAAGGCTGCAAGAGCTGCATCAATACCGGCTGCCCGGCACTGGAATTCGTCAAGATAGACGAGCCCGCCGAAGGCGAGAAGCGCAAAGGCTTTTCCAGGATAAATGAGGCCCTTTGTGTGGGGTGCCGCACCTGCCAGGAAGTCTGCAAGTTCAACTGCATCGAGGAGGCATCATGAGCGAAAACCGCGTTTACAATGTCCTCATCGTCGGGGTCGGCGGCCAGGGGATCATTTTGGCCAGTGATGTGCTTGGGCGCGTGGCGGCTCGCCACGGATATGATGTGAAAAAAAACGAGATCCACGGGATGGCGCAACGCGGAGGTTCGGTCTCCAGCCACATACGCTTCGGGAAATCCGTCAGTTCTCCCATAATCAAGGCCGGGGAAGCGGATGTGCTGCTTTCCTTCGAACAGATAGAGACCTTGCGGTACTTCCATTACCTCTCCGAAAAAGGGAAGGTGATTGTGAACGACCAGAAGATCCTTCCCCCCGCGGTATTTACCGGGAAGCAAGAGTATCCGCCTGATGTCTTAACTAGAATCAAAGAGAAGGTGCCCGACGCAGTGGTCGTCGACGGTGCTGAAGTGGCCCGGCAAATGGGTAACCCCAGGGTGCTCAACGTGGTTTTCCTCGGGGTGCTCTCCAAGTACCTGGATATACCTGCCCAAACGTACGAGGAGGTACTGAAGGAATCGCTGAAGCCGAAACTGGTGGACATCAACTTGAAAGCGTTCCATGAGGGACGTTCACTGGCTGCGGTCTGAGTGCTTCCCCGGCGTTAATCCGAAAGTTTCTCCCTCTCAAACAACTGGATCCCAAGCGGTAAACATTGTATGGGGCGGCCGATCGGCCGCCCCATACTTCGCCAAGCAGTTCCTTTCAAAAAAGCGGATTATTTCATTTGCTCCGCTGAAGTAGGAATAGCGTGTGCCCCTTCGTCCCGAATGGGACGAGCGCATTTTGGTAGTACACCCAGATCCCGGCGATGAAGAAACTGTCTCAAAACCCTCGGCAGGAGAAAAGTCGTGTTACGTGGGGTGGCCTGGAGGCCACTGCCTCCAGGTTCCGAAGGAACAAGAGGTCCCAGCTCCCGGCCCCAGTCCTATGCCAAACCCGCTGCCTAAGCGGGAGAGAGACTTCAGACCTCTTGTCGCTTCGCGACCCGGACGTATTACGTCCGGGCCACCCAAGCAAAATCGTCGCTCCACGGGTAGCACGATTCTGGTCCGTCTCCGGGTTTTGAAACACCCTCTGAATCGCCTGGCTACTTTCAATCGCCCCTATGGGGCTCCTCAGCGGAACAAAATAAACAATCCATCCTTTATAAACGTAAGGCAGGCTAAACGGACGTGGGTGTAAAATAACCGAGGATTGCTTCATGGGGAAAAAAGACCCATGCCTCTTAAAGGTATCTTCCTGATTTTGCTGGATTCACAACTATCTGTTGCGCTTTCGCCACACTACTGCGTAAAAGTGGACCCTTTTTTATCGAGGTACCCTGCCGACCGAATTCAGCAATCCCCTGATTAGACAATACATAAGCAAAACTTTGAGATTTCAATGAAGTTGGCACGGAAAATGCTTATATAATTGGGCACGGGCAAACAGCGCCAAAACCGAGCAACACAAAGAACGGGGTTACGCCCTCGGCAAGAGGGCGGTAGAGTCGGGGAAATAGTTTCCATCCAAACCGTGAATTTTTTACGCAGAGAGCCGGTTCAACAGGAGAGAGCCGGTTGCCTGCACTCCGGACTTACCGTTAGGTAGGGATGTGCAGCCATTGTTACGCTAAGTGAGTGAGGCACACCTATCGAGTCGGTAAGGCTGCGAGCCGGACAATTGATCGGATCATTTTACCGAATTGTTGATTTACCATAATTGTTAAAGTGCAAAATTGAGGATTGAGAGGAGGATGGCAAAATGAAATGTTTAAGCAAGATGACAATGGTATTGGTCCTCCCGCTACTCGTACTGTGTTGGTATCAAATCTATCACAGCAAGCGCCATCTGGAGAGCAACCTAGTGGAGGTCTCCAGGATAGGGGACTATCTCGCGGTTGACAGGTATTTGCAGGAAGGCGCAGACGTGAACTGCAGAGATAAGGACGGTCTTACCCCTTTGATCTGGGCCGCAATTCAAGGCCATGAAGAAGTAGTCAGGCTCTTGCTCGAACGAGGCGGCGATCTCGAAGCTAAAAACCAAAATGGGGACACCGCACTGATGTGGGCGTCTCTCATGGGGCATAAAGATGTCGTGGATTTCATGCTTGATCGTGGCGCAAACGCGGACCTCGGCGAGCCCAAAAGCGGGGTGACCGCGCTGATGGCAGCCGCAGCGAAAGGACATGCCGACGTGGCGCAAGTTCTGGTGGAGAAAGGCGCGGCCATCAATGCTAGAGATCGAAATGGGAACACGGCGCTGACGCATGCCTCTATCAAAGGTTACGCGGAGGTGGTGGATTTGCTCTTGGCCGCGGGTGCAACCTTTAATGGGACCTGTCCCACAGAAGTTGCCACAGCGGTAATTTTCGTATCCGACAACGGCCGTCCCACCGGGATGGACCTCATACGCTTGGGGACCAATCATGGTCTTCGGCCGGGCAGCCACTATGGAACGCCAGTGACGGATGCTTATCTGAGGGAGGCGCCGCAGACTGAGGATTGGTGCTTTATCGCAAGCGCAACTGCTGAAGCTAATGTCGTTCCCGCAGTTCTCACGATCACGAGAGATCTTGGAGCGTTTTCCACGCATTAATTTTGGACATGGTCACTTAACGAACGTGGTGGCTGTGAGCCCGCGTGCAACGCGGAAGTGTTCATCGCGGGTCTACTAACGAAATCCTCTGGCGTAACAATCAGCATTAATATATTTAGAATAGGGGAGGGAACACTCATATGTCGAGAGAAGGATAACACATGGCTTCCGATGAAATACGGCTGACCACGCTGTCCAAATCGGCCGGCTGAGCGGCCAAAATGGCTCCAGGGGACCTGGAGCAGGCATTGTGCGGCATTAACATTCCTTACGATCCTAACGTCCTGGCGGGAGTTGCCGGATCCGAGGACGCTGGGTGTATATCGTCTCAGCGATTCCCTGGCGCTTGTCCAGACCCTGGACTTCTTTACCCCTATTGTCGATGACCCGAGGATCTTCGGCCGGGCCGCGGCCGCGAATTCCCTGAGTGACGTGTATGCTATGGGCGGGCGCCCCATTGCTGCTATGAACGTGGTCTGTTTTCCCATCAAGAAGCTTGGGATCGCGATGTTGAAAGCCATCCTCCAGGGTGGCATGGACATCCTCCGAGAGGCTGAGGTGGCTCTAGTAGGCGGCCACAGCGTGGAAGACGACGAACCCAAGTACGGACTGTCAGTGGCCGGTCTTGTCCATCCGGACCGCATAATGACCAACTCGGCCCTGCGCCCAGGTGATCGTTTAATTCTCACCAAAGCTATCGGAACCGGCATCATTGCCACCGCCATCAAGGCTCAACTCGCGGCAGCCTCTTCTATGGACGCAATGATTCGTTCTATTTGCACGATCAACAAGAAGGCCTCGGAAGTTGCCTCCCGGTTCGATGTCAAAGCCTGCACGGATGTAACAGGGTTTGGCCTTGCCGGACATCTCGTGGAAATGGCCCGAGCCGGCAAATGCAGGCTGAGGATACAGTCGCAGGCGGTCCCAATTCTCGAGGGCGCGGTAGAAGGGGCATCCATGGGACTAATCCCCGGTGGCGGGCACTCCAATCGAAAATTCTTCGGTTCATGGATAACTTTGGACTCAGGTATTTCCGCTGAAACCGCGGACTTGATGTTCGATCCTCAAACATCAGGGGGGCTGATATTGGGAATCTCGGCCGAACGCGCGCGTGATTTGCTCGATGCTCTGATCGCTGAAGGGGTCGAGCCTGCTGCTGAAATAGGCGAGGTCCTTGAGCCGGATCTGGAGGGGCATCTGGAGATAGCCTAAAGGCTAGGAACGTTATCAGTAATCGTTCACCGTGGAGACCGAGGATTTTGTTTTCTCTGTGTTTCTCTCAGTTGAGGCATAGCGCATTCGGGTCTGTGACAGTGAAGAGGGTGCCGGCCTGAGTGGGTACACCCTTGGCTTATGCGGGGGTGTTCAAGCCGTTTTTCCTCTCTGCATTCTCGGCGCGTCTCGCGGGACTGGTTGACGGCTGAACCCTTACGTCATTAAATTTGACTTCTTAACTGCCAGGCCGAAGGGGGCCCAATCATGAATCCGAAGCGGAGCATCAAGGCCAGGGACATCATCAATGACATTCGCGGTGGGATGGATGTTTCCGATGTTATGTCCAAATACCGGTTGACGATAAAGGGCCTGCGGACCGCCTTCCAGCAACTGCTGCAAGCCAGTGCTATGAGCAAAGAGGAACTGAACGACTTTAAGTCCTTGCGCGATGCCTCGGTCAAGGGGTTGCGACAGTTGCCCCGTTACCCTATGAAGTCCCCGATAAAAATATTTGATGGCGGCGACCCCTTCAAAGGCGGCGTAGTAAAAGACATGTCGGAAAAAGGAGTTTGCATACAAGGTATTGAAGCGCAAATAGGCGAGGTCAAGAATTTCATCATCCGGCTCGGTTATTTGGGCGCGGAGGGAACCATCGTGTTCGAGGCCAGATGCCGCTGGGTGAAAAAAGGCATGACGTCCGGCAAGACGGAACTCGCCGGATTTGAGATAACCGACATTTCTAGCTTAGATTCAGGAGCATTTGCTCGATTCATTTCCACGTGATCGAGTCTCCGTTCCGAATTGAGATTTGGACACGATCATTTACTTGTTGGGTTTTCTTGAGCAAGACTTTGCGGTGCGAAATCACAGTTTGTCCCTTCAACTGAGAATTCAGGTGAAAAGAACCCAAATTATGCCTCCCGAGAAAAATCAAAGGGAAGGAAATGCTTAGCAGCCGGACAGTGGGGCCTACTTTCTTTACCTTCCTTGGCATTTTGCAATATCGCTGAATATCCGGCTGATCCGCGTAAAGCCAATCGCTTACCAATATGTCGATTTCTTTTGGTAGAGAGTATTTCTTGTCCGGGCATAGGGTGCAAGTCAATCCTCGGCGGTCACCGTGTTCCTCCCCTTTCGCTTGCTCTGATACATCAGATGATCCGCTCTATCTACTAGAGACTCTAATGACTCGTCTTGTCTTGCCAAAGCTGCCCCGATTGAAACGGTCACCCTCAAAGGCCCGTCGGGGGTATCCAGAGAAGATTGCTCGATCAGCGACAGAATCTTTTTCCCTATGATTCCAATCTCGTTACGCCCCACGTGAGGAACCACCGTCAAGAACTCTTCCCCACCCCAACGACTCGCAACATCGGATGTTTCTGAGGTTGTGTAGCAGCGTACCGGCAACCATCTGAAGCACTTTGTCTCCGGTTTCATGCCCGTGGGAGTCGTTCACTCTCTTGAAGTGGTCAACATCCATGAACAGGACGCCAAAGGGCCAACCATATCGGTTCAAATGGCTGAACCCATTTTCAAGATGAATCTCTCCATACCTTCGGTTGCCAATCCTGGTCAGCGGATCAATGAGGGCCAGCCTCTCAAGCTCCTTTATCCGATGCGTCATCTCGTGTATGCGACGGTTGTCGCTAAACACTTCTACGGCTCCCGTAATATTGCCGGAGTCATCCCGTATGGGCGATATTCGGGCAATTACAGGCAGCCGATAGCCTTCCTTGTGATGGAGGTAAACTTCAGCCTCGCGTTCCTGGCCGTCCATAATGCTCGCAAGAGCGGGACACAACTCGGCGAGGCAGAGGCTTGTTCCCGCATCATCTACGTGCATAAGCACATTGTCCCGGCAGGCCTTTCCGATGACCTCATCTTTCTTGAATCCCGTGATTCTCTCTGCGGCGTGATTCCAATACCGAATGATTCGGTCGCGGTCCATGAAGTACACGCCGTCAGAGATCCCATCCAGTAGCCTCTCATAGAAGTTTCTTTCCGTCGTCATTCCTTAGCCTCCTCATCGTGATGCTTGCAGATGACGCAAGAGTCGGCTCCTCATGTTTCATGGGACTTGCTGTTGAACCGTGCAGCGATATCCTGGATAGTGGCAAGTAATGCAGCGGAATCAATTGGCTTGGCGACGACAGCGTCTGTGCCGGACTCAACGATCTTCTCCCTTTCCAGTTCTTGACCGCCCCATCCCGTCAGCAGAACAAAGGGAGGCTTGGTGATTCCTTTTTCTTGGCAGACTGACCGAATGGCCTTACCGACATCCCAACCGTTCATCCCTGGCATGCCAAGATCGCAGATAACCAGGTCCACAGGTTCCTTGTTGAAGATGGCAAGCCCTTCTCCGCCAGAAAGTGCTTTGAAGGCGCTATGGCCTGCGTCCACAAAAATCATTTCCAAAAGTGTGGCGATGCGCTGATCATCCTCTATGACCAGGATGGACAGTTTGCGCTCAGCAGGTCTCGTGGCTGGCTCTGCTGTCTTCCTGATCGGCTCCTGGGCAAGAGGTAGCCTGATGGTGAAGGTGGTTCCGTTTCCTACTTTGCTTTGTACGTTTATGGTGCCGCCATGACGTTTCACCAGTCCATGAGTCACGGCGAGCCCCATTCCTTTGCCTATGCCCACTCCCTTGCTGCTCCAGAATGGTTGAAAAACCTTTGGGAGATCCTCTTCGGCTATTCCTGACCCGGTGTCTTGAACCGTGATAAGCACTTCATCGGCTTCTCTATGCGTCTTGACTTCTATGTCCCCACAATCCGGCATGGCTTCCGCAGCGTTTATTATGAGATTGACGAGTACCTCGAACATCTCATTCTTTTGCCCTTTCACCAGGCAACCGTCCTCCAGGTCCAAATGCAAATCAATCTTGATGCGCTCCTTTTCGGGGTCCGATTTCCATAACGGCTCTGAGACTTCCGCTGCACTTCTAGCCGTGGCCGCGATATCGAATATTGCAGCCTCTTCTTTTGTGATGTCGGCTCTTATGTTCGCAAAGGTCTGAAGACGGCGCACCGTCTCAGCGCCAAGTGTGGCCGCCTCAAGCATCTGTTCCAGGTTTGTCTTGACTTCGGAGAGGTCTCCGGACTCCAGGTCCGCAAGGGACAAGCTCGTATTTCCAATGACGATCTGAAGAAGATTATTGAAGTGATGAGCCACTCCTCCCGAAAGGTCGGCTATCGCTTTGAGCCGTTCCGTTTGTACGGCAGCCTCTTCCGCCAATTTCCTGTAGCTGGTGTCGGTCAGAAAAACCATGGCCGCCGGTTTTCCTTCCCAATCAATCACCACCGAGTCTATTTCTACCCATTTCACTCTGTTCTGCTTGTCGATGATCCTGATTTCATAGCGGCTCGGAAAAACCTCTCCTTTTAGTCTTCGGTAATGTTTTTCAATGACCGATTCCATGTCGTCAGGATGAACAAAACCGCCGAAGGACTTTCCAATGAGTTCATCAGAGGAGAAGCCCACAATCTCCTCCAGCCTGGGGTTGACAAAGCGGAATACGGTGTCCTGAACTACGAAAATGGCTTCCTGAGCCTTATCGACAAGTAGCCTATATTTCTCCTCACTTGCCCTGAGGGCTTCCTCAGCCTGCTTGCGTTCCGTGATGTCGAGCGCGAAAGCAATTGCCGTGGACGAGCTGCCAGAAATTAGTGCGCCACCAATGACCACTGGCACGCGGGTTCCGTCAGGGAGTAGGTATTCCTTTTCATATGGTGTGCAACGTCCGGTGGTCATGAGTTCATCAAATCCGTTGAGGTCGGCGGGCAAGTGTTCGGGGGGCGTAATTTCTCTCCAGTTTATCCGATTGTTCAACAAATCCTCTCGGGAACACTGAATCATGGCCAGATAGGTATCATTTGCGTCAAGAACACGGCCATCCAGATCACAGAAGCCCATCCCAAGCATGCCCGATTCGTAGATCATGCGGAACCGCTCTTCACTTTGCCGCTGCGCCTCCTCGACGTTCTTCCGCTCGGTGATGTCCACAACCGCGGAACGGCTTTCCACCACCTTTCCGTCAGCATCTCGGAGAGCATTCACCGAGAGACTGATCCATATCAGCGATCCGTCCGCCTTCTGCATTTGAAGCTCTTCACTGGTTACCTGTTCCCCAGAGATGAATTTCTGAAGGACCTTTACCGCCTTGTCTTTACCTTCTGGACCATCCATATAAAGGTCAAGAATTCTTTTGCCTTCCAACATCTCTCTGGGATAGCCTAATAATTTCTCGGCACCTTTATTACACTTTGTGATTTGCCCATCAGTACCCACGGAAAAATATGCGTTTGGAGCATTGTCGTACAAGTCCCACAGACGTGCCTCTGAATCGCGAAGATTCTCTTCTGCTCGCTTGCGCTCAGTGATGTCCATGTGTTGGATCACCGCATTAGTTATTTTCCCACCCGAATCCGTGATGGGAAACACGGTGACGTCGAGGATGACGAAAGCGGAATGTTTCAATTGGAGGTGCTTAAGCTGTGAGCTTTCATACTTGATCTCGAATCGTTACAGTCTCGTTTTTTTCAAATACGCTCCTTATTAGGGGCAAGGCTCCCTGTTCTTCAACAATGTTGTCCGTGAGAACTGGTTCGTACTTTCCGACGACCTCCTCGTCCGAGATCTGCAACAAGTCACGCAAAGCCTTGTTTGCCCTTATGAGCGTTCCCCGATCGTCGGAAATCCACATGGGATGGGGGCTCTGATCGATGACACTGTTGAGAAAAGACTCCGATGACCGTGCCGCCTCCTCGCTGTCTCGGAGAGACTCCTCCACACGTTTCTGCTCGGCCAATGCCTTTTGCAACCCGTCAACAGTCTTCCTTAACTCAGCCTCAGCTTCCACCAACTCACTTTCCACACGCTCACTGTTCAGCATCATAAAGGCGAGAGTTTCTCCTAGTTGAAGAACAACCACTGAAACAAAAAAGATGAACTGAACCGGAGAATCCACAAAAATCTGGAACTGTGGCTCACGGAGCGACCATATCCCCCTGCCGAGGATCATTACTCCACCCAACGCCAGCAGGGACCCGATCACGCCATAGAACATTGACCTCGGTCTGACGGGGTGGCGCAGAATCAGGAAAGCCATTGCAAAATGGGGGGCGGAAATCGCTGTCGAAACGATTAAGGTACGCCAACCTTCTGAATCATACCCGTAGTAGAAGACAGCAGCGGCGGCGACAACTCCCCCAGGGAGGACGTACCATAACCTCGACATGAGAGTTAATCCCAAGAAACGTCGCATCCCGTCGAGCTGCAACACCATGCCGAGTGGAAAGGCAGCATTCACCACGAGGATCGAGACGGAATCTGGGACGGATCCCCTCAGACACAACGAGAGATACCCCAGACCCAGCATGCTCACCCCAGTGGTCCAGAGGCCAAAACCTGGGTACGTTTTGCGGGTCGCTTGGAAAAAGACTAGGCTCAAGGCCAAGAATACGTTGATCACCAATGCAATGACGACCATTAATCTCATTGGCCGTGCCTTTCTTTCTACGCTTCACAGTGGATTGCCAAGCGTTCCTGCGATTTCGAAGCCCGAACTCCGAGACGAGGTCAAACACCGGAGTCTTATATCAGAGCCTTTTCTTGACTCAATAGCAGCACGGAAATATGGCTCTTGAAAAATCAGCTTTGGTCCAAGGTCTTGCGAACCTGCCTCAACAGTTCCTCAAATCTGAACGGTTTGCTGACAAATGCCTTGGCACCCAGCCCAAGAGTCTCATCAGCGGAGGCGTCTGCTGAAAACCCACTTGCGATAAGTACCTTCGTCTGCGGGTCGATCTTTAACAGCTCTTTGAGGCACTCTTTGCCACCCATGACGGGCATGATGAGATCGAGAATGACAAGGGAAAGCTGCCTTCTCTCCTTCTCGAAAAGATCCAGGGCCTCTTTACCGTTCGTGGCGGTAAGCACTTGATAGCCGGCCTTACTGAGAATCCTGGCTCCCAGATCCCGCACCAAATCTTCATCGTCAACCAGGAGAACCGTTTCCGTTCCAAACGAGGGTATCACTGGGGTCCTCTCCATGTCAGGCTCTACTTGACCCTCAAGCGCTGGAAAGTAGACATTGAACGTCGCTCCACGTTCGACTTCACTGTAACATGTGATGTAACCCCCATGCTGCTTCACTATTCCATACACCATAGCCAGTCCGAGCCCAGTTCCTCTTCCCAACTCCTTTGTGGTGTAAAACGGCTCAAATATGTGATCAATTGTTGCCCGATCCATGCCATGGCCCGTGTCCGAAACTGCTAACAACACGTATTTTCCGGGCTTGGCCTCAGAATGAATCGCGCAGTATTCCTCATCGAGAGTGACGTTCTTCGTTCCAAGAGTGACCTTACCACCATCAGGCATTGCATCGCGAGCATTAACACACAGATTCATCAATATCTGTTCCATTTGAGTCGGGTCAGCGTTGATTTCTGCAAGGTCCTCCGACAAATCCATCTGAATTTCGATCATCTTGGGAATGGTTCGCCGCAGAAGTTTCCCCACTTGTACGATTTCTATGTTGAGATTTAGGGGTACAGGCTTCGGCTCCACTTTCCTACTAAATGTGAGCAATCTCCGCACAAGTTCGGCCCCGTTCTTGGCCGCATGGAATATTTTCTGGAGGTCGGCATACTCCGGGTCGCCCTGCTCCTTCTCGGCCAGCAGCAGCTCCGAAAACCCTATGACTACCGTCAACAGGTTATTGAAGTCATGAGCAATACCACCGGCAAGAGTCCCCACAGCCTCCATCTTCTGGGCTTGAGCGAGCTGCAACTGGAGCGCTCTTCTCTCTGTGACGTCTTCGACTAACTCGACCACCAACTCAACGTGGCCTTGCGCATCCTTGATGGGGCAGGATACGATCCTGTAATTGCGTATTCGATCCCCAGCAGGTGTTTCTGTCACGCTCTCATGGACCATTCCATCCTGAAAGGTTTTCACACAAGGACAATAGGAGCATGGTGAAGTGCCGGCGGGGTCATTATATATTTCGTAGCAATGCTGGCCCAATCCTGGTTGCACATGGGGATATATCTTTTGAAAGAATCGGTTGATCGCGATGATTTCCATTTTCGGATTGATAACAGAGATTCCGATCTGAAGATTCTCGACTACTGCACGGTACCTCTGCTCGCTTTCTTGTAATGCGTGCTCCATCTGCTTTCGCTCGGTAACATCCCAAACAAATCCCTCCAGCTTGATTTCGCCTGCTCCCTCCAATGGAACCCCGATCCCTCTTTCCCACACCCACTTTTCGTGTCCAGATCGCGTCCGAATCCGGTATTCCAGCTCGAACGGCGCCGCTGCTGTCAGCGCCTCTTGGACTTGATCCCACACTCTCTCTTGGTCTTCGGGATGAATGAGGTCAGCGTACGATAGGGTCCTATTGCCCACGAGATCCTTCGGTGAATATCCTGTAAGGGTAGAACATCCTTCACTGACATATTCCATGGTCCACTCTGGGTCATTGATACATCGGTATGCCATACCGGGGAGGTTGAACATGAGAGTTGATAGGCGGCGCTCGTTTTCATTTAGTGCTTTCTCGGTCTTTCGACGTTCGGTGATGTCCACAAACATGGCCCGCGTACCGGTCACTTGCCCAGAGGAATCCACTTCAGGTGCCGTGTACAATAGAGTTGGGATGAGCGTGCCATCTCTCCTCACCAGTTCTCGCTCACCTATCAGGAATTCACCCGCCAGAGCCCTTGCGTAGCCGCCACGCGTAAGGAGTTCTGAGCGCGACCCGGGCGAATAAAAGTCTGCCAGAGGTCTTCCTTGCACTTCTCCCCGCGTGTAACCCACGGAGTGCAGAAACAACTCATTGCAGTCGCTAATGAGCGGTACGCCCCCTTCATTCCGAGTGATGACATAGATTAAGGGCGCATCCTCAAACAAACGTCTATACCGTTCCTCGCTAAGACGCAGGGCCTTTTCCGCACACTTCCTCTCCGTTATGTCCCGATCCGCGGCGAGGATGTATTTATGGCCTCCAATAACAAGTAATTGCGCGTTAATATCAAGGGAGAACACTGAGCCGTCTTTTCGGCGATGGGTCACTTCCTCTTTAACCGTTTCTCCCTTCAAAAGCCGCTCTATCCGGGCCTGTACGTTTCTGGCAGATTCTGGGCTGTCAAGATCTGCGATGTTCAGGGATAACATTTCCTCCACAGTATATCCGTGCATTCTTGCGGCTGTGGGATTGGCTGAAACGATTTGTCCCGGTTGCTCTCCCTCGGCATCCAAGATATAAACGCAATCTCCCGCACTTTCGAACAGCATACGGTACCGTTTCTCGCTCTCACGAAGTGCCTCCTCGGCTTTCTCGCGATCCGTAATATCCTTGTCCGCGCCCAGATAACCGAGGAGATTTCCTTCACTATCCTGGATTGGCGAACCGCTGGCTTCGAGAATGCGTATTTCTGCATTTTTGTGGACATTGGGATTAACTAGGTTTCGGAACTGTTCTCTGCGCTCGAACGCCGATAGTACGGCTTCCTTCAGGTCTTCTCGCACCTCCGGAGCAAAAAGGTCGTAAAAATGCTTCTGCCCCACCAGTTCAGCGGGTGAGTAGCCAAGAACGCTTTCCACGGCGGAACTGCAGTATCGGTAGGTGCCCTCTGCGTCCACTTCCCATATCCACTCGCCTGTGCTCTCTGCAATCTGTCTGAAGCGTTCTTCACTTCTACGCAGGGCTTCTTCAGAGCTCTTGCGATCAGCGATCTCGCAATGCAATTCTTCATTCAACTTTCTCAGTTGTTCGGTGCGCTCTTTGACACGTTTCTCAAGGTCGTCCTTATATTTCTTATCCAGCAGGTGTTGTTTCTTCTCCAGAGAGAGGTCTTCGACGAGAACCATTAGACATCTTTGGTCCCTCATTCTGATGGATCTAAAGGTCAACCGGCCCCACATGCTGTTCTTGTCAATTTTGAGTAGTGCTTCCCAGACTGACGTCTTTCTGGTGGAAAAAACTGTACCTGACAAGAGATTCGCATTGCAAAGCGTCCGGCGGATTGGCAAAGAGGCGGGAAAAAGGTTTGCCTACCATCATCTCATATCCGGCACTTATCTTCCGGCAGGCTTGATTTGCGGCTATTACATTCCGGGCCTGGTCAATCAACAAAACGGGAATCGGCAGACCTTGAATCACTCTCCCAAAGGTGGTGGTCCAGATTTCGCCTTGGATTTCGAAGCTACCCGAGTCAGTAACGTCTTTGGGAAACAGACTTTCAAGATCAATCGTTTCTGTGCTGACGCCTCCGTGCGGCAGGGACTCCCGTTTGTTATCTAAGGAATCTCGTTGTCGGCTTCTTTTGTCTGTCATGTCGAGCACCCGCCCATTTATATTTACAGATTCAATTTGTTCAAGCTCTGACCTGGCTGTATCCTAATTTCCTCGTGAGTTTTACATGTAAATTTTTCTTGCGCAACGGTCGTGCCAAATCCGAAGACGGGGCACAAATATGGTCTTGAGCCACCGTTATAGGAAGCGATGTCTATGACGTTGACGGCCACAGTTCAGATCTGCTTGTGATAGCGTGTTCAGTGTCGGCGAAAAGGAAGATCGCTTTGTCTATTTCTCTTGGATCACGGCCGTGAAATCAACGCGCGGATCCGCCTCATGTGCGGCATAGCCCCGCCGCGGTTCGAAACCGTGCCTCATTCTAGGCATTTGCTGAGGGCATCCTTTGTCTTGGCATGCTCAGCGATCTCGCGTTTCAGGCATTCGCTGGTTTGGTATAGCTCCTCATTCATTTGCCGCAAGCGAGTCTTCGTTTCTTGAACGATCTGTAGAAGTTTCTTTTCATCCCTTTCGCTTATCCGCTGTTGACTTCGTTCCGATGTCACATCTTCGATCATCACCATGATATGTCGGTCGGAGTTTACTCGAATCGATCGCAGGTTCAGTCTGGCCCAGATCCTTTTACCGCCTATTTCGAGTATCGCCTCGGCCCGTGCCGGTTTTCTGTCTGCAAAAACTCGCTCAAGCAGGGCTGTAGTTTTCTCCATCAGCACCCGTCCCCGCTGCTCGTCTTTTGGAGAGGGTAGCACGTCAATAAATCGCTCTCCATGAATCTCTCGGTAATCCGGGCTTATTTTACTGAAGGCGCTGTTGGCAAATGCCACGAAAAACCATTGGTCGACAAGCATTATGGGGATGGGCAATGCTTCCAGTAGCTTGCCCAGTGCGGTGCAGCCGATGCTTCTCAGGTCGACCACGCCGGAAGCAGAGAAATCAGGAGCGAACAATCCCTGGAGGTCTAAAGTTTGTGTGGGTTCGTTCTGCGAGCTCAATTGGGTGTAAACCTCCTCTTTAGGAGCGCCAAAAACGGCAAATGCTTGTTGAGTCATGATTTCATTACCTTTCTCCGATTGCTCTCGGACGTGAAGCAATATCGGTAACAAGAGGCTTGTTACCACAAGCAGTTGCAACAGACGTACCAACTTTGAAAACGCACGATTTCTCATAAGTCTAAAATGTGTAACGTGTAAGGTTACTCGACCGGGCCCCATTGCCGGGTGCAACATTAGGTGTCTCGTGGCGTGGGTCCCAAATTACCCAAGCAGGGTTCCACACTCGACTTGCCGATCCGAGAGGGCTTTTCGGGATTGCCTCCATCGAGACAAGACGGGTAAGAATTACGAGGAGGGGGCATGTCCATTCATGGGATAACCGACGTTACGTTTGGCAAGACTCGAGTAATCTTAGTCATGGCGCAGCGATCAAGCGGACCGAGGTCCTCACATATGGGGAGCGTGCTCCACACATGCTCAGTAGCAAGACCCCCTTGATCGTGCTCGTTCAACGCACTGGCTGAAGACATTGCAGTGCAAAAGCAGACATGGTTTATAAGCCGCGTGATACCAATGCACTTTCATACAAGTGAACATGGCGGGCACCCCGCGTTCTCCGCGGGGCCGCCATCACCACATTATGGTAGCGGCCGTCGTCCCTGCCGGCCATTGCTGATGTCACTTCTTTGAACGCTCATTATGAAGCCAATCTTAGTGGAAGGGTATGCCTACGGGAGCAGTTCATCGTAGGAGCTGGAGGAAAGGAAGCTGGAACGTAAGATGATCCGGAGATAAACAGATCCACGGTGGCTGGGCATTGGGTGAAAATCTCAGTTGCTCCTCAGCACATTTTCCACACACAGCGGAATATGCGAGGAACCAATCAGAGGCGGGATCTGACTCGTTGCACGCGTATCTTGAAAAGGCGGCGGCGTGCGTACTGAAGGGCCACATATTTTGGGCCACGGAGGGACGCCAGGGCCGATTTGAGCCGCGTCAGTTGAAGCGTGGAGATCAGACCTGACGTCCATGCGTTGCGGGCGAGTCTTGCCTCGGGCGAGATCGCGGTTGACCAAGCCTCGATCCGACCGAAATTGGACGTAAGGTGTTCAACACCTCGCCACGCGATGCCCGTAGGAACTGAGCCATCTTGAGCGGTAATGTTGTCCAGAAGGACCAACTCCCGCCCCGACCTCTTGAACAGGAGTAGACTTTCGTGTGGGGCTGGTTCGTCTTGCCTCTGGCCTCGGCTCAAAAATCCCGAGGGCATGGCTACCGCCTGTTGGTAAACATGCCCGGGCCAGTGATATGCGTAGCGATAGACGCGCCACGCACACAGAGTATGATCCGCGTAGAGCATCCCGATCAGTTCGCGCAGACCGTTCTCCCTGCGAATGACCTCCGCGCGCTTGTGCGAACAGTTGAGATCCAGAAACACAAAATTCGTGCCGGATCTCACTTCGGGGACCTGACTGACCAGACTCCGTACGAGATCGTTGCGGATTTCCGCTGCCTCTCTCCAGTCCAAACTTAATCCCGCGTGGAAAACCGCCATGAAACCGATGATGACCAGGGCCGCCGCCATTCCGAGCAGCCTAGCTGACGGCTTCCGCCACGAACTCAGTCCCACGGCCAGCAGAATGGCCACGCCAACGGAAGCCGAGGAATAGATTCTGCTCGCCCAACTGAAATTGAACCACGAGAGATCGCCTTCCGGCATCAGCCCACATTTCGCCATCACCGTCTCGGCCAGTCGTGGAGTGAAAATACCGTACCCGGCAAGCTGGTACGGCAGCATCCCCAGGACCACTATCGCCGCTCCGAGCACAACCAGACACCATTGCGACCCCGGCTCGAACCGACTTTCGGCCGCCACCTCCGGAACTGACCGGTCTCGATTCAGGAAAAGGAACAGACCAGCGGTCCCCAGCACTACCATGGAGCCCGACAGAAGCGCCCATCGGTCCGCAGACATGGACGTGAACGGTGCGAGCAGATAGAATGGAAGCAACGCAAAATATGTCCACAACAGCTCGAAGGGCGGCAATAGATAACTGTGGCCCACCGCTCCGCCGTTCAGGGAGACGAATCTGAGCGCCACCGCCGCGGTAAACGCGGCGAGGATCCCTATGCAGAGCTTGATCAGAAAGGCGCGATCGGAAGGCCGGTCGGAACAGCCCCGATGAACAGGCCAAACCAGCAACGGCACCGCGAAAATGAGGAAGCCGGACGTCTCATAGGTGATGAACGAACCCACATATAGACCCATAGGCAGAGCCAGTCCGTGCCACGGTGACGACTGCTGTGCCCACCGCTGGAACACGAGCACGGAAGTCCAAAACAACAACATACTCAGCCGGGAATTATCGGTGAACATCACGTACGTCAGGCAGGAAACCGGGGGCAAAAAAAACGCCAGCAACACAGCAATGGAAACACAAACCCGCCGACCGGGAAAAGCCCGATCCAGGCACACCCCCATGAGCGCCGCGGAGCCGGCCAGCAGCAACAGCGAACACAAGTGGAACACAACCTTGCTGAAGCCGAATAACTCGAAGAGGCTGATCCAGTAGAGCCCTTCCACCGGCCGCAGGAACTTGCGCGCGTAGAGAACCAGCGAGTCCGGAAAGCTGTTCCAGTACGGGATAGCGAGGACCCACCAGTCGTCACCGTCGAAGCCGATATCGCCGGTTACCACAGTGAGGACAACACAATAGAGAGCCAGACCCACTGCGACAAACCACAGGTATGACTTGCAGCCTTCAGGTTGTTCCGTGGACACAGTCCGAGGGCCTCCGCTATGGTTGAGACATAAATTAATGCTGCACTGTGCTCGTCAGGGATACATTTGTCATATATCAGATCCGCAGCTGCGTGAAAAGAATAAAGCTTCATTATCTATATTTTCGCGATTCTCGCATCAACAGCCCGCGCTATTCGCGCGGTCTCGGTCATATAAGAATCCCGAAACTATAGATAATGAAGTAATACCAATGAGCGTTCAAAGAAGTGACATCAGCAATGGCCGGCAGGGACGCCGGCCGCTACCATAATGTGGTGGTGGCGGCCCCGCGCAGAACGCGGGGTGCCCGCCATGTTCACTTGTATGAAAGCGCATTGGTATAATCCAAACAAGTCTTCCCATCAAAAGACGCATTTCAGCAATAAGCATATCCCCGAACCGGGAGCCGGCCTGCGTCACCGGTCACGCGTAAAGCTGGTATTCGGGATAGTACATGATCGACCTGATCGAGGCCGCCAGATCATCCGGCCTCGGCTCGCGGGCAAGACCTCGCTGGTAGGCCAGTTCAGCCACCTCAATGGCAATGGCCGCAGACACTTCCCTGATTCTGTGCAAGGGGGGATACACGCTACCCTGCTGAAGGTCGGCTTCTGATACGTGCCGTGCCAGAGTGCGGGCGGCAACCAGAGAACATCTCGTCGGTCACGTGTTTCGCCTCGCAGGCGAGGACGCCCAGCCCTACACCGGGAAAGATGTACACGTTGTTCCCTTGAGCGGGCACAAAGGTCTTTCCGTGGACCGTCACCGGATCAAAGGGGCTGCCGCTTGCAAAAACCGCCCGACCTTGGGTCCAGGTGTATGCCTCTTCCGCGCTGCATTCGGTTTTGGAATTGGGGTTGGACAGGGAGAAAACTATGGGTCTGTCGTTGAGCGTTGCCATGGCTTCCAGCACCGGTCGGGTGAACATCCCGGGCTTTGCGGACACTCCAACAATCGCGGTGGGCTTGAGTGCTTTAGTAGCAGAGAGAAAGTCAGACATGAACTCATGATCGTGCGCATAGAGAAGTTTGTGTCCGGTCAGATCGGCGCGGCTTTTTACTACAAGTCCCTTGGAATCGACAAACCAGCACCTCTCTCTCGCTTCCTCCACAGACAGCCCTTCATCAACCATCGCAGAGACCAGCAGGTCGCCGGTGCCAAGTCCAGCCTCACCTGCTCCCAGAAAGAGAAATTTATGGTCCTTGAGCTTCCCCCGGTGATGCGCAGGGATGAGTAAAGCCCTGCCACTGTCACTGCAGCCGTACCTTGAATGTCGTCATTGAAGCAGCAAATCTCACTCCGGTATCTCTGCAATATACGAAACGCATTCCGATTGGCAAAATCCTCGAACTGGATGAGAGATCCGGGGAACACGTCCTGCACCGAGGTGACGAACTCATCAATTAACTCGTCGTATGCCTCCCCACGGACGCGATGTTGTTTGAGGCCAATGTACAGGGGATCATTGAGCAGCGCTTCATTTTCCGTGCCCACATCAATGGTAACCGGCAGGACTTGAAACGGATGAATCCCGCCGCATGCGCTATAGAGCGCAAGCTTCCCCGTCGGGATACCCATGCCATGGGCCCCGACGTCGCCAAGGCCGAGGATTCGCTCTCCATCTGTAACCACTATAACGCGAATGTCCTGAATCCTTGCGTTGCGAAGAAGATGTGTGATTCGACCCCTGTCGTTTGCTGTAATAAATAGACCGTGCGGTCTGCGTAGAATATTGCTGTATTCAAGGCATGCCTGTCCCACCGTGGGGGTATACACGATGGGCATGAGTTCCTCGATGTTTTCCATGATGACTCGAAAGAACAAAGTCATGTTGCGATCCTGAAGGCCGGCGAGAAAGATGTATTTTCCCAGGTTGGTGGCCTTCATTCTAATGTTCCCCAGAACCCGCACAAGCTGCTCCTCGATGGAAGTGACGCGGGGCGGCAGAAGACCTCGAATGCCTAATACGTCCCGTTCCGCTTCGGTGAAAGCTGTGCCCTTGTTGAAGGCCGGATCTCTAAGTACTGCAACACCGAGGGGGAGGCGTACCATAAGATTTTGTGCGTCTTTCTTCCCTGGCGCACGTGATGTCGAGCCTCGTTTGTTTATGGGTTTTTCCGTGCCGGAATCCGAGCATCCGGAGGCGTTGCAGCTTTCAGACTGACGTTGAGTGCACTGAGCGACGTTATCATTTGCGTCGGGTGTTAGATTGCCCATCAAAATCTCCCGTTTCAGGTACCGATCTTAAACTCCGACAAACAACCGCTTGTCGTCTTCTCACTTTACCACAATCTTTCGTACGGAGATGAGAGAGGGCTGAGGTACCGCGACATTCGGGGACGGGGTTGCCCATTGAAAGGCCCTCTGTCGAGAGTAATACTCGGCCGCTTGGAAACTGTCCATTCCGTTCCGGAAGTTAATTAACAGAGAACGCATAAATTCTGCACAAAGAACAAATGTAGGGGTGTTTTAGTAGGCATCGCTGGATATAGGTATTTCCGATAGCCAAAGGAGGGCTGTACAATGAGATTCTTACCATTGCACAATTCGGTTTCGGCAACCAAGCGAACCAGGGAAAGGACACAGTCTCTTATCTCCAAAGGGAAGAGCTTTAATTTGGATGACTCCTACGACTTTGCCCCCATCTTGAAATGGATGAAAGAGTCATATCGCCAACTGGCTCCTTTTCCTGAAGAACAGGATCGGTTTTCTTTATTTTGCTTGAATTCCTATGCTTTTCCAAAGGACCGCGTGAAATGGGGATTGCAGATACTCACGAACGCATATGCAAAAAGCCATGTACAGCGAAGAGCGGACGCGGCCCTTGTCTCTCCGCAAACGGCCTGTTTATCAACAGACAGGCACGTGAGGAAAAGCGAGGACGTCATGGAAATAGTGACTGATATTCCGGTACCGGAAGACTGTGCGGGCCGGATATTCGACTACAGCGGCCGCAAATTCGGGTCGGAACTCGCCGCGGAGCTGTGGATGAATATCCTGCAACACAAGTGGTTCCTTTCCGAACAGCTCGGAAGAGACGTGGGAATAAAACTAGCTTGCCTCGATTATATCGAGAACATGGATTCCATCCGCACTGCGTTGGAAGAGACGGAAAGAGGCAATCTCCTCAAAGAACTCGGTGCGCGACTCGAGGACGGGTCCGTGTGGGAAACTATTTCTCAAACTCAACCGCCCAAGCAAATCGTCCGCCAACGAATCATACTTCCGCTTGCTGAGGCCGATCTTGCTCAGAAGCACGGAGTTACCCCGCCCAGGACAATCATATTCTTCGGCCCTCCGGGGACGGGCAAGACGCATTTCGGCCGTGCCATAGCCGGGGTCCTTCAGTGGTGGTACATAGAGATCAGTCCCGGCACCCTGGCCGCGGACGGCGCGGATCGCGTGGGCGCGAATTTGAAAAATGTTATGGAAAAGGCCCGTAAACTTGACGAAGCAGTAATCTTTGTAGACGAATTCGAAGAGCTGGCAGGGAGCCGTGAACAGGCTTCCAGAATCGACAAATCAATAACCAACGAGTTCCTCAAGCAAGTGCCTCTGTTGAAGAGGCAGGATGCCAGGATTTTACTTGTTTGCGCCACCAACCACATTCGTGAACTGGACGTGGCGCTGTTGAGACCGGGGAGGTTCGACCTTATCATCCCCGTTGGCGGCCTGGACGACGAAGGCCGTCGCACCATTTTCAGCCACTACCTCTCCAAGACAAATCACGGAGAAGTGGATTTGGACAAGATAGTGTCGGCTATTCCATTCTTCACGCCGGCAGACATAGAGTATCTTTTCCAGAAGGTCACCCAGCATGCGTTCGAGCGGGAATACGTGGTTGGGAAAGACTACCGCATTTCCACGCGTACCTTTCTTGAGATAATCCCCACAATCAGGCCCACCTTGACCGAAGACATAATCAAGGAACTCGAGCAGGATGCCCTTGATTACACGCGGTACTGACGGGAAAGACCGGGCAAATGAAAGCTTGGTGGGCCCCGACTTCCTGGATGTCCGAACGCAAGTAAGCGCACAGCTTGCCAATGGAACATCAGGCGGTTTAACGAAAGACCCAGAGCGGTTTAGCACATTCTCCTTCTTAACCACGCACGGCACGCCTGAGAAGCCAACAAGAAGATCGGCTTTACTCCAGATCCCGTTAGAAGGTCGGCTTCCCGCCGTATTTTTTCAGTGTATGAAAGTATGTGTGAATTACGATGGCAGACATCAGCAGATAAGCAAAGGTGAGGTGAAGGCCGTCAATGACACGTAGGCCGCCCAATTTCTCAATGATGGGCATGGTCCTGTACAGGTCGTACAAGAGAATACCAGTCAAGATCTGGCCCGGAATCAACACGAACATCATCCCAAAGAAAAGAAATTTTTCCAATGATTCCGAGTACAGAGGCAGAATCAAAATTCCTTGGACAGTTCTCGTGGACGAAGATCAGATAACCATAATAATGCAACATCTCTATCGAATCCTTAAAAAAGCCCTTTGGAAAAACAAAAAACCTGCTCCTTAGCCTCCTGCTCCAAACCTCATAGGTAATCCAGCACACATAATCCACGAGTATTATGGCCCCACAAATGTTGTGAAGATTAACAGCATTCAGGAAAGTGGCGAAGATCGGCAGGAGGTCTGGAAGTCTGAGCTGTAGGCCGGTGAGCAGTAACAGGATGACGCAAAGCCCATGTATCAAATGCCCCACGGTCTCGGCCAAGGGGTGCTCTTGGGCCGCAATAACGCCGCCCTCTCTGAGTTTCCGGGTGGAAAACATCACCAGAGCATGAAGAGACACGGCGACCAGGCTAGATAAAACAAGCAGGATACCGAATAAGTCGATCCACTTGAATCCGATCTGCTTCACTATTTCAATTACATCTCTCAGATCTTTCTTGTGAATCTTTGACTCACCAAGCAGATAGAAATCCTCAGAGAGCCCTCCAGGACCGTGCAGGAGGAAGATTTGACGTTCCACTGGAATCGTTATGGAAGCCCCTTCTTTTTCAGGAACTTCCAGAACCAGTTTGGAATAGAATCTGGCGTTTTCAGAATGACAAAGCGAACAATCCCTGGTCTGTTCTCCTTTGTCAGTGAAGTTGTGGGTCGGCCTCAGCACTAGAATGCTCACATCCAGCGCTGCCTCGGGGATTCCATTTTCACGTAGTCTTCTCAGGAAGGAGCCGATCTCTGCAGGCGAGAGCCTGCCGTCGGCGTCCTGGTCCAACGTTCCGGCAAGGTCCTCCTTTCCTGGGTCTACGAACGGAGCAAGCCGCCCATAATTAAGGATGTTCTCTCCGGAGGGTTTGTCCTTTTCAACAATGCGGAACACAGCCCCGATCTCCGCGTTCAGGTCATGGCACGAGGCGCATTCCAGATAGTTGAAGTGAAGTTGCTTCTGCGGCATCCATTTGTGCGTGTTGTACGCGTCGTGACACTTTAGACACCTCATTTTCCTGTCTTCAGTGGTGAGCTGGTGGAACGGAACGCTGTAGTGGGGATTGTGGCAGGAATAGCAAATTTTCTTGGAGATCTGAGCGTGAAGGCTTTTTGAGTATTGCTGGTTTACCTTTTCGTGACATTCGCTGCACTTGGGTTCGATCCCAATGGGATGCGGGAGCGACTTGTTCTTATTTATGAACGATATGGAGTCGTGACAGGACGTGCAACTGATCCCCTTTCCCGCGTGAGCGGACCGGCCGAATTTCACCGGATCGATAAAAAGACTCTTTCCTTTTCTGGATGTCAGATCCTGGCGCGCATGACATTCAAAGCATTCGTCGTCCGAAGGGGGTTCCGCCTGTGAAGTACCATACAAACCCACAATCATTACAAATGATAGGATCGAGATCCTCAATATGAGAATAGTCGGGACGTTCATGGTGGGGAATTTTTGCATTTAAGTCGCTGGCGGTCAAAGATAATAAAAAAAGGAGAGCTGCATTACTCTCCCTTTCATAGCGACCGCATACCCCGAGAGGATTTCGGTCGGTCTCACCGACGGCGCGCAGGTTCAATCTGCACTGGCTGTTTCCAGCGCAGACTCCGAATTCGGTGCCGTCGATGGCGCCCTCTTTTCCCTGAGAAGACCGAAGTAGACAACCGGAATCCACACCGCTGTTAGCACAACGGGAATAGCCAGCAGCAATCCGCAGACAATCCCGAACGCCAAGTCCTGAACGATCATAGCATAGGGTAAGCCTAGCAACAACACGAGGCCCACAGGTCCCAGGAACAGCAGCCATGAGACAAACATGGCCGCTCCGATCCCTGAGGTCAATCTCTGCACGGCTGTGTCTTCGTCTCCCATGATTGTCCTCCTTTGCGTTTAGCGGAGTTTTCGACGCCCCCGTAGGCTCCCATCACGAAGGAGGCGCAATGCCGTGTTTGTGAGCCTCGTTGCGCGAGGATAGCCTTCTCCTACGCTTTTACTAAAGAATACTTGATCGGACTCTACAAATCAAGTCAAAAATATGTAGGGACTTTTTCTTAAAGTTGAATCAAAGACTCATGAGAAAATAAGTGATTCAACCCGCTCTATAACCTCACTGTCCGGTCGATCCGTGTTAAGCCAATCCCATAATAATAATTCACTTACTTTTGGGAGAGTTTGATTCTGGTCAGGGCAGAGTGACGCAACTCAGCCAACGGACAAGCCAAGCCCAATCTTTGTGACCGTACGGCCATAGTGGCAACTTGCTGGACCTGGTGCCATTTTCGCAAATCGCAGCAGCTCTTTTGACCAATCTTGAATCCAACCTCGCAATGCCGCATCTATAATAGATGAACCAAGGAGGTTCAAGATATGTCCTTCAGGAAAGAAATGATGGACGGAATCAGCGACACGGAGGGAGTCAGGATCACAAACGAAGCATATCGACCATCTGTGGAAGTTTGGCCAGATGATGACTTTGCAGAGTGGGTATCAGCCCATGAAGATAGGGTCAGAAACATAATCTGCCACACCCCGGAATTCAGAGCCGCTCCATACTGCGGTGTGGGTTATCACTAATAGTGTGTAGAAGGCGTTAAGTCGCCGATAAGGCGGTCTGAGGTTTGGATCGCCTTTTTTGGGTGGGGGAACATCCACCATTTACATGGGGCTCAGGCTCATTTTGTGTTCATTCCTTGGCCGTTTCCATCCTCTCTCACTGTCCTGTAGATCCATAGTTAAGCCTATCCCATAGTAATAATTCACTTACTTTTGGGAGAATTTGATTCTTGTCCCGGCAGAGTCATGCAACTCAGCCAACGGACTAGCCAAGCCTCTTCTTTGTCGCCTTTCAGCGCAATGTCACCTCGCGAGCCCTGATCCCATTCTTGCGGGGTTGGGGAAAACCCCTACTTCTTTCTGGGATCATCCTCCGGGTTGACGTATGTGATACCCCACGGTCCGGTCCCGTGAAGTTGAATCACTGATTCCGTTTCGGTCCACACGAAATGATTGGTCTTCGGTTGAATGATCATCATACCGCCGGGACCCAGGGCCGTCGTCTTTGCTTTATCGAATTTGTCTCCGAGGCCCATATTGAACGTTCCTGATAGGACCGTCACCCTCTCAACCGCCGGGTGCCAGTGAGGCGGAATCTTGTAATTTGCCGGGACTTTGAAACGGGCTGTAAAAGGGACTGCTTGGTCCATCGGCCCTTCAATCACCGCGACCATCGCTCCCTTGGGGAGTGACGGCACCTCCTGCCACTTCAAATCTGCGGGCATGACCATTTTGTGATCACCGGACTTAGACCAGGCCGTCGACGCGGTCCAACAAGCAAACGCTGCCAACAATAAAGCCACACTTATTGTAGCTATCCCCCAAGGCGAATACTTCATTAAGCTCAAGGCAGCCACCTTTGAAATCTTCATTTTGGCGCCTCCTATCTGCGGGTTTTTGTAATTTCATCAATTTATAGATGCCAAGACCCGTCATAGGATTCGCTTGAAAGACCTGTAGGGCGCTCCGTGGCCGCGGGCTTGCGTCGGGCGCCCGACCTACCAGCAACTTGCCTGCGAGGCTAAAACATGCAGCCAGAAGTACAGAGAATGGTATTTAAGCACAGCCGAAGAGAAAGAGATTGACTCCCAATTTGGGAGTAGATATCATGTAGACCATGAGAATCGTCAAGCGCGGAGTCTTGAAGAACTTTGCAAGGGAACATCCTCAAGCACGAGGTTCCCTGGATACTTGGTACGAACAGATCAAAGCTGGAGAATGGAATAGTCCTTCGGACATCAAGAGAGTTTTCGGCTCCAACGTTGACTTTGTGGAGAATAACAGGGCAATTTTCAACATAAAAGGGAACGACTACCGTCTCATTGCTGAAATAAACTACAGAACCCAGGCAGCCTATGTTCGTTTCATAGGAACTCACAGGGAGTATGACAAGGTGGACGCCGGAACCGTGAAACGCTACTGACGAGGAGTTGTTTTCAATGAACATCAAACCGATAAAAACAGAAGAAGATTACGAGGCGGCCTGCAAGAGAATTGACGAAATCTTTCAGGCCGAACCTGGAACACCAGAGGAAGAAGAATTGGATATTCTTGCAACTTTGGTAGATGCGTACGAGGAAAAGCATTTCCCAATGGGAAAGCCGCATCCCATCGAGGCGATCAAGATCCAGATGGAAGGACTGGGGATTTCGAGAAAAGACTTGATGGAACATCTCGGGAAGAGCAGTGGGCGGATTTCGGACATACTGAACTGTAGAAGGGCTTTGACTCTCAATGACATCCGCAAGCTGAGTAAGTTGTTGCACATTCCTATGGAGGTGCTGTCGCAAGAATATCAACTGGAAACGCCTGAACCCAGGGATGTCCACAAAGTTCCGATGGAGCATCAGGCAGTTTAATGTCTGATAAAATCATAAAACCGCCGGTCCATCCGGGACAAGTTCTCCTGGAGCTGTTCATGGAACCTTTGGGTTTGAGCCAGAACAAGCTGGCCGAGGCCCTCGATGTGGACCCCGGCAGGATCAACCGCATTGTGACGAGGAAAAGCAGCATCACCGCGGACACGGCCCTTCGCTTGGCCAGGTACTTCGGAACCACTCCCCAGGTGTGGATGAATCTTCAGTCCAAGTATGAGCTTGACGTTGCCAGGGCAAAGAAGGCAGCGGAGATCGAAAAGAACGTCCAGATCCGCCCAAGAGATGAGGTTGCAGCACATGAATTGCCTCGGAGTTAACATGCCGGCCGACAAGATCGCAGAATTTTGCCGGCGTCATGGCATCCGCAAACTGGCTTTGTTCGGTTCCTTCCTTCGCGACGACTTCAATGAAGACAGTGACGTGGATGTACTCGTCGAATTTGAGCCAGGGGTTGCCGTCGGGTTGAATTTCTTTTCCATTGAACGTGAACTCTCTCAACTTCTTGGCAGAAAAGTAGACCTCAACACACCGGGATTCTTGGGCAAATACGTTCGTGACCAAATTCTTAGCGAGGCGGAGGTCCAGTATGAGTCGGCATGACGACGAACCAAGACTGTGCCACACTATTGCATAGACCGGAACTGAGAAGGTTTCACGTGTATTAAAATGCCGTTGCCTCAGAGAGTCATTGATAAGGTCAGAAAAGAGTTTCCTCCAGAGGAATACGATGAAGTATTGGAGATCTTGTCTTCTTATGGAACCGAGGTTCACGAACGGGAGAAGGAGAGGGTCCTGCTGGCTATCCTAGATTTATCCAGAGGAAAGGTGGAAGCAGTCTGCGAATTAGTGGACAGAGCGAAAAAAGATTATAGAGACGTTCTTTTCTGGTTGGAGTACCCGGAAGAGTCGCGCCTCGATACCCCTGCAAAAATAGCACGGTTTAGAAAGTTATGCAGTTGGCTGGGGATTGATCTTGGGACCGACTGGGAATCAGAGAAGAAGTAAATTCCTTCGGACGTATCCGGTTCTCAAGCCTCGAAATCGATTGGTTTGCCTTAAAGTCGGGCAGGATGCGGTGACCCCGCGAGACGTGGGGGAACCGTCCCGCGAAACGCGGGACTCGAGAAAAGACTGCGAATCCCACGGTTGGCGGGACGGCTTGCGCTGAACACCACAGCTTCAGGTCTCGATCATTGGGAACAGAATGACGCTAGATCCAAAGGCTCGATTACCTCGGTGCTGCTCCAAACGGCCGGAAACCAAAACCCTTTCAATCCGGCTGACTCGACAAGCTCAACAAATGCGTCTGTCACGTAGATGTTGCCACTAACCATTTGTGGAATCTTAAAAATAGATAGCCCCTGAAGCTTCTCCACCAGAAAAGAATAGCAATCAATGTAAAAGACCCGACCATCCTTAAATCTTGAGAGTGTAGAATCGGCCTCATCAAGAACGTCAGCAACGCGGTCACATTAAAAAGGAAATACCGTTCACCATCAATCTTCGCGGGAAATATTTCTCCGTTGGCTTCCAATAGATCCCTCAATGCTTCCACAGCTATTCGGCTAAATACCGGCACCCCGGGAATCAGAGAAGGAAAATCTCCCTTGGGCAATCGGCGAGGGTCCTTTTTGATTCTCGCATCCTTGCCTAACTTCTTCATTGGCTTTCCATTGAAGCGGCTGGCGAACTCATAGAGATCGCCGCCGGCCATTAAGAGACTCTCGTAGTGATCGGAATCTGCACGCAGCACATAAACTTTCATGGCCTTGCTCCTCCAAGAGGGAATTTCCCCCGTGACAAGAGATCCTTCATTTTTGCTAAAATTTGCAGAGCCTCTTCTCTGCTGCCCGCCGGTCTTAACATTTCGGTTACGGTTTCCATATAGCGGGAAGAGTTGTTTAGTGTCCAATGGAAAGTCCTGTTAATCCACACCCCATTCTCAGCAGCATCAACATCTATGCCATACTTGTCCAGAATGTCTTGCGCAGGTTTGGCTCGCCAGTGCCTCCAGGGGACAATGTGATGTGCGTCCTCATCTGGCGATTGCCTTGGTTCCCCGGCCTTTTCCATGTTCTTGCGAAGGCCCGCGAATGGCGACTTCCTAATGAGAACGGAATTGGATCTTGCCATATTCTGAGCCCATCGCTCTAGCTCGTCGAGAGCAATCGTCGCTCCGCCCCTAACACCTTGAGCGTATGCGGAGTTGTCTTGAGGGTCTAGAGTCAGGTGGTGCCTTGCCGCTATGAATCGACCAGTACCCACTATCCCACCCTTTCTTGTACTCACGTTGCGCTTCGTCAACTCCCTGGTAAAATCCGGAAATATAATCCGGATTCAAAACCAGAGGCGGGTTAGGAGCCCGATCAGGATCGAGGACCGATTGCATGCCATCTTTAAGCCCTTGCTCTGAGTCAGCGGGCCTTCACCCCGAATCGCTTCATAACAAGTCTCGCCTCATTTTCCCAAGGTGACGGGTCCTGCGAGTCCAAATCTTCCTCGTTCCCGATGACATCGTCGCCTTCCTCGTCTCCCCACAGAAGGGCGTGTTGTTCTGCCGGAGTTTTTGATTCAAATTCGGTTCCGAACCAAAATTTTATCAGTTTCAGTAGTTCGATAACGGTAGAATCCCGCTGGTACTTGAGCGCTTCGTCTACATAAGCATCAACATCCTCGGGGCGAACCTTGTCAGCATCATCCTCGTCGTGCTCTCTGCCTCCTGCACCCGGACGGCGCGAACTGTATTCGGGGTGAGTGGCAAACCACCATCGTCGTTGCTTTTCAGTTTCTATCAACATCTTCCTCCTTTCTCGGCATGAAAGCGCAGCTCGTCGCATCCATCGCATTTGGCTGCTGGCCGACCGCAGTCGTCGTTTTAGGGTAGTTGTCCGCTCGTCCAAGATTGCGACGTCAGTCTTTGCCTCGAAGCATGAAATCGCTGACAAATCATGGGAGTGTTTGCAGGACACGTATCGGAAGACAATGTTTTTCGGCGTCGCCGACTGGTTCTTCAATGAATCTCAGAGTGATCTGGCAGCCGCCTGAATTGAAATCGAAGGAGTCCGAGATTTCGCAGCAAGGTGCAGCTAAGTTTATTAGCACCCTTCTAATTTTAGAATACCATAATGCAGGCGCAAGTCAATGATTCGATTGGAAACCTAGACACCTGTTGTAGAGCGGCCCGTGGCCGCGGGCTTGCGTCGGGCATGGCCCGACCTACCCCCCTACGGCCCCCCCGCTTTCGAGGCATGTAATCAGAGGTTGAACCGAGATCGTAACGAACGCATCCTTAACTTAAGAAGGCTCGTACCTATCAACTGAGCGGCTTCGGCATGTCAGTGGATTACGTCTCGTTCGCAGGCTCTGCCTCATAGGGGCTAACTTACAAGATCATGTTGGTGATTTCAGTTACTTATCACCCTCCCCCTTCCCCCTCCCGTCAAGGGAGGGGGATTCCTGAAAACCCTCTCCCCTTCGCGGGAGAGGGCAGGGTGAGGGAGGCCTTGCGGGATCAAAGCATTGCCTCAAGTTAGCGCCACTACGAGGCAGAGCCTGGGAATCAGAAGACGCAAAATGAAGCCCGTAAAGAGGACGGGGTGATGTTCGCTATAAATCACGCAGCTACGGCTCTGATTATCAAGAAGATATATCCCGATGTACCGATGGCCGCAATCTTGGTATCAGTCCAACTCATAGAAATCTTCTGGGTTGCACTGAACTTTCTCGGCGTAGAAAAGACAACAACGGAAAACAGCGTAAAATCAGTCAGTGACGTACATCTTTCGTATATGCCATATTCTCACTCAGTTGCCTCCACGATTGTTTTGGCCGCCGGCGCATGGATACTTATTGCTTTGGGGTTCAACGCGGTTGATGTAGGAACAGCGGTTGCACTGGGGATCTGCTCTCACCTTGTGCTTGACCTGATCAGTCATGCCCGTGATATTACCATCGCGCCGTTTCTGGCCGGCAAGAAGTTCGGCCTGGGGCTCTATGAGAAGCCTGCCGTTGCTTTCGTGTTCGAGACCTTGTACGGGATTTTCTGCTGGTGGATATACGGAGGCAGCAGCGCGCTGTTGTGGATTATCGTACTGTTTAATCTGGCTAATGCCTCTTTCTTTTTGAAAGCCATACCCGGCCCGGAAAGATTCTTGGCACATAGGCCGATGTGGATCACGGCCGTGGTTGCTTTGCAAATTATTGTGACCGCGGTACTTGTGGGGCTATTCAGCTATAATTGACTTGAATTCCTAAATCCGGGGACACCATACTTAATGCCCAGCGGTCCTATCTTTATAGTCAAAAGCACGGACCGAAGCGCGGGAACAGAGAAATAGCATGGTGTCCCCAGAACCCCAGAACTCAACGCATGGTCTCGTCACTTGCAACTCGTCCGTGCCGGCATTAGACTGCTGATAGAGGAGACAAATCGTGTACAGCCTCTTGCAAGACCTCTGACAATAAAACGAGGCTTGCAACGTTGGTTAGGTAAGGGATCGGCATGCTGGGTTCTGCAAAGTGGAAGTGACTGCACTTCGTGCATGTTGCGACTTGCTCAGAATGCCGGAAGGTAGGCCACGAGGGCTTCGCAATCAACAGCAATCAGGGGTGTGGAAGAGGTTTTGCGGGTCCCGCTTCCAGGACCCGACCATCGACTCCTTCAGCAAAATTGACCTGGGCCAATCACGGCAGCGCATCGCAATTGAGACATAAGAGTTCGCCGGGAAGCGTCTAACTCCTTGGCACCACAGCGGGCGAAGCCTGAAGAGGGTGATGTGTCTTGCCCTCCATCCTCACTTGGCGCTGAGACGCCACAAGCCCGGTGAACTATTACCAAGAGACCTTTAATCGGAGACGCAATGCCTGAGGCAATCTTCAATATCGCGAACAAGATCAAAGCATGGAAATCTCGTGCCCGGCACCACAAGAGACGGGTTTCCCGAGTCTCCCAGTTCAGGTATGCCAGCTTTAAGGAATTATTGGCATCCTACACGGAGCTTTTGAATATAATTTCTGATATTGAAGAGAAGCTCCGAGAGCAGGCCATCTTCGGCATGTCTTATATCAGGTCCCAGTCCACCCGCGCTGTTTTCCACACTCTCCGTATGCTCAAGAGTTTCGATGATCTGTCAGGACAGAGTTATCTCACCCTCTTTGACGTACTGGAACGGATCAACCAGGCCATCCAAGAGGAAGTGAGCAAGAGAAAGGAATTATTGGTTTGCGAGTGGGTGCTGCCTTATTCCCGGATCACCAGAGACATGGTGGATTGGGTCGGCGGGAAGAATGCGAATCTTGGCGAGTTGGCCAACAGAGCGGGCCTGGCCATCCCCGAAGGGTTTGCCATCACCACATGCGCATATGATTTCTTTCTCCAGCAGAACGCCCTTGGCGATCAGATCAGCCGGATCAGGAGGAACCTTGACCCTCATGACACGAAGGCGCTCAATAAGGACAGCGAGCAGATCCGAAGGCTCATAATGTTGGCTCGGGTCCCCGAGGAACTTGAAGAGGCCATCCTTTCGGCGTACGATGACATGGTGGTCACCATCCGTCAAAAAGGAGGGGAGCCCAAGTTGCTGCCGTCAGTCGCCCTCCGTAGCACTGCCATGGGCAAAGATGGCGAGCATTCTCACACAGGTCAATACGTTTCCATCTTCAATGTGAAGCGAGACCGCATCATTCAAACGTACAAACACATACTGGCCGGCCTTTACACCGCTCGAGCCATTTCCTACAGGCTGAACAAAGGGATGCAGGACGAAGATCTTGACATGACCGTCGGATGCATCGAGATGGTGCAATCTGTGTGCAGCGGCATGGTTCATTCTTGGAATGCCTCCGACCTGTCCTCGGACACCATCCTAATCAACGCCGTATGGGGTCTGGAGCCCTATGCACTGGGCGACATCGTCAGTCCGGACAGCTACGTGGTTGCCAAAGACCAGGACCTTACAATACTCAGGACCACCTGCTCCCAAAAATCGGTCCAATTAGTAGCTGATGAGGGGGGCGGTCTCAGTGAAAGTCCGGTGGATGCATATAAACACGACTCACTGTGCCTTTCTCCCGAGCAGGTCAAAACTCTGGCCGGCTACGCCGCAACACTGGAAAAACACTACGAGTATCCTCAGGATATCGAGTGGGCCCTCGATTCCCTCGGACGCTTGCTTGTGCTCCAGACGCGGCCACTCCTTCTGGAGGCGGTGGAAAAGGAGCGTCTTAAAAGGTTCCCGGCGGTGGAGGGGTATTCTGTCCTGGTTGAGGCCGGGGCGGTGGCCTTTCAGGGAGTGGGCTCTGGGCCGGCCTTTCACGTGCGCTCCGATGAGGACCTCGCTCATTTCCCGGCGGGCGCTGTGCTTATTGCCAAGCATTCCTCACCGCAATTTGCCGTCGCAATGCAAAAGGCCCGGGCTATAGTGACAGATGCCGGAAGCGTGACGGGCCATATGGCTTCTCTGGCGAGAGAATTCGGCGTCCCCACCGTGCTGAATGCAAGAAATGCCTCCGCCGTCATCGCACAAGGCACGGAAGTCACTGTGGATGCATATTCGGGAAGGGTGTATCAAGGACCCGTGCCGGAGTTGATAGCCTTGCAAAAGGGCAGAGCATCGGTCATGAAAGATACGCCCGTATGGCAGACGTTGAGGCGGGTGGCCGATTGGATCGTGCCTCTTCACATCATGGATCCGAACGCGGCCGATTTTTCGCCGAAATCGTGTAAGACTCTTCACGACATCATGTGGTTAGTGCATGAACTCTCGTACAAGGAGATGTTCAGAATCAGCGATATTGTTGCCGACACCAAGGGCGCCGGAGCCATGAAGCTGAAAGCACCCATCCGTCTTGACCTCCACATCATCGATTTGGGAGGGGGCCTAACAGGAACAAATGCTTCCACACGGCGGGTGACGGTGGATCAGGTCACCTCGATCCCCTTCAAGGCGTTTCTTCAAGGGATGCTGCATGAAGACTTGCTTAACCAAGGCCCCAGACCCGTCAACCTGGGGGGCCTCTTGTCGGTAATGAGGGAGCAGATGCTGGCCCCTACTCATCCGGCGGGCCGGTTCGGGGAGCGAAGTTATGCCCTCGTATCTGACAAGTATCTGAATTTCAGTTCTAGAATCGGGTACCACTACAGCTTTCTAGATGCCTACGCAGGGGAAACTGCCGATAAGAACTATATTGCCTTCTCTTTCAAGGGGGGCGCGACCGACGATGTCCGCAGGGGCAGGCGAACTCGGGCTATTGCCGCGATTTTCCAGGCATTCGACTTCTCAGTAGAGGTTCGGGAAGATCGACTTGACGCCCGTTTCCACAAATATGAGCTTCCGTTGATTGAAGCCAGGTTGGACATGGTCGGCCGCCTCCTCCAGTTCACCCGGCAGGCGGACATGCTGATGCAATGCGACGATGCCGTTGAGGTTCTCTGCAAGAGCTTCCTGAAAAGGAATTACGACCTGGAGGGTGAACTTCTCTGTCCGGTGAACGGCTCGACTGTTGATTAGCTCCGGCGAAAAATCCGTTTCCAATCGATTATTGCCGCCTCTTACCAATTTGCTGTCCAGAGAGCGTAGCGGGGAATTCTCTCAGAATTCCACACTTTCTTTTTGAAAGCTCTGCCCGGCCCGGAAAGATTCTTGGCAAATAGGCCGATGTGGATCACGGCTGTGGTTGCACTGCAAATTATTGTGACCGCAGTACTTGTGGGGTTATTCAGCTATAATTGACCTGACCGTGCATCAGCCTTCGATTACTTGACAGCCGAAGCGCGCGAGCGATGCGGTTCGCGTTGCTCACCGCATCCTACGGCCCTGACGACTCCTTAGCTAGGGTTGTTTCCAAATTCTCTCCGTAATGTTGCCAAAACGTCACCAAAAGTTTCTCTTATGTTTCCTTGGCTGAAACGTATCTGCTGAACACCATGAATGTTCGAGAACTCTTCTGCGTCCCCCTCTTTAAGGACGATCGCTTTAGAAAACCCAAGATGACCTTGGAAGAGGCCTATCTCGTGAATCACATTTTGGCGGGCATGAAATGAGCCATCAGATAACTCGTCTTCTGCCGTCATAACCAAGATAGCGAATGAACTTACGGCCATCAACTCTGTAATTACATCGCGAATTGAATGGCCCGCTCTGGAACCAGATTCATAAGAGACGACTTCATAACCATGATGATCGGCCAGATGGTCTCTAAGGTCTCTCCAAAGTGGGGATTGACCATGTCCTATAAAGATTTTCGGTTTTGGAAGGGGATCGACTTCGGGTTCAGGAATCTTGCAGCTTTCTGAGTAGTTATCGAAAACGTTACTAAGTCTCTGAATCTTTGAACGATCTTTCCCTTGTATTGACGTTTCGCTATATATGAACGGATCGGCTCCTAAGTTATATATCTTAACAGAAATAGATAGCTGTGGGTTTGTTGCATGAAATAAGGCATCGTCCAAACCGCCCCCGAAATCAGCTAGAAACTCTTCAAAAGTGTCATGATACCATGATTCGTGACCGCGCGAGATTCTTAATATCCGGAACTCAGTTGCTGGGTCGTCATCCACGATACTTCTCAGCTCATTGAATGCTGCTTCAATGGCGAGAGGCGAAAACACAACTCTCGGGTATGTTTTCATTTTTTGCATGTGAGCCCCCTTCTCCACCACAGTATTTCGACTGACCCCAACCACCGGAATTTTTGCTCGAAGAGCCTTCTTTCGTGCGATTGTTAGCATACTTCCCTTCCGGCCCAACTTCAAGATTAACGTTGAGGTTCGCTTCTCAAATTCCGGGAATTCCGGAGACCACATACTTAATTGTGAGCGGTCTTCTTTGCAGCCAAAAGGGCTCACCGACGCGCGGAAACACCCAAATAAGTCTGCTGCCCCCCGATTGACAGGATAGGGTGGTAGGGGCGATTCGTGATTCGCCCCTGCTGGATTCCCGCGTCCGCGGGAATGACGGCGGGGATTTGACGTGCTCTTAGCGTTCCCCGTCAACTACTGGCCTGACTGGCCCCAGTCGCAGGCTATTGCGTAATCGATCAGCTTGTTGGCCAGCTCCTCGGTGATCGGCGCGGGCTTGAGATCCGGCACTGCCGCGTCGGTGTTGGTGCGGTCAAAGGAGGGATTATTGGAAAAGTGAAAGAGGATGGTCTGCATCTGTCGCCACACCATCCGCTCAATCCTGTTGCGGGGCTGAGTGAAAGGAGCGCCTGCTCCGGCAAAGTTAATCCCGGCCACATTGAATCTGTTGCAGATAAAGTCCAGGGTCCACTGGTGCGTAGGCGGATCGGGGTGGCTGAGGTGATAGATCTTCTTGTGATTGGCCGGGTCTTCTATAATGCGGATCGCTGCCTTGGCCAAAGAATCCACCGTAATGATGTTCATTGTCCCGGTTGCATCCGCGGGAACATTGATCTGCAGGTCGAGGCGGTTGGCACCGTTAGCATCCCGCATGAGCCTGTCAAGCAGATGAACGGCCTGGAAGAGGATGTACCAGCCACCGAATGAACCGCACCTTCCGGTCTCCGAGTCACCCACAATGATGGATGGCCGCAGTATGGTCGCGTCCCCCATCCAGATCTGTTCAGCCTCCCATTTGCTCTCTTCGTAAACGTTGACGAAATCGCCCCTCGGGTGGTTGACCTCCATCATCATCTGACCCTGGGTGAAACCGCACACATAGGCTGTGCTTATCAGGTGGACATTCATGGGCTTGCGGTCCACCAGTCTGCGAAGGACCTTGGCGCCTCCCAGGTTGGTTTTCAGAGGTTCACCGGATTCATCCATGTGAAGCCGTGTTGAGGCCGCGCTGTGGAGCAGCGTGTCCACCTCGTCAAGGCCCTCACACTCGCGGCACCAGTCATCCCATTGATTTTCCGCTTCCAGAACTTCGCCTTTAAACCAGTGTAAGCTGCCGGAACTTCGGGGGAGGCCCATGCTGCTCAAATAATGGATCGTATCCAGTTTGCGCGATTCGCTTCGATAGAGAGCCCAGACGCTATGACCTCGCTCAAGCAGTTCTGCCAGAAGATATTCGCCCAGGAAGCCTGTGCCTCCGGTCAGGAGCACCTTCATCGGTGCGCTCATCAGCCCTCCAACGTAAAAATTATTATTCCGGTCTTGGAACCCGGTGGAATTCTGTCCACCGGGTTCGTACCTAATCTTTTAGTTTAGAACACCACCGCATTTCGTGCAAGGGAAAAGCCGTTGAGTGGGTAAGCATTCAGTTACAGGGGGAATCGGTGATTCCGTGTCATTGCGAGGAGTGAAACGACGAAGCAATCTCAGCTTTGGCGGCGCCGGAGATTGCTTCGCTGCGCTCGCAATGACAATATTTCGCCCACCCCTAACTGAGGGATTACTTGAACCTACAACCGAGTCGCCCCGCATGGCTGAATGGTCAATTGACCAGAACAGGAGCCGCCGGCTTGCTTTAGGCTTCCGGTCACGGTAAAATGTGCTATATTAATGGATTGTGTAAGGACCATAATTTAGAGGTATTTAGATGACCCCCGACCATGTACGACCCATAATTGCTTTTGTATGGCGTCAAAAAGAAATCACGTCCTCCATTGTGGAGACGGCTCGGAGTACGAGAACCCAGGCGATATTCGACCTTTCGGCAATCCAACCGGAATCGGCCGGCATGGCGCTTCTGCAAGCCGATGCCGCAGGTGATGCGGTTGACCTTATGATCTCCGCGGCCTCCCTGATGGACCCCGGCCTGGAGGAGTTTCTCAAAGAGACAGGTATCAGAAGACTCTGGATCGAACTCCATCCTGTGCTCCTGGACGAGGACCCCGACCATTACCTCCAACGGATCAGCGATTTGGCCGGTGATTTTGACGTCTTCCCTGTCGTGGGATCTGTAGATCTCGCATCACGCATTCTCGATAAGCACCCCGGGATCAAAAACATCGCACTCAAAGGGAACGAGGCTTCCGGATTCACCAGTACCCGAAACCACACTCACCCTGTACGGCGCGGTCCGAACCATGATTCGGGACAAGAGCGCGAAGCCTGATTTGGTCATCTGGGGACAGCATTGCCACTCCTGAGGCCGCTGCTGCTTTCTTATCCGCGGGCGCCCAGGGGATCGTCTTCGAAAGCCTCCACTGGCTGACCGACCTGGTCTCCGCAAACGATGACCTTCGCCGGCGCATATCTAAACTCCGGCCGGATCATACCGACCTGACCGGATTGAACCTCGAAGTCCCCTGTCGCCTCTTCAACAAGGGTAATTCCAAGGCCGTGCGGGAACTGAAAGACTTTGCAGGATCGCTCTGTGGATCGGAGATCCGGGACGAACAGCGTCGATTCTTTGCCAGCAAAATCATTAATGAGGCTCACCAAGCGCTGGAAAGCGAATTCGGTCGGGAAGAACTGATACCTTTGGGCGTCGAGGCGGCTTTTGCGGCCTCTTTTGTTCGGCGCTTCGGTGACGACACCGCCGAGGCCGTCGGTCGGTTTGTCAGCGCAATTGATGCTTGTCTCACGGCTTCAGCGGATAAGGAAAAAGCTTTTGTGAACAGTCCCGTAGCCAAGGGAATGGGCACGCGGTATCCGTTCATCCAGGGTGCAATGTCCTGGATCACTGATGTCCCTGAATTTGCCCTGAAGGTCTCCGAAGCCGGCGGCCTCCCCACTATAGCGCTCGGGCTGATGGACGGGCAAACGCTTGATCGAAAGTTCGGGCGTATGTCCGAGATAATGGGAGATCGCCCCTATGCGGTCAACGTCATTACGCTCTCGGAAAACCCGTACCGGGACATTCAACTGGCCTGGATCAGAGAGACAGAAACCGAAATTTGCCGTAATTGCCGCGGGCGAGCCGTCTCATGCCGCGTCACTGATGGAAGACGGCATAGAAGCCATTTACATTGCTCCCTCCGAAGAACTTCTGCACCTGGCCCTGGACGCAGGCATTCGCTACGTCATCTGTGAGGGGCATGAAGCCGGAGGTCACGTTGGGCAGCACAGCACACTGACCCTTGCACAGACTATAGCTGACCTGAAAGAGCGCGACCCATCCTTATTTGAAGGGCGTCGGATTATACTGGCAGGCGGGATCTGCAACAGGGAGACCGCATTCATAGCTGCGATGCTCGGCGCAGATGCCGTGCAGATGGGTACCTCGTACCTCGCCACCGAAGAGATAGTTGAAACCGGTGCGCTGACAAAGCTCTATCAGAGCATGATTCTGAACTCAGCACCGGGAGCGACCGTAGTAACAGGTGAAGGCACCGGCCTAAGAGTGCGTTCTTTAAAGACCGCGAAGATTGAAGCGATTTGTTCCCTGGAACGCGAGTTTGCAGCAGGCTCCGAAGATGAATCGTCTTTCCGAACCAAAATTGAAGCCTTAAGTGCGGGAAGCCTCTTCGTGGCTGCGCGCGGGCTGGATAAACCCGGCGGGACGACTTTGGACGAGCCTAAGTTGCGTGGATCAAGGCCAGTTTATGAGTGGGGCCTGCGCGGGCACGTTGAAAAAAGTGTGTTCCATTGCAGAGTTGCATCAAGAGCTGGCGGAAGTCCCTCTGGCAGTAGGTTTGCCAATAACAGGTCCGATTCGTGAGGCGACGGCGTCCCGGCCGCCAAAGGGAGAGACACGTAGCGAGGCGCCTGCGTGGAAGAGTCCGCGGACGCCCCGGCCCGCTTATCGTGAGCCGGACGTGGAACGAATATCTGTGACCGGAATGAGTCAGGTCAACTCACTTGGGAACAGTCCTGAAGAGGTGTGGGCCGCGTGTCTTGCCATGAAAAGCGGCATAGTTCCGGTCCCGCAATCCAAGTGGGACCACTCACTTTTCTTTAATCCCGCGGCCTCGAGTCTCGGAAAAGACATACTGCAAAGTCGGGGCATTTCAAAACATTGAAGTCACCCGCAAGGAGATTGGGATTCCGCCCCAGGATTTCAGGACCATGACCGATGCCACCAAAATCACCATGTGGCTTGCGGGCAGGGCAATTGAAGAATCCGGGATTCTCGAATCCGATACCCCGCGGGAACGCATAGCAGTACTGATTTCCCAGAATTCGGGGGAAGCTGCTGCCACCTTGCAGGACGTCATAATCCGCGGGTCCTTGTCCAAGATTGTCTCTGCGGTGAAGAGGGTCCTTCAGCTCACTCCCGACACGCAAAAGGCCATTGAAGAGGAAGTTACAGCCGGCGCGCATAGCCATTGACGACACCACTCTACTGGGGCGGCTGAATTGCTCCGCGGGCGGCTTCATTTGCAACAGGTACGGATTCATGGGACCGAGTTTTTCGGTTTCCGCGGCATGCGCAACGTCCCTCGTGGCGCTTTACAGCGCGGTTCAGATGATACGGAATGGGATCATTGATGCGGCAATCGTGGGTGGCGCGGAAGAATACCTCACCCCCATGCACTTTCTTGAATTCTCCGCTCTGGGCGCTCTTGCGGGTCTTTCAGGAGTTGACCGATCTGCCGCCGAGACCAGCCGTCCTTTCGACATGGATCGGGACGGAATGGTGCTGGGCGAGGGCGGCGGAATGATCGTGATTGAACGGGAGTCTGTGGCTCGCAAACGGGGCGCCAAGGCTCACGGGTACATCACCTCGATGGGGGCCAGCAATAACCACCTCGGGATGGTGGAGTCATCGAGGATAACTCAAGAAATAGCAATACAGTCTTCCTTCAAGGACGCTTCCTACGGTCCTGACAAAGTAGACATGGTGGAATGCCATGCCACCAGCACTCGGCAAGGGGACGTGGAAGAGGTACAGGCACTGAAAGCCTTCTTCAATGCAGGCCGAGGCACTGTGATCACCTCATTCAAATCTCAAATCGGGCACACTCTGGGCACGTCCGGCGTCAACTCCCTCATCAGAGGGATTATGGCAATGAAGGCCGGTATTTTTCCGCCCACGCTGAATTACAAGAATCCTGACCCGGACATGGGAATTGAGGGCTCAGGGTTGACGATCCATCCGGAACCGGCAGACTGGAGGCTGAAGAATGGGGATCCACGACGTCTCCAGGTAAATGCCTTTGGCTTCGGAGGGTCAAATTATGTGGTGCAGGTGGAAGGAGCCATGGAACAACAAGATACGATCTTGGTATCTGCCCGCGAACAGGCGGACCGAAAGACGGATAAAGGAGAGTCCTCTCCTGAGGGCGTGCACTTTTTCAGAACCACAATCGGTGAGAAGCCTTATCGTCTATCCACGGTGGCGGACTCGGAAGCAGAGGCTGTTGACCGCATACAAGGCGCCGGGTCCCTTGTAAACGGCGGACCTGTACCACCGAAGCGTCTCAAGGCACTGGCGAGGCAGGGCATTCATCTAGGAGGGGAGGAGCTTGCAGCTCCGCCCCTGGCTTTTGTTTTTCCCGGCCAAGGCTCTCATTACACGGGAATGGGGCATGAACTCTATCAAACCTTTCCCGTTATCCGCCACTGGATGGATCGTGCAGCAGAAGTAGCTGAATTCGACCTCTTGCGGTTGCTGTTCCAGGATCAGGAGGAGGACCTCCAGAAGACCCGTTGGCAACAACCGGCGCTCTTCACCATGGAATACGCCATGGTCCAGTATCTTGTCTCTCTCGGGATCCGGCCTCAAGCCTTGGCCGGCCATAGTCTCGGCGAACTGACGGCCCTTTGCCTGGCAGGGGTATATTCCTTTGAGGATGGTTTCCGCATTGTCAATATGCGGGCGATATGTATGGACAAGGCCTGCGAAATCAACGTCGATCCAGGCGTGATGATGGCGGTGGACGCTCCCATGGACGCTCTGGAAGAGTTGATGGGCCGGCGGGAAAAAGTCTACATAACCAACATTAATTCGCCTCATCAGTTGGTCGTGGGAGGGGACACCGAAGCGGTTAAGTCCATGGGGGTGGAGCTGAAGGAACTGGGTTATCGAAACACCTTGCTGCGAGTCAGCATGGCGTTCCACTCGCCTATTATGAGGTGCATTCACGACGAACTGGAAGAGTTTATCGCGGGCATTGAATTCCATCCCCCTCAGATTCCCGTGATATCAAACACCACAATGGAGCAGTTCCCTGCCGATAGCACCGAAATCAAAAGCATTGTCATGGCCCATCTCGAGTCGCCGGTGCACTGGATGCAGAAACGTTCGGACCCTTTGGAACGACTATGGGGTGAGGCTCTTCGTGGAGGTGGGACCGAGGGCAATTCTGAGCAATTTGATAGCGGACAGCATAGAAGAGGCGGAATGTATTCAGACATGCCTGCCTTCAGTGGAGCCCGCGGTGTACAGGACTGCGCTCGCTCAACTATTCGCGACGGGCAACCTCCCGGCGCGTGGTCCGGTTCGATTCGTCTCATTTGGCAAGGCTGATGAAGAAGTGCAACCTGCCCCGATGGTCCCTGCGAAAGCCGCGCCGCGAGGCGCGTTGGCGTTGAGCGCATCCGGATCTCTCGAGCATATTGTCCAGCGAGAGATCAACTCTTTCGTAATGGAAAGCTTCGGACGATTTCTCAGGCCGAACCTCTTGGAGGCAATCCGCCGAGATCACGACCCAAAATTCTCCGAACATAGCCTGGATGGCCTGCTTGGGCAAATGTTCCCCGGCATGGGGGCCCACCTGGTTCTTCCTCAAAGTCCTGCGTTGGAAGCAGTGCCGGTGACCCCCGCGGTTCCCGCAATGCCTCAGCGAATGACTTCAGCCCCGGTCAGTGCGCCGCTCGTTGAACCGGAAGCTTTGGACACCACCGAAACCGTTATACGGATCATTATGGAGGCGACAGGCTACGAGAGGGACGAGATCGAGCCGGACATGGACCTGAGAGAGGACCTGTCCATACGCTCCAGCCGCCTACCCGTCATTATGGATGCAGTGGAGAGCCACTTCGAGATCAAGATCGAGCTTGAAGATTTCATGGATGTCCGGACGATCAAAGATATTTCTGACCGGATTGCCGCCGTAATGGCCCGGTCCCAGCCAAAGCAGTCCTCCGAAAAGAGCGGCGCTCCATCTCTCAAGAAGGAAGAACAGCCTTCACCGGAAGTTTCGGAAGAGAAACAGAGCATACGGCGAGTGGTTTTCAGAGAAGTTCCACTTCAAGCCGGTTCTACTCAGTTGGTTGAACTCAGTCCTCTGGAATCGGTGACCATCTTCTCCGCTACCGCAGGAACAGGCCTGCGCAAGATGGCCGGGGACGTGTTTCGTAGGGATTATGGGGTAAATATTGTTCCTTTGACCTTTATTGAAGATGGAATGGGGCCGGAGGACGAAGGGTTCGACCTCCGCACGGATGAAGGAGCTTCAAAGGTAGCAGAAAGGCTCGATCAGACAGAAGGCCTGGCAGGACTGGTCTTCATAGTGGACGAGGCGCCGGCAACGAAGCAATTGAACATGCAGGACGTCTCTAGCCTTCTTAAAGGGTTTTTCTCCTCATTGAAGACCTTCTTGGAATCCCCTGCAAAGAAGTTCGTGCTACTGCTGCATAAGACCGATGAAACCGAGGGGCCGAGTCGTCTACTGGCCGAAGGTTTGCTCGGAATGTTTCTTAGCGCGGCACAGGAGTTCGGGTCTGTTCAGTTTCGCACGGTACGGCTCAATGAGAAGAGCCAACTGAGGGATGCAATTCGGGGATCTCTCGATCGGAGTCAAAAAGTCATTGAGACTATTTATCGAGATGGGGGACCTGTTTCCCGCAAGGGCGTGTGCCTCCCGTCGGCTTATCAGGAATCGGAGAGGCTTGAACTGGGTCGGGATGACGTTGTGCTCTTTTCCGGCGGGGGTTACGGCGTAACTTCCTTCCTTGCTCGTAGTCTGGCTTCCTCTGGGTGCAAAGTGATCTTCCTGGGGAGGACTGTGCTTGAGCCCGACATCAATTTCCGCCATCTTCTATCCGAGCGAGATTCGTTGGAAGAAGCGATCGGGAATTTGGTTGCCGCGCGCAATTCAGGCTTGACGGACCGGGAGCGGGAACGAGAGATCGCGGAGATTTCCAAGGCGGTTGAGATAGTGCGCACCGTTGAGGACCTGCGATCATCAGGGACTGATGCAGCGTACTTCAGGTGCGATGTGACCGATCCCGAAGAGGTCAGCCTTGTGGTGCGGGAAATTATCGAGCGTTATGGGAAGATCGACGGCATAGTACACGGCGCGGGAATTCTTAGGGACAATTTCGTCAAACAGATGACTCCCGACGATTTCGCCGCAGCGGTGGATGTCAAGTTCTTGGGCTCGTGGAATCTCTTCTCCGCAGTTGAGAAATCCTCCTTGAAATTCTTTACTTGCCTTTCGTCCGTTGCGTCCATTCAGGGGAATCCAGGTCAGGCCAATTACGCCGCGGGCAACAGGATGATGTCCGCGTTGATGTCGCATCTGCGCGACCAGTACCAATCAATACGCTTCAAGGCTCTTATGCTGCCTCCCATTGAGGGAGTCGGTATGGCCGAAGACCCGGAAATACGAGCACTTATGAAACGGATGAAGGCAGGGTACATCCATGCTGACGAACTTGCGGGCCTTTTTTGCCGTGAGCTTTTTGTAGCGCCGGCCGACGACGTCTGGGTTCTGTTCATGCGCTCACTCCCTGACTTGAGCACTGTGTTGTTGGATGGCGCGGTGGCCACACCTGCCAACGGCGAGATCGAGGCAGCCACAGTGGCATTTAAGCTGGAAGATCTGCCGATGATCGAAACCATCTCCCGAATTGACATGCAGAAGGGGGAACTTCAGGCCTCCCGGTCTTTCACACAGGCGAAAGACTTGTGGATCCAAGACCACAAGCCGTTCAAATTTCTGAAACATCCGTTAGTCTCTGCCATCATGGCCGTGGAGACATTCATGGAGGCCGCGCGGGTGCTTTATCCTCACCTGGAAGTACGGGGGATTAGGGACGCTCAATTCCTCGATATCCTTGAATGCCCGCCCGGATTAACCAGGTCTTCGGAAGTTTCCTGCCGCCGCATTCATGCCTCTGCAGGGGAGGTGATATGCGAAGTTTCTCTTTCAAGCACGGAAATATCCCCTTCAGGTCGGGTCATGGAACGGATGCAGGCAAACTATAGGGCACTTGTGATCCTCCACGGAACCGAGCCTTTTCAAGTTGACGAACTCCCTGGGTTTCCGGTTGAGCTGGATGAATTAGACAGCCGTCCAATGGATTCTGCTGAAGTGGTGCAATGGTACCAGGACCGCACGGATCTGCGCGGCAGATACCGGGTGATCGAAGATCTGAATGGCACGTCCCTCGGGGCCATTCGCGGGCGGATGATCTATCGTGAAATCCAGGACTTTGCCGATCCACGGCAAACGCGGTTCCAATACTCGCCTTACCTTCTGGAAGCCCTGATGCAAGTGGTCAATTTCTACATCGTGATGCGGGACCCGTCACAAGAGCGATCCATGATACCGCATAGAATTGGAGAGATGCAGTTCTTGAGAAAATGCACTCATGGAGAACAAATCACTATCGAGGCTCGAATGCAGGATCAGAATGAAGCAGGCATAAGCTGGAACGCTCGGGCCTTGGATGAACAGGGAAAAGTTGTGATGCAGGCCAAGAATATTATGATGCGGTGGTTTTCCAAATGATCTCTGTCCCATCTAGGGCGGTCACGCATGTCGCTGATCCGATAACCGTTCACCCACCCCCCTTTGTAAAGGGGGGCAGGGGGGATTTTCCCAGGGAAACTGCGCTATTACAGCCCCAAACGACTCTCGTCTCGGAGTTTTTGAGGCGCGATGCTGAGGTGTTGTGCGCATGCATCAGGTTGCCCTATTCCGACAGGAACAGAAGCCTGCGGAATTGGGCCAAACAAGCTGCGGTGTCTGAGCTTCTGCCCTTTGTTTCGGAAATGAACGGCGAGTTCCGCCGGGAAATGGCCGCAGGCGTCCCGAACATGGAAATAGTGTCGGACTCTCTGGGGAAACCGCACCTTCTAATTGACGGATCAGACGGCCCCGCAGTGAGCTTCGCTTACGAGGGGGATACGATGTGGGTGGCAGTAGGCCGGAAGGGTTCAAGTGTCGGAATTGACGCAGCGGAATCTGCCTCATTTAGCGGCAATTACCCGTTTCATCGAGCGTTTCACGAAGGGGAACTTGACCTTGGAGGCGAGAAAGATGAAGTCGCGGCCCTGATATGGTCGGCCAAAGAGGCTGTTGTGAAGGCGCTGGGTTGCGGGTTCCATCTTGTCGATCCCCTTCACCTGCGCGTGGAGCCATGTTCTGGAGATCACGGAAAATCTTTGCTGATGGTTCATCTTATTGACAGGTCCCGGGAGAGACTCCGTGAGCAGGCCGAAAATCCTGTCCCTGTGAGTGTTTTCCGGTACAGCAGGACGTGGGTCTCCGTGGCCTCGGTTAGTCGAGATTGCTGACCACAGCCGGGCCCCGGTTGCACGCTGGACCTAATCATGTTTTTTAGGGGTGGTCGATTTGCGCATATTGCTAATTAATACGAACAGGAAAGGCGACCTCCTGGCAGCGCCGCCTCTTGGTCTATGCTACGTTGCCGGTGCGGCTGAGGCAGCGGGCCATGAGGTCAGGATGCTGGACTTATGCTTTGCGGCGAACAATTTAAGAAAACTGTTGTCTAGAAACATCCGGTCATTCGAGCCTCAAGTAATTGGTCTTTCCATTCGCAATATCGACAACGTCAACATGTTGCATCCGGTCTCCTATTTGCCGGAAATTGTGCGGATAACCGGATATATCAGAGAGATTACTTCTGTTCCGCTGGTAGTCGGAGGATCAGGGGCCAGTCTGATGCCCGCTAATGTGCTCAAGCTTTTGGGAGCGGACTTCATAATAGTTGCTGATGGAGAAGATAGCTTTGCGAGGCTGGTCAAGGCTATCGAGACCGGAGACTCTACGGACAACATTCCTGGCGTGGGGAGAATGATCGCGGGCAAGTTTCACCTCACTGAGCCGAGGCTCGCGGAGTTCAATGGCGGAAGTCCTGATCTAGGGCGATGGATTGACACCAGGCCTTACCAGAAGATCGGAAGCAGCTACAATATCCAAACCAGGCGCGGGTGCAGGCAGCACTGTATTTACTGCACGTACAATCAGTCCCTGGAAGGCAACAGCATGCGTCTTCGCTCGCCAGTCGACGTGGTGGACGAGATTGAGGAAGCTCTTTTCAAGTATCATCCCAAGACCTTTGAGTTCGTTGATTCTGTGTTCAACGATCCCCGAGAACATTCCATAGCAATTCTGGAAGAGATCTTGCGCAGGCCTTGGAAGGCCAGCTTCACCGCTATGGGCATGCATCCGAGAAAGCTCGACGCGGAATATCTGGCTCTGATGTGGCGGGCGGGGTTCCGATCGTTCATGATAACTCCTGAGTCCGCGTCGGACGCAATGCTAAAAAGTTACAAGAAGGGCTTTACTCGTGATGACGTGGTCCACGCGGCTGAGGCCATAAACCGGACGTCGTTTGCGGCATGGTGGTTCTTTATGATCGGTGGGCCGGGTGAAACCAACAAGACCTTGCAGGATTCACTCGACTTCGGGCTCAAGTACCTGCAGAAGCAGGGACGCCCTGTCACCCATGTGGCGCATTATTTCCTCGGCGTGCGCATATACCCCGGTACTGCACTGTGGGATATAGCACTGAAGGAAGGCTTCGTGTCGAGCGTGACAGACCCTCTGGAAAGCCTGTGGTACCTCTCCGAAGACCTGGATCTGGAGAGTGCAGTGAATCAGATGACGCACGCGGCTTCGCTTTGTCCTGAGGTTTATCTCGGATTTGATGAACGGGTTCTGGTTTTTTCCCGTGCGGCCGTTTTCCTTTTCAAGTGCCTAGGGTTTCCGGGTCCGTATTGGCGTTATTTTCGCGTCATGAATAGCTTTGGGCTGAGCACGGGGATTCGCTTCATGTACCGGCCGCCGGACATGGCAGCTATGCTGAAAGCTTCATTGAAGCGTCAGGGCTACGTGGGCCGGCTTCTTGGAGAGACGGCGACCTGAGAACCGGCAACTGTCTGTGGCGATATATGAGCAAACAATACTGCTTTCGAAGCATCACCTTGATTTGCGCCGCGTGGCAGAAGCATTACCGGAAGTTTGAGAAATGTCTTGCCTTTTGCCGCGTCGGTTGTTATAAATAACCAACCATTTCATTCTCGTTTTTTGTTATTTGGGAGGGCATCGATGACTCTTACGAAGGCTGATATCGCGAAAAAGATAGCTGACGATTGCGGATTCATGAAAGGCGAGGCCACGGAGATAGTTGAAAAACTGTTGGACATAATCAAAGCGAGACTCATTGCCGGCGAGGACGTCATGATCTCTGGCTTCGGTAAGTGGACCGTGAAAGCGAAGCACTCCCGGCGAGGAAGAAACCCGCAAACCGGCGAGGAGCTTATCCTTGACGCACGCCGAGTAGTGACATGGAAGTATTCTCCTGTGCTGAAGAAGGCGGTGAACGCCTCCCTGTCCAAATAAGATCTTCCGGGGCCCACGTCTGTATGGCTTCAAGAAGGGGCCCGACGCCCCCCAGTTCGTCAAGACCATCGGCGCTGTTAAGCCATAACCGTGAAACCACAGGGTGTGGAACTCGGGCCCCTGTGTTTCTTGAGGGGCGAGTTTGCCTCTCCACTGTTAATCCGAGCCATCGTTAATGACTGATCCGACTCAAGACAGCCCCGGAAAAGTTCCCCTGAAGCCTTTTCTTGCTGACTTTCGATCCACCTTGACGGATCATGAGTTGAGGGAGAAATATGGGTTGTCCGCAGTCGGCTTCGTAAGCCTCATCAAGGCCCTGCTCGCTCAAAAGCTAATCACCACGGATGATTTGGCCAAACGTCGCGAGGTGGCGGTTCAGAGAGACTTGGCCAAGCAGTCCAAATTCCTTTCCGGCCTTACAATCTGCCCTAATTGCAACCATCCAAGCCCCCACCCTTTTAAGAAGTGCCCCGCTTGCGGCGCGGATGCCCCTGGGCCCGCTTCCCAAGAGGAATTATTGGATAACGTGCCTACCTCCGGTGACTACGCTTATGTCGGAGCGGACGGGGAAGATGTGGAAGTTGAGCTAGTCGAGGAAATCGACGAAAAGCCTATAAAAGAAGCTTCGCGATCAGAGCAAAAAAAGGGATCTTCCCCTAAGAAGGGTACCCGTGAGAACGGTAGCGCAGGACAAGGAGCGGGTAGGGAGGACAAAGCCACCGGCAAACCTAAGACCTCTGCTCTCGGAGAAATCCGATCCATTTTCTCCAAGTTGAAAAAGAAATGAGGTAATGGGAAGTTCCAAACCTGAGCGCCTCGTTTCAAAATGTGGCGATGATCGGCGAGATTCGATTTCAGACGTTACAATATCCGGGCTAACCACCGAAGCCGGAGGGTACAGGGAAGTCATCCGTATTGCCCTCCCTCTGGTTCTTTCCACTGCATCGCTGACCCTGATGCTGTTCGTGGACAGGATGTTCCTGTCATGGTACGGCCAAGACTCAGTCGCGGCCGCGACGCCAGGCGGGATCACCTATTTCACCATCTGTTCGCTCTTCCTGGGCACTGCTCAATACGTCAATACCATTGTGGCTCAATACCATGGATCGGGAGACAAACCCGCGTGTGCTCGAGCTGTGTGGCAGGGCGTCTTCTTTTCCGTTGCGGTTGCGCCTCTGATCTTGGCGTCAATACCTATAGGTAAGATTGTTTTCACATGGAGTGGGCATGGTGTGGCCGTTAGTGAGCTTGAAAAGCAGTATTTTTCTATTCTCATGGTAGGTGGGGTAATGCTCCCGTTGAATGCGGCCTTGTCTTCCTTTTTTTCCGGTCGCGGGCGGACCGCTGTTGTGATGTGGGGCAATCTCGCGGGAAATGCGGTCAATTTTGTATTGGCCTATGTTCTCATTTTCGGCAAGCTGGGTTTCCCTGAAATGGGCATATGGGGCGCGGGTCTGGCAACCGCGATCTCAGGGGCTATACCGGCCTTGTACTGGGGCTTTGTTTTCTTGTCGCCTCGATATCAGGCAATCTACAGAACGCGCAAGGAGTTCAGATGGGACTCTAAGCTTTTACTTATGCTCCTGCGTTATGGAGTTCCTTCCGGGTACAGATTCTTCTTGGACATCGCGTCCTTCACGATGTTTATTCTTCTGGTGGGACGTCTGGGCGAAGCCGACCTGGCTGCAACAAATATTGCGCTCAGTATTGAGATGCTTGCCTTTCTGCCCATGGTAGGGATGTCCATCGCCACCGCGACTCTTGTCGGTGGGTACATCGGCCAGGGGCGGCCCGAAATAGCGCAAAAGAGCGTCTATTCTGCGTTGAAGCTGGCAATGGCTTATACTGCGATTCCAGCGGTACTGTATCTCCTTGTCCCCGACTTTCTTCTGGAATTGTTCAGGCCGGCGGCGCCTGCGGGCCAAGGATTTGAACCAATAATGGCCAAGGGAGTGGTTCTGGTACGCCTCATTGCAATCTATACTCTGTTCGACACCATGTTCATTGTCTTTTCGGGCGCCTTGAAGGGCGCTGGGGATACGCAGTTCGCCATGTGGGCACAGGTCCTTATGGCTTGGATCTTTTTCGTTCCTCCTGTCTATCTGATCGTCGAGTACTTCCATGTAGGACTCTTTGCAGCGTGGAGCTGGGTCCTGGTCTATGTTGTGGCACTGGGGCTGATCTTTTGGCTTCGTTTCCGTTCCGGGTACTGGAAGACCATACGGATGGTCGAGCGATTTCCTGCTTGACGCAGCAGGGTGAATGTGGTTAATACTACCAGTTTATCTGTACAGTCTCTGTCCGAAAAATCAGGCCGAAAGGAGAATTGCTGATGGGGATGAAGAGTTATCTGTTTTCATCCGAATCTGTTACTGAAGGCCATCCGGATAAAATAGCCGACAGGATATCCGATACGGTTCTAGATGCAATGCTGGCCCAGGACCCGAAATCCCGGGTGGCCTGCGAAACGCTGGTCACCACAGGTTTGGTCATGGTGGCAGGAGAGATCACCACCAAGGCTACCGTGGACATTCCTCATCTGGCTCGAGATGCAGTCCGGTCAATCGGGTACACCGACGCAGCCATGGGGTTTGACTGCGAAACCTGCGCCGTGCTGGTAACACTCGACAAGCAATCGCCTGACATCTCCATGGGAGTCACCGAAGGTGAGGGACTATTCAGCGAGCAAGGAGCCGGCGATCAGGGCCTGATGTTCGGATACGCCAGCGATGAAACACCAGAGCTTATGCCAATGGCCATAAGTTACGCGCACTTGCTGACCCAGAGGCTGACCGAGGTGCGCAAGGAAGGTATCCTTCCGTTCCTCCGGCCTGATGGGAAGTCCCAAGTGACCGTCAGATATGAGAACGGCAGACCCCAGAGAGTGGACACCATTGTGGTGGCGGCTCAACATTGCCCGGACGTCACGTACGAGCAGATCAAAGAGGGGATCATAGAAGAAGTCATCAAGAAAATGATTCCTGCAACATTCCTGGATGCTGACACGCGTTACCTCATCAACGCTACAGGAAGATTCGTGGTAGGCGGACCTTTGGGTGACTGTGGACTGACCGGTCGTAAGATCATTGTGGACACTTACGGCGGATACGGGGCTCACGGCGGCGGCGCTTTCTCGGGCAAGGACCCTTCCAAAGTGGACCGTTCAGCCTCGTACATGGCCCGGCACGTTGCGAAGAACATAGTTCGCGGCAGGATTGGCGGAGAAATGTCTCCTTCAGGTGGCCTACGCCATCGGCTTCCCGGAACCGGTATCGTTAATGGTGAACACTTACGGTACAGAGAAGGTCCCGAACGAAAAAATAGTCGAAATTGTCTCCAAGCTTTTCAGCTTCAAACCGGCGGGAATCATAGAGTACCTGGATCTGCTGAGACCCATTTATCACAAGACATCGGCTAACGGTCATTTTGGGAGGGAAGATCCTGATTTCACGTGGGAAAGCACTCACAGAGCAAAGGAGATCAGGGAGTTGGCCGGACTGTAACCTCTTGCCTGCGTGGGTTGTCAAATTGCCGTCAACCACGGGGCCACACCGCAGGTTTGGCCAACGGAGTCGAGTTCGATTTATCAAAGCAACGTAGTATGAAATGCCTTCAGGGCACGTCGCATAACGTCCGGGGGCTGAACTAAAGGAGATTCTATGGATTATCACGTTAAAGACCTCTCTCTTGCAGAAAGTGGGAGGCTCCGGGTCGAGTGGGCCGAGCGAAGCATGCCGGTCCTTCGCATGATACGGGAGCGATTCGCGGCCGAAAAACCCCTTGCCGGGACCGTTCTAGCCGCTTGTCTCCATGTCACAACAGAGACGGCATCGCTGGTTCATACGCTCGCCGCGGGTGGAGCTGAGGTGTACCTATGTGCCTCAAATCCGCTTTCCACGCAAGATGATGTGGCCGCGTGTCTCGTGGACGAAGGCTATCACGTCTTTTCCATTAAAGGAGAGGATACTGAAACCTACTATAAGCACATAGACGCCTGTCTCGACGCCCGCCCGCACATCACGATGGACGACGGCGCCGATTTGGTGAGCACCATCCACTCGCGGCGGACTGATCTGGTCAAGGACATCCTCGGTGGAACCGAAGAAACCACCACAGGCGTGATCAGGCTTAAGAGCATGGCGGCCAAGGGGGTTCTCCTTTTTCCGGTCATAGCGGTGAACGACTCCGATACCAAACATCTTTTCGATAATCGCTACGGCACCGGCCAAAGCACTGTAGACGGGATCCTCCGGGCGACCAACCGGCTGCTGGCTGGTAGCTGGTTTGTGGTGGCCGGGTACGGCTGGTGCGGTCGCGGCCTTGCAATGAGAGCCTCCGGAATGGGCGCCAAGGTCGTGGTGACTGAAGTGGACCCCTTGCGGGCCCTGGAAGCTGCGATGGACGGTTACTATGTGATGCCGATCGAAGAGGCCGTCCCTCTCGGTGACTTCTTCTGCACCGTGACCGGTGATATGAACGTGATCCGAAAAGAGCATTTCGAGCGCATGAAAGACGGAGCCATTGTCTGCAATTCCGGACACTTCAATGTGGAAATCGAGATCCCCGCGCTCGAGGAGATGGCGATATCCCGAAGGGTGATAAGAGACTTCCTAGAAGAATTCACCATGGCCGACGGACGCCGGATCATCCTATTGGGAGAGGGGCGCTTGATTAACCTTGCAGCCGCCGAAGGTCACCCCTCCTCCGTAATGGACATGAGTTTTGCCAATCAGGCACTGGCTTCTGAATTCCTGGTCAAGCAGGGCAAAGGGCTCGGCCGGGATGTGCACAGACTGCCCCAGAAACGTAGACAATGAGATCGCCCGCCTCAAATTAGCGGCAATGGGCATCCAGATTGACGTTTTGACCCCTGAACAAGAAAAATATCTGGCTTCCTGGGAAATGGGAACCTGATTCCGCATCCTTAACGTCAACAGTTTCCCCTGCCGGCCTGACATCCGGCGGCAGGGGATCTTACCAACTCCCATGGCGTAGACCGCCACAACGAAGAAAGAAGATGCCGCAAAGGATCGGTGCCACGGACGTGTCGTTCGGCTCGTCCGTGCACGGATCAGTCCCGCGAGGCGCGGGACACATGCGTGGCACCACTTGCCGAAGCTGCCTCTACGCGGATAGACGCGCATTCTTATAGGAATGCGCTATCAAGTGAGCGCGAGGGCGAGGATATGGTGACCCAGCGAGACGCGGGGGAACCGCATCGCTCACCACATCCTAACCGGGCTTTATCTTCACGTCTGCTGGGGGAATCCTATCTACCATACTCCCATGTAGTTTCTTTTTGCCGGAGCACAAAAGAGTTGCCCTGACCGAAGCGCCAGAGTATAGAGACAGCAATGCACCCCCGCAGGTCATTCTGCCGGCGACTTTGGGACAAAGGCGGCACGAACGACAAAGCCGGACAAGCTAGATGACTCCTCTGCCACCTCCTGATGAAAGTGTCAAACGCGCGGGAATTCTCGTGGTGGATGACGACCCCGTAGTGCGGGAGCTGGTTGCGGATGCCATAGCCGATGCCGGTTTTGAAGTTGACGTCTGCGGCGACGGCGTTGAGGCGCTTGGGAAAAATGAAGCGAAAGCTTATGATCTTATCGTTACCGATATGCGATTACCAGGGCTCGATGGACTCTCGCTCATCAGAAACCTGAAGGCCGGCAAGAGCGGGACTGACGTGATAGTGATTACCGGCTACGGTTCCATAGATAACGCGGTGCAGTGCATGAAGGCCGGGGCCCTGGAATACCTTATCAAACCGTTGAGTGTAGACCATATCCAAATGGCGGTCCGAAAAGCGGTCGAGCATCGAGAGTTAAAACGCAGGGCCCAGGAACGCGAATTCTATAGGGAACTCTCGTATATCGACGCGTTGACCGGGATTCACAACCGCCGATACTTTGACGAGGCCCTGTCAGCGGAAACGGAAAAATCAATCCGCCACGGTATGTCGTTGGTCTTGGTCATGATCGACATCGACGACTTCAAGATCTACAACGACTGCAACGGCCATCAAAAAGGTGACGAGGCGCTGGCAAAGATGGCTCAGCTCTTCAAGTCCGCCTGTCGCGGGTATGACATAGTCGCCAGATACGGCGGCGATGAGTTCGCCATTGTCTTTCCCGGAGCGAGCAAGGAATACGCTATCGAGCTATCCTCCCGCATTATGAATGAAGTTCTTAGGGCCTCTTTCGAGGGCGAGCACCTTTTGCCTTCAGGCTCCTTGAACGTCTCCATGGGGGTAGCATGCTTTCCCGAGCATGCCACCAACGCCGAAGACTTGATAAAGGCCTCTGACCAAGCGCTTTACGCTGCAAAAAGGGCCGGTGGCAATACCATCAAGATGACGTGCCCCGCTACGGATGTCTCTGTCAGCGATGGCAAGTGATTGTTCCTTCGACAATATCTAATACCAATGCGCTTTCTGGCGTGCGACACGAATTGGCTTTCCAACCGTAAACCTCGGTAGGGGCAGACCTGCGTGTCTGCCCTCTTTTTGGGCGCACGCGCAGGTGCGCCCCTACCAAGGCTATGTCACTTCCTTGAACGCGAAATGGTATAAGACAATGAATAGAGTAGGACTGGCCTCTGAAACTGTCTCAGAATGGCCACCGGAGAGATTCTTGGCGTAGGGACGCCGCTCGCTGCGCCCTCATTTCGGGCGGGGCGAGAACCGCGCCGTACAAGACCCACATCATTTCCTAGCCGAATTTCGGGTTTAGAGACAGTCTCAGACGCCGGTCCTACTAATAGCGCGTGTAGTCAATGCAGTCCTGCCTGAATTCTTCGATTATTTCCGGCGTTAAGGTCGGTCGCACCTTAGGGATCATCTCGAGGAACGTCTCCGTCGTGAGGCGATAATCCTCGCCTCTAACATATTCCCGTTCAAACGCATCCTGTGTGACCCTTTGAAAGAGGTATTCGATGTCTGCCGGCGTAAAGAGGGGAATCATGGGCACTATCCTGTCTACATCCACCTCGCCCCGGTTCGTCTTGGCAAGATAATGTTCGAATATGGTCCTACGACCCTGGGCATCCAGGCCGCCCACTGGGATAATGCAATCGAAACGGCCCGGCCGGAGCAAAGCAGCATCCAAATGCCGAATATAGTTGGTGGCACATGCAAGAAGGATTTTCCCCTTCTGTCTCTTCAGCATGGGCACCTGTTTGAGGAATTCGTTCGTGATCGACTTGTCGATCCTCGACGCCTGTTCGCGGCTCCCGGCAATCTCCTCGAACTCATCTATGAACATGACCACTTCGTCCAGGTCCCGAGCCTCTTCCATGAAGGTTTTCAGGTTGGCGCCCACACGATCTGCCCCGTCTGCCATGAGGCTGCTGGGACTGACTTCGATGCACCACCACTGAAGGACACCCGCGATTGCACGCACGAAGTGCGTCTTACCCGTTCCTGGAGGGCCGAAGAATATGATGGTCCGCGGCGGACTAACCCCGTGTTTACTGGCCAGTTCGGGCTCAGTCAGCGGAAGAACAATTCTTTTATTCACTATCTGTTTGGGGGGCTGAGATTCGGAAATGGTGTCCCAGACTGAACGGTCCACCATCTGGCCGCCCAATTCTTTGAGCAGCCGGCCCTTTTCCTCGCCTTCCAAGTCATTTCTGATCGAGTCCGTGTTCTCAATAAAGTCGACGCACGCGACCTTCACACCGACGTCACGGCCCAGCCTTTCAGACAAGAACCACTTGTGTTGAAGGATCTTCACCCAGAGTTCGCCCGCTACCTCAGGTTCGAACTTGTGGCCGCTGCAATCGTATATCCTTGAGGTGCATTCTTCGGGATTCGGTATATCTGCCACCATGTCCAAGGGCTCCATAGCTTCCTCCATGCTTATAAAAAAATAATACGGAAATTCTCCGGCGAGAACGTCCGTAGTGGGTCCCCTTTATCGCTTCCCACGATGAGTGTCAAGCCTCCAGCTTAAACCAGGCTGCCGTTGTCCTACGATGGCCCCGCTTGGGGAGCGGGCGGTTTACGGTATATCGCTCCTCTTACTCTCGCGGCCAAGGCCATGATAAGATAATTGGCTAAGACACGTTGAGGCGATTTGGGTTCCCGCAGGCACGAGGCTCGAGTGAAAGTACCGCCTGGCCATCATCTCGCCTCTGCCGCAAAGAAATCCTAACGACACAAGGGAGCCTCGCCATTGGCACATACTCCAACCGACAAAACCGTGTTGCTACAAGAAGTCGGCCCCAGGGACGGGTTGCAGAATGAGGCTGTTATTCTGTCTCCCGAGGTGAGAGCAGACCTTGTTGAGCGTCTTGTCGATGCGGGGCTGGGCCGTATACAGATCGGCTCCTTTGTAAACCCGCGACGGGTCCCTCAAATGGCCGAGACCGACAAGGTATGGAAACTCCTTGGGAAGAAGCAAGGTGTGAGGTACAGCGTTCTGGTTCTCAACCAACGTGGGGTTGAACAGGCTATTGCCCGGCAGGTCCCTTATGTGGAGGTGTTTGTATCGGCCTCGGAAACGCACAGCCTGAAAAATTCCGGCGTGGGCGTTGCCGAAGCGCTGGAAACAGCGGCTCGCATGATAGACCTGGCACAAACCAGTGAAATCGGCGTCACCGCGGGAGTCATGTGTGCGTTCGGGTGTTTTTACGAGGGGACTGTGGCGGTAGAGCGGGTGGTCGAAATTGTTTCAGCTCTCGAGGAATGCTCTCCCGCTGAAATCGGGCTCGCTGACACCACTGGTATGGCTCGGCCGGACGACATCAAGAGGGTAATAGAATCCATAGGATCAAAAGTGGGGGTTGATCGTCTGGCGATCCATCTCCACGACACCAGAGGCCTGGGAATTGCAAATCTCCTCGCGGCCCTGGAAATGGGTGTTCGGCGATTCGACACCTCCGTGGGTGGATTGGGCGGTTGCCCGTTCGTTCCCGGGGCGGTGGGCAACATTTCCACCGAGCAAACGGTCGAGATCCTCGAATCGAGGGGATTCCGAACCGGGGTTGAGAAAAAAAAGATCCACGGAATCAAGGTGATGATGGAGACGTTGTTAGACGGGGCTGACGCACGGTGATAATTGACCACTGGTTTTGGACTAGTCCTAGGAATCCTGACCTCAAGCGACCATTCAGCACCCCACAAAAGAGGAATAGTTTTCACACTTGTGGGGTGCTCTGTTCCCGTTCCTAATTCCCGTACACACATACTCTGGACAAGTCTTGAATTTTTATGAGCAGCGGTCGAGCCGTGTCACAATGTGATAGTTGTCCGCAACAAGGCGTAATATCGGTCGCAGTTTTCTCAAGGGCACATAACTTGCTTAAAAGATTGTCACCGGTAGGTATCAGCGAAAATCGAGTGGAGGGGAGAGAAAATGTCTGGAACGCCATGTTGGGATCACATGCACTGCCAGGTAAAAACCGACTGCCCTGCATACCCTAATGAGGGGTATGCTTGTTGGAGCGTTGAGGGCACGCTGTGCAGGGGCGAAAAGCAACCCGATTACTACCGAAAAGTAGGGGCCTGCAGAACGCTGTGTCTTTACTACAACGGAGTGATGAGCGGAGTCATCAGAGTTACCTGAGGCTCTCTTCAAATTCAGGTTCTCTGGAGTGAATTCGCAACTCTGCAGACCCGGCCGGGGGCGGGTGGCAGGTACAGTGGACTGGTCTGCCCGGCGCCGTTCCGGCTAACATGGAAATCGCTTCACAAAACACATCGGCACTCCATGGTTTTCCGGACATATTTGTCGGGAATTATTCCCAAGGTCTGCCGATTTTGGTGATCTTTAACCTCCGCGGTTCGCTCAATGGTGACGCGACCCCATAAAGAGCACCGCGCTTCGTCTCGGATATAGCATTTTTTTAATGTTCTTTACCTAATGGCACATTCTCGTCGTCCCGGCGAACGCCGGGACCCAGCTCCTCCTGGATTCCCGCGTACGCGGGAATGACGACGGGCGGGATGGCCATCCCACCGGAGATTGCTTCGGGCTCGCGCCCTGGCACGGACATTATAGATCCTCCCCGCAATTTACTTCTTTGAAAGCACATTGGTATAAGGAGAAATCCTCCTCTGTACAAGAATGCATTTGCAGACATGATTTTGAGCAGTCAACGCGGCAGTCCATAGAGTTTGCTGCAGGACCTAACATAAAAGGCAACATAAACAGAGCTATGCGTCTCTAATATCATAATTCCAATTAATAAAATCGCATTTCAAGTCGCATAGGTTCACAGCCCTTGGACATCTGATACGATCTCGAAGCGTTCTTGCTCATTAAGCCCAACCCGCTATAATGTACTTGTATAGCTGAATCGAGGAATCGGGAAATGCCCATGAACAGACATCCAATCAGCGGCCAAGAAGCTGTTGCCGATGTACGGAACGGCATGAGCGACCGAGACCTCATGAGGAAATACCATCTGTCGGCCACGGGGCTAATATCTTTGTTCAGCAAACTCGTCCGAGCGGGCATGCTGACCAAAGCCGAATTGGATGATCGGCTCGCCCCCGCAACAGCAGAGATCGATGTAGACCTCACAAGGCCCCTGATCGAACCCCAAGCGATTCCGGGGACGCCCGCAGTCAAGTGGGAGTTCAAGACTGACGGCTGGGTGTTCTCTTCTCCGGTTATTGCAGCGAATGCGGTTTTTTTCGGAAGTTGGGATGGGCACCTGTACTCGGTTGATTGCGGCTCCGGAAATCTCAATTGGAAATTCAGAACCGGTGATGTGATTAGATCAAGTCCCGCATACATGCACGACTCCGTGTTTGTCGGAAGTTGGGACAGATCCCTCTATGCAATCGATGCGACAACGGGACAAGCAAGATGGAGATTTCCAACTAAGAAGGAAATCTGGTGCACACCCGCCGCACGAGAAGGAACCGTCTATTTTACTAGTACCGACGGCAACCTATACGCTCTAGATGCCCACGACGGTTTGCTCAGATGGAAGTGCAAAATGGGCGGCCGCCTGTTCAGCTGGGTTGAATCCGCCCCGGCCATCATGGGGGAGTTGGTTCTTTGCGGCAGGCAAGACGGAAGGCTCGTCGCACTTGATTCCTCGTCCGGCCATTTGAACTGGTCCTTCGAAACCGGCGGGCCTGTGGATTCCTCTCCTCGAGTTGCGGAAAGCACCGTTTTTTTCGGGAGTCAGGCAGGCTTTCTTTACGCTCTGGACGCACAAACAGGGGAAGAAAAATGGAGGTATGACGCCAGGTGGCCCATATACAGTTGTCCGGCAGTGTTGCAAGGAACCGTATTTTTCTCAAGCGCAGGAGGGAATCTGCATGCGGTTGGCGCTGAGTCCGGCCGCGAACACTGGACATTCAAAAGCCCCAACGTGTTCCTCTCGTCTCCAGCCGTTTCTCCTAGCGCGGTGTATTTTGGTAGTAGTGATAAATTTCTGTACGCACTAAACCCGGAAAGTGGCGAGGAGTTCTGGCGATTTGAGACAGCCAATCAGATTTTTTCTGCACCCAGGGTGCGGGACGGCGTCGTTTACTTCGGCAGCAATGACTCATGCATGTACGCCCTGTACGAACCGCTTCCATGATTGACAAACAAGATTTGCTCCTGGAGCATAGCGGGTAATCCTGGCGTCGTGCGGGCCGTTCAGATCACGGGTCCTGACTTCTTTCGGGAAGGCCCGGTCGAAGGAGTAATGTCCTCTACAATTACGAGCACCATGCTTGTTTTTTGAATTCTGACAGACCTCAAGTGTATCCTGCCCCGCATTCTGATGAGATCTATCCCGATGATTCCTTCGGCAACAAGCGGAATCCGGTTGTGGAAGACTTTTCCTATTAACTTCTCCGCCCGCTGCCCGTCGGCCCGATTCGGGAACAAAACTGAGAAGTGTTGGCCTTCGATTTTCTGGGGTTCACCGGTCACCCTTTTGCAAGCTCGATTGGCAAGCATGATCGTACAGGATGTGTCGACCAGCAGGGTAGGGATTGGAATTGCTTGGAGCAACTTTTCAAAGGGGTTCACTCGAGACCGTCTCAGGTCAAAACTCCCGGATGACGAGACGTCGTCTGCAAACAAGGCGCTCAGGTCAATCGTTTCTTCAGACAAGCTAGCCGGCTCGAAAGGTTCCGCGAGTCTGTGCGCTTCATCGGAAGAAACAATCGTATTTGTCTTGCTGTCGCTCATCGCCCGTCTCCGTTGAACTTCTTGCGTCCGTGCAACAGTTAATTATGGCTGAGCAATAGCCCATTTGTCAATCTATGACCTTGGGTGGTAGCTCCCGAAAGTGTCCCGTTCCGTACACGGCTTCCTTAAAGAGAGACCCACACTGAATTATACCAGTTTGATTGCAAAGGAGGAAAAATCGGCGACAGGGAGTTACGCGGAGCTTTTGTAAGGAGGTTCTCCCTATCTTGCTGGTTTTCTTCGTCGGGATACGACCATGTAGCCGGCTCACAACAATTTGAAGTATTTCATTGCCTGTCTTTGGATCTTTAGATGCTCCGGATTTTCCGGATCAAAAAGACCGGGAACCAGGCGCATTAAGACACCCTCGCAAAACCTTTCGACTTTCCAGGCCGGAGCTTTGAGGCAATAATTGATCCCGCCGATGGAACGGGCCATGCTTTCGTCCAGATAATGGAATCCTCTTATAAGGGCCGGTTTGTCGAACTTGGGAATGGCCTGCTGTCGATCATACCAGTCGAGAGCATCTTCATTGTCGAATTCGGACAGAAACGCTTCAAAGGGTCTGAATATTTCTATGGATTTTTCAAAATACGACAAATCCGGAACTTTTCTCCCTTCACCAATTGAGATGTCATAAAAGTCGATGAAGATTTCATCCGGGTGAGTGCCGGTGTGAATCTCAAATCGAACTGTGTTGTCATCCCTCTTGCGGGGTGGAATACTGAAAAAATCCACGTTGACACCGATACCAGGGAATGTCTTGTCGGTCTTTTTCAGAAATATGTTGTGGAGATTTGAATGGGTCAAGTGCAGAGGCCTGTTCCGTTTGTCGTACAGCTCTGGAATTCGAAATGCCTCTTTCATCAAAGTTAGAAAGTCAATGATGTCCGCGACCCTGAAATCTCCGCGCGGTCTGCATCGTTGCCAAAGTGAGTAGCTTGCCATCACTCAAAACCCCCCTTACGGTTTAACCGTTACCCCAGGGATACGATTTAATTCCTTTTGAAAAGCTTTCACCTGATCCGAGCCAACCCTCCATATCACTGGAATGCCTTTCGCGCCTTCTACTTGATCTGTTTTTCGGTTTTATCATGACTTATACCATTTCGCGTTCAAGGAAGTGACATAGGCCTGGTAGGGGCGCACCTGCGTGTGCGCCCAGAGAGCGGGCAGACACGCAGGTCTGCCCCTACAGAGGTTCCGAGTCTTGCCCATTGGACAGCGAATTCGTATCATCCCTTAGAAAGCGCATTGGTATTACTCGCTTAATTAAGCGAACGTCTGTTGAGGCTGGATAATTGTCTACGACCGTGTAGACATCTCACAACAATTTGAAGTACTTCATCGCGTGACGTTGGATGTTGAGATGCTCCGGATTTTCCGGATCAAAAAGACCGGGAACGAGACGAATTAAGACGCCTTCGCAAAACCTCTCGACCTTCCAGGCCGGAGCTTTGAGGCAGTGATCAATCCCGCCGACGGAGCGGGCCATTCCTTCGTCCAAGTAATGGAATCCCCTTATAAGGGCGGGTTTGTCGAACTCGGGAATGGCCTGCTGGCGGTCTGTACGAGTCGAGAGCAACTTCGTTGTCGAATTCGGAGAGAAACGCCTCGAAGGGCTTCAATATTTGTATGGATTTCTCAAAATAGGAGAGATCCGGGACCTTGCTTGCGTCACCAATTGAAATATTATATGCGTCAATGAAGATTTTGTCGGGATGATTGCCCGTCGTAATTTCGAATCGAACTGTATTATCATCCCTGTTTCGAGGTGGAATACTGAAGAAATCTATGTCAATACCGCATCCAGGGAGAACTTTTTTACTGATCTTTTGAAATCTACTGTTGAGATCTGAAGGCATCAAATGCGCGGGCCTATTCCTTTTGTCATACAATTCTGAAATTCGAAATGCCTGTTTCATCAAGTTCAGAAATTTGATAATTTCCGGAATTCCGAAATCTCCCTTCGGTCTACATCGCTGCCAGAGCGTATAGCTTGCCATGATCAAACTCCCTATGGTTTAACATTTATTTTCGGAAAGTTTTTTAGCGCATTTCCAAAAGCTTCGACTTGATCCGCGCCCACTCTCCAAATCACCGGAATACCTTTCGCGGCTTCTAGTTGATTCCGGGCTTGTATACGAGCTTCATCGGCCCCATCGAACCACCAACGAAATTCTTTGCCGTCTTTGATGAAATTAGTGTAGCGATGCTTATACTCATACAGTATTCCGTTTTTATAATCATCGAATTTCACCCCGTTTAATTCGTATTCCTTGATATAAAGTTTGCCGTCTCGTTTCTATGATTGGCTGACCGGACATCTTAGACTGATGCTCTAAACCCTGCAGGCCTCGAGGCACTTCCACCCATTTGCCAGGGCCGCCTGATTTTCCAATTGACCCTGCCACTCCTAGACCGACGGCCCAACGGTAAGTGCCTTTGAGAATGGCTATCGCGGCTCCTCCAGCCCCGTGAACAGCCATGGCCCTGGCAACGCCCTGGGCTATGTTTTCGTTTAATTCGTACACGTTCCATCGTTCTTCCGCCTTCGCTCTGCTCCACCCCCCCTTAGCCATTTCGCGTATGAATGCTTCCTTGGCCGGATTTTCTCGCGGCAACCGTCCCATTCTGTCCAGAAGGTCGCTCCTGTGTCCTGTCCGGCTTGAACTGAATTCAGGGTGGGTGGCGAACCACCATCGCCGTTGTTTTTCGGTTTCAATCAAAATTGCCTCCTTTCTTACGGCTAAAGCGAAGCCGCGGAACAAAACGGACTTAAGGCTTGGGGAGTCGCAACAGGAGGCTCTTCCCCCAACTTGCCGCAAACTGAAAGGGGTAGGTCATTGCCCTGATTCCGGGCAGAGCCCGAAGAGCCCCGTGGGACGCGGGGTTGCCAGGCAGGAGCCTGGCAACGAGAAGAAAAAGCGCATTCGAACCCCCGGGCACACAGCCCACCACATCGCGGTTCCGGCAGTATTCAAAAGGTTTTTTGTGAAGGGCTTTCTACGATGAGAGGGTCTGCGCTCGGAGTTACGGTATCCAAGCCGTCCAGCTAGGCTGCCTTCATTTCGCGTTCAGATTTGATGATCAAATCGCAAAGGATTTCGTGGAGGGGCGTAGGGGCTTACAGACTAATGTGTACCAATTGCCCTTCAAGGAGGTAAGATTGAGGGAGCCAGGAAGAATCAGGGAGGCCCTTCTTACAAGAGGGACCTCCCCCATCTTACTGGTCTTTCTCGTCTGAATCGGACTCGTCCTCATCCTCCTCGTCTTCCCAGTCTTCGTCCTCGTCGTCTTCATCTTCGTCGTAATCTTCATCCTCTTCATCATCGTCTTCGTCTTCCCAGTCTTCATCCTCCTCATCGTCGTCTTCGTCCTCATCCCATCCTTCCTCGTCCTCGCCATTATCCACAGGAGCGAACAGTGTCCGTGAGGAAGAATATGGGAGGAAGGCGTGACGTGAAGATCCAATGGGCAAATCGCAATTCAGCGATAGCATACCAAGTTCAGGAATGTCTGAAACAAAAGTGGTCGAGCTGATCATCATACACACTCCGGGGAAAGCTTTTTTGCCCCTTCTTTATCACGAAACGGCTTATATTGGTTTCCAAAGTTTTGTCTTTTTTCCATCTGATATCGAAAGAAAACTGGGTCATGGTTTGACCGCCGCTGGTGAACAAGCCGGCCGTGGCAGCCGTTTTCTCCCTCATTCTCGCGACCACTATGACCTGTCAGTCACAACGGAACATGAAAGTGCTGCAATCGACTCTGGTGCCACGGATGCGTCTGCCCCGTGGGATTCATCCGTGCTTGCCGATTATTGCCCGAATATCTACGGATACCTCTCCAGCAAGGGAACATTCTGCATGGACGTCCCAACGGACCCATCCCAGCACGGATGAGCCTTCGGCACATCCGTGGCACCAAATTTCTAACGGCTCTTGCATAAAGGGTAGGCACTTTCAGGTAAACGGGGACTGGACCCGGATTAAAGCCTGCCCCGGACTCTCCGGTCCGGGGTGACCCCGCGAAACGTGGGCAAATCGGACAAAAAATTGGCAATTGCCCGAATTCTCATTTCACGGGCACCCCTAAAAAGATTACAGGAGCCCTCTGGGCGAATTGTTGTACCACGGGTCCGAGGCCGAAGCCGCCGTGTCCGCGCTTCTCTTTGCGTCTTCAAGGGCCGTGATAACCCAGACAAGCGCCTTCATGACCGGAGATCTCAGCAAATCTTCCAGCGGCTGCCTCAATGCGTAGACCAGTTTGGGGCAGTTTGCCTCGTGGATCATCAGGTTTCCGGCCATTATTACACCGCGAGTCTTCTCGAGTGCCGACCGGTAATTGGCCGTGGCCCGCTCTGGAACGGGTACCACAGTTGCGGTCATTTCTCTCTCAATCGAACGCGGCTCTTTGGCCGGTGAACCGGCGCTGGTAGCAGTCGCGCAACCTCTTTCCGGTGGCTCTTCATGAAAGCACAGGCCAGGCAGAGTCCTGAGATAAGAGGTTGCGACCGCGTCACGGGCATCCACCCAGATGCAATCAATTAGGAAGCTATCCTTGGCTTCCACAGCGGCTACGCCCAGTTCCCACAAACCCCCGTTCTTCTCCCAGAGGGCATGATAGCGTCCGTCAACCCTTTCGCCGAGAGCACAGAGGTAACCAGCCGCGTTCTCCGGCCAGCCGATCCCCGCCCAAATCTTATTGAAGCTCTCCGTTTCTTTTGTTCCGGTTACCGCGATAGTCCCGTCTTCGAGGCATTTTGCACGCATCGGTCAAAACTCCCCTCCACGAGGCAGCCGTCCTTGAATGAAGCGGTTTTCCCACGTGTGGGAGCGCATCTCGTTGGCTATAGCGAGGGCCATGATCTCGTCGTCGTGTGCCAGTCTCGAGTCCGGAGATTTGTAATTTTGGCGGAAGCTTTTCTTTTCCGCGTCCCAGACAAAGCCCTGCATCTCGAGAAGGGTTGTTCTGCTATATATTTTGAGCCCGCGGCTCTCGAAAGTCAGCGCAAGCCTGCTTAGCATAGCCTCCTTGGTGGCTTTATTGGTGATCCACCCAAGCCGCCTGGTTTCTTCGGGGATCTTGCGGTCTGTATACGTGTGATAGTACAGGCTGGGATAGCCTGTCATCTGGGGATAGTCAGACAACCCTCGCTCGCATGCCGCGAGCGCGGCCAGGCCAGGGCCGTTGCGCTCAATCCCGAGCAGCCCGAAATTGTAGTAGGCGCCGAGAAGGTACGAGTCTACTCCGGCGGTTTCGGCCCGGACGCGGTGGGAACGATAACGGGCTGCCACCTCCCCGGTCTCGTTGCAGATCACCTGAATAACCGTGTAATCCGCGCCAACGCCTTCGCCTACGTCCATTCCAAGACTATATGTATGCGCCGGCTCGGGGAGTAACCATATTTCCAGAGGCCCTGTCGGGTCGGTTACGAAGAGAGGCACAGAAGAATCACCGGCAGAGAACTCGAGATAACCTCGTTGAAGAGGAGGCCGTACCAGCCTCTCGAGGGATTCGTGAATCACATCCTGGTTGAACCAGGGCATCCCTGTAAAGGTGAAGGCCAGTTGTGCGGCCACGGGGTATTCCTGATGAAATTTTTCCCAGGAATCATGGCACTGATTCTTCCTCGTGTAACAGGCCCACTTGATCTGGTCCCTACTCAAATCGTGTTTCCGGGCATACGCCTCCTCATCCTGGGAAAGTTGCAGCCTCTCCCGTTGCCCGACGGGCAAACTGTATTCGGGAAATCCCTTCCAAGAGAGAAATATGGGCTCCATATCTGATTCCCCGCGTTCCGCGGCTATCCACGTTCTGTGAAAAAGATTGTGCATGCCGTTCGCGGTGGATTCCCAGAAGACCAGAGTGTCCCAGTGCTGCGGAACAGACTGGTTGATGGCAAGGATCGGGTCTTCAGCCCTTTCCCAGAAAGCCACCTCGCTGGCGTGGACATAGTGAAGCGTGCCCCCTCGGCCCAAGCTCTTGTTTGCAGACGTGTCGATCTGCAAACGCGAATGATGCGGCGCTAGATACTCGATGCGACGTGCATTGCCCGTGGCGGGCCGAGCGGTCCGGCCGGGCTCAAGATAGCGGCGGAAGCGCTGAGCCATTGCAAAGATCGTCTGAGCGCTCTCGATGGAATTGGCTGCTACCAGGGCGAAACGGTTGGGATAGTGTGTGATAAGCGCAAAGATGAAGGCTTCGATGAGTGTGGAGATACCGAGCTGTCGGGACTTGCAGCAGATGAAACGTGCTGGAACCCTCTTTTCTCGGCATTCCATGAGCCTGTGGAATACCGTCTCCTGAGCGCGGTTCATGATGAGGGAGACCAATTCGCCGCGCTTGTTGATGATCTTCAGGTCTTCGATGAATCGCTGAATATGAAACAGGTTGTCTGCGGCCGCGGGGACGATCTCTTGCAGACGTTCCGACAGTCTTTCCAGGCGGAGCCTCGACCGTCGGAAATTGGTCTGTTCAGGAGGTGAAGATTCGAGAGATGTTGGTTCCATTGGTTTATAGCAATTGATTCTCGATGAACTCAGTAGCGCCGGCATCTTGCCGATGATTCGTCGTGGTTCCCAGGCAGAGCCTCATAGGCGCTAACGTGACGTTATGGGTGGGCAGGGACGCCCACCCCCACTACAGTATGGTGGCGGCCGGCGTCCCTGCCGGCCATTTTCGTTGTGAGGATCTCAGAGGGCCAAGATGCTTTCAAAGTCCCCCTTTTCTAAAGGGGGATTTAGAAAGATTTTCAATGTGTAAAAGCAAAATCCCCCCTGGCCCCCCTTTATGAAAGGGGGGAAGAAATCATTAAATTGGCACCTATATGGTAGAGTTCGGCAACGAGAAGAAACTCATTCACGGTCTCCGAGATCGTCTCTGATTTCACGGCACTGATTGGGTTCGCCGGCCCTTTGAATCGCAAGCTTTTCGATGAAAATTTCCATTTCATCGAGCCTCGCGGCGATGGCTGCGGCTTCCTCATTTTTCAAACGAGTCTCCATCATGGCTCGGGCGGTGTTGAGAAGCTTATCCACCATTTTGATTCGGTCCATTGTCTCTTTGGAAGCCTCGGGAGTTTCAGCGATGAGCTGGGTAATCAGTGCCAGCGCAGAGGAAGGGGTCAAGCCGGCCGCGGCCAGCTCCTTAATTTGGAGAAGGAAAGAGGGATCGAACTGAGTCTCAGTGTCCGTGGCCGGTTTGGTTGCCTTTTCATAAGGCTTTTCCATTTGACGTTTGCTCTTCAGAGTCATTTGACAGCCCATGAATGGTTACCACTACGAGGCGATCCCACTTGAATTCAAAGATTCAATCATGATAGGTCTTCAGGGATCTGTCTGGTTAGGCAAGGGGGATTGACATGAAAAGGACCTCTATAGTGCTGTTGATGTTTTCTCTTTGGGCGTTGTTGACCATTGGAGACTTTGTGCTCGCCGCGGCCGAGCCACCGCCCGTGACAAAGGTGGTCCTCTACAAGCATGGCATGGGTTACCTCGAGCGAGAAGGGAAGATCAAAGGCAATGCGACGCTCTCACTCGAATTCCGTGCCGAGCAGATGAAGGACCTCCTGACCAGCTTCTTCGCCGTGGACCTCGGTGGCGGCAGGATCTCGTCCGTCCGGTACGAAACCCGCGATCCGCTCTCAAAGCAGCTTCAAGACATCCTGATCAAGGTCCCTGAAGAAGCAGCGCTCAGCCAGTTTCTAATGCAACTCAAGGGCGCTAGGCTGACCGCCAAAGCGGCCGGCGAAACCGTCGAAGGGCGCATCCTCGGTGTCGAGCCGATCACCGAAGTCGTTAACAATCAGGCAATAAAGAAGAGCTATCGTCTGGTACTGTTGACCGAGGCCGGTCCGATCCGCTCCCTGGATCTCTTCGCCATATCCGAGTTCTCGCTGGTCGATGAGTCGCTCCAGCGCGACCTTCGCCGACTCCTGGACCTCTCTCTTGACAGCAAATACACCAACCGCAAAAAGCTGACGTTGAGCGCCACAGGACAGGGCGAGCGCGAGCTACGCATTGGTTATCTAATCGAAATGCCCATCTGGAAGTGTTCCTACCGTGTCATTTTCGATGAAAAAAAGAAGGACACCTCTCCCCTCCTCCAGGGCTGGGCACTGGCAGAAAACAACACGGAGGACGATTGGAAGGACGTGACGATCTCTTTCGTTGCCGGTAATCCAATCTCCTACGTGATGGATTTGTACTCGCCGTATTACGTCAGGCGTGTACAGGTGCCGATCCCGGGATTGTCCGACCTGGCCGTGGATTGGGCGGCAGTGTCATCCCCCGATCTTGCGAAGGACGAGGGTGCGGCCATGGCTGCGCCAAAGGAGGAAAAGCTCCGCGCGAGCAGCAAACGCATGGCCGCGCCACCTGCAGTCCAGCGCCAAATGATGGATCAGGCGGCCGCCGGGGCGCCTGCTTCACCAGCGTTGGGACGACTGGATGCCGAGAAGAAACCCGCCAAACCCCTGGGCGAACTTCTCGCGGGCAGTTACGGCAGCGGGGCTCAGGGCGCGAAAATCGGTGACCTATTCAGCTACGAGCCCAAGGAGAAGGTTTCAATCTCCCGCGGCCAGGCGGCCATGGTCCCCATCATCTCGAAACCGATCAGCGGGCGGCGGCTCCTCTACTACAAGGCGTCTTTCGCTCCCAGAACTACCAATGCTTTTGTGGTGCAAAATGCTACCGACCTGACGCTGGAAGCGGGCGCGGTCACCTTCTTCGAGGGGAGCACGTCGCTCGGTGAGGGCATTCTCACTCACACACTCCCGCCCGGCAGCCAGGAAGTAATCCCCTATGCCTTGGATGCCTCAGTGGACGTCACGCCGCGGGAAAAAAGCCTTCGGGCGCCACACTTCAAGGGCCGCCTCGTTGACGGCATACTTGACCCTCACTTCTGTTGAGACCCTCACCAACACATGGAAGATCGTAAACCGCGGCAGAGAGGCGGCGACCTTGTGGCTGCACCAGCCGAGAAATCCCGGTTACCGGCTCAGCAAACCTGAGAAGCCGCTTAAGGAGGTGGACAACCATTACCGCTTCGAAGTGCCGCTGAAGGCTGGAGAGACGGTGGACTTCGTCGTTGAGGAGAAGCGCGACGTGCGAGAAACGGTACATTTGGACAAGAGTAGTGAGGAGCAGATCCGTTTCTACCTTGCCCAGCCCTATTTGTCCGCGGGCGCTAAGGCCTTTATGAAGGAGCTGAGTGACCTAATGGCCCAGAAGGCTGGCTTGCAGCGGCAGATCACCGAGTGGACTCAACAGGTGCAACGTATGACCGAAGAACAGGGCCGACTGCGCTCCAATCTCCAAACGCTAGGGTCACACCAGCCGAAGGAACAGGAGTTGCGGGCAAAGTGGGTTGCTGCGTTGGCCGCTAATGAAGAACAATTGGCGGAACGCCGCGCGAAGCTCGACGATGCCGGAGGCAAAGTCCGCCAGATGGAAGAGTCCCTGGCCAAGAAGGTGCGAGAATACAAAGACGAGCCCGCTTAATAGGCGGGGACCCCGTGAGACACGGGGGCTCAGCATCATCCGCGTTACGCGGTCGCTTGCAATTCTCGTTCCCAGGCTCCACCCTGGGAACGCTCATTGGGCGGCTCTGCCACAATCTTCCTCAAACTGTAAGGGATAAATGTTTGCTCTTCGGGTAAAGGCCAGGGAGCAAGCATTGTCGGGGCGTGTCTGACATCGAGAAGAGAAAAGACGTGCCTTGCAGGGAAGGCCGCCACGCTTCATTTGGTAATGGAAGAATTTGTCTTCTTCCTCTTATCCGCGAAGGCCGGTCCCTTTGTGGTTGAATTCCGGATGAGTGGCAAACCACCAACGGCGTTGCTTTTCGGTTTCTATCAAAATCTCCCCCTTTCACTTACCAATTGAAGTGCTTTACCCTTGCAGGCCTTCCCCAGCCTCTTCCTCGCTAAAGGCGGCAGAATTTGATGCGGTTAGGTAACATTCCAAGATACCGGGGTTCTGCAAAAGGAAGGTGTGGATGAATAGCGATACCCACCTGGCCTGAGCTTCATCCGCGGTGCCCAGTAATTCTTGCTGGGCTATATGAAAGGCTTCATGCCAGAGGGTGCTCAGAGTCAGGGACGGGTCCATGTTCCGGTCAAGATAGATGGCCCCATCCCGATAAGCTGCCATCCCGAGTATTCCTTCGCATGCGTGTATTGGGTCCACATCACAGACATCGTAGGTTCTGCCAAAAATCGTCAATTCTTCTGGAATTTGCATAGGTCAGCCTCCGAAATGCATTTGATAAATTGGGTATAACGGAAGGGGGTTAGAAGATGACGGGGATAGAAAATGAAAAAGAGTTGTCGATGATAACCCGCGAAAAAGGGCAGTCTCTATGGTAAGTGCTATTTCTTGCCTTTGTACTCCGCTTCCGAGCGGGCCTTGATCTCTCTATTCCTGGGTCGTTCCTCGGCTTCCCTTTCTAAACGAATCTTGTCTTCTACATCCCAGCGAGCTTGAATCTCCTGACTTCTGGCTTTCTCCTCTGCCTCAGACCGAGACCGAACTCCCTCAGATACACATCGATCAAAGCATTGGTGCCGGTCAGGTTTGTCCTTGCACCATTCATTACATCGTATATTGTCTACTCCTTGATATAGAAGCTCAGCGCAACCTGAAAGCACAAATAGAAAGAAAAAGGTAGAAATAACGAAAATAAGTATTTTGGTTACTATCATGCTTGTGGCTGGCTCCAAAAGATGCTGATTGGCACGTCGTGAGATGCAATACTGCGATGCAGCTCTATGCAAGCCGTCATTTCGTTAATTTAAGACGGCTGCATTATTGTCTTACAAGTCACATTTGCGGTCAACCAATATCTTGTGCAGTTACTCACAGACCAACATTGAATGTCGATTTCTAATTGAGTGGGAAAAATGAACATTGCTTCACCGGCGGGCCTTCGAATTAATCCTCAAATTCTCCAGAACTGTCTTAAGCATACTAAGTTTCTGTTGCATGCCTTCTCGAATCGATCCCGCCGGATCCTTCCAGTCCATTGGCATTTCGACCGTGCGTTTAACTTCCTCGATGTCGTAAGTCTTATTGCCCCACATCGGAATTTGCAAAAGAGGCGCTTTGGACTCTGTTGGCACAAAGAGCCGACCAAGAAACGGATTGGTCATGTTAGGGCCAGGAGGTTCTAAATTGGCATAGTCCTCTGGAGGTAGCCTGTCGCGGATCAGAGGATCATTCCGTCGAAGGTGCGTATCCGGATATGACTGTTGGAGCAATCGCAGTTCTCTTTGTCTTGGGCTTTCACCGATCCAATATCCTGGCCTTCTCGATGGCTCGCTTTTCGGATCGCGCACAAGATTCTCACCAAAGTCACGAATTTGCTTACGAGCTTCATCTCTCCATCCCAAACGCTGGGCTATCTCCGCCAGACGGTCCGCAAGAGGACTGACCGGTGCCACTTTCGGGTGTTTCTTGCCAGTGAGCCTTTCTTTAGCGTTTTTCTCTGCCTCGCTCTTGCGGAAATCCTCGATAATGTCCTTCATTTGTTGTTCAAGTTCGGCCACATTTGCTCGTCGCGCTCTGTCGTCGTCAATTGCCTTTTTCACAGCCGCTTCAGAAGGGCTGAGCGACTCAAATCTTTTCCGGGACTTTTCGCTGTCTCCTTTGGTGTTTTTCTCACGGTTGCCGGTGCCGGGATTCACTTGAGCGAACCACCATCGTTTGGCTCTATCCGGGAGTTTGTTGAAATCGAATGGCATGTCCCTCTCCTATCCGGATCTTTTTGCGCAAAGACAAGCGGGCGGGCACAGCCGGGTAGGGCGGGCCGCGCCCACCGGCGGCCACGCGTCGCCCTACGTTTGCTTTGTTCACGAGCGATACGGTTCGCTTCGCTCATCACATCCTACTCGAGCTGTTTCATTTTGCGGTAAATTCGGACTATTTGATCCAGTATCTGTTCGACTTCGCTGCGTGCCGCGCCCATCCGAACTGAAAATTCAAACTCGTCTATTCCCACACAGACCTCCTTAAGAGCACCGATGATCGCTCGCAGTTCATGATCGGAAAGGTTCACCGTTACAAGCGATGATCCTGATTTTTCCATTTTGCGGTAAATTGCGACGATGTCATCGAGTATCCGCTGAACTTCATCGGGATTCCCTCCCATCTTAGATTTGAAGTCAACGACGTGTATTCCGTTACAGACTTCATTAAGACCGTTACCCATTCTTCCCAATTCAGACTGAGACACAACGAGTGAGATATGGTCAGCAGTTAGCTTCTTGACTTTCATCACGATCTCCTGGTTACCAAATGTCATTATGGTAGTACCGCTTACCGGTTTTCGGACGAAACGCTGTGCCTCCGTCAGGGTGTTTGGGGTCACGAACAACAATGGTTCCTGTTTTTTCATCCCAGTAGGCGCTACGACCCTCCTTAAGCGGCTTCCACTCGGCGGGGTTTCTCAAAATCCGCTCAATGAGTCTCCGAAAATCCTGACGACTTTTGACCCGGGGGAACTCATCTTGTTTCACCACATGTTCATCATAAGCATGCCCGTCTGCAATCTGTTCAGCTATTTTTGCAATCTTCGCGGCCTGTTCCAAGGTTTTTTTCATCGTCTCCCTGGTTCGGTCACGGTCATCCATCAGAATAGGATTGTTCTGCTGGAGGTAGTCAAGCGCTCTGCGTATCGCGGCAACAGCATCCGAAATAGTTGGCGGGCCATGGAAGAGACCTGGACCGGCAGCAGTCTTTTGCCATCTCGACATAGTGAACCTTAGTGCCGGCCTTCCTTGACCCGCTCTACCGGGCTTGCTGAATTCCGGATGACTGGCAAACCACCAGCGCCGCTGTTTATCCGTTTCTATCAAGGTTTGCCCCTTTCATCCTGGGATCAAATCTCGTTCCCAGGCTCCGGCCTGGAAATGGTCATCAGGGGGCTCTGCCTCCGATAGTGCAAAGTGGAAACGATAAGATATTCTTGTAATCTCGGGCAGAGCCCGGAGAGCATGCATTACCAGACGGAGCCTGGCAACGAGACAAAAAATTAGAGAGAGCACGGCATGGAGGGTGTCTCAAAATTCTATGCAAAGGACCAATCGTGTTACTCTGGGTGGCCCGGAGGCCACTGCCTCCGGGTGCCGAAGGCACAAGAGGTTCCGACTTCCCGCCCTCAACCCTTGGTCAAACCGCTATCTGAGCACGTGGCATGCCTTATACCTCTTGTCGCTTCGCGACCCGGACGTATAACGTCCGGGCCACCCACACCTGCAATATTTCCCGATAATGGCACGATTTCAGTCTTCATGGGGACTTTGGGACAGTCTCCATGCCGTGCCTCTACGAGCTGAATGATGGTTAATGTTGTCGTCTCCCCGATCCCAAACTCTATCAAGCAGTCTCACGGCTATTCTCTTCCCATTCGCCCCAATAGAACGGTTCCATCTCCTGGTATCGTTGAGACCACTCATGCCACTGACCCTGAGCACACCAGTGTCTGTCCGGGTCATTGAGCGGAAGGACCTCAGGATCGAGGCGGCACTGGGTTCCTTCAAACTTGATGCACTTTCTGCAAACCATTTCCGATCTTTTCATTACGTCGTCCTTTCGTTTCGAAAAGTCTGTTAAGGCAATTGGTTCTCGTTCCCATGCTCCGGCCTGGGAACGCTCGTCGGCTGGGACCTGCCTAAAATTTGCCGCATAACGGCAGGGATGAGGCGTTGAACTCATTCCGGACAGAGCCCGGAGAGCATGCATTGGAAGGCAGATCCTGGCAACGAGACAAAATCTCTCTGAGCTCTCCGCTGTGAACTATTACCTGACAAGCGACCGGTTCCATTGCGCTTCGCGCAGCATCCGATCCGGGTTCGCGAGGCGATCCAGCTCTCTGGCGTGGCGTGATCGTGCTCGGCGTTCCAGAGAGGTGCGGCGGTTGTGCATCCCGCATGGTTTCTGCCAGCCCATTGATTTCCTCATCCGGCACCAAGTGAGGGCAGGGTTCTGGCAGCAAACAATTTAGATAATCTGCATTGACTCTGGGATAAGGCTCTCGTTGGCCGTTGAAATGCAGCACGTAACGCCCTGTCCTGGACTGGATACGACCGGCATGCCTCGACGGTTATGCTGCATCCCCAGCGGCATTCAACTAGCCTGTGAGCGTTCAGCTCTTTCCATTGATCCACCGTCAACGCACTGTGCTTCATTTGGTGGCCTCCTTAGCTGTGCCCTTTTGCTCGTGCCAGTCATACGGGATAGCTAGATGCATTCGGAGCTTGCGCATGGGCGCGAGCAAGCCGTATTCCATGGATTCCAAGTGCCTTCGAGCTATTGGGTCGTCCATAACCTCCACATGGGATCTCAGCATGGACAGGTGCTCGTGGAGCTTGTCGAATGAATGTGACACAAGCTTGCGGTAATTGGTCTTCTGCATGGCCCGCCTCCAGGTGATAGAATTGTGAGGTCAGCACGAAAGGCCTCCCCCATTGGTCCTGTTTCGAGGAACCTTGGGATTTCCGGCCCGACTGCCGAGCAGGTCAATTGCTAGGCAGTCGGTCTATGAACCTATTAGGTTAACTCACGGGTTCACGAATTGCCGCTTTTCAACTGGTTACTTGCTAGCAATTACCAGCATCACGCGGACGCATCATGGAAAACAAATGTTCTCTATGGGACCAATGGGACCATAATTAACCTGGCTTGTCAACTCATAAATTGAAAAAGGATCGAAGACGGCATGGAGAGGGATGCAGGGGACGGTCAAAGTCCCCCTTTTCTAAAGGGGGATTTAGGGGGATTTTCAAACGGTATCCCAAAATCCCCCCTAACCCCCCTTTATGAAAGGGGGGAACAAATCGTTGTTACGGCCTATCGCCTCTGCGCCTTTACCAGAAGGGAGAATCCGTAGGGACACGGTGTTACCAAGCCGAGCCTCGTAACCGGATCGAGCGACGACAAAAAACTTAATTCTCTGCGTTAGCCGTGATCTCCACGGTGGAGAACAACTGCACGCAATCACCCGCGACGGGAAACTTGTAATCTTCGCTGCCAGGGCGACTGGGTACCCATTTTAACACCCAGCAGATCCGCCAGCGCAGAGTCTTCCGCTGACCAGAGGCCGGAACCTCCGAGCTTGGATGCCAGCCCCGCCTTTTGCATGAGTTGTGTCCATTTTGTCTCCGTGGCAAGCTTTTCGTCCAAGGCCCTCTGGCGATCTTCCTTTGCAGACACATTTTGCCACCGTTCCGTTTCCATTTGGCGGCGCATGCGTTCCAGAGTCAGTTCCTTCAGAGCGCGATCCTGGCTATCATCGGGGGTTGCGGGGACGCGCTGCAGACTCCCCATTTTCTGTTGCCAATCAGCCGAGCTGGACAAATAGCGCTGCTGCATGCCCAAAAGGTTTTGCAGGTTTCTCATATTATCGGAGAACTGACTCGATTCAGTCCCCTTGACGTATTTGTTGTAATCCATGGCATCGCGGAAACGGTCCCCATAACCTTTTGCAAGACTTTCTATGGCTTGCTGGTACAGGGCTGAGTCCAGAGGCGGCCTTCCTGCCGTGTTCCTTCCCCCGCGCCTGATGCTCGCTCCTGCTGCTCGGCGGACGTAATCATCAAGAGTATTACGCTGGCCTCCCAGGACGTTGGACATGTAGTCACGAACCTCAGGATCAGCGGGGCGGGCCACATGGGTCCCCCAGTCAGACAGTCCGCCGCTTGCTCCAGACGATTGGTCCGAGGCCGGTCGCTTTTGGAGCGTGGACAGTCGGGCGACCAATTGCCCAATCTGGCGGGTCGGTCCGAGGAATGGATTACTTTCCGAAGGAGAGCGGCCTCCGTATGTCGCGTATGAGCTTCTGGTATAGTTTGGGAATGGCATCTTTATCGTCTCCTGTTTTCTAAACCTTGAGGGTATTTGCAATACTTCGTGCGTCCTCAGGCGATGGTCACAAAGCCCCCCAGTCGTGTATAAGCGAGGTGGCTATCTGTAGTCCGAAGACTTCACTTACATCGTTAAATGCGATCCGAAACTTGAAGAAACGGCCCTGGACATTGTGAGACTCCTGCTCCAACGCAAAGGTTTTGTTCCCTAAATTTGAGAGGTCATGGAACTCTGCAACTGTGGAAGCAGAAGTATCGCCATCAGCGAAAGCGGTCACGGTTATAGCGTCGTCCGCGGTCTTGCCGTACAGGGAGAGCATCCGCAGCAACTTCCTGTATTCGGGGGATCCAAAATCCAACCATCCCGTTTCCACCCAGGCTGAAATCGTGGAGCCCAAATCAGAGATAACCCCTGGCCCAAAGAGCCGTATCACTCTCCCCCGGTAATCCCCCGCGTAGAGCCCGAGGTCCCCTAGCTTCCCCGGAGCGTTTGGGTTGTAATGGTAGGCGGTGCAAAGACTCGCAGCGCTGATGGTGAAAGGCGGCAACCATGCCCCAAGTGTCAGATCGTAGACAATCAGACGGTTATTGGAAGCCTGCGGCCCTGAGCCCTCGGACAAAATCATCGGCACGGCCCACACAATCCAATTCCTCGCCGGCCAGTACTCGCCGCAAGCCAGGTGCAAATAGTCCAGGTCCAGTCTGGGAGTTTCCGTGGTATCCCACCAGTTGAGCACGTCGCTTATGGTCTTGCCTCTGGAGGTATTCCAAAGAGAATCAACATGAAGACCAGTGCTGACAAAAGCACCGTAACGATTAACGAAGAATAGGCCATATCTATCTCCATAGTCAAAACCACCCACAGGGGCCTTGACCACACACTGAGAATTGATCGGAACATGGCGAGCCGCCTCCACACTCTCGAATTGAAAATCCCCCGACGCGGAAGCTATCAATTGATGCCACGTCTCAGTCTTGCCGATGAGCAGTCCGTTCCAGGCGGAAATAGCGCACTGGATGGAATCCGTGCCGCCCACACGATATGATGCGCTGTCATTACCGGTGAAGCCGTATTCTTCATCCTCACGGGAAATATCGACCTGATCCGGGGCATCAGGCCGGTTGCCAAGCACAATCCGGTTCTGGAAGGTCGCTGCAAACTTGTGTTTTTTCAGCGCATCCGGAACACCATAAATTCTCACTTCCGATATCGCAGCAGTAGAGATAAGGGCGCCACTCACAGAGAGTCGAACCCAATAGCCTCTGTTGAAGGAGGCATTGAACGGGATACTGGTCTTCCAATCGGTCGGAAGCGTCCATGAGAGCCTCCCTTTTTGCGCGAGGGTGTTCCCTGCGGAACCGATAGTGCCGTCCTTTACGGCCAGAGGCGCCCATGCTTCCCCGTTCCAGTACGCAGCCGACAGGACAGATGCTTCCTGATTATTGTCCGTGTAAGGAGTGATCTCGATCTCGTTAAACCAGGTGAGGTAACCGACAAACAGAAAGTCTTCCGGCTGCATTGGAATGTCAGCCTTGGAAAGCTCAGTGAGCACGTTATCGGAAACCTCAACGGTGAAATCCCGGATGCTGCTCGTGCTCGCATCCTGGTAAATAAAGCCAAGTGGGGTGTCCGGCTGCCCGTCTCCGATATTTGCGAGGGGTTGGCAGGGGGCCTTGTAACGAATTCGGGTTATGGCACAGTCCGGAGAGGTCCCGTTGGTCAAGAGCCGGAACCAGTAGCCGGGAACCTGATCCACAACATGGTAATCAGCTTTGAACGGAGAGGGCCCAGCGTACATGATCGACCCGGACTGCCCGAGTCTTGATCCATTGACGATGGTGTTGTCCGTCCAACCGTCGCCTCCGGTCCATGCACCATTTTGGAAGCCTTCGATGATCGCTTGGCCTGCATCGCCATAAGTGATCTCGTAAGCTGAAAGCAGCGGAACATTCGTGCTGTTCGCTTGCATTCCCACTGCGAAATCTAATGTCGTGGTGACGTGGGGAACGAATCCCCCACTCGCTGACCACTGCTCTTGCGTGATAGCCTCAAACGCAGCCTTGTTCGTCTGGTTATGTGAATCCGCGAATGCCTGACGAAGTGCTCCAAGGAGGGAATTGACCGTGGCATTCTGCCAGCTCGGGGTTGTCGTGGCTGAATTATTATACTGCCAAGTCCCGCTATTGTTCCGAACAATCTGACGCCATGCCGCAGCCACGAACACCCAAAAACTCGCTCGTGCATCAAAACTAATTGCATGATAGATCGTTGAAGATCCGGGAGTGACCTGTGTAATCGCAACAGAGTCAAGGCTTTCCCATGTTCCACTTGCAATCTGAACCGCATTGGTTGTATGCGCCACTTCCAGGCCCGGAGAGACGGGTTGTATTCCGGTGATTGTGAGCTTTTCGAGGCCCAAAATAAACGGCACTTCAGTAAAGCCGGTGACGGTCTGATCCTGGGCCGAATTACCATCGTTGCCCCACCCAAAATCTTTGATATAAGCTGTTCCAGCGACCCAGGGCAGATAACCCGCCCGGAAGGTTTGCTGGGCAGCAACAACAGGTGCATCAGCCGGGACATACCAACTCGTGGCCCATTTGATATCCAAGGTCACAATGTAATCTTTTGTTTCGTCAACAGTAAAAGGTATCACATCGGTAGTGACTTCAAGCCCCGGATATCCCAGTGTTTTGCTATTCGTATGCGTCCCATAAAGTCCAGGGAATGTTATCAGGGTCGGCGTAGTTGTCCCGTTCGCTGTCGCTCCATCACGCTCAACTATTGACACCCGATTAACAGTAACAGTACCAATTGAAGATGCGTACTGTTTATGCGCAGGAAGAACAGTCGGCCCCTTGAGCGTCAACTGAACATGGTCGCCGCCGGAACTGATTTCCGAACCAGGGACCACAATTCTGATCGAATATCCTGCAAGGCTTGCACCGCCTGCGAGCGTCTTGGACCAGGATTCTACGCCGGTCTGATAGCCCAAATTCACGGTGAGCCCGTTCGTGTCTATGGTTAGACCGTAAGCCGCATCAACCGTGGCATTAGCGTGAGTTGCCGCAAGGGTCACTTCCGCTGCACCGACCCCGCCATTTGTGACTGCCGTAATCAGAAATTCACCGTCTTCAAGGTCAACAGCTATTCCCGCCACGATGTCAGGGTTATTGACTCTCCAGTATGTCAGATTCGGAGGAGTGTGCCCTGTGTGGTTCAAGATACACCAGTAGACCACTCCGTTCAGAGTAACAGTGTCTCCGACGACGTACGCAGTGCCATTATTCCAGGCTCCCCGATCGTTGCCGGGACCGACAGTTATGGTTTCCCCTCCCGCATTGGTAAAATGCCCGGTGGCCCCGGAATCTTGCACCCAGTTCACTATCGTGCCTTTGAGGTCTTGGCGGGCCACATGGTCGGCCTCTGTGATCTGCATGGGAGAGTGAAACGTGCTCGTGGTTGTGCCTGTGGCTCCGGTATTCGGGCTCTCCATATCGAAGTAAAAGCCCTCGACTTCGGGCATATCAGTGCAGATATAAATCGCTCCCCAGGTCCGGATACCACCTACTTGCGCCACCGTATCAGGATCTTTATCGCAGACTTCAGACGAGACATCGTAGAATCGCTCGCCGTCCTGAGCGATCAATACGGCCTTCGGGTGCGGCCAGTCAGAGGCATCGTCTGCCATAGCGCCGGCCCACACCAGCGGAGGCGCGGCAATGCCTTCGGTAATCACCACGCGATCATTCAGGACGCCGAATGTGCAGATCCCCGGTACGCTGGTAAACTCATAGATCGACTCGAATTGACCGGTTGTCGTGGGGAGGTGGTCAGGGCTGGCGAAGAGGTTTACTTTTGTGCTGCCGTCGCAGCTTGAACATTGGCCGCTTAATTTCCACAGGCTGTGAAACATGTCGCTGTACGTGCCAGTATTTCCGGCCCAAATGAAGGTTTCCCCGGTGTCGGAAACGCACATTGCATGATCCCCACGCCGCGGAGGCAAGGGCCCCTCTCCCTCAGGGACATCAAAGGCCGTATCCCATGCGTGAGCGGTCCATGAGTCACTCGCGACGTCGTAGACATAAGCCTCCAAGGGATTCCTGGGGTCGGAGTATGTTTCCCAGTAGCCCGAGTCGCCGGTAATAAGCATCTTGCCTGAGCAATAGACGGCCTGATGCCCTATAATGCCCACTTCGTCGGTGTCTATTACGGGGCAATCAGCCTTTCGTGTCCAAGTCTCCGTAGCAAAATCTAAAACAAAAGTCGCGGCGCTCATGACGCTATCGCCGTAATATCCCCCAACCATGATTAGGGCATCATTCACCGGATCATATACCCCTGATTGATGATGGTATCCGATGGGTGTCCCCTCGGTCATTGCAGCCTGTTCGTGTCGTGTCCATACCCAAGTAGATAGGTCTAGGCTGTAATAAGCGAGATTGTTATAAGCTGCACAATCAGGGATGATTATGGTGTTCCCGCGAAGTATCGCTACAAAATGATTACGAGGAAGGGGAGTCTCGCCTGTGGTCGCCTGCGAAGTCCATGTATCTGTCTGGCAGTCCCAAATGTGCAAATGGTCGTCTTCATAATCATTGTCGGGCCAGGGCACCCAAGAGCCTCCGCCCAATACGACCATAGCCTCCATCGCGGGCACATAAACTGCCCTGTGGCCTGCCCTGAAGCCAGGCCCGCCGACAGTCGGGGCATCGTCGGTATAAGGGTACAGGATTGCCCACGTGTCCGTCTCCGGATCATAGGTCCATAGGTCATTGGTGTAACCACCTTCCGTACCGCCGGCAAACTTAAGGATTCGACCGTTCCCGGCGTCCCACACCAATGACGAGCCGATTCTGCCCGTCCACACGGCATAAGGCGGATTTGTGAATGCCAGCGAGGTCAACTCCTCCCATGCTGTGTTTGTTTCCCAGGTCGGCGGCGATGGGGAATGTTTGACCTGTGCCACAAGGTAACTTACCTCATTCGTGGGGAAGCGCACATTCTCCAATGCCATGACCTCACCCGCGGGAAGGCTGTCGGATGAGGTGAGCGACGTACCGGGCCTCGTGCGCAGAGCGCCGTCTGCCACGTCTACATTTTCACCGGCTGCAAGAGCGCTCTCCATGAAGCGAAGTGGATTGCGTCTTCGGCCCACAATCCCACCGGTCCAGTTGAAGAGGTTGATTGTGCGGTACGAATCCTGAGTCAAGACGACACTCCTTTCATGAAACCGCTGCGGCGTTAAAATGAGCTACTGTCCCAGGGGGACATTTTGATAGTAGCCCGGCGATTCATCGCCGGGAATGAACGGCCAAAAGAGCCTTCTTCCTCCCCGAGGGGCGTCCGAAGGACTCATCCTTCGGACGCCCCTCGGGGAGGAAGAACTGAATCATTGCTCATCGGTCACCCGGCAATGAATTGCCGGGCTACTATCATTGAGCCCCTCCGGGGCTCACAAATTTGGAGAGGCTTGTTATTTTAACGCCTCTCCCCCCTGACCCCTCTTTGGGAAAGGGGGGAACAAGCCATTAAGTTAGCGCCAATGGGGCTCAGTCTGGGAATGCCGTTCAGGAGTCTCTGCCTCCATGGACTGGCGCAACTCGGATGTGAAGCGACCAGCGCATGCTATTCTGCGCTCCGGGCAGAGCCCGGCACCGGAGGTTACCAGGCAGAGCCCGGTAACCAGGGTCGAAATGCAAAACGGCATCACCTATAGGATCTTAAAGCCAGCCCGGGCGGATCTCCTGCTGCAAGCAGCTTCTGTTTTTCTCGGTCGTACAGGGCGGAGTACTCCTGGAACTTCATGTCCGCTCCAGGAGCATGCCGATCCCTCAGGAAGGCTTGCTTGAGCACAAAGTAGACAAACACCAGGTCGTGGGCCTTTGGTATAGGCGGGTTCGGATTGGCAGCCGAACAGGTCAAATTGTCAGGCAGATAGGAATGGTAGATACAAAAACCGGATTCCAAGTCTCTATCGGGTGGAGGCCAGACGAACAAAGTGTTGTTCTGCACTACATAATATTGCGGTATCCCTGGCGTATTTGCGTCGGCTTTTAGCTCTTGATACTCCTGAAAACTGCCCAGGGGCGTCATGGGCTCCCGGCAGCCCACGAAACGAAGCTGGTGCACGTCTTGATATTGCGGTATCACTGTTAGAAGGTCTATCTCGTTTGTTCCGGAGACGCTCGGGATCCAGGTCTCACGGCGCCAGTAGTCCTCCTGAGCGATGTCCTGTTGGCATCTATTGATAGAGCGCAAGATGAATGCATCCGTGAGAAATCCTCCGGCTGTCTCGTTGAAGAGGTCCCGAGCGGTGTCAATGATGGTCCCGACTCTGCCCTCGCAATCCGAAACCTGCGTGTCATCAGGTATTAGAGCCATGCTTACCCCTTTGTTTAACAAAGCCAGACAGCGTTCGGCGCCAATTCGGGATCATCATCAACATGAATAGACTCCTTTCCTATACCTACCCGGTTGAAGAGAGGGAGAGCGGCGGATGAGAAACGCAGATCTGAAGGCCGCGTCCAGGCAGCGAATATCAGCGGCGTGGCTGACTCCGCTCTTGACAGTGTGAGCTGAGCGCTCTCTGCCCCCAGATTTCCGACCGAATTTCTCGCATCGAGTCCCAGACAGCACAATTACCGGCATACCGATGAGATCTTGGATCTTGTCGAGCTTTGCCACCAGCTCCCGAGAAATAACATCGGGGTGTCCGCAGAGCCCTTCGCATCTGCACGTGAAGTCGCGGGGCTTGAAATACTTAATCCCAGCCCAGCCTGCACTGGATTGCTGCGCTGCATCGACTGCGGACGCTTCGGGTTTTTTCGGAGACGGCAATTTGTGTCTTCCCTTGTTTGAGGCCATCAAGGTACCTCCCTATAGTTGATCCTTCCCAACTCATTTGGGGTCGGTTTCAAAGGTGATTGGCTCCCGTGTGTAAAGCCTGAGGATCAGATTCACCACAGCTAGCGACACTGTAGAAATTTCAGCCCACCGCCCCGGGTCAAAGCCGATTGCGATGAAGATTGATCCCACTAGGGCAATCAGGTTCATCCATATTGTCTTTGACGTCCACCAAACCTTTGTTGCATCCATTTCAGTCTCCTATTGTCAATCTTCGTAATTTTGTGAGCTTCCGCACGAACACCCCGTCCAGGTCGTCGAGCACGACCCCTCGGCTGCTGCTGGCGTGCGTAACTTGTAATTCCCCGTCCAGACCCCTCAAGAGCGCCCCCACGTGGCCGTTTTGTCTCTGCTCGTTGAAGGTCCAAAAGGAGAGGTCACATTCATCCGCATCGGCTAGATCAATGTCTTTGCTCTGCCAGCCGCCCAAACCCAGCGACATGCGCAATGCCGTCGTGCGTGTAATCCCCGGAATTCCTGCCCACTTGCAGGCCAGAAAGATATAGCCGGAGCAATCCAGCCCTTGATCCAGACTTTCAGCGCCGCCCCAGGTATATTTCGGATGTTTGGCAATGATGAAGGTCAACTGTCGTTTCAGGGACCTTTTGTAGGGCGGCCCAAGCGCCCAAGCGTCAGGTCCAACAAAGTATTGCGCCAATAACAAGCACAACAGCAGACATGAGAATCGCCGAAGCCGTGTGGTCTTTTCCAATTCCATCCATCCAATCGTCAGGGGTTATGAAATCTACGAAGAGCATCCCGCCGCTCAGGGCTATGAGTCCTATCAGGACAGCGATGACTCGAATTATGACGTAGCGTAAAAGAGCGGTCGGATCATCCGGCAGGACCAGTGGGCTGCTCAGGAGAAGGCCGACAACTCCCAGACCCCCGATGGTCGATGCAATAAGCCACTGTCTTATTTCTCTTGACATGGCACCTCCTACAAGCGGTTTGAAACCCTCTGAAAGGGGCTCCTATTCTGGCCAGAGGAAGCCTCTGTTGCCAAAAAGATCCCTGTTTACTATGATGAAACAAATTGTTGTTTTCCTAGGCACCTGATGGGAGCCCCCTGAGGGGCGTCCGTTGGCTGTCGGCCAGAGCTGCGCCTTGCAAATTTCCGAGAAAAGGAGAGTCCTTCTCGAAGTGACAAATCTCATTCCATATCGTTTTGGCTCCATAAGGAGAATGACAAGCCTTGGGCTGGGAGTGCGGCCATATCTGACTCTCCGCAAACTCACCAATTTGCTGCGGTGCGAAACTGAAAAGCTGCGACGAGTAGCTCGGCCGGCTTCATTTCCGCTGACGGCCGTAGTAGATGTTAACAGCCGCTGTAACTTGCAATGCCCTTATTGCCCTACAGGTGCTCGCCGCGACAGCGGCCGTGCGCAGAGCCTGATCGATCCGTCGATAGTTCAGCGGCTGGTGGACGAAATAGGCCAATACCTGATTAGCGCTCATCTGTTCAACTGGGGTGAACCTCTGCTTCACCCTCAAATTGCAGCCATGGTGAACATGTTTCACGGACGCCGCATATTCACGGCAATATCGAGCAATTTGAACGTCGGCCGCAAGCAAGTCCTGGAAGAACTATGCGATGCCGGACTCGATCACCTGGCTGTCAGCATTAGCGGGGCTTCGCAGGAGACCTATGAGCAATATCACCGCACAGGCAAGCTAGCATTGGTGTTGGACAACACGCGGCACATCGTCGAATACAAGAAAAGAAAACAACTCAGGAATCCCGTGATCGAGTGGAAGTTTCTTGGCATTTAACCATAATTTGCAGGAAGTTGAATCCGCGCGAAAGTTGGCGAGACAACTCGGTGTAGATGTGTTCAGATGGGTGCATGGCGGAGGTCCTGACGAAGCTCGAGTTCAGGGGAAAGAGGACTCTGGGCACCACATTTCTGAGAAGTTTTGTCATCAACTCTGGCACTCAGTGATCTTGCAGTCCGATGGCGGCATAGCGCCATGCTGCTATCTGTTCTTCAAGCAAGATGACCTTGGAGAGTATTCAGGAGACCCCATCGCAAAAATTCGCCAAAACGAAGCGTTTACGACAGCTAGATCCCTTTTTGACCCCGGATCGGCCGATAACCTCCCCAGTGACCTGGAGCATCCTTGCCTGAGATGCGGTGTTGTTCACGAGCAGCCCCATTTGAGTGATTATCTCAAGTCCAATCCACATGCGATCAAGGGGCATCGGACAGGCGGCCCTTAAGGGTTCGGCACTGTCGGTGGGACAGGCATCTTGCCTATCATTCCTGGATTCCCGCGTGCGCGGGAATGCCGTGATGTAGGGGCAGGGCTTGCCCTGCCCGGCAGCAGGGGCGCAGCAAGCGGCGCCTCTACACCGCATGGTGTGCAAATGTCATCATACTTGTGAAACGCAGCACCTAGTGTCTTGATAAGAAATGGATGATAACAGTCGCCAACACCTGAGCCGACGTGGCGACCGCTACTACCGACGACCAAAATAGCGCCTTGTGCCTGCTTGTCCATGAGGCTCGAGCCTCGTAAAAGGTGTGAGCCATTCTTTGCGCAGTTTCCAGTTCGGAAAATCGTATTTCATGCTTTTCGTGCCTCCGCTGACGAACCCGCTCCAGTTCCTCGTGGCGAACCCTGCAATTGTCTTTCAAATTGTTCAAACAGTTACTAATCTTTTCAAGGAGCGGGAGTTTCTCCTTGATGACAGCCACGTGGAGCCTCAGCTCTTCGAATAATTCGCGATCGGACACGTTTGGGGAC
>CAWBBA010000003.1:0-223318 GCA_963786905.1 uncultured delta proteobacterium | reverse complement strand
AAAGGCGGCGGTCTTTCCAGCGAGGTCCTTGCGCGGCAAATCTTCCGGCAGACTTATCGTCAACTCCTTGGTTTCCGTCAAGCTTAAGGCCCTCAAGGCTCGTGTCTGAAAATCTGGAAGATAAAAATTTCGTCCCAGTTCCATGTGGTAGTCGGTCACCGTCAAAGCCGGTATGGCTGCTCCTCCGCTCTCGGCCTTGATGTCCGACTACCCAGATGGTCGCCTTCGGCTACGCCTCGTGCGTCAGGAATTGGGGCTGAAAGCATTTTGCTCCCTGAGTGTCTGAATTCCCTCTCCCACGTCTTCTTCATTTACTTCACGGATGTACTTCTTAAGCTTCAATCCCTGGTAGTCTTTTACTTCAATAGGCGGCGTACTTCATTTCCGCCGTGTATTTGAGAGGTTTCCCTCCTGCTTTCAGGACTTCCGGATCAATCTTGATAACAGAAACGGGGACAATCTTCTTTTTGTCCAAGCCGGGCTGAAAGTCTCTTCAATTATCTTGCGGGCTATATCGGCCTCAACTTTTGCCTTGAAGCAGCCGTGACAATGTCAAGCGGGACCTTTCCTTTGCGAAACCCCTTGATTCGAACGTTTTTCTTAAATCCCGTAAACTTGAGCGTCCATCAATTCGAGAACTTTTTCTTGGGTACTCTTAAGGTGACCTTTTTTTTGATCTCAGTGATCTTTCAAATTTTTAATATCAGTCATTTCTCCTCTTTCATTTTTCGGAATAGCAGCCGTGTAGGGGATGATATGCGCCCCCTCACAACCTTTTTGTGACGACAGTCAGGGAGAGTTTCCTAAGGGGCCTGACGTTCAGTGTTCATATTATACGGCAAACAGGGCCGAAAGGGAAGGGGAGGATCCTCCGAAGTGATTTCAACTCTTATTCTCTTGAACGATACAGGCAGTTCTGTTAGAAAACAACCAAACTTGTCCATCTACGGTGAATCTGCCTGCCCAATATGCCATGCCGACCTCCCTCATGAGATTCGGCTGATCTCTGACTCGTGCCGCAGTGCTTTTGGTCCCAGGCAGGAGCCGTGCACGGATGGACTACCAATTCCTGAGGCTCTTGCCAAGAGGCAAGTTGTCAGGGAGGGATTTGTTGTAACATACACGTCCTGTTGACCCGCCGGTGATCAGTGTGGTCATCCCTCTGTACAATGAAGAAAAAAACGTTAAGCCGCTTGTTGACCGCTTGCAGCAGGTTTTCACCAGGCTAGAATGTCCATGGCAAGTGGTTTTCGCTGGATTCCAGCACAGACCGGACCTACAGTACGATTGTGGACCTCGTCGATGCAGGTCATCCATTGGCTCGTCACCTTTTCCCGCAGGATAGGGAAGGCCGCTTTCGCTAATCGCTGCACTTGATCATAGTCGAGGGGACGTTTCCGTTGTGATAGACGCGGACCTCCAGGACCCGCCGGAGTTGATTGAGGCCATGGTCGCAAAATGGCGGGATGGATTTGATGTGGGTGATATCGGTGTGGCGGTCTTCCTGGAAGGGCGAAAATTACCTTTATCTCAGGGCGGCGCAGATATTCTATTGGCTCTTGGAGAGAGTTTCTGAGGTGAAGGTACCGAAGGATACCGGTGATTTTCGCCTGCTCGATGCCAGGGTAGTTCGTGAAATATGTCGATTTAGGCAGTGCTACGGGTTCTAAAGAGGTATCACTTCTGCTGCTGGATTCAGTACCACTGTCATTACTTATGACCGGGACCCGAGATTTAGCGGGCGGACCCAATTTCTTTCATGGGCGCCTTGAACATCGCCCTGGACGGGATTGTGCCGTTTTCCAGGGTTCCGATTCGGATGATCTTCGTGCTGGGCTCGGCGCTAACGTTGCTCGGTAGATAGGGCCAGGGGCTCATTTGGAGTATTTGGGGTGCATTGCAAGGTTTTTCAGAAAAGTGGCCGATTGTAGTCCTTGTCCTCTTCTTTTCGGTTATGTGGGGAATTATGCTTGGCAGCAATGGGCATTCTCGGCAATACTGACATCGCCTATGCAGAGATGGTAATCGTCCTACTGTACATAGTCGATGAAGATCAGCCGAACAGTGCGCCGGTGGAAGCTGGTGTGAAGACTAGTGAGATCAGGGGGTGGCCCTGTTGATGATAGACTTTTTGCCTGAAAAGAGACAGTAGACGATGAAAGCACTTGTAACCGGAGGTGCGGGCTTCATCGGCAGTCATATCGTCTATGAAACTGAGTCGCCGCAATGATGAGGTAGTCGTCTACGACAATTTTTGCACCGGCTTCCGGCAGTATCTGGAACCTGCCGTTAGTGATGGACGAATAAGACTGATTGAGGCGACATTCTCGACGGCTCGAGACTCACAAAGGCCATGGAAGGCGTTACGACGGTATTCCACTGGCTGCCAACGCTGATGTCAGAGGCGGGCAGATCGACAGAAACGTAGATTTACAGCAGAACGTTATTGGTGCCCATCGAGTTTCTGGAGGCGATGAAGGCCGTGTCGGCGAAGGAAATTGTGTTCACCAGTTCGGCCACTCGTGGCACGGAGAGCCGGATCGTTTCCCGACCCCGGAAGGATTACGCCCTGCTCCAGACTTCTGTACGGTGCTTCCAAGCTGGCAGCCGAAGCAATTATTCAAGCCTACGGAAGAGGACTTCGGGGCATACGTAGCTATGTTTTTCGGTTCGTCTCGTGGATAGGAGAGCGTTATTCCCACGGTGTGATCTTCGATTTCATAAAGTAAGCTTAGGGCCAAACCAGGGAAACTCGAGATACTCGGTGATGGAGCCGCAGAAAACTTATCTCCACGTTGAGGACGGGATCCGAGGAATATTTCTGGCCCTGGAAAAGATGACGGATCTAAAAAACGTCATTAACCTCGGACATGTCGAGTACATGAACGTCAAAACTGCTGAGATCGTCTTGTGAAGAACTGGGCTTGAGTGACGCTCCGGTCCATCGTTATACAGGTGGCACTAGAGGCTGGCTTGGTGACAGCCCATTCGTCCATCTTGACATATCCAAGTTGCAGTCCATCGGTTTCAGCCAGAAATCAGCATAGAAGACGGGGTTCGGCGGACAGTGTATCTTGCGTGAAAATCCCTGGATCTTGGCATCTCGACGCAGTTGAGCATTCCCATCGGCGTTTCTGCCTTCACCCCAGTTACCAGTCGCTTCTGCCTTGAACGGTCAAACATTGAGACTTATTGATCGTAGACAGATAACCAAAGAATTCCTGAAGATCTTTGCTATCTGCCTGGCCGGATTCATCATGGTGTTCCTGTTGGTGGAACTCACTGACAAGATGAAATACTACTTCCAGGACAACCCTTCAGGATGGCTGATGATGAAGGTATTCCTTGTGAGCTGCCAGGATACTCTATCTTTGCTATCCCGTTAGCAATTTTAATGGGGGGCATGCTTTCACTGCTGCTGATGGCCCGTCACTCCGAAATCATTGCCATGCAGGCCAACGGGATATATGCTCTTAGCGTTGCCAGGCCCGTGCTATTGATAGGTTCGGTGGCGTCCCTGATTATGTTTGTAGCGAATGAAACGGTTATTCCATGGTCAAATAGCTACAGCGAGCATATTCAAATGTGGAAATAGCGGGGAAGGCCGACACAACAGTGGTCAAGAGGGATCAGATCTGGATGCGGTCGCCTGATTCCATTACCCAAATTCGGAAGTTCGATAGCTCAAAACAGACACTCGAGCATGTTTCGATCATCCGTGGGACGGGAATTACAACTTCACCGAAAGTATTTTTGCAGACAAGGCAAAATGGTGGGAGGATCAATGGGTCTTTTATGGCATAAACCGCACCAGTCGCAACACCTACGGAAGGTTCCACGTGGAGCTCTGCCCTCCGGCGGTAGTGCCGCTGAAGAAATCTCCCGCAGATTTCGGCAGAGTGGAGAAAGTCGCAAAAGATATGAACCTGACACAGCTTGGCGATTACATACAGAAGCTCACCGAGAAAGGGCAAACGCCTACCCAATACCTGGTAGATCTGCACGACAAGCATCCTGTTTCCTTTGGTTTGTTGGATCATGGCGGCCCTGAGCGTTCCGTTTGCCGTCAGAGTGAATCCGCGAGGAGGCGGAGTGGCGGTAGGATTGGCTTTGTCTCTGATTGTGGCTTTCAGTTTCTGGATAGTCCACAGCATGTTCATAGCACTCGGTCACGGCGCATATATTCCGCCGATCGTGGCGGCCTGGGCTGAACCTGATCTTCGGCCTGACCGCGACCATTCTATTGCTTCAGCGGGGGCACCTGATATTTTTGCAGCAGGATGCTCACCGTAGCAAGATTGGAGACACTCTAGAGGGGGCCTGAAAAACTTGGTTTCTCGGAATGATCTATTAGGCGCAATAGTTGTGTGTGGCAATTCTATCTGTTTGCCACGGACAAGCGCCCTACCTGGAAAAGATCACTGCTGTCGCTTGAACTGGGCAAACAGTCCCGGATCGTGAGTGTCCTCGAACACCTCAACTCATGCAATATTGGTTTGGTACTGTCGAATCGCACGGGACATATATTTTCTTCCTCGATCACGCCGTTACGCTTGTGGCGAAGTTCGTTCCCCGAGAACTTCCATGTCCCGTCCTGGACTTTTTCGTCGTTGCCGATTTGTGAGACACGGCGAAATGTCCCGTCACCTCGATATTCCAAAATTAGCGTAAAGGCGTGGACACCTCTGCTAACGAATGAGCGGCCCTTGTATGCCTGTCTGTAGGGCTTACCCGGCTCTTTGGTTTGAAAAATCTCCCAGACGCCGACAAGCTTGGTTGAATCTCCGTTCATCGTGGGCTTTTTGATCTGTTTTCCCTCTTGGGCGTAGATGGGGCATGGACAGGCTCAAAGATGACGCCCGCACAAAGGATCAAAGCCTACTCGCCTGATGGTCACGGTTCATCTTAGCCAAGATCGTGCCTTTTGTTTTGGTAAGCCTTTCAACCCAGGGTTGATCACGGGTTGGTCAAGGAAGAAGATAAAATCTCGTGGCGGCGGAAGTTAGCACAAGCTTCCGAATTCTGCAAGATCAACCTTGTTCGCTTCACCTGGGAATGATAGGGTGCCCATGAGCTAACAGGTGGTTTACATGCAGAAGACTCATTCGAAAAATGCCTTTTCTGGGTGACGGACAGCTTCTTCTAGGAGTAGTTTTTGTGATTGCAGGTTTGTTTGTAGGCAGGGCAGGCATCCTGAAGCTTAGTGACGTATGGAGCAGTTCGCGCCCTTCTTCCCTATATCGCTGCCTGATGACGTGTCTCAGAGGGCGATCCACTCCTTTCCAGACATTTTCAAATTCTTTGTGGTGGTCGTGAGTTCCGTTTGCGCGGTTCGAGCCCCATGGGCCGTTTCCGGAGTCCAAGCTTATTCACAGATGCAGGAAATTTCATCGTCCGCCAGATTTCGAAAAGCCCAACTGGTTGCGAAATCTATCAGATCAGGTGGGGCCCTGTACCGGATGTAAATCAACCCCCCACCTGATCCGGATCTTGTCGAACTTGGTCCCCGGCTCGCTTCATGAGCCCTGTATCTCTTCAATTCCTGAAAGAGATGCTCCGGTCATTTCTCAAAATTGCCTTGCTTGCGGTCCTGATTGCTCTGATATTTTCTTTCCTGAGGGCCACGCCTGCCGTGCTGAGAAATTTCCACGTCAGCCTCAAACTAGTTGTACCGTCAGCCGGCCCGCTGTTTTTCTTGGACTGGTAGCATTCATCAATTGCCTGATCCTTGTGAATCTTGTCCCTTTCAAGAGTGTGGAGTTCAAGCGGGGCCGCGGGTGCCCCCGTGAGCGGTAGAGGAGATCATGCGTGTTTCGCGCTTTTGGAAGAAGGGTGCAGATTCGTTAACTGCCAAGGGGCGAGGACCGTGGGGCTGCGTCTGGAAGAGGAGACTAGGCCGCATATAAAAGGGACTCTAATTGAAAATTTCCCCAAAGTGTACGAGCTTTGATGACCCCGGCAGGATATGTATGTTTGCCCCTGATTTTGCTGTTGCTCACAATGGGGTTTACGAGGTTAATACATTTTCAGAGGTCCATCGGCCCTATGACTAACTCGATATGGAGTTTCTGACCGGGCATTCTCTCGATTACTTGTTGGAGGTAGGTCTTTGGACTGGGATTGATACTTTCGGGTTTGTATTTTGCTGAATGGGCCCGGAGGCTGTTCGATGTGCGCAGGTTAGTTCCGCCGTTATATTTTGCCACACGGAAGGGCAGTCCGTCAGTAAAACACTGGCGGCGGATGGGAATCAGCATTCACGGAGTCGCCGCGTATCGGAAGGAATGAGATGGAAGGTGGCTCCAGCGGTGGATGACCAATTTGCAGCCTGGGCCAAGGACCCCCGCGCTGCTAAGAGGTTCCACGTGGAAGTGTGTTGGGCGGAGGCGATTTCCGAGTCGGTTGGAAGACAGCGGTCCTCGCTATCTGATCGAAGCACGGAGAACGGAGTCGATCGACAGTGCGCTAAGTCGTATCGTTGAGCTGCCGTTTCATGTGGATTTCCAGATAGAAGCGCTTGCCTGTGCGCCCACGCCGACGGTCGGGGTCTGCGCTGAAGATGGCGGCAGCCAGGTCGAGAGACCTGCTAAGGACACCACTACGCCCCCATCCAGGTGAGAAGGTCAAGAACCGTCCGTACGAAGGCGCTAGTCACCAAACCCCATGATTCCACCCTTGGCGAAAGAGAGTCAGAAAGATGATACCAACTCCCTGGCGAGAGTCTACACGGGTACGAAAATGGCGCATACGATTCGCTCTCAACAGTGAGAATTCGTTGGCGGGAAACCCGGCACTGACCTGGTGCCCAGGTCAGTGGCACCCAGCATCGGATCAGCATCAGGTCTTGGGTGCCACGGATCTGGGCTTTGTCGAGATCCGTGCTGGAATCAGCTGATTGTTCACTGTTTCGTACGCGATCTGGAGTCAGACGTTGAAGCCACGGACACGGTGACAGGCTCTTCCGTACACTGGATAACTCCCGCGCGCATGCGGGAGTCATGCGTGGCACCGTGAGATCGATCAACTCGCCATCGAGAAAAAGCACATAGGTATTTTGGTAGGTTAGAGGCAGGAGACCGTCTATCTGATCTCAAGGCGGCTTGCTGAGAGTTGTCGCCGGGACTGGCGCTGAGGACCGGGAGAAGTTCGAGAAACTTCTCCCGGAATCGTTGCAAGGCACCGGGAACCCTCTCACAGAGTGAGGCGACCAGGACTAGAGTTCAAGCCAGGAGTGCGAGTAGAGAGATTGGCCCAGGAGGAGCCTTGTCGTCTTGACGTAGTCTATCTCCCGCTTACTCATGCCGGCGGTGTCAACGTCCTCGCCTTCGAAGACGCGGATCACAAGGTTCTCGAGTTCCATCGAATTGTCGTGGGCTATGTTCACGATCGCGTCATCGAAGCCGTCAAGGATCGCCGACGTTATTCCGCACTTCTTGAGTATGCACAGATAAACCTGATTGAGAATGTCCCTGAGTTCGTCGGGCGAGCCATTTGAAACATTGGACAGCCCGCATGTGGACTGGGATCCAGGTGCGAGATCCGGCAGCCACTGCATGAACGTGGTGCATCCCTGGAGTTCCTGCTGCTGAGAGGATACCGGCACCACGATGGGATCAAACCAGATCCTCTCGAGTGCGATGCCTTCCTCCGCGGCTCTTGTCATCATGCTGTCCAACAGGACCGCGCGCTCGTTCTCATCGCGGGGTATTCCCTCGGGGCCCCACATCAAACCGACCATGTCGCATCCATACTTGCTGACAAGCGGTAACTGCAGCGCCATGCGCTCTGGAGTGGCCATGATCGAGTTGATCACCGCCGGACCGTTTTTAGGAACGTAAACCTGCAGCCCTGCTTCGACGGCTTCACTATTGGTGGTGTCCAGGAACAGGGGAAGATCTGTGACTTCCTGAACAGTTTTGACGAGCCATTGCATCATTTCGGACCCGCCTTTTCGGGCTGGGCCGAGGTTGAGGTCTAGGACATCCGCCCCTCGGTCCGTAAGCTTTACAGCCCATTCCTGTATGGGCTTGGGATCCTTCTCCCGCATGGCGTTGCCCGTGTACTTTGACATAATGTTAATGTTCTCAGCCACCACCTTTATCATGGATCAGCACCTCCTGATTTGACTCCTGTTCCTATCTGGAAACGCAGGAAAAATAAAAGAAACACTAGCACACCCCGGCCCAGGATCAAAGGAGAATGTCGCCTTTTTCTTGCCGGTGTGGGGACTTGCGAGGGTGTGGGGAAGAGACGTCTCGTCTCTTCCCCGCTGTCGGTTTCTAGGTCTAGGAGACCTTTACTTAGCAAAATTCTGACGAAGATAGGCGGGAATGTGAGCGCCTTCCCTGGGACCAATGGCAATCTCCCAACCCGGAAGCTCTTCTTCCAGATCACCGCTGATGATTGCTGCCGCGCCGGGGATGACCAGCTTTCGCATCTTGGTTTTCTCTTCGATCCCGGACTTCTTGACAAAAGGACCGATGAGATCGCCCACGAACTTGCCGGCAGCCCATGCCGTCAACACCGATAGGCCGTCAGTATTGAGCACCAAAAGCCAGGACGGCACGCGACTCGACTCGACCTCACCCGAGACGATGAAGTATGTCAGGGAGAAGTTGCTCGTGATCAGCACGGGCGATTTGTCTGTCGGGTTCCCGATCGGATATATTCCCTGCTCGGTGGTCATGGGTCGTTGAGGATCCGTGAAGATATTCAGTCGCTGGAGAAGCAGAGGGAAGAGGAGTTCACCGCGTAGGTCGCTCAGAATTGCAATTCCGCCGTATTTGGATATAAAAGTGCCGGCGACAATGGCTTCGTCTACCGGGTTGTCCGCCATATCGCACGGGAATACGATAGTCGGGAATCCCAGGGGACGATAGAGCTTCTCGAGCGCAAGGCGGCGGATCATGACGTTGTCCCGTAAGAGTTCCGCAAGATTGCGTGTGCCGGAATCGAGGACAATATCCTTATGCCCCTTGTCTATTAACTTGGCGCTGAGGCTGGCGACGTCACCCACTTTGCTTGCCTTGACCGTAAGCGGGCAATCGAATTCCTTTGAAAGAGCGGAGACCGCGTCCAGGTTTCTTCTCGGTCGCGGCGTAGAGGAGCGGCTTGCTCTTGCCGACCTTGGCCAAAGCAGCCTTGAGGGTATCGACGTTGTCGCTCATGAGAATCAGAGCAGCCCCGGCATCAGCAGCTTTCTTGGCGATCTTGACAAACCGCGGGGGATCTCCTCCGTCCTTCACTGCTATCAAATCCGGCTTCAGGGTAAGGCCGACTCTCTCGTATTTCAGTTGCTTGAATGCCTTGAGCTTTCCATCCACTGAAGCGTCGTCTTCGGATGCGGCAATGAGGCAGCCAAGGGCGGTGGGGTTGTTAAAGGTCTTTTCATGCCGATAAAGAACGGTCTCTCCTCCGGTTTTCACCGCGCTGTCCCCTGCGCCAATCTGGACAGTCCTGATGGGCGGAGCGGAAGCGGATGCGAGTTTTTCCTTCGCTTCGTCCGAGACATAAGGACACTGATCCAACTCGGCTTTCCCCGCAGCCAGGTTCATGGCGAAGGCGAGGCATGTGGGAACCCCGCATTCTGCACAGTTCTTCTTGGGCATCATCTTGAAAATCTGTATTCCCGAAAGCGCCATTGAATAGACCTCCCTCTCGAGGCGTTATCCCCAAGGATAAAGATGTTTGTCGATAAAAAGAATATGTTAAAGGGGGCCCCGACGGCGAAGCCCCCGATTTACCTGGATCGAACGGGCCGACAATATGCCCGCTTCAGTTGCATTACCCCACTATGGGATCCATGGACACCGCGGGGTGCTCTTTTTCCTGCAGGAATGGCATGATCTCATCTTCCGTGACACCCACGGTCTCGTCGGCAATCCTGTCAGTCAGGTTCTCCACGCCGCGTTCTTTTCCCAGAACATCGATCTTGTCGCGAAGCATCTCTTTCAGCGCCTTGGGCAACCAAACAAGCCTTAAGATGCCGCCCTCCGCTGAGACGAACTTCTTGGAACCGATATAGAGCTTACTGTGGCCCACGAAGCCCGGGGTTATGTTACCGCCACCGGCACTCCCCGCCAGAGTCGTGAACTTCATTCCGCATGGGGTCGGACCCTTGTAGTCCCTGTCCACACTCATGACCCCATTGGCAATAGGCAGCACGGCGGCGATACACTCGAAGCAGCCGCACGACGTCATGGGATCTTCCATGATCGAGTAGGCATTGTACTTTTGCACTTTGCCACGGGAAGCCTGCTGCACGAACGCGTTGACGCCCTCCCACTGGCCGAGGCGCTGATCGATGACTTTACCTTTCTCGATAGGCTGATTCGGACCTGTGGGATTGATTTCGTTGGAAGCCTTGCAGTCCAGCCAGTTGTATGCGCCGCAGAGTCCTGTCCGCTCGGGTGTAACGACGCAAACGTGAGACGGAGCGAAGCTCTGGCACAGCGTGCAAGAATAGAAGGTGGGCTCTTCCTCATCGTTCATGCCCTCTACACGGGCATCTCTAACCTTGTATGTCTCCTTGGCAGTTGCGAGGAGTTTATCGACATCTTTCTGATCTGTGAAGATCTTTACCTGGACCTTGTCGAGCACCGACCCGAAATCCTGGTGGTACTTGGCATGGAGTATAGAGCCTAGATGTGTAAGGCTGAGGCCTTTTTCCACAGCGCTTTTTCCGATACGAACCCACGCGATATCCCTCTGGCCTATGTGCATGAGGCCTTGGGCATAGTTTATCAGGTGGTGGATCTGACGCTCGAGAATGGGCTCGAAGTCGGACTGCATCTTACGGCCCGCAACCTCGACGAGGATACCGAGAGGCAAGCGGGTTCCAGGCTCGATGTCTTTGAGGTCTTTCCCGATAAGCTCTACTTTGCCGTCCTCGACATCGTTCATGTCCTTCATGAGGGTCAGCTCGACCGCCTGGGTCTTGCCGCCGCCGGCTTCCATGTAGATGTCTTCTCCTCGGATCCTCTCGCCCTCGAAAGCCGGACCGTAAGCAACCGGGACAGGAACTTCCGTCACAGTTACTTTCAGGCCGCGGACCTCTATGGCGCGGGAGACGATATCCTTGTGTGCGATGTTCGAAACCACGTGCTCGTACGTGCACACGCCGGTGGGGAGAATTTGCGGAATGGGGGTATCTGCTATTGTCGGGAAGCCGTAGTTAATGACTCCCGCTGCAGCGGCATACCACTCATCGGAAACATCTCCAAGAGCGAGGACGAAGGCGAAAACTCGGTCTTTATTATAAATGAGCACCTTGCGGAAATCGCCGGGCTCAATACCACCGAAACTCAAGGCGGCGCGAGTGGCAAATCCGACGGCGAAGATCGCTGACGAAATGTCCGGCCCAAAGGGGACTAGACGAGTGGGCCAGCCGATTTGAACCCCGGCTTGACGGAGCTGCTGGGAGAAGCTAGTTCCATTATGCTCGGCTGCCATGAAGACGTAGAGATTCTTCTTCTGGAGTTCGAGCGCCATGTCCGCGGCTATCTCTTTGGTCGGGGCTGATCCGACAATTGCCGCGAATCCCGGGGCCGTGCCGTCAACAAACTCGACGCCTCGTTTTCTCAGAATGACGTCATCAGCGGCCCCCAACCAGAGCTTGTCGTCGGTGGGGTCTTCTGCGGGCAAGTAGAAATTGGGCTCTTCGAGGTAACGAATCGCTTCGATGATTTCATAGTTGAACAGACTCGCCATCCCCGCGTCCAGAACCGGTCCCAAGTAGGGGAGAGGGGTCTTTTCCCTCACGAGGGGCGGAATAAGCTGCTCAGAGCGGTCCAGGACTACTCCGGCATCGCCGAGGGTTTTGACCGGGTAACCGAGAATACCGTAGATAACGGGTAGATAGTAGCCGGTATTAGGAAATGAGATCTCTTGTTTCTTCCCGTACTTCTTGACGGCCTTCTCGTATTTCTTCCTGGCCTTCTCATAGACCTTGTGAGCGCCGGATATGACATTTGCTGCGACTATCTTTGACACTGTTCATTTCCTCCTATGGAGACTTTGGAACTGATCAGAGGGGAGGGGGCTAACCCCCTCCCCGGGTTGTGCCGAGACTCATAAATTATCCGGCTATTTCTCTGCGCATGGCCATATCCATGAGCACGCGCTCTCTGGCCTTATCGATACCGAGGGCCTTTCTCTTGGCGTCAATTTGCGCTATTATCCGCTTGGCCATCTCGTATGGGTCTTTCTCAACGAAGTCCCACTTTCCGCCGTAAACCTTCTCGATATCCTTGAACAGGTAATTGGTGCAGATATCTTCGTTGATGGTCGGGAAGCCTACGCCAAAGAGGACGTAACAGCCCGAGGCGACAAAGTACTGGCCGATTGACACGGCCTTCTCACTCATCCACTCAGGCGCTACACCCACCGCGGGAAGATCGGAGATGTCGTCACCGAGTCCGCCATCCCTGACAACCGCAGTAGCGGCCATAAGGATCCTGGTGTTGTCGACGCAGGAGCCCATGTGGAGCACCGGCGGTATGCCTACGGTCTCGCAGACCTCGGCAAGACCCTCACCACAATACTTGGAAGCTTCCGGTGTCAGCAAACCGACCTTCCCTAGGGCTATGGCCGCGCAACCAGTGGTCAGCACCAGGACATCGTTCTTGATCAACTCTTTGGCGAGCTCGACATGCAGGTTGTCGTGCTGAACACGCGGGTTCCCGCAGCCGACTATGCCAGCCAGACCTCGGACACGGCCATTGATGATGTTGTCGTTCAAGGGTCGGTAACTGGCGCGGAACATGCCGCCGAGCATGTAAGAAATGGTCTCGTGGCTGAAACCCACGACCATGTCTTGCTGCTCCGTGGGGATTGAGACCTTGCTCTTGTCCCTGTTGGGGAAGTTGTCAATCGCGTCCTTAACGATGGCTCTCGCGGTCTCGAGACCGTAACGCTCGTCAAAAGCATAATGCTTGTAGGCGCCCTGCATCTGCGCGATGGGGCTGGTCGTGACGACCTGTGTATGGAAGCATTTAGACAGTTCGGCAAGGCCCTGCATGACACACTGGACGTCCACCACGATGGCTTCAAGCGCGCCGGTGATCACGGCCATTTCCTGCTGCAGGTAATTGCCCGCAATGGGGATACCGTGACGCATCAGGATCTCGTTTGAGGTGCAGCAGATGCCGCCAAGACTGATGCCGCCGGAGGCGCCTTTGCTCTTGGCGTACGCGATCATCTCAGGATCCTGAACCGCCTGGACGATAATCTCGGACAGGGAAGGCTCATGACCGTGAACGATAATGTTCACTGTGTCCTCTTTCATGCATCCGAGGTTCACCTTGCCGAGTATGGGTACAGGAGTCCCGTACAGGATGTCGGAAAGGTCGGTGGCTATCATGGAGCCGCCCCAGCCATCCGATAGCGCGCACTTCGTAGCCAGTCGGATGATGTGCTCCATATCCTGGTTCACGCCCATGTGGGTCATGTGCATAACTTCGACAACGGACCTGTCAATCCCCGCTGGAATAACCCCCTCATTTCTCCAGATTTCCTGACGCTTCAGAGGGGCGCGCTTGATGTTAACGATCTCGCCGTCCTGTTGGCCATACTGCTGGAGGGCTTTTTCGCCCACCTCGATAGCTATGTCTTTGACCTCACGACCTTCGGTCTCGACGCCGTAATCCATAGCCACTGCCAGGAGTTTCGGAATGTCTTTGATTTGATAGTCTGGAAGTTCGCCTTTGGCAGCGTGGAGGAAGGTGTGAGCCACGTGTCGGCCGTGATCGCTGTGAGCTGCTGCGCCAGCTGCGACCATCCTGGCGAAGTTACGAGCGGCAATGGTTTCCGGAGTGGCTCCGCAGAGGCCGCATCTCTTTTTTCTCTCTTCCGGGGTTTCTTCTCTACCCTTGGGCGGCAGAACCCGACATGGACCCATGTTGCAGATTTTGCAGCAGGTCCCGCCTTTGCCTATTGGGCAGGCGGTCATGGTGCGGGATCTATGGAAAGCCGTGGAGTAGCCCTCTCTATCAGCTATCTTTAGGCCTTCGAGAGTAACAGGGTCTATGGTATGCTGTGTCCAGTCGGCAGGGCCAATCTCTTTCTTCTTGGCCGGTGGAGCCGCCACCGCCGCGGGGCCAGTTGCTTTCGCTTCGCCGCCGAAAGCTGACCTCAGCGCCTTGAACACGGTCACCATCTCTTGGAGGTCTTTGACGAGTTCGTTGGGCATAAGCGATTCCTCTTGTTCATCTGCCGGCTTGGCGGCCGCGGCAGGCATTTCTTTCATGGGGGGTGCTTTCTCGACCTTGGGTGCGGGTGCAGGTTTTGCGGCAGCCGCGACCTTTTGCTCGGCGGGTTTGGCGGGGGCCGGTTTGGCCGCTGCCGGGGCTGCCTTGGTTTCGGCGGCAGGAGCCTCACCGGCCAAGGACATGTCTACGCCCATGGCGTCGAGAGTCGTCTCGATCATCACGTTGGAAAGGTATTTGCGGATGTGCTCCAACGTCTTGGGGTGTCTCAGAATCAGAATGTCAGAGCCCGCCTGAAGAGCGCTCAAACCTGTAATTGACTCAAGGTTGATAGCACGTACGCCGGCATCTCCCAATTTTGGGTCTTCTTTGGTCGGGAGCTTTGCCTCTTTGGTCTTCCACACCTCTTCGGCGATATTGTTAATAATGGGATACTGGAGCTTGTCGTCGTTCTGGGTCAAAGCCGCCTGACGTATTCTCTCCATGATCGAGTAACAGTATTCCATTCCGTAGCCCACGGAGCCGGTGGTCGGGTCGATAAGTATCTTGTCGTTGGCCACGCCGAGGTTTTCGAGAAGAATATTCAGTTGCTTGGCCAGGTTGATATCGATGGGGGAGTTGGCGGCAACCACGTGCTTATATGCTATGGCAGCGGCCCCTACCTGTTTGTAGTTCCCTTCGGTGACGGGGCCGATCACTACGTTCAGACCCGCACACGACTCTGCCACGGCCTTGAGGACCTCAGTGTTTTTGTCATCACTGGAGGTTCCCCAGACAATCAATGGGACACTGATTGCTTCGGCCACTTCCTTGGCCACTTTGGCGGCATGCTCCGCCGGGAGGTTCTTGCCGTTGGGATCAGTGCCTTGCAGCCAAAGGCAAACTATGTCTGCCTTATACGTGTCAACGCATTTCTTGGCCCAGGCCACCGGATTGCCCAGCACGTCCTTGAAGGGCTCCCGAGCCTCTGCGGCCCATTCTTCTGGTTCGATGTCCAGAACCTGAAGGGCGAGCTTAGGAGGATTAGGGTTTTTCCCCTCGAAAGAGTAGAAACTGTAGCCAGTTTCGCCACCTACCACCACTTCACATCCTGGTTTTCCTATCTTAATTTCACGGATTTTTCCGGAGTACTTTAGTCTTTGGCAGTTCAGCCATACGCCACCTTCCTTAGCCGGGTTATTAGACAGATAGAGTCATTTGGTATTCTTAAGAAAGACCATCTCAGGCGGGATTCTTTCTCTTCTCGCTACCAAACCACTCTGTGGAATAGAAGTATCTTTCCGCTGTGGTAAGGTATTTCTTGACGGGGCTAGCGGCCTCGCCAATGTTGACGAAGTTAATATTCTTTCGCCATTGGTACCGGTCCTCATCTGTACCCTCAGCGTAGGTGGGCAACAGGATTTTAACCTTCTGCCCGTCGAAGCGTTCTTTCTCTTCGTACTTCTCGCCAGGCATAACCGCACTCCTCTCTTGCGTCGAGATCTTTGATTTACTATGGCAAAAAGCTGCCAGGGGTCTTGCTTTTTCCGGAAACCGGAGACTGCGATGGGTAAGCCTTAATATTATGCCGTAGGGTGGTTTTTACTGCAATATTTTTTTTGGAATTTGCGGTAGATAGTACGTTTTGGCAAAACACGCGCAGCGGCGCGCCACGGTTGTGCTTGAAACGCCACCACTTTGCCACCCAGCATTGATGGTTCAGGCTAAGTTGCATTCAGTAGTCGGGGTCCGGGTATATATACGCGTAGTATGTGACCGGCAGTCCTGATGACTGCGGTAACCCTGGTCACGTGCAATACAAAAAATACTATAACAGGTATTAGTGATCGGGGGAAGAGCCGCACGGCTAGGGCCACGCGGTGGCGTCAACTGGCTAGGAAGCTATAGCCTTATCGACGGCTTAGGTCTCTTTGCAAGGTAGTCCAGCCGGTTAAGGGCGTTCACCATGGCTTTAGCCGAAGCGACGAGGATGTCCTCGTGCGCGCCCTTTCCTACCGCCACGTTTCCGCCCTCTTCCAGACGAATTGTCGCTTCGCCCATGGCGTCCGTTCCATCCGTGATAGCACTGATTGAGAACCGCAAGAGCTTGGGATTGCGGCCCGTCAGTTTTAAGATCGCATTGTAAGCTGCATCCACAGGGCCGTTACCCAATTCAGCTCCTTGGTATTCTCCTCCTTCTATTTCCATCTTTACTGTCGCGGTGGGGACGACATGTGAACCGGACATGATTGTGACGCCGAGCAGCTTGTAAGTCTCCGCAATCCGCAAAACTTCCTCGGCTATGATCGCTTCAATATCTTCGTCGAAGATGGTCTTCTTACGGTCCGCAAGACTTTTGAATCGCTGGAAGGTGCGATTGAGTTCCTCTTCGGTCAATTGGTAGCCCAATGCCTTTACTCGCTCCCTGAGCGCATGGCGTCCCGAGTGTTTTCCAAGCACCAACGAGGACTTCGCGATCCCAACGGATTCGGGGTCCATGATTTCGTACGTAGACCTCTCTTTAATCACGCCATCCTGATGTATCCCAGCCTCATGAGCAAAGGCGTTGGCGCCGACTATAGCCTTATTCGGCTGGACAGAGATTCCCGTTATTGCGGTGACCATGCGGCTGGTGTGGGAAATTTGCTGCGTGACTATGCCGGTATGCGCGCCAAATATATCTTGTCTGGTCTTGAGGATCATCGCGATTTCTTCAAGTGCCGCGTTTCCGGCCCTTTCACCGATTCCGTTGATAGTACACTCCACTTGCCGGGCTCCGGCCTTGATGGCAGCCAAAGAATTTGCTACCGCCAGTCCGAGGTCATTGTGACAGTGGACTGAGACAATCACATTTTCGATCCCGTTCACCTTTTCCCGTACGGTCCTAATCAAGGCAGCCATCTCCTCCGGGTAAGAGTAACCCACCGTGTCGGGAATATTGATCGTACCCGCGCCCTCATTAACAGCGGCCTGCACCACACGGCAAAGGAAGTCGGGATCGCTGCGTGTGGCGTCTTCGCAAGAGAACTCCACCCAGTCGGACAGGGACCGGGCCAAACGGACGGCCTGGCCGGCACGCTCAATGACCTCGTCGCGAGACATTCTAAGTTTATGCTCAAGGTGTATATCGCTGGTGGCGATAAAAGTGTGAATGCCGGGCAGATTGCTGTTCTCCACCGCGCGCCACGCGGTTTCGATGTCTTCGGCGGCTGTCCTAGCCAAGCCGACGATGCGGGCATTCTTGACTTCTCTCGCTATCTGGCTTACAGCGTCTCGGTCACCTTCGGAGCTAGCGGGAAAGCCCGCCTCGATGATGTCCACTCCAAGTTTTTCAAGTTGCCTAGCCAACTGGAGTTTTTCCTGCTGATTCATCGTGGCGCCGGGTGACTGTTCGCCGTCCCGGAGAGTGGTGTCGAATATCAAGACTCTTTCTGACATGCTCTCCTCCTAGGGGTGTCGAGGCGCGTTCGGAGTCGCATTTGTCCCCGAGTCCTAACGGACGCGCCTTTCGACTGATAGTATGAAATGTGTATCACCCGTAGGGCTCGATTTGCAACGTGTTGATGAAAACGAATAGCAGGAGGGCCCGGCAGGAGCAGTTTTCAGGGTAAATTGGGCGTCTCGCAGGAATGGCGCCTGCGGCCCATGTTTTGAGTGAACCAACCGGATTTGACACGTCTCCCGGCCCTGTAAGAATCAACAGGCAGTGCCAGAGATAGTCAGTTTGTAGGGTTCTGTTCGACTGGAGCTATGTTCGCTTCGGGAGGTGGGGCATCAACAGGCCGTTCAAGTAGTTTCTTTTTGTTGCGGCTGTGCAACACAAGCGTCAGAATCGGACCCGACACGACATAGGCAGCGCAAAGCAGGAACGGGACGACGAGCGGAGCTGCAGCGATCAAGGCCAACAGCAACACGAAGGCAACAGTGGAACTGAAGGGCTTCTGCTTAACGAGCGTAAGGTCTTTAAAGGCATGAAATTTTACAGAGCTTACCATGAAGAACGAGAGCACATAGGTCAGAATCAGGAGCGGGGTTCTAAAGTCCAGCGGAGTTCAACTCAAGCTTGTGAAAGAAGAGGACCGTGGTAGCAACCATCACAGCCGCGGCTGGTATGGGCAATCCATTGAATCGTTTGGGGTCGATGTTGCCGGATTGGACGTTGAACCTCGCAAGCCTGAGCGCTCCACAGGCGACAAATACGAAGGCACTCACCCAGCCTATGCGTCCGTAAGGGGCAAGGGCCCAGATATAGATCAAGAGAGCGGGCGCTACTCCAAAAGAGATGACATCCGCGAGGGAATCAAGCTCCAGCCCGAAACGCGTGGTGGTCTTGGTGAGGCGAGCCACCTTTCCGTCAATGCCGTCGAAGAAGCCGGCGGCTAAGATCAAAGCTCCTGCCAACAAGAACTCACCCTTGATAGAGGCAATTATGCTGTAAAAGCTAAAAAAGATGGCGGTCAGGGTCAGAAGGGAGGGGAGGATGAAAATCCCCTGCTTCATTTTGTTGATGGGGAGTCTCCTTCGTGGCGGTCTTGCGGGGAACTCTCCCCCGTCCTGCTGTCGCCCCCGGTTCCTAAAGAAGGGTCGCCTTTTTCGAGGTCGTGTCGTCATGAGTCGGCACCTCAATCGGGTGACTAGGGATCATTACTTTGAGCCAGGAAGGTCCACGAATTTACAATCATACGAGAGAGACTCGTGGGAATTGCCAGGAGCCGATACTCGAAGGCCCGGGAGTTCCCCGGCACGAAAGTTGCCACAACTAAAGCCAAGTAATGAACCTCATGGCAGCCAAAGGCTCGCCATGGGGGCGGCTAAAGGCATCATAATGTTTTTGGGACGTTATGGCAAGGGATTAACTAAGGTATTGGCACATCAGAGCCTGGGCTTGCTGGATCGTACTTGGTGGCAATTATTGTGACTCCTGCCCTAACGGTCGTTCCAACCTTTACTACAAAGTGCATACTCTCGGGCAAATAGACATCGAGCCTGGACCCGAAACGAATGAGACCGAATCTTTCTCCCTGACGTACCTGGTCCCCTTCACGTACCCAGCAAGCAATTCGCCTGGCAACCTTTCCTGCGATTTGAACGACTTCGATCGTATCATCATGGTCTTGGAGCACAACGGAATTGTGTTCGTTCACCAGAGAAGAGGCTGGCTCGTGTGCATCGAGAAACCTGCCCGGGACGTGTTTAATGTTCTTGACGATGCCGGATACCGGACAGCGATTCACATGCGTGTTGAAGACTGACATAAAGATACTTATGCGCTTGAGGGGCATACCGGGCAGATTGTCCGATCGAACATTTTCCAAAACTTGCATGACGGTGCCGTCTGCGGGCGAAACGATAATGCCTTCAGCTTCCGGCGGGATTCGTTCCGGGTTGCGGAAAAAGAAAGTCACCGCGACGGCGAGCGCAAGAAGCCCCAGGGATGCCCAGGGATAACCGAGCCACCATGATGTCAGGGCCAACAGAGCCGGTGGAACGATGAAGGGGTAGCCTTCACGAGCGACGAGTTCGTAGTGACCGGCCTTGGCGATCATTGATCAGCCACACCTGATCGAAGCGTTTTCTTACCTCGAGGAATGGCTATGGTACCGGCTCGGATGAGATCCATGATTCCCACTGGAGCTAGAAGCTCGAGAATGGCATCGATTTTGCCCTGCGCGCCGGATACCTCGAGAGTAATCGTGTCGTGGGTCACGTCCACCACTTTGCCTCGAAAAATGTCCGTAATCCTAAGAACCTCAGCTCTCTTGCCCGCTGTGGCCTTGACACGGATGAGGATCATCTCCCGGTCTACGTAGTCGCCTGAGGTTAGATCCTGGACCTTGACCACGTTGATAAGCTTCCTCAATTGCTTGATGATCTGTTCAATGATCTGCTGACTGCCGTGCGTCACTATGGTCATTCTGGAGTAGTCTGTATCGAGGGTGGGGGCGACGGCCAAAGAATGTATGTTGAAGGCGCGGCCGGAAAACATGCCGGCAATGCGGGCAAGCACGCCGGGCTTATTCTCGACCAGTACGGATATCACATGGCGAGTTTCCATATTATGCCAGAATCATTTCTTTCATTGAGACGCCTGCGGGGACCATAGGATAAACACCTTCTTCGCGCTCGACGATAAAGTCCATTATAACAGGCCCAGGCGTGTCTAATGCCTGCTTGATCATGGGTTCCACCTCGGCGGTGGTCCGGGCGCGGAGGCCGAGGGCGCCATATGCCTCGGCAAGCTTCACAAAATCCGGTGCGGCCATTATGTCAGTGTGAGCGTAAACGTTGTCATAAAAGCGCTCTTGCCATTGGCGAACCATTCCGAGATATCCGTTGTTGAGGATAGCTATCTTTACGGGCAGTCTGTACTGTGCCACCGTGGCAAGCTCCTGTATGTTCATTTGAATGGAGCCGTCGCCTGCAATGTCTATGACGAGTTTGTCGGGAAATGCCACCTGGGCCCCAATTGCCGCGGGGAAGCCATAACCCATGGTACCCAGGCCTCCGGAAGATAAGAATGTTCGGGGCTTGTCAAAGAGGTAGTACTGCGCTGCCCACATCTGATTCTGACCGACCTCGGTAGTGATGATGGCGCGGCCTCGGGTCATTTCGTAGAGTTTTTCCACAACTGTACTGGGGCTTGATGATTTCCGTGGTTTCTGTCAAACCGCAGTCGCTGTTCGTTTCGCCAGGCGGTGAGCGTCGCGTGCCAGGATTTGAGTTTCTTCCTCTCCTTCGCCGAATGGCCCCGTTTCTTCAAAATGTCGATGAGCTTTGTCAGGGCTTGGCGCGCATCCGCGACAATCGGGACATCTACAGCTATATTCTTCTGAATGGAAGCAGGATCTATGTCTACGTGAATAATCTTTGCGTGGGGAGCAAAATCTTCGATCTTTCCCGTGACCCTGTCATCGAAGCGTGCGCCGATGGCGAAGAGCAAATCGGATTGGCTAACGGCCATGTTAGCACGATAAGTCCCATGCATTCCAAGCATTCCGAGGGACAGTGGATGAGTTCCTGGAAAACAGCCCAGACCCATCAGGGTCATGGTAACAGGGAATCCGGTCATTTCTGCAAGGACTCGTAGTTCTTCATGAGCCCCGGCAGTGATAACTCCGCCGCCGGCGTATATCACTGGTTTTTGGGCTTTGGCTATCAGGTCCGTGGCCCTCTTGATAGAGGGGGGGTGCGGCTTTACGGTCGGTTTGTATGTGGGAAGGACGGCCGCGCGAGGGTAATCGAAGAGTCCGTGGGCTTGCAGCACGTCTTTAGGCAGGTCGACAAGAACAGGTCCGGGGCGTCCCGTGCCTGCAATGGTGAAGGCTTCTTTAATCGTGCGCGACAGATCTTCCACTCGATCAACAAGATAGTTGTGCTTGGTGCAGGGTCTGGTAATGCCTACTATGTCCGCTTCCTGAAAGGCATCGTTACCTATGAGCGGGGTAGGGACCTGGCCAGTGAAGACCACTACGGGGATGGAATCCATGTACGCGGTGGCCAGCCCTGTGACCGTGTTGGTCCCTCCGGGGCCAGAGGTGACTAGGCAAACGCCGGGCTTGCCGGTAGCTCTGGCATAGCCGTCGGCAGCGTGGACGGCAGCTTGTTCGTGACGGACGAGTATGAACTGAAAGTCCTCGGAGAAGTCTCGTACCAGAGCGCGTCGAAAACATCGATGACCATCCCCCCGGGATAGCCGAAGATTGTGGTTACTCCCTCTGCCTTGAGGGATTGGAGAAGGATTTGGGCTCCGTTTATTGTCACTTTCTTTCCTGTTGATGCATGGCGCCTATTTGAGCGCTCAATGTTGGTCATTCCCGCTGGCGGAGCTTGGCAAGAATGCGCTCGATTTCGTCTCTGCCCTTCAACTTCTTTTTCTGAAGGGTTTTGCGTTCCATCTCTTCAGTTGGTGAGAGGTAGACTCTCTTATTGAATGATTGGAGTTGTTCCTCGAATTCAAGGTGCTCCTGCCAGAGCCTGTTGAGTTCGGGATCTTTTTCCTGCCATGCCACGATCAGATCCAGGTCTCTCTTTTCCATCTGAGGGCCCTTTTTTGTTGGATTTGGACGTGTTTTTTCTATTTTTTTATACGCGGGTACAGGGTCTTTGTCAATAAAAGGAGAGCATTGGGTAGGGGTTTCGAGGGAAGGGTCGGGTCCTGGGAAAGGCGGCTCGGAGGTCAATAGAAAGTGAACGAGTGGTTGTATGTTTCACGTGAAACATACAACCACTCGTTCACATGATCACGCCATATTGAACCAACTACTTAGCTTCAGCGGGCTTTTCTGCCCCGGGCGCCGATGTTGGGGCAGGGGCTGACTCTGTCGGCTTGGGAACTGACTGAGCCGGCGAAGTTCCCTCGACAGGTGGAGATGTTTCAGTGCCAGGAGCAGGCACCGTCATCGGGGCCTGAGTTGCTGGTTGTTCCGTCACAATGGAACGCTCTGCGATCATTCCACCCTTACCAGAAAAATATGTCAGAACGATCGATGTCAGCATAAACACCACCGCCGCGCCTATCGTCACCTTGCTCAAAAAAGTAGAAGCTCCGGTACTACCGAATACGGTTTGGCTGGATCCCCCACCGAATACCGCTCCAATGTCCGCACCCTTACCGGTCTGCAAAAGAATAATGAGAATCAGTGCGATGCACACTATAACGTGAATGATGAGCACCAAAGTTGTAAACATCCTGGCTATCCTCTCCCTATCTTCAAGTTGCTTCCTTAATTATCCCAAGAAAATCGTCCGTTTTCAAGGCCGCTCCGCCTACAAGTCCTCCATCAATGTCTGCGCATCCCATGAGGCTACGAGCATTGTCCGGTTTGACGCTGCCACCGTAAAGTATCCGTACCTGGTCCGAAAACCCCTGCGGCAACAGCTCGGCCAGCCTGCTCCTCAGAAATGCATGAACCTCCTGGGCCTGTTCCGGCGTCGCTGTTCGGCCGGTCCCTATGGCCCAAACCGGCTCGTATGCCACAACAAAAGGCTCCGGATCGGCCAGGCTCACATCTGCCAGCCCACCCATCAACTGGCGGGTTACGACATCGAAGGTGATTCCGCTCTCGCGCTCTTCCAGAGTTTCACCCAGGCAGAAAATAGGAATCAGATCGTTCCTCATCGCTGCCTTAATCTTCCGATTCACGGTCTCGTCAGTTTCGCCAAAGTACTGCCGTCTCTCCGAGTGCCCTATGATGACGTGACTGCATCCTAAATCCTTCAGCATCACGCCTGAGACTTCGCCGGTAAATGCTCCCTGATCCTCCCAATGAAGGTTTCTGTCCGCTCACCCGCACGAACGAGCCCTCGGCCTCCTTCACAGCAGACCGTATCGACGTGAAAGGCGGAGCTACAATAACCTCGCATGCCGGTCTCTCATTTCCCAGACCCTTGAGCAACTCATGCATAAAGCGGGCAGTCTCGCCTGAAGTTTTGTGCATCTTCCAATTTCCGGCGATGATCGGTTTACGCATTGCTGTAACTCAACCCTTTCTTGAGAATGGGCCTCAAACTAGTAACATGGAGCAATCGAAAGCACGAGAGGCCGTTAACTCGTCATTCCCGCGAAGGCGGGAATCCAGTCCAATCTTTCTCAATTATAACCTATCTGGATTCCCGCCTTCGCGGGAATGACGAACTCTGCGCATCTCAGACTACTTCGACGGAACGCGAATCGGTATCACTGCACTTCCAAAGCCGCGACACCCGGAAGGGTCTTACCCTCCATAAATTCCATGAACGCGCCGCCTCCTGTCGAGATGTACGAAATCTTGTCCGCCACTCCAGCCTGTTGAACGGCTCTTATCGTGTCGCCTCCACCCACCAGCGAAAACCCTGGCGCCGAGGCCACGGCCTGAGCAATCTCCATAGTGCCGCGTTTGAAAGCCTCTATCTCGAAGACGCCCATAGGCCCATTCCAGACAATCGTACCGGCTTGGCGCACTTCACCGGCAAATCGCTCGACCGTCTTGGGCCCAATGTCCAGGGCCATCTGGCCTTTGGGAATGGCTTCTACCGGTACAACTGCCGTGTGGGCCCCGGCCTCCATCTTTTCCGCAACGAGAACGTCAGAAGGCAAAATAAACGCGCAGCCGGTCTTCTGAGCTAATTCCAGAATCTCCGCAGCCGTGGCCAGCATATCCTCTTCGACAAGAGAAGCGCCTGTATCAAGTCCCCGAGCCTTCAGAAACGTGTTTGCCATACCGCCGCCTATCAGGACACTGTCCATACGGTGGAGTATGTTCCGCAGGACCTCAAGCTTGTCTGAAACCTTGGCCCCGCCGAATATTGCAACTACAGGCTTAGCCGGTTTGGAAAGCGCCCTGTCCAGGTTTTCCAACTCCTCTTTCATCAACAGGCCCGCTGCCTTTTCCTTGACCAATTCGGCAACACCGACAGTGGAAGCGTGCGCCCTATGAGCTGTGCCGAATGCGTCATTCACATATACGTCAGCCAAAGCAGCAAGCTCAGCCGCAAACTTAGGATCGTTCTTCGTCTCCTCCGCGTGGAATCGCAGGTTTTCGAGTAAAAGCACCCCGCCGTCGGGGAGCACGGACACGGCATCCTGCACCGACTTGCCGACGCAATCGTCAACGAAGCCCACATCCCGTCCCAAGAGTTTTCCGAGGTGAACCGATACCGGACGAAGGGTCATCTCAGGTTTTTTCTCACCCTTAGGCCGCCCGAGGTGTGAGGTCAGAATCGACTTGGCTCCCTGTTCGATCGCATACCGGATCGTTGGCAGCGCCCGGCGGATCCGCGTGTCATCCTTAATATTTCCGCCCTCGTCCAGCGGAACGTTAAAATCAAACCGGAAAAGAACCCTCTTTCCCTTGATGTCGATGTCTCGAATACTCTTTATTGACATTCTATATCTCCGGACTGATACAATTCCATCTTCTCGCCCGGCTGTCACATTCCTCGATAAGATCTCCCCGGCCTGCGCCGCGAATCTTGCACCAACTCAGCCCAGTCGCTCTCCCGCATACGCGGCCAAGTCGACCATTCGAGCCGAATAGCCAGATTCGTTATCGTACCATGCCAATACCTTCACCATGTTGTCCCCTATGGCGAAGGTGGAGAGCGCGTCAAAAATTGACGAATAGGTGCTGTTTACAAAATCGGTGCTCACCAGCGGCTCATCCATGTAAGCCAGTATGCCCTTCATCCGGCCGTCTGCCGCCTTTTTCATGGCAGCATTGACCTGGTTGACCGTGGCGCTCCTAGTGAGAACCGTCGTCAAGTCCATCAAAGAAACATTGGGGGTAGGGACTCTGATGGCCAGCCCGTCCAATTTGCCGGCAAGCTCCGGGATTACCAACCCAATCGCTGAAGCAGCGCCCGTGCTCGTTGGAATCATATTCATTGCCGCTGCCCTGGCACGCCGATAGTCTTTGTGCACAGTATCCAACAGACTCTGGTCCATGGTGTACGAGTGGATAGTCGTCATAAGACCCTTTTCAATGCCGAACTCGTCGAACAGGACTTTCGTCAGTGGGGCCAAGCAGTTCGTTGTGCACGAGGCGTTGGAGATAACGTGATGCTTCAAGGGATCGTAGTTCCCTTCATTGATACCGAGAGCGAATGTTCCATCTATATCCTTGCCGGGAGCCGAAATAATTACCTTCTTGGCGCCGGCCTGAATGTGTTTTCCAGCTTTTTCCCGATCCCGGAAGAGGCCGGTGCACTCCAATACCACGTCTATCTTCAGATCAGCCCACGGCAGGTTGAGAAGGTCATCGGTGATCCTCAAAGCGTGGATCTGTTTGCCATCAACGGTTAAAGTATCCTGCGTGAAAGAGACCTCGCCCGGGTAGACCCCGTGAACCGAGTCGTGTTTAAAGAGGAAGGCCATCAGCTTCGCGTCCATCCTGTCATTGATGGCCACAACCTCGACTTTCGGATTGGAAAGGGCGTTTCTCATAGTGATCCGCCCGATGCGTCCGAATCCATTGATAGCTATTCTAACGGCCATAATATTCCTCCGATTTCTTCGCTAACAAAACGAACGGATATTAGTTGATTTTCCCTAGTCCGTCAATCCGGAATAATATTCTTCCCTTGTGTTTCAGCAGCTTCTCGGCTATATGTTAAGTCATCTTTCGAGCCCTTGAGATCCAAGGGCAGTGCGCCGTCGCGCTCGAGTCGTGGCCACAGGTTAGACCAGAGAGAAACTGATTTCCGAGGCAATGGTCGGCTGACAAGGATGTGGATATGATTCGAAGCGTCCGTCTCCTGTTCGTCGCATTCATTTCGACTGCTCTCCTGGTTGGTTCTTCGTTGTCGCAAGGGGCTGACTCTACCGTCCCCACTCAATGGAAGATAACCAGTATAAAGCTCTGTCGCAACCCAGGGGGGAGTCTCAGTTCTAATGTCGATGCGATCGGCACCTACCCCGTATATTCGTTTTTCATACCTCGCCCGGTTTGGACCGTCAACGGAACAGTTGTAGACTCGCAGCCCGTTTACGAACGCGGCCGCCTCATCGCCTTTGAACTTTACAGCGCTGCCGCGTATCTGAAGTCCGGGGCGAAAAATACAGTAAAGTTTTCCCTGCCCGACCAGAACGCGTCCAAAATCTTTTTATACGACGACACTAGACCTGCCCCAGGGGAGTGCTACGAGTTTCTTTGATAGGGTGGATGACCTACTAAAGTCCTCAATTTAGACAGCCGGCCGATCAGGGAGGACACTTGGCGCATATCGATTTAAAGAGTGTCGTGCTGAGATACCTGTCCCCACGGTCAGGCAATATGCACGCGACCGTCCCGCTCTTGAGGTCTTTTGCAGCCTGCATCGCGCCGTAAACAGCAGCCCCGGAACTCATGCCTACGAAAATCCCCTGGGTGAGGGTCAGCCACCGGGCAGTATCGTATGCCTGTTCATTGTTGACGAGTATGATCCTGTCTATCTTTCCAGGGTCGTAGATACGAGGCACAATGGCTTCCTTCATATTCTTCAAGCCCTGGATCGTGTGACCCTCGACAGGCTCCACGCCGACAATCTCAATCGCAGGATTGTGTTCTTTTAAGCGGCGGGAAACTCCCATTAGGGTGCCGGTGGTTCCCATGCCCGCTACAAAAATATCTATGTCACCTTTTGTCTGTTCGAGTATTTCCACGCCGGTCGTCATATAGTGGGCTTCGATGTTGTAAGGGTTCTCGAACTGGTTCGGCATGAAATATTTGTCGGGATCGGAGTTATAGATCTGGTGGGCGCGCCTGATCGCTCCGTCAGTGGCCTCATTCGGAGGGGTCACTTCCAGCTCGGCCCCGTAGGCTTTTAGTGTATTTCGCCTCTCAAGGCTCACGCATTCGGGAAGAGTCAGCAGGCACCGATATCCCTTGCTCGCTGCCACCATCGACAGTCCTATACCAGTGTTTCCGGACGTGGGTTCAAGGATGATTTTGTCCTTGGTGAGTACCCCCTCTTCCTCGGCCTTCTTGATCATGTAATATGCAATGCGGTCTTTGATCGATCCACCTGGGTTGTTACCTTCAAGCTTACCAAGTATGCGGACGCCGTTGGAGCCGTTGGGGTAATCAATTCGCACCATAGGGGTGTTTCCGATAAGATCGAGGATTCCCATTTTTCGCCTCTACGTTTGATACAAAACCTTATTTTATATCATTTTCCTCGAAGATCAGGCAATATATTTGAATCAACGATTCGGCTTGCCTATTTAATCCAATATGATATACGCCGTACGTAAAGTCAAACCTCTAACCCCCACGGGTCCGAGGGGGGAGGTGCCATGGACGTCTTCTCTACAATAAGTTTGTCGCCCGGCAGCGACTGTGCCCACACCGAAATAAGCGACGACTTCGGCGGCAGTCTCCGAACGCCAAGATGCCCAGCGGAGTCCGTGACGGGCGATACTCACTCCACAGGACTACACACTGCCGTGGACAGGGCCGTTTGCGACCTATATGAAGATGATCCGACCGCACTGGCTGATAATGAGGAAGACTGCCGTCTGATCAGATCCTTCGACATGATTTTTCAACTTCATCAACGCTCCGAAGAGATCCGCTCACACCTGGACCAAGTCGATCGTCTGCTCTTGAAATCACGCACGTTAGAAGGGTTGGTGCAAAGGCTGATAGCTGCTCTGGAAAGTGAGTTCGACATCACCGCACCGCGCATACTCTTTAGGCAAGACCACCCAGTCGCCGAATTTCTTAAGTGGGCGGCGCCGAGAGGGACCGGCATCATACCTCCCGGATTTATCGAACGTGAAAGCCTGTTCTCCAGCGGCCCCTTTGTGTTGGACGACCCGAACGGCGACCTGTCCCGAAGCCTCTTCGGCGAAGCTACGCCCCTCCTGTCGTCTGCTGTAGCCGCCAATCTCTGCGTGGACGGAAACGAGCTGGGATTGCTGTGCCTGGGGAGCGACGATCCCAATCGCTATCGTGGGGGGATGAATACGGATCTCATAGCGTCTCTGGCCGACAAAATCGCACTGGGAATCCAAAACGCGTGGGATCACGAAAGCCGGGCTCGCAAATCTCTCGTGGGGCGCGTTGAAGGCATATACTGCGAATCTTTTTTCCGGGAATATCTCGCGAAAGAGTTCCACCGGTCCTGGCGCAGCCAAAACGTTTTCACCCTTATGGCGCTTTCCTGGACCTCTTCTCCTGCAGACCGATCATTCGACGAGGTTGCCGCACAGATACGGGCACAACTCCGATCCTCGGACGTGGTGGCCGAGGACGATTCAGCCCGCCTATGGGTACTATTGCCTGAAACAGACGTCAACGGAGCGAGCACAGTGGCCGAGCGACTGACCAGAAGCGTGGTAGAGGAGTTTGATCAAGAGGTAGTGCTGCACTTTGGAATAACCGCGTTTTCGAGACAAGCGACCTCAGTACGCACACATGTTGAATCGGGCTCAAGCCGCTCTGACGGAAGCCGTGGAAAGCGGGAGCAGCAGTATCGTGGTAAAAACTTAGGGATTTCCTGCCCAACCAACTTTTCTAACTTGTTATGCCAGCCGAACTGATCCGCCGTGAGAGGTTAGAGTGGTCGTCGAAAGTTTTGAAGCAATCATGAGTAGTGCCGGCGTCCCTGCCAGCCATAACTTTCTGGCGTTATGTCCTTAGTTAATGCAGAGTAAGCAGCCATTCATGGGAAAGGAGGACTTAGTAGCATGCTTTGTTTGCGTAATACCATTCTTCTCTCAACATTGTTGGCTTTTTTGGTCATCGCATGTCTTCCGAGTGAGAGTCATGCCGGTTGTATTGAATGCTGGGAATTGAAAGGGGTTATTGTACAGCTCAAGAACGGCACTACCATCGAGGGTTACGCCAAATGGAACGACTTTTGGGCAGGGGCTAGCCCGCTGGTGACAGCGTAATTCCAGTTATAATGAGAGTGGTAACGATGAGAATGCCTTAAAACAGGCACTCAATCAGAACGCGAAACAATTCTCCGAGGTGATCTTTGATCCAAGGCCGACATATTCGAAATCAACGTCTATACACATCTCCGTTCGATAAAATATCCGGTAGCGAAGGGCTTGTCACGCTCCGAGACGCTGTTCGGGTGAATGTATGGGAGATCGAGTACGTGAAACTCAACCCTGGACCTCATGACGGGTACAGAGGAGCAGGACGGCTCCCTATGGTTCCCGAAAGAATCGCAAATCTTCTCCAGACCAAGCCAGCGGCTTCGTGCCATAATGATCCGGGGGGGGGTGACGAGGTACTGGGTCTCGTATGATAAGAGCTTTCCTAAAAAAGAATTGAAGCGGCTGTGCGATGAACCACCCCCGAGACCGGATGAGGAAATTCGGCGCTTAAAAGCGAGGGACATCTTCAGCCTGTATTATGCTTACGATTAGCTCAACATTGAGTGCTCGGAACCGAATATCCTGATGTTGTGGTCACCGGCACGGAGGTCCCGCGGGACGCGGGACTACCGATTCACACGAATCATTCTTAACAATTCGTGATGATTCTTAAGAATCGCTATACTTTATTTCCGCCGAGGGAGCAGAGCTATTCACCTTGGGTTCCGGCCTTGCGCGGTTCCTCTATAACAATCTCGTTGCGTATCCACACAGCCTCACTGTATTTGTATATTATTCTCTTTTGCTCGTAGTCGATTTTCTCTTTGGTAAGAAGCAGGTCGTCGGGATGCCTTCCATCCCATTTTTTGCCTGTGTCTTTCAATTCCTGCTCCAACTTTTCCTTGAGGCTTGCAATTGGCCTGATTTCCAAGCTGTAGATCACATATCCGCTCTTTTCACGGCATATGTAGTATGTCTTCCCTGAATCAGTCATCTTGATTGACACCAGTTTCCCAGTAGTAGGAACCTTGGTGTACGTATTCTCGGTAACTTATGGCCCTGAACACGCTGAGCGAGTTCTCAGCCAAGCCAAAGTCCATCGCCTCGACCTGAGCCACGGCCAAGCCCAACACCAAAAGAGAGACTACTATCGACTTCATGACTTTCCATTTTCTCCGATTTATCTTTCTGGTGACCTGATCCAATTTCTGCGCCACGAGCCCAGAAACCTCCCGTTAAACCTACAGATCCAGCGCGACCTCGATAAGGCGGGATAGCTCCATAAAATCTACCTTCATTTCCTTCTCCGGATCCCTCTTCTCCCCGGGGCCATAGATCAATCCGAAGTGGTGGTTTATCGCGATACCCCTCGATCGGCAATAAGTGTCGAGGGAGTGCTTCGTCATACTTCCCACGAGAAACATCCCCCGGGAGGCCCCCCACTCGAAATGAGCGCCATCGCCACCGCTGTCCCCCATCAGCAGGACTTTACTTGGTGGTAAGTTCAGCGCCTCCATGACAGCCGGCGTACTCCGTGGCTTATCCGCGATTTCCCGGACCTCATGAACATACCGCAGCCTGTCTAAAGGGGTCACGTCTGCTCTTGACTCATCTTGATCTACCTTCTTAATATCACTAGTCATAGCCCTGAGCCAGGAGCAGACCTCACGATCCTGCGCTCAACACGTCCCTGAAAAAGCGAAGTCTCCCCGTGACCTGAATGTATCCACCAACCCATGACCCGTCCTTTGAAAAGAGGACTTCCAAGAATACCCTATCTTTAGACAGGACCCTTCCTTTGAACCTGGCGGACCTGTGACACTGGCGTTATGTCCTTAGTTGATGCAGAGGATCATCTGCGACAAACTGCCGTTATGTTAGCCTGTTAGCAAGTGAAAACTATTTGTACGCCAAGACACATCACTGACCACCTGCCCCACCCCAACGCGTACCGCCGCGGCACGTGACGTCAGTCTGGCAACAAACTCCTAAATGGCGTTGTCTGCTATACTTGGCACCTGCCAGCTAGCCTGGATGTATGGCGGTTTCAGAGATGTTGTGCAGGTTGTTCAGGCTTGGCTATTCACCCTGAGAACCTTTGAGATCTAGGGAGACAAGAGACGGGATTTCTCGTAACATTCGTCCGCCCTGTCATGCTGACCCGATTTCCGAAAGGCACTGCCCAGGTCGCTCAGGGTGGAACTTTGTGCCTCGGGATCATTGAGTTCCTGTATATAGCAACAGCCTCCTCGTAAAATTCTATCGACTTGTCATGCTGACCCCGTTTCCCAAAGGCATTGCCCAAAGAGTGCAGGACAGATGCTTGCCGCCTACGATTTTTGATTTCTCGGTATATGGCAAGGCCCTTCATGTAATGCGCCACCGACTTGTCATGCTGACCCCGTTTCCCAAAGGCATTGCCCAAGAGGTCCAAAGTATCCGCCACATATGTAGGGTGACCTACCTGTCGTAATATGCGAAGAGCCTTCGCGTGATGCTCTACCGCCTCGTCATAGTGGTTCCATTCCCGAAAGACCTCGCCCAGGTTGTTCAGGGCTTCCGCTTCTTTCACCAAATTCTTTAGTTCTCTGGCTTTAGTAAGGGCCTGTCCGTGACAGATCAGGGCCTTGTCATATTGATCCCAGCGGTAAAGAAAGATGCCCATGTCCGTCAAGACATCCGATTCTCCATTGGGATCTTTGATTTCTCGGATTATGGCAAGGGCCTCTTCGTAACAATCCCTAGCGTTGTCATAATAGCCCCATTCGTCATACGCGTCGCCCAGGAAGTGCAGGGTTCCTGACTCCCGTGAGGGATTTTTGATTTCTCGGAATATGGCATGGGCCTCCTCGTGACAATCCACCGCTTTGTCATACTGACCACATTTCCGAAAGACGATGCCCAGGTCGTTTAGGGTAATCCCCTGCCACTTGCGATTTTCGATTTCTCGAAATATGGCAAGGGCCTCCTCGTAATAATCTCTAGCGTTGTCATACTGATCCCGATTGCGAAAGACGGCGCCCAGGTTGTTCAGGGTTCGCGCCACGTCACCCAGCGATCTTCGATTTCTCGGTATGTGGCAAGGGCCTCCTCGTGACAATCCACCGCTTTGTCATACTGACCACATTTCCGAAAGACGGCGCCCAGGTCGTTCAGGGTAATCCCCTGCCACTTGCGATTTTCGATTTCTCGAAATATGGCAAGGGCCTCCTCGTAATAATCCCTAGCGTTGTCATACTGATCCCGATTGCGAAAGACGGCGCCCAGGTTGTTCAGGGTTCGCGCCACGTACCAGCGATTTTCGATTTCTCGGAATATGACCAGTGCCTCCGCGTGATATTCTACCGCCTTGTCATACTCACCCCATTTCCGAAAGACGGCGCCCAGGTCGTTCAGGGCAATCCCCTGCCACTCGCGATCTTCGATTTCTCGAAATATGACAAGAGCTTCCTCGTAATTATGCCTAGCCTTGTCATATTGATCCCACTCCGAAAATATGTCGCCCAGGTCGTTCAGGGCAATCCCCTGCCACTTGCGATCTTCGATTTCTCGAAATATGACAAGAGCTTCCTCGTAGTTATCCCTAGCTTTGTCACCCTGACCCCAATCCCAAAATATGTCGCCAAGGAAGTGCAGGGTTCGCGCCTCACCCGAGCGATCTTTCAGGTACATCCTTAAGGCCACAGACATCTGGCAACTTTGTACCGCCTTGTCATACTGACGCAATTTCCAAAATACATCCCCCAGATCGTGTAGGGTGTCCGCCTCACCCCAGAAATCTTTTAGTTCTCTGTATACGCGAAGAGCCTCCTCGTAAGATTCTACCGCCTTGTCATACTCACCCCATTTCCGAAGGACATCGCCTAGGTCTTGAAGGGTAGTTCCTTCCCACTTGCGATCTTTGATTTCTCGGAATATGGCAAGAGCCCTCTCATGATACTTCGCCGCATTCTCATACTGATCGCGGTTGTTAAAGACACCACCCAGGTGGTGCAGGGTTCGTGCCTCCCCCCGCTGATCTTTTAGGTCTTGGTAGATGACAAGAGCCTTCTCATGATATTTTGCCGCATTCTCATAATGATCGCGGTTGTTAAACACGCCACCCAGGCGGTTCAAGGTTCGCGCCTCACACCAGGGATCTTTCAGTTCTCGGTATGTGGCAAGGGCCTCCTCGTAATAATCCCTAGCGTTGTCATACTCACCAAACCCGTAAAAGATATCGCCTAGGTTGCTGAGGGTAGCTCCCTCTCCCTTGCGATCATTGAGTTCTATCTTTATCTCAAGAGACTTCTCGTAACATTCCACCGCCTTGTCATACTCACTCCAATCCGAAAAGACATCGCCTAAGGTGCCCAGAAATTGTCCTTCGGTCTTACGATCTTTGAATTCTTCACCTATCGCGACAGACGTCTCATAATAATCCATCGCCAACCAATCCTCGAACGAATCATGAAAAAAAAGATGCCGTGTCCGCGTCGGATAAACCAAACCAGATGCCAGCAGGCGAGCTACAAAATTGTCCGGAGCAGGGACAGCCCTGTGTTCGTAGTCCCGTTTGACCCGTAGGTCGTCAAAGACATCACCCACTTGACTGATGAGGGTGGGTTCCCGCCCTGGAAGTCCCCGGTCACCTTTGAGTAGAAAATTTTTTTCGACTAGCTTTCCCAAGATTGTCTTCACGATCTTCTCATTGGGGGGGATTGCAGCTTTCTTTACATCGTCGGCGAGAATTTTCTCAAACAGTTCCCATTGGCTCTCTATTGATCGGGAAGATTTTTGGCGTGCCTTGACATATAGGCTCACGACAAGAGCTGTGGGTCGATTCGTGATTCCGCGTATTTCTTCCGGAAAGTCTGGAATTTCCCGTGGTGTGCGCGTGGTATCCAAATAAGCACGGCCAAGACTCTTGATGTCTTCGTCCTGCAATTCGTCCGGTTTGATAGTCTCTTCCCATTGAAGGTCTCGCCCCATATCGGTAGAAGGATCCCCAATCAACCGTCCCGCCACCATCATCTTAATTTCAGCCCCTCCAGGGCTGAATTGACTTTGAATCAGCCTCCAGAACCCGTGTTGATATTCGGATCGCACCTCCGAGCACTGGTCAATAACATAGACTAGGTTAGGGAGTCTCCGCCAGAGACGAGCGCTTACCGGTACCAGTTCCCTATCCATAATTCGGGTGATCAATGCATCAAACGACGATTCGCCCTCATAGTCATTGCCTCGCAGGAGCAGCGGCACGTAACGATCTCTGATTAGGCTCAATACGAGTTTGTTGATCAAGACAGTCTTGCCTGTGCCTCCTCTGCCAACCATAGCAGCCCTATAGTGGCCAGGAGACTTGATCTGGCCAAGAAATTCCTCAATCCATTTGTCCGCAGTTAGGGTAACCGTGTGGTTTATCAATATAGGAAGTGGAACCAATTGCACTTCCTTCAACTGGTCTTCAGCATACCGCCGAAGTTGATTGATGTGTATGCTCACCAACCTTGATCGATGTTTCCTGACGTAAACATCCAGATCGAGAGGAATGCGGAGGGCAGGAAGATGTGCAAATGTCCTGGCAAACGCAATACTCAGAAGCCCCCACACGATCAAAACGCTTGGCACAAGCATTGCCAAGACTTGAGACGGCGAACGATCCCGCCAAGAAAAGAGCCAGTTTACTGCTCGCTCAATCGAATTGGGCTGTTCTAGTTCGAGAGTCTTTTCCTGTAGCGCCGAGCCGCGCTTGGGCAGAGACTCTGCCTCAAAATGTTTCTCTCGCTCCTCAAATGCCGCTGCCAGCTCGGTCAGCGTAATAACTGGATGAAGATCGCCCAGACCGACCGATGTTTGAGGCTTTTCAAGAGCCCCCTTCACCGCATCCGAAGTTTCATCTGCGAAAGCAGAGGCGGTGAGCACTAAGAAGGCTGCTAGGAAGGATAGGACTGTTTGCATTGTAGTTTTCCCCTCCCGATGAGTTAGAAACGAGATGTCGGAGATTGTATCAACAACAACGAGAGTGAAAAAAATCGCTCGCCCGGTTTGAAGTCAGGTGGAAGCGTGAAGTTTACAGAAAAGTGCTGCGACGTGCAAGGCCAGATGTTCTCCAGCCACTGCTTTCTTCGTTTCTTATGGACGTGCCCGGCGGTGCTATTTCGCTGATGTTGTGGTCACCGGCACGGAGGTCCCGCGGGACGCGGGACTACCGATTCACACGAATCATTCTTCACAATACGTGATGATTCTTAAGAATCGCCATACTTTATTTCAGCCGAGGGAGCCTGGGTGCCACGGATCTGGGCTTTGTCAGATCCGTGCTGGATTTAGCTGATTATCCATAATTTGATTTCGAACTGTACGATGGGACCAGGACAGAGCTATTCACCTTGGGCTCCGGGCTTGCGCGGTTCCTCTATAACGATCTCATTGCGTATCCACACAGCCTCGCTGTATTTGTATATTATTCTCTTCTGTTCGTAGTCGATTTTCTCTTTGGTAAGAAGTAGGTCGTCGGGATGCCTTCCATCCCATTTTTTGCCTGTGTCTTTCAATTCCTGCTCCAACTTTTCCTTGAGGCTTGCAATTGGCCTGATTTCCAAGCTGTAAATCACATATCCGCTCTTTTCACGGCATATGTAGTATGTCTTCCCTGAATCAGTCATCTTGATTGACACCAGCTTCCCAGTAGTAGGAACCTTGGTGTACGTATTCTCGTACTTTATGGCCCTGAACACGCTGAGCGAGTTCTCAGCCAAGCCAAAATCCATCGCCTGGGCCAGAGCCACGGCCAGGCCCAAAACTAAGAAAGAGACCACTATCGACTTCATGGCTTTCCATTTTCTCCGAGTTATCTTTTTAGTGACTTGATCCAATTTCTGCGCCACGAGCCCAGAACCTTCCGTTAAACCTACAGATCCAGCGCTACCTCGATAAGGCGGGATAGCTCCATAAAATCTACCTTCATTTCCTTCTCCGGATCCCTCTTCTCCCCGGGGCCATAGATCAATCCGAAGTGGCGGTTTATCGCGATACCCCTCGATCGGCAATAAGTGTCGAGCGAGTGCTTCGTCATACTTCCCACGAGAAACATCCCCCGGGAGGCCCCCCACTCGAAATGAGGGCCGTCGCCACCGCTGTCTCCCATCAGCAGGACTTTACTTGGTGGTAAGTTCAGCGCCTCCATGACAGCCTGCGTACTCCGCGGCTTATCCGCGATTTCCCGGACCTCATGAACATACCGCAGCCTGTCGCTCGCCTGCGGAAAGCGGATCATCGGATTGGCTGAAATCGTCGGCACTTGGGGCAACAGCTACTTTGCAATGGCGCGTTGAAAATACCCTTGAGTCCCTGTGGTATTGATCATGAAGAGGATGCCGCGGCGCGCACACCACTCAATGAGATTCGGTACTCCCGTATAAGTCTTGAATGAGGCATCCAGGTAAGCATCCATCTGCTCCTGTGTCAGGGGCTCCGGCAGAAGCTTTTCTATAAGGGCCGTCGCCTGCGTCAGTGAAATGACGTTGGAAGTGTATTCTCTAAAGACACGTCCAAGATCCGGCTCCAATTCGGGATAATTGAACGCTATCGGATCGAACGGGCCGTTTGGTGAAAGACACTCACTCCAATCCGTTGAAACCATAGCTTGAAATTGGGGTACATTTTCACCCATGCTCGCTCCCCTTTTACCGGCCGACTCCAGCTAAATACGCCATCTTGTCAGAGCGTTGGCTCCCTGCAACACAGCGAGTCTTCTCAACCGAAAAGGCAGTGTTTCCTGCGCTGTCAAGGTTGCCGTGGCGCGGCTGACTTCCATGGGCCCCAGTCCGACGGCTGGGCCAGATTTGCGTATAAAATGCGACCAAATGCAACCTTTTTCCGACGGCCATGAGGCAGAATGCAGGAGAAAACCAGGGTCTTCGCAAAGAGTGACAAGTTTTCCGGTATTGGGAGTAAGTCCTCAGTTACGGGGGGAATCGGTGTTTCTGTGTCATTGCGAGGAGTGAAACGACGAAGCAATCTCATCTTTGGTGGCTCAGGAGATTGCTTCGCTGCGCTCGCAATGACAATCTTTCGCCACACGTAACTGAGGAATTACCATTGGGAATAGGTTTGTTCTTGATGTTCGAAAAACTTGCCGATATGATGTCGCCATAACTATTTCATCAGCCGGAGAAACTGCCATGGCCAAACTGGAAGAGCTGATGACGCCTTCCGAGCTTGTGACTGCAATCAGAGACGGAGCGGCCAAAGACGAACTCGTCAAGAAATACAGGACTTCCGAACAGGCACTAGCGATGATGCTACTGCCGGTGTATCGCAGAGGGGAGTTCACCAAAGAGGAGTTCAACAATTTTTTCAAAGGGATTCCCATCAAACGCGAGGATGAGACTCGGCCACCCGACGCGGCCGACGACGGCTCCGCGCCGCAGATCGAATACGAACCCCCATCAGAAATAGTCAGGTCACTTTCAAATGCAGCGGCCCAATCAGAGAGTGGTGGGGATACCCTTCCGGATTTCGACAGCGCCGCGCTAATCAACGAGGACAGCGTCGTTCAGGAGTCAGCAGGCCCTACGAACGTTCTCGACGTGATCCTTGCCAAAGTAACATCCATCGAAATTCGGCTGTCGGAAATTGAAAAGAAGCTCGATTCGCGCTAGGAGTGCGGTCGCGCAGGCACACTCATTAGTGTCAGCGTCCTACACGGAGAATACATTCACCGCTCCGGTCGTTCCGTCAGGCTCCTAGGAGACTGACATGCTAAGTTTATTCCTTAAGGTAGCCCCTCAGATATGCCGACCCAATAGACACCATCGTGCCACGAACTCGAGAAAGACCCGCGGAACGCGGGAATTCGCAACAGCCTACTAATGTCATGTCCCGTAAACAACTGACATCACCGGTCATCTGAACTCCTCCCGGGCATTCCGGTTAGGCAGAAGGTGGCCAACTTCGTCATTGCGAGCGCAGCGAAGCAATCTTACGGGGTTGTAGAGCAAGCGCTGGAGATTGCTTCGTCGCTTGGCTCCTCGCAATGACACTGACTCGCGTGCTGGCCAGGTGAGGGATTTGAAAGCTAATCGCGTGACACCACACTAACCTTAGCGTACGAACTCCATCAACATCAGATGTTGTCGTACGATTTTCTCCGTAGACACAGGCCCGAGTTTCTACTATCTTCCCAGTAATTTTCTCTTGGAAAGGAGCTGATCCATGACTCATGGCTTCATAAAAACATCCGGCATATTCTCGACCTGCCTTCTCCTACTAATCGGCATTGCCGGATTGTCTTTTGCCGCGGAAGTTAAGTTTGGCAAGATGAGTCTCGCGGACGTTCGTAAGAATTCGGCCAAAGTCAAAGCATCCCTTGAAAACCTACAAAAGACCCAGACCGAAGCATTGGTCAAGATCAATAGCCTCAAACAGGAAACCGAAAATCTCCAGGAAAAACTTAAATCACAGAAAGAGTCGCTGAAAAAGGGAGACCGTGAAAAGCTTGGGATAGAGTTGCAAGACAAGAAACAGGAGTTGCAGGCGGAACAAGAGGCAGCCAAGGTAAAAACGATCTTCCTACAAAAGTCGATCCAAAATGCGGTCAAAAACCAAATCAATCAGGTAATTGAAAAGATCGCCAAGGAAGAGGGTGTTTCAGCGGTATTCATGAGTGAAACGCTTCTCTACTCGGACGGGATCGTCGATCTCACAGACAAAGTCACCAAGGCCCTAGACTCTATGCCGCCCCTCGAGACAGGTACACAATAAAACGCGTAGATAAGTTGTCGAGATCTATGGAGTCCCCTTGAGCTTCAGCTCCTAACCGGTGGTTCTGAACGTCACAATTCAAGACGGACCACGCAAGCTTCTTCAATTCGTGAGTATTTTTAATGGTCAAGATTTATGACATGGCCGTCGTCGGCGGAGGGCCGGGTGGGTACGTCGCGGCTCTCCGGGCACGACAGTTGGGCCTCAGTGTTATCCTTATCGAGAAAGAGAAAGTGGGTGGAGTCTGCCTCAACAGAGGCTGCATCCCCACCAAATCGCTCTTGGCAGATGTAGAGGGTATTCAATGGGCTCGCCGCGCGGCCAAAGTGGGGATAATCCACGAAGCGCCCAGAATCGATTTCTCCAGCATGATGGAACGCAAGAGCCGCGTGGTAGGGAAGATGGTGGCAAACCTCGAAGAGCACCTAGCGGCTAAAGGCGTCACACTGATGTGCAACACTGCTAAGGTGGTCGAGCCAGGGACCATAATGAACGGAACCGGTGAACTTATCAGGTGCAAAAACATAGTTCTCGCCACCGGCTCCAGTTCGTGGACTCCTCCAATTTCAGGGGCCGATCTACCCGGCGTGTTGACGACACGGCAAATTTTGGAGCTGAAACGGATCCCGGAAAAGCTGGTAATCATAGGCGGCGGAGTGATAGGACAGGAATTCGCCGCGATATTCTCCATTATCGGCAGTAAAGTAACAGTTGTGGAGGTGTTGGACCGCATCCTCAGTGAGGTTGATACCGAAATTGCACGCAGGTATGCCAGTCTCCTCCCCGGCTACGGGGTCAGTACCCGAACTCTCAGCCCAGGTCAAGGCCATCGAAAAGACAGGGGACCTTCTCCGAGTGGTCTACGAGAAAAGAGGCAAAGAGAAGATCTGCGAAGCTGATGCAGTCCTGATGGCAGCGGGTCGCCGTCCCTACATGGAAGGGTTGGGCCTAGCGGAGTCGGCCGTGAAAGTCAAAAACCGGGCTATAGACGTGGACCAATGCTTACGCACGTCCGTGGAAGGCATTTATGCCATCGGGGATGTAACCGGCCGCAAGATGTTGGCTCACGTGGCGTCATATCATGGTGAAATTGTAGCCGAAAATATCGCCGGTCGCAAAAGGGACGTTGAGGACGATCTTGTACCTGGCTGTGTCTTTACCACCCCACAAATTGCCTGGGTCGGTTTGACTGAAGAGCAGGCCAAGGCATCGGGCCGACCTTTCCGGACCAGCATTTTTTCTCTTTCGTCCAACGGCAAGGCTCAAGCTATGGGTGAGGCAAGAGGCTGGCTCAAGCTGGTCGAGGACTCGGAAACGGGGCGGCTCGTGGGGGCCCACTTGTTGGGGCCTCAGGTATCGGAACTTATCGGCGGAGTTACCTTGGCAATTAGAAAGGGTCTGTCCGCGGCTGATATCATTGAGACGATTTTTCCTCATCCCACACTTTCAGAAGGCTTGAGAGAGGCGGCGCTGGGCTTTGCTGACGGGCCTATACATTCCGAGCCCAGAACGCGATCCTTTGGCAATTGAAAGGCGTGGCAACGACTACCATAGCGGCCGGTTGCAGGTGATCATTTGAAATCCTTCCGACTTCTGGATACCGGTGAGCTTTCAGCCGCGGCTAACATGGCCCTGGACAAGATCATTGTCGAAGAGGTCGCCGGTTTGGAGAGCCCCCCGACTCTTCGTTTCCTTCAGTTTAAACCAGCGGCGGCTCTTGTGGGCTATCACCAGGATGTAGAACTTGAAATCAGGCAAGATTATTGCCGCGGCCACGGCATTGACATCAATCGAAGGCACACCGGAGGAGGCAGCATACTATTCCAAGAGTCGGCCCTCGGCTGGGAGCTGTACGGCGTGCCGGGTGAGGAACCATTCCACGGCGGCTATACGGTCGTTCTCGAAAGAATTTGCCACATAGCAGCTGCGGCCATTTCTCGCTTTGGCATCCCGGCCCGATTCAGGCCGCGCAACGATATCGAGGTTGATGGAAGAAAAATCTCCGGAACCGGTGGCATGATGATTTCCGGAGGCTTTATGTTCCAGGGGACGCTCCTGGTGAAGAACGAAGTCGAGATGTTCCTGAAGGCATTGCGGGTACCGGTCGAAAAACTGAAGAAACGCGAGATTGAGTCATTGATGGAACGGATTTGCTTTCTGTCCGACCTGGTACAGCCCACCCCGCCCGTGGCCCGGATCAAGCAGACCATAGCCGCTGAATTTTCCCATAAGCTGGGGATCGGTCTGATTCCCGGAGCGTTAACAGCTCGGGAAAGCCGGCGCCTCAGAGAGGAGACACCCTACTTTGAGAGCCCGGAATGGATCATGTCTCGTTCACGCCCTCCCCATGAGGGGGAGCCGATCCGTTCCATTTGTCAGACTGAGGCTGGAACCCTTAGGGTGCACCTATGGTTGGCCCCAGGCGGCAAGAGAGTACGGCAGGCCCTTATTTCGGGGGACTTTTTTGCCGTTCCGGGGAGAGTCGTCCACGACCTGGAAGCCGCGCTTGTGGGAACATCGGTCGAGTCGAAGGCATTAAGAGAATGCGTGATCTCATTCTTTCAGCAATGCCACGGTGAAATACCTGGTATCGGTGCGGACAAGGTCGCGGATGCCGTCGCCTCGGCCGGAGAACGCCGGTTATTGGTCGACGAGAACCTCTCCGGATCCGAAGTGAACGAGCTGTTTCTGCTCAACCTTTCTCCTCAAGAAATCTACAGGCGCAGGCCCAGATGGCTTCTGCTCCCCTATTGCTCGAAAGACCTTGACTGCGATTTCCGTCAGATTCCAGGCTGCGAAGAATGCGGGCGGTGCGATATCGGAGAATGCTTTGGCTTGGCACGGTCGCTAAATATCGAACCGATTACTATTCAGAGCTTCGAGCATCTTATGGAGACTTTGCGTCACAAGTGCGCGGACAGCGATGGCATCTATGTCGGCTCCTGCTGCGAAGCATTTTATTCTAAGCACCAGCGAGAGATGGAAGAAATTAACGCGCGTGGCATTTTAGTAAATCTCGACTCCACGACGTGCTATGATCTGGGTAAAGGAAGCCGAGCCTATCAAGGTCTATTCGACAACAAAACCTCACTCAATATGAAACTGATTTCCAAAACCCTTAGGCAGCTTCATGCCCGACATTCTCCTGTGTGACATACTAGTAGTCGGGGCAGGACCTGCAGGCTCCACGGCAGCCGCGGCAGCGGCTCGCGAAGGAGCCGAAACGGTCATGATCGACGCCAAAGTGAGGATCGGAGAGCAGCCTCATTGTGGCGAGTTCGTGCCGGAACGCCTGTTCAGCGAAACTGCCATCGAGAGGACCGCTATCATACAGAGGGTTGACTACCTCGAAACACGTTTAATCACTAGGGCCAAAGCTGTGGCCCGCGATGCGATTCCATCAGGAAGAGGGGCCGACACACTGACTGCTTCTCAGGGGACTTCCAGAGATGTCGAGAACTCTGAATATAAGAGAAGCGAAATGCTCTCTCCAGGATTCTTGATAGACCGCGTGCGATTCGATCGAGATCTGGCCCGCGAAGCCGCGGCACAAGGAGTTACGGTCTTTTGTTCGGCCAGACTCGTTGGTGCCGAAGATGGGGCCTGGGTTGTCGAACATGGCGGGGAAGAGAAGGTCTTCCGGCCAAGATTGACAATCGCGGCCGACGGAGCACGTTCCACCGTTGCCGCTGCGATGGCGATGAAGCCGCCCCAGGTCCTTAGAGGGTTGCAGGTAGAAGTCCCTCTCGTTGAGCCTCTTAACAAAACTCTTGTTTTCCTCGACCAGAATTTTGTGGGCGGATACGGTTGGCTGTTTCCAAAGGGAAAAGCAGCCAATGTGGGAATCGGCGCTATTCCGGGTAAACAGATCCGCATGGGCAAGATATTGGATCAATTCATGGAAACGCTATACAGAGAAGGGTTAATCCGGCGAGGCATCTTAGCCCGTTCCGGTGGGTTGATTCCGGTATCCGGGATCAGAGAAAAGCTCGTTCTGGACAGGCGTCGTCTTCTGTGGCGATGCGGCCGGATTGACGCATCCGATTACGGGCGCCGGCATTCCCCAGGCTATATTCTCAGGTGAGCTGGCCGGTCGCGCTGCAGCGGCTGCCATAACGAAGAGCGACAGACGTTATCTCAGGGAATATGAGGCTGAAATCAGGAGTCGCTACGAGGGGATTATCCGTCACGCGCTAAGCAAGCGGGCCCTCATGATGGATCGCTGGGATGATCCGGACTTTGAAGCACTCTGTGAGGAAACTTGGATCGGGTTCAAAGGCTACAAAAAGAGGATCAGGATCGGGGTTCCGGCATGAAAGATGCCATCAAACCCAAAAGTTGTGACGAAAGTTTGTCACGCCTTCTGGACAGTGCTTGGAGCGAGTCCCGCTTCCGTCACGGTAACTGTCTGACCGTTCATATTCCGGGTATGTTTGTAGTTGACGGCAGGCGAGGAAAATACAGAGCCGTGTCTATAACCGGAGACAAGTGCGACCTGGGTTGTGAGCACTGCAAAGGGTCGCTCCTCAAAACAATGCCCTCCGCGGCCACACCTGAAATGCTTCTGCGGCCTCGGGCGACAAGCCTCAGAGCGAGGGGACCGCGGAATTTTAGTGACAGGTGGGTGCGATTCCGATGGTAGGTTGCCGTGGAAGGAATTCGCTGCGGCGATCAGTACATCTGAAAGCGGAGACGGACCTGGCAATCAGTGTTCACGCTGGGCAAGTCGACAGCGAAACGGCCCATGTGTTGAAGGAATCCGGAGTCGACCAGGCTTTGGTGGATATCATTGGAGATGATGCCACTGCGCGGGAAGTCTATCACCTTTCAGAGGGTACGTCTGCCATACGGCGCACTATGGAATCTCTGGCATTGGCCGGACTTGAAATTATCCCTCATGTCGTGTTCGGCGTCCACTATGGGCTGGAAAAAGGCGAATCAGCGGCGCTGGAGATGCTGGGGGAATTCCCTTTGAGGAAATATGTAGTCGTAGTTATCATGCCGGCTCGGGGGACTCCCATGTCTGCTGTTCAACCTCCCCCGCCTGAAAGGGTCGCAGCGTTTCTGGCCCTGGCCAGACTCAAGCTCCCGGAACTTGAGGCATCTCTCGGGTGTGCCCGACCTCGAGGTTTTTATCGACGCGACCTCGATGTTTTGGGCGTCCGGGCCGGGATCAATTCCCTGGCCCTACCCTCGGAGCCGGCCCTGGAAGAAGCGCGGCAGAGGGGGCTGAACATAATATACAGGGAGACCTGTTGTTCGCTGTAGCTCCCTGGCAACGGGAGTTGGCATGATGCGGTTGGCCCCTATCATCTTGTCCGGAGGCATCTTTCATGCAGTTTTCCAAGCCTGATTCAGCTCCAGTCCCGGTAGCGGAGAGTCCCCATTACGTGAGGGTCTCTTTGGCCGCGGCAATGACCCTTGGATTTGTTCCCGGCTGGTTCTACAGAAATGCGCGGCTCGGCTGTATCAACCTGCTGCTTACGTACTCAGGGGGATGTAAGGCCAACTGCGCTTTCTGTGGTCTGGCGGCCGAGAAGAAAGCAATGCCCTTCAAGAGTAATTTTATCCGGGTTCCATGGAAGACTTGGCGGACCGAAGAGGTGATTGAGGCAATCAAGGATGCGCCGGCCCATGTGACCAGGGTTTGTGTGTCCATGATCACTCATCCGCGCAGCAGAGAAGACGTGTTAACCATTTGCCGCAGAGTTGTGGATGAAACTGGAAAGGCAGTATCTATCCTGGTCGCTCCCACCCTGATCGATAGAAATGACTTGGAAGCAATGAAAGATGCAGGCGCAGAACGGATCGGCGTGGCAATAGACGCGGCCACACCAGAAATCTTTGACCGCCTCCGGGGCAAAGGGGTCGGTGGCCCGCACCGCTGGGACAGGTATTGGAGCACTTATGAACAGAGTCTTGAAGTTTTCGGGGAAGGCATGGCCGGGGTTCATCTGATTTGCGGACTCGGGGAGACGGAGCAAGAACTCGTAAGCGCAATATCTAGAGCTAAACTCATGGGCGGCTTCACACACCTCTTCTCTTTCTTTCCCGAGAGAGGTTCCGTGATGGAGCCCCATCCTGTTCCATCGATTGGAGCATATCGCCGAATCCAATTGGCCCGTTGGTTGATCGACAATGGCCGGAGTAGCTTGGAACTCATGGAATTTGACCCTATGGGCAGGATACGGGAATTCGGCCTGTCCGAAGCTGAACTGGCAGAAGCTATATCCGCAGGCACCGCATTCGAGACTTCCGGCTGCCCAGGTCCGGACGGAAAGGTAGCCTGTAACCGGCCCTACGGCAACGAGAAGCCTGGTCCCTCCATACGAAACTTCCCATTTTCCCCTGACGAGGAGGATCTACAGAGGATACTGGAGGAATTGAAGGATAGCTGATGAGCGTTCAGTAATGATTGTTGGGGCGCGTACGCAGAGAGAGGGAACCATAGTTCCCTCTCCATTGCGCAAAATGCAAATATTGACAGGCTTCAGGGCTCAAAAAGTTTGATGCTGATGCCGTTAGGATCGTTCAAGGAAGCGTAGTTTACTCCATCTCTTCTGCCATCGGTCTCCGAGAAGGTCAGGCCCTTTGTCTTGAGATCTCGAATAGAAGTCGCCAGATTTTTGACCTGAAAGCTCATGCCGGATACGCCTACGCTCATCGGGCTGGCGTCGGCAAACCTATTGTGGCAAATCTCCAACTTATACGGCGTGCCTTCTTTTTCCATGCAGACCACGTCGAGACCCTTGGAAAGGCCTTCACTGGGGTTAAAGCCAAGCTTCTTATAAAAGCTGATGGTTCCCTCAGGATTCGAGGTAGGGATGCCGATGGTAAGCGGGTAATCTTCGACCGCTGACCGGATAAGAGCCGAGGACTCGGCCTCGGTGTTGTGAGCGATCAGAAGAGCGAAGACCACGAGAAACATTATCGAGCAAGTAAACCCAAGAAAAAGCCTTCTGGCATGGCCCGCGGGCAATGTCATGCTCGTCCAACCTCCTTCACCTCTGAAAAATACAACAAAAAAGCCCCTTCTCTGCGGAAGGCGTGCTAACTATACACAAAATTTGGAATAAAAGCAAGGCACAAGATAGCTTTTCTTGAAAGCCTTACAAAAAAATACTCCAATTCCGCGCGATGCAGCCCTTTTTGGAGTATTTATCTGTCCGTGTCTTGACCCCAAACCGTTGCGAAGCACTCCAACGTGACAATCGGGTCCCCTCTCTTGCCACAAAGGGAGCTTGTCAGTCAAGGACAAAATGGGAGATCATCTTCAAGAGGGCGCTGAGAGATTCTTCTCGGCTTATGCCGCCATGGACGATTCGCTCCTGCGGCTATCCAGCCGTGCGCCTGCCCTTGTATGCCTGTGTTCTCCTCTGACGTCACTCGGCATCGTCCTTCTTCGTGCGTTTTCCACGTCCTGTTGCCCGTGGAAGTATTCCACTCGCCTGAGACATCCACGTCTATTCCTTCTTGCGCCATGCGAGCCATGTCCTTCACGTTGATCGTCTGAGTATCCGCGACCGACGGGGAGGAAGAGGTCTCACTAGGAGATCCGATAACACGACCACAACTGGGGCAGCTTTCCAGACCCAATTTGACTCGTTCCGCAGATACCGACACTCGGTTTCCACAGGGGCACTGCCACAAGTGCTGTTTCTTTCTTCATGTCGCCCTCATCATAATTGGCCGGTAGCAATATGCCTGCTCCGTGCTTGCACGAGCCGAGAATCACTATCCTACCTCGTACATGCTTTCTCCGCAATGGGCCGCCACCAGGGTCCCCGTTTTCTGATCAGCCGTCAATATGTCATCGCCTGCATAGTGATGCAGCCGTTTCTGTTCCCGGCTCTTCAGTACCATGAAGAGAAGGGTGAACGGGTCGGTGTAACTCCGGAGTGCAAATACGCCAACGCGGCCCTGATGTCAGAATCACTCCTTAGCTCCTCGGAATTCAAGAGGTCTATTTTCCCGGTAGTTAGATTTTCATCCGATTCATGAATAACAACATCCGGTTCAAGCCCCTTTCCGTCGATATCGCGACCGTCGGCGGTATAGTAATGCGCAGTTGTCAGACGTATCGCCATTCCCTTGTTCAGCGGAAATATTGCTTGAACAGACGCCTTTCCAAAACTGCGCTCTCCCATTACCAAGACCTTCGGCAGACCCTGTAGGGCCCCTACCAGAATTTCGGAAGCGCTGGCAGTTCCTTTATTAATTAGAATGACCAAAGGAACTTGAGGCAGCCTGCCATCCCCGTTGGCTCTAAAATCGCGGTTCAAACGGCTGCGGCGCCCCTTGACGGAGGTTATGACTCCGGAACTCTTGAAGAGATTAGCCACCTGGATTGCCTCATCGAAGATTCCACCCGGGTTGTCCCGAAGATCAAGAATGAGACCGGCTGATTTTCCGACCCCCGGGCCTGGAACCTGGTTTAGAGCTTTATAAACCTCTCCCGCGGTGCCTTTCTGAAAGTTCACGATCCTCAGGTAGCCAATTTTGGGCTCAAGCAACAAGTAGCGGACAGGCGGGACTCGAATCGTTCGCCGCTGGAGCTTTATCTGCCGGGCGCTGCCCGATTTGCTGTCCATCACCGTGACGGACATGGTCGAACCCGCGGGGCCTCGGACTTTGCGTAGTACTTCAAGCAAAGGTAAACCGTGAAGAGATTGACCATCGATCGCCAATATTGTGTCTCCGGCTTTTATGCCTGCTCTATAAGCGGGAGAACCCCCAAATGGTGATACGACTACATAGTCTGCGCCCTTGGCGCTCACCACCATGCCGACCCCGCCAAACTTGCCCGAAGTGCCTATTTCGAGTTCCTTGAGCATTCCTGCATCCATCATGCAGGAATTGGGGTCCAGCTCTTGCAACGAAATGTTCAAAACCGCGCAGAGCAATCGATTGACATCCAGGTTGCAGCGCGTGGCCATGGTCTTGATATCAGTCACGAAGCACTCGTCGACATCCCCTGAGCATTTGTCGATGTCCTCAACACACTGAGGGAGCACGACCAGCGCCAATTTGTCCATAACCATTTTGAAAAGGTCTTCGGGGGAAATCTTCTCAACATAATGCTCCACTATCAAATGCATCGCGGCCCCAAACAGTTCGAAGCCGCCTCCGGCCCCGGCCAAGAGTCTAGTGTCCTGAGTCTGACCACCTATGGCCGGGTTCAAGGTTTCTCCCCGGGCTATCAGATCTGATTTCGGAGGATCTGATACATGAGGCAAAGGTCCGGCTTCGACGAGAAGACACGACTGACACACTATCACTATGATGATAATCAGGTTCTTGAGCAAGTCGGATTCCTTACAGCACGCGCTTCCCCACCCGCCTTCCCTGGCCTGGAAAGTCGCGTCCTTTCGCCCAGAGTGCTTTCCTGTCTGAAAGCGTAATGCAAACCGGTCTTGTCCGGGCTCGATATAACATCATGACACGCCAAGCACGCCGTATCAACCCCAAATCAAAATGAGGGTTTCCCTCCCGAGCCTGAGAGGCGACACCTGGCGGATGAGGGTGGGCCTCGATATCAAAACTTAGTTCTTGACCTTGTTCCCCTAACACATGAAAATGCGATAAACTTAGACAAGCATCGCTTTCTACCCCTTTATTGCTACCATACTCCTTGCTTGCAACTAGACGAAAGGCCGTGATCATGCCTAAAGCCCCTCATGACAGACCCGGAGACCGGAGTAAACTCCTCCAAGAGCACGAGATGAACAGCAAGAACCTCATACGGAAGAGTGAAATGAGATTCCAGCTCCTGGCCGAGAGGACTCCCTTGGGTATAGCGATCGTGGATCACGAGGGTCTTTTTGAGTACATGAATCCCAAGTTCGCAACGCTCTTCGGGTACTCCCTGAAAGAAACCCCGACTTTGCAAGCATGCTTGGACAGAGTGATACCGGATGTGGCATCGCGAAACATGGTTGTTGGGCTCAGTCGCGGCCAGGGAGACTCGGAAGCCGGTGAGGCAGACCAACAGCACGTTGCAGTGCTGTGCAGAGACGGCTCATCGAGAAACGTTCGTTTCAGAACATTTCCCCTGGATGAAGAAGAACGGGTCTTCATTTGCGAAGACGATTCCGGGTTGGTTCGAGCACTGGGGAAGCGCAGAGCTTCAGACGATAAATACAGCGAGCTTACGGAAAATTTGGACGATGTTGTTTACTGCCTCGACGTTGACGGCACACTACTGAGTGTCAACAAAACTGCGGTACGGCTCCTGGGCTATGAGCCGGGAGAACTAATCGGGCACAATATCGGGGAAGGCGTCCCGGAGTGGGCACGAAAACACGTTCCAGCTAATCTCCAGAAGGTGCTGCAAGAAGGCGTCGTGCAGGGAATTTCCCAGTACAGAGCAAAAGACGGATCCATAATCTATCTGGAGTACAGCAGCACCTTAATTCAGCCCGATGACCAGCCCGCCTACGTCGTGGGAGTTGCACGCGACGTCACGGATCGCATTGTAACGAAAAAGGCCCTTAAGGAGTCCGAAGCCAAGTTCAAGCTCCTCGTGGAAAGCGCCCATGACGGGATCACCTATGTGGACCCGGGCGGCTATATACAATTCTGCAATCCGAGGATGAAAGAGATACTCGGGGATCCCGCACCGGAAGGAAAGAATTTAAGGGAATATTATGACGAGGAAAACAGAAGGATTTTGGAGGGCCACCTGGCGTTAAGGTCAAAAGGTGAAAGTAGCACTTTCCTTGTCACGCTGACAGACCTGGAAAGCAGCCCTCACAAGATGGTGGTAAGCGGAACCCCCTATTTGGACAGCAAAGGGAATTATATCGGGTCCATTGGGGTCTATACCGATGTCAGCGAGCTTAAGAAGCTCGAAGCCCAACTACAGCAGTCCCAGAAAATGGAGGCCATAGGAACGCTGGCAGGAGGAATAGCACACGATTTCAATAACATATTGAGTGGAGTTCTCGGGTACGCTTCCCTTCTGAAAAAACACACACTCCCCGAGTCCCAACTGGCGCACTACGCGGAAATGATAGAAAAGAGCGCGGAGAGAGGGGCAACTCTTGCCGGACAGCTCCTGGCGTTCTCCCGGAAGGGTAAACGCTTTATTCAGACCGTCGAAGTGCATCAACTGATTGACGATGTAGTCGAGATCTTAAAGCGCACCCTCGATCGGAAGATTTCAGTCCGGTGCCGCAAGAAGGCGCACTTAGAGCGCCGTGGAAGGCGATCCCGGCCAGATCCAACAGGCGCTGATGAACCTCTGCATCAATGCCAAGGACGCCATGCCCCAAGGTGGACGCTTAGCCTTGACGACCGAAACGGTAGAGCTGGACGAGGCCTTTTGCCGAGGTCACGACGGGCTATGTCCAGGTATTTTTTTGGAGATAAATGTTGAAGATGACGGGGAGGGGATGGGAGATCAGGTTAAGAGCCGGCTCTTCGAGCCTTTTTTCACCACAAAGGAGGACGGTAAGGGCACAGGACTGGGGCTGGCAATGGTTTATGGCACCGTCAAGGGCCACGGAGGCGCTATCAAAGTGTATTCCGAAGTGGGACGCGGGTCGGTCTTCAAAGTGTTGCTGCCGTTAAGAAAAGACTCTTCGCCAATTTCGGTAAGCATCCTTGAGAAAAAGACTGCCCTGGGCACAGGGACGGTTCTGGTCGTAGACGATGAAGATATTATCCGAAGACTTCTGGGAGAAATGCTTGAAGAGTTAGGATTTACCGTTATTTCGGCCCGGGACGGGACAGAGGGGCTGGAAATCTATTGCAAGCAATGGCAAGAGATTGACGTGGTAATTGTAGATATGATTATGCCTGGGTTGAGCGGCAGGGAAGCGTTTCTGGAAATGAAGAGGATCAATCCCTCAGTTCGTGTAATACTTTCCACGGGCTTCACAAAGGAAGGCGCAGTTCAGGAGACGTTGGACGAGGGTATCGCGTGGTTTATCCAAAAACCTTACCGCCTCGAAGAATTATCAGAGGCCATGTTTCACGCGCTTTCGCGAAAAGAGTCGTAAAGGGAACCGCGAATGAACGCCAATGAACGCGAATTAATCTATAAAGAGGAAACGTATCGTATTGTCGGGTCGGCGATGTCGGTTTCCAATACGCTGGGCTGCGGATTTCTTGAGGCGGTGTATCAGGAGGCGATGGAGATCGAGTTAAAGGAAAGCCGTGTTCCTTTTGAGGCGCAGAAAAGGATTCATATTCAGTACAAGGATCGGATACTCCAGAAGGAATATGTAGCTGATTTTCTCTGTTACGAACGTATTATCGTGGAGATCAAGGCGATTAAGAAGATAACTGAGATCGAAGAGGCGCAATTGTTGAACTACCTCAACGCCACGAAACTGCCGCTCGGATTGATTGTCAATTTCGGCGCTCCGAAGCTTGAATGGAAACGATATGTGAATACAAAAAGCCGCTCATGAATGCCAATGAACGCGAAGTGAGCAAAAAGATTTAGCGTTAATTCGCGTGTATTCGCGGTTAATACAGAACATCTTCGGTAACGACACCATGACCATCGTCGAGGATCGCCGATGCGATACTTGTTTCACAGGCGTCTTTTATCGCCTTGATCAACGGTGTCTGGGGTGCTCATACGGATCAATATCAACATTGTTAGCCGTCACAGATCGCAGCTACCGCATGAAAGATACGCACGATCTACACCGGGCGAGACATGACATTTTCTTCAGCGAACCCAGGTCGTCAGTTCGAGTGGAGAGGGACAAAAACCCGCGTCAAATAGGTCTTGGGGATATCCTTTGGAGAAGCTTGAAGAGCTTTGGGCGCAAGGCCGTATCCTAACGAAGCAGGACGGGACACCGCGACTCGACGGGCTGAAAGTTTACCTTTGATGAGGCTAAAGGGAAGCCTCTCACGACCCTATGGGACGATGTTGGTCGTATTGGGAATACCTCGTCGGAACGACTTGGTTATCCTACCCAAAAGCCCGCAGCCCTTCTCGAACGCATCATCAAGGCATCTTCCAACGGGGGCGACCTGGTTGCCGACTTTTTCTGCGTGCGAAAGGGGACAGGAATCCTCACCCCCTACCCCCTCTCCAAGTTTGGAGAGGGGGAGAACTCTTCCCCCTTCCCAAACTTGGGGAAGGGGCTAGGGGATGGGGAGGTCTTGGGGAAGGGGCTAGGGGATGGGGACGTCGATTCCACGCTTCATCTCGGCGCTATCTTCCATTGTAACCTGAGCCGGACACGTTCTACACGGTGGGCTGTTGAAATACTGCTACACCACTGATCAGTCATCCGCCGGTCTCCGGACGCCCAGTCAAGTCTTACCGCTCGGCAGCGGTAAAGAGATCTGCCCGAAACGCACGGACTGCGGTGGAACGTGCCTACGCGGAAGCGCCTTAGGTTGCCGCAAAGGTGACGGAGCGCCGCTCCCAATTTGACCACAATGTACAGTGGGTCCCCGCCGGCAAGTTACAGCCGGGAATGTCGGTGTTTGCTTGTGGACAAAGGGATGTGCTCAATATAAAGAGCATCCGGAGATTTCAGTGCCAGACGGAAACGGTATATAACTTGCGGGTAGCCGAAGATAACTCTTATGTGACTGAAACCTGCACCGTCCACAACTGCGGTTCAGGCACCACCGCCGCGGTGGCAAATTCTTAGGGGTTTAGGGAGCATGTTAGATCCGGATTTTAATCCCGTCGAATTCGACGGGGTTAAAAAACAGGCGGGTCTTAACAGCTTTACATTGACTCCAAAGCAATGGATTGAAAAGACAAAGGCCATTGGGTTGATCTCCAAGGCGGGCAGATCCGGCGGAACGTATGCCCACAAAGACATTGCCTGAGAGTTCGCTAACTGGATTTCCCTCATGACAATTACACACCGTCAGACAGTGGCTTAGAGCTTTTCACGATGCTGACCTCCAGAATGCGACGCGTTGCGCTGTGAATCGGAGCCGCGTCACTCCTGCGGACACCCGGTATCCAAAGTATCGTGTCACCTTTCAAGAGCAGGGGTAGTTTCTTCCTCAGCCCTCTAGGTATCTTCAGAGTCTATCAGCACCTTTTTCAACTTCCGCGTTCCTTGCAACCCCCAAGGTTTGAAGCGGTCGCCCGGCAGCGGATTACGAACTGTCAGCGGAAAAGAGACCTCGTCAGCATCGAACGCTGCCGCTGTAATTCCATCATATTCTTGTAGACGCATCCCCTCTCGTTCACAAAGCTGCAATCGCAAGATGAGCCCAGTACCCGGAACTTCCACAGTCCCTGGTCCTGAGACCAGGATGACCGGCTGGGGCGTTAATTCCGCCGCTGTACGCCTGGACAGCACGAGCCTATCATACTCTCTGGCCACCATAAGGCCCCCGGGGAGATGGGCCACAGCAGAAGGGCTCGCCGAACGGAGCAGCTTCCAGATGGTCTCGACGTGAGACCGCGTCCACCGCACGTCCGGTCCTGAAAGAGTGTAGAGAGCGAGAAGTATCACCCTGGAAGCCAGAAACCATCGGGGCTGCACGCAATCTCGGGATGCTCATCTCCAATCCGGCCTCGCTGCGTGAAATTGCTTGCGAATAGAGTTCCTGAGCCATCTCGTTCACAAACTGCTCTTCCTCCCCAAGAAGTTCGATGGTGCGTTGCAGCGGTTTTCTAAAATTTAGGAAATGCTGCTCAATCGTCGGGATGAGACGATTCCGGACGAAGTTTCTATCGCAGTTGATATCGAGATTAGTGGGGTCAATCCTGTACGGAATCCCCTCGTCTTCCAAGAAACGGATGATGCGAGCCCGCGATGTCTCTATAAGGGGTCGCACTATGCCTGCTCGGGTCGGTGCGATTCCCGTGAGCCCTTTAAGCGATGACCCGCGAAAGATCCTTAGGAAAAAAGTCTCAAGCACATCATCCATGTGGTGAGCTGTAGCTATAACTCTAGCCCCCGAAGAAGCCCTGATCTCCTCAAAGAACGCGTATCGTGCGCCCCGTCCGGCTTCCTCTAGGCTTACCCCTCGCCTGGCTGCAAGATCCCGAACATCGACAACTTTGACCTGAGCTTCCAGGCCGAGTTTGCGACTCATTTCTCTCACAAACTCAGCATCCAGATCGGATTCCGGACGAAGTCGGTGATCCAAGTGCGCGGGCACCATCCAGGAAACCCATCTCGTCCTTCAACATGTTCAAAATGTGCATCAATGCCGTGGAGTCAGGTCCACCTGAAACTGCCACGACGACCCCGTCACCCCGTTGAATCATGCCGTACTGCTTGATGGCGTTTATTACGGAAGTCAGAAGACCTTTTTTTGACTCATCTCGCTTCATCAGGAATAAATTCCTCGAATTCCATCAAAACGCTATTCACGGGAACCCGACCCCTTTAGGCCGGACGCGCAGAGAAAATGGTCTTACGACGCGATCTCTGCTTGATCTCTCGCACAAGAGGCTCTAACCTGAAAGGCGAGAAGACTTTATCAGGCAACTCCTGCATCCGGAAAGAGGCTCAGAGAAATGCTCCCCAAGAAAATACTCTTGTGCACCGACTTCTCGGACAATTCCAAGCCTGCCCGCCAACATGCAACGGATTATGCCAAGGCTTTCGAAGCCGAACTCACAATCTTCCACGTAATCAACTCCTCGCGCATAGGCTACCCGTTGCTTGACGAGGGCATGCCAGCGGATATACGATCGGCCCTGTCCGATATTCAACAATCCGTTGAAAAAGCCCTAAGTCTCATTGCAACCGAATGTCGTAAGGAACTTGGCCCAAGTTCAAACTTCCGTTCGAATAGGGACCCCTGCACGTGAAATAGTACGCTTCGCGGAAGAAGAGTCAATCCAATTGATTGTGATGGGGACCCATGGCTGGACCGGATTTAAGCATTTGATCATGGGAAGCACGGCGGAAAATGTCGTCAGAACTGCCCGCTGTCCCGTGCTTACCGTGAAGTCGTCCTCGCAGTAGCTGAGTCGTCACTGCTAGTCGTTTGTGATGGCCGGCAAGCCGAAAACCCGCACGGCATTTGCCGTTGTTGTCCGGCAGATATCCTCGAAGGAAACTCCCCTTACCTCAGCCACTTTTCTGGCAGTATGCACAATGTACACGGGTTCGTTATCTTTCCCTCGCAAGGGCTCCGGCGCAAGGAAAGGGCAGTCGGTTTCCAGAAGGAGCCTCTCATCCGGGAGAGAAGCGACTACTGATCGAAGCACGTCATTTTTCTTGTACGTCACGGTGCCGGGGATGGAAATGTGAAATCCGAGATCCAGCGCACGCCAGCGCGTCAGCATCAGTCCCTGAAAAGCAATGGATTATCCCGCCCGCGGGAAACGGGCTTGCCTGTTCAAGCATATCGAGCCCTTGCCTGTACGCATCGCGTAAATGAATCACCACCGGCTTCGCCAGCCTTTGGGCAATAGATAACTGATGCGCAAAAACTTCTATTTGGCTCTCTCTGGGAGAATGATTGCGAAAAAAATCCAGCCCTATTTCCCCGTATCCCACCACTTTTGGGTGACGAGCCAGAGCCTCTATTTTCAGGAGGGCCTCTTCATCCGCTTCTTTGGCATTGTGAGGATGGAAACCTACGCAAGCGAAGACCCTTTCAAAGCGATCTGCCAATGCCAGAGCCCGCTTCGCGTCATCGAAGTCTATCCCTACCGTGACAACGTAGGCCACTCGCGCCGAGGACGCTCTTTGCACTACTGCCTCTGCGTCGGCCACCAGAGGCTCCAACTCCAGGTGAGCATGGGAATCTACAAGAAAAGGCGGTAAAGTTTTCTGACGGTCGGCATTTTTCTCCATGGAATCCCTCAAGGCGGCCAGATAGAACCGAACTATAGTGAAACGCATCTAGCTTCGCTGGTGAGTAGCCTGGGTAATCCCTCCCTCTCTCGTCAATGGAGAGGCTTTTGTTGTCCACCTCCCTTGACGGGAGGGGTTAGGGGAGGGTGATCTTGGCTCAATTCTCAACGCATTTCACTAAGCGCTAAAAAGATATAACACTGCCGGGTCTGACCGCAAGGTTGAGGGACGGAGTGATCACGCTATGGGTGAAGGAAAGCCGGCCACTTCAGGATTGACACTCTTGGAAGTTTCGACCACTTCCCGCACATGCTGGTACATAGTCACGAAATCGACAGAATCTGCCTTCTTGGGATCCAGCGCATCAAGGATAATCTGCCGAAAGAGTTCGACCTCTTCTTGTGGTGCATGAGGAAAAATTTCTCTGACGCTTCGCCGACCCTGTATGGCCAAGCTCAACGGTCTGTCATTCTGCAGAGAGCCAAATAGATCCCCGAGAAACCTTTCCGAGCCCTCGTTTTGTCGATGCGTTCCGCATATCTCGGTGATAGCACCGGCTAAATGCGCCAAACACGATGACGTCTTAGATTCGGGCGCCATAACAACGAAAGGCCACCGCGTTTGTGTGGCCGCAGCCATAAGGGGCTCGTCGGGCACATACCCGAGGCAGGTAACGGGTATCCCCAATATCTTACCAATATCATGCTCCAGTCGGCTGCAAATAAGGTCTGAAATCTCAGATGAAGGAGCCCTGTTGAGGATCACATAAATATGCTTACCGCATGAAATTCGATGCAGGTTCATGATGAACGCAAGAGCTTCAGCGCTTGCCACCTGCTCGGGCGTCACCACTGCCAGCACGTGCTCGGCCCCCTCCATCAGTGGTGCGAGACTTTCAGTATCGTCCACCGGGGTGTCGATGAAAACGAAATTTCTTCGATTCAGGTGTGGCGCCAGTGACAGGAAACGGGACATCTTGTCCTCACCATTCCATCCTATTGGTTCCCCGAGCGTGACGAGGCCCACATTCTCTCCCCATGGCACAATTACTTCTTCAGCCGAACAATAGCCCCAGACAAGGTCGTTCAAATTGTACATGGGTCGTAATCCCAAAGCGTCACTTATGTTGGCCGCCGAACTGCTCATATCCACCAGTAAAACAGTGGCGCCTATGCTTCCCAGGGTAACGGCAGTATTCAAGGCAAGACACGTTTTTCCAGGGGACCCTTTTCCACCGGTAAAGGCTACGATTTCGCACATAGTCAACAACCCTCCTTTAGGGAAGGAGAACTTGAAGGTTGCTCCTGATTTATATTAGCTTGAAATACAAATATTTGCAACAATTAATTAAAGTAATATAATAGGCAGAAAAGACATCTGAAAATCGCAGGATGCCGGACGTTCTGGTCCGCAAATCTGGAATCCTCAGGCTCGGCGCAGAGGCAACCAGGAGGGTGAGAGCCGCCCAGTACAAGCTACGATGAATCGGTATGGCACCAGTTCGCGCTCAAACAATGAATAATCCGCTTAAGCAAACGCGGATCTGACAAACCTCAGATCAGTGGCTCCGCCAGCCCGATGTTGATCCGATGCGGGGTGCCACTGACCTGGGCCCAGATTCGTGCCGGTTTTGCTATGCTGCAATGCCGAGAACTTTCCTTCCGGTGGCGGGATCGTCGCGCCGGGTGTCCATCTCTACCTGAACCAGGCGTACGAGACCATGAAGCGAGTGCGCGAGGCTGCCGACATCATCATCCCCATGCACGATCTTGAGATAGGCACGAAGCAGACGATTCCGGACTAGGAGCACGCAGGCCTTTTGGAGGAAAATTCCCTGCCAACTTGCGAGTCCGTAACACGGGGTGACGATTTATTGCATTCGCCGAATGTTTTCGACTATTCCGATGTCCGAACCCCCAGGTTCCACGCGGAGCCGATGCCGGACACAGCCTGGCGGGACTGCCTGTCACTGAAGGATCGGCAAGCCCGCGTGGAACGCGGGGCCGTCCCCACCCGATCATGCTCTCTTTCGGACATTGTTTTGGTACTAGCTTTAGAAGCTCGACCAGTGGCCGAACTCAATGCAGGTAGTGACTCTGCTGCGGGAGACCGTCCTTGGACCCTACCGCCTTGATCAGTTCGGGTTCGATGACGCTCATGTGTGTCTGGTCGTCAACCTTGGCTTGAATGAACGAGACGAGATTCTCGAAATCCTGCTTGGTAATCACGGGGAACTGGTCGGTCCCGTCGGGACCGGCGTAGTCCAGTGCGGTGAAATTCCCCGTGTGGGGATCGACTTCACCGGAGATCTGAACAACTTCAATATTATCGCCGGAGGCATACCGGCCCACGATGGCCAGTCCCCGGGATCGCGAGAAGTACAGGATAGCGACTTTGTAAATACCCGACGACTCGAACAACTCAAAGGGATTCATCTCTTCTTTCCCATTATCTAAGAAGGATGCGTAGTTGAGGATTAGCAATGGGTTTGATTAAGAATCAATTTAACAACGGCAGTGGTGAATGTCAAGCGGCCTACAGCGGGCCGAGGGCGCATACAGACTCCTTGAGTCGAGTTGTTCCACACTTTTTCTTCAGGGCAAGGGTCCCGCAACCGAGAGGGCGCGTACCGGGATACCTGCGTGGCCTCCGATGACGCGAATCCTCAGAAAATGGTGAGCATTTTTATAGAGTTGACCACTTCAGGCACAGTTACCCTATAACGTCAGTCTGGCATCTAAAAACTATTGACACGAGGATTCTTCTCTTTCATTGTAAAGAATGCTAGGCTATAAACACTATGCGGGGGAGTCCTCGAACCGGAGGGCCAGATGAAGCAGATCATGTTTGGACGCTGGGGTCACGACCTGAGTGACCATCGGAAGGAAGAAAAACCGCCCAACGATCAGCCTGCTGGATTTCCGAGCGCTGCAGGGTTTCCGGAGAACATTGTCGCTCTCATGAGCGGCAAAGGGTTCTTGCAGTTCGAAGAGGATTTCAATTTCGTCCCTATGATAAGGGAGTATATCAGGCAGATTCAGGCCAAGTACTGCTGCGGGAAGTGCATCACCGGTATCAAAGGTTCAAAGGTACTACTTCTCACCCTTGACAGGATCTTGCAGGGGGACGGAACCGAATCCGATCTGAAAATCTTGTCCCGCATGGCCGATATACTCAATGACGCCGCCAAATGCTCAGTCTGCCAGAGCGCCGGCGAACTCCTCAGGGACGGCCTTACCCATTTTCGAGACGATTTTCTCGCGGCCGTCCGCGATGGGGTACCGGGAGATGCGGTCCATTATCGTGGAAACATTTCGGCCCCATGCATGAATACCTGCCCCTGCCACATTAACATACCCGGTTATGTTGAGATGCTCCAGGAACTCCGTTACGGGGAGTCCCTCAAGATAATACGAGAGGAAATGCCTTTGCCGGGCATAACCGGCCGTATCTGCCCCGCTCCGTGTGAAAAAGCTTGCAGCGTTGCGAATATGGGTGATGTGGCCATTCCGATCAAGACACTCAAGCGTGTGGCCTCCGACTATGAATTCGTCCATCATCTAAAGCCGCCGATGCAAAAAACGGACCTGACCGGTCCACCCGTGGCGGTGGTGGGAGCCGGTCCAGCAGGAATTGCCGCGGCTTACTATCTGAACCGCCTGGGTCACCCTGTGACCGTCTTTGAAGGGCTCCAAGTTTCCGGGGGCATGATCGGAGTAGGAATACCGCCATATCGCCAACCTCGTGACGTGCTCCAGCGGGAAATCGATATCATCAAGGACCTCGGTGTAGAAATTAAGTTCGGCTTACGACTTGGCCGGGATTTTATGGTCCAGGATCTGTTCAATCAGGGATTCAAGGCGGTCTTTCTCGGTATCGGCTCCCACCGTTCCATCCCTCTTGGACTCAAAGGAGAAGACGAAGGCATTGAAGGTGTCTTTTCCGGTGGCATAGACTTCCTCAGAGACATCAATCTGGGCCGTGAAGTAACCATTGGCGAAAACGTTGCTATTGTGGGCGGAGGCAACACAGCCATTGACTGTGCTAGGACGTGCCTGAGATTGGGCGCTTCTAGGGTCGGCATCGTCTACCGACGAACCGAAGCGGAGATGCCCGCGGATCCGGAGGAAGTGGAGGACGCTCGCGAGGAAGGAATCAACTTTTACTTCCTCACCCAGCCCACGGATATCCTTTCCGACAAAGGGAAAATGGCGGGGCTGAAGTGCGTCCGGATGGAACTGGGAGAACCGGACTGGACCGGACGGAGACGTCCGGTTCCTGTAGAGGAATCGGAATTTGACTTGGCCGCAGACACGCTGATACCTGCCATCGGGCAAGCCGCAAATCTTGACTTCATTTCGTCGGACGATGGCATCGAGATAACTCGCCGTGGCACAGTAAAGGTCGACAAACAAACAATGATGACTACACGACCAGGTGTTTTCGCAGCAGGAGACGCTGTGAGCGGTCCTCTGACGGTGGTTCACGGTCTAGCTGGAGGCAAGCGGGCCGCGAGAATGATCCATGACTACGTGACCTACGGGAAATGCTCTGCTTCGGAAGAGCAATGGATGGAAGACCTTATAGCCGGCATAGAAAAGGACCATGGCGTGCTGGTTACCGCCAGGACTCCCGGACGTGAGGGGGGCAAACCTCCTCAAAGGAAACTTGATGCCAGGGAACGGGTGGCGAGTTTTCGTGAAGTGGACTCGGGATTTACTCAGCGAAGTTCCTTTATTGAGGCCAGCCGATGTCTTCGTTGCTTCCACCTGATCCTCGCCGCGGTCAGGGAAGCCGGGGCATGAGAAGTGCGGGAGTGATTCTGGGTGAAAACCGCGTCACAAGGGTCGCTGTTTGCAGGGAAGCTTTCCTCGCTATTTCCTTCAGAATGCCTTGGAATGTTAAAGCGTTAGCTGGGATCACGGCAAGCACGAAAAGAGCCGGTGAAGGCCGCGTTGCTGCCGGCGCTTGACCCTTCTCTCACGAAGATAAGGATCAAACAATGCCACTACTGACTATCGATGACGTTGATGTTGCGATTCCGGAGGGGATGACCATCTTGGAAGCAGCCAAAGTGGCGGGGATCTGGATCCCGACTCTCTGTTACTACCAGAAAATCAGCCCATCTGATTCCTGTCGCATGTGCGTGGTAGAAGTGGAGGGCGTCACGCGTCCCATACCGTCCTGTAGCACGATCGTGACGGATGGGATGAGGGTTCGAACGGAGACCCCTCAGATAAGGGACATTAGAGAGGAAGTCATGAAATTGGTCCTCATGGACCATCCTTTGGAATGCCCTACCTGTCCCGCGGCTGGAGAATGTGAAATTCAGAACCTGACGTATCGGCTAGGCATTGGTGGCACAGATTACCCTGTGACGAAACGCAACAGTCCAGTCGTCCAGGACTGGCCTCTAATCGAGTACAATCAGAATCTGTGTATAACCTGCTTGAGATGCGTCAAGGTTTGTCACGAAGTCATCGGAGCCAGCGCGCTCGCGCTCACCGATGTGGGGTACAATGCCAGGATAGATACACGTGACGGGGGCATTCTTAATTGCGATTTTTGCGGAGAGTGCGTGGAGGCGTGTCCGTCCGGCGCCATGTCGAATAAGGTGTCCAGACGATGGGCCCGCTCGTGGGAACTGAGAAAGACACCGACCATTTGTCCTCTCTGTTCCGCGGGCTGCCGCATGGAAATGAACGTCAAAGACAACCGTATTTTCCGCGTTACCACCGACATTGAAACCCACAACAAAGGCACGTTGTGTGCGGGGGGCCGCTTCGGGTTCGACCTTGTTCATCACGAAGACAGACTGGTCTCCCCTCTCTTGAGGCGTGACGGAGAACTCAAGCCTGTGTCGTGGGAAGATGCCCTTGTTTTTGTCGGAGATCGGCTGAAAGGAATAATACGTGACTCAGGTCCGGAGAGTGTTGCGGGGTTGGCATCACCGCGCTTGACTAACGAAGATTGCTACGCTTTCCAGAAATTATTCCGTGCAATCATAGGTACAAATAACATCGACAGCGAGGCCAGATTCAGCTTTCTGCGAGTCCAAAGGGCCTTAGAGTTGACTGGTCTTGCAGGCGCCACAGGCAATCTCGAAGACCTGCTTGAAGCAGAAGCTATGCTCGTAATAGGCGTAGATCCCCTGGAGGAAACACCCGCTTTGGGGTGGAAGGTCAAGGCCGCGGCGCGGCGATATGACAGCAATGTGATTGTGGCCAATTCCCGAAAGACCAGCCTGGAAAAGTTTGCTCGTGTGCAGTTGAGAATACGTCCGTATTCCGAAAGCGATCTGATCCTTGGGATAATGAAAATCATTCTGGATTTGGATCTGTGGGACAGTAAATTCGTCCGAGATCGGACAGTCAATTTCCTTCCGATGAAGAACCTGCTTGACAAGATTTCTCTTAAAGGCATTCTGAAGAGAACAGGAGTTTCGGGTGAGGCTCTTGAGGAAGCGGCACGGGTTCTCGGCAAAGCCCCAAAAGCATCCATTATCTTCGGCGGAGACGTAATCTTACAGGAAAACGGCCTCCAGTGCGCCATGAATTTGGCGAATCTGGCCCTTATGACTGGGAATGTCGGAGGAGTCGGAGCCGGGCTGTTCCCTATTTTTGAAAAAGGGAACATGCTTGGGATGTGCGGCATGGGTGCGCTTCCGGAATATCTTCCCGGATTCCAGGACGCAGCGTACGCGCGGGACCTTCTCGAGCGCGTCTGGAAAACAAACCTTCCCTACGGCAAAGGGAGAACGGTGCCTGAGATGGTTCGGGGGCTGGAAACGGGAGAGCTTAGGGCTATGTATATTGCCGGCGCAGATCCGCTCACCGATTATCCCAATGCGGGGCGTTTCGCGTCGGCTCTGGAAAGGGCGGATCTCCTTATAGTTCAGGATCTCTTTCTGAGCCCGACAGCAAAGATGGCCCATTGCGTTTTTCCCGCGGCTTCCTTTGCCGAAAAGGAAGGGACCATGACCAACATCGAGCATCGCATTCAAAGGCTGAATCCGGTGATCCCTCCGTTGGGGCAGGCCATTCCGGACTGGAGTATTTTCGAAGAGGTGGCCAAGGCCCTGGGACAACCTATGGGTTTCTTCAGAGCGGCTGACGTCTTCAGGGAAATGACCCTCACCATACCTCCATATAAGGGCCTCAAGCTACAAGACCTGCAAGGAGATGGCAAAATCGTTCCCCTTTTTGCGCAGAACAGTGCAGGTCTGCGAGGACGAGACAATTACTCCTTTGCACCGGTTCGCACCTGGGAAGGGCCCGAGAAAGAGGATGTCGAGGCGTATCCGTTTGAGCTTATCGCCGGCCGGTGCATGTTTCATTTTGGGTCAACTTCAACACGGTCCAGGAACCTTCTCCAGCTCTGCCCAGAGGGAAATTTGCAGATCAACGCCGAGGACGCCGAGGTGCTTGGCCTCAAAGAAGGAGACCAAGTGGAAGTCAGCTCTCGCAGCGGTTCTTTTGTTGCAGCGACTAAGCTGTCGGACAAAGTCGATAGGGGGATGGTTTTTGTCCCTACCAACTTCCCCGACCAGTCTGTGTACCGATTGTTCGATGAAAACACTACCGTGTGCAGAGTCAAGTTGACCGCTATGGGTGCGGATATTGAGCAGTGACCTGTTGGAGGTCGAGGTGGATGCTTCACCCGTGACAAGGGTGATTATTTACGGAATTATCTTGGACGAGGAGCGACACTCCTCATCGGATGGAGGCAAGGCCGCTGGGCACATTTGCGGTATGCGCTCCTTCAGGCAATGAAACCACCGGTCCAGTGCTCCACTAATTCGCCGTGGGGCCACATACGAATCAAGGATAAAGAAATATGAGGAGGTCAGCATGAACGTCCGGGGGAAACCAAAGGCGAGGATACTCGTCATTGACGATGAACAGATCGTGCACGAAAGTGTCCAGCGGATCCTTGTAGAAGAGGGATACGAGGTGGAAGGGGCTTTGCGCGTGGATCAGGCCCTGGACCTGCTGGCCAAAAGGTCATACGATCTGGTTCTCACAGACCTGATGATGCCGGACCGCAGTGGAATGGATGCGGTCGAGGCCGTGGCCCAAGATCATCCCCATGCGGGTGTGGTCATGTTTACCGGCTTCGCCACCGTGGACTCGGCAGTGGCGTCCATGAAACTGGGGGCGCTTGATTACCTCCCCAAACCGTTCACTCCGGAAGAGTTGATTCAGGTAACCGAGAAAGCCCTTGAGAAAACCTGGAAAGCGAGACGTGACAGGGAAATTGAGCAGACTTACGCTCACGCGGAAAAGGCTATTGCATCCAGTCTGGACTTGAAAGAGATATTGAATCTGATCTGTGCCAGTGTGGTTAAGCTCTTTAAGGTGAAGGGCAGCTCTCTCCTGATGTACCGCAAGAAGGACCAGACTCTGGAAATAGCCTCCTCATTTGGCCTGAGCGATGATTACCTACATAAGGGAATGGTGGACAGCTCGAAGAGCATCGCCGAAGTTTTTGAGTCGGGAAAATCAATCCTGATCGAAGAGGCAGATTTTGATGCGAAACTTCATTACCCCGGTGAAGCCAGGAAAGAGGGCATAGTTTCAATACTCTCGGTTCCGCTGAAACTCGGGGACACTATACTTGGATTCCTCAGGATCTACAGTTCCGAAAAGCGCAGCTTCGACCCCGAAGAGATGAGCTTGTTGGTCAAATTCGCTGAACAGGGAGCGCAAGCCGTAGAAAATGCCATGAGTTATGAAAGAGTTCGCAGCGACATTGAAGGGATGAAGCAATCTATTCCCGGACCTCTCGCCAGAAAGATGGCGGAACAGAGTTAGCGGCTGTTGCGGGTGCGCGGTCAATCTCATGAGCGTTTTAGTTCCCCCGAGTCCTATCGGGATGCTGCGCCTGAGATGTCAAGCGGGCCGGAGGCGCGACTTGCCCCTGAAGGCTGTTGAACCTTCTGAAACATGGAATCTTCGTCAGGAGTAGGAGAAGATGGACAAGAAAACTGGAAAAGTGCTGGTTCTGGATGACGAGCAAATCGTGCTTGATAGTGTCACGCGTATTCTCGAAGATGAGAACTATGAGGTGAAAACCTGCCGCGACGGCAAAGCAGCTGTGGAACTCCTCAAAGAAGGGGGGTTCGATTTGGTGATTACTGATTTGAAGATGCCGGGCATGGACGGGCTTCAGGCCATGGAGGCACTTGCAGAAGTAGACCCCGATCTATCCATGATCATGGTCACCGCGTATTCCACCGTCGATTCCGCAGTCCAAGCTATGAAGCTCGGCGCCGTGGATTACATCCGGAAGCCGTTCACTCCAGATCAGCTCTCAGAACTCGTGGCCAAGGTGATGAACGGTCGTAAGGCCCGTTTTGAGAAACGTTACCGGGAAGACACGTTTGCGGAAATCAAGACGGCCATTTCTTCTACCTTGAATTTGAAGCAAGTCTTGGACCTCATTGTTCAGGGCGTAGTCAAGGTGATGAAGGTCAAGGGGAGCACCCTCAGCTTACTCGACACTAAGCGGGAGAAACTTCGGGTCTTCGCTTACAACGGACTGAGCCGCGAGTACGTCGAAAAAGGGCCGCTAGACTCCTCCAGGAGTCTTGGAGAGACAGTCATGAACGGCAAGCACGCTTGGGTCGAGGACGCGGCCACGGATCCAAGGGTTCAGTATCCCACGGAGGCAATGCGTGAGGGGGTCAAATCGATCCTCAGTGTGCCATTGTTGGTTAGAAACAAAGTGATAGGTGCGCTGCGCGTTTACACTTCCGACACTCGGAACTTTTCTGATGAGGAGGTACGCTTCCTTTACGGCTTCGCCGAACAGGTTGCCATTGCAATCGAAAACGCGCGGTCCTACGAGGACGTCAAAGACGAGTATCAAGCTCTCCGCGACGATCTGTGGGACTATCTGGATAGAGACGGCTTGCTGTAATATGCTGGGCCCAGCCGCGCGCGGCCACGCTACGGATTCTAAAGGGATAGAGAGATGACCGCCACCTTAGAGTCGAAAGACGTAGATGAGTTTGGTAGCGCTAGAGTAATTGAGCAGGACACGGGAACCGCGGGGCTGAAGAACATATCTCCCTATATTTCCCGGCAACCCGATTGGCTGGAGAATCTACTTCGGAGAATTGAAAGGCTGCTACCTGCCGGGCTTAGGCCCAAGAGCGGATACCTCTTTTCATTCAAGAACAGAATACTTATCAGCACACTGGTTGTCGTGATCGGCGGCGTCATTATCGTGGGCGTCATCCTTCAGATGACAGTTTTTCCAAGGCTGAAAGCGGACGATCCTTCTGTAATCCTCAATCTAATCAAGATCATTCATTTCGTGGTCAGCATCGTGGTGATTGCAGCTAGCTGTCTTTTTATTCAATTATTGTCGAAAAACATAACCCTTCCTCTTTTGGAACTTACAAAGTGCGCGGATCAGATTAGCCGTGAAGCCGGCGAAGACCTTGCCTCAGAAGGGGACGCTGTCGAGGACGTATCAGAAAAAGAAGCCGATTATCAGTCAACCGACTGTTTGCCTGCGGATGAGGTCTGCCAGCTCACTTCATCATTCAACAGAATGTTGATTCACCTGAAGGCCTCGGAGGCATCTCTGCGTGAGTCTGAAGAGAAGTACCGCTTCCTGTTTGACAACGCACCCACGCCCATATTCGTGCTGGATGCAGGCGATCTGACGATCCTAGACGTCAATGCCAGGGCCGAAGAAGAGTATCAATACAGCAGGGAAGAGCTGCTCACGATGACGTTTGGCGACCTTGGTCGCGATAAGGACCGGGAACAGACGCGCAGGCTTCTTACCCAACTTGCCCCTACCGAAACCACCCTTCTGCCGGTGCTTCGACATACCCGAAGAGACGGCACCCCGTTTATAGTCAACTTCCAAGGCAGTTTCAGTCGTTACCGGAATCGGCCCGCGGTCATCGCAGCCGTCTGGGACGTAACCGAAAAGCTGGAAAAGCACGCCATGCTGATTCAAGCAGGCAAGATGGCCACTCTGGGCGAAATGGCCACCGGGATCGCTCACGAGCTGAATCAGCCACTGAATGTTATCAGGCTCGGTTGCGATTACGTTGTCAAGAAAACCAAAACGGGGCAGATTTTGTCTCACGAGGATTTGGTGAACCTTACCAGGGAACTCACGTTTAGTGTTGACCGTGCCTCTAGAATAATCAGTCACTTGCGCCAGTTCGGGCGCAAGGCCGACGACAGTATGGGACCCATCGACCCTAATATGCCTATCCGCAATGTCTTCACGCTGTTGGGAAGCCAACTGGAAGCGAGAGGTATTCGATGGGAACTTGCACTGGATTACCACCTGCCGCAGATACTCGGCGATGCGAACAGGCTGGAACAGGTTTTCATCAACCTGCTACTGAACGCGAGAGACGCAATGCTAGCACAGGAAAAGGCCGTGCGGTCCGAAGAAACATCAATCGTCAAAGCGATCAAAATTGAATCCTACCTGGTTGGAAATCGGGTCGTGGTCACAGTTTCAGACACAGGACCCGGAGTCCCGGAGGCGATTAAAAACAAAGTTTTCGAGCCGTTTTTTACAACCAAGAAGACAGGAGAAGGAACCGGTCTCGGGCTTTCTATAAGTTATGGTATCATCCGGGAGCACCATGGGACCATAGAGATTGATTCCGGCAAAACGCACGGAGCTACCTTTCGACTCACATTCCCCGTTCTGAAGACGGAGAGCGATGATGGCAAGAATCCTAGTAGTTGATGACGAAGAAAGCATCAGAAACTTGATGCGCATGACACTTGAGCTTGACGGCTACAAGGTCTCGACAGCAGCTGACGGTCCGACTGCGCTGGACATCTTCGAAAAAGAGAACCCTGAAGTTGTCCTGCTGGATGTGAGACTGCCGGGGATGAGCGGAATTGAGATTTTGGATAGGATGAAGGCCATCAATCAGGACGCGGAGGTCATCATCATTACTGGTCACGGCGACATGGACATGGCCGTGGAATGTCTCCGAAAACAAGCTTCCAATTTCCTGACAAAGCCTGTGAGTGAGGAACTCCTTTCTCTCTCGTTGAAGGGTTCCCTAGAGAGGGTCGCGCTCAAGAAAAAAATCCGGCAGTATACCCGTAATTTGGAGATCCTCGTCCGGGAAGCCAATGTAGAGTTGGAACGAGCCTATCAATTCAGAGAAAACATAATCGAAAACTCGCCCGACGCTATTGTCTGTGTCCGCAAGGGGGGAGAAATCATCATTTTCAATTCCGCCGCGGAAAAGCTTCTCAGTTACAAGAAAGAGGAAGTGATTGGGAAGATGAACATCGTCAAAGTGTATCCCCCCGGTGGTGCGAAAAATGTCATGAAGCAATTAAGATCCGACGAGTTAGGCGGTAAAGGCTTGCTGCAAAAAACTGAAGTTGCGGTGATGGACAAGGCCGGCAACGAAATCCCAACCTATCTGTCAGCCGCGATTCTTTACGAAGATGGCCGAGAATCAGGCTCGGTGGGAATTTTTACCGATTTGAGGGAACACAGGAAGCTGGAAAAACAGCTCCTTCGTTCGGAAAAGCTATCTTCTCTCGGAAAGCTTTCAGCAGGTATTGCGCACGAAATTAATCAGCCTCTCACAGGGGTGTTGACGTTTGCGCATCTTCTCTTGAGGAAGTTCAAGGATGACGAGAAAACTCGAAAAGACCTAGAAACCATAGTACGTGAAACCACCCGCATACGAGGCATTGTTCAGGGAATCCTGGATTTCGCCCGTGAAACCCCCATGCAGAAGAAGCCACGAAAGATAGACGAGGTTCTGGACCAAACCCTTGAAATTGTGGTGCATCAGCAACGATTTTTCGGGATTACCCTGGAGAAGAACTACGACCCGTCGCTTCCCGAAGTGGTGGTTGATTCAAACTTGATGGAACAGGTCTTTATGAACATTATTCTCAATGCCGTGGACGCCCTGCACGGGTCCGGAACTTTGACCGTAAAGACTCGACGCCATAACGGCTGGGCCGAGGTGGAGTTTTCAGATTCCGGTACGGGAATGCCTGAGGAAATTCTGGACAAAATCTTTGACCCTTTCTTTACTACCAAAGACTCTACCGAAGGCATGGGCATGGGATTGGGATTGGCAGTCAGCTATGGAATAGTGAAGAACCACAACGGCGACATCTCGGTGTCCAGCAAAGAAGGCCAGGGAACCACCTTCTCCATCCGGTTGCCGCTGGACAATGCATGAAGAGAGCACACACTGTAATGGTTGACTTGCGGTGAATCACACTACAGAATTGTTTCAGTAAATCTAAGTGGCTCAATTCATGATTCGTGTGACGTATTCTCCGACTAGAGACAATGAGGTACGAGGTTCGGGACCACAGTATTGGTGGGACAGGCATCTTGCCTGTCTATCAAGAAATGACAGGCAAGATGCCTGTCCCACCAAAGCAGGCCGAAATAGGCCATAGAACTTGAGAAATCTAGTGCTAGGGAACGTGTTCGGATGTTTGGCCTAAGAACATCACACATCTCAATTGAATCCGCGAAAAGGGGGTAAAAAATGATGCGCTGGAAAATAATATCGATTGCCGCTGCTCTTCTTCTGGGGTCCATCGGGCCTTCGTTTACCGCTGGTGTGGGAGGAGAGGATGCTCAAAAAGAACTGCAGAAGTTGCAGGGCACATGGGTGATGGTATCAGGGGAGTTGAGTGGGAAGAAGGCCGCTGATGACCACGTGAGTCGCAGCAAAATAGTCTATGAAGGGAACAAATTGCAGGTCATGGTTCCCAATCAGACGGGGGAAACGATTGTCGCGGAAATCGTAAAGATCGACCCCACGAAAAACCCTAAGGAAATGCATTTCATCCGCAAAAACGGCCCGAACGCGGGCAAGACCCTCATAGGAATCTACGAATTTGAGGGGGATGACCAGTACAAGTTTGCTTTGGACCCTGCCGGAGCCACGATCCTCAAGGATTTCGTCACCAAAGACGGGTCAGGCCACGTTCGGAACACCTGGAAGCGGGTCAAACCATAGCTGCGCCTGTACGCCCCGGAGCCAAGACTTGGTTCCCTAGCAGGGGCCCGGCGTTATTAGACGGCAACCGGTCCTCGAGAACAGAAAATCACGATGGCGCAGCACCAAAAGGCGCCATCGTGATTTTTGGGAGTATATGCTGGTGCGCCCGAAACGATTCGAACGTCCTACTCTCCAATGCTGCGACGCGGCCAACAAGGAAGGGACATATCTACGGAAACCGTCTCGGAAGTCATCACGGTCGGGAAATCGTGGTATCCTTCGTCATCAGAAAGTCAAATTGACATTTCCTCCTATTTGCCAGAATTTCTGAGTCGCTGTCACGTACTCCTGAGCGCCCTGGATATAGCCGGTGGTGGCAAGGAAGTTGTTAGCCATCGATTGATACTCGGTGTCAGAGCCGCGCAACCTGATGTATGTGTATTTTCCTGCCAGATCCAGCGCAACCCTTCCGAACAGTGAACAGCTAATTCCTCCTCGCAATTCCAGTCCAATCCTGTCCCAGCCCACAATTTGAGTGGCCTGCCAGCCCCGAACAAAGAAAAATCCGTCCTCATATGCTGCGCCCCAGTCGAATTCATACTTGCCAAACAGACATGGTGACGCCACAAAATCCAGGTACCCGCGTCCTCCCCAGGGTGAGAGAGGATTTCGCCAACTCAAACCGACAAACGGCCCAGACCACTTGAAAAACTGAGCCATATTGAAAGATGTGGTGCTGGGGATCGCATTCGTCCAGTTATTGCGCCAGCCGACATTCCCGTCCAAGTGACCGGGATCCAAGGATTGGGTTATCTGTGGAGTAAGGGTCCAGAGAACTCCTTATGGAGTTCCACTTGTATTCCAAAAGGATATCCACGCCCCAAAATCCCGGGATCCGCCCAATCACTTCCCATGTCCATATTCTGTTTCTATTATCGAGATATATTATGCCCTCTTCATTGTTCGGCAGCCGAAGGACACTGCCCACCGCGTAGCGTGAATGCCAGCCAAACGGATGTTGGACCCCAGGGTCCGTCCATTGTCTGAACTGTGTGACGCGGCCTATGTTCGTTTCAAACCTGACTTTGAGGAAATCCAAGCCTTGGGCGGTCAGACTTCCGTCCAGTGAAAGGAATACATCTCTCAGGGGGGTTTCTCGCACGTGTGAGAAATCGTCAAAATCGTGAAAACCTGGTATAGCTGCCACGAAATTGGGGCCAGCCTCAATAGTGTGAGATACTCTGAGCGTTCCACCTCCTGCAAAGATTCCCAGGCTGGCCTTCCCCAGTCCCAGATTGCTGAGCCACGCTCCTTGCAAGAATGTGTTGAAGTCAATCGATGGGTTTGGCGGCTCAGCGGCCCCGGCACCAAATACCGGGAACCCTTGAGCGTAGGCCGGTACCGAAAGACACCAAACGACAGTCATCACGGCCATCACATTACGCGCGTACGTACGTGTTCTCCCCATGTGCCCCCTCCATACCCCGAGCCAAAGGTGGTTGCCCTACAAGAAACTCTCATTGCACTACAAGCGGGACAGTAGCAAATGACCAACCGAGAAAGTAACTACAGCTGCTTAGAAAGCCATGATATGCACTCTCGGTATGGGATGTCAAGGAAGAAACCGCTTTCAAAATAAGCTTTCAGTTACGAAGAGGAGCAGGGTATCGACCTACAATCTGCCATGACTCAAGGCCAATTTGAGGGTTGTGGCGCAAAAGTACGCAGCGCCGGTACCGGTCGGCATCCTAGTTCGCTTTACGAAGAATGACTAGCGCGAGGAGACACGAGATGGATAGGAGCCCGATAACGCTTGCATAAGAGTTCTCTTTTTTGTGAGGTTAGCTTTATTTATTCTGCTGTGGACGCAACTGTACGGCGCTACGCAATGGTTTTCTTATGTATTGTCAAGAATAGTACCAGATTGGCTTATGGTTGTCGGGGTGGCAGATCTGTGTCACTGTGATTGCGAGGAGTGAAACGACCAAGCAATCTCCTTTGCCCCATAGTGGTGATTGCTTCGAGCTTGCGTCCCAAATAGCGGGTCCCTGCAAAGTACTAACCGCGAGGGCTATCGGAAGGACCGGATTGCAGCACACGGAACAGGCAGAAGCCCCTTCTTCTACTGCAAGACCGTCATTGAGGGGTCTCTCCTGCTGGGCAAGGATGACCTCGCCATTTCTCTGGTGCGCCCGATACGATTCGAACGTACGGCCTCAACATCCGGAGTGTTGCGCTCTATCCAACTGAGCTACGGGCGCACAAGACAAATCTAGCCCAGCCTTTGTCAGGTGTCAACGTGTTTTGACTATCCAGCGTTCGCGTTCGCGGCAACGCCCATTTACAGGTACTCTGATTTTTGGAAAGAGATTATTGCGGTAGGCAGAAGTCTCAAGTGCCGGATCACACGAGACTCAGTTACGGCCTGACCAAGACATTGAGTATCGAGCGAAAACCCTGAATGCCCAGCCGCATTACGACCACCATCGGGCAACGTGGCGGTCTGATTGGCGCTCCGGATCTTGGCTTTGTCAGATCTGTGCTTGATTCAGCGGATCATTCATTGGTTGAGCAGCGAACTGGAATCAGATTCTTCCAAACCGATTGGCTTTTTCTCAAACCCACTTTTCGGTCGGGAATCAACGATTCCGTGCCGACGTAGTTAAAAGTTGCCAAAGGCTCGGAACTCTCGTATCCTAAATTGTTGTTACATCCAACAACCAGATTGAATCACATGCGAGCCAATCGGGAGGCGGGACGGTCCCAGGTTGATCCGGTATAGGGACAGGTCCACGCCGAACTTGACTCCCGGCGATTTGACGACTGAATGGAGGTGCACGCGAATGGATGGGCGGCCAGATCTTGCGGGTAAGGTAGCTATTGTCACCGGCGGAGGAAAAGGGATAGGAAAGTCTATTGCACTGGGTTTGGCGGAGGCCGGAGCAAAGGTCGTGATCGCGGCTAGAACTACCGCGGAGATTGGTGCTGTGGCAGAGGAAATTCGCTCACGTGGCGGCGAAGCCATAGCTAAAGAGACGGACGTGACCCAAAGCGACCAGATTGATGCCCTTGTCGAGGCTGCAGTAAGCTCATTCGGAGGAGTCAGCATCCTGGTCAACAACGCGGCCCGCAGCTTCTTCAGGCCCCTCATGGATCTTCGGGAAGACGGATTTGACAAGATATTCGACACCAACGTCAAAGGCACTTTTCTCCTGAGCCGGGCAGCGGCCAAGGTTATGGCACAGCAAGGCGGGGGGCGCATCATCAATATCACGACCGTAGGTGCGGAGCGGGGAGGACCCATGATGGGGGTCTATCACTCGAGCAAAGCGGCAGTTAAGATGCTGACCATGTGCATGGCTACAGAGTGGGCCCCACTGAACATATTGGTCAACGCGGTGGGCCCTGGCTTGACCAGGACACATTTTAGCCAGCCGATATGGGCAAATCCTGAAATTGAACGTCAGTTGGTCAGTCGCATCCCTCAGGGCAGGCTTGCCGAACCGGAAGATATCGTCGGCGCGGTCCTTTTCCTCTGTTCCGATGCAGCAGGATTCATCACAGGCCAAAGCATTTACGTGGATGGCGGAACATTGGCCAATACGTGAGAATGGAGGAACAGATGACCGCTGAAGATCCGTGGAGGCCGTTTAGAGAGGTTTCGGCATCTCCATGGGAGCGTGCTGATGCTTGGAAACAGAAAACAGGCCGTAAGGTAATCGGACACCTTCTTCCGGATGTTCCTGAAGAAATCCTGCATGCCGCGGGCGCCCTGCCTGTCGCTATAGGCGGCGCTGGGGTTCAAATTTCCTACGCACAGGCCCACATACCAGGATATACATGCAGCCACGCGATGGGGGCCCTGGATATGGGTCTGCGGGGTGATCTGGCGGTTCTGGACGGCATGGTAATTCCCTACGTGTGCGACACTACGCGCAACCTATTCCATATCTGGAACCATTGCTTCCCTGACATGGCCAATGAGTTCCTCCGCTTGCCCAAAAGGCTGGATTACTCGGGGGCGAGGGAATATCTGAAAGCTGAGTTCACTACGGTTCAAGGACGCGATAGCTAAAATTACCGGCCGCAGAGTCGGTCATGAGGAATTGACGGCAAGCATCATACTCTACAACAGGAGCCGGGCAGCACTGCGGGAGGCCTATCAAAGGCAGCGGTCACGCCCTTCGCTTTGGACTTCGGAGCGAGTAGGGAGTCTGCTTGCATCAGCTTTGCGAGCCCCGCGGGAGGAACATCTCAAATGGATGGAAAGCCTGCCTTGGGATGAGGGCACGATGGACAGCCAGGAGCGAGTCCCCGTATATGTAAGGGGAAAGGTCTGGGACCCGCCGGGAGTCTTGGACATGCTCGACAAACTGGGCCTCCTTGTGGTGGAAGACGAAATGGTTACAGGGCTGAGGTCCATCGCCAAAGATGCTGAAGTGAACGGAGATCCTATCGAAGCGCTTGTGAATCGCCATTTCGCCTCGATCCCTTACGCCGGCTACCATCTTGAGCCCGCGCAAATCGTGGAGAACTTTCTGAAGAGGGTGCGTGCGAGCGGAGCCCAGGGCGTTATTTTCCTGAATCCCAAATTCTGTGAGGCGGCCGGCTTCGACACACCGGATTTTCAGAAAGCCCTCGAACAAGCGAACATCCCAAGCCTTGTCCTTGAGACGTCATCGCGAGGGGGTTCCCTCGAACAAATACGGTTGCGACTCGAGGCCTTTCGGGAGATGATTGGCGGTGAGGCGTTCTGACAGTTCACCCGCCTTATGGAGGATATACAGATGGAGCCAATCGAGGCCCTGAGGGCTCTCAAGCAAATAAATATCGATTACTATGGTGCGGCCCATATGGCCAAGGAGAACGGCAAGTTCATCGCATACGTGAACGCGTTCACGCCTGTGGAACTCCTCTATGCTATGGATGTGATCCCAATATATCCGGAAAACCACGCAGTGATAATCGGGGCCCGAAAGATGACTCCGGAACTGGCGGCTGCTGCAGAAGGAATGGGCTATTCCATGGATCTCTGCTCGTACGCCCGCTGCGACTTGGGTTCTATAAAAACCGGTGTGAGTCCGACGTGGGGCCTCCCGAAACCGGATCTGCTGCTGATCTCAAACAGCCAGTGCGGGACCCTCACCAAATGGTTCGAAGTAGTGAGCCGAATATATTCGGCTCCAATGGTCCTGATTGACGTGCCGCATTCCGGCAATGGTGAGAAGGACGTCGCTGCGGAGAGGTATGTGCGCTCCCAACTAGAGGACCTGGTGGGCGTCATCGAAGGTATAACAGGCCGAAGTCTGGATCAGGACCGCCTGAAAGAGACCATACGCCTCTCGCGAAAGGCATCTGAGCTTTGGACACGCGTATTGGAGGCCGGCACAAGCAAACCTTCGCCCATGAGTGTTTTCGATCAGTTCATCTCCATGGCTCCTATTGTGTCCCAGAGGGGCACGCAAGTAGCGGTGGATTTTTATGAGTCATTGGTCCAGGAACTTGACGAGCGCGTTAGGAAGGGGACTGGAGCCTGTGCGAATGAAAAGTTTCGGTTGTATTGGGACAATCTCCCTATTTGGCCGGAACTCAGACGTCTCTCCCAATTTCTCGATGAGCGGGGAGCCGTATTGGTAACCTCTCTCTATACGTGGGCGTGGGCCGCGCTGGCTGTAGGCGAGGATGATCCTGTAGCAGATTGGACCAAGCAATACCTTTACACGGCCAACCTGCATTTGCAGCGCAGGATAGACCAGTACGTAGAGGCTGCCGAGGCTTACAGTCTTGACGGCTTCTTATATCACTCCAATCGGAGCTGTAAGTTTGTTTCGCAGGACATACCCGAGGTACGCAGCTCCGTGACTGAGAGAACCGGAATACCCGGTGTAATCCTGGAAGCTGATCATAACGATCCTCGCCTCTATTCCATCGAATCCCTGGAAAGACAGATCGAGAGCTTCCTGGAACTCCTGGCTTCCCGTAAGGGAGCATCCGCGTAACCCCATTTGTTGGTCTCTGTATTGTCTCGTTCCCAGGCTCTGCCTGGGAACGAGGAACAATACAGAGACTCGTGTTGACCTATTCGGTACTGTAGACCTCCAACAGCTCCAGTTGCGCGTCCGGTGATACCAATCTTATATTAGCCTCAATTCCTTCCAGGTGTTGCCGCACGGCCTGCGCACCAATACCGGGGACACCGTAGACAGTGAACAAGACTCTTTTGGTTGCCGCGGTGATCATCGTACGCTTATCAGGGCCATAGATCACGCTGGAAATGACAGCCACAGAGTCGGCTATCATCATGTCGCCGGCCTTCAGCACCTGTTCTTGGCCGTTCATCCGGATGTATTTTTCATCCCCTTTCGCAGAGTCAAGTTTCAGCGGTGTCTTGACCGCGTCCAAGTCGTGCCCCGCGGTAAGCAGCATGTTCCTCAGCTCTTCCATAAACATAGCTTCAACCAGGGCCGCTACTTGTGGGATAGACTTACCTTTGAAAATCACGGATTCCAATTGCTGAAAGACATGGTACGTTTTCTTGAAACGCTTGAAATAGGCCTGGTAAGCTTTAATCGGCCCCAAAGATTTCAGAGAGTCAGGCTCTTTGAAAAGGGTACGGAGATCGGTTTCTAATTCTTCTTTTTGGCGATCCAATTCGGGGTGACGCGTGGGGTTGATGACGTTACGCATGGCCAGGATTCCTGCGTGCGCCCCTGGATAGGCCCTCTTCCAATCGTCCGAAACTCTGAACATTGGATTCCTCCCTGGTTAATGAAAACTCCAATGAAGTGATGCCACAGCATCCGTTATATCAAGATTGGGTCTGTCGGGTAAGGAGAGTGAAGACTTCGCAGAAAACAAAAAAGGCCGGGAACTGTGAGGGGTTGGGATTCCCGGCCCAAAAAAAACTTATTGCGGGGGTTATGAGACGGAAGACTTGAATCCTCCGTCTCTGCGCCGACCTTTTCCTCCATGACGAAGTCCCGCTTCCATGGAGTTAGATAGGATGGATTAGTGAAATGCCGTTTGCCTGAGTCTCCCTATATTGCTTTACGGGACTTTTCACCGCGATGGGTTTAAGCTTGACCCACTACATTGGTGTTGGGGCGAGGACCTGAATTCTCCAGCTTTATCTCTTCGATGATTGAGGCAATTTCGGCGTGAAGAATTTCCAGTTGCCAATTGAAATAGATGTCCTCACCAAAGTCCCGGAGTAGCCGTTTTTGTGCGTTTATATAGTCCCTAGGCGAGACCGCGCCTGAAAAGACATGAATAGGATTGATAAGGGTTGCTATTACCTCTTCTTGCCGTTCGGTGCACTGTTCCAGTTTATCGCGGTTCTGGCTCATTATGCCTTCCTTTGTGTTTTTCATGCCCTCTCCTTCTGCAACCCAAGTGCCAAATCACGGCAAAGCCATAAACAAGGCTGATATTAATCCTTTACAACGATGCACGTCTCATCGCCTCTATTGGTGCGCGTTCGGAATTGGACACCCTCACTGCTTCCCCCTTGTTAGGAACTTCGTCCTTTCAAGGCGTTACATCACTGTCCAGAATCCGACATGACCGTCGCATTTCGCGCGGCCTGCCATCCCAGAGGAACATTTGACCGATTTCGCTATTTTGCATATAATGACCCCGAGAAAAGCTGAAAGTTCAAAAAAAGATACGAAATCCCAGTGGATAGGAAGGATACCCCATAATGCCGGGTCCTTGGGAACTAATCATCATTCTTCTCATTCTCGTTGTGATCTTTGGTGGCAGGAAGATTCCGGAAATCATGGGGGGAATAGGCAAAGGGATCAGAGTCTTCAAGAAGTCCATGGAAACAGACGAACCGACGCCGCCTCAAACAACGCAGTCCGACGAAGTCCCGAAAGAGAAGGTTGAACCCAAATAAAGGACTCTCGCAGCCGGGCCAAGCAATCCGAACATCCGTTTTACACCAGGGGGTGGAAGCGCATCCTGTTTGCGCGTAGGGACTGCTTTGCGTGGTGCAAGAAGTTAGTTAATATGATTTCATAGTTGGTGTTCGGTTTAATGAAGCATGGTGGCGACGCCATTCTAATATGTGCTTTCTTTCGCAAGTTCGTGACATAACATCACCTCCGCCAGATCGGTAGGGCCGGCGTCCCTGCCGGCCGTGGGTCAATGACCCCGTGTCCCGCGGGGAGGCCGGTCCTATCACTAAAGGCGCCCGGTTGCGCGTACCCAACTGATCAGAAGACGCGACGGGATTCAGAGATCAGAGTACTGTGAAACTGCCCTGCAGAATGGCAGGTACCTTGTCCATGAAAAAGAAAGCTTCCAGTTCAGAGGGCTCGAAGACTCTCGGCGGCATTTATTTGTTCTTTGGCGACGAATTCCTCGTCAAAGAGCAGGTGAACAAGCTGGTGGACGATTTCCTCGATCCTAAACTCCGGGCCACCAATCTGATGATCTTTGATGGGGTCAGTCTTGATGTGGCCGGCCTTTCATCGAATGTCCGCACCCCATCTCTCTTCGGTGGGCCACGCGTGATCGTGATAGAGCAGACGACTCTCTTTATGGGGCGTACCGACGAGCGCAAACTTGCTGCCAAAGCCATTGAATCTTGGAAAGCTGGTGAACGGAAAGCGGCCTTCAGAAACAATAGGCCAACTCTTGAATCTCGCTGGTTTGGGTCCCGCGGACGTTCAACATGATCCCGAATGGGTAAATCAGATACTTGGAGATTCGGCCAGACCGGATGAAAGAGCAACGCTGACACGTTTGGCAGAGGCATTTCTGGAAGGAGGCCGGGCGGCCGGGGTAACGGGGGACGAGACACTGATCGAGGACCTGGTTCTTTCACCACTTCCCGAAGAGACTGTCCTGGTGTTCACCGCGCCTGCGGTAGACAAACGTAAAAAGATCTTCAAAACGGTAGAACAGGCCGGACACGTCGTTGAGTGCTCCGTGCAACAGGAAAAGTACGGCACCGGCCTTGAGAAAAGCTTTTTTGAAGAGCGCGTGCGCGATGTGTTGAGTCGAGCGGGCAAAGAGATAGCCCCAGAGGCTATTGAAAAGATTTACTCCCGATCAGGTAAAGAGATCAGACAACTGGAAAGTGAACTGGGAAAGTTGGTCGCATATGTGGGGGAACGCCGAAAAATCATGGTCCCGGATGTCGAGGCGCTCTTTTCAGATTCCCACGAAGCGGCATTCTTCGATCTGAACAATGTGCTGCGGACAGCGGATATCAAGAGATGCCTCCCTGCACTACACGAAAATCTAAAGCTCGTTTCACATCCATTACAGACCCTTGCTTCGATCGCCACGGAGTTTCGGAGACTCATGGTGGCACGAGAGATGTTGTTCACGGTATTTCGGTCTTCATGGAAGCGTGGGATGACTTACCAGAAACTTTCTCCCGGTCCTTAAGAGGGCTCGTGAGGAAAATCCGGGTATGACGCAAAAAGGAAAATTTAGCCTGCTGGCGATGAAAGATTATCCTCTCTATTTATGCCTGAGGGATGCACAGAGATTTCCCATGGAAAAGCTTACCAGGATAATGGAAGCAGTACTCGACGCGGACGTGCTGATGAAGTCTTCAAAACTTGGCGCGCACGCGCCGAAGACCATCCTGGAGAATCTCATCCTGACAATATGCTCCCCGGCGGATAGCAAGGCTGAAAAAGCAAAGAAAGCGGGATAGACCTCGAAAAGGTGTGAAAATGAAAATAGGAAGATCTATTGGGGTGACGGTCGCCTCATTCCGGTGCCTATTTTTGTTTCAAGATTCCTCCCTCTGAATTAGGGTAATTGAAAAGCGCGTTTCTGCAATCTTCTTACTCGGAAACCGACTACAACATTGACAACAAAAGGGCTACATTCTAATATTTTTAGCCTCTAAGTAATCTCATTGTTCAACCAGAACTACTCCTTCCAATCCAAGAGGCCGTTATGAACTACAAGATCGGAATCGACGTAGGAGGTACTTTCACCGATTTTCTGCTCACTCGCTCTGACGGACAATTCCGGACTTACAAGGTGCTTTCTACTCCCAAAGACCCGTCTATAGCGACCATGCAGGGAATTTCCGAGATGGCCCAGGACGAAGGGATGGCCTTGAAGGAATTTCTGGCTTCGGTTGCCGTGATAGTGCATGGCACAACAGTTACGACTAACGCTGTCCTCACATACCGCGGGGCCAAGACCGGCCTGCTGACGACCGAAGGTGTGCGGGATGCTCTGGAAATGAGGCGGGGAATACGTGAAGAGCAGTACAACAACCGTTATTCTAATGTTGTACCCCTGGTCCCGCGCTATCTCAGGCTTCCGGTCCCCGGTCGCCTTGATTACGCGGGCAAGGAGCTCGCTCCGTTGGCGGAAGAAGAACTGCGGTCTCAGACAACGTTTCTTAAGAAGAGTGGCGTCGAGGCCGTTGCAGTTTGTTTTATGAATTCTTTTGCCAATCGAGACCACGAGCAGCAGGCTGCAAGGATCGTCAGGGAGATAATGCCCGACGCGTACGTCTCGGTTTCTACTGAGATACTTCCCTCTATACGATTCTACGACCGGGTCTCGACCACGGTTCTCAACGCGTACGTGGGGCCGATCCTCCGACGATACTTACAGAGCCTTCTCAAGAAACTCGATGACGCGGGCTTTCCCAACATCCTTTTGATAATGCAGTCTAACGGAGGCGTAATCTCGCCCGATTTTGCAATGGATCATGCTGCGACGACTCTGCTGTCCGGCCCCGCGGGAGGACCTGTGGCTGGAATCGTGTACGCGGGTATCCAGAATTACCGAGACTGCATAACCATGGACATGGGAGGGACCTCCTTTGATTGTGCCCTTATCAAGGATGCCAACCCCTTCACCACCACCGTGGGCGAGATCAACCGGCTTAGACTGGCTCTCCCGATGCTCAACGTGGTGACCATCGGCGCAGGAGGCGGCTCTATAGGTTGGATAGACGAGGGTGGGCTCCTGAGGATGGGTCCGCAGAGCGCGTCATCCGATCCTGGCCCTGCCTCGTACGGACTTGGAGGTGAAGACCCGACCTGCACCGACGCGGATCTGGTCCTGGGATACCTGGACCCCGACTTCTTTGCAGGTGGGCGTATGCCTCTCCATGCGGACCGCGCCAAGAGGGCAATAGAGGCGAAGATCGCCAAACCCTCGGGTTATGACCTCTTTGAAGCTGCGGCCGGTATGTACCGGGTGATCAACGTCAACATGGCCGCGGCCGTCAGAGAAGTTGCCGTCAAGCATGGCCAAGACCCACGGGACTTTCCCCTGGTGGTGGCCGGTGGCGCCGGCCCGAACCACGCGTGCATGATCGCTCTGGAGTTGGAAAACCCTGTGCTTATAGTGCCGCGGGAGTCTTCAATCTTCTGTGCTGCGGGCATGCTGATGTCAGATCTCAAGCACGACTTCGTGAGGACCTATGCGGTCAACCTGCAGGACGCTGAACCTCAGGTTTTCGGGCGCCTCTTTGACGAAATGAAAAAAGAGGGAAAACAGCTTCTGATCTCAGAGGGAATCAGAGAGTCTTCCATCGAGTACCGATATTCTCTGGATCTCAGGTACGTGAAGCAATATCACGAAGTGGGGGTTATGGTCACCGCGCAGGAAGTGGACAGATTTGATATCAGTTCCATGGCGCGGCAGATTTCATCCTGCGCACAATGCTCTTTACGGCTATTCGCTGGAGGATCAGGGTACCCCTATAGAGCTGATAAACATGCGTCTCGTCTGCATTGGTAGCACGGACAAACCTGAATTCCAGCAGCAAAAATATGCCGGCGAAGACCCCTCACGGGCCTACAAAAGAAACCGCAAGGTTTATCTCCCGCTTCAAAAAGAGTTTCGAGAAGTGAGCGTTTTCGACGGGTTGGCCCTCGAATTCGGCAATCACATAGAGGGTCCCGCGATTATCGAGCAGGTCAACACCACTACGTTTGTTGCCCCCGAATTCAACGTCCTTACCGATCGCTTCGGCAGTTTCACCATGTACCTCAAAGACTGCGAGGAAGAAGTGAAAAGGAGGATCGTCTCATGAGCAAAGAGATCGACAAGGTACTGGTCTCTATCCTGCAGCGTCGCCTGAAGTCAATTACTGAGGAGATGAGCATTGCTTTGACCATGACGACGCGGTCCCCTATCCTATGCGAGGCCAAAGACTTCGTCACCGGCCTTTACGACGCGAGAGGCAAAATGCTGGAGCAGACCGAGAACCTTCCCATCCTATCTTTTTCTCTCGGACCGGTTTGCGAGTACATTGTCAATTACTTTGGTCACGAGATCTATCCAGGTGACGTGATCTTTCACAACGACGTCTTTTCCATGGGAAATCAGAACAACGACGTGGCCGCGTACAAGCCCATCTTTTACGATGGCATCCTGGTGGGATGGGCCGCGTGCAAGGGCCACCAGGCTGACATCGGCGGCGCTGTCCAGGGCGGGTACAATCCTAATGCTGCGGAAGTCTGGCAAGAGGCTCTACGCATACCACCGGTAAAGGTTTACGAAAGAGGCAAGCTGCGCAAAGACGTGTGGGACCTGATTTTTGCCAATATACGCCTCGACATAGTGGCCGAAGACATGCGAGCGGAGATTGGCTCCTGCGTGGTCGGAGAGCGCGGATTACTGAAGATCATAGAGCGTTACGGGCGCGATGTCTTCGAGGCTCACAAGGAATACCTCTTTGACTCCACGGAAAAGATGATGAGATCCGAAATCCGTACTATTCCCAAAGGGGTCTATTACGGCGAATCCACCTGTTACTTCGACGGGAAAAACGTCGGCTCCAAGTATCAAATCAGAGTAAAGATAACGGTAGACGATGACGAGATCACCTTCGACTATTCGGATACGGACGCTCAAACCACAGGTTTTGTCAACGGAACGTACACCTCAAGCGCATCGGCCACGATTCTGACCTTTCTCCAGATGGTCAACCCGGACATGCCGCACAATGACGGGATGGTGAGGCCGGTCAAGATCATTATCCCAGTGGGGACGATACTCAATGCGGCATATCCTGCCGCCACCACGTACGGGAATCATCTCTGCCCGAACAATGCCGACGCGATAATGAGGGCACTGGGGCCGGTCATCCCTGAGCGGGTCACCGCAGAATGGAACGAGCTGTTATGCTCGCTAACCACGGGGATGGATCCGCGCAAGAACACCCCTTACGTGGATATTGGCTTTATGGGGCTGAAAGGAGGCTCGGGGGCCATAGAGGGGGTGGACGGCTACGACCATATCGGCATGATCGACGCGTCCGGAGGTGTCCTGGATCAGGATTACGAGATGTTCGAGCAGCAGACGCCTCATCTGCTGGTCAAGCATGAATACTGGCACGATTCTGCCGGGCCGGGTCAGTGGCGCGGAGGACTCGGCGTAGAGACCGAATTTGCCATCGGTTCGGATAACACAAAGGTGGTGACCTTCGGTGATGGAGACGTGGAACCGGCACGCGGAGCCATGGGCGGAATGGAAGGCACTCTAAACAAGATTGAGCTGACCTATCCCGACGGGAGGGAGTATCTTTGCACGACAAAAGATCTGGTCGAGGGTGTCCCCAAAGGAACGATATATTTTCAGCAGGCGGGAGGCGGAGGCGGATACGGCGACCCATTTCTGAGGCCCAAGGAGAAAGTCGCTGAAGAAGTCCGAAACGGGATAATCTCATTGGAAGCCGCGCGGAAAAAATACGGAGTAGCAGTACAACCGGATACTTTTTCTGTGGATGAAGTTGAAACCCAAAGATTGAGATCGTCGCGGCCGATCGAGAAACAGGGCGTGATTGCAGTCTTGGTGACGAACGCGGAGCTATCCACGGAGTCTATGACAACCTTCATGCCCGCATATTCATCCTACGACGAACTGGCTGAAATCCAGCTCAAAGGCCTTCAGTGGACGGTGAATCATGCGTACAACGGATCGCCTGCATATCGCAGAAAATTTGACGATTCTGGGGTCAAGCCCGGAGACATTAAGACCCTCGATGACTTGAAAAGACTTCCCTTCACCACGTCCAAAGATCTTGCGGACGGTTACCCGTTTCCACTCTTGTCCGTTCCAGTTAGCGACGTAGTGCGGCTCCATGCTTCCTCCGGGACTACAGGCAAGAGGAAGGTGCTTTGCTATACCCGAAACGACATCGATGATTGGGCGCATTTTTTCGCTCGATGCTACGAGATGGCGGACCTGACCACCGAAGACCGAGTTCAGATTTGCGTGGGTTACGGCGTATGGACCGCGGGTGTGGGCTTTCAACTGGGATGCGAAAAATTCGGCGCGCTGGCGGTGCCTGCTGGACCGGGCAATCTCGATATGCAGATAGAATTCCTTATGGATTTCCAGAGCACGGTCATGTGCTGCACGGCATCCATGGGCTTGTTGCTCGCTGAGGAGATGGAACGGCGGGGTGTGCGAAACAGCCTTCGGCTCAAGAAAATGATCTATGGCTCCGAACGGTCGTCAGACGCCATGAGGCAAAGGATAAAGGACCTGCTCGGGCTCTCCGATATGTTCGACATCCCCGGAATGACCGAACTCTACGGTCCGGGAACGGGCTTGGAATGCTCGGCCCATGACGGCATGCATTACTGGGCTGACTACTACATTCTGGAAATTACTCGATCCCGACACTCTGGAAGCTGTACCGGACGGTGAAGTCGGGGAAATGGTAGTGACCACCCTGCGAAAAGAAGCCGTGCCTTTGATTCGCTATCGGACTAGAGACCTCACAGCCCTCAAACCTGGTCCTTGCCCTTGCGGGCGATTGCTCCCCAGGCATGACCGCATCCTTGGCAGGTCCGACGACATGTTTATCGTGAGGGCCGTCAACATCTATCCCGGCCAGATTGACAGCGTCCTGAGCAACATCGAAGGCATTGGAAGCGAATACCAGGTTATAATCGAGCGCAGCAATGGGAAGGACACCATGATTCTCAAGCTTGAGCGAGCCCGAGGCGCGGATGCCGGTTCGGACGCTCAAACAGCCGCGGTCGTCAAGGAGATGCTCAGAAACAAGATTCTCGTCACGCCGGAGGTTGAGATAGTGGACTACGCTTCCTTACCGCGCAGCGAACGCAAGACCAGGAGGGTTTTCGACAATCGAGAAGAATGAAGGGTTTTCAAAGTCCCCCTTTTGTAAAGGGGGATTTAGGGGGATTTTCAAGGAGTTAACATAAATCCCCCCTAGCCCCCCTTTACAAAAAGGGGGGGACAAATCGATATGGTCGCCCTCTTATTCGCTTCATCGCATACTGATATTGTGCAATTGGACACATGGAGAACACATTATGGCTACTGATTTCACCTTTGCCTATGGCTCGAATATGAACCGTTCGGACCTTCGTTCTTGGCTGGAAGCGAACGGATACGATTCTTCTTTGGTAGTTGACGCCAGTCCGGCGACGCTCGAGGGGTATGATTTTGTCTGGAATTACTATTCTCAAAAGAGAAGCGGCGGCACTGCCAATCTCGAACGCAAGGAGAGTTCCACCGTCTGGGGACTGCTCATCGAGTTTGAGACTTCACTGCTGAAAGCGTTTGACAGGAAGGAGGGGCATCCTTTCTTCTATTCGCGAGGAGACAAGCGAGTTGCTGTTCGTCGTGATCGAGACGGGGAGACGGTTTTCGCCTGGCTCTACCTGGCAAAGCCCAACAGGGACGGCAGAAGAGATGTGTGGCCGACGCGGCCGTACAAGAAAATAGTCCTTGATGCAGCGATCTTTTGGAAATTTCCAGAGGATTATGTCGCAAAGATTAATGCCTGGGAAACGCAGGACTAGAGGAGGGCCATACAGTGATTCCTAAGGGTAACGGCACGATTGCGAAAGGCGATCTCCGGGAATTGGCTAGTCATCAGCCTCCGTGCCGGTCTCATGATTCGCCGGCAGAGACGCCGGCCTACCATCATGGGGTAGGATCAATAGGCCCTGATTTAGCGATTTATTCCCCCCTTTCTTAAAGGGGGGTTAGGGGGGATTCTAGGCTAACCCGTTAAAAATCCCCCTAAATCCCCCTTTAAGAAAGGGGGACTTCTGATGGCACTAAGACAAAGTGCCTATAACGGGTGAAACAGCCCTCATGTTAGCGCCTATGGGGTAGGACCGGCCTCCGTGCCGGTCGCTCATGATTCACCGGGCCCGGCCTACCGGTTCTTTGCCATGAGCCTGGTGGATTGGATCAAGGCTTCTGGCGACTCCTGTGAATGGGGCGCTGCCTCAAGGCCACAAGAATCTCGAAATCGGGGATAAAGTGAGGTTTCCTTTCCCCAACTAGCTTCCCCGAGTGCTGGAGCGGACGACGAGGCAGAAAGCGCCTCGGAAGCTACAGGATCAAGCGTGGTTGGCTTATAGCGGCTCGCATGATAGGTTGTGCCTCGCCATTGGAGAGCGTCTTTCCACAGAATCTTCTTCACTATGACAAGAAAGACCCAGATCAGCATGAGATTCCCTAAGATGAACAGGGAGGAATACTTCTTGGGCACGCCCATTTGTGCGCAGAACCAGGAGGAGACCACGCACATCTCGATAGCGCAGATCGATGGAAGCAGAAACCAGGCGCCCGGCAAGATCTCCCGAGCTGCGGAAATATAGAAGTAGCAAGCCGCGGCCATGACAGGGAAGCTTACCAGGATGTGAGCGCAGAGATACCTGAGCACCGTAGGCATCTCATAGTTCATCGAGGCGCTGAGGATGCGTGTCCATCCCCTTACGACCTCTCCAAAGTTGGTATACATACGAGTCTGTAAAACGTTTTTCCCGTTCGCGAAGAGAAGCCCCAAGCCTGCGGCCTTGATCCTTTTGCCGATCCCTATATCTTCAACAGCCAGGTCCCTTACTTCCTTGTGTCCACCTATCTTTTCATAGGCAGGCCTGCTGATCATATAGAACATGCCGTTGGCGCTGGCCACGGGGCTCGCGGGATCATTTACGCGCCCGAGGGGGTAAAGAATGCAGGACATAGCTGCGAAAACCGGTTGGAGGGCCTTCTCCCAGAAGGTCTTTAGAATGAACCTGGGGCTGAGAGTCAGCATGTTCGCACTGCGTCTAACCGCTTCATAATAACACAGGCGTAAAGCGGACTCATGAAGGCGGCTATCAGCATCCAGGAAGGCCAGCCATTCCCCGGAAGCGTGACCAACGCCCACATCCAGAGCGTGACACTTTCCTGTCCAGCCCGGAGGCAGTTCCTCGACTGAAATTATACGGAAATTGTCTTGCTTAGCCGGCAGGGCCTTGGCTATGGACGCGGTAAGGTCTTCAGATCTATCGTCCACCAAAATGAGCTCAAACCGAGGATAGTCCTGTTTCAGCACCGATTCGAGACAACGGCCTATAGTCGATTGCTCGTTGTGTGCCGGCACTATGACAGAGATAAGCGGCGGATCAGCAAGGAGTGGTAAGTTCTTGTTCGGATCGAGAACCGGGACCCAGTGAAGAGACTTCAGAGCATCCCTAAGTCTTAATGTCCAAAAGCAGACTTCAAAAAGCAATACGGCCGTGGCCAACGCAAAAGCTAGATAGATCAAGTTTTCCCCTTGGTATGCAGATTGCCGAATGAAGTGGCGAAGTTGCGCAGTGACAAGGGTAGGGGCGGGTTTTAAACCCGCCCCTACTTTTCAATACATAAGTATAAATGAAATGACGTCCAACAATCAAAGAAAAACGGAGGGCCGAAGCCCTCCGTCAGTTAACACTTGAAAGCGATCGGTCTTACGACCGAGCAGCGCCCTGTTAGAACTCTCCCACGACCATGACGTTGACACCATAGATCGCGTCGATGGATCTATCGGGATTGGTCCCCCACAGTACCGTGTCAGTGATCCCGGTGACGGTCCGCGGCGTCGTGTTGAAGGTCCCTTGAGTCCACAGGGGGTTGGTTCTGCTCACGCAGGCATACTTGAACCAATTGCCGGGCTGCCAATAGGAGTATTGGAAGTTCAGGAGCAGGCCCTCAAGCAGTTTCCAGTCGAAGCCGGTACCCAGTTCCCAACCCAGATCGTCGTCCGGGATCGCAGGTGAGCGCAGCGCTCCATTCGTGTTCTGAAGCTCTGCGCGTTGCCCATCGGACTGTCGACGTTGGCCTGGTCCAAGCCAATGTAACCCCAGCCGAAGCTCTTGTTCCACTGGACGCCTTTGGCCCCTGTGAAGAACACGTTCAAGTTCGAGGCAACAGCGTAATCGAGACGAGCCCCGTACAGCGTTCCAGACGTCCAACGGCCACGCAGGTGCCCGATATTGGAGATGAAATCATAACCGTTTTGAATGCCTCCACCGTATGAGAAGGCCATCAGATACGAGTACGGACGGCACACAGTGTAGGTGTTGCCGAACTCGCCACTGAGCGCGTAAAAGTTCCCGGATTTAAAAACATCCGTACCACCGCTAATTGCTCGGCGGTCGGCATCCGACGCGTTTACAAAGAGGAAGGACACTTTGCTGGGGCCGCACATAGCTCCGAACTCCGTGCCGTAAACCAGGGCTTCCACGTCATTATAGATCTGCGGGGGCGTCCCAGCCAGCTGGTTCGCCGCGGTAGGATACTGGAGTTGTTTCCTCCAGTACCATATCGATTTCAGCGTTGAAGAAGAAGCGTCCGTTAGTGTACTTGATGAACGCGTCAGTTTCCAGGTCCTGTCGCGACCGGCTAGACGACGGTAACGGCGAAGGCCATGTCTTTCCGCGGGTCGCCAGCGGTCCACATGGCTGACCGCGAAGCCGGCCTGAAAGGGCCCGTTGCCGTACGTGGCGCCCCAGGTGAAATTGTACACCCGGATGTTGCTGCCATCGTCCTTTACGGGTGAAAAACTTGCGCCGTGGTTGTTACGCCGGGCCGGGTAGAATGACAAGCCGATGGTTAACGGTCCGTAAGGCACACTGAGCGAAACAGATTCCGAGGCCGCGGTGTATCCGTCATAAACAAGCCCCATGCCGAACCGGGACTGCCTTTTCCCGATGGTGAAGTTGCCGATGGGTAACTTCGCGCTCGAGGAGTACCAGTTCCAATATCCCGGTGACATGGACGTGTGTGAGCCGGCGGATTCCTTTACCACCAGCTCGCTGTCATAGACATTGGCCACACCGGCTGTGCTGATGGTAACAGCGGGGTCGTGCAAGGTGACGGGAGGTCCTGCCACGCGCCGATGTAGTAGCTACCCTTGAGCGACACTGCCGGATTGATGTTGAATTCAGGGAAGAATTCCGCGTATTGGGTCATCCACCTTGCGTCCGAACTTGAGGTCACGCCCACTGCCGCAGGCCCGAAGACTTGACCAGGCGGTTGCAGCCCTGGCCAGAAGTTGGAACTAAAATTGTGTGGCCCGGCAGACGCATCCACGTCATAGGGGCCGAAAAAGCCGTTACGACCCGTCTGGCCGATCATCTCGTATTCGTAAGTCGCGGTGGCTTTCAGCTTGAATTCCCACGCGCCAGCCGGGAGAGCAATGGCCAAGCAGAGGGCCACGACCAATAACCAAACCCTATTACGATTCATTTGATATTCCTCCTTAAAAGGGACGGACACGTTTCCGTCCACATAACAGCAAAACTATCACCCGGTCCCTTGAAAGCCCTTCAATCAGGGACTTCAACAGACTCGAGCAGTCTTTAACCACATAGATAGCGAATTAGCCGATATCGTAAGTGTTGTGCCGCTGAAAGTCAAGTTAAAAAATGGTTAGGTCCGCGGGAAAAAACTTACAATAATGTTAGCTCCGGTCAAGAACATTATCCAAGGTGTCATTGTTTTTTCAGCATTTTGTGATAAGTGATCAACGGACATGGTCAAGAGCAGATTTGTCCTGCGGAATGCTCTCATGAAAACCGGTGTGACATCGATCAGCGTTCTTGCAATAAATGCGAACAAAGTTGCGAGGACGCAAGCCCGAAGCAATCCCTTCTTTGGTGGGACAGGCATCTTGCCTGTCCCACCAAAGCCTTCCCAATACTACACCGAACTTATGAAACCGAGCACTTAGGGTCATTTGGTTTCCACCACAAATCCGTGTGAGAGACCTGCAATGGAAATTACCATCCTGGGAACCGGGACCGCCACCCCGAACCTCGAACGCAATGCCTCAGGGCTGGCTGTCCGCACCGAGAATTTGTTGATAGTAGTGGATATCGGTCCGGGCGTTCTTCGGAGGCTGTGCGAAGCCCGAATCGACTCGAAATCGATCGATGTCATTCTTATCACCCATTTCCATCCGGACCACGTTTCAGACCTGGCGCCTTTCCTGTTTGCTTCCAACTACCAGTATGGACCGGTTCGCCAGGAAGCCTTTCATGTGGTGGGACCCAAAGGATTGAAGCAGATTCTACGATGCTCTGGTAGGCTGCTATGGTAATTGGATAGTGCCGACGGGAGATAGACTGATCGTGAGGGAAGTCGATGCGCAAGGCCCTGACGCGGTTTCCCTGGGGGAAATTACAATTCGCTCGGCCCCTTCAGCTCATTCCTTCCCGAGTGTGTCATACCGGATAGAGGGGAACGGGGTCTCGGTCACTGTGTCCGGAGACACGGACGTGTCCGAAGAGCTGGTGGAACTAGCCAAGGGCACTGACGTTCTCGTGTGCGAATGCTCTTTCCCTGATGAGATGAAGATCGCGGGGCACCTTATTCCTTCGGAAGCGGGGAGAACAGCGGCACGGGCCGGGGTAAAAAAGCTTGTGCTTACACACTTTTATCCACCGTGCGATGAAGTGGACATAGTTAGCCAGGCCGCAGCGGTTTTCTCAGGAGAGATCGTCAAGGCCAAGGATCTAATGGTGATAGAGGTGTAATTCCCTAACGCAATGGCCAAGAGTAATGTCCGCCTAAATCCTAAAGGGGGATTTAGGGGGATTTGCACTGGCTCGGAATTAATGGCAAAATCTTCCCTGTCCCCCTATCTGCAAATGGGGGACAGTATCCGTGCCGGACGTCCACAAAGGTTAAGACTTTCGGCACAGCGCCTTGAACAAGATGTCATTTGGTATGGGCGACTGGCCGGTCCCCCACATAAGGGCGAGCGCCACTTGCCTTGACCGGTGTAAAGACATTTCTGATTCACTACATTATAATGTGCTCCGGAGAATGAAGCGCAAAGGATCGCAATCAGGGTAATCATGATCGGCAAAGGGCTAGTCAGCAGAATACTATTCACGATATTCTTTCTTATTCCTCTAATAGCGGTTCTCGAAATCCCTGTCTTTCTGGCTGGCGCCGCTCTGGGCACTTATATGGTCTTCTCACGGAACCTTCCGGAAATTCCGGAATTGGCCTCGTACCAGCCTAAGACCGTATCCACATTCTATGCTGACGACGGGACGGTAATCGGAATTTTTTATAAACAGAAGAGGTTTGTTGTCGACCTCGCTCAGATACCGCCTCATGTTGTCAATGCATTTCTTGCCTCAGAAGATGGCAGGTTTTTTGAACATTCCGGTGTGGATTGGGCCGGCTTGGTTAGGGCCATGGTGCGTAACGTCAAGGCCGGGAGGATCATGCAGGGCGGAAGTACCATCACCATGCAAGTTACCCGGAACTTCCTTCTGACCCGGGAAAGAAGGTTCTCACGAAAAATCAGGGAGATAATCCTTGCCCAGCAACTGGAGAAGGTCTGGGGAAAACAAAAGATCCTCCATGTTTACCTGAACGAAATTTATCTTGGGGAAAGCTCTTACGGAGTAGAGGCCGCAGCCCGATGTTACTTTGACAAGCCGATGGAGCATCTTAGTGTCGCAGAGGCTGCTCTAATTGCCGGTCTGGTGGCAGGACCGGCCCGTTTCAATCCATTCAAGAACGAGGAAGTCGCCCGCCAAAAGCAGGCAACAGTTCTGGCGCGTATGCTGAAAGTGGGGTTTATTAACGATGAAGAGTACCAGAAAGCCAAAACTGAGCAGCTCCATTTCAAAAAGGAGGTGTCCCGACCGTTTGATCTAGTGCCGGACTTTGCAGAAGCCGTCAGGCGCTACATCATAAGCAAGTACGGGGAGGATAAACTCCTTAACGAAGGGCTGAAGGTGTTCACCACCTGTAGGGTCGATTATCAGCGCAAGGCCCTGGAAGCTATGGAGAAAGGTCTGGAGGAGGTAAGGAGCCGTCAGAAACATCTGGCAATTCTAAGGACCGTTCCTCAGGATCAGATTTCTGACCTGCTTCAAAAGCGAAGCACCCCCGAGTTGCAAGAAGGCAAAATCTATCAGGGTGTTGTCATAAAAGTGGTGACGCGAAAGAACAAGGAAATTGAGCTTCAGGTTGCGCTGAGCAAACGCCTGAGAGGAATTGTGCGCGTCAATGAGCCCAATCCGATTTACAAGGTCGGCCACGTGCTGGCGCTCAGATTCGGAGGGTTCGTGGATGAAACGCCCCTCTTTGTCCCGGACAATGACCCTAAACTCCAGGGGGCTCTGGTTGCAATAGAAAATCGAACCGGTTACGTCCGTGCCCTCGTTGGGGGCGCCACGGGAGAACACTTCCAGTTTAACAGAGCAACCCAGGGAAAGCGTCAACCGGGAAGCTCATTCAAACCGATCATCTATTCCGTAGCTCTTGAGGAGAAGAGCTACAGCCCGGCTACGATCATCGTGGACGAACAGATAGAGGTGGAGCTGGAAAGAGAGGACGAGATATGGGAACCGAGAAACGCAGGCGGTAACTTTCTGGGACCGCTGAGCCTGCGCCGCGCATTGGAGCTTTCTCGCAACATCTGCACGATAAAGATCCTGATGGACGTGGGTTTTGACCCTGTCATCCAAATGGCTCGGAGTATGGGAATCACATCGACTCTGGGTCGAAACATCTCCCTCAGTTTAGGGACTTCGGAAGTAAGCCTCTTTCAGTTGACATCAGCCTACACGGTCTTCCCAAACAGCGGGATCCATGTTGACCCTGTACTCGTCAAACGAATAGAAGATCGGTACGGAAATGTCCTGGAAGATAACACTGAAATCCCGTTGCTGGACAACTCCGAAATTCCACGGCCGGTCCCTCGGGAAGAGTTCAGGACTGTTCCAACAGCCAATACAGGACCCCAAAACTATCAAGAGGCCGAAGATGACTCGATGCCGACGGATGAGCCGGCCAACCCCCGGGCGCGGCAACGGAATGACAGACCCAAACAAAAAGCCTCTCAGGCGGTTGCCCGTGCTGAAGGGACCTCAACTCAGCCTTCAAAGAGGGTGAGCGCCGCAATGTCTCCGCAAACCGCGTACATTATGACTTCGATTCTCCAGGGCGGAGTGAAGGTAGGAACTGGGGCTCGAATGGTCAAATATGTGCAACGCAAAGACCTGGCGGGCAAAACCGGCACCACCAACAATGCTGAAGATACCTGGTTTATCGGGTTCAATCCTGAATTCACTGCCGGGGTTTGGGTAGGATTCGACGAAAAGAGACCCCTGGGGAGTCGGGAGGAAGGGGCCCGAGCTGCTCTTCCCGTCTGGGGGTACTTCATGAGGGAGGTCCTGAAAAATAGGCCGGAGAAGGAGTTTCCCGTTCCGCCGGATATAACTTTCAAAGAAATGCTCACATTCGCTGGGAGTCCCACGGAGGGATTCTCCCCTATGCCGGTGCGAGAGCCCGTGTACACCCCTTTCGCTGGCAAGACACTTGTCTTGTGTCCGATCGATACACCGGAAACCCTCGCAGCGTACAGATTGCCCTTTCCCGGCCTACCGGCCGCCCAGAACCCATACGGCTATCAACAGCAACAGGCCGGTCAGCCTCAGCCTGGGCCGTATCCGTTGCACCCGGGAACCACAGCGCCAATACATCCCATGGACGGCAGAAACCTATTTCCAGAACAGGGGCCGCCCCTGCAAGGAGCGCCGCAAGGTCGGCCTGAGGGGCCGCGAGGGCCTAGTGGTGACCTAAACGTTGGTCCTCCTGCCCAAACCGGATACCTTTCCGACTTAGAAGCTCCGGTACGTCCATCAATGGGCAACCCCCAGCCGCCCCGCCGCGGTTTGGATCAACCACGTCAGCAGAACCTGAACCCGCGGGAAGATCCTCGGTCGTTTCAGCAGCCCAATCCGAACCCATATTCTTATCAAGCCCCTGCGACCCGAGGACCTCAATGACAGGTCGATGAGTGTGTCGGAGGGAGAGATGGCTGGTTGCTCACGCCGATGCGTGTTCTCACACGTTATCTTAGTTCTTTGTTTCGCAAGTTCGGGGACATCTTGCGGGCAGCCTTGGTGGGACAGGCATCCTGCCTGTCATGTCTTGACCGACAGGCAGGATGCCTGTCCCACCAATACCATGGTCTCGAATCCTCTTTGATCGTCTCCAGGCCAAGAATACGTCACCCGAATTACGAATTGGGCTACTTGGTGACAACGTGCCCTGTCATTGCGAGGAGTGAGACGACGAAGCAATCTCATCGCTGGCACTACGACGGTCATTCAAAATTGGCGGGCAAGTCGCCCATCCCACCACAGATTGCTTCGCTTCGCCCCCAATGACATAATTGGAGATAATCCTAATTCTCCCGGCGAAATTGAATGCACAAGTCGGAACCTCACAGCGTGCCCAAAGGAGACTCATAGATGCGAGTGGCTGTAGCCATGAGCGGCGGAACGGACAGCACGGCCGCGGCCCTTCTTCTGAAGAATGAGGGCCATGACGTGACTGGTCTCCACATGCGCCTGCACTCGCAGTCCGAAGCTACGTGGATGTCCGCGCGAAAGAGCCGCGCACGAAATAGGCATTCCCATTCACCTGGTGGATCTGTCCCGGGAGTTCTCCGAACTTGTTGTAAGACCCTTTCTGAAAAGCTATTCTCAGGGTCTTACCCCGTCGCCGTGCCCGATCTGCAATCGATTCATCAAGCTGGGCTTCTTGCTCGACCACGCGTTCGCTTTAGGTTCCGAAAAGATAGCGACGGGACACTACGCGCGAGTTGCAGGAACAACTGAAGAACCCGTGCTACTTAAGGGGAAGGACAGAGGTAAAGATCAATCATATTTTCTATTCATGCTGACGAGGGATCTGCTCAATAAGGTTCTCTTTCCACTGGGAAATCTCACGAAGAACCAGGTGAGAGAATTCCTAAAGAGCGCAGGCGTGTCAGTTTGGGAATCCGGGGAGTCGCAAGATCTCTGTTTCATACCCAACGGTGATTATCGAGCTTTTCTCTCGTCTCACGGCATAGAGCCCTGCTCGGGTAACATAGTGGATCTGCAAGGAAATATCCTGGGGCAGCATAAGGGAATAACAGGTCATACCGTTGGGCAACGAAGGGGCCTGGGGATTTGCGGACCGAGGCCGCATTACGTGATTCGAATCGATTCGCACACGCAGACAATTGTGGTGGGGACAAAGGATGAGACGTTTGTGCCGAGGTTGCGGCTGGGGGGGATGAATCTGTTAGTGTCTTCCGGCCTGTCCGTAGGTGAACGATTCCACATGAAGGTACGTTCGACGGCAAAAGCCGTGCCGGCGACCGTGGTAGATTTTCTTACGGATGATGCGGAACTTGAATTTGACGAACCCCAATCGGGAATCGCTTCCGGGCAGGCCGCGGTCCTCTATTCGGGAGACAGAGTCATCGGGGGGGGATGGATAAAATAGGATCAGAGACTTGGCCGAAGGGGCCTAACTGGTCCAGTTCGTAATTCGAGCGACATATGATTGGATTCGAGATCATGGTATCGGTGGGACAGGCATCTTGCCTGTCATTTGTTGATAGACAGGCAAGATGCCTGTCCCACCAAAGCTTTCCGAAATACGTCATCTAGCTTATGAAACCGAGTAATATGTATTAAGCCCGGCAAGGACAAGGACCAGTGAAAGCGCAGGAGAAGTCTTTTCCCGGTCAGAAAGAGCAGCGGCTCCGAGAAATCATCCGCGAAACGTTAGCCAAAGCGGGTGGGGGACGAGTGTTTATTGGATTTTCCGGTGGAGTGGATTCGAGTCTGCTACTTTGGGAGACCGTCCAGTCCCTTGGAGCTGAGAGAATCACGGCCGTGACAGCGACCTCTCCTACTTCTATTCCGGAAGAAGAAGAATCAGCGCGAAGATTCGTATCAGATCTGCAAGTAAGGCATCTAATGATCCCCACGAGTGAATGTGACGACTCCGAGTTCATGAGCAATCCTTGGGATCGATGCTACCGATGCAAGCGTATCCGCTACACCCTTATGAAAGAGTTGTCGGACCAGGTTCCAGGCTCCGTCGTATTCGACGGCACTCAAAGCGATGATATGCCCGAGGATCGCCCGGGGATGCGCGCGTTGGCGGAACTGGGCATCTCAAGTCCGCTGGCAGAGGCTGGCATTAGCAAAGAGGACGTGCGGGGAATGCTGAGAAAAGCCGGCTTTTCAAACTTGGCAGAAAAACGTGCGCAGCCTTGCCTCGCTACCCGTATTCCAGTTGGACAGTCTATCACTTTAGAAGCCCTTGAGATGGTTCGTCGGGGCGAATCGATTCTGAAAGAGTGCGGTCTGAATACGGTTCGATTGCGCCATCACCAGACTTTAGCGCGAATCGTCACAGACAGCTCCGGCCTCTCTCTAATTCTCGCAAGAGACGATCTTAGACAAAAAATACTAGCCAAGCTTAAAAACCTGGGATATCAACATGTGAGCCTCGATCTGGAAGAGTACGGCAAGAACGAGGGACGTTTCGGCGATCGATAAGTTTTACCCAATCGGTTGAAACAACCATCCGGCCAACACATCTACGCTTGCTCTGAACTGTGTAAGGGAGTTACAATGACATTTGGCTGGAGGGGCAAGGAAAGATGTTCGACAACGACCAGTCATGGTCGGGTGTAGATTGGCATGAGATCCCCCAACTGAAAGCCCCGATAATGGTGGCGGGATTCCGAGGGTGGTCAGATGCCGGAGGTGTATCCAGCGGTACGCTTCAGTTTTTGATCGAAACGCTGCAGCCGAAAACAGCAGCAAATATTAGCGAAGAGGCTTTTGTTCATTACACGGCCGAGCGGCCTGTGGCTCAGATCGAAGACGGGATCATTCATGAACTGGAGCCGATGATTGCCGAACTGACTTACTGGAGCAACATTGATGGGGACCATGATTTATTTTTTCTGCTAGCACGAGAGCCCGATTTCAACTGGCGAGCTTATGCGAATGGACTTCTGGACGTCATGGGCAAACTAAACATCCAACGATTCTACACCATCGGAGGAGTCCAGGATACGATTTCGCATTCCGGTCCGGTTCTCATTACAGTCGTCGGCTCCACTCCCACTGCCGTAGCAGGAACCATTGAACTCGAACAAGGCATTCGTGCTGCCGAATACCAGGGTCCTGTGAGCATCCACTCCTATCTGATACGAGCATGTTCAGAAGCCGCAGTGGAAGCGGTAAGCCTGTGGGGACACGTGCCTGCCTATCTCCAGAAGAGCCCCAGAGTCGTGGCGAAGTTGGTTTCCATCCTCAATAAGGCTGTCGGAATGCATTGTTCGGTAAAGCCCCTAAACCAGAAATCCATTGAACTGGACCGGAAGATAAATGAAGCCCTCGCTAGAGACCCGGATCTAAAACATCTGGTAGAGACCATAGAAGGCAAAGAGAATCCTAAAACCCCCCTCCCGGGGGACGACAAGGTAATCCGTATGAACGACTTCTTGCGCAGGGACCCCAGGAAGGATCCTGAACCGCAGGGTGCGTGACGGTTCCCAGACACAGTATAAGGGCCCATGAATTCGAGCAGTTATGCCATACAGATCATTCCCGATCTGACCATAGACGACAAGTATGCCGCTATCATTGAACAGGCCCTGGTCCGCCTTGATTCATTCACCACTAATGCGCTCCGAGGTAATCGGCTGCGCGAATTATTCCGGTTGGAAAAGAGCCGAATAGACGACGCGGTCGCCGCGAAGGTCCTGAGCGAGAAAGGGCGACTGATGGTAGGGTTCCAGTTCGAAATCCGCGCGGACGCCCCGGACGACATCTTCCGTATCTACAGCGAAAAAATTGACGGATAATGGCAAGACGATCAAATTCTACCTGACTCCTACGGTGCAGCAGATTATGCTGCAATTGGTGTCACTGGAAGATCGCCGAACTGTGGCCGTATTTTCGATGCTTAATAGCTCTATGGATGTTGGTTATCGCATTCTCTCGACACTTTACGGCAATCAACTCCGGAGATTTGTTGAGCGATCCCCAGACTTTATGAGACAGACAGTACAACGAAAACTGGACAAGCTTGCTATTGCCAAGTCCGGCGACGATTCGGAATTGTGGAAAGACTCTGAAGACGGCTCCGAGGGCGTATCCGGCGGCCCTAAAGGAAAACGGCAAGGATCTCAGGACAACATACTTCAGGTACTGGCTGACGACGGCACCTTTGAGGAAATAAATCAGTACGTTTCACACATTATATCGAAGAGCGACCATATACGGGAAAAGTGGTTAATGCTGCAAGAAAATCCCGATATGCCCAGAGATGAAATCTACCAGCAGATGGTGCGCGAAGACCTGGATCATCTCGAGAACTGCTATGCGCGAATGCATGTTTATCTAAAGGCCTTTTATAAGAATAAAGATCGAAGGATGCCGGGACAAAACAGAGTGCTGAGACAATTTTTTGCCAATGAGATTGAAAGGATCACCGGCGAGACAGGGCTTTTGGAAGATTTACTTACACTGAATCAGGATGAATACTTCAAGAACATAGCCCGCCACAAGGAGTTGTAGAAGGCCCGTTGGACCAGTTCTCCAAAGTATTGACGAGATCGGCAACGTGTACCCTTGGTCTCTACCCCTCGTTCATCAGATTTCATTCTTCAGAGAATTAGCCAGAATTCCCTTGTCGAGATACAGTATCCTTTTTGATTTTTTCGCTGCACGGGGGTCGTGGGTTACCATGACGATGGTTTTGTGGAAGACCTCGTTGAGCTGTCCCAGCAGGTTAAGCACGTCGGAGGCGGATTTCTTATCCAGATCGCCGGTGGGCTCGTCGGCCACAAGGATAACGGGATCCGTGACAATCGCCCGGGCGATGGCCACTCTCTGTTGCTGTCCACCCGACAATTGCGAGGGGTAGTGGTCCACTCTGTCGGAAAGTCCCACTGCCTCCAGCGCAGCCATTGCGTGGTTCTTGCGGTCTTTGCGGCTTAGAGAGGTCAACAGCAGTGGAAGTTGTACGTTTTCAAATGCACTGAGAACCGGAATAAGATTGTAAAACTGGAATATAAAGCCTACGTGAGAAGCTCTCCAAGAGCTTAACTCCGATTCCCCCAGGTCAGATATATCCACCCCGGCGATCCTCAGGGTGCCTTGATCAGGTCTGTCTATGCCCGCAATCAGGTTCAACAGAGTTGTCTTCCCAGATCCTGAAGGGCCCATAAGGGCAAGAAATTCGCCAGGTTCCACCGTTAGAGACATGTTTCTCAATACGGGAATTTCCTGGTCTCCCCGCATGTAAGACTTGCTCAGACCCTCAATGAGAACCAACGGTACTGGATCTGACTTCTGCTCGTTCATTCCTTCACGTTGACCCGCCGGCCGCTTTCCAAACGCTCATCAGGACTGAGCACAACTGTGTCCCCTTCATTTAGACCTGAGAGGATTTCTACGGTATCGTCCCAACTTCTGCCCACCTTCACTGATACCGAATACGCGATAGCATCGTTGATTTTGAACACTATGTCTTGTTTGCCGGATTTTTTGAGTGCCGACAGCGGAATGCCGAGGAACGGTCTCGCTTCGTCGTCTTTCAAGGGTCTCGACAGGAACGCTGCTTTAGCACTCATTTCCGGAAGGACCCTCGGGTCGAGTTGATTGAACTTCACTTTGGTCAGAACTGTCGCCTTTGAGCGGTCTGCAGTTGGTACGATCATGTGGACCGTACCGGGGAAACGATCGTTGGGAAAAGCATCAAGGCGGATTTCAGCCGCGTCGCCCACCTTAATTTTTTCGAGACTGGATTCGGCCACGTCCACCTCCACCATGAGCGATCCCAGATCGGCCATAGTGGCTACCGCGGCTTTAGCATTTGTGGCCGCTCCAAAGGGAGCTACTATTTCGCCCTCGTCGGCATTCTTGGTCAGGATCACGCCGTCAAAAGGAGCGCGAATCAGAGAGTATTCGAGATTCACCTCAGCCACCTCTACGGAAGCTTTTGTGCGGTCGACTCCAAAGCGCGCAGAAGTTGTCAGGGCGACGGCCTTTCTGTACCGGGCCTCCGCCGCATCGAAAGATTGGATCGACACCGCTCCTGTTTCCCGCAGAGCCTTTTGGCGGTTGTAATTGAGCGTCGCGTCCTGCAATTCTGCTTCGGCATTGGCTAGTGCCGCTTGAGCCACCTTAACGTTGGCGTGAGCCTCATCACGTGTTGCCTTGAGATCTTGATTTTCCAGAGTGGCGACAATGTCTCCTTGTTTGACCACCTTTCCCTCTTCCACGTAGAGATGCTCCAGCCGCCCCGTGGCCTTTGAGGAAACAGCCGCCTTGCGCTGGGCCACAACGTAGCCGCTGGCGTTCAGAGTTGTCAGAGCACGTGATGCAAACATCCGCGCGACCTTTGCTGTCTTCACGTCAACAGCCGGCGTGAGGCGACCGGACCATGCGAGGTAAGCGAGAGTGAGCGCGGCAAGGACCCCGGGAATGACCCACCATGCCGGAAGCCTCGACGTTCTCTTCTTAGGAGACCATCTTTCATCCGGGGCAATCTTGAGCTTTGATAGGTCTTCTCTCTCCATTTTATTCTGTTTGACACCGTTCATGACGCCTTATGATCTCCTGCCCGGCCGGTCGCCCTGCTCTCAGGCGAGTCCATCAAATATTCAATCGAATGACATCAGTGTCTCAGTTGCGGTCCGGATAATTACGAACCGAGACGCGTGCCATCCTCCGCAAAGTGGCTGCCTCAAAATAACATTCTGATAGAGAGACTTGCCCGGCACAAATGGCGTATGCAGGTTTCGCTTCTCAGTGCTATATACTGTACAACTGATGAAAAAGCGATATTTCGAGGGATAGCCTCTCTCGGCTCACCGCTGGCTTATGCGGTGGTGTGCAAGATGTTCTTCCTCTCTGCGCTCTCTGTGCACTCTGCGGTGAATCATTCTTGCCCGCTGAACGCTTACCACGTATGATTAGCTGGATGCTTGGCCGCAAGGAGGTCAAAATTGCGCTTCTCTTTTCGACAAATGCCGTGGGTAGTTTGGACTGCTTTCGCGGTGGCGATCATAACTTGTGTCATCGCACCCCCGCTGATCATCATGAGCCTCTTTGACAAAACAGGCGGTTCTCCATATTGGTTTATGCGCTTGTGGGCTCGAATGGTTTCCAGATCATTTGGGCTGACATGCTCAATTTATGGTGCCGACAAGGTAGTGCCGGGCACTTCGTACATATTGACTCCCAATCATCAAGGCAACGCGGATATTTTGGCGCTGGTTACGACGCTTCCGCTACGCTTTCGGTGGGTAATAAAACGGGAGCTGTTGAAGATTCCGATGTTTGGTTGGGCTCTGGGCGCGACAGGAGCTATTTCCTTGAACAGGTCGGACAGACAACAATCTGTGAGAAGCCTCAAAGACGGAGTGTCAAAACTAGCCGGCGGCTGGTCGGTGCTCATTTACCCGGAAGGGACCAGGACCTCGGATGGGAATCTTCAGCCTTTCAAGAAGGGTGCATTCATGATGGCCGTTCAGACGGGCATCCCTATTCTCCCGGTCACTTGTAACGGAGCCTTTAAGGTTCTGCCCAAAAAGACCATAGTGTTTCACCCGGGACACGTTACCTTGACCGTGGGCGATCCCATTGCCACCGAGGGCCTGACTGAAGAGGACTTGCCAGAGCTTATGGAGAAGACACGAACCGCAATAAGCAAGAATCTCGATCCCGACTACAACCCTTTTCAGTAGAAGACCGGGGAATATCTCATTCGGCCGCTCATAGCAATTGCCAAGAATAATGTCCGTTGACATCCGGCACGTTACGAAAGTCAATAAGGAACGGTCGCGTGCCTCACGCCGCGGCCAAGGCCCGCCCGCATCAGGGCGACCGCATCCGCGCGGTCGGCAATCCCATATCGCTGAGCCAGATCCGCCACGTCGTGGTAGCCCAGCCACACCGTGCCATCGGGTTCCTGCCAAACCACGACTCGCAAGGGCAGGTCGAGCGCGATGCCTGGGCGGCTGAGCATCAGGTGAGTCCCCACAGCGGGGTTGCCGAAGACCAACACTTCCGTGGGCCGCAACTCCAGGCCTTTCTTCTTTGCCGCGGCTGCGTGATCGATCCTCGCAGCGATATCGACGCCCTTGGACTTGAGAAACGCTTCGAGGCGATTCACCGTGGTCTGCGACCGGGTAGCAACTCTCCAGGCACGTCATGACCTTCGGCCCGACCGGAGGCCCCAACTTGCGGTTGAAAGCTCCGGCGATGCGACGGGCCAGTTCGGTCAGATCCACCCCTTCCTTGTTGGCGCACAGCGTCACGCAGACAAGTTCGGCCTTGTCGGTGAAGCGGCTCAGATAGCAGGAGAAACCCGGCACGTGCCCCTCGATGTCCATGAGCCCCTTATGACCGGGGAACCGCCAGCCGCAATGTGCGGGCACCACTGTTCCGTCGTTCAATTTGACCGCGTTGTACAGAAAGTCACGGTTTTCCTTTTTGCTGACGAGCAGGTTGCCCGCCAGCCCGATGTCCCACAGGCTGATGTCCTCCGCTGAGGCCAGCACCGCCGCGTCGGCATACCAGGCGCTTTGACTATTCCGTTTGACCGGTACGAGCTTGCCGTCTTTTTCCGTGTACCCGGTGGCCATTTCGGTGGGGTTGATGTAGGCCGGCTCGCTCAGGAACTCCTTGTGTTTGAAATCGTTTTTTTCGACCGCCTCTTGTTTGACACCGGGCAACGCCGACGCGAACAGGGTGTTCTTGAGCCCCAGGCGTTCGATCTGGTTCTTTGTGACAAAGGCTTCGTAGCTCAGGCCACTGACCTTTTCGACTACCAGTGCCGAGCAGGAAGAAGTCGGTGGCGCTATTCGCAACCTGCGTGCCCGGCTGGAAGGCCAGGGGTGCGTTCTTCACCAGCGCGATCACTTCGCCGGGTTTGTACTCCTGGGCAGGGTTGAAGGCAGCCTGTTTCGTGTAGTCCGGCAAACCCGAAACATGAGCCATGAGTTGCCGCACCGTGATGGGTTGCCATGCCGAGGGCAGGTCGGCCAAGTGCTTGCCGACTGGGTCATCCAAGGTCATTTTCTCGGCTTCGACCAATTGCATGATCGCCACGGCCGTGTAGGCTTGCGTCATCTGGCCGACATTCCAAAGAGTTTTCGGTGATGCCAGCAACCCTTTTTCGACATCGGACACTCCATACCCGACGACCCGCGGTATGTACGGGGCCTGCACGATGGCCAGGGTCATCCCGGGGATGCCGTGTTGTTTCATGAATGCCCCGATCATGTCGTCGATGGTTTGACCTTCAAATTCCACCATCGGGTTGCCCCGTTCCGCGTGCGTCGGCTCAACTGAGGTGAGCATGAGTACTCCTAACAGACACGTCCAGGCGAGCTTTGCTATCAAGATACACTCTCCGAAAAAAGTTGTGTCTAACGTTGGGGATAATCCGCGCCACTCACTGTCCTAAGCGGAAGCATCGTCGTGTAGAAGCGGCGTCGAGTTGATCCCACGGTCAGACCGCCGATTGGATGATGATGAAAAACCTATGCACGTGCAGGGGTAGCGTGCAACCGCAGACCAAGCGCCCGCACGACCTTGAGCACAGTGGCGAACTCCGGGTTGCCTTCGGGCGACAACGCTTTATAAAGGCTCTCTCGTCCGAGACCCGTCTCACGTGCAATTTGCGCCATCCCCTTGGCGCGGGCGATGTCCCCCAAGGCGGCTGCCACCAGCGCAGGATCGCCCTCTTCGAGTGCAGCTTCCAGATAAGCGGCCATGTCCTCCTCGGTTTCCAGATGTTCAGCCACGTCCCAGGGTCGTGGTTTGAGTCTTTGCCATGATAGTCTCCTATAGTTCTCGCGCCAGATCCAGTGCCGTCTTGATGTCCCGGTCCTGGGTGTGCTTGTCGCCGCCGGCGAGGAGGATCACGAGCGTTTGCCCGCGCTGCACGAAATACACCCGGTAGCCGGGGCCGTAGTCGATACGTAGTTCCGAGACGCCTTCTCCCACCGGCTTCACGTCGCCTGGGTTGCCCAGCGACAGGCGACGGATACGAGCATCGATGCGCGCCCGCGCTTGTCGATCACGCAAGCTGCCGAACCACTGAGAATAAACCTCAGTCTGGCGGATTTCGATCATGGCTTAAGTGTATCTCATGGGATACGCAAAGGCAAGGATAAACACCTGTCCCATTCTGTACCGAGATGTGCCTAACGCCACGGATCGGCGCCACCTGAAAGTCGTCCCCTGCACCCGTTGTTAGGTGTTGTACCTAGAGGTTCAAGATGCTTTTGAATAGCAGCAATATACCAAAGCAAACAACAAGGAGGGAAGCGATGACGAAGAGCAACGCGAAGAGATCGTTCAATCCGGGATCGAGCAATGCCGCGCGGTGATTGGCCGGATCTACGAAGACGAGTATTTGTTGACCGGGTTGGTACCGACGAGCAATGGCTTCAGCCTGCCTGTGCAGAGGATAAGTGGTTAGGGCAAGACTCACACGCGAATTCTCGTAACTTATGCCCTGGACATCATACGAGTAAACGACATGTGGGGCATAGCCGCCTTCGGTGACGACGACCGACGAACTATGAATGCGACCCGGGACCTTGAGCCATGAGGACGACTCCCTTCCACGCCGCCAAGTCTGCAGAGCGAAACGTGAAAAGAAACCACCGAACAAACAACAACCGAGACCGAAAATTACCTGTTGAATAGACGACATGGCTTAGTCCTTACAGCACATGACGGCCAGCGTGTGCGATTGCCTGAGGCCGGAGGCAATCCGAACCGTGCCGTTGTTATGCGTATTCAAGTGACTTTGTTAGTCCAGATCTAATTTCACTTTGCATTGATTACATTTCATCGCGCCACGAAAAACTTTATTGCCGCACTCGGGACATATATAGCGGGCCTCTTCGTCTCGAATCCATTTTTCAGTACCGAACTCTCGTCGATACGGGACAGCCCTGAGAATAACCTTCTTGCCAACGGCCATAGAGAAATTGTCAATGTGGTGACAAGGAAATTCATTGCATTGATGACACCCGGTGTATCCTTTCTCTTTTGTGCAGTTCCTGATCTCACACTGGCGACAATGCATAAATTGTTCATCGGATAAGCAGCCACGGCACCGAATGTCTTCTATGGACAGGGCTTCGCTATTAGGGAGCGTGCCTTTGCCGGGAGTTCCTCCCTTGTAAAGATTTACCAGCCGCTCCTTTAGTTTGATGTTATTGTCGCGGTGGGCGATGTAAATGGCACAGACACCGCAATAAAGACCGCAAGGAGAAATGAAATCGGGATTTATCGTCATAGCTTTTGTCCCTCCTGATGTGCTAATTTCGCATGTTTGCATACGCATAACTACATAACTCCACTGCCGGGGCCGCTGCTGAGACGTTGAACCCAGAAACGCCGTGATGTGACCCCGGTCAGGTGTAGCGCCTGGTTCGGCCGGGCCACGCAACTGCTCCAGAGGCCGGGAACTCACACGATGGTTAGGCGACCGCGGTCGCTTCGATTTCGATCATCAGGTCCGGATGAAAAAGACCTGCTACCACGAGCAATGTTGACGATGGTTTGCAGCCGGCCGCTGTCAGCCGTGGACCAAACGCCGGACCGGCCTTCAAAAAAGCAGCAATGTCTGTCGTGTAATAATTCAGCCGCACGACGTTGGCCAACGAAAGACCTGCCTGCTTCAGGACTGTTTCGAGGTTGTCCAAAGCCTGGCTCACTTGTTTGGCCATATCCCGCCCATGAATCGGGTTTCCACTCGCATCCACAGATGTTTGGCCAGAGCAGTAGACAACACGTTGTCCCCCTTGAACCTCGATGGCCTGAGAAAAGCCAAATTGATCCTGCCAGGCCCAAGGATTGACTGCTTTCGTTTCCGCCATGTTGTGCTCCTTGTCTAGGTAAAATGGCCGCGGCGATTGCGGCACCCGCCTCATCCTCGCTGCCGAACATTGTTTATACTGATCCGCATATCATGGCGGATTTCGCTACGAGAGCCGTATAAGACGCCTGAGAAACGAGTATTGGATCGGATCTGGAAACATCGACAGAAATCCAAACGTTGAAGCTTGTACGGCATCATAGATCTGGAATTCCTGTAAACAGTCAAGCATTTGGGAAACTAAGTATATTCCCAATCGTCGCGTGGACTTCGGCAGCGAAATCGTAACCGAGACATGGTTCGCGATTCTTCGTAGAAGATGGCAGCAAGGAATTCTGCCTTAGCTTCAGGATGAAAAGCGTACTTCACTTGGCAAACCGCTTAAGGACTTCGGAGAATACCTCATCGCCGGGAATTGGCTTCACTTTTCCGGAACGAAGCTCCTGGAGGCGTCTCTTTGCCTCTTCCGTCCATTTGGTATCAATGGCGGTGTCCGGCACATTGAGGCTACGCAAAAGCGAATCAGCTATAAGCTCCCTTTCCTCAACAGGAAGATAAAGGGCCTGTTCAATAAGCTTTCTGGTCGTCATCATGATAGAGCTCCCACATTTGATGAATTAATTTTCCATCCCACATAACCAGAGTGGCAATCTGCCGGCGCATCGGCAATAAGTTTTGGCAGAACATCCTTATCGACTGAGCGCTCCCCAGCTAGCGTGCGCGGTGAATGGACGAGCGGACGTCCGGATCGACGATGGCATAGAGCGATTCGGGAAAGTCTTTATTGCTCGTCATGCTCGATGTCCCTGATCATGGTCTTGACCGTTTCGATCAATGCCGGAATATCATTTCTGCAAATGTCGAACAATTGCTCGGCGTTCACCTGAAAGTAACCGTGAGCCAAAACATCCCGCACTCCCATCGCGCCACGCCACCTCACGCCAGGGTAGCGGCTCAGCAGCTTGCCCTCGGTTTTGTGGTCGATATTCTTCAGTTCTTCCCCCACAGCGATAAGGATCATGCAAATCGCGTCCATACGATCGATTCCTGCATCGCTGCTGTAAAAATCCGCTGGAGCTGCGATGTCTGCAAATCGCCTCGGAATCCGCTCCAGTGCTTCCAGGAGAGTTCTCAGCTTTTCAAGCAGCAATTCCGGGTCATACATACACCGCCTCCTTCTCGATGCGCTCCTTCAGCCGGTGGTTGGTCAATCCGCGTATTTGCAACACATCCACGGGGCATCCCAATAATTCCTCCAAGTCTTGTTTCATCATGGCCGTCATGTACAAGTTAGGCGCGTCCGTATCGAAAACGATGTCCACATCGCTTTCGGGAGTGGCTGCGTTGCAGGCGTAGGAGCCAAAATAGCCCAGCGCTGTCAACCGATATTCCTTTCCGTGGCTTTCTTTGAACTTCGTCAACAAGGCCCGCAACTGGTCCGGAGACAGAATATTCTCTCTCATATCCTCACCTCGCCATAGGTCATGATCTCTTTGCCTAAGATATTCACCACCTTGACCGCCAGCTTGCGCGGCCCCGGCTCGCTGTCCGGTTGAATGCCTTGGCGGACGAGAAATGAACGGAAACGGATTAGGATGCCTTCTTTGCAGGCCGGGTCCGGTCGCCAATGCCCAGCAAGAGGAATTTGACTGATATGTCCTCGTCCAGTTCTTCCCAATGGAGTCCGGAGCCCCCACCACTGATTATGTAACCGTCCCTTTGAGCCTGGGTCGCATCGAGGAGTCGAGGAAAGTAAGCCAGAGGGACTCCAAGCTGACGGCCATCAGCGAGATCTACCCACATGTTGTCCGCATCAAATGACACTTTCTTGGCACGCGGCTCAAATGCTAAAGTGCTCATTCCAATACCTTTCAATGAGTTCTTTGTTCTTTTCAGCCACCTGCATGAGTTCACGGAGTTCAGCAGCGTTCATCCCATAGGACTCTGCAAGACTAATCTCTGGCGATAGCCAGAACTTTGCCGTAGCTTCACCTCGGCGCACATGGATATGCAACGGTTCGAGTGGATCTCCTTCGTTTGAGAAGAAGAAGAAACGATACCCCTTGTATCTGAAGACTACCGGCATAGGTAAAATCGCTCCGGTTAATGGGTAGTTGCGACCGGCTAACCTTCAATAATCTCGGTAGAGTTAGGGTCTGCTCAAAATCGTTGTACGGCCATACGCTTAATAGGTCGGAAGTCAACAACCGGCTGATCCCCTTCTTGCTTCTTCGCTCGCAAATAGGCCACAAGTGCCTTCACATCACAACCATATTCATTGGCGATGGCATCCTTGATTTTCCAGAGTTCCTTCATCATTTCATCAGCCATTTCATAATTCCTCATGACTTCCTAATAAGGGATGAAAAAAGTTTCGGTGGTTTAAATTGTCACTACTCTCTACAATGCTGGCCTTCTGCAATTCCACGACCAGCTCCTGCACTCTTGGTGGCGGCTGGTCATCGTGCTGGGCTTGCTCGCATTACGCAGCAGCCAACCGCGGCCATCGCAGCCTGAAAGGGAGGTAGGGAGGTCGCCAGGAAGTCATTCTTAAAGCTTAAATCTCTCACTGGAGCTTTCTGACCAAGTATCGACAAAGAACACCGCACAGTCCGACCACTAGCTCCACGTCCTCAAAGGTCGGAAGGCCTCCCTCTTTGAGATGGCGCCCGCTTTCAGAAGAATACCCCCAAAGCTTCTCGACCGCTTGATCAAGGGGCTTGGGAAAAGTGTTGGGATAGCGCTTCATAAGCTCACCTAAAGTTGCCTTGCTGTTTCCGCAAACCTCACGGGTGACACACTCCAGAGCGGACATAGCGTGTTGCACGGCACCCGTGACGTCTGGTTCGGGCCGTCGCGACAGATCCCGAATGGCTTCGTGTAACTCAGACGAGGCCGTCTGCCTTCCAATCGAGGAGAGTTCCTGCCGTGCTTCATGCACTGCAGATTCAAATGCCTCGGGGCCACGCATCTCAATGGCGCCGTCCACTAGTTGCCAGCCGATACCCTCCCGCCGGAAATAGCGGTTGATCTCCTCTTCAAATTTATTGGCTCCAAGCGCTGGACCATTTGCATCGTCACGAAATCTGGGCTTAAGAAGAGTTTGATAGATTCCTTCAATGATGTCGTAAACCTCATACCAATGACAGTTCTGAATGAGGCCTTGGCACTCGTCCGCCACATTGGGCCATTCAGACCAGTTGCTTGGATCTTTCCTCTTTCTTAATAGGCGGCACATCAAAGCGCGCATCGGGCTTGGGGAAAGCCCGATTTCGTAGGCGATGGCCAGCACTACATCTCTTAATTCGTCCGGAGCGTCATTCCTTATTCGGATATCCGCGTCAATTGAGCTGAAACCATGTCTCTCCGAAAACCGTGCCATCTGGAACCTTCAATCCACCCCTAACAACTATAATACAGGAAAGAGAGACTGCTTCTTCATGTGGAAGGCGCTCCCGTTTTCTCTAGAAAGACACAATTTCTACTACGTCACGCCGTGACACATCCTCGTACTCCGGTTCGAGCAGGAATGCCACCCTTCAGCGGTGAAGAACAAAGAACAGACCTGCGGTGACAGGCTGATCTCTGAGACAAAATAGCTCTACGTCAGGGATAGGGTCAGTCTTCCGGAGCTATGTCCTCCATTGGTTCCCGGCCATGCTTCCTGACAAAGCTCTCGACTGCAAGTTTGTACGAGGACTCGGGAGCAGAGGTGCTCTTTTCCGATGCCAGTTCGTCTTCCAGGGCTAGCTTCGCTTTGGCCAGGCGAAGCTCATCTCCGTCTCTCGCTGTCTGATCGACCCATTCCAGGGCCTTCAGAACTTCGGATTTGTTCATCACGAGGCCTCCTTTTTTTTGAAGTCGTCACCCGTTCACACTAAAATAGTTTAGTTATCAGACCGAATCAAGTCCATGATTATTTCGACAGTATCCGTTCAGTTACGCGGGGAGGATGCAGAAAAAAATCTTACCGCAGAGGACGCAGAGTGCGCAGAGAAGAATTCACCTAGTGGTTTTCGAAAGTACCGTCGAATTGGCTAATGGTTCTCGCCCGATTCGGCGAGGGTCCAGCATGTCATTGCGAGGAGTGAAAGGACGAAGCAATCTAAGTCTTAGCCGATTTGAGATTCCTTCGGGCTACGCCCTCGCAATGACAATCTTCCAGTCCTTCTCGTAGGCTAAACGACATTACTTCTGAGAATTCCTATAACGGTTCTCCGCGACATCTGCGGCCTCTGCGGTGAAATATTTCTTGGTTGCCTACGTGAAGCTTCCCCGTGCAATTGAATAGTCACTTTCGAGAAGCGTTCTGACGGCTTGTCCGCCTATTCCTCGTGGAGGGCTCCGACCACGGCAGTTCTGGTCAATTTGTACGTGGGATATAGAGCTGAGGCAAGACTTGCCGCAGCCGTAAGGAGAAGAGTCTTAACAAAAACCCATGGGTTAACATGAACATCCACTGACCAACCGAAGGAACGATAATTAATGGCGTAAATGAGGATATAGGTGAGGATCAGTCCGCAGACAACCGAAATGCAAAATGCGGCCAGGCCCATTATCATCGCTTGAAAAACATTCATCTTGCCCATTTCTGACGGGGTAAGGCCCAGATACCCCAGGACAGTCATTTCTCTTGCCCTTTCCAAAAGAATTGCCATCAGAGCCGTGGCTACCCCGAGCAGCGCCACCAGCAGGGAAACCCCCTTCAACGTCGCAGTGAGAGCAAAGGTTTTGTCAAATATGATGAGAATGTCTTCCTTCATCCTCGTGTTGGAAGCTATGGTCCTATCCAAACCCTGAAACTGAGCGACTATTGAACGACGCACCGCGTCCGCAGAAGCACCCGGCCTGAGAAAAAGGGCCGCGGATTGAACGCGATGGTCTTTCCAGATGCGTTCATACACTGCACGGTCGATATGCAACGTCCCCTGATCCGACGAATAGTCCCTTATAACAGACACTATGGGGAACGAAGACTTACCCTCAGGGGTTGTCAGTTCGACACTTTGTCCAATTTCCATTCCGAAGCGGTAGCCTAAAGATTCCGAGATAAATACTCCTCCGGCCTTCAAAGCATCCCAGGCACCTTTTCCACCTTTCAAGAAATGAAAACGGGAATGATGTTCGAGCACGGCGCCGTCCACCACTCTCAGCTTCACGGGCTTCCCATCCAGGTAAATATCGTACGTGGAATAGCGCTCGACAGCTTCAACGTTAGGATCCACTTTCAATGCGGCGATCAAGGATTCGGGCAGTGGGTGGTCCCACTTGGTTGTGGCTGGTGAGATGTACAGATCTCCTAGCAACGATCCCTCCAGCCATTGAGTCACCGAATTCCTGAAGCTGTAGATCATCAAGTCCACCCCTATGGTCATGGAAAGCGCCACAGCAAGCGCGGCCACTGCAATGCTGGTGCGGCTCAACGACGCTCGGATGGTACGCGCTGCAAGGAAGCCCTCCAGGGAGCCGAATATTCGCTTCAAACCTATTCCGCCGTAATGGGTAAAGGGGGAGAGAATCGAAGGGGTGAATAGTGCAAAAGCGAGAGTCATACCAAAGGCGGAAGCGAATCCCCAAAATATCGAAAAACGAGACGCCCATGCCGCGGTAAGCGCCGCGACAAAACAAACAAAACCCGCAGCCAGTAACAACCCTTTTAGATTGTGTGCGCGATCTTCAATGGATTGTCTTTTCATTCCGAGTACGGGGGGAGTTACGGCAACTTCCAGGGCCGGTAAGCCCGTTCCCAGAAGAGTAGCCAAGAATCCAATGCCAAGCCCGCTCAACACAACGCGAATCGTTAGATGGACTTCCTGCGCCTTCACGTAAAAATATAGCTCGCTGATCGTGGAAGAGACTCTGCCGATGCTCAACCACGCCACCAAGAATCCGAACAAGATACCGATCAAACTCCCTACTGCACCGAATAGCAGAGATTCAACAAGGAACGCACCAACCAGGCCGCGGCGGTCTGAGCCGAGAGTCAACAATAGAGACATGTCCTCCCGCCGCGATAAAACTGAAAACATCGAAAAATTGTAAATGAGAAAAATCCCCACAAAGAGAGCTAGTAAGCTCATGGCGGCCAGGTTCAATTGAAAAGAATAAAGCATGGCGTTTAAGGCGGATTTTCTGGAATTCGCGTCGGTTAATTTGAGGCTTTCCGGCAGGCTTCGAACAAGATCGTCAACATTTGCGCTTGTAATAATGTCAATGCGATCCAGGTATCCCTGTCGGCCGAAAACTTCCTGTGCCGCGGAAATGTCCATGATCGCCATGTTTTCGCCGATCCCCTTTTCGGTCCGCGGCGGAATACCGCCCAGGATCTTTACCTTCTTCTCGATACCGGCAGTGAGAACGGTTAATGTGGCGCCAATCCCGAGATGGTATTTCCGCATCAATTCTTGCGAAAGGTACACCGAAGGAATTTCGCCTGCCACAAACTCGGTGAGCTGCGCCGTGGTCCAATCGCGGGGGGTTAATTTTCTAAATTCCGCGTCGAGAAACGGGTCGATGCCTATGAACTGAAGGGGCTCATCCCCTGTTTCCAGGGTAACGGCCATAGCCTCGATTATCGGAGACGCGGATTGAATGGAGCGATTCTTCCAGACTTCTGCAAATAATCTATCTTCGATGCGTCCGTAGCCGGAAACAATGGAATGAGTGGCCTTACCGGAGAGCAAATCCACAGACCGAGCGAAGGATGCCAGCGCAGAATCATTGATCAATTCCACAGCCACGACAACCCCGACCCCCAGGGAAATGCCCATAAGACAGAGGAGCGACAAAAGGGAATGGCGGCGATAGTACCGGAGATTGAATTTAAGCAGCGTTGCGATGCTCATCTGTGGCGTGTGTCACGAGGTTGAGAAGTTGTTTGCAGGGCCGCCAGCTTCTTTGACCAATTTTCCCGATCTCAGTCTGAACTTGCGATCCGCCAACCAGAGCGCCTCGGAACTATGGGTCACCATAATCAGAGTGGCGTTTCTCTTGCGACAAGCATCGTCGATCAGCGCCAGAATGAGATTCCCTGTTTCGACGTCGAGGTTGCCCGTGGGTTCGTCTGCCAGGATCAGACGAGGCTCCTTTACCAATGCTCTGGCAATGGCGACTCTTTGCTGTTCACCTCCGGAAAGCTGCTCGGGGAATTTTGTCCACTGCCCTTCAAGCCCGACCGCGTCAAGAGTGGCCCGGGCTTTTCTTTCATCGGAGATGCCCAGCAAATCCAGCGGGAGCATCAAGTTCTCTCCTACTGTCAGTGTTGGGAACAGATTGAAGGCTTGAAACACAAAGCCCACTTCTTTTCTGCGATATTGGGCAAGTTCGTGAGCCGAAAGAGAGGTAATATCAAGATCCTCAAAAAAGACCCGGCCGCTGCTAGGAATATCCACTCCTCCGACGAGATTTAAGAAAGTGCTCTTTCCCGACCCGCTTTTTCCAAGCAGGACAATTCGTTCCCCATGATAGATTTCCAGGTCCACTTCCCTCAGCGGGTAAACTTCCGCGGCTCCCCCGCTGCGATAGCATTTGCTCACCTTTTCAAAGCGAATCAGAGAAGCCATTTTGAGCTATTCCATGAAGTTTTCCACTGGTGTAACTCGGCAGCAGTTTACGGCAGGACGCAGAGTGTTCGCAATCGGTCGGTTCACACGAGGGTGCCTCAAGACAAGCCTTCGTGAACCTTCAGAGGCTCTATCGAACCGTCTTTTTCTTGACGGCATCCTTCCCAGGATTTGATTCTCCATAGATCCGTTTAAGGCGTTTCTGGAAGTACTCGCTACGCTTTTTTCTGAACGCCATGTAGTCATTCTTTTCCGGAAGGCGGTTGTCGTTGAACGTTAGCCACAAACGGGTCAGGTTCACTTCTTCCAGGGTCCACCCAAGCCTCATGCAGATAAGCTCACCCTCCGACAGCTCGCCCATCTCTTTGTCCAGGCTCTCCGGGGTAGCCTCGGCCTGTCTGTAGATTGCATCCCTGAAATTAGGATCGGGAATCAATTCCATTGGATGTTTCTTCTTCTTATCCGCCAGTTCGTGAGCAGCTTGGATGACTTTGTAGAAGTCTCGCTTCATAAGCGGGATGCCGTATGAGATTATCTTATCCGCAGTGGAGCGGAGCCCGAGTATTTTTTTCTTTTCCGAAGCAGAGAATAGAATGGAATACGGGAGAGAATCTATATTCTTCTGCGCGGCCTGAAGTTTGTGAGTTTGTTCTTCAAGAAAAAGGAGGTTTTTCAGGGGACCTCTATCAGCCTGCTTGATGAAGAATATCAGGGAGGGATGGGCTTTTAATAGAGGCTTCGCAGCGTACTCATTGACGTCCCGCAGTTCATATTTGAGGAATTCCTCGATAATGGCTCTGTTGTTTTCCGCCACAATTTCGCGGGCTATTTCGGCGTCGGAAAGCTGTTTAGCACTGCAGTACACAGGTAAAATCGCAATAAATACGTATGCAAAAATTATTGTCACGTAACATGGTCTGAGAAAATACGAGTCAAACGCCATTAAGCGGTTTCCTTTCATAAAGCAGGTGTCCCGAAGCAACCCGCGGGCTCACGCCTCGGGAAGGCAGAAGATCGCTATCCGAGCTGTGCCGGTAATCACATAGCTGTTGGGCTGATCTTGCTTTCGAGCCAACCGGTAAAATCGCTGATCCCTTCACCTGTCTTGGCAGACACGGGAAAGATCTGGATCGCGGGATTCATTGCCAAAACCGTCTTACGCAATTCCTCCATGTCGAAATCGGTGTGAGGCAACAGATCGATTTTGTTTAGAATCAGAGCATTGGACTCTGTGAACATAAGAGGGTACTTCAGGGGTTTGTCGTGTCCTTCCGGGATAGAGAGGATCATGACCTTGATATCTTCCCCAAGTTTGAATTCTGCAGGGCAAACCAGATTGCCGACATTTTCTATAATAAGAAGTTGCTTTCCGTCCAGACCAAGGCTCTCTGTGGCAGAGAGAATCATATTTGCGTCGAGGTGACACGCACCTCGCGTGTTTATCTGCACCACATCCACGTTGGTCTTTTGTATCTTCTGGGCATCAACGTCTGAGGCTATGTCGCCTTCGATCACGCCGATTTTGTGCTTGCCCGACAATGCCTCGATGATTTTCAGAATTAGCGAGGTCTTTCCCGCGCCTGGAGAAGACATGAGGTTCATAACGAAAACCTTTGAAGCTTCGAAGCGGCCACGCAGGTTCTCTGCAAGCATGTCGTTTGCACCCAAAATGTCTTCGTTAACGTTAAGAGTCTTCACTGCCATTATCGCCTCCCTTTGGAATTACGGCTTCGTTTCTTGGTTCGAGCAATCTCCCGGACCGTGGCCAGAGTATCCCTGTGCCTGACGTGTTCGACGTATGCGCATTCTTCCGGCAGCCAATGGAGTTGGCGCACCAGATGCTCGGTGAGGGTTATGCAGTCCGGCTCGACCTCGTCGCGTCTGCTCATACACCTTGCACAAGTTGGTTTCAGTGTCCAGATGAACGCAGGGTTCGTCAGTGTAGTGAATTATCCCGCCGCCGAGATCCACCTTCTCGTAGCAGCATCGGCCGCATTTTCTACAAACGGCTTCCCACTGATCCCGGTTCATTCCTCTGGTCCTCTGAGAGCGTCCCTGGCTCAAGTCTTATCAATTAGCACAAAATGCGACTGAGAAAAAGATGGCGGGAATTGCGGAGGTAACCGTTCAGGGACATGCGGCATGCTGTCATCTACAATTGCGAGAAGTTAATGGTGGGTCAGGCTTCCAGCCTGTCTATTGAGGATGACGGGCAAGATGCCCGTCCCACCGGCAATCTCGGTGCTGTACGCCCTCAACCAAGGGGATTGCTTCGCTTCGCTCGCAATGACACCCGTCCGCTCGGACCGTTGTCCCCCGCGCAAATAAGCGGTTACTTTGGGCAGTGGGTCACGGTACCCGGCCGATTCAAACTCCGTACCGGCCGGGCGCAATCACCTGATTCGGATCAAGGGCCTGTTTAATCTGCTTCATCAAACGTAGATAGGAAGGATTGCATTCCAGGAGTCTCTCCATTTGAGGCGTGGTGCAACGATACTGCTGGTAGTGATGTGTTTTGAGAAGTTCACAAAGCTGATCATAAGTTCTTTGGGCACACGCCGTCTCTTCCGAGTCTTTTTTGTCAAAAAATAATGGAACAAGCACTAGGAAAGTTCTGGGATTTAGCTGAATCAGTGAGACCGCAGTTTCAAACTGATTGCCCGCACAAACTTGCTTAACGTTTTGTACAAAAGATTGAATTTCATTTCCTCTGGCGGGCAGAATGGGGGCAAACCAAATGAGGCCACACCCGTCGCGAGCGGGATCCAAGTTTTGTTTTGGCTGCCGCTCTTTGTTTTTAAAATATGCTAAGGCCAGAATGCTTTCGTTCGGTTCACCCTTGAGAATCGGATATAGGGATAGCAAGGATTCCAGCATCTCCACAGACGCTTCAGGACCGAAAAAACGAGCTACGGCCTTAAGGCCCTTGTAAAAAGCTCCTTGCACACCAGGTTTGCGAACTCCGCGAACTATTGAGTTCAACCGTTCTTCTAAAGTGTCATCAACAAAGATGAGTTCCCCTAACGACGAAAGACAGTCTGAAATCTCCGCTTTGTGGGCCTTAACCTGTCGAGAACTCCCGTAGACTCCCCCAACAAAAGTCCATGGCGCCAGTCCTTGTTCGACAGCCAATTGCTCAATATCCTTCTCACTTAAGAATTGTTTTCCGCTCGAGAAGGTGGCTTGGATAGCCAAAAGTACGGGCCACTGCGAGAAACTCATTAAAGCCGTGGCAATTGCTGACAATTCTTCGCAAAGCCAATTGTCGATGGGCATCAATAACCGGGCCAAGATTTTCGGGTTTAGAGATCTTGAGTACGAACATCTCGAATGCTTCAGGCTTGGGCATGAGCCACAGCCCAGCTTTGGTGACCAGCCCCAAATTGGATTGAGCAAAGAGCCCGTCAACAAAGGGTCCCACGCCCCATTTATACGTGTATCGGGTAGGGCATTGTTCGGATACGCCACCGGTGGTAACAATGTCTCCATTGGCCAGAACTACTTCCATGCCGCAGAGGTTGCCGAAATGATCTCCGTACGGAGTGTACCCGACTCCTTTGTCAAGAGCGTTTCCAATGAGACTGCCATCCGGAGATGAGTCCGTGCAATCAATCCACAGGTTAGAGCCCGTGTTCTTGAGATACTCGTTGAGTTGCCCTTGGCTGACGCCCGGTTCGATCACGGCATAACAGAGTTCTTCATCTACTTCGTGAATCCGGTTCATTCTTTCGAGAATAATGATTAGAGCGCCTTCTTGCAGCGCTAGTACGGTTCCGTAACCCCAGTTGTGTCCGCGGCTGAAAGACCAAACGGGCATTCTGAACTCATTGCACAGCCGAATAATGCGAGAAACCTGATCAACGTTTTCAGGCAAAACCACCGCTCCGCAGGTCCGGGACCACGGAATCGTGCATCGGGAATACAACTCAATGGCTTCAGGTGAGTGCAAGACATGGTCTGAACCGCAGATTTCAACCAGGCGTTTTACCAATTCGACTGTCATCGGCGAGGCTTCTCTTTTTTGACTTCTCGACAAACATGGCCGAGCCTTTTTCCAGGTAATAGCCCAGATTGCCGCGAAAAAATATCGAAATTTTGGTATATCAGTAGCCGTTCAATTACGAGGGGAGGTTGCAGAATAAGATTTCACCGCAGAGAACGCAGAGAAGAGTATGCATATATCAGTTCTCAATGCTTCTGTCTTGTCGAGCCGGCAGTGGCACCCCCAGGTAAATCGGTCATTGCTTTCGAGAGCTTCTATATAATTATTCTCTGTGATCTCTCGTGAAATATCTCCAATTTCAAGTGGAGGGTGCGTAAGTGATTTACTATCTGAATCTATTTGGGACGGCGGTTTTCGCTATTGGAGGCGCGTTGGCGGCTGCCCGGAAGGGCATGGATCTGTTCGGCGTAGTTGTGGCCGCAGTCTTGACCGCAATCGGTGGTGGGACGTTGAGGGATCTTTGTCTAGGTCTTCAGCCGGTTAATTGGGTGACCGATCCCACCGCACTGGAGGTTGCGGTGATCTTCGGCCTGTTGACGTTTGCCTACGTGCGCTTCACGCAATTTGCGAATATTCCCAATAGGCTTCTAGTGGTTGCCGACGCTGTCGGGCTTGCGGTGTTCACGGTCCTGGGGTGCAACACGGCCCTTACTAACAATGCCGGTGCTCTTATTACCGTGATAATGGGGATGGTGACCGGATCGGGCGGTGGAATCATACGCGATGTATTTTCGGCGGAAATCCCTCTGTTCTTTCGTAAGGAGATTTATGCCACAGCATGCCTTGTCGGTGGCGGGGGGTATTTACTATTCCTGACTTCAGGAGTTCCCGAGAGCTGGGCGATGTTGGGAGGCGCGGCTGTTACACTGGCAATTCGGCTGGGCGCCATTTACTGGGGTTGGTCCCTCCCTGTATTGACGCGAACTCCAGACGATCACCAAGCCTGACTGATGCAATTTTCCGGGTAGGTCATGCCGAATTGTGGTTCCGTCCTCACTTTGCCGGCATAGCGCTCACAAATTGCCTGGCCTGATCAAGCCAATCTTTCAGGGCCTCGTCAGTCCCGAATCCTTGGCTTTCCACCATCACCCATCCTTTCATGGGTCTCCCGGTGATGTCAAATGGGCGCACAAAGGGCAATTCCATCGCTTCCTTGGAGTTTGCTTCTCCCAGCCGGAGAATCAGGAAATCTTTATAAACCCCGCAAAACATATTGCCGTTCAATAGATGGCATACGCCGCCAAACATCTTTTTCTTATTCGTATTCTCCCAGCCGGACACGAAGTTTTCGATGCGGGCTTCAAGTTCTTCGTTGTATGCCATGGCGCCGGCCTCCCGTTGGGAAAAGTGATCTTAGGTTCTTTCCGAAAGGTCATTCCAGACGGACGTCAGGAGCTTCGGGAGATCCTCGCACCCTGACCGTAGCTGTAAGAGTCTTTCCCTCATTGCCGAACAGTCCGGAAACTATGGTGTCAATTCCTACCAGGGGGGACACGTCCACCTTGAAATCCATGCGGTCCTGGCCGCTGAAATACATTCCCGAAGCGTCCATTCTGGCGGAATCAGACAACAATTTAAGGTCCTTGACCTTCCATTTGTCGTTAAACACATCCATCGACCAGGTCAAACGATAGAAGGGCAGCCCCTGTGAAATGATGTCCGGCAAGCGTCCCCGCAGAATGGAACCGAGATTGACCATAGAGAATATTTTTGAAAGGACTTCAAAGCGATATATGACCCCATCCTTAACACTAACCTCGACAGTGCCTGTTTTGTGCAGACCGTGATTTTCTTTGCCGGGACCGAGTTTCCATTCAATGTGGCCTTCCGTCAGGACACGTCCTCCCACGCGAACTTTGTCAGGGTCTGCGGAAAGCATCATTCTCTCCATTTGCAAGTGATCGCCCTGGAAATCCAGAGTGAGGGGTTTCCCAGGATTTTCCCGGATGTCGAACACGGCGCTGCCACGCAAGACCCCATCGGCAAATTTCATCTGCCAAGCCGGGGCTCTTATAAATCCGCTATTGCCTTCAAGGTCAGCTTTGAAGTCGGCAAAAGTCCTCCAGGCTGTTTTACCTCTAGCGATTTTGAGCGAGCCGGTCCCTCTGCTGCGGGCGAGGAACCTTATCACCGGGTTCGCATGGATCCATTCACCCCAAGTGACGTGGCTGACATATCCGGCAGGTGCTGTAAAATCCGTTGTGTCCAGAAAGGAGAAATCCAAACCAATGTCCACCTTGGGGTTGTCAATGTCTACGATGGAGGCCGTGCCGGCTCCTAATGAGTTCCCGATCCTCACTCTTTCCAAATTTACATTCACGGATTTCCCGCGCCAGCGAACACTGCCGGTAATGCCTTCCATGCGTTTATGCATCCCGATAAGGTGAAGCGACAGGTGATTCAGCGCCACATTTGCGTCAACCGATACGTCGCGCGTCTTATTGGTCCCTATCCGGATGGTAGCATCCCCATCTATGCGGCCGCCGGCCTGAACTTCCAACGCGGGATCAGTTATGGGGATAAGAATGCTGGTCGGTATCCCTTTGGGAGGCAAATTAATCGAAGCTACAATTTTTCCCTCATTATCAATGGTGGCCTTGGCCGAAATACGGCTATCGTTTAGGACCAGATAAGCCTCTTCTATCGTCACTCCCGCCTGATTTCCACTGCCCGAAGCTTCCAAAAGCAGAGGCACTCCCGGCTTCTTCTTGATAAACGGGTCGATACGTAAAGCATTGCCTTTAAGATCCAAGTGAGTGGAAAAATTCATAGCCGACGGATTGCCGGTTAGTTTCAAAGAGAGGGGGATGTTGCCGGATACCATCCAACCATTGGGCAGCAAGTTCAGTTTCCTCAAATCTTGAGGAGCGCCCTTCAGTTCGCCGGAAACATCCATTTTTTCCGGAAAGATCTCTCCGCTCATTTCTGCCGCGCTGTCGCCAATAACGCATTTGACGCCCGAAAAAGTCACGCCTGACGAGCGAAACCGTAATATACCGTTGGCCTTCTTGAGCGGTAGTGGGAGTCCGGAGAACCTGCATTGAAAATCCTCGAGGACTACCCGTCCCTTCATGCTCGGGCGGTTGAGGCTACCTTTCAGGTCCAGAGTGACGGCTATGCCTCCCTGCGGCTCGTTAATCCATCCTAACCACGGCCCCAAGTAGCGGGAAATCAGCTTATTCTCTATGATGGGCCTCAAATCTTCGGCCTGAGCTGTTAATGAAACAAACAGATCAGTTATGGGAGTGGTCCTTAAATTCGTTATTGAGCCGTTCAGCACGATAGGGGAACTGCCGATTGTCAGGCTGATTCCTTTGAACAACATTTCGTCTGAGTTAAGCCTAATTCGGCCTGTGGCGTCCCGTACGGGCAGGCCAAGTCCGGGGATGAATCCCGAAACCTTGTCCAAATACGCATCGAGCACAAGTGTGCCCTGCCAGTTCTGCTCCCTTAAGAGGTCGGATACCTTGCCGTTCCACGCGCCGCTGGTTACCAGTAAGTGTCCGTTGAGACCGGCTTCAATCAGCCGTTCCCTATCTTCGTTGCGCATCAGGTTCAACGGGATAAGCGGAAAGAACTTGTGCAGATCAACGTCAGCCTTCTTGAGGTCCAGGGCAAGAGTCGGATCTGTTGCGGAAAGTCCGCTTATAGTAGCTTGAGCCGACAGGCTCAGGCCGGGAAGCGCCGCCTCGGAGACGTCAATGTCAAGATTATCCTCGCGGCGCTCCAAAGCCAATTTAACCACGGCTTTATCAATCAGGGCCTTGTCGCGAAAGGCTCGCCCCGGGAGCAAAAGCGCTTGGGTCAACGCGAACTCACATTTAGCTTTGAAGGCCGGTGTCCCGCCCGTAACCTCTCCGGTTCCATTCAGAATGCCCTCAGAAAACGGCAGATCGTACGGTAAGTATGAGGTGAGAGCGCGGAATGGGAATATCGGACAAGCTGACAGTCGTACGCGAACCTGACCGCGCCACTCCTCTCCATTATACGGCGTTGAATCTACACTGGCCGAGAGGTCGAACGCCCCCGCCTTTTCGCCAGAAGTGGCCATGCCCTTGACAGTCAGGCTCTCCGCGCCATCAAGGGTCAGATTCTTCAGATCAGCTTGAATTCTCGAGAAAAGAGTCTTTTCAACATATCTATTTCCAACGGAATACCCAAGAAGCACACGACCTTGAATTAATTCGAGCCTGCGTATCATGGGATAGAGTGGAAAGCGAAGCGCCTGCGTGTCTGAAATTATTTCCGCAGCTTTGTTGTGTCGGATCTCAGGAAGAAAAAGAGCAGGTTCGGATAGCTCCAGCCTATTGATCTGAAGAGTGCCTGCGAATAAGGGCAAAGCCCTGATCTCGATCACCAATCTGGGAATGTGCATTAACAGGGGTGCGTCAGGTCCCTCTCTCACTTTCAGGTCTGTCAAAGAAATCCGCGCTTCGTCCAATGACAACCAGGAGAGCTGGGCCGTAGCGAAAGAGAAACTTTTGCCAATGCTGCGTTCCAGTCGATGAATAGCTATGCCTGCAACACGATCGCCGGGTAGTGCTACCCTGACGAACGTAAAGATACCTGCACAAAGGAAGACAAGAGCTATGACGAGGAACAGGAGCGTCGCCAGGATCGGTCTTCGGAAAGCCGTCTGAGGCGCAACAGTTGAGGGGTTGTTTTCATCCATAGAAAAGGCACGGGTTGGTCGCGTGAGCGTGACTCAAGCTTTCTCCAATTTGACGAGAACAGGATAGCATAAAAATACTCAATTATTCATTCGACACCCCCCTAACCCGTCCTTACACAACAAGTAATACCGATTCGGTTTAAAATAAGTGAGTCTTGCGGGCACGGAAGCCAGCCGCTACCCAATGATGGTAGTGGCCGGCCTCGCTGCCGGCCATTTCCAAGCGTCCCCTGATTGGTTACGATCTGGTGTAATAAATCCCGTGATTACCCTTAGTTGATCGACAACAGGAAGAAAATCCCGGCCTCACTTCTCGCGCCGGGTTTGTTTCTTAAGCCGGGATATTTTCTTTCTGAGAATCTCCAGACGTGCGCGAGCAGCTCCCCCGCCGCGTTCCTCATCCCTAACTTTCTTTAGCTCTGCAATTTTGTGCTTGACGTCTCGCACTGCCACGGCTTTTTTCTGCGGCGGCGCCTCGATACCCTTTGCCTTTCTCAGGGTCGAGATCAATTCCTCTTTATTCATGCCATGAACGCCTTGAACGTCAGGTACGGTCAAGGCTTCTTCGCGCAATTCCTTGACGGTCCGGCGTTCCAATGGTTTCTCTTTCTTCTCTTTTTGTTCCTTTTTCTTTCCAGCCATTTGTCCTCCTGCCCGAGAATCTCGTGTGTCGGGCGAGATGAATTATGATCAAAAACCCGCTAAAATTCAATCGGTTTTTCTGGCGCCGGGTAATCATTCACTTGCGGCCGGGGGTACCGAGAATCGGCTCTGGGGTCTGCTGGCCGCTCTCACTATGAAAATCCCCCCTAACCCCCCTTTAGCAAAGGGGGGTGAAGAGGGCATGTGCAATTCCCCCCTTAGTAAAGGGGGGTTAGGGGGGATTTTTCCCTCCGAATAACTGAATGCAGGCAGAGCCTCGGATCGCGCAGCCCCAATACCGCTATTCATGTTGTTGGGCAAGCATCTTGAGATCAAAACCCTCCTTACGACTCCGGATGTCGTAGTAAAAGACGACCAGGCAAACACCTCCAAAAATACCCCCTATCACTCCTCCGATGTTACTCAACAATTGCTGCACAACAGACCCCACAATCCAGGATTCCGGCATAAGGGCCGCAATTATTGAAGCTGGCATCTGGAAAACCAGGGCAATAGTTACGCTGATCAGACCGAATAAAAACAGCAGAATAATCAGCCTTAAGAAGTATCCTCGCGGCCACCCGCCGTCAGCCTTGCCCGTTAACAGGTCCCAACTCCTTTTGAGTGCGTTGGTATAGGCAATATCTTCGATAATAACTACCTTGTCGAAAAGGAGCAGTTTGGTAGAGGCGTAGAACGGTATCAGTGACAAAGGAAGCCAAGTAATCGCGGACCACCAGCCTGACGAAAAGACCTCCCTGGAAATGAAGAACAAAACCACCCCAAGCAACACCGCGATCAAGAGTGCAGCGAAGGTCACAATTACCAAAAGAACAGAAGTCAGGACGAATTTCACCAGTCTCACCAGTACGAAACGATAAGCATCCCCCACGCGAATATCGCGTCCGAGGTGGACAACTGAAACCGCGTAAATCAACGCCCCTTGTGAAAGGTAAAACACCGCGATAATCGCAACAATGATAGACGGGATCACAGTGACAGCAGCCGCGATTAAGACCCAGATCGGTACGTCTCCTAGAGCTTGCAAGGTGAATCCCACAGATCGCGGCCACTATGGATATGATAAGAACCAAAGCGGCAACAACGAGGTACGGGATTCCAACGATTGCGAACAGCTTCCAGAAGTGCCGTCGACAAATTTGAAATGTTCGATCAAGAATGCCGCCAAGTGATAAGGGTTCGATTGAGAAACCCATCGCCGCCAGGGGGCTCTGAGCCGTCTTTTGCATTCAATTCAGGCGGAGCGGGAGGAGGAGGTTGCGGCGGAGTAGAAGGTTTCCCGTCAGCCTGTAACGACGAAGCGGTCGGAGTACCAATCGGGACACCGGGAGTACGGCTCAGATCATTCGATACCGCTGCCTGAGGCTCCTGAAGAACCGCGGTGCCGGGTACAACCTGTGTTCCGACTGACTCTGGTGACGTAGCCTCCAATGGCGACGGAGAAACCTGTACAGTAGCTCCAAGTTTTTCCATCACCCGAACCAGTCGCTCTGCGTTTTTTGCGGTGGCCCGCCGGGTCAACGTCCACGGGAGCGACTCCATCCGCTTGAAGGCCTTGTCCGCGGGCAGATTCGTGGTGACACGAGACAAGGTCTCTGCTACTTTTTTCTTGGCTTCTTCGTCCTGGATCTTCGTCAGAATCACGGTGTAAAGAACTTCGGAGGTTTCCTCGCCCATTAAATCTCCTTTGTTTCACGTCGGCACAGAGTTTCCAGCTTTTCCAAAAAAGCTTCGGGGTTGGACGACTCTTCCCCTATAGACACAGATCTTCTTGATACACGCTCAAGTATTTGTCTTGCAAGGTCTCGTCTGTAATCGGCATCCAGTGAATCGCGGCGGGCAAGGAATTTCCTCACGAGGTCGTAATCCTCCATCGTCATCTCTAAGGCCACGTTCAGGATCTCAGCATCAGCGCCATTTGATTCTTGAAGGGGTGTGCAGATCACTGGCGGCTTAAGTTCCCTTTCCCTGACCACGAGCGTTCCCGCGGCCAGGTCCCCCAGGCGTCTGTTGCGGGAATCTATGAACATCACCACCAATCCCAGGGGATATATCTCAGCAAGGATGTCAACCGCTCGGAGAATATTGCGAATCACCGCAGCAACAAAAGAAATAGGCCGACCGTCCTTCCTGATAACTCGGATCTCCTGAGATCGCTTCCCCGGGGTTGATCCGTTCCACAGATATTCAAATAATATGAAATAACCTTTCGTAACTAATTCATATACTGCAATTGTTGGCGCGACCAGCCACCAGCCCAGAGAGTCCCTGAGTCGGACCAAACACTCCCCAGCGGAGGAGAGTTTGCCGGTCAAGATGAGCAGTAGCACCGTTATAATCGTGAGGCCGAGAACCATGCCCGTCTGAATAAGCTTGTCTATGAGATATGCTATGAACCTCGTTCCTATACCGGCCAGGTGGAATTGATGCACCATATGGTCCGACGTTTCAGTTGTTACGGTTTGAGGGTTTTCTTTCACCGCCCGTTCCTGGCATGGCATGATTCACACCGGGTTGGTGTGAGCTTATAATATGTCACCTTTATCAGCGAACGCAAACCACAATGGAAAAGACTTGAAGGGAAGGCCACAAAGTGTAGTCAGGACCCCGGGGGCGAGTCAGCGCAACCATTAAGTTACGTACGGGTATTTGAGACCTTTTCGCGGGCATCACTGACAACTTAGCGTGTCGGCACATTCGGATGTGGGCGAGCGCTGAAGCGGGAGGTTTCCATCATTCACGAGACGCCATATCAAGTTCCCGCGCATAGCAGAATGGGATTATCGGGGGATTTAGGCACTCCAATACGCTGATATAATACGGTTTCCACAGATACGGTGGCGGCTGATAAAAGTTCAGGGCACACGCCGTCCTTTATTGGCAAAGTGGGCAACTGGTATTAATGTATCCTAAGGCATGTGGAGTTGTAAGCGTTACAGCGGTGACTCCCCACGTTGCAGGTTTAATTAAGTGGAACCAATCACTCGAGACCTACTGTTATGAGCCGAGACACGAATACCCCAAACAAAGTGTCCAGTCTGCGCATGCAGGCCGAACAGATCCTTCGAGGCTCCGCGCCCGAGGCGGAAGACCTGGGCGGCCTCTCACAAGGGGATATAAGGAGACTGATTCACGAACTCAAGGTGCATCAAATCGAGCTTGAGATTCAAAACGAGGAATTGTGCCGGATTAGACGTGAACTGGAGGAATCACGCTCCAACTATTTCGAGTGGTATAACTTCGCGCCTGCCGGCAACTTCACCCTGGACACGAAGGGCCTTATTCTGGAAGCAAACCTTACCGGCGCCGCGCTGCTAGGAACAGACAGAAGTAGCCTGATGGGGAAACCGTTCTTTCTTTTCGTCTCCAAGGATAACAGAAACGCTTTCTTTTCCCATCAGAAGGAGGCCGCCGAGTCTCAAGACAGCATCTCTTGCGAAATCGAATTGGCGAAAGATAATGGTGGCCACTTCTATGCTCGGCTGGAAACCGTGGCCGCAAAAGACGGCCGGCTTCGAATAATCGTCTCCGACGTGACCCGACGCACAGAACGCTGAGGATGCCCTGCGTCACAATGAAGAGCGGCTCAGGACAATCTTCGAGAGCGTGCAGGACCTCATATTCCTCATGGACACCTCACTGAGAATCACCCACGTAAACCCCGCTGTTGAGAAGCTGGTCAACAAACCAGCTTCAGAACTCCTTGGCATGAAGCCCGAGGAAATTGTGGATCGGGACAGCTCCGAATACGTTAGAGGTGTAGGTGCGCGCGTCCTGCAGGGAGAGTCAATAGATTTGGAACATGTCATTCGGATCAACGGGGTTCCGATCACCTTCCACGCCTTCGTTGTTCCCCTCCGCGACGCCGGGGGCAACGTCGTCGGAGTGTGTGGCGTGGCCCAGGACATTACGGATCGCACGAAGAGAGAGTTTTCAGCTCCCAAGCTGGCCGATGAGTATCCTTCCGCGGCCATGCGCGCCACCTTGACCAAGGCGCGCCTGGCCGCGGCGAGAGATTCCACGATATTGCTCTCAGGGGAAAGCGGCAGCGGCAAAGACTATGTCGCCATGTACATCCACGATCATTCCAAACGTGCAGATGGGTTGTATTACGCGGTCAATTGCGCCGCCATCGTCCCGGAGCTTGCTGAATCCGAGCTGTTCGGCCACGAAAAGGGATCTTTCACGGGAGCGTACACCCGAAAGCGGGGACTACTGGAGTTGGCCGAAGGAGGAACGCTCCTCCTCAACGAAATCGGCGAGCTCTCACTCCCATTGCAGGCAAAGCTGCTGATGTTCCTCGACACCCGGCACTTAACCCGGGTCGGCGGCGAAAAGAGCATTTCGGTCAATGCCAGGTTGATCGCCGCGACCAACAAGGACTTGGAAAAAGAGGCTGAAGCCGGTCGCTTCAGAAAAGACCTTCTTTACCGACTTGACGTGATGTCGATGGAGATTCCGCCTTTGCGAGAAAGAATTGAGGACATTCCCGTGCTCGTCAGAGAGATCACGGCCAGACTTCAGGCAGACCTGCAACTCCGCGAGTTGCCCGCTATCGACGCCTCAACAATGAAACGACTTCAAAGCTACCACTGGCCCGGCAACGTAAGAGAACTCCGCAATGTACTCGAAAGGGGACTGATACTCTCAGGTCGTGGAGGAATCCATCTGGACGGCCTGCCAGGCGACGCGAATTCTCCTGACTGGTCCTTCACCACAAAGTTCCCCGCTGATCGGTCGTTGAATGACGTCACCTTCGATCTGAAACGCTCGCTTGTGGTTGAGGCGCTGCGACGCTCCCGCGGCAGAAGGCAGGCCGCGGCCCGTCTGCTTGGAATATCACGAGACTCTCTGAAGCATTATATGAGGACCTTGGGTATTAAGGACGAGTAAGTACCGCCGAAGTGCCCTGTTTCTTAAGTTTGGTGACGTATTCTTATCGATTCAGACTATGGTGAGTGGCGCTCTTTGGTGGCAGGACCGGCCTCCGTGCCGGTCATTAAACGGTAAGACGGCTCCCAACAACGCCTCCCTCTCCCACAGGGCGAGAGAGCATTGATGGGGTGACCGTCAGCCATCAATTGCCTTTGTCCGAATCTCTTCTTTGATCCTGGTGAGAAACTCATCGAGAGACATGTTCCCCAGGTCTTTCCTCCCACGTCCCCGGACAGAGATTGTACCCGTCTCGGCCTCTCGTTCACCCACGATAAGCGTGTAAGGGATCTTCAAGATTTCGGACTGACGGATCTTGTATCCCATGGTGCCATCGCCATCATCGCAGACCGCTCGAATTCCTTCCCGGACAAGCTGCTGGCGAATCTCCTGAGCATAGTCCAGGAACCGCTCGGACACAGGCACGATATTGACCTGCTTGGCACTCATCCAGACAGGAAACGCGCCGGCAAAGTGCTCGATAGCCACCCCGAAAAACCGCTCCCAGCTTCCAAGGACCACCCGGTGGATCACCACGGGATATTTTTCGGTGTCGTCAGAATCGCGATATGTGGCATCCAGGGCCTGTGCAAGATTGAAGTCCACCTGAATTGTCGGTCCAGTCCATTTGCGACCTATGGCATCGAATAACGAGAACTCGATCTTAGGCCCATAAAAGGCCCCCTCTCCGGGCAGCAGCTCGAAAGGCACGCCTCGCTCCTGCATGGCAGCTTCCAGGGCAGCCGCGGCCTGGTCCCACATTTCGTCGGTCCCCACATAACCCTTTTCCGGGCGAGTGGCCAGAAATAGCTTGTACCCGAACCCGAAAGTATCGAGCATGTCGATGGCAAAATCTACAACCGCGAGGACCTCTGACTGAACCTGATCAGGCCTGCAAAAGATATGTGCATCATCCTGAGTGAACAAGCGCGCCCGCGTGAGTCCGTGCACAGTACCGGAGAATTCCGCCCGCAAGACCCTTCCGAACTGCAGTACCGGATCGGAAGGTCCCGGTAACTGCGGATCTTGTGGCGATAGATAAGGGCATGGCCGGGGCAGTTCATGGGTTTGATCGCATACGCCTCGTCATCCTTTTGGAGGAAAAACATCATGTCCCGGTAATGATCTTCATGACCGGTCCGCTTCCAAAGATCCGCGTTCATGATGTACGGCGTGGAGACTATGTCGTAACCACGCTTGAGATGTTCATCCTCCAGGAACCTGGCAATAATTGAGCGCATCAACGCCGCATCCGGATGGTAGAGTGGCAAGCCCCGGCCTGCATCTTCTTCAAAGTGGAACAAATCGAGCACTTGCGCCAGACGACGATGATCGCGCCTCTCAGCTTCTTTAATCCGCGTTTTGTAGTTTTCCAGGTCTTCCCGGGTCTCAAACGCGATCCCATATATGCGCTGGAGCTGAGGCCGCGTGGAATCACCCTTCCAGTAAGCCCCCGAAATCTTCGTCAATTCGAAGTATCGGAGATCTTTTGACGACCCCACATGCGGCCCGCGACAAAGGTCCACGAAACCATCATGCTTGTAGTAAGTGACGACCTCGCCGGGAATGTTCTCAAGCATTTCAACCTTGTACGGCTGGTCAGCGTCGGCCCAATAGCGGACCGCTTCTTCTTTGGAATGCTCTTCCCCGTCGAACTTGAATCCCTTCTTGATAGCCTGCCTCATGCGTTTCTCAATTGTGCGAAGGTCCGCATCGGAAATCATCACACCCTTCCCGTCAGCGTCCCGGATTTCTATATCGTAATAGAACCCGTCCTCCGTGGCAGGGCCTACACCAAGCCTAGATTTTTGCCACAGCTCAAGCACCGCGGCGGCCAGGACGTGGGCAAAGCTATGGCGCATTGTTGAGAGCCCGTCTTCGGAACCGTGCTTCTTATCGAGATCCGATTGCTGGATCGGCATTCAAGTCCTCCGCTGAGTTGTAGGAATGGGGAGCCTTCCTAGCTTGGAAACAGGCCAGCACAGGAATTACACGGGCGCCCAACAAGCGGCGCCCTGTACTCCACACTTTTTTGTGTTGTCTCAGTCGCTTAGTGCAACACTTCACCGGCCCCACGCCGCCACCGACGTCGTCAGGCTGTGCGCTCACTTAAATCAGACCCTGAACCACGCTAACAGTTCAGTACCGCCTGGCATGCTACCTGCGCGCAAAAGCGAAGTCAACAGAAATCCCGGTGGTGGCGGTAAGTCCTCAGTTACGGGGGTAATCGGTGTTTCCGTGTCATTGCGAGGAGAGAATGGTGGGACAGGCTTCCAGCCTGTCGATTAGGGATGACGGGCAAGATGCCCGTCCCACCGGCAATCTCATCTTTGGTGGCTCAGGAGATTGCTTCGCTGCGCTCGCAATGACAATCTTTCGCCACACGTAACTGAGGAATTACGGAGACGGTCGGTTTCATTTGCCCCGCTGCCTGTGCGCTTCCGCCTATTGTGTTTATCGGGCGATCATTATCCTCATCATGTCGGCCGAGTTCTCCAGGTGGTCAGCAATGTCGCCGGTAGTTTCCACGAGACGAATCATTAGGAAGAACGTCTTCGGAGGAATCCTTTCATCTACACAGAGGCGACTGAATATGGTCTTTTCCAGGTCATCGGATTCGCCTTCTCGGAAACGGATTTCCCGTATGATATCTTTAACTGATTGGCGATCCGTTTCCATGCGGGTTCCAAAATAGGTGTGGCTCCGCAGCACCATTTCCGGCATTAATCCCAGGTAATCTCCCACTTCTTTGACGAGCAAGATATAGTCCCTCTGTATCTCTTCCGGCAAAAACAACTCGCAATAGGACATCCAATACAAGGAGTTCTTCACGCAGTCCACAACCTTGTCTGCCTCCCTGAGAAAACTGAAGAAGACGGATTTTTCAACGGGCATGAAAATTGAGATCGGCAGATGTGCTCGGATGTTTCGCTTCATACGATCCGCTTCTGCTTCGATATCTCGAATCTCTTCCTTGAGAATCTCGAACTTATCGCGATCATGTCTGAAATAGGCTTGCACTGCTTCAACAAAAATGGGACCGCATTGCGCTACCTTGACGGCATGTTTGAACGTGTTTTCAAAGGGGGAGCGCTTAAGCAAGTTTGCCAATACGATTCTCATGCATCACCTCGCTAAAAGAAGGCTGAAAGAAATATGTAGATCGCAGCGGATGTGGCCGCGGCCACCGGCACTGTAATGAGCCAGTAAACCATGATCCGCCCGAGGATGGCCAGGTCAAGAAGCCCTTGCAATCCCCTTGCCAGCCCGACCCCCACATAAGCGCCTACGGCTGCGTGAGTCGTAGATACAGGCAGCCCCATCATGGAGGCAACGAGGATTACAGTTGCGGCGGAAAATTCTACGGTAAACCCGCGTATACTTGTCAGTTCGGTTATTTTGGACCCCATGGTCTCGATGACCCTGTAGCCCCACGTCCAAAGTCCGACGCAGATCATCGCGCCACCGAAAGCAAGCAATGCTACAGGCACGGGGGCATGCTCAGCGACGGACCCGGTCGAGTAAATGAAGTAGATCCCCGCCAAAGGCCCCATGGCGTTGGCCACATCATTGGCTCCGTTTCCGAACGACACATAGCATGAAGTCATTACCTGTAGGTAACGGAAGATGTCTTCCGCCACGCCCACCTGACCCCGTCGAATCATGGCCCTGAGAGTAAAGAAGCACACCAAATAACCGAGAAGCGCAGCGGCGCAAGGGATGACCACGACTTCAATTCCCTGGATACCAAGCTTGTGGCCCAGCGGAGTCTCGAGAACCAGCGAAAGGGAAATGATGAAAACCGTCGCCGCAACCAACGCGGGACTGGTCTTCAGCGCTCCCTGCGCGGTATCCATCCGGGAGAGAATGGTTTTGTCAATTATCTTTATCAGCACAAATCCGGCCAACCCACTAAACAATGGAGAGATTATCCATGATAATACGATGCGCGCCACTTCCCCCCAATGCACGGCGCTGGGGCCCCCAGCAACGAGACCGACACCGATGATTGCCCCGACTATGGAATGTGTTGTGGAAACCGGCAAATTCTTGTACGTGGCAAGACAAACCCAGAGTGCGGCCGCCAATAGGGCCGACAGCAGTCCCATCCAAATTAACCGTGGGTCGCCGATGGCTTGTGAGTCAATAACACCTTTACGGATGGTCTGCGCAACGTGTGATCCGACAAAAGTGGCCCCGAGAAACGTCAGAATCGTGGCCAAAACGAGAGCCTGCCGGAGGGTAATGACCTTGGCGCCAACCGCAGAGGCCATAGCATTGGCGCAATCGTTGGCCCCTATGTTCCAGGCCATATAGGCTCCCGCCGCTATGCTCAGTATGAGAAGGACAGTTTCACCGCTCATGGCCCGGTCAGGTTCCTCCCTCCATCTCCAAAGGCCGCGAAGTCTTGCCCCGCCTTACAGTGTGCATTATTCCCCGAGAGGGACGCCTAATCTAACACATCGGCCATTTGCGACAAACTGCAAAATCCGAGGTGACGGTTTTCCGAGTTATACTGCTGCGCATGAAAATACCCGCTCACGGAGGGCCGAATCGCGTAGGTAGAGGAACGGCATGGGGGCTGTCTCAAAACCAGACACTCGGCCAGAAATGATGCGGATCTTGTGAGGGCGGTTTTAGAACCACGGGTATAAGGGCGCAGTCCCGCGTCCCGCGGGACGCCCCTACGCCAAGAATCTCTCCGGAAGCCATTTCGACGCAGTTTCCATGCAATGCCCGTAACCGTGGCAGCCGGCGGCGGGCAATGCTTCAACTCTGACTATAGCGTGATCTGGGAGAATAATCGCGGTTGATACTCTGCCCTGCTTTCGGTCATGCTACGATATAATACTTCCAGAAAGGGGCGGAGAGGAATTTCCACTACCGGATATAGTCTTCGCATAACATGAATGTCGTGAACAGATTGACCGCAAGGCTATGACACGTAATTGCGTGAATCCTTGACCCACAAATGCGCATCGTTTGCGGCTCACCATAGAAAGGGGCTCAGACATGGAGGGGGAAACAAGCACGTTGCAACGGGAGAGGATCCCAGCCAAACTTGACAAGATCCTTATTAGCCCAGGCGATTGCCGTGACGGTTAAGGCTATCTTGACGGCCGTTGAGGCCGAACATGATGACTATTGGGTTAATGTGGACCTGAACGTCCATATCCAAGGGGGCAAAGCCTTTGAAAAACACGCCAGGATTAACGTGTATGGAGATCTGATAGATCCATACAAAACGAGTATCTTCCCTACAGTGGAATTGAACGAAGTGCCCTCTGAGGTTTTGAAAGCCCTTTGTGAACCTTAGGCTTGTTCTCTCGCACCCATCGAAGATTGCTGCGGTCTTGCGCCTTCGCCATGACAGTTCGGCAATAAGTTCCTTCCCCACCCCTAACTGAATGGATGCCTAGCGACAACCCAGGCTCTGGTCCAGCCATCGACACACTTCATCGGCACCAACAAAGGCAAGAAACACGGGGACCTTCCACCGAAGGACCGGAGATCACCGAAAGAACAATTGGGGTCCGCACGGGACCGGAGGACGAACCTGAATGCACGGGGCCGGGGGATAAACGGGTCCGCAGGGTGCCCACTGCCGGCTCTTTCCCGGCTTCGGCTGTTTTCCGGGTTTTTCTATTTTGGGCGTAGTCGGTGTCTTTGAAACCTCCGGCGTGGGAGCAACAGGACTTGGGCTGGGTGTTTTGAAATTCCCGGCGTGGGCGGTACAGGAACTCTGCCCGGTGTTTGGCCCAAACTTGGCCGTTCCGGGACAGTTGTGCGCTGCCCTTCAGGAGATATGGGTCGCTTGGGAGTCCCAGGTTCCGGCATCGGTTCGCTCGGACCAGGCAAGATATCCGGGAGCCTTGGCCGGCCTGTCGTTGGCCCAGGGGGCACTTCTCTCTGCGGCGGCACCTCTTTCCGAGATGTTACGGGCGGGGCAGGGGTCTGGGTGGGAGGGACTACTTGCCGAGTCGTGACCGGTGGAGCGGAGGGTGGGGTCTGGGGCGGCACGGGCGGCCGTTGAGATACACCGGGGGACGGAAGTAGCGCTTTTGGTGGCTTGGTCCGGCTCGGAACCTTTCTGATGGTGGTACCGGTACGTGGAGGTTGGCACGGCTTCTTGACAGGCACGCAGGTCAACCTCTGCTTCTGCGGATACGTACAAGGCGCTCCGCTCTCCATGCCCAAGCACACGGCCAAAAGACTGCACGGAGCTGTTATTATGTCGGTAAGAACCTCAACCAACCCTTCGGAGGACTGTTGAGATTCTGCTTGATATCCCCAACTGTATTGAAAAAACGCAAGAACGCATACCAGACTGACGATAACAATTCGCTTCATAACGCACCCTTCCTGTCTAATAAAGAGAAAACCAGGGTAAAGTTAGAAGCTATTTCCGGAAAAGTCAACAGAGAGCCTACAGGCCGTCATTGTGCAAAGTCGATCAATTACAAGAGCGAAGGGAGGGGGTTCTTCGCCCTCAGGACTCAAAGACTTTTGGGGCCAGCGGTTTCTTCTCCCAGTAACCCGGATCATGTGAGGGAACGATCTCAGCGCCCATAATCTTCATGGCTTTGAATACGTAGAGGGCCTGCGATGCTTGAGGCAGATCCCAGAACAGACCGGGAGGGATCGCGTCCTGCATATTTTCCAACGTGTACATGGCGTCTGCAGCCAGGACCATGCTTTTTCCACCAGCCAGTTTCACGAGCAAAGACTGATGGCCTTCGGTATGACCAGGCGTTGGAAAAGCCACCAGCGTTTGATCCCCAAAAACATCAAAGACACCATTGACCGTCTTGATGTTCAAGTCTTTAATGACCTTGAAATCGTCCGGGATATAGGCGGTCTTCTGGCCGGTGTCCACGGCTTTCTTAATGATTTCGAGTTCCTTTTCTTGAAGGTAGATAGGGACATCAGTGCCCTTGAAGTTGTCTATAGCTCCAGCATGATCCAAGTGTCCGTGGCTTAGGATCACGGCCTTGAGATTCTTGGGCGCAATCCCCAGCTTCTTGATCTGAGCCTGGAATTCCTCATAGTCCTTCATGACCGGGTAATAAGCCTTTGTCACGGCCTCACCCCAGTACGCAACAGGGTCTTTCGCCACCATGGCGTTGTTACCCGTATCGAAGGCTACCCAATCTTCTCCGTGTTTTATGATGAAAAAAGTCACGGGAATATCAAAAGGCGTGCCCACTCGCGTATCCTTCAACAGATACTGCGTCTGGGTTTGAAGAATTCCGCAGACGAAGGCGTAGGCCGACACCTTTGACGCAGCCGCTGCAGCCTCCTTTTCAGCGGCTCGGCTGGTTGCTTCCGAGGCCAAGGTTAGAGCGCTGACTGACACCGCGGCCACTCCCGCGCACTTTAAGAAGTTTCTCCTTGAGATCTCATTTGGCATTGTCTTCACGTTCTCCTTTCCTGACTTGGAAATCAGCTTGGCGAGCCTAAGACTACCCTCTCCCTTCCAACTGAAACTGCACTTTTGGCCACTTCATCTCGCTCTTCCCGCAGAAGAGCCCTTCGAAATAGCTTTCTTGTCAACGTCCCGGGAATCTCAGGCACCAATAGAGCATGCCCGGGACGTTTGTAAGCCCTCACACGATTTTTTGCAGAACGAGAGGACCCGCATCCGCCGTCATTTTGGCCCCCTGAAATCCACTAGAATCGTACGATTGAACTGAGGTCGAATTGCCTCTCTTCGGTCTTCAACACTGCTGAACATCTGATGGCCCCCCACGCCATTCGATGTCGCTCTATGGATCAGTTGGTTGATCTTCGCGTTCTCACTGGACCGCTCTCGGGTCGGCCTGATCTTTGTTACAACCGGTCCGCGCCAAGAGAATTATGATGTTTGATCCGAGGGGTGACCCTGCTCATCCCACCCTCTGGCCGCGTAATAATCTTTCAGAAGCGCTTCCATCATCTCCTCGCTGATAATCTTTCCTGTCTCTGGTAGCACCTCATTACAGAAGCGTTTGGGAAGCTTGTCATCTTCGGGGGTGAGCCCTTCCCTCACGTTGAAACGCCTTGTATTGTCAGTGATTGCACCTGCGATGGACCGCATTTCAGTTCGGTCTAATTCAAGCCCTGTGACACCTTTTATCATCACAGCCAGGTCTTCCCATTGGTAAAGATCGCGGTAGAAGCGGCAGAGTATGAGCGAATCGAAGATCGTGAGGCGGTCCTCCCACTCTGTGAACATCACGGCTTTGCCCGCTATCTGGTCGGGATCGATCATCTTGGCAAGTTCGGGTTTGTAAAAAGTGGCCCTGAGATGGCATGCCCCTCGATCACTTGTGCCGTAAGCCAAGCCCATTCCCTTGAGCACTCGCGGATCATAGCCCGCGGGTTCAAGACCTTTGACATGGATGGCCTGGTCAGCCATTCCCATAGCCTCTGCCGCGGGCTTGATGCCGTCGGCCAAAGTATCCCCGATTCCTCGGCGGTAAGCTATATCCTTCAGCAGTGCAGCCACATTATCCACCTGGCCGTAGTCAATCGGATAGTCGACCTTGCCTTGACGAACAGCCTCGATGGTGAGAGCAACCAGGTTACCGGCACTGATGGTATCCATCCCCAGCCGATCGCAAATGTCGTTCAGATAGGCGATCTCCTCAATGGAGTCCACCTCACACAACCCCCCGAACGCGTAAATAGTCTCGTACTCGGGCCCCTCGATCTTGAGCCCCTTGTGCCTCCCCTCTTTTACAGTTGAAAGCCGCCCGCAGGCTATGAAGCACTTGAGGCAAGCATGAGGAGTGACGTCGCAACGTTCGTGCAGGGCAACAGCGTTGATCTGTTCGCGATGCTCCGCGGTCCCCTTGTGCCAGTAATGAGTGGGGAAACTTCCCACGCGGCTCATGATGTCTACCATCATGGGCGTTCCCATGCTTTTGTACGCCTTGACCCCCGCATCATCTTTGGCTCGCTTTGACAGACCTTTGGCGAAGTCCTTCACAAGGGCGGAATCTGCGAGTTCTTTAGTCTTATTACCCCAAAAGGCTATGGCCTTGATCTTTTTTGAACCCATTACCGCGCCGACTCCGGTTCGACCTGCGCTGCGCCAACAGTCGTTCTCTATTACAGAGAAGGTTACGCCGTTCTCCGCGGCAGGACCGACAACAACCACGCCACACTTGCTTGCTGCGGGTCGGTTCTCTTTGATCCATGCTTTGATCCGCTCCTCGGTGGCGTAAGTGTCGAGGCCCCACAACTCACCCGCCGGGTGGAATTGCGCGGCTTCCGGGGAGATCTCGATCCATGTCGGCTCATCGCTCGCCCCATGTATCATGACCGCATCGAAACCGGTGCGTGCCATATACTCGGCGACAGTTCCACCGGAATAGGATTCGGAATAGTAACCGGTCTGGGGTGACTTCGTGTAAACGCCATAGCGGCAGGAACCCCATACTGGTGTTCCGGTGACCGGTCCGGCGGTGAAGACCAGATGGTTTTCCGGGCTCATGGGGTCCACACCTGCAACATTATGCAGGAGCAGCAGATGAGTGGCCAAACCCTTGCCGCCCAGAGTCTTGGCGAGTACTTCGTCGGGGATCATCTTGAGGTCAAAGGACTGCTGGGTGGCATTGATCCTTAGAACCATATTGTAGAAACCGAACATGGGTTACATTCCTCTTGCGTCAGAGCACTCGGCGATAGATCTCCTCTGCGTCTTCAAGCGTCAGCTCACGTGGATTGTTGGCCAACAGACGCGTTACCTTCATCACACCTTGCGCCAACGCGGGGATGTGCTCGTCCTTAACTCCGAATTCCGTGAGGCTTCCGGGGATCTTAAGATCTCCAGCCAGCGTGCGCAGCCCTTGGACCGCTGCTTGCGCAGCCTGGCGTTCGCTGAGTCCTCGTGTGTTCTCTCCAAAGAGGCTGGCCATGTGTGCAAATTTGGATAAGTTGCCCAGCATGTTGAATTCCATCACCGCTGCGAGCATGATGCTGTTGGCTATACCATGAGGTATGTGGAATTCCGCGCCGATAGGGTATGCGAACGCATGCACAGCGGTGACCCCGGCATTGGCAAACGCCATGCCTGCAAGCAGGCTCCCCTCCAACATGCCGCCTCTCGCCTCAAGGTTGGACCCGTTGGCAAAAGCCGTACGTATGTGCCTGAAGATCTGCCTTATCGCTTCCAGGGCCAGCATATCCGTGAAAGGAGTGGCATTCCTGGAGGTGTAAGCCTCTACAGCGTGTATGAGAGCATCCATACCTGTGGCCGCAGTGACCGAAGCGGGAAGCCCTACAGTGAGTTCAGCGTCCAGCATGGCCACTGCCGGGAAAAGGTACGGACTCACAATGCCTTTTTTCAGCTTTTCATCGTAGTCTGAAAGGATGGCGATGGGAGTGACTTCGCTCCCGGTGCCCGCTGTCGTGGGTACCAGAATCGCGGTCAAGCCGGGCTTCGGCACCATATCCACGCCGAAAAAAGAGCTTACCGGGTCGCTGTTGGTTACAAGTATGGAAGCCACCTTGGCAATATCCAGAGACGACCCCCCGCCGATGCCCACGACAAGGTCGGCTCCTGCCTCTCGGGTCCGAGCCGCCGCCTGGGACGCAATTTCATAGGGAGGGTCGGGCTCCACGCCGTCGAATCGGAATACCGTGAGACCGGCCCCGACCAAAAGCTCCTCCAACCGGCTGACGATCCCTGTTCGGACCAGTCCAGGGTCAGTAATTATCATTATCTTTTTTCTGCCCAGCCTCTTCACTTCCTGGGGTAGCTGGTTGAAGGAACCGGGTCCCATCACGATGCGTGGCGTCGTCTGGAAGAAGTTCACGCTATTCATAGGCACTCACCTTCTTGAGTTGCTCACACTTATTAGTCCACTAAACTGCAAGGTATTTCTTCTGCACGGCTTCTTCGTTTTTGAATTCCTCAATAGTCCCCGTGTAGACCACCTGACCCTTGTCAATGACTACCACCCTGTCAGAGACCCCCATGGCGAAACGTATATTCTGTTCGGACAGGAGGATGGTCGTTTCCGCCTGTTTCAGGCTCATGATGAGTTCCTTCAAAACCGCAACGATTACCGGCGCGAGTCCCTCGGTGGGCTCGTCCAGGACCAGGACGTCAGGATTGCTCATGAGCGCCCTGGCAATAGTCAGCATTTGCTGTTCACCGCCGGAAAGGGTTCCGCCCATACGATTTTGCATGCGGGCCATGGTAGGAAATTGTTCCAAAACGGCTTCCATGGTCCAGCGTCCCTGACGGCCTCTTATCCTCCCCAACTCCAGGTTTTCCCAAACCGTGAGCGACGACAAAATACGGCGGTCCTCGGGCACGAACCCGAGTCCCATTCTTGCCATTTTGAAGGAGGGAAGCCTTGTGCAGTCCTTCCCCTTGAAAATCACCTTTCCTTTGCGCGGCGGAGTGAGCCCCATGATGCTTCGAAACGTGGTGGTCTTGCCGGCTCCATTGCGACCCATGAGGCAGACGGTCTCGCCCTGGGCCACGGAAAGTCCCACATCAAAGAGAATGTGGCTGCGGCCGTAGAAAGTGTTGAGATCGACGGCCTCCAGAATGTAGGTCATGAGACAGCCTCCCCCAGGTAGGCTGTAACCACCTCGGGATTGTTGCGTATCTCGTCGGGGGTGCCCTGAGCCAGGAGCCTGCCCATCTGCAAAACCATCACAACTTGCGCTATGCCAAAAACCGTGTCCATATCGTGCTCTATGAATAACAAGGTCAGGTTGAACTCCCTCCACAACCTCTTGATCAATTCCCTTGTGAGGTGACGTTCCTCAGGTGACATCCCTGAAGTGGGCTCGTCCAGAAGGAGCAGCTTAGGTTCCAATCCCAACGCAGTGCCGATGTCTAAAAGCTTCTGGTCGCCGTGCGCCAGCTCGAAGGCAGGCCGGTCGGCCTGCCCTTTAAGGCCGAGGCTTTCCAGAATGGCGTAAGCCTTGTCTGTGGCTTCCTTGAACCGTGAGACAGGTCTGAAAACTTTCCGGGTCTGGTTAAGCCTGGAGAGGCAGGCCAGCCGCACATTATCCAGGACTGTTTCTTCCGGGAAGATGGACGTAATTTGAAAAGCCCGCCCCATGCCGCGGGCCACGATCTCCTGGGTAGTAAGACCTGTTATCTCTTCGCCCTGAAAGGCTATACTACCTTTATCCGGCATCAGATACCCTGTGATCTGGTTGAACAGAGTGGTTTTGCCCGCGCCGTTGGGTCCGATTATGGCGGAGATATCCCCGGGCATCAGCGAAAAGCTGACTCCCGAGGTTACCCTCAAGCCGCCGAAAGCCTTTTCTACATTATCCAGGACCAGGAGGGCTTCCATCTCAACCTCTGTTTCCGCCGGCAAATGATTTCAGGCGGTTCCCGAGGAGCCGGGCTTCACCTACCAGGCCCTTTGGAAGCAGCAGCACCATCACCATCATGGTTAACCCTATAATCAGCGGCCAATATTCGGTTTTGGCCCCTACTACTTCTTGAATGACTATGATCACGGCCGCTCCTATAAAGGGCCCGAAAAACTGACCGATGCCACCGAGGACCGACATGAGGATGACCTCACCCGATGTGGTCCAATAGAGCATGTCAGTATGAATGGAATTGTTCACACCGGCCATTAGGCTGCCGGCAAGGGCAGCGAAACAAGAGGAGATCATGTAGATTCCCAGTTGGTTGTATCTCACGCTGCGTCCGAGGAAGCGCAAACGGTCAGGGTTTTGACGCAGGCATCGCAATGTGAGCCCCATCGGTGAGTGGACGAGCCGCCTCATGAACCAGATTGACAGCAGGACCAAACATAAGGTGAAATAGTAGTATGCAATGCGATCACCCAGAATACCTGGAGGAATTATCCCCTGGATCCCGTCGTCTCCGCCGGTGAAGTTGTACCACCTGAATGTTATCTGCCAAACCAACTGCCCGAAGGCCAAGGTGAGAACCGTGAAGAAGACCCCACTCACACGGATAATGAGGAGCCCGACCAGGATGGAGATCACCAATGCCCCGACAAGCCCCATTCCTATGGCCGGCAAGAACCAAGAAGCCCCCAGATACTTGAACGAAAGACCTACCGCGTAAGCTCCCAGCCCGTAATACAGGGCTTGTCCGAAGGAGAGCATGCCCGTGACACCGAATAGCATGTTGAAGGCAACAGCGAACATGCCCCAGATCAGGATCTGATTTGCCAGGATAATCTGATAGTTGGACGTCATGCGCAGGGGAGCGAGGGCGAACACTAAAATAAACACGATCCAGAAAGCCGCGGTCTTGTAAGCCTTAGTATCCTCCACGGCTACACCTTTCTGACCCCGCGGGGGGCAAACAGGCCCTCCGGCCTGAAGATTAATACCAGCACCATGACAACGTAGCTGACCACTGAAGCCCATTCGGGGATAACCGCTACAGCAAATGCGTTGACCTCACCCAAGATCAAGGCCCCCAGCCATGCCCCCCAGAAGTTGCCCATGCCCCCTATGACCACCACAATAAGTGAGTCGATGATAACTTCAATGCCCGCGCCGGGAGTCACCGAACGGAGAGGCGCGGCCAAGGCTCCGGCGAATCCTCCCAAAGCCGTTGCCACACCGAAGACCAGCGTCATGGTCAGAGGTACGTTCACGCCCATGGACCCGAGCATCTCACGATCAAGAGCGCTCGCCCGAGCAATGCGCCCTGGCCGGGTTCGAGAAAGTATGAGCCAGGCTAAAACCACAACTATAAGCCCGATGCCAATGATGGCCAGGTTGTAGGTAGGGAGCGTAAGGCCCGCTATCTCCACCGACCCGCTCAAGCCCCGCGGTCTCAAGAGAGACTTGTATTCCGTTCCCCAAATCAACTTTACCAAATCATCAATGACCAGGATGAAGGAATATGTCAGCAGGATCTGGAATCCCCCTTCTTCCGCGCGCCCATAAATGCGGCGCAGAAAGAGGGATTCTGCCAACATCCCCAGGATCCCCGCACCTGCCGCGGCCACGAACGTGGCGGCCCAAAAGTTAGTATGCCAGATTGACACAGCCTGGTACGCCAGGTACGCCCCGATCATATAGAAGGAACCGTGGGCAAAATTGAAGACATTGCCCACTCCAAAGATCAGGGTGAGCCCGCTGGCTACCAAAAAGAGCAGGGTGGCCATAGTCAGACCGCTCAAAAACTGCCCTATGATAAACGACACATCCATTTAAGTTTCTACCGTTTTCAGATCGCCGGGCAAATTGCATTCGCTCTGCGATTTTCCCTCATCGCGAAGGCCAAAAGTAAGGTCTCAAACTGAAAATAATGGTGTGGGGACGGACAAAACCGTTGGGACAGGCATCTTGCCTGTCTCTGAACGACAGGCAAGATGCCTGTCCCACCAATCTGTGTCCTAGGCCGGCAGTGACGTCGGCCCATGCCGATCTATCGGAAAGCGACCCTTGCGCGAGGTCACACTTTGACCAACGCCACAATTCCCGTCACCACGTGCTACTTCTTGCGCTTGGACTCAATGTATTCCTTGGGAGGCAAGAGTTCCTCAGCCTTGTAGATCTTCCAGTTGCCCAGCATGCGTTTGGCAGGCGGGAACTGGTCATTGGCCACGGTGACCCCGATAGCTTGCACCTGGACTATCTGATGAGTAGCAGGATCAATATAAGAGGTGAAATCGTCCGGATCTTCGGGCAGTTTGATCTTCATACCTTCCAACGCCTTCACCAAGGCCTCGGTGTCGTCGGGGTTCCCTACCTTTTCTACGGCTTGAGCGATGGCCAGGATGCCCGAGTAAGCTCCTTCTGCCGCATATGTCGGATATCGGCCTGTGCGCTTGAAAAACTTCTGGACATAGTCCTTGTTGGCCTGTGTTTCAGGCCAGTTGTTGTGATGGCGAGCGCTAAGCACCAACCCTAGAGGCAACTCTGCGCCGGTGGCGGACATTACCTCATAATTTCCACACGCGTCGGGTGAGCAGAAAAGGGTCTTTTCGAAAAGCCCGTAAGGCGTGGCCTGCTTGATGAAAGCCACTGAATCACCACCCCAAAGGCCGCACACCAGAATGTCGGGTTTGTCCTTGAGAATTGATGTCACGAATGCCGTGTAATCCGGGGCAAAGAGTTTGGGCCAATACTCGCCCACTACCTTGTACTTTATGCCGAATCGATCCAGGTTATACTTGAGTTCGTTCCACTGGTCATGGCCGTAAGCATAATCGGGACCCACATACGCGATGGTTTCCCAAGGTTTGGTCTGCTTCAGCTCCTTGAGATACAAAGCGCCCGCGGCCATGGATTGGAAAGTGTTGTTCGACACACGGAAGTAATAGGGCTGAAACTTATCCACTGTGAGCTGCGTGGACGCGTGGTCCGTGCCGATGAAGATTTTCTTGTTCTGTTTGGATACTTCAGTCAGCGCGAGCCCGACAGCCGAACTGACTACTCCGAAGAGGAAATGCACTTTGTCTTGATCAATGTAACGCTTCGCCACCATAACCGAGTAGTCGGGCTTGGCTTTGGAATCGGTGTTAACAAGCTCGAGCTTGTACCCGGCCACCCCGCCCTTCGAGTTGATCTCTTCTATGGCCATCTCCGCCGCGTCCACGGAATCCAGTCCATAAAGACCGGCTCGACCGGTCATGGGGTACAGGGCTCCGATTTTGACAACTTTATCCGCGCTGACTGCCAATGGTACGACAATCAGGGCCAACAAAGCCGACAAGAAGACAATGAAAAATTTGTGCTTCCCCATAATCCTCCCTCCTATGCTCCACGTTATTCTTGGATACTCTTAGGCATGGATATGATGAGCAACAAACATGCCATTGTAGTGTGATCCGTCCAAGCTACCGTAAAGGCAGATTAAAGTGGGAGGTGACAGGGGTCTTCCGGGGTGAGCTAATTGCAGATCTGCAACAGATACCTTAATGGGGTCGTGTGCTTTTAAATACTAGTTGGTAAAACAGCATATTAGCTTTATTGCATAATCGCGATACTATTGCTTTCTTGCAATGGCTGCCGAAATGCCGTGCCTCGTCATCTTGCGCCATAATGTCGTGGGATGAATTCCCAAAGCCCTGGAGGCCTCAGCCAACGTTCCGTGCCGACGCAGTGCTCCCCCGATCATTCGCTCTTCCAGCGCATGGACCGCAGCGTTGAGACTCACTCCTTCCTCCAGAAGATCCGGAAAGGTCGGATCAACTTCTTTGAGTTCGCCCGGCAGGTCCGCAAAAGATATCTGTTCACCTTCGCTCATGATAACCATACGCTCGACAATGTTTATCAGTTCCCGGACATTGCCTGGATAGTCGTAGCGCATGAGCCTGTCGAGAGTTTCCGATTCAATGCGTTTGTTGAGACCCATCGTGCTGTTGAGCTTTTCCAAGGTGTTCAAGGTCAGGACCCGAACATCCTCCCGCCGTTGCCTCAGAGGAGGGATAAAAATTGGGATTACGTTGAGACGATAGTAGAGATCTTCTCGGAACAGCCCCTTCTGAGCCAGATCCAACAGGTCGCGATTGGTTGCGGCGATAATGCGCACGTCTACTGAAGTTGGCCGAGTGCTCCCCACGCGGGTAAATGTCTTTTCCTCGATCACCTGCAATAGTTTCACCTGCATGGCCGGCGTAAGCTCTCCCACTTCGTCCAGGAAGATGGTCCCCGTGTCCGCGGTTTCAATCAACCCTGCCTTGCCTTCCCGCGCTGCTCCGGTGAATGCGCCCTTGGAGTACCCGAAGAGTTCGCTTTCCATCAATGAATCCGGGATGGTTCCGCAACTGATCTTTACGAAAGGGCGCTCCTTTCTACGGCTCATAAAGTGGATAATTCGAGCCAGCATACTTTTGCCGACCCCTGACTCTCCTTGGAGCAACACCGATGTGTGCACTCCCGCCACTTTTACTGCCTTCTGTACGACTTGCGTCATGGCGTTGCTTTTCACGACCATGTCCTGCAGGGCGTGCTCGAACTTCTCCTGCTCGAGGAGTGACTGATAAAACCGGGAACTCAGGCGCCTGCTCTCGTTAAGTTGTGCCCGGAGATCATTCAGCAAGGTCATGTCCCTAACGTTGGTCACGACCAACGCAATCTGGTCGTCCTCGTCAAAGATCGGCGTGCCGGTGACCATCACTTGCTTGTCCCCCTTGATACTTTGCATGAGGGTAACCGGAGCGCCCTTTTCGCGGACTTCCAGGGTCACCGAGTGGTCGAACACTTTCTCGTTGACCAGATCTTCCATGTTCCGGCCGACAAGGTCTGTGCGCGAAAGGCCGGTAATTCGTTCGTAAGCGCTGTTGACGCGAATCGTATTAGCCATGCCGTCGGTGATATACAGACCGTCTTGGGAGGACTCAAAGATGGCTTCCAATTCTCGGTGTAGCTCTTTGTAACCCTGAAGTTCGGAAATGATCGCCTCGTATTCCGAGATGTCCTGAAATACGCTTATGACCCCCACCACTTCTCCGTTGGCAACAATGGGGTTGCGGTTGGCAATAATAGTAGCCTGGGGCAGAACCAGCCGCTTACCGATCTGGGATCGACCGGTTTCGAGAATTTCTTTCAAGTCCGGCCACGTTTCGGGTCGCACTTCCGAGAAATGGCGTCCCACCGGTGCTTGGTCTCCATCGCCGAAAATACGCTTGGCCCCTTGATTGTAGACCAGGATTATTCCCTGCCGGTCGATGATGGCTATGCCGTTATGTGAGGAGTCGAGGACGGCATCCCAGAACGCGGGCAATTGATCCGGGATAGGGGCTGACTTCTTGTCGGAATCAGATTGCATCCTTGTTCGCTCTCGAATTGAGGTGCAGAGGGTCGCAGCTTGCTATCCTGGTATCTCCAGGTAGGCGCCACCCACTGCAACATATGGGTTTTCATCACTATGCCACAGCCTTTGCCCCACGGTCAAAGCACTTTCTGGTAGCTGGTCACTTTGAAACCGACACATTACCGATGTTTCCGCTTGCCACGGCACCTCTTCTTTTGTAGGCTTGATCTGCATTTCTCTCTCGCATGTCCGGAGGGCGCAGAGGGCCATGAAAAATCCTATCGCATTCCTCATAGTGGAGGACAGTCCTATGCGGGCCAAGCGGCCCAAGACGTTACCTCGAACAGCACAGCTATAGGGCCGAAGTCGGTTACACTCATCTGTTATTTCGAAAATTGGATTGAACAACCATAAAGTCATGTCATTTCCAACTTCCGATCGTCATGACGACATCACGGATGTGCCTGGAATTCGAGTGGGCAATGCCCACGACGAAGATTCTAAAACCGGTGTAACCGTGATTCTACCTCCTTCGAATGGTGCTCCAGCCGGCCTCCATATGGGAGGGAGTGCTCCTTCCACTCGCCAGATGGATTCCCTGAGGCCGCTCCACGTGGTGGACCGCGTTCACGGGATCTGTCTGTGCGGAGGCAGTGCTTTTGGTTTGGACGCTGATGGTGGAGTGCTGGCTTACCTCGAAGAGAAAGGGGTCGGATTCCAGGTCGTCGGAAGAACCATTCCAATTGTTCCGGCTGCGGCAATCTTCGATTTGAACGTAGGCAACGGGTCGATTCGTCCTGACGCGGCAATGGGCAGGCGTGCGTGCGAAAATGCATTCGAGGGACCTGTAACGCAGGGAAGTGTCGGCGCTGGCACCGGAGCCAGTGTCGGGAAACTATTTGGGATAGAGCAAGCCATGAAAGGGGGGCTTGGTTCAGCCTCATGCCGCTCGGATGATCTTGTGGTCGGGGGATTGGTTGTGGTCAACGCATACGGGGATGTCATCGACACCAATGGAAATGTGCTTGCCGGCTGCAGAGCCTCCTCCACCTCGCTCGAACCGGCAGACTCGGCGCGTCTCCTGAAAGAAGGAAAGGCGCGATCGAGACGCATTTCAGTGGAGAATACCACTCTGGCGGTGGTAGCGGTGAACGCGCGGCTGGGGAAAATAGCCGCATCAAGAGTCGCCGCTCAGGCTACCCTCGGGATGGCCGCCGTGATTCGGCCTTTTCACAGCCACATTGACGGAGATTTGACGATTGTGCTGAGTGTCGGAGACAAGGACGCGGATCCTAACAGGATAGGGCTATTGGCCGCAGAGGTCCTGCAGAGGTCTGTCATTAAGGCCGTGAAGAGCGCTGATGGTCTGGGGGTTCTTCCCGCGTGGAAAGATCGGGGCATAGGACTGGAGATCTGAGCCGCCTACTGGGTCAAAGACTTCCTGAATATGCGCCATTTGTTGTGCATTTTTGCGCCCAATTCAATCACAAATTTGTTGACGTCCCTATTGTCTTCCAGGGTCCACCCGAACTCCGAGTTAGTCACATTTCTCCCAATAAGACCGGTTCAGGTAGTCGAAGAGCAGCGCCGGGAGTCCTAGTCCCTGATCGCTTTTCTTGAGTCCAAAGATGAGAACTCGCTCCGAAAACTTCCGGAATGGATGCTTTGCGGGATCGAGGAGCCTGCGAGCCTGTTTCTTCAACGGCGGGACAGGCAAAAAGATGAATGGCAGGCGTATGAGTTTCGGGATTCAGACAGGACACTGTGGTAATTTCATGGAACAGGTCCGGGCGGTCGGAAAAAACAAGGCCCTCGAAATCTCCGAGAGCCTTGAGTGTGCTCTTTTCAGTGACAGGTTTAGAGGCTTGAGACTCTACCGGGGCATCCTCCGCAACCTCTGCCGCCTCCAAAACCGCAGCCACCATTGCCAAAGCCGCTACCTGCACCCAGGTTCATACCGCCAAAACCGGGGCCTCCAGGACCCAACTTCTGCTTCTGTTCGGGGGTCAAGAGCGCCCTGAATTTGGTGCTCATTGCTCGTCCCTCGTTACGCATTGAGTCCTGTAAGGCCCAGATTTCTTGCTTCTTCTTGTCGATGGCCTGTTCATCCGGATTCTCTTTGGAAGCCGTTTCCATCATCTCGATTCTTTTCTTGGCCATGTCCGATCGCAGCGTCTCTTGCTTCTTAAGAAATTCGGTTCTCAGCGTGCTCACCTGCTTCTGCTGCTCTGGTGTCAGGTCTCCCCACACGGCCGCGCCTGTACCCATGCCGCCGGAGCAGCAGCCCATTTGTTGCGCGGAAGCTGCCGAAGCTACCAACAAAACCATCATCGACACCGCCAATACGGTGGCCCTGGTGAATCTCATTTGTACGTCTCCTTTTGCGAGAGATTTTTCATGTCTAAATTAAACTTACAAGGGCCGGACAACAAACTCGCGAAAATACTTTCATCGAAGTTGTTCTCATTCCAGGCATCTTTTTGGGTACGGCATCGTCACAGGAAGCTGATCGTTGCAGGTGCTTCATCTGCCTTTTAGGGGGAGGACAACGAAGCGTCGCCAGATGAGGAAACACCCAGGACTTACAGACGTTCAAGGGGTTACCCGAAGAGATTCTGAGAGATGGATTAGCGGGCAGTCTCCTGTTCGATGGGAAGTGGCATTGGGCAGGGACCCATATTTCGGCGCCGCCCTGGACCCCCGCCTCGGCCAAAGTCCATGCCGGACATCATGCAAGAGCGATTCTTGAGGAAAACGACAAATGCTTGTCGCTTTTCGGGCGGTAGGGCGGCCATGGTGCTGCTTATTCGTGCAATTGCTTCCTTCTCCGTTTTGCGTTTGAGATCAATGAGTTCATTAACCCTCAGCTCCACCGCGGCAGCATCTACCGGATCCTTTGCGATTAGGTCCAAGAGTTGAAAATTCTTTTCGAGGATTTGGTTCCTGGCTTCCATCATTGCGGCACCGTTGTGCTTCATACAAAGCCTTCTGATCTGCTCGACATCCCCACGCGTCAAAGTGGGAGCGCCGGTGTCCCCGGAAGCAGGGGGACGATTTTGAAACCATAGATTCCGGCCCAGGGTTGCGGCAACTGCCAAGTTCAAGGCCAAGGAGAAAACAAAAATACCTATCCAAACTGCCTTCTTCATCGGGAATTCTCCTCAACGCCCATGTCCAAAACAATGTCCGAAAATGATTGGCCTGCATCCGTAAGAAGGTACTCCAGCTTCGCCTCTGACTGTTCGCCAAGGAGAATTTCCGTCATTGAACGACCGGCAAGGTTACCCAGGCCAATTGCCAGAAGCACTATCATCGCGAACAGCGGCACTTGGGCCCATGCAAGAGGGAAACGCCTTTCCCGGCGAGGAGCAGTCTCCTCGGCGAGTCTCGCCTTCACCCTGGAGGCGAGCATGGATGGCGGCCTATATAAGTCAACATCCTTCAAGGCCCTGTTCAGTGCTCCCATACGCTCGTAGGCATTCCGGCAACCGGAACAGGCGGCAAGGTGAGCTTCTAAGGCTTGCAAGGAAAGATGCCCCTGTTCGCCGTCTATCAGCATTGACATATTCTTTTGGTATTCTATGCAGTCCATGGATGGACCCTCCGTACTCTTATACCTTGCTCCCAACGAAATCCCGCGCTCGCACCAATTAATCCTCCAGTATCTCGAGCAGCCTTTTCCGGCCACGAAATATGAGTGATTCCACGGAGGACACAGACGTATTCATAACCTGGGCGATTTGATCATAGCTCATGTCTTGTTGCGCCTTCAGGAGCATGGCGGTCCGCTGGCGCTCCGGCAGCTTCTGTAGCGCCTGCTCTACCCGAAAATACTCCTGTTTCATCGCGAGCAAGCCTTCAGCATCCTTATCCACTCCTGAGAATGGATTATTAGAGGACTCTGTGCCTCGATCGTCAATGTCGAATTCGCTGAGGAACCTAAGAGTTCGCCTCTTCACCGAGCCGAACACGTTGATGCTCTGATTACGCGCGATAGTGAGAAGCCACGTTTTAAAGGTCGCCTTGGAAGGGGCAAAACTGTCGAGATGCCTGAACGCTCGCAGAAATGTCTCCTGAACCACGTCTTCGGCATCCAGGGGACCGGCGCGTGATGCCTCGGGCAAGCCTATAGACCGCCGGCGCGTAGCGGTTTACTAGTGCTTCAAAGTCCTGTTCCGATCCGGCCTGGGCCCTCAGGGCAAGTTCTTCGTCCGTGAGGTCATCGTGATAAGGCATCGAACTCAATTACCACGGCCCTCGCGCAAATTCAAACGCCTCGCAACTTCCCGAGTCGTCTAGGTTGCTTCAAGAATCCAGCACGGCGCCTTGTCGGTCGCGTTGATGTCCCAGGCATCTACCGGTCCCATGCAGCGTCGTTTGTAGACGAGAACCAAATAGGAAGCATTGCAGGGTTCAGAGAAACCAATTCAAGTGGCCGTATGGAAAAGCTACGGTTCCGCCTAAATCAATACGCGGCGCGCAGACAAGAGAATACCGGGGGCTTTGGCCCAGGTGTTTCAAAGAGGGGAAGAGAGGGCGTCTGAAGTTTGACAAATGAAAAAAGGCCGGGATTACAAGCCTCCCGGCCTTTCGGATCATCTATGATATCTATACCGAGTTAAGTGCGCGCTGCCGCTTTACCAGCCCTTCGGGGGCACGTAAGTGTTCACCGGGGTGCAGGGCACTGCTGCGGTGACATAGGCGGGCTCGCCAAGTTCAACCTTGCAGCACTGATCGCCCGGGCACTTAGTAAACAGCGGGGTGGTCGCGATGGCTAATGCCCTGAACGGAATGCTCAACGCGGCGTGAATTACACCGGGAACCAGTGGGGGCTCACATGCGGGAGCCACGGGGCCTCTAAGGGTGGTGTCTTCCGGACCAACCAGACAAGAGCTGCCACCCATAAAAACCTCATTGGGAATTCCCGGCACGGGCCACTTTGCTACGGTGTAACCCCAGGACATCCCTACACCTAGTGCCAGCATCGCAAGGATTCCAAGAATTACAGCGGATTTCTTAACCATACCCTCATCCTCCTTTCATTCAAGACCTTCCAGTTTCAAAACCGGAAATCAATGGATATTCTTTAACTTGCACAAAAAAGATATTGCGTTGTATTTATCTTAAAAACAGCCCATTGTCAAGCATTTTTTGTCTCTCAGAGAGCGCCAACTGTCCCGAGCTGTTTCACCTGTCTGGTCCGTTTGGTCTCAACTAAAAAGGGACCGGACTGAGTAAAAGCCCGGTCCCTCTAGTTCACTCATTCATAGCCTATAACCAAAGGTCCCGGTTTACCAAAGGCCGCCAAACATAACCGTGGGCGCACCGAGAGCCATCGGAACACCGGCCATTACGCAAGAGAGCGGGCCATAGCCAGGACCGCAGGGGCCGTCGCCGCCACCAAATAGACCGCCGCCGCCAAGGCCGCAGTCATATACGCCGTCACAGCCGCCGAACAGCGCATCAAACGGAAGGCCGAGCAGATTGGCTACGGCAGCGCAAAGTCCCCCTGTCATCTTGGGGCCGCAATCAGCCGGACCGCACGCGGGGCCGCACGCGGGGGCGGGGCCCTCAATCTTGCACTGCCATGTCTTCACTATTGTCTTGAATTCCGGCGTGGGGCAGTCCACGGGAAGATACATAGGCCCGCAGGTGGGACCACAGTTTCCACCGGCTCCACCGGGCCACCCAACGAAGAACGCAGAGGAAGTTCCCGCAGCCACAAGCATCAGCGACAGAACACCGAGAACAACTAGAGTTCTCTTAACCATACCCTCATCCTCCTTTCATCAATCCTTTTCAAAGGAAGCTTACAAATCAGATTTGGATTGCCTCCAAAAATATAACTCCGGATGTGTTTAAAGTTTATTGCAGAAATAACCCCTCTTGTCAACCTTTTTTTCCCTATACCCGTCCGGTCGACCGCGGGGCCAAAATGCACCCGAGTTTGGATGTAGATTAGCCGTCATCAAAATCGAATGTCAAGTGAAAAAAACGCTGATGGCGCGCTGTGGCCGGGTCTAGGCGGCGGCAGACCCATCGGCGGCCCGATTCGGCCATTCAAAGAAGTTGGCTCAGGGCAGCGACGCGCCAAGAATTTCTTGGAGCAGTCCGAGGGGAGCTTGACCAGCAGAACAAAGTGCTCCAAATCCTTCCTGTGCCGACTGTCTTATGTCATCCCACGCAAAGGACATTGACTCCACCTCGTTGGACAGCTACAAGTAGTAGGTCAGACTCTCAGAGCGTGGACCCGCGGATGAAGGGTCACAACTGCCCAGGAGTTGTATAGCATGTTTGGAAAGCTTTTTAATATCAAGCTATTCAAGAAACAGGAGGAGCCACAGTTCATGTTTGATCATTCGACTAGGCCTGTTTTCGCCGGCGCGTCAAAGTATGTCCTGGACGAGGAACTCGCCAAGATCGTCAACATTTCTATGGCACTGGAAATGCCGTTACTGCTCAAGGGAGAGCCGGGCACGGGGAAGACGATGCTGGCGCATGCCATTGCCGAAAGTCTGGGCATGCCGCTAATTGTGCTGAACGTCAAATCCAGCATGAAACTGGTGGACGCCCTATATCAGTACGACACCCTCACACGGCTTAACGACAGCCGGTTTGGAGACTCGAGCCGAGACGTGAGCAACATTGAAGACTACATCAGGATGGGTAAGATAGGACAAGCTTTTGTCTCAGAGATCAAGGTGGTTTTGCTTATCGACGAGATAGACAAAGCCGACACTGATTTCCAGGACGACATGCTCGATGTGCTCGATCAGATGGAATTCGACATAATGGAAATCGACAAAACCATTAAGGCCACAACAAGGCCGGTGATCATAATCACTTCTAATGCCAAGAAGGATCTTTCCGACCCCTTTCTGGGAAGGTGCAATTTCCACCATATTGCATTTCCAGAGGCGGACATGATGAGGGAGATTGTCCGTGTCCACTTTCCGGAGTTGGACAAAGAGCTTCTCGATGTATGCGTGAAGACGTTTCTATCGCCTCCGCGAATTCCAGGGGATAGAAAAAAAGCCCGCCACCAGGGAACTCATTAACTGGGTGAGGGCCCTACTACAAGACCCGGACTTCAGACCGAAGGACGTGTTGTCGGGAAAGATCCCGTTTCTGGGCATTCTCTTCAAAAAGAGTCCGGATTATCAGCAGGCGCTCTTACAAGGACGTCGTTCTCGCGGTTGAATCTAAGCGGTAGAAGCAGATCATGTTTGTTGATTTTTTTTACACATTGAGGCAATCGGGCGTTCCCGTATCTCCCACATCGTTCCTTCGCTTGCAGAAGGCCCTTAAATGTGGGCTCGTCACGGGTCTGGATGACTTCTATACAGCCGCTAGGGCCATACTGGTAAAGAGCGAACGCTATTTTGATATCTACGACAGGGTGTTTGCGCATTTCTTTCACGGTGCGGAACTCCCCGACTTCCGAGGTATCGACCTGGATGCCGCTGCCAGGGAATTGCTGGAGGAGTGGCTCAAGGAACCTGAGGCCCTGGCTCAGGCCCTCGGAATAAGCCGGGAACAGTTGGAAGCGATGTCGCCGGAAGAGTTGATCAAGTATTTTATGGAGCGACTCAAGGAACAGAACGAAGCCCATCACGGCGGCAGCCGATGGATAGGAACCGGCGGCACATCCCCGGTCGGCCATTCGGGATTCCATCCGGGAGGTATGCGGGTGGGGGGCCGCTCCATGGGTAAGTCTGCGATAAAGGTCGCGATGGATAGGCGCTATCGCGACTATTCCGTTGAAGGGCCTTTAACACAGGCCCAGATGGGAGAGGCTCTCAAACGGCTCCGGAGGATGATCCCCGTCGGTCCCAAAGACCAGGTGAACGTAGACGAAACCATCCGCGCTACCACGCATAACGCAGGTGAAATTGAAATAGTCTTTGACAGGGGTCTTCGCGACCGCCTTAAAGTGATCCTGATGATTGACAACGGCGGTTGGTCTATGGATCCTTATGTGGACGTGGTTCAGACGCTGTTCAATTATTCCCGGTCGCAGTTCAAGGATCTGAAAACATTTTTCTTTCACAATACCATTTACGATTTTGTATGGGAGGACCCTCAGAGGAGGTATAAGCCTCAACGTGTCGGGGATTTTGCATCGTGGGACCCGGATACAAGACTGGTTATCGTAGGGGACGCCAGCATGGCCCCTTACGAACTCATGGCCACCGATGGTTCCATACATATTGAAGAGCGCAGCGGACTGCCAAGTATCGACAGACTGAACTTATTGGTTGAATCGTTTCCCCATTCCGCATGGCTTAACCCCACGCCGTTACGCCTCTGGTCCATGACAAGGACTATCGGAATAATTTCCAACATTTTTTCCATGTTCGAACTCACCCTGGAAGGACTGGACCAAGTCGTAACTCATTTGATGAGCCGCAACTAACTCACTTTCCAACGCTCTGCTCCCGGTCGCCTTCCAACCGCTTGGGCTTGGCCTTCGTACTGATGATTTCTTTAAGAAGGGGGCGGACTTATTGGTTATTACAAGACGCGTATGGGGTTTCCGATGAAAACAGGCTGTCTTGATGTCTCTCCCTGGAACATTATGTCTCTTAAAATGAGAAGACGGACACCGGTCGGTGCAAGGCCGGTGTTGATCTGCGAGAGGGTTTGATATAGTTACCTGGCAGATGTCGAGTGGACGGTCCGACAAAAAAGGCCCACGCGCGGTAAGATTTCCAGGCCCAGGCAGAGGGAAATTGCGTCTTAAAGCGAAGAAAATTGTTTTCGTTGTTGCCAGGATACTACAGGGACTGTTCATCCTCTGTCTAGCATATTTGCTAGTGCTCACCGGAATAGTAGTGTGGACGTTTGAAGTGAAGCTTCAGCGATGGCCCACGTTCATCTACGCGGCCCCCTTCTCCCTCCAGGTTGGGGACGACCTTAACGACGTGCGACTCATGGAGCGTCTGGTGAGGCTGGGGTATATCAGGGGGCCCTCTCCCGCTCTTGAGCCGGGCCAATGGAGCCAATCAGGATCGAGCCTGCACCTTTTTCTTAAACATTCCCCTCTCGTAAGTCAGGGAATTGCCACTGGCCCGGTTGACATCAACCTGGATTGGAACCGTGTCCGTTCCATTAGCCTTATGCGCTCACGTGAAAACGTGAACAGGATTGTGCTTGAACCGGAGCTTCTCAGCATCATACCAGCCGCAGGTTACAGCCCGGAGCTTTGCCGGCCGGTGCCGCTGGAAAAAATCCCTCCGATGTTGGTCGATGCGATTGTTCTCACCGAGGACACGCGCTCTCTTTTCCCACCAGGGTATAGATCTGTTTTCCATCGGACAGGCCCTCAGGACCAATCTTAAGGCTGGCCGCTATGTTCAAGGGGGGAGCACAATACCTCAACAGCTTATTCGTATGACGATCCTTACCCCAGAGAAGACGATGGGCCGAAAGGTCAACGAGATCTTGCTGGCGCTGGTGGCTAACGCTATTTACAGCAAGAAGACCATACTTCAGGCATACCTAAACCGAGTCTATTTCGGGCAATGGGGGCCTTTCCCTATTCAAGGTGTTGCTGAAGCTGCCATGCATCTCTTTGGAAAGGATGTCAGCGAACTGGATGCTGCGGAATGCTCTCTGATGGCCGCCACCATTCGTGCACCGGGAGTGATCAACCCGCATCGTCACCTTGAGAGGACCCAAACCAGACGAAATATGGTGCTCGGGCTCTTGTTTAAAGCGGGCAAAATCTCACGTGAACAGTACCGAAGAGGCTGTAAACAGTCCAGTCACGATGAAGAAATCGGGCGTGCCGCCGGTCAAGGCCGCGTCGTTTTTGGACCTGGTCAGGGAAGCCCTTCCGAAGCTTCTGTCTGCTCCGGCGGGCACACGACAGGATGTGATCACGTCTCTGGACCCGCTTATGCAGACCGAGGCGGAGTTGACTCTGAAGCGTATTGGCGAGGCCGGGACACAGACCCATCTCATCTTGGCAAACCCGGTTACGGGTGACTTGAGGGCATTCATAGCCCCAGGATCGGGTCGGTGGTCAGGAAAAGGCGGGAGCCCGGAGAGTTTCTTACCTCTACTGATAATCCCCGCGCTAATTCCGGACAAGCAAGACCGCGCAAGATACACATTGACTTCACAGGTTTTCGCCCCTACACAGACGGGTGGAGCTGTCACCTTCCGGGCAGCATTTCACAACGAAAGGAAGCTCTTGACCCAGCGGTTGATTGCTTCGGAGGGGGACAAGGTTCTCTCTGTGCTGAAGGAATTCGGCATCACCGCACGACCGCTAGGAGAACAAACTTTAGCCGTGGACCCCCTTTCTCCCATGGCGATGGCGCAAACATATTCCTTGATGGCGACATTGGGAAACGCGTCGCCTCTGGGACCTGGTATCAAGATTGTGGGCGAATCCGTCGGGGATTCACCGGTCGACAGGAAGCGCGTCTCGGTAAAGCCGGCCGTTCTGTTCCTAATAAATTATCTGCTGAAGGGACTGGATACTGCAGAAGTTAAAGATACAGGGCCCGGTAAGAGTTGGGAAGAGCCAGCTCTTTTCACGGCACGGGATAAAGAGGGGCTATGGAAGATAGCATATCGTAGCGACGCGCTTCTTGTGTCAAGGATTCCAGGGAGTCAGGTTGACGGCCAAAAAATAGAGGGGATGCTGGTCAAGCTCCTCCCGAAATCCGGCGCTAGGTACAGAAGGGCTCCCGGTTGTCCCCGACGGGATTGTCTTCAGAAAGATATGTGTTCAGTCCGGCTTGCGTGCCACCTCTATCTGCCCCCGTGTGATTCGTGAGCCCTTTCTCAGGGGGACGCAGCCGGAAGATTGGTGCCCCCAACGACATGTCCCGGACACTGTTAGTTCCGAAACAAAGAAATAGGCGGACGAGAGTTCACCGCCGGGGCATTTTTGACGAAATTCTCTAGAATCTCTGAAGACTTTTTTGGGACTTGAGTTATTTTAGAAACCGCGCTTTCGCATCGCCGAAAACAAGAAGGAGGCATTTCATGGACGAGTTCGTTCAGGCCCATCGCAGGATTATCGTGGATACTACCCTGGAGTCACTAAAGAAGCATGGCTTTGGGGCCGAATTCTTTCCTTCCAGGGAAGCGGCTTGTCAATTCATCGTTGATATGGCCAAGGACTGCAAGACAGTAGGTATAGCGGGCACCCATACAGCCAGGGCCCTGGGAATAGTCCCCTTGCTCGAAAAAGAAGGGAAGACCCTTTACGACCACTGGCAATTCAAAATCGGGACTCCTGAAGAGTTGAAATGCCGTAAGAATCAAATGACGGCAGACCTTTTTTTATCTTCGGTGAACGCCCTGACCATGACAGGCGAGATCGTCAACCGGGAAGGTTGCGGAAACAGGACTAATTCCATGACATTCGGCCCGGCAAAAGTCATGCTCGTAGTAGGACGAAACAAAATCGTCCCGGACCTGGACGCTGCAATAGCAAGGATTGAAGAGACCGCGGCTCCTATCAGAGCCAGGAGTCTCAATAGAAAAACACCATGTGTACAAACCGGCCACTGCATGGATTGTGATTCTCCTGAAAGAATATGCCGGATAACCAGTATCATACATCGTCAGCCTATCTTCACGAAGATTACTGTGGGCATCCTGGATGAGGATCTGGGGTATTAGAGATGGAGGTCACGGTTACTGCCCCCAACAGGATCGACCTGGCAGGCGGCACCACGGATCTGTACCCGCTCTATCTGCTTATGGACGGTGGGTACACCGTGAACCTGGCAATATCCCTGGACAGCCGCGTGATTCTCAGGGATCTGGACCGGTCAGGTATCCGTATTATTTCAAAAGACTTAGAAGAATCTGCCGAAACCCTCAGTCCAGAAGGCCTTCCCCTCGATGGCCCTCTAGGATTGATAGGCAGGGCCGTCAGGGCCCTGCCGCCGGAAACAGGTGTTGAGATTGTGACGCGAAATGGGGCTCCGGCCGGTTCAGGCCTTGGCGCGTCGAGCGCGCTCCTGGTAGCCCTGCTCAAGGGGCTGCTGGAGTTGCGGTCAGACAAAGGAGACCCGCGGAGCATTATTGATCTTGCCGTCAACATAGAGACCACCGCCATCGGAGTCCCCGCGGGGAAGCAGGATCATATTGCTGCGGTTTACGGGGGGATCTCCCTTATTGATTTTGGCTATCGAGACTTTGTGCGGCATACGGTTTCCGAAGAATACACTGCCCATGAACGTCTCGAAGAAATGATCGTCCTGTCCTATACGGGTGAGGGGCGCTTCTCCGGGATGAATAACTGGGAGATAACAAAAGGTTTTATAGATAACGTAGGCGGGATCAGGGAGAACCTGCTTCAGATCAGGGACGTGGCCCGGCAGGTGGGCAGAACAGTGCTTTCCGGAGAGTGGGACGACCTCGGGCCACTTGTGGCTCAGGAGTGGCGATTAAGACGGATGCTTGCTCCGGGAGTGAGCACCCCCAGGATCGAGTCCATCATGGCCGCAGCATCGGCCGCGGGCGCACTTGCAAGTAAGATTTGTGGCGCCGGCGGAGGCGGATGCATGATGACTCTAGTTGCTTCGCCGCGACGACATGCAGTCGAGAGAGCTGTAATTGACGCAGGTGGAGAGATCATCCCCTTCAAGATAGACCGGGCGGGCTTAGTTGCCACTCACGCTTGATTATTTACAGCTTGCGACCAAGTAAGATTCATGCTAGAGCCGTTTTCAGACTAAGTCCAAGTGCATGGAGGGTGGGTCATGAGAGGCAAAGTATTTCGGAACACGGTCATATTTCTAGTCGTGGCAGTCTTTTCGTTGACGTCGGTGCTTGTGTTGGCTGCTGAGAAACAAGACAAACAAAAGAAAGTAGAAAAGCAGTGGGTGGTCATCAAAGACAAGAATGGCAAGTGCAGCGTGCACGAAACCACCAAAGGTAAGACCCCCAAAACCATCGCAGGCCCGTTCGCGACGAAGGAACTGGCTGAGGCCGCAAAGGCTAAAGAGTGTCCTCCCAAGGCCGAGAAGCCTGAAAAGAAGAAATAAGTGCGGTCCCCGCGAAAAAGTAGTGTCGGTCCTCTTTGAGTTTACAACGGATTTGCGGGAACGGGACCTTGGGAGTGTCTCGTTCCCGCTCTTCTACTGCCGGGAAAGCCGAATCATCCCCAAGGAACCGTTAGACATAACCGAGTTCCATTAGCCGCTTCTTCACCATCTCTTCTTCCTCCGGAGTGAATCCGACAGCCCCACACTTTTCGCTCGGTTGACCTATTTCGCGAGGCCGCGGTCGGATTGACCCTCCTACGCCTACCTGGCTCTTATCCCCGAATGTGTCAATACTAATGGGTTTCCCGAGTAAGTCCGTAGGAACGGGCAATCCAAACTCACGCAATATGGTGGGCGTGATGTCCAGGCACGAGGCTCTTTCGATGCGCGTCCCCTTTCTTGTTCCGCTGCGAAGGTCGGACATACGCGCGCTGATGAAGATCCCTTCGGGATCGTGATTTGCGTCGTCCATCCCCGTGCTGTTCGAGGGCCGCAGTATCTCGCCGTGCCCCACGGTCCCGATCGAGCGTCGACTCAGGCCGTCAAAGTAGACCATGAGGTCGGGGGGAACATTCCGGCAAACCTGATAGATCTCCTGGGGCTCAAGAACGCGGTTCGCAAAGGTCTCTCCATTTTCATCGGTCATTTGTTGCAAACGGGACGCTAGCTCTCCGCGCAGCGCCTCGTACTGTGAAGGTTCGACAATTCCTTCAGGCTCTCGGCCTTTGACGTTAAGAAAGATCCGCGCATAGTAGCCCCCTTCGCTCCATGCGGCTGTCCGAGACCAGTCGACCAGATCCGAGGTAAGTGGCATTTCTGCGGAAGGAGTTTGCCGAAGGAAAAGGAACCCGTTCCGAATCAACCATTCGTTGATACAGACCCCCCCAACCAAACTTCGAGCGCCGTGATCCGAGACAACCATAACAGTGGTCTCGTCTCCCATCAGGGCCAGTAGTGAGCCGACTCGAGCGTCAAGGAACTTGTAGAAATCCTTAATCAAATTCCCATTTTGGCTCTCAGTTTCGTGACCTTGATGATTCGTATCCAGGTATCGCCAGAAACCGTGATGAAGTCGATCCGGCGCAATTTCGACCATCATGAAGAACTCCCAGGGCCTGTGCAGTACGAAGTCTGCCGCTACACGAAACCGGCGCTCCACCATGCTATAGATGTCGGACAGCAGGCATTCCTTGGTTCGCTTCCTAAAGTCCTTAACGTCCGACAAATACTCTCCGCCGGCTATGCCTTGGAGTTCAGCGGCCAGTTGAGGCGGATAGGTGAACTCAGTACAACAATCCGGTACAGGAAATCCCGATACGGTGATACCTTTGTGGGGCTGAGGAGGATATGTTTGAGGTACCCCCAAGAGGATCGAGGATTTACCCGCATCCTCGAGGTAGCTCCAAACTCTGGGAACACTGACGTGGCTGGAGTTTACCGTCACCATTTCCCGGTAGTCGTTCCCCTGACGGTTCCTGAATCCGTAGAGTCCTAGCTCTCCGGGGTCTTTACCGGTTGTTATGGTGGTCCAGGCGGGAATCGTGATTGGGGGGTCCGTGGATTGTAGCGTTCCCCATGTGCCATGTGCCATTAAGGCGCGTAACGTAGGGAGGTCACTGCCCCATTCTTCAAAGATCAGAGACGGTGGGACGCAGTCCAAGCCGATGACGGCCACTTTTCGCTGAGCCCTATGCGGCAATTGTCCCCGAGCCGGCGAATATTCAGAAGCCGGGTGGGCAAATCGGTCTTCCAAGAAATGTAGGATTGCATCCAAAGATTCTTGGACGGTCTGTCCCCCGGTGGGAACGACCAGTTCTGACGCGCATGGTCGCTCGAAAGGAGATGAAACTCCGGTAAATTCAGGAATGTCACCTTTGCGGGCACGGCAATATAGACCTTTTGGGTCTCGGGTCTCGCAAACTTCCAGCGGGCAGTCGAGAAAGACCTCCACAAATGCATCGGGTCTGAACAAGCCACGAACAGCTTGTCGTAGGCTTTCCAGAGGAGTAATAAAGGCCGCCAGCACCGTGTGGCCAGCATCACACAAGATCTTGGCCACTTCTGCGGCCCTGCGGATATTCTCTGCCCGGTCCAAAGCGGAAAAGCCGAGATCCCTATTGAGACCCGAGCGCAGAGCGTCGCCATCGAGGAGTACCACTGGGTCGCCCCTTGATTCGAGAACTATTTTCAGCATAGAAGAAAGCGTGGATTTTCCTGAACCCGATAACCCGGTAAACCAGATTGTCTTTCCACTATGAGAATCCATAAGATAGTCCCCTCTGCCGTAATCCATCATTTGCCAGTATAACACGACTGCTGCGTTCACTCAGAAGGACAGCCACCTCATATATCGGCTACTCGCGTAATCTCATGATTTCTTGACTGAAATTCCAGGGCGAAGTTCTCACAGGGGATAGTTGCGCAGCAGGCAGTCGCGGGTCCTAACCTTGTCCTCCCACTACTTGCTTGAGGCACGGGTGTGCTAGAATCTTGAGGAACAGGTGCGTGCGATGACGAACAAAAAACGGCGCGGCAACATAAAGCAAGCGTTTGCCGGGGCGCCTTCAGAAGGGCCCCTGAGCGTTCTCATCATAGGCGGCCAAGAGGCCCTTGAGGGAACTCGCCAAATCCTGGATTCGCTGGCAATCATGGGGTTCACGCTCAACCTCATCGGTGTAGTTTATTGGGGACGGAAGCGCCTACCGCGACACTTTACCCCGAACCCCGACATCCGCGTGTTCGATGATTATAGCAAGCCCATTGAAGAAGAAGCCCCTGATCTCTTGGTCATCACCTCGGACGATCACCGCCTTCGCAAGAAGCTGACCGAAATCATTCCACCTCGGACCCGGATACTGGACTCGTTTGCCCTAAACGCGTTCCAGACGCTCAAGCAGGTCGCAGGGCAGCTCGGAAAGACTCAAGACAAGCTTCAGAGCGTAGAATTGATCAAGGAAGTCCTTATGGCGGGTTCCGAGATCAGCATGAAGGTGATCGACGAGGACTTCAATGTGCTTGAAATTAACAATGACATCCTTGCCAGATCCGGGATGTCGAAAGACGAGTGTATAGGCAAGCCCTGCCACTGGGTCATAAACCGATACCTGGAACCATGCCACCAGAAAGGGAGCAAGTGTCCGGTAATGGAAGTCCTGCGTACCGGCCATTCTTCGCATCACGTCCGGGAAGAGATAAGAGAAAACGGAACAGAGGGATACTTCACCGTCAGCGCATATCCTCTGAAAGAGGACGAACGAGGCAAGAAATGCGTTTTAGTGATTTGGAAGGATGTCACCCGTGGAATGACACCGTTGCTGGACCGTCAGGCAGAGAGCATACGGAAAAACTTCTTGCACTTTCTCCATCAGGACAAGATGGTCGCGTTGGGAAAACTAGCGGCTGCTGCGGTCCACGAAATCAACAACCCCATGCAGGGAATTCTAACCTTTTCCAAGCTCATGATCAGCTCCCTGAACCGGGAAAATGTCCAGCCGGAGGAGCTGGACAAATTCCGCCGTTATCTGGAACTGATCGCATCCGAGTCCTCTCGGTGCGGTCAAATCCTTCGAAATCTTCTATCGTTCGCGCGGCAGGGTGAACTGGAAAAAGACTTTTTTGACGTTCATGCGCTCCTCGAAGAAATTTTTCTGCTAACGGGCAACCGCATGGAACTTCAAGGCATAACTCTCTGCCCCGAAATAGCTGAAGAACTCCCTCCGATGTACGGGGATCGGGACCAGATCAAACAGGCCGTGCTGAATCTGATTCTCAACGCGGTAGAAGCCATGCCCGACGGAGGCACAATCGCTATGTCCGTGAAATTGAGCCTTGATAAGAAACACATTAGCGTAAGTGTGAGCGACACCGGAAGCGGTGTTCCCAAGAAGGTCCAGAGCAGCATCTTTGAACCGTTTGTTACCACCAAGGAAGACGGGAAGGGCGTGGGCCTTGGGTTGAGCGTGGTTTATGGTATAGTCGCTCAGCATGAAGGCACCATCGAGGTGGAAAGCGACGAGGGTAAGGGCGCCAAGTTTGTTCTGACTTTCCCTGTAGTCAGCAAAATCCGCAAGCTCGACGTTTCTTGAGATTTTCTTTAGTGAGGAGGCATTGATCCGCTCATGAGCCGCAAGAACAGATTCATGGTGGTGGACGATGAACTGATCGTAAGGGAATCTCTGGCAGCTTGGCTGGAGAAGGAAGGTGCAGCCGTCGACAGGGCCGAATCTGGAGAGCAGGCCCTGGACCTGATGGAAGGAAATCTCTACGACATCCTGTTCGTGGACATTAAAATGCCCGGCATGGGGGGCTTCGGTCTCCTGGAGAGGGTGAAGAAATTCTTCCCCACAACGGTAGTGGTTATAATTACGGCATACGGCACGGTTGAACATGCGGTAGAAGCCATGAAATTAGGCGCTAACGACTTTCTGGTCAAACCATTTGATCCCGAGGGGTTAGGGCTTCTTGTGGCCAAGTTGCTTGAACATAAAAGACTCCTGGAAGAAACTCAGTACCTTCGCAATGAGGTTTCCCGATGCTGGGCAGGACCGGACGAAATCATCGGCCGATCAGCGTCAATGATCGACCTGTTCGACACCATCATGGAGATCGCAAACAGCGAGTCCTCGGTTCTGATCTTCGGGGAAACAGGCACGGGAAAGGAACTCATAGCCAGGGCGATCCACGCCAATAGTAAGAGAATGGGAGGACCGTTCGTTCCCATAAACTGTGGGGCTATCCCCGAATCCCTTATGGAAAGTGAGATTTTCGGTCATGAAAAAGGGTCTTTTACAGGAGCGATCCGCCCTAAGAAAGGTTTGATCGAAGTAGCCGAAGGTGGGACCCTCTTTCTGGACGAGGTGGGGGAGATAGTACCTAAGATGCAAGTAGACCTGCTCCGGGTCTTACAGGACCGGACCTTCTTCCGTGTCGGAGGTGTTGAAGCAATCAAAGCCGATTTTCGGCTCATAAGCGCTACTCACAGGGACCTGGCCCAACAGGCAGCGCAGGGGGCTTTCAGGCAAGATTTTTTTTACCGTATCAACGTGATAACACTGCGGGTCCCGCCTCTCAGGGAGCGAAGAGAAGATATTCAGCTTCTCGTGCCATACTTTCTCAAGCGCTTTGCCCGAGAAACCAACAGGGAGGTGGACTCCGTAAGCGATGAAGCCATGAAAATGCTTCTGGATTATGACTGGCCCGGAAACATCCGCGAGCTGGAAAACGTTGTGGAACGCGCAGTCGTGACTTCCAAGAAGAGGGTTCTTGCAACAGACAGTTTTGCCTACCTCAATCCTGGAGGCGTAACTGTGGGAATCTCGTCAACGCCTCGGTCGCTTGAAGAGGCCGAGATCGCGCACATCCGACAGATTCTCGACGAACAGGACTGGAACATCAGCCACGCGGCCAAGGTCCTCCAGGTAGATCGAACCACACTGCACAAGAAGATCCGCAGATACGGCCTCGAACGATCAAGCCTTTAGATTGAGCCACGGCAACTCATGACAAGTTCTGTAACCGCAGCGATAGGTCGGATGCCGACGGAGTGGGCACGGGGTGAAGAAGCATCCTCCCACATAGCAATTGCCAAAATTTTTGTCCGACTTGCGGGAATGAGACCGTCACCCCGAACTTGATCCGGGGTCCAGATTCTGGATTCCCGCCTTCGCGGGAATAACGGAGAAAACGGACGTCACGGAGGGCCTTCCGAATTTGCTATCTCGGATGGCCAAAGGGACATTATTTTTGGCAACGGCTATAAGCGTGATGAAAGTATGTGGGTATGACGTCTTCTCGAACCAAAGGTGGTCTCAATTAGGGTTCAATGGTTGAACAGCGCGAAAATCCTCGGCCCCAGCCGGCCGGAAAGGGACTCATCGCTATCGTGCCCCTCGGCAAGGTGGAAGAAGACGTGCTGCGGGTGGTGGCTGACAGCCTTCAGGGCATTCTGAGGCTGCCCGTAGATGTCTGGGATGCGATGCCCATTCCTGAAGACGCGTTTATGAGAGCCCGCAATCAGTATAACGCTATGGCCATTATCAGGTATCTGGCTGAAAACCATTCTGACAGCAGTCTCAAAGTCCTCGGCATAATGCAAAAAGATATTTGCAACCCTATCATTACTTACGTTTTTGGTGAGGCCTATATGGGAGGTCGCGCCGCGGTGATGTCCAGCGCACGTCTCAACACAACCCCTTCCGGCGAACTGGTCTCCAGAGAACGATTCCTGGACAGGGTCGTGAAGGTGGCCTTGCATGAAATTGGCCACACCTTTAATATTCCTCACTGCCACACCGGCCGATGCGTCATGCGAGCTTCCAACAACTTGGATGATCTGGATGACAAGCTGAATTACCTCTGCGATTACTGTGAGATTTTCCTCTTAGACCAGTTGAGACACGCGATGCAAGATAAGGAGCACGAAACTGCCGACTCAAGACATTCGTGAAGAATCTGGGCATTGGACCGAATGCCAAAAAACGTCCGATTGACCCTCAAGAGACCCGCCGCCTCTAATGCCAACGCGGCAACAGAACGTAGCTTTCCTGTTGCTAGCACCCAAACAATCATCCTCACCTGTTGGATGCTCTACAGGAAAAGACAGAAATTTTGGCAACGGCTACAGGCCATACATCAGTTGATTCGCTACAGCCTTCTCCCCCTTTGATAATCCCTGCGCGCTCGCACGGATTATTAGGACCTTCATTTGATCTCGGCTTGGCCATGGTATTTCACCACATCTGCTGTGGCTTTTGACAACAATCCATTATTTCCCATCATGTTGACTAGATAGCCCTTGTAGAGGTATTTCGCCGCGCAGGTGCGTGGTTTTTTGCGCTATTGACATGCCCGACAACGAGCCGGGTTCACGCCTACATTGTGATGTAATGCCGTATATATAGCTTGATGTGTCTCGCTTGGCACGAAAGATGCTTCACTAGTAGCCAAAAGACGGAAACCACGGGAAATCATCCCCGTCAGGCTATCAACAGCACTTTCTGGAACAAAAGGAGGCCCGTCATGGCAACTGCACAAATCAAGAGGATGTTCGAGTCGGCGGTGGAACAACAGCGTTGCATTCATGCCCTCACAGGCCGGGCCCCCTGCACCAAAATGTGTGCTCATAACTACGAATGCGGGACCTGTCCCTTCGACCAGATGCTCGACGACATGGTTCACAGCCGCCAAAGTCATACTGAACTCCGAAATGTAGTGGTCAAAGCTGCTTGATACCAGTTCGGTCTCAAACAGTGAGAATCGGTTGGCAGAACACCCGGCACTGACCTGGTGCCCAGGTCAGTGGCACCCAGCTTCGGATCAACGCCAGGCCCTGGGTGCCACGGATCTGGGCTCTGTCAGATCCGTGCTGAATTCAGCTGATGGTTCATTGTTAGATCGCGAACTGGTATGGGGCAGGGTCGCGGGAGGATTCCCCGCGGCAGCCGCCGGCGCGACTTGTCTGAACAAGGCTTTGGACTCGCTCTCGCGAGAAGAGACGTTCCTGCAAAAGAGGAAACAAGTAAGGTGACTACGGTCGGCAACAGGCAGCCGGCCGATCAACCTAACGAAGAATACCTTCAAAGGAGGCTGCTGATGGCAACCGCAGAGAAGAAAAGAAGCTTACTCACGGGGTTTAACTTCTCCGAAAAGGAGTGCATCTGGATGCGGGCTAAGGTGGTGCCTACAAAGTATTGCGACAACGCATTCGATTGCACGACCTGCGCGTTCGACAAAGGCATGGCCCGAAAGATGTCTCAGGAATCCAGGGAAGCCGGATGGGACACCAAGATGTTCGAACTGGCGGTTCAAGATCAGCGTTGTCGTCACGCCCTCACCGGACGCGCTCCCAAGAACAAGAAACTGCGCCCGCAACTATGAATGCGGAGATTGTCCCTACGATCAAATGCTGGACGACATGATACAAGTGGATCACACTCTGTTCGGTCCCCCTCAGTATCTAAACGCGCACGGATTCCTGGTTCCGAGGGACTACTACATTCACAACGGTCATGGCTGGGCCAGGCTGGAATACGGCGGCCGTGTTCGTGTGGGGCTGGATGATTTCGGGAACCGACTTGTCGGCAAGGTGGATGAAGTCCGGCTGCCGGCTTTGGGGACTCGCTTCAAACCCGGGGAAGAGTCCTTCATTCTTCAAAGGGAAGGGAATGAGGCCGGCGTAAAGGCTCCTCTCCAAGGAGTAGTCACCGCAGTCAATCAGAAGCTCATGGACCAGCCCCAGTGTGCAAATGCCGATCCGTACAGCGCGGGTTGGGTGTTGCTCATCGATCCTTTCGAGCTGAAATCCGATCTCAAGGAACTCTGCTTCGGAGTTGACAGCGTCAAATTCATAGAAGCGGAAGCCGAACGCCTGCTCTCAATGATTGCTGACGACCCGACAGCCGCGGCCGCGACTGGTGGCGAGCCCATTGCCGACGTATATGGGGCATTTAAGGAGATGGGCTGGAACACTTTGGTGAGGAGTTTTATCTGACAACTGCGGCCTGGCATGGCTGGATCACGGTTGCTCTCTCCGTGGTCGGGGAATATAGTAGTTCTCGAAAATTCTGTCGGACTCGCTACTCTTTCTCATTCGTGATGAAAAGTGTCTGATCCTGTCATTGCGAGGAGCGGAGCGACGAAGCAATCTCCATTGACCGAAATCAAGATTGCCACGCTTCGCTCGCAATGACAATCTTCCAGTCTTCACTAAAATATCCGCCATTACTTTCGAGAATCCGTATAGACCGTAAGAAACAGAACGGGGAGAAACTCTTTTGAAACAGAGTCTCTCCCCGTCCAGCCGTTACTTTAGTACTCGCCTGCCAAGAAACAATTTCTACTATTTTATTAACATGTTAGGAAGCCACAGCGAAAGCTGAGGGAAGAAGAGAAAAATAAGCAAGCAGATAGCCAAACCTGCAATGTAGGGATAGATCCCCTTGTAGATAATCCCTACCGGAACCCTGGTGACGCCGGAAACTACGAACGCGTTGATTGCGACCGGCGGGATGATGATCCCGATCATAGTGACGACGCAGATGATTACTCCGAACCAGATCGGATCGTACCCCAGCTTTATCACCACCGGCAGAAAAATCGGAGTGGCCAAAATCAGGAAGGCCAGGTCTTCTATGAATGAGCCGCCAATCAAGTAGACCCCTATTATGATGAAGATCACGACCATGGGGGGAACACTGAGGCCGCCCAGCCATTCCGCGACCAGGAACGGGGTTCGTGTAACGGCAAAGAAATGGCCCAGAATGGTCGCGCCTGCTACGAGCATCAGGACCATGCAAGCTATTCGCAGTGTTTCGGATATCGCCTTGATAAACCGTTTTAAGTCCATGTCTTTTTTGGAGATGGTAAGTATAAGTACGGCAAAGGTGCCGACGCTTCCCGCCTCCGTGGGGGTAAAGAATCCCGCCATGAGGCCGCCTACCACCACCAGGAATATTGTGATTACCCAGAGGACCGGCGGGAGAGATGCAAACCGCTCCTTCCAGGTTGACTTTGCGCCTTTCGGTCCCAAGGTAGGATTGATCATGCTCCAGCCTACTACCGTGACAGCAAAAGAGAAGGCGACTATCAGTCCTGGGATGATGCCGGCCAGAAACAGCTTCCCAATCGAAGTTTCCGTAATAATCCCATATATGATCAGCACTACGCTCGGCGGTATCAGGACTCCGAGAGTTCCTACCGTGGCGACGGTGCCGCAGGACAGCCTCTTGTCATACCCGTATCGGTCCATTTCAGGCACCGCGATGGTGGCAAAAGTCGCTGCTGTGGCCGGCGAAGAACCACAAATCGCCTTGAACGCGGTACCAGCGACCACTGTGCCGAGAGCAAGTCCGCCGGGGATGTGACCGATAAACTTGTACGCCGAATCATAGAGACTTCGCGCCACACCCCCGCTGGCTCCGACTTGGCCCATGAACACAAACATTGCAATGACGGTGAATCCGTAAGAGGACAGCACGCTAAATATGTCTTTGGCTACCAGATTCATGGCCGCTTCCACATTCACGATTGCAGCAAACCCGATGAAGCCTGCGAGCGCCATTGAAAAGCCGATCTCCAGGCCCAGGAGAAAAAAGACGAAAAGCAGGATAATAACCAGGAAGCCTATAGTCGCTATGCTCATTTTTCCTCTTCCCTCTTTTTCACCATATCGACAAAGAGAACCAGGCATTCAACAAGACAGCAAAGGGCAATGCCATAAGCCACAGGGTAAAAAGGTAGCTGCAAGGTAAGGCTCACTTCACCGGATTTCTTCAAGTCGTTGCCCAGTCCCCAGAGATTCCAGGCAATGATAGCGAATGTGCCTATGGCAAGGATGCGTGTGAGAACGTGAAACGGTGTCTGCCAGCTTTGGGACAGCTTAGAAGTGATAAAGTCCATAATCACGTGGCCCTGGAGCCGGGAAGTCTGGGGGATAGCGAAGCCCACCACCACTGCTCCAAGGAGGCCGACCAGCTCATAAGTCCCGACTGATCGGCACCTTGAACTGTCTCAAGATTACATCGGCAACCGTGAGAAACATGCTGCCGGCAAGAGCAATACCCGCAATCACGTACATGAAACGGGACAAACCTCTTGCCACTGCCGAGAGTGCGTTCATCTGTCATCCCATGAGGCCGGCAGTCCCTCCGAAGTGGGGACGCCGGCCCTCGATAAGATTATTAGGGGTGTTCCTTCAACCAGGTACGGCAAAAGTCTAAGGCTTCTTGGCCTGGCAGGCCTTTTTCCTTCGTGGTCTTGACGTACTCGTCAAAAATGGGACTACACAGCCTTTGCCCACCGAGCGTCCTCCTCCGGGGAGAGCTTTATTATCTGATTGCCTTTGGAAATGGCCAGCTCCAAGCTTCCTTGTCCATGTTGTTCCAGGTCGTCGGCGGTCTTCGCGATCCATTCCTTGTTCACCTTTTGAATGGTTTCCTGGACGTCCTTGGGCAGGGAATCCCATTTCTTCTTGTTCATGGCAACAAAGAAGGCGATCGAGTACGAAGATCCACAGTTCTGAGTCGTGCACTTGGTCACTTCGACAAACTTCCAACCCTTGAGGGCCTCCATGGGGGACACAAGTCCGTCGACCACTCCTTTTTGAAGCGCGTCATAGGTTTCGGTCTGAGGCATCGCAACGGGAGTGGCCCCCAGGGCGCTCACGCACTTTCGTACTTGTCCCTGTGCCTCTTATCTTCATGCCTTTCAGATCTTCCATCTTATTGACCGGCTTCTTGGTATGAAAGATGCCGGGACCGTGGCCGTGCAGGTACATTATTTGAGTGTCAGCAAGCTCTTTTGGCTTAAATTTCTCATAATACGCATTGCACAGATTAGTCACTTGAGAGCCGCTCTTGTAGCCCTGAGGAAGGTCAATGACCTCGGTGAGGGGGAACCGTCCTTTCGTGTAGCTGAGGACAGACATGCCGATGTCGGAAATTCCCTTGACCACTCCGTCGTAGCACTGGTCGGCTGGGGTCAGGGTGGCGCCTGGATACATGTTGATCTTGACAGCGCCGTTAGTCCGTTTCTCTATTTCCTTAGCCCACTCGGTGGCTAACACGGTGTGCCCGTGAGTGGCAGGAAAGAAAATGGAGTAAGTGAGCTCTACGGTTGCGCAATAACCGGGACCCGCGCCAGCACCATCGGCAATAGGATCGCGAAGCACCCGCACAAAAACGCCCAAGACCGTTTCTTCAGCATGCTCTACCTCCTGGCTAAGACCTTTTGGAATTTCCCGACAAGCTTAATCAGAATAATGCAGACGTGAGGGGTGAGTCAATGAAAATGAGAGGTGTTCTGCGTTCTCTATAGTGAACGTGGACCAGACAAATCGGCGCATCCACGTTATTTGCGCGCACTAACTGTAAAGGAACCTCGCAGCTGTTGTCTGAATAATATCTATCACAGGGGCCGGATATACCCCGAGCAACAGTAGCAACGCAGTTAGCGCCGTCAAGACCACGCATGCCCCTACGGGAACTGGGGCAGGTACTCGAAGTGCTTCCGCTTCTTCGGAGGCTGCTGAAAAAATTACTACGATGATTCTAAGGTAATAAAATAGTCCAATCGCGCTATTTATCGCGAGCATCGTCACCAGCAGCCATAGCGCCGAGCCGATGCCCGCGGCCATTACGTAGAATTTCCCGACAAAGCCCGCGGTTAAAGGAATACCGGCCAATGAGAGGAGCATTGCGGTGAAAACTCCAGCCAACCAGGGCCGCTGCCATGCCAAACCGCGATACTCATCCAGGCGGTCCGCGTCTTGGTCACTGTTGGAGAGCACCGTGATAACCCCGAAAGCACCTAAGGTCGTCACAAAATACGCGACCAGATAATAACTTACCGCAGTAATAGCCGTCGCACCGCTCGCCAGAAAAGCCACCAGCAGATAACCCATGTGAGCAATGGATGAATATGCCAGAATGCGCTTCACGTTGGTCTGTAGCAGCGCCAGGAGATTGCCGACGAACATCGAAGCGATTGCTATGAGGCTGAATATGACAAATAACGGCCCTTCCACTTGAACCGTAGATTGAGCCAAGTACCTGAACAGGACCACAAACATTGCTCCCTTGGAAACAGTTGCTATGAAAGCCGTTACCGGTGCGGGGGCACCTTCATATACGTCGGGAGTCCACATGTGGAACGGCACCACTGCAAGCTTGAATCCTATACCTACAATCAGCATGCCCAGTCCGGTCAGGAGAATTGCGCTTGTGCTGCTCATGTTCCTCAACAATTCCAACTGGGTTAAGTCCATTGTGCCGACTTGCACGTACACCAATGCCATTCCAAAGAGCAAGAAAGCGTCCGACGTCGCTGCCAGGATGAGGTATTTTATGCCGGCTTCAATGCCTTTCAGCCTCTTGCGTAGGTATGCGATAAGCGCATAAAGCGAGATATTGAGTGCCTCCAGGCCGACAAAGAAGGACGCAAAATGGCTGTTGCTCACCATTACCGACGCGCCTAACGCCGCAGTAAGCAAGAGCACATAGAACTCCTCACGATTACCCACATGCTTTTTCAGATAACCGTATGACAGTAGCGCTACAAGCAAGCTCGTGGCGAAGATCAAAGCCATAAAGAAGAGGGCATACCCGTCTACAAGGATTAGGGGGGTTACGCGGCGGGGCACCATAGGAGATATCAGAAAAATGGCGGCCAATGTCAGGACGAGGCCGGTCACCGTCAACAACACGGTCAAGAAATGATTGCGGTAAAAGGCGATCACCAACATGATCAACACAGAAGTCGCAGCCACTACAAGAAGCGGGGAGAGAGCAAGGAGGTCTGCTGAATTCATTGGCTCTCCTCCCTAACGCTGCCCTTTTCCGCCAGGGGAGAGAGTTTCAGAACTCCCTCCCTCGACGGGAAGGGTAAGGGGGAGGGTAAGGTCGAGTCAATTCCGATGCATTTCACCACCGAAAAGCCAATTTGTACCGTAGATACCCTCTTCTGCAGAGCCGAAAGGACCGGACTCGCTGTGTCGAGCACCGGCTGCGGGTTAAGCCCCATCCACAACAGGCCCGCGGCCATTACACCTGTAACCGCGGTTTCTCGGACCGACAGATCGGGCAGGCGCCAAACCTTTTGAAGAGGCCCGTAAAACGCCCGCTGAATCATCCAAAGCGCATAAATAACAGACAAGACCAGTCCCAATGCTGCAGGTACCGTCAGGAACACGTTCGTTTTATAGGTCCCCAGTAGCACCAAAAACTCACCCACGAAATTGCCCAGCCCAGGTAAGCCGAGCGAGGCCAAAGCAAAAAAGAGGGCTGTTCCGCCTAGCCGAGGCACTGTGGACCAGAGCCCGCCCATCTGATTCAAATCACGGGTATGAATCCGCTCCTGGAGCATGCCCACAAGAACGAAGAGCGCACCCGGTACTGAGGCCGTGGCAGATCATCTGCATCACCGCGCCCTGAAGCGAGATAGTGTTCAACGCAAAGATCCCGAGAAGGGCAAATCCGAGGTGGCTGACACTGGTATACGCCACAAGCCTCTTGATGTCGGTCTGGGCAAAAGCCATTACAGCGCCGTAGATGATGCTGATTACGGCCAACCCCATGGCCACGGGTGCAAATGCCAAGGCTGCCTCGGGGAACAAGGGGACAGCGAAACGCAGCAGCCCGTATGCTCCGGTTTTCAGCAGCAGGCCAGCAAGGATCACACTTCCTGCTGTCGGTGCTTCGGTGTGAGCGTCGGGCAACCAGGTGTGGAGCGGCACCACCGGAAGCTTTACAGCAAAAGCGATGAAGAAACCGAGCATGAGCCACATAGACGTGGACGCTGCTATCGATGTGCCCAGCAGCTCGGAGTAATTGAATGTGTAGGTGCCAGTATTCTGGCCGTGTATGAAATAGAGGCCCAGGATTGCCAGCAGCATAAGAAGGCCGCCGGCCTGGGTGAAGATGAAGAACTTGATGGCTGCATAGACCCTGTTCTCATGACCCCATACCCCGATGAGGAAGTACATGGGTACCAGCATCAATTCCCAGAAGAAGTAAAAGAGGATCAGATCCAAGGCCAAGAAGACACCAACAATCCCTCCCAGGACCATCATGAGATTGAAATGAAAGAACCCGACGCGATCCTGTATCTCTTTCCAGGAACAAACCACCGACACGATCCCGAGAAAGACCGTGAGCAGGACCAGGAGGAGACTCAAACCGTCCATCGCAAGGTGAAAACTTATGCCCAGTTGAGGGATCCACGCATGATCCATCTCGATCAACCAAGCGCTCTGTCCGGGATTGGTCACGCGGGAAAAGTGTTCCAGCCAGATCTTCAGAATGATCGCGAGGTCGATAGCCAGTGCCATCAGCGCCGACCACCGGGGCCACCTGGAACTCCAATAAGAGAGAACCCAGGCAAGAAGACCGCCCGCCACAGGAATGATGATGAGCCAGGCCAGTATCATGAGAACACCATGATTGCTATAGCCAATACCGCGCCGATGGCTATCCCCATTGCGTACCGTCGCAGAATTCCGGACTGAGTACCACTGAGCACACGGTAAAAAAATTGAGTTAGGCTCGCAAGGCCGCTGTAGATCAGGTCGATAACATCGGAGCTGTTTGCTCGAGCGATCCAAACAAAAGGCCTGACAAAAAGTTTGTCGTAAAGCCAGTCAAATCCCCATCCGCTGAACCATAGCCGATGAGCCGTCGCAGCAGAGGCATGGCTCACAAGATCGTCAGCATAGTGGCGGCGCTGAAAAAAGAAAATGTACGCGATATAGACCCCGATCAGAGAGATGGATGCACACAAGATTTCGAAAATTGCTTCGGACCGGACCGCCGCGGTTGTCACTGCCGCCGCGGGCAGGGCTGTACTTAGGAAATCCGAAAAGATACGGACATTGCCCAATGTGTGGGGGAGTTCGATAAAGCCTATAACCACCGACAGGAACGCCAGTATTATCAAAGGCAAACGGATTATGCTCGTAGGCCGTTTGATTACAGAGGTCCTTGACTCGCCGAAAAAAGTCAAAAAGACCATGCGAAAAGAGTAAATCGCAGTAACGCCGGCACCTATCAGGCCGCCCATGCCCAGCCACAGTCCTCCCTTCTGCGATAACCATGCATGCCAAAGAATAGCATCCTTACTGTAGAACCCCCCGGTTACAAGGGGGAGCGCGGCCAGAGATGCTGCGCCAACGAGAAAGGTCCAGAACGTGACCGGTAGTTGCTTTCTTAGGCCGCCCATCTTGAACATATTGCGCTCTTCATGGAGAGCCATGATAACCACGCCTGCACCCAGGAATAGAAGCGCCTTGAAAAATGCATGAGTCACAAAGTGGAATATGGCCGAAGACCACGCTCCGACTCCAAGCGCCAGGAACATATAGCCGATCTGGCTGATAGTTGAATAGGCCAGGACTCGCTTAATATCGAATTGAGTCATGGCACTGAACCCTGCGATCAGCAAGGTGGCGCATCCGATTACAGCAACTGCAAATTGAACAGGAGGCGCTAGAGTGAAAAGAACATTCGTGCGGGCAATTAGGTAAACTCCCGCAGTCACCATCGTCGCGGCATGAATGAGGGCGCTTACCGGCGTGGGACCTGCCATTGCGTCAGGCAACCAGGTCTGGAGGGGCAACTGAGCCGATTTCCCCAGAGCGCCTCCCAATAGCAAAGCAGCCGCTGCAATGGCGGCGGCGGAACCCACGGGCCATTGCTCTACGGCCCGGCGCATGAGTTCTTGGATCTGCAATGTTTCAAGGTTAGCGAATAGAAAGAACAAGCCGATGGCCATAGCAGTATCGCCGACGCGGGTCACGATAAAAGCTTTCATAGCTGCTCTGCCATTGGCCGCGTCCTTGTACCAGAAGCCTATGAGCAAGTAGCTGCAGAGCCCGACCCCTTCCCAGCCGAGATACAGAAATGCCAGGTTATCCGCCAACACCAGCACGAGCATAGACCCGACAAAAAGGTTCATGTAAGCGAAAAACCGGCTGTAGCCCTCCTCTTCGGCCATGTACTCCGCCGAGTACAAGTGGATCAGAAAACTCACCACGGTCACGACAAGTATCATGACCACTGACAATGCATCCAGATAGAGCGCTATTTCCGGAGCAAAGCCTCCCGTTTGCATCCAGGTCCTGACGATCTGAGTGTAAGCATGATTTGGAGGTGAGGATGTGAAGAATTCTATGCTCGTTATAATTGCCGCCACCGCGGACAGGCCGACCGAGCCGACGCCCACAATTGCTACGCCGACGCGGGAAAGCTTGGGGCCGATCAAGAGCAATACGACAAAACCGACCAAGGGGAGCGCTGGGATTAACCACAGGAACTCAAACATTTCACCCTCGCATCGTATCGGCAGCATCCGCATCCAGCGTGTTAAACCGATGGTACAACTGGAGCACGAGGGCGAGCCCGACTGCTACCTCAGCCGCTGCCATCGCAAGGATGAAGATGAACATTATCTGTCCGTCGGCCTGTTGCCTGGCGGACCCTGCGACCACGAAGGCCAATCCCGCTGCATTCAGCATTATTTCAACGGACATCAACATAAAAATAATATTGCGCCGTACCAGGACCCCAGCAGTTCCAACGGCAAACAATAATCCGGCCAAAAGAAGTCCATGTTCCATTGGGACTGCTGACATCACAGGTGTTCCCCTTGTCGCGGTGTTGTGGCTTGAATGCGCCTACCGAGGTGATATGCCCCTATCAGCCCGGCCAGGAGAAGCATCGAGGCCAATTCGACCCCCAAAATATATGGGCCGAACAACACGATAGCCACTTCTTTGGGGGTGATTTCCGCCACACCGGACAATTGTCCGCCCCCTTGTGCCAGGACGTATATGAGTTCAGCCAATAGAATAGCGGCCAAAATGGACGGTCCTATCCACGTTTTCGGATTGAGCCATTGCTTTTCCCGCTCTATGCCGCGACGGCCGGGATTGATCATCATGATCACGAAGACAAAGAGCACCATGATCGCCCCAGCGTAGATAATGATTTCGAGAGCTGCGACAAAAGGGGCTCCGAGTGCAAAGAAAACCAGCGCCACCGAAAAGAGGGACAAAATCAGGTATAGGAGGGCATGCACAGGATTTGCCCGCGTCACAACCATAATCGTCGAGATCACGGCGATCACGGCAGAAATGTAAAAAAGAGAGTTCATGATCTCCTCAATTCAGACGCTTAACTTCTATGGCACCAAAGTATGAACATCCACTGGGGATTCTTCATTTTCAGCTTCGCCTTTGTCTTTCCCACCAATGGCCAAGCCCGCCACCTTGTAAAAGTTATATCCAGGATATTTGCCTGGTCCGCTTATCAGCAGATCTTCTTTCTCGTAAACCAGCGTTTGCCGTTCATATTCGCTCATCTCGAAATCCGGCGTAAGCTGAATGGCATAGGTGGGACATGCCTCCTCACAAAAACCGCAGAAAATGCACCGCGAGAAGTTGATGCGAAAAAATTCCGGATAACGCCTTCCATGCTCATCTTCTGTGGCCTGTAGCGCTATGCAATCCACGGGACAGGCGGCAGCGCAGAGGTAACAGGCTACGCACCGTTCTCCGCCGTCCGGATCACGAGACAATATGATCCGGCCTCTCCATCTTGGCGGTATATAAGGCTTTTCTTCGGGATAGAGTATGGTCTCCCGCTTTCGAAACGTGTGCAACAATATCGTCCAGATGGTCTTGAGCAAAGCCAAAGCAAACACTCCTCAGCGGCCGGCCGCCAGCACTATTCCTCCAGTCACAAGCAGGTTCAGAAGGCTCAACGGCAGCATCACCTTCCAGCCGAAGGACATTAGTTGATCGTAACGAGGCCTGGGAAGCGATGCCCGCACCAAAATGAATCCGCAAATGAAGAAAAAGGTCTTCATGAAAAACCAGACAACGGGTGGCAACACAGGTCCTAGCCACCCACCGAAGAACAGGGCCACGGTCAAGGCTGATATTAGCGTAATGCCTAAATACTCGCCGACGAAAAACATGCCGAATTTCATTCCTGAATATTCCGTGTGGTAACCGGCAACCAACTCGTTTTCAGCTTCAGGAAGGTCAAACGGCAGTCGCCGCGTCTCTGCTAGGCCGGCGATCAGGAAAATCACCAGCCCGAGGAACTGAGGCACGCAAAACCAAATGTTTTTCTGGGCTTCCACAATGTCACGCAGATTGAACGAACCCGCGAGCATTACCACACCCATGAGCGACAGCCCCATAAATACTTCGTAGCTCAACATCTGGGCCGCAGCGCGAAGTCCGCCGATCAGCGAATATTTGTTGTTCGAGGCCCAACCGGCCAACGCGACACTGTAGACGCTCAAAGAAGACATCGCCAGAATGAATAAGAGGGCAATGTTGAGGTTCACCACTTCAATTCCCGGCGCAAAAGGGATTACTGAAAATGACAGCAGCACAGTCACCATAATCACGGCCGGAGCAATTACGAACACCGGTTTGTCGGCAAAAGGTGGGATCCAGTCTTCCTTAGTGAAGATCTTTATCATGTCTGCCATCACCTGAAGCAATCCGAAGGGCCCCGCGTGGTTTGGGCCATACCGATCCTGCCAAAGGCCCAACAGCCGCCGTTCTACCCATATCAGTCCGGCAGCTATACCGATCACGGCGAGCAGCACTCCCGCGATGGTTATCAGGTGCCTGACGATTTCGTTCATATCAGTTTCCGCTCACTTTTAGCTTGTCCTGAGACCCTGCACTTTACCCCATGAGGGAAGATTGACCCATTCCGACCCCGGTAATCCCACACTTAAACCGGCAATACCTCTGGGCAAAGAAGGATCGAGTTTAACGGTGAGAGCCTGAGATATGTTGGCCAGATCGAGCCGCACCTCCCATCCGAGGCCCACCTCAAGATCCGCCGCATCTTCATCGTTCAGCCATAAATACGGTTTAGGGACCCGCTCTGCGATGGCAGGTGCAATGGCGCTCAATTCCTCCGAACCGAAGATATGGTAAATCGGTACGATCAGCCATTCACCATTACGACGCTGAAAAGCTTCGGGTACCTCTTGAAAATAGGATACTGATTGCACTTGTGCCGGTTCGATGAGTCGAAGGCCGGGGTCACCCCCGCGCAATGGACCACCGACCTCGCTCTGGAATTTGTTCAGCGCCTGCACCGAGTTCCAACCAGGGGACCAGAAGCGAGGGATGAGCGCTCCGGGTGGCTGGCCTCCGTACCCCTCCATTGAAAAAGAGAGGGCTGAATCCTGATCATCAGTCGGTTTGGGTTCATGAACGCTTACACTGGCATGCATAGATGTACGCCCGCTGTATCTGTGCGGCTGGCGTGGGATTTTCATTCCCTCTGCTCGGAAGTTTGCCGCGGGCGCGATGCCTGGAACCGCTTCAAATAGAGGCATACTCTCTGCAATGGCTGCGGTCATATTATCCAACGTCTTCAACTTGTCCGCTTCTGGTCGTCCGAGTGCGGCCATGATTTCAGTCAGCCACTGTCGGCTCTGTTGGATTTCCTCTGTCGGGCTCATGATCTGAAAGAATCGTTGCCCTCTTCCTTCACTATTGACCAGCGTACCGTCGGCTTCAGCAAACGTCCCGGCGGGGAGAACAACTTCGGCCTTCGATGTACAGGCATTTTCCAGGTGGTCGATAACGATGAGGTGCTTGGCTTGCCGAAGAAACGCTTTCACGGGCTCTGATTCTGCGCGACGGTAAAGATCATTTTCCAGAACGACCACAGTGTCTGCTTTTCCGTCCGAGACTTCGCGGAAAGCCTCCGAGAGCCCTCTGGCCTTCATTAATCCCAGGCCCAGAGAGTTGCACTCAGGGACCGCGAAGCACAGATCCGCTCGCACGCCACTACTGCAAAGGGCCCACGCAACATTAGCGGCAGCCTGCATTACCGACGCGGAACCGCAACTTGTGCCCGAGACCACAAGCGGCCGATTGGCTTCTCTCAAAGCCGCGGCAATGGCTTGGATGAGAGGTCGGAATTCATCAGGAAGATCCGTGACCGCAGGTGCGCCCGGAGCCAATTCATGGGCAACAGCAAAACCGATGCGGGCCAAATCCGCCGGCGCGGCACGGAAGGTGTGCGTGGCCACTTCGTCAAGCTTTGTTTCCGCGGGGCTGGCAATGAATAGTGGTCCCTTTTCATTCTGAACAGCCTGCCGAACAGCCGCGTCGCTCCACATAGGACACTTCAGCTCTTTAGGGATCGCCATGGGCTTTTGACGGACAGACTGGCGCAATGCGAGGGCCAACATGGGAGCTACGTTTGTGACGTCCTCACCCAACACGAACACCGCGTCCGCAGTCTGCACCTCATGCAGCGACGGAGAGCGGGCCGGCCCATTTTGCAAGATGTCCAACGCCAAGGACACCAGCCGGTACTCTGTATCCGACATTCCGGCGAAGAAACGATCAGGGCCTACCAGAGTGCGCAGAGCGAAATTGGCTTCCAGTGACGCTCGTGGCGATCCGATTCCGATAATGCCCGAGCTGTTATTGAGCACGGCCTGCAAATGGCGGAGCACCTGCGCCTTGCTCGTCGGTTCCTGCGTTCCGCTCTCATCGGACCTGATGAGAGGTTTACGGATTCGCTTATCGCTATTGGCAAATTCGTACCCATAGCGCCCGCGGTCGCAGAGAAAATAGCCGTTGACCTCGCCGTTGTACCGGTTATGTATGCGCCGCAACAGACCATAACGCTCGCCAGGGATAGTATTGCATCCCACCCCGCAGTGGACGCACACCGATGGAGCAGTCTGCAAATCCCATTTGCGCGTGTAATGCTTTTTCAGGGTTTTGTCCGTGAAGACTCCTGTGGGGCAGATCTCCACAAGATTGCCGCTGAATTCATTCTCTAGAGTTCCGTCCTCAAACCGTCCAAAATAAATACGATTATTTATGCCAAAGACATTGAAATCACGGCCACCCGCATAGTCGCGATAGAATCGAACGCATCGGTAGCACTGTATACAGCGGTTCATTTCATGGTTGAGGAACGGGCCGAGGTATTGATTACGATATGTGCGTTTCTTGAAACGGAATGCGCGATAGTTGTGCCCGGTCATCACAGTCATATCCTGAAGGTGGCACTCGCCCCCTTCGTCGCATATAGGGCAATCATGAGGATGGTTCGCCATCAGAAATTCAATTACACCTGCTCGACACTCCAGGGCTTCCGGATCGTCAATTGAAATACGCATGCCATCCGCCGCGGGAGTCATACACGACATCATTATGCGTCCACGGGTGTCCTTTTCATCCTTGAATACCTTCACCGCGCACTGGCGACAAGCCCCTACCGAATGCATGGCCGGGTGCCAACAGAAATAGGGAATGTTGAACCCTAAAGAGAGGCAAGCGTTGAGAAGGTTTCTGTCCTTCTTCAACTTGGTAGGGTTTGTTATCTATATAAATCGTTGCCATCTACGATCTCCACGGACACCGCTTCTCTCTGATGTGCCTATCAAAATCTTCCCTAAAGAGGACCAAAGCGCTCTGTAGCGGTTCCATCGCGCCGGGAGCCAGAGCACAAAAAGTACGGCCCATACCTAACAATTTTGTATGCAGCTCCAGGCGGTCCAGGTCTTCCGGTTGCCCTTTACCGTCCTCAATGGCTTTGAGGATTGCCGCGGTCCATGGCAGGCCGTCCCTGCAGGGAGTGCACCAGCCGCAAGACTCACGTGCAAAGAACTGTTCCAGATTGTGGACCATGCCTACCGGGCACGTCTGGTCGTCGAGCAGAACCATGGTTCCTGTTCCGAGGCGGCTGCCTGCCTTTTGGACGGAATCGTAATCCATTTGGACGTCCAGGTGTTGCTCCAATAGAAACTCCGTTGATGCGCCCCCCGGCATCACGCCTCTGAATTTGAGCCCGGTGCGCATGCCGCCCGCGTGCTTTTCGAGGATTTCCCGTATTGTTGTGCCCATAGGCAGCTCCCAGGCTCCGGGGTTGTTTACCTTGCCGCTGGCACCGTAGATCTTCGTCCCGGAGCACTCCGTAAGGCTCAGAGCTTTGAACCATTCAGCCCCGTTATTAACGATATGGGGAATATTGCAGATGGTTTCAACATTGTTGGTGGTGGTCGGCCTGCCCCAGAGACCCACATGAGTCGGGCGAGGAGTTTTGTCGCGCGGTATGGCCCGTTTCCCCTCCAGCGAATTCAACAATGCGGACCCTTCGCCGCATATATAGCGCCCTGCGCTGAGATGAAGAATCAACTTCAGATTGTAACCCGAACCCAGGATATTTTCCCCCAGGTAGTTGCTGTCATAGGCTTCAGCAATTGCTTTGCTCAACCGTTTCTTAGCCAGCGTGTACTCCCTGCGCAGAAAAATAAACGCAACGTCGGCTTGAGTCGCATATGCGGAAACGATCATCCCTTCGATAAGCTGGTGCGGGTCTCCGTCCATGAGAAGGCGATCCTTGAATGTAGCAGGCTCCATCTCATCCGCATTAGTTATGAAGTACCTGGTACCAGGGACTTCATCCTGCCGACGGCATTGCCTCCCACTTCATACCGGTAGGGAATCCCGCGCCACCACGGCCGCGCAGGTTGGACTCCTTCACTACCGAGACAACCTCTTTAGGAGTCATGGTTTTGAGAGCTTTGCGAACCGCCTGGTAGCCGCCTGCTTTTTCGTATTCCTCCAGACTCAAAGGCGCTTCATTCGGTCGGATGTTCTTCGTGAGCGGTCGTTCCATCAATTAGCGTTCCTAATTGCCCGCTTTTCTGAGTTCGGTGCGTATTTCAGGCAGCTTTGGTGGGACAGGCATCTTGCCTGTCATTTCATAATAGACAGGCAAGATGCCTGTCCCACCAATACCGTAGTCTCGCATCCTCTTTCATCGTTCCCGGCCCGAGAATACATCACCCGAATTGAGAACTGGGCCACTAAGCGTGTCTTGCAAGAATTTCGTCCAGCTTTGCCGGGTCCAAGTGTCCGTAAAGTTCATCGTCGATCATCACAGCCGGCGCCTGGTCGCAAGCTCCCAGGCACTGTATCGGCAGCACAGTAAATCGTCCGTCCGCGGTGGTCTGACCGAACTCCACCCCGAGGCTCGTTTTCAGATGATCCATCAGTTGCTCATACCCCATAATCCAGCAGGTAACACTATCGCAGACCAGGATCACGTGTCTCCCAACAGGTTTTCTGAACAGATGATTGTAGAAAGTAGCAACGCCGTCCAGTTCCGCGGCGGTCATTTCCAACAAGTCTGCAAGGTCATCGATTGATTCGTCCGAGATCCAGCCGCGATGCCGCCTTATAATCTGCATAGCCTCTATGCACACGGACCGTTTGCTCATAAACCGACCGCATTCAGCATCAATTTCTCGTTTTATCTCTTCACTGAGCATCAATTCATCCCTATTCGGATGCAAACTTCACCGCATCAACGATCAACGTCAGCCAGCACATAATCAATGCTGCCCAGGATAGCCACCAGATCCGCAACTGTCAGCCCGCGACTGATCAGAGGTATCATCTGCAAGTGAGCAAACGACGGTGTCCGTATACGCGTGCGGTACGACACAGTGTTGCCGTCACTGATCAGGTAATAGCCATTATTTCCCTTCGTGGCCTCAATTCCGCAAAACGCCTCACCGGCCGGGATGACTGGCCCCCAGCTCACACTCAAGAAATGCGTAATAAGGGTTTCTATATCGTGCATTGTGCGTTCTTTGAGGGGAGGCGTCGCAAGAGGGTGATCCGACTTATAAGGACCGTCAGGCATGTTGTTCATGCACTGTTTGATGATGCGCAGACTCTGGCGCATCTCCTCAACCCGAACTACGCCGCGGTCATAGCAGTCACCATGCGTCGCGGTAGGAATGTCAAACTCGAACTGATCGTAACCCGAATAAGGTCGCCTCTTGCGAAAATCCCACTCGAAGCCGCAAGCGCGCAACCCCGGCCCTGTCACTCCCCATTCTATTGCTTCATCCAGAGTATAGCTTCCGACACCCACGGTACGGGCCTTGAAAATTCGGTTTTGCATCACCAATTTGTCGTATTCGGCCAGACGCTTGGGGAGATAGTCCAAGAACCTTCCGACCAGCCCATCCCACCCATTAGGCAAATCCTGGGCCACCCCGCCAATACGGAACCAGCTTGGGTGCATGCGGCCACCGCAAATGGCTTCTACAATCTCAAAAACTCGTTCCCGATCATTAAACATAAAAAATACAGGGGACATCGCTCCCAAGTCCTGGGCAAAGGTCCCGTACCAGACCAGATGGCTGGCGATCCTGAAGAATTCCGCCATCATCACTCGGACAACCTTGACTTTGTTCGGAACTTCTATTCCTGCCAGCTTTTCAACCGCCAGGACATAGGGGAGATTGTTCATCACCCCACCGAGGTAATCGATGCGATCCGTATAAGGGATGTACGTATGCCAGGACTGGCGTTCGCCCATTTTCTCAGCGCCGCGATGGTGATAGCCGATGTCCGGTACAGCGTCCACGATCTCTTCGCCGTCGAGCTGTAGCACAATTCGCAAGAGGCCATGCGTTCCAGGATGTTGAGGTCCCAGATTGAGAAACATGTAATCACTGTCCGGCCCCCCTGGCGTCAGGCCCCAATCTTCCGGACGAAACTGCAGTTGGCTCTCTTCCGACACTGCTCGCGCTTCCGGCATGTGGAACGGCTCCATCTCGGTGGCGCGAGCAGGATGTTCCTTTCGCAGTGGATGTCCCTCCCAGTAGGGCGGCATGAGGATTCGCCTCAGATGCGGGTGGCCCTCAAATCCTATACCGAACATGTCCCACACTTCGCGCTCGTACCAATTTGCACTAGGCCAAATGTCCACCACGCTCTGTGCGGCAGGAAACTCCTCCTTCAGGGGCACTTTTATTCGGAGGTCTTCGTTGCGGTCGTAAGAAAGAAGGTGATAAACCACCGTGAAGTCGGAATCCGGCAGTTCGTGACGATTCGAGCGAACTCTCTCGTCAACGGCAGTGAGGTCGTAAAGCGTTCGATATGGCTTCTCCGCATCGATATTTGAGCCACCGCAAGATATCACGCACTTTGTTTTCCATTACCCAAACTGTGGGAACGTCATCGCGTGTGGCCTGTATTGCAACAATTGAGTCACTAAACTTAGTTTGCAATTCTTGAACTATCATTGAGTGATTGCTCATTAAGAGTGACTTCCTTCACACTAGGCATGGGGCCGAAAGCTCATACTTACGCGTGTTATCAATCTAGCCCGACCGTAACGTAATTAGATTTCGTCCGGTGACCGCAGTTCCGTGGTCTTGCGTCTTTCTTCCCTTTTTGAATCTCGAAACGCCTGCTTTACAGGGCGCTCCACCTGTTGTCTGCCGGCCACCCAACTCAGTGGGCGTCTTTCCTGCCCAACAGCCTGTTGCAACAACAAAAGGCCTTCCAAGAATGCGTCAGGTCGAGGCGGACACCCCGGCACGTACACATCCACCGGTAGAAACTTATCTACCCCCTGAACCACGCTGTAGATATCGTACATGCCTCCCGAATTAGCGCACGATCCCATAGAAATTACCCAACGCGGCTCCATCATCTGTTGATACAACCGCTCGATTATTGGGGCCATCTTCATGAATACCGTCCCTGCTATTACCATGAGGTCCGATTCTCGCGGCGACCCCCTCAAAACCTCAGATCCAAAACGTGCTATGTCATATCTGCTCGTGAAGCTTGTGGCCATTTCCACATAACAACATGAGAGGCCGAAGTTGAAAGGCCATATCGAATACTTACGTCCCCACGCCAGCAGGTCCTGTAGCCGAGTTAAGATGACGCTCCGGCGGACGGTATCTTCAAGAGAACCTTCTTGTTTATCTGCGGAAAGCGAACTTGCAGGTTTAACCAACGACCAACGCATACAGCATACAATCCTTTCACTACACTATGGAAATTCGTAGTAATTGCCAAAATTCGTTTCTGGTTTGCGGGAATGGTCACTCCAAAAGCGTGATCACCCCGGACTTGATCCGGGGGTAGCGCCGGCGTCCCTGCCGGCGGCTCATTATGACCCCACGTCTCGCGCGGAGGCCGGTCCTGGATTCCTGCTTTCGCAGGAATGACGAAGAAAACCGCCTCTGCGGTGAGCCTTCCGATTCCCCGTCTCGGATGGCCGAATAGCCATTATTCTTGGCAACCACTCTAGGCCCCACGCGCCTTCTGCCTTGTTGTTCTCAGCTCCAACGCGCCAATACGCCACAGATACACGAGTGCGGCCACAAGGATGCCGATGAAAATGAGGATTTCCAGGTATCCCGTCCAGCCGAGCTCGCGAAGCGCCACTGCCCACGCAAAAATGAACAGCGCTTCCAGGTCGAAAATCACAAAGAAAACAGCGATGAGATAGAAACGGACGTCAAAACGAACGTGGGCGGAGCTGGTTGGGATGATACCTGACTCGTAAGGTTCACCCGTGGTCCTTTCCTTATGCCGCTCGCCAAGAAAAAATGAGATCAATATCATGGCTGTAACAAGAGCAATGACTACGAAAAAATAAACAGCCAAGGGCCAAAGAGCAGTATCCGGGGCCAACATATTCAATTGTTCTGCCTCCCATTAAATTTCGGCTCAGATGGCAACCCTAAAAGGCGACATTATAGCTTTTCCCCTCCGAATTGTTCAACTCCCGACTATTTTGGTTTATGAACACACCGACATGCAACTGTCCTTTCCTTCAGCACCTCAAGTCTTCGTCACCTTCTTGGACCGAGCTACAGACCGTGCCATTCTGTCCAGTTTGAAAATGGTGGTGAACTCCATGTTCTTGCTTATCCAAAGCTTCTTGTTGATGACTGAGTCGGTGATTGCCCCTCTATAAGACAAGCCGTTGAGCAGAGTGAGCGGGTCCTCGGAGACCATGACGAAATCGGCATGCGCGGGATCTCTTTCCACCAGCCATATATTCCCGTCATCGATGAAAATGGCAAAAGCTGCCGCCCCGTGGTCTTCACCAGAATGTCCCGTTTCCAGCCTGCAATGTCTTTCCGGGCTCGCTCGTTGGTATTCATGGCCTCGACAACCGATCGCATCTCTTTGACCGCCTGTTGATGGACCGCGACGTCCTCAGGTGAGGGTGCAGGTAGTTTCGGCTCCACAGGCGCCTCCCAATCGATCTCCGATTCCGTCAGGCCCTTCTTTTTGAGTTGTTCCTCCGTAAGTTCGGAGGACGGGACGCAGAAACACATCGGTCATCTCACCTATCCGTTTATCCCTGAAAACGAGCTTCACCTCGGTCCCTTTGGTGAAGATTCCCGGCACCAGAATCCCTGTCGTGGTGTAAAGGTTCACGCTCATCGCCGTATCTGCGCCTCTGAAGATCACTCGGCCTCGGCCGTAAGGGGCCATGTGCTGAAAGAGAGAGGTGGCAAAATAGGTGATCGGGGGTGTGCTGTTCATGACGCCGCGCTGCTCGACTTCAACCAATTCCGTGGGAGCAAAGTCACAGTCCGGGCAATGGGTCAAGAATGGAGGCACTCTCACCAGTCCGCACTTTGTGCACTTGCAGCCGAGAAGCTGCTTTTCATCCCTCAGCGCGAGAAAGAAACGGGAGAATTCTCCTTTTGATCTCCGGTAGAAGGTGTACATGGCATCGTTGGAGATCAGATAGTTCTCTCCCTCAATGGTCACAACTTCCGATGCGACGTCAGGGATGTATTTCGAATCAATCACTTTGGCTTTTTCCGCTGTCATGTTTCGTCTCCTCCCCTTATTCGTGCTCAAGGATCAGGCAGCATGTGTATTGAGCTATGGTGCTGCCGGTCCCATGGACAAGGGCCGTGCGAAGCTTTCTGCTGATCAATTCGTTTCGTGCCGACCACGCGGACATGATGTTGCTTGCTCCAACTGCATGCCCGCAGTAGATCAAGCCGCCGCAGGGATTCACCAGGTACTTGCCTCCCGGCGTCATGAGCCCGTCTTCAATGAGCGAATCGGCCCTTCCGAGGGGCACGAGCCCGAATTCGGCCATGCTGATCTCCAATTGGTGAACAAACGCGTCGTGGAGTTCCACCACTTCTATGGACTTGGTCGGATCTGCTATGCCCGCCATCTCATAGGCCCGATGAGACGCATAATGATCCGACATTATCCTCGACATGATCTTCTGGTTCTTGCCCGCGTACGAATGCTCGTTGGATTCGCCCAGCCCTGTGATCCAGACGATCGGGGAGCCGTTGTTCCTTGAGATCTCCTTGGCGGTCTCTTCTTCCGCCAGGATCAGAGCCGCCGCGCCTTCGGTGTATACGCAGATTTCCAGCTCCTTGAAGGGATAGACCACCAGTCTCGAGTTCATGACCTCCTCGGGCGTGACCTGGTCAAACTGCCTTTGCGCGTACTCGTTCCCTTTGACTTGCTCGCTCAATTGTGAAGAGATCTGTGCGGTGATTTCCGGCTTGAGATCGCCCGGGTGCTCATCCATGTAAGCGAGCACCACTTCCGCGTAGCTGTCGGAGGCTGACCAACCGATGGCCTGCTCGAAAAAAGAGTCTCCGGACCAGCCGATGGATTTGATCACTTCAGGGGTAGCGGACATGGAGGAAAAGTCGAAGCAGTCGGTGCACTTTTCCACCCCCAGCACCAGCGCGGTCTTGAATCGGCCCGCGGCCAGATACGCGTGCGCAGCTGACATGGTGTACGCGCCGGTCGCGCCCCCAGTTGAAATTCTTGTACCGAACTTATTCTGCATGCCCAGCAGCCCGTGGATGGCATGTTCCGGAATGGCCGCCCTTTCAAAGATATCGTTGTAAATTCCGTAGAAGGCCGCATCCACGTCCTTGATGGAGATCTGCGCGTCTTTTACCGCCTCCCGCGTTGCCATTTGCGCCAATTCATAATACGTTTTCTCGCGCCAACTGGCCTTAAACGGCGTTACAGCCGCGCCCACAATACCCACTCTTTTTGGCATAACCTCTCCCCTCCCACTCTGCAGGCATTAGTGACAACAATGGATCAGTCGGCAGGAAACCCGTGCCTTACCCATTCCTTCGAATGCCGACAAAAATCTTCGCGATGAATATATCATTGACAAAGACACTCTTTAGCATCAGAAAGTTGCGGCTATGCAATCAGAGCACGAGATCCCCCTGGAACGCGAAGCCACTCTCTTGATTTGCTCCGACAGACCTGAGACTGTCTATCAGGAAATAGCGAGTCTTACCGCAATTGGCGCGTACAAACTCATACCAGGTGAGCCGCAACTACTCCAGGATCATTATTTCGACACGTCGGACGGGAAATTGACGTGCTAAGAAATGGGGGCTGCGATTGCGACGAATCGGAACCGATCTCTGGATAACTCTTAAGGGGCCGTCAAAGCAAACTGAATGGGGCGGTCGCGAACGTGTTGAGACAGAGGCGCTCTGGTCGAAAACGTCGGTGGCCGAAGTCGAGGCGCAACTTTCCCGTCAAGGCATTGAGCTGGATTTTTGCGCGAGGGATCTTGGAGCACGCAGATCCTATGGAGATAATGACACGCGCAGGGCTCGTGGTCATCCAGCGCCGCGACACAAGAAGAGCCGCGAGCGCGGTAATCTCAGGAACAGATGGCATGGTCCAGGCTGAGCTGGCCGCGGACTCGGTTGTTTACTTCTTTCGCGAAGCGGAGATTCTCCACTATGAGGTGGAAATAGAGAGCAAAGGCCCGAACGGCCCCACGGCAGCCGTGGCTATTGCGGAATATCTTCTGGCGGAGTACAGTCCGGAACTCAAGAGATGGCATCACGACAAACTTGCCACGGGCTGGGCCATCCGAGAGCTGTTGGCGGAGGGCTCGCTGGAGGGCGTGCTGGACGTGACCAACCGCCTGAAGCCGGCTGCGTACCGATAGAATAGATGAATACTTGCGACACGAATTCTCATAATAACGCGAAGGAGCGCGGATGCTAAGGAATACGTTTTGCCACATACCGGGCATAGGGCCCAAATCGGAATACAACCTATGGTCTCACGGGATTCTGTCCTGGGACGATCTTGTGGTTCGATCTCAAGCTGAATCGTCCAGGGAGAGGCGCCATTTCCTGAAGAGTCGCATAGACGAGTCTATGGCACACCTTGAGGACAACGATCCTCGTTACTTCACCGAATCCCTGTCATCGAACCATCACTGGAGGCTCTTCCCGGAGTTTCGAGATTCAGTCGCGTATCTCGACATCGAGACTACCGGCTTCCCAGGCTCGGGAAACTACATCACAACCATTGCGATGTATGACGGGGTGTCAGTGCGCCACTATGTTCACGATCAAAACCTCGAACAATTTGTGGAGGACATTTTCAGATTCAAAGTAGTAGTCACGTATAACGGGAGATGCTTTGACCTCCCGTTCATTGAGAACTATTTCAAGATCAGGATGAATCACGCGCACATTGACCTGAGATTCGTGCTGCACAGCCTCGGGCTACCGCGGCGGATTAAAGGGATGCGAGAAAGCGCTCGGTTTGGACAGAGAAGACTTGGATGGCGTGAACGGTTACTTCGCGGTCCTGCTCTGGGAGGATTTCCGAAGAAACCACAACGAAAAGGCCCTGGAAACGCTGCTCGCGTACAACATCCTGGATGCTGTCAATCTGGAAGCCTTGATGGTAATAGCGTACAATCTTAAGTTGAAGCACACGCCTTTTGCCGAAACTCACCAATTGGAACTGCCCGCGCATGTTGAAAATCCGTTCAAAGCAGACAGAGAGACGGTGAGTAGAATCGCATCCTATTGCTGCGGGTGAGTATTCCCCCAGTTGCGGGCGGCACAAGATTGTCATTGCGAGCGTAGCGAAGCAATCTAATGCACCGCCAAAGCTTAGATTGCTTCGTCGTTTCGCTCCTCGCAATGACCTATGACCCACGATTTCCCGGCGTAAGTGAGTAGTTGCACGGGTGAGGGCTTGGGCCTTGCCATGAGCTAAACAGTGTTGTACAATAACTTGTACGTAAGCGTCTATTCTGGAGGACCGGCCATGAATGCCGTCACTTACTCACAAGCTAGAGAAAATCTTGCCAAAACCATGGACAAAGTCTGTGACGACCACTCCCCCATGATCATCACACGAAAAAATCAGCGCTCTGTTGTAATGATATCCCTTGAAGACTACGAAGCTCTCGAAGAAACCGCTTACCTTCTCAGGAGCCCAAAGAATGCACGGAGGCTCCTGGAGTCCATCGCTGAATTGGAAGCTGGCGGTGGCATAGTACCGGGAGTTGGCTGAGTGAAGCTGGTTTTCTCCGAACATGCCTGGGAAGATTATCTCTACTGGCAACGAACCGACCGAAAGATCCTCGACCGTATCAACAGACTGATCAAAGAAATCCAACGGTCGCCTTACGAAGGTATGGGAAAACCAGAGCCTTTGAAGCATGGCCTGTCAGGGTACTGGTCACGACGCATAACCGATGAACATCGTATCGTCTACAAGGTTGAAAAGGACTCTCTTCTCATCGCCCAGATCCGCTATCATTACTGACCGGCGCCTACTTTCTCCAAAGGGACAGCCTTGATTTTGCGCTGTTCGTACACATCAATTCTACTCTCAGCCTCTTTGGCCCACAATTCGTCAATCTCTTTATCGGGCTTATCCAGACTTGAGAGCAGCTTGTCAACTAATTCTGCTTTTTGTTCAGGCTTAAGAGTCAATGCTACCCTCAGAATTTCGTCTGGAACGGCCATGTTTTTAATACCCTTCTTGGACATCGAACTTAGATAGCACAGGCCAGCTATCAGGCCGCGTAATGGATGACTTCCAATTCCGCTGCCGTATCCACTCTTTGAAGGATCTCTTCCACGCGGCTCATCACCGCATCTTCCAGCAAGTATTCACTGCAGTTGTCGCATTGAAGAACCGGCAAGCCTTTTAGGATCACAATGGTGGTTTCACTGACTTTGAAAGGGAGGTCTGTGATCATGGGCTTCAAATACGATCCGCATACATGACACTTCATGACGAATGTCTCCTTGTCTTGATATCCTCTTCCCACTCATCGGGGTCTGGGCGATAGGCGGTAATAATTCGAACGTTATCCCCCTCTATGTCCGCGGCAAAAAGTATATGGAGAATATCGCCCTTCCACTCTGAATATACAAGGTAGCTTGGAAGATACTTGTCGTCTGGATACGCTTCAACGATCTCATACCTTGCATGAGACTCAAGGACAGCTTGTCGAGAAATTAACCGGCCTTTCAGGCGCATGGTCACATGATAGGTCCACAAGACCTTTCTCGCCCGCACACACGTTTTGATGAACTGTAGCGGATCATCTGGCAATACACTTTCGGCTGCCATCAATATTCCTCAATTTACTCGCTTGGGCTTGGAATGCCAGCCCCGCCTAACGATCAAAATCACCGGCCTGCAACTAAGCGGCCGAAGAGCTTTGAGAAAACACCACCCGACATGCCCCGCCTCGTTGAAGGTCTGCGTGCATGCCGATGTCATGCTCCTATCCAGTTTATGAAGCTTGCTATTTCAAAGCTAGATGACCTCATGCCCACCCCGCGATCTGCAAGGAATGCTGCCAACATTTCACCATCCATCCCGATGATGCCTGACCGTTTCAATAGCCTCCATGCGTTGGCGCTAAGAGAGCCCGTGGTGACAAACAAAGCGAAAACAGGATCCGCAACACGGATATGCAGATCAACAAAGGGTGACTCCACGCTGCCGAAGGCACCGGCTCTTCCCAGAGCTATTGCACCGGCCAAATCCCTAATTTCTGGGGTTCCTGATTGAGTTGCTTGATAGTGCTTTGCTTGACCTACCAGCCAAATCGAGAGCTGCTTCTGAACAGTAAGCGAAAGATCATGAGGGAAAAAAATGCTGTCAAATGTCAGCCTACCATAGAAATCTATGCCCTCATCTGCAGAAGTCCTTGTTACAATCGGGTTCTCAACTCCTAACAAGCCTATTAGCTTGCTGCAAAGCACCTCAAACTGGTGAGGAGATAAACCGGAAATGGCTTGGTGATAATCCGTAAATCGATATCTTCTTCTTTTTTTATCTTTAAGCTCGTCCGAGTCTTTAGGCTCTACGAAGCATGCACCCTGAATCATGTACTGAGATGATGAATTAAAAGCTAATCGAGCCGGCCGTCCCATCTCTTGAAGTGCGTTTAACTCCTGCTGAAGTCGTGTAAGGGTGGTTTTTTGCCACCTTTCGGCCCTTTCTCTTGCCTCTGAGCCGTTCGCACACCACTTCTCGGCCATAATAATTTCAGTAACTATCTCTACGACAGGGCGTGGACTTGCATCCAATTCTATTGTGTTTAGGATCCTTGTCGAAATAAGTGAGGGACCAGGTTTCATTTATTACCCCAAAGCTACTTAACAGACCTCCCCCGTCAATGATTTATGGTCATCAAGTCGCTCGTTAATGACCTGTCCTAGTTTCCGCAGTAGGTCAATATCCTCCGGGCTAAGCGACTTCAGTTCTTTTATGCCCATTGTCTCTAAAGCTCTGATAGAAGCAGAAACCTCTCCAGCCCAAAGGCACGAGAGTTCCTCCTGCTTCGCTACACTAATAGCATCTTGAAAAGGTCGCGAAGGTTCGAGCAGCAGTCGCTTAGCTTCGGCTTTGGGGAGAATAAACCGCAGTTCTCGAACCTGAGAGAAGGTAGTGATTTTTGGTTCGATTGTTCCACCTTCCTCTTGCTCGGTGGGAGTAAGTAGGTCATAGAATTGTGGTAAGTTCTCGCCATCGGTAAATAAATTTTTGTCTTCATCCCATCCCAGCCAACTACGAACGACGGGTAGCGAGACAGCCTCGTGAAATAGTGGGTACATGGACGGTCTGACATCTCCCCCATAATCATCGTCATCCTGCATTTGCTGCAATGCTTTAAAAGCACGATATCTTCTATTTACTTCATGAGTGGACATGCCTACTCTTTCAGCAACATCTGCCGCTTCAAGTTTAAGTTCGTCGCGCATGGTTGCGACAAGCTTGGCGCGCTGATATCCACCCCACTGTTTTATACCTGAAACATGCCTTATGCCCATTAGAGAGGCTCTAAAGATCTCTTTGGGCTCATCTTGCTCTGCTATGACAACAGGCAGCTTCTTCAGCGAGTCCAAGGCTGAGGCCTCGAGAGCAACTCCGGCGTCATAGTCCTCCAGTATCCACCTTATTGCTGCCACACGCCTGTTTCCTTCGATAACGACCCATTTATCCGGAGAATCCTTGTACGGCCTCACTACGATTCGCTCAACGGGGATGTATCCATTTCGCATGATGGAGTTCTTTAGTTCTTGTAGACCCTCTTCTTGTCGAATGCGCTGATACGCCTTCCTTTGAACCGAATCCTCGTGGAAGCGCTCCTCAGATGCATAGACAAATCCATCTATGTCGTGAAAGCGGTAATTATTGGGGTCGAAGTAGAATGCCTTCAGGGGCAAGGTGATCCTCATGAAGCGAGATCATTATCGTTCCCTCCTGACATAGTGTCTAATCTCCACCAGACAGCGGCTCACAAGAATTATTCAGTCTGAATAAATCGGCAAAGGCAGACTGTTCCCTTCTTCGTAAGACTCCTGACTCTTTCATGCTTCAGGAGTTTACGTCCCTGAGATTCCATAACATATTTCCTGTTGGTGTCTCAAGGAACTTCGGCATGCAGTCTGTGTAAGCAGGATCAGATTACCAGCCGGCCTTTTAATATCAGGCTTCTCCCCTCGACACGTGGTATTCCCTCGCGAATGCGAGAAAATCCTCGTACGCTCGGTCCAGATCAAAGCCGAGGCGGTCCGAATGCGTGGCCATGCCCTGGTGAAACCACCTGTACCAGCGGTCGATCTTTGCAGGGTCCTCGGGAATGAGCTTGGCGAAGATGTCCGTCCCCGGATAAGGTGTGACCATGTTTATCTCCACGTGATCGGGTTGCACGTCCAGGATCAGCTTCTTGGAAAGCTCCACGTCTTCCAGTGTCTCGTCCGGGAGTCCGATCATGAAAAACGCGTGCGAGCGTATACCGGCCGCGCGGAGCAACCCTGATCGCCCTTTTCACGTCCTCGTTGGTCTCACCCTTGCGAATCATCTTCAGGATACGCGGGCTGCCGCTTTCGACTCCCAGAGTGACCCGCTTGAAATTGGCCTCGCGCATCTTTGGCGACGAGGGTCTCATCCAGAGTGTCCGCTCGGACTCCTCCCGTGAACTCGAAACAATTCAGGCCGGCCGCGATGATCTCATCGAGAAGCGCCAGGGTGCGTTTCCGGTTCACCGTAAAAGTGTCGTCCACCACTTTCACCACCCATCGGCCGGGACGGGGATCAAACGCTTCTTCCCCACGGCCGGTTCCTCTCCAGCGCATTCTCCGACTGGTTGTTCCGATTCGGCAGCCTGCCTGAGAATTTCAAGCTCTTCGATAATCGAGCCAACCGACCGCATCCGAACTTTCCGGCCCCAGATATTCCTCGAAGCGCAGTACGCGCAGTCAAAAGGACAGCCGCGGCCTGTCAGAAGGACTTCCCCGAAATACTCGGATCGGTTGATGAAAGAACGGTCAGGAATTGGCAGGCCGTCGATTTCCGCGATAAGGTCGGCTTTTGGATTGACAATAATCCGGCCGTTTTTCCGCCATGCGAGCGAAGGAATCTCCGACAGAGACCCTTTCCCCCTCAGCGCATCCATTACTCGCACAAGGGTCAGCTCCCCTTCTCCAATCGCGGCCATGTCCGCGCCTGTGTAATTGAGGCTCTGTTCGGGGAGCACCGTGGGATGGCTGCCTCCGAGAATCACCGGCACGCCCCGGCGTTTGAGTCGCCCCGTCAGAATGCGAGCCGCATCCATGTTCCCGGAGTTACAGGTGATTCCAACGAGGTCCGGGTTCTCTGCCGTAATCCTTCTTTCTGTTTCCTCCCAGATTGCGTGCGCCGGATCCTCGAGCATCTTGACCATGCGGGGAATACCCTGGTGCATGACAACTTCCGGATCTTGCGCTGCCCCTTCCAGCGGTTCGAGGTCCGGCACGGCCACATTTTCTCCATCCACTAGAGCCGCTTCGTACCCACCTCGATCTCTCACGTACGTAGCCAAATAGAGGAGATTCAACGGGTAGGTCTTCATCTTCGGGATGGTCATGCCAAAGAGCGCGTAAAATGGCGGGCGTACAAGAACTACTTTCATGCTGTCCTACCAACCAAGAATAATCGGGGAGAACCTTCTTGTAAGAAGGGTCTCCCCGAACCCCTCTCCAAGAACTTTTAATTTTGCTGGAATGTTCATTTCTCCTGAGGAGAAATGAACATTCCAGCAACGTCAAAGTTTCCTGGAAAAAGGCTTGAGGGAACCGTCTTAACAAAGAGCCTTCCCCCAATCTTCACCGCTTTGAATGCCAATTCGTATCAGGGTCTTCATTTGCTTAGCAAGGCGGAGGCATCCAGCAGAAAGGATTTTGCGGAACAGATCCACATATGAGTCAACCCTCTTATCCCACGAATGCTCTGCGGCCATGAATTGCATGACCTCGTCTCTCTTTTCGTCCAGTGGGTGTTCAACGAGTTCCAGAGTATTGGACACCAACTCGCGGACATCCCCGTGGGAGAATATCCTTGCCAAAACCCGTCTGCTGAATAAGTTCATTAGTGATTATAGGTTCTTCGGACACCACCGGCAGCCCGCCTCTCAAATAGTTTAGGATCTTGGAAACATCATTGTCGAACGCATGCGGCCCCGCAGCCAAGGCTAATCCGACACTTGCATAACGGATATAATCCCAGACCTCTTCCTCAGCGAGTTCGCCATGGTCGACGACCAGAGGGTCCAGCGCACAATCTTCTTCAGCGCCGCCGTACATGCAAGCTTTGTTAATCCCCACAAGGTGAACTCGAACTCGATCACGAAGCAGCCGTGCCGCTTGATTCAAAATATGAACCATCCGGGGAGCCGCAAGGCTTCCCAGGAACAGCAACACATGTTCGCCCGGCCTGTACGGATTTAGGCCCCGCGGGGGAATATGCGCGGGACAGCCCGTAGGTACCAGGACAATCGGCAGCTCTCCGCCGTAGAAACTCCTCCAGCGCTCCCGGTTCTCCGCGTTGTTCAGGATCACAGCGGAGGCCCGATCTCGAATCAAGTCTTGGCAGCGGAGCAAGCGCTCTCGAAAAGGCTCGTCTCTTTCAGGCAGCTCGTGGTCCACTACTCTGACGATGCGGGAAACCACGGGTCCGCGATAGCGTTCGATCAGCAAAATCGAGTCGTGGTAACACGTCTTGACGATATCGTATCGGCCCGCTTCTTCAAGCGCCTCAAGACGCCTGACAGGCACGATGCCTTCTAAGATGCCTTCCCGGTCAATCGGGGCGATGACTTCAGCGTCTATACCTTTGCGGATGAACCCCAGAGAAATGGCTCGCAAACGAACAAGATCAATGCCTGTGGGAGGAGCTAAGGGATTCTTATGGAAGACGATTCCGACACGCATAATGAGGTAAATCTTCCCCTTCTTTCGCCCGGATGATAGAAATATTTGTCAGAGTATGCAACTCATCGGGAGTACAGGAAAACGAAAACAGAAGCCGAGTCGATGAACCAGGCTAAAAAGAGGCGCATAAAGGTCTGCATAACGACCCCCGAGTTTCGCCCGACGCAATGGGGAGGACTGGCCCGAACCGTGGGAAGGGTGGCCCGCCACGCCGCGAACATGGGGCTGGAAGTCCACGTGGCGCACCTGGAAGTAGCAGAGGAACCTTTTGTCCTCCTGGACGAGAACCGGCAGAGCCGCCTGACGGACGGCATCATTGTCCATCGACTGGCCGTCGGCAGGGAAAGGATAATTGACTCCCAGCGGAGCCTGTGGGATTGCCCTCACACGCTCACGTTGCAGATGATGTACCAGTCACTGGAGATGCTCCATCGCGAAGTGGCATTCGATTTATTTCACTCCTTCTTCCTGTGGCCGGTGGGGTACGTGACTGGACTGCTGGCACGTAGAGTGCGTGTCCCATCGGTGCTCACCGTCGTTGGCAATGATATCAAGAAATACATCTTCAGCCCGGAAAAGGTGGGGGCATGTCGAAGCGGCCTGGAAAACGCCGACAGGGTCGTGGCTCTAAGCCGGGATCTTGTGGAAATGGCTCATGCTCTTACCCCTATTGAAGACAAAGCCCGGATAATTTACAACTCCGTGGACCTCCCGGACCAGGTGTGGTCTCGAGAGCGTGCTGACAATGAACCTCTCAGGATAGGGTGCGCGGGGATATTCAAGTATGCCAAAGGATTGCCTTATATCTTCAAGGCTGTGGCCCGGCTCAAATCGCAACATCGGTTGGCCTTGGAACTTCTTGGTGAATTAAGAGAATCGGAGCGGGAAATTTATCGCCAAATGCTGGACAGAACCGGAATAGAGGACATATTAAGTTTTACGGAAGCAATTCCCCACGAGCAGGTTTCGCGGTGGCTAAGGAGCCTCGATGTGTTTGTGCTACCGTCTGTGACTGAAGGGTGTCCGAATATATTAATGGAGGCGATGGCAGCGGGAGTGCCCTCCATCGCGACCCGCACAGGCGCCATGGAGACTCTGGTAGAAGATCATGTCACAGGTCTCTTGGTTCCGTGGGGAGATTCGGAGGCTCTAACAGTCGCGCTTGCGGAAATCATGGAAAACCCTGGGCTTGCAAAATCGTTGGGGGCCGCAGCGAGGCATAAAATGAAGCAGTTCTCCTCTGAAAGGGAGCGGGAAGTCTGGGAGCGTCTGTATCGGGAACTCATAGAGTTTTAGATGGATCATCTTAAAAGGAAGACATACCCTGATGACCACTGGCTGAGGTCCCACGACCCGGAAAAGGCCCTTGCTGCGTACTTGGATCAACAGAGCAAGGCCTACAGCCGCGCCAAGAATGCTTTCATCCTGGAACTGCTCGGAGACTTGAAAGGAAAACGTTTTCTGGACTATGGCTGCGGCGCGGGGATGTTCACCGTGCACGCGGCGCTTGAAGGCGCGGCAGAAGTGGTCGGGGTGGACGCGGAGGATACCGCGCTTTCGACCGCTGTGCATTTTGCGAGGCAGGAAAGGGTACATCATCTTTGCCGTTTCATCCACAGCGAGGAGTTCCCATCATTTTCTTCTCGCGGCCGCTTCGATGTCGTCCTCATGAAAGACGTTATCGAACACGTACCGGACGACCAGGGGCTACTTGGGGACGCTGCGGCCTCTGTCGTTCCAGGCGGGCTAATAGTCTTGAGCACCCAGAATTCTCTGTCGCTCAATTACCTACTGCAGGGGACGTATCACCGCGTATTGCGCAAAGACAAAGAATGGTTCGGGTGGGACGAGACTCATTTGCGCTTCTATACGGCAATGAGTCTGCACAAAAAATTGCAGGTTGCGGGCTTTCAGAGCGTTGCATGGAGATCGGTCTATTTAATCCCCTATAAGCTGCCACCATTGCCGTCTTCTGACAAGAAATTCGTAAGGCTCAACGCGTTGAGTTGGATAGACAAAAAGTTGGGCGGAATCTTTCCATATAACCGCCTGGGATGGAACATCATTGTAAAGGCCGAAGCATCCAAGAGAGTCACTCAACCGGTTTCGCTTGCGCCCCTCACAATAAGGGAGTTACCGGCAGCCCCTGCCCTCATGACTCGGGAATCTGTCCAAGTGAAATAGAAACCCCTCCGTCTCAAGACCGGTCACGGACCGAGCCACCACCTTGCGCCGATCCTCGATCAGGTAAATCGTATCATGGGGGGATTTGATGCTCATGGCGCACTCCGGATCCAAGCTCAACCATAGCTTCAAGAACACTCGATTCACGCTGGCATGGCCTACCACCAGAATAGGGTACTGATTGTCTTCTGACTCGATCTCTTGGATGAACGGCGCAACCCTCGTCTCTCCATCTGAATAGCTCTCCCCTCCTGGAGGCCTGTCCAGCCAAGCATTTCGAATTAGTTGGACGCCATCCCCGACTTCGCTGCGCGGTTTTCCCTCCCACTCACCACATGAAAGTTCCGCCATTGCATCTCGGTACGAGTATGGGAAGGCCTATGCCTTCCGTGTATATCTCCGCACTTTGGCGTGTTCTACCCAAGGGGCTGCAAAAAACCGTCCGAATTTTCTGCTCCTCAATGAGCCGCGCCACCTGTTTCGCGGCGCTGACACCCTCGGGCGTGAGCGGAGAATCGCTCCGTCCCATGATGAATCCGGCTCGATTAAAGATTGTCTCGCCATGTCTTGCGAGAACTATTTTCTTATCCATAGGCTCCAGAGGTCTCCTCCTGTAAATTACTAGGACTTAATTCGGTAGACGTGTCCAAAGTTTTTATATAAGAATGCCGGTCACAGAAGACAACTTTTTAAAAGAAGCGCGTCCTGCCCGATTTCTGGAAGGACTTATAACACATCAAAGCGCTCCGGTTATAATATGAAGAATTGGCAAGATCGCATTTGTGAGGCTCTTTGCACATCATTGTGGCTCGGATATTCGCCGGTCGCGCCCGGGACGGTTGGCAGTTTGCCCGCGGTGCTGATTTTTATCCTGATTAAGCTATTGGCCCCGTACCAATTTCAGACGCCGTTGATTGCAGCGGCCCTTGCTGTGACCTGCATCATATCAATACCCCTTGGAAAATGGGCCGAACGTCATTGGAACAAGAAGGATCCAAGGTATTTTGTTCTGGACGAGCACGCCGGCTTTTTCGTCACGGTGTTGCTGTTTGGAGTTCCCAGCCTTGCTTTGACGGTCATCTGGGCGTTTGTCGCCACGAGGGTTTTCGACATTATTAAGCCGTGGCCGGCATCCAAAATGGAATTTCTCCCTCATGGTTGGGGCATTCTAGTTGATGACCTTGTCGCATCTCTTTATGCAGCAGGCTTCTTGAATGTTTTAGCCTGGTGCCTTCCGGTGCTATTCGGGCAATAGGTTCGTTTGTCGGATCTGTTGGCCCCCGCCATCCTACTGCCCGTAATTTCCTTCAATTACTTCGGCTACCCTTCCGCCGCAGATACCATTTGGTGATCTCTTCCGCCACTGCCGGAATGAGCGCCAAGCCGATCACCACTTCCCACTCGGTCAGGCTGAGCGGGTTCGTGTTGAAAATGGGGTTGAGGAAGGGCACGAAAACAGTTGCGACCAGCATCACAATGGAGACCAGGACCGCCCCCACCAGGTAGGGGTTGGAAAACGGGCCGATCTGGAAGAGCGAGAGCCGCTCCGATCGACAGGTGAAGGCACGGAACAACTCGCACAGAGAAAGCGTGACAAAGGCCATGGTCTCGGCGGTCTGCACGTCCACGCCGCTCCAGTTGTAGCGAAAGAGAAAGGACACGGGGTTGGCATCCGCTGGAAGCGCGTTGGTTCGCCTGGAGATGCCAGATGAGTCCCAGGGCAAAGGCCCCGAGAGTCGCGCCGGTCTGGCTGAAGGTCTGTATCACGATGCCCAGGCGCATGGGGCCATGAATGATGGGCTCAGTCTTGGGGCGAGGCGGGTGCTCCATCACGTCCGGGTCGCCCTTCTCCTTGGCAAGCGCCAGCGCCGGCGCCCCGTCCGTCACCATGTTGAGCCACAAGAGCTGAATGGCTGTAAGCGGGCTGGGCAGGCCAAAGATCGTGGGCAAGAAGATGATCATGATCTCGGCCACGTTGGAAGAGAGCAGGAAAAACACAAACTTGCGGATGTTGGCGTAGATGATGCGGCCCTGTTCCACCGCGGCCACAATGCTCACGTAGTTGTCGTCGGTGAGCACCATGTCAGCGGTCTCTTTGGCCACGTCGGTGCCGGTGATGCCCATGGCAATGCCGATGTCCGCCCGTTTGAGGGCCGGCGCGTCGTTCACGCCGTCGCCCGTCATGGCCACCACCTCGCCCCGCTGCTTGAGCCCATCCACGATGCGCACCTTGTGCTCGGGATTGACCCGCGCGAAGGCGTCGGTCGTCTCGAGGGCCTCCACCAGCCCACGGCTGTCCAGTTTGTCCAGCTCTGCTCCGGACAACACCCGGTGCCCCGGCTCCAGCAGACCGATCGACTGCCCGATGGCCGCGGCCGTATCCGGATAGTCGCCGGTGATCATGATAGTGCGGATTCCGGCTTGGCGCGCTTTCTCGATGGCCGGGATCACCTCGGGCCGGGCCGGGTCAATGATGCCGAAAAGGCCCAAGAATACCAGGCTGTGTTCCACTGCCTCGGGAGTAGGCTTCTTGGGCGGGTCGTCTGCCACGCGGTAGGACACAGCCAGCACACGCAGGGCCTCACGCGCCATGGCTTCGTTGGCGGCCACGATGCGCGAGCGGACGTCTTCGGTGAGCGGCGCGGCCTCGTCGTTGACGCGCTGGTAGTGGGTGCACAGCTGCATGATCACATCCGGCGCGCCCTTGCACGCAGTCACGTACAGTTTCCCGATTCGCCGGACTCCTGGTGAAAGGGACTGGCTTCGGTCCGCTGGGACTCGACTACCACCAAAACGGTCGACATACATTTACGATCCGAGTCGAACGGGACCTCGCAAACTCGCGGATACTGCTCTCCAGTTCGGGCTTATGCGCTCCGGCCTTGGCCGCGGCCACCACCAGAGCGCCCTCGGTGGGATCGCCCACCACACGGTAGGTCTCTATTTCCCCCGAGGCTCCGGACACCTCCAGGTAGGCATCGGAGCAGAGCACCCCCGCCCAGAGAGCGGTCAGTGCCCCGGGATAGAGGCTCATGTCCACCGGTTGCCCATTCAATCTAAAGTCCCCTCGGGGCGCATAGCCTTCTCCTGTCACACCAAAAGTGTGGTCATCCACCCACAGGCGCACCGCCGTCATCTGGTTCTGGGTGAGCGTGCCGGTCTTGTCGGAGCAGATCACACTGGCCGACCCGAGGGTCTCCACTGCGGCCAAGCGACGGATGAGGGCATGCCGCTTGACCATTTCGCGCATGCCGAGGGCGAGGGTGATAGTGACCACAGCAGGCAGTCCCTCCGGCACCGCTGCGATGGCCAAGCTTACGGCAATCATGAAGATCTCGGTGATCGCGGTCGAGGATTGGCGTAAGTAGACCAGGAGCCCACCGTCGGGGGCCACGATCAGCCCCAGGTTGGTCTGGTTGAATAAGGCCACGGCAAACACCACCGCGCATACGGCCAGACACGCGTAACCGAGCTGTCTGCCAAGTTGATCCAGCCGCTGCTGGAGCGGAGTGGGTTCGGCTTCCAGCGTCTGCAGCATCTCGGCGATGAGCCCCATCTGGGTGTGCATGCCCGTGGCGACCACGATTCCGCGGCCACGCCCGTACGTGATGAGAGTGCCCATGAAGGCCGTGTTGTGACGGTCACCCAAGGGGATGTCGGCCTCCAGAGACTCTTGGGCGCTTTTTTCCACCGGGACCGACTCGCCGGTGAGCGCTGCTTCCTCAATCCGCAGGTTTACCGATTCCACCAGCCGTACGTCCGCGGGCACGTAGTTGCCGGCCTCCAGGATCACGATGTCTCCCGGCACAAGCTCACGGCTGGGAATAGTCGCACGCAACCCATCGCGCACTACGTTGGCATTGGGGGCCGCCATCTTCTTGAGAGCGGCGAGTGCTTCTTCGGCCTTGGATTCCTGCACCACGCCGATGATGGCATTGAGCAGCACGATGGCCATGATGGCTGCCGCCTCCACGTAATCCCCCAGCAACGCGGAGATCACGCTGGCCGCTATAAGCATCATCACCAGAAAACTCTCGAACTGGTGCAACAGTAATTTCCAGAAGGGCGGGCGAGGGGCCTCGCTCAGCTCATTGGGGCCGACTTCAGCAAGACGTTGCCGGACTATCTCTGAGCTGAGGCCCTGATCCAGGTGGGCCGAGAGCTTCTGGGCGATGGCCTCGCAAGATTGGCTGTGCCAAGCTTCCCCTGATAGAGGGATTTGTTGTTTCGGTTGCATTGAGGCCATACAGCGCTCCTCGTAAAAGTATGGAAACAGGGTGATCCCACGCCGGCATCACGATTCGCATCATTATGCGGATGTCAATTTCCGAGGCGGCTTACTGAATCCTATAGTGCAGATTGAATTTGATGGGTGAATCGCCCGCTAATTCTCTTGCAATTTCTTCAACACGCTTTTTCTGTTTTGGATCACGGACGATTCCGCGCAGGGTGAGCATTCCCTTTTCGACAGATACCTCAAGAGTGTTCACGAAAAGATTCGGATAAGTGAACAGTCGGGCTTCCATCTTCGCTGCTTGTGCATGGAGCAGCAATTCTTGTTGCACTTCATCGGTTCTCAGTTTATCTCGATGTCGGAGTGCTTCGCAAACCGCTTGAACCATTTCATCAATGGGCTCAATTTCCGTATTGAATACCGCATCAAATTCCTTCGGATCGTCCCAGTTCTTACCGAAAATGGCCCTAATGAATTGAGATCTTTCGTGATCCGTGCGTTCGATGAGCCATAGGGCGGTATCATAGTCCACGGACTCTCTGATCATTACTCGATCGAGCCGAGTTTCAAGCGGGGCTATTACTCTGATTCTGAAAGAATGAGGGACTCCCTTGAGAAGGAAATTGCCTCCACGCTCCATGAGGACTGCATTGTCCTTAACAGCGTAATCCAAGAGAATGCTTCGAGCGAGGGCACCGAATCCTCTGAACGACCAATCGTGCTTTTCCCAAACGGAAGGAGAATGTTCATCGAAACCTTTGCCCCATTCCTCCCATTCCTTCCCCTGTGCGCCGACCTCTTGGAAGAATCTGTTTCTGTTAAGGTACTCATACCCCAACTCTTTCACGACCCCTCGCCCAATATCTCTACCGCCGCTTCCAAATTCTCTGGAAATTGTTAAAATTGCCATGTTTTCTATTTATTCCTGTTTTGGGCGAAATACCTGAATTGATTCAGGTGAATCCGCCGGAGTGGATTTCATGGTTTCCGATTGCTCAGGTCTGAACTTCCACTTGACCTTCAGACTTCCTGGCAGAATCATCCCCAATCGCTGAAACCGACTTCCACCTAGTACTGGAGAAATTCATTTGCGTCCAGATAGCCTAAAACCGAGGGTTCGGTGATGGTTATCTAACCGCCGACCTTACCCAGAATTGCAGCTCCAATATAAATGATTACCGGATTACGGTCCATGAGCATCGAGAAAAGATTGCTCTTGAACACGATAAAAGGATTACCTAATCCAGGTCCGAAAAGCAACAACAACACTTCCGCCGGCTACTTCTGACCTGAATGATGCGGCGCGGTCTCTATCCTGGGGTCTTCGGCCTTATGATCTGCGGCTCACAGATTCTTCGTGGGTACCAAGACCATTGGATTCCTTGGGATGATACTCCACGTAAGCAAAACTGCTGCTCAACCGAATCCTTCAGGTACAATTCGACAGCCTTTCCCGAGACTCGATTGGCAGGGAGTTTGATGAAGCAAGCGTCCTTACCGTGCCAAGACCTCGATCTGCTACTCCAACTCGGGGCCATCTTGAATGCACAGCAGCATAACAGACTGTTTGTTCGCAAAGTGTGGCTCTTCGAAGGATGACTATCACTACGGGATTGGCCGTTCAACCGGATTGCGAACTATCCAGGAATAAAGCTGACCTATACTCAACCAACCTTCAATATTCAGCCCTGATCATAATTTATAGGCTTGGAAATTATTCGTCCTCAGCGTTGTAACGAAAACGCGCTATCCGCGAATTAACCTATCGATAGGGCGCACACTAATTATGAGTCGCCCGCTATGCCTAAGAACACGGAGGTTTCACGATGATAATCAGACGCGGCATTCTTTGTTTGTTTATGGTGATCCTTTCTTCCGTAGCAGGGGCGGAATCGGTTTTCACGAGCAGCGCGGAAGAGCAGGTAGGAGTCGAAGTCACGGTGTACAACAACAATCTGGGGTTGGTGAAGGACACGCGCAAGCTCGAACTCTCAAAGGGCCAGGGTGAGTTGAGATTCATGGACGTGGCTTCACACATCATGCCGGTTACGGTTCACGCAAAATCTGTCAATCATCCCAATGAGTTCAGCGTTTTGGAGCAGAATTACGAGTATGATCTGATAAGCGCAGCCAAACTTCTCGACAAGTACGTCGGCAAAAAGATCAAAATCATGGCCTGGAACCAGTATCAGGACAGAAAGGAAGTTGTGGAGGCTACACTCCTGAGCAACAATCAGGGTCCTGTTTATAAGATCAACGACGAAATATACCTGGGTCACCCGGGCTACCAAATCCTGCCGAAATTGCCGGAGAACTTGATCGCCAAACCTACCCTTACCTGGCTTTTCGACAATACTTCGGCGAAGCTTCACGACCTAGAGGTGTCGTACCTGACACAGAACCTGAACTGGAAGGCGGATTATGTTGTGGTCGTAGACAAGGACGACAAGGCCGCGGATATTTCAGGGTGGGTCAGCCTGGATAACAACAGCGGTGCGACGTACAAGGATGCCCGCTTAAAACTGGTCGCGGGCGAAGTCCATCGGGTCGCGGAAGCAAGGAATGAGCTGGGGCGGAGACAGGCTGTTCCAGCGGCAGCGTCTCTGGCGAAGGCCCCTCAATTTGAGGAAAAGCCGTTTTTTGAGTACCACATATACGATCTTCAGAGGAAGACCACGTTGAAGGACAAGCAGACCAAGCAGGTCAGTCTTCTGGAATCCTTCGGTGTGGGCGTCAATAAGGAACTCCTGGTGTACGGAATCAAGAGTTATTTCACCAGGCAATATCGAGAACAGAACCCGAAGCAACCTGTGAACGTATATGTCAAGTTTAGGAACTCGAAGGAGAACAAACTCGGCATGCCTCTGCCCGCGGGCATCATGCGCTTGTACAAAGAGGATGATAAAAAGAGTCAGCAATTTATTGGCGAGGACAAAATTGAACACACTCCCAAGGACGAAGAAGTGAAACTCAAAATAGGAGAAGTCTTTGACGTGACTGCGGAGAGGATTCAAACCGACTTCCGGCAGATCACCTCCCGCCTCTATGAAACCGCGTGGGAGGTTACGCTGCGGAATCACAAGGATAAGGAAGTCTCCGTTGGCATTATTGAGCCGCTGATCGGTAGCTGGGAAGTCATTGAGAAGAGCCACACGTACAAGAAGCTCGATGCTTTTACCATACGGTTCGACGTCAAAGTTCCGAAGGATCAAGAGGTTAAGGTGAAGTACCGGGTCAAGGTCGGCATATGAGCGTGTTTGTGAGAAAAGATTATTATTTTCCACACTTTCTCGTTCCCAGGCTCTGCCTGGAAACGAGAAACTCGACAACAACTAGGCTGTTGGTATGATTTCCGTCACTCCGGCGACCTTTTGAATAAATACCAGTTCAGTCCCCGGCCACTGGTGACCTTGAGGTTGACCAGGTTGAAGTCCGGGAATTTGCCCTTAATGAACTTGAAGACCTCTTCCACCGTAGCAAATTCGTAAGGGTACCCGCCCAGCCAGTCAGTAGCATCGGTCCGCCAGCTCATGCCTCTGTGGGACTTATAGTTTCGTATGTGAGCGATGGGATTTTCCCCGCGAGCAATAACAATCGCCAGATACGCGGTCATGGCCAGCGGTTCAAGGATATAGGTCCCAAGGGCCGGATAAGTATTGTATATAGTTTTTACCTTCAACCAAAACGGATGTATCCACGACGTGGAACCGTTTCTCGCGAGGATTTTGTTATATATGGCGATGTAGTAATGACCGCCCGGATTAACGAGCGCAGCAGCTTGTTCAATGGCATCCCACATGTGGCCGGTGTGATGGAGCACGCCCCACGAATAGACAATATCAAAGGTCCCTAATCTTGAAAGAAAGCCCCTGTCCAGGACCGAACCTTCACAGACCTCCCAATGCGCCGGATTGTTCACTCTGGCGCGCAGGTATTTGCAGCATTCTACGCTGAAAGGGTCCAGGTCGAAACTGAGGATTCTCTTCGCTCCCAGATTGAATGCAGCGTACGAAAAGAGCCCGCTGCCGCACCCGATGTCCAGGAAATTGTGGCCGCGCAGATCCGCCATGCCCAGAAAGTCGGTAAGGGATGCTTCGGCAATCTTAACCCGCTCGTCGTCAAAGCCCTCGAGAAAGGTTTGCCAGTTGCGTCCGAAGGAAAAGGTCTGTTTATGTTCCATTTAAAGTAAGATTCTGTTTCATTTAGTTTCTGCTAAACCGCGAAAAGCAAACCGCGCCCTGGCAAGCATATCGACCCTGCGGTTCTTGACTCAATCGCCGGTCGATGAGTGCATGAGGCGCGGCTATATGGAACCTGAATGACGCAGGCGTCCAGCCTTTTGAGGCGAGTTCTACGAGCGACATTGAGAGCTTGAACACACTTCAAGCATGTCCCATGCGGATGATAAACACAACCATCCTGGCCGTGTCGAAAAAACCTCGGGACTTGCCGGCTCTCCATCGCAAGGTCGAGTACTTAGAAAAAGCGCCTATGGTCAGGCTATTTCTTAACGCCTTCCTTCAGCGCCTTGGCTGCCTGGAATTTTGGAGCGTTAGTAGCCTTGATCTTGATCTTCTTCTTGGTGCGCGGATTGATTCCGGTTCGAGCGGCCCTTTTTACCACGGAAAACTTCCCGAATCCCGGTACATAAACCTGCTCCCCCTTGGTCAACTGTTCCGCAATTGTTCCGAAGACCAGATCAATAGCTTCAGCCGCGTGTTTCTTGGTAGTCTCCCCCTTCTTGGCCAACTTTTCGACGAATTCGGCCTTGGTCATGTTCCCTCCCTTTTTTCTTTTGATCGTGCAGGTCTCAGCGGTGTTGTAACTCTATAGACCCTCAAATTCAGGGGAGTCAAGCAAATTCGCATTCCAGAAACCCGGCCTGTGCCGGAAGCGCTTCAATGAGCGCTCGGTCAATTGACCCAACGTATAAAATAATAGGGGTTGACTGCGCAATCCGGAAGATGTAATGCTCACAGAATAACAAATTTCCCTCAAATCGGGTACAACAAAGGAAAGGAGAAACAATGGCAAAAACAGTTGTCATCGATGAAGAACTTTGCTCCGGATGTGGCACATGCGCGGCCATTGCGGAAGATTGCTTTGCACTGAATGAAGAAACAGAGAAGGCTTACGTGACTGACCAAAGCGCCTGCTCCGAGGACGAGATCCAGGAAGCCATAGACACTTGTCCGGAAGAAGCTATTAGCTGGCAGGGGTAAGGGCTTTGTTCTTTCTCCCTCCTGTCGCTCATCAGCGTCCGAAGGGATTGCGTTCCTCTTTCTTTTCACTTCAAACGGGCAAGGAAGAGTTCATCCCCAAGAGATGCTTTTGCGACATTCAGGAGTGCGGACGATGTTTTCCGGGGAAGAATTGATACCCCGTCTCACTGAGCTGTATCGACTCATGGACTCCGCCTACTGCGAGGTCAGCAACCAGGTCGGATTCTCTTGTGAAGGTTGCGATGGAGTAAAGTGTTGCACTGTGGATCTGATTCTTCACACCTCAGTGGAAATGCTCTACCTGAGACGGGGTTTCAACACCCTGGACATGTCCAGACAACTGGAAATTTTGGGCCGTTGCAGGGGAATTATCAAAGCCAAGGAGGATGACGTCCTTGGTGATGATTATAGGAACGCGGTATGCGCGCTGAATTTTGAAGGGCTCTGCGTTCTGTACGAGTATCGTCCCATGATTTGCCGGTTGGCGGGGATTTCGCACACCATTATTCGCCCGGATGGCACGGTCACAGAAAGCAGCGGCTGCATTCGTTATCATAGGGAAAATCAACAAGACCGGCCGATTCTGAAAATTGACAGGACCGATTTCTATCGCCAGATGGCTGCCATTGAAATCGAAGTAGTCAGGGCAGTGGGGAAGCGCACGCCCTCCCGCACCGTGGCGGAGGCCCTAGGTCTGGAGTATCCCGAGGACACTGTCGCCTGAGCGAGCTTTAGGTCCATTCTGATTTCGAAGGATAAAACTTCCGGCATCGGTTGCAAACGGAAGGACCGGTCGAGCCACTTTCGCCAGAGAGATTCTTATTGAGCCCGGTCGGAGTCCTGCCCAGGAACATTTAGGATTCGGCAACCGAAACTTTCTTTCGACGGTGCACAATAATTTCCCCAATGCTGCAAGATCTACTGAGGAAGAATCCCCCTTTCCATGAGCATTCGCGCTTCCTTTGCTTCGGTTTTCCCCAGTCAGAACCAACATGAAGTCCCGGTTAACATAGAACGCCCCACATCTCTATGTATCCCTCTTTTAATTCTAGTTGCGGTTTGGACCGTCATCGTATTGATCGTGAATCCGATCGGGGAATTCATGGTCAACGACGATTGGGCATTTGTTAGGGCGCTGGAAACTCTAACCTTCGAGGGAAGAATGCCGACTACGGGATGGGGTCCGAGTTGGGCCCCTGGCGGACCGTCTTTGATAGTCCATCTCCTGTGGGGGCGCCTGTTCACCTTTTTCGGTGGATTTTCGATCACGGTTCTCAGAATATCGGTTCTCACGCTTGGCATTTTAGGATCATGTGCCCTGCTCGTCTTGCTCCGTTCGGCGGGCTCCTCTTCATGGGTAGCTCTCTGGGGCGCCTTGACTCTCGTCATTAATCCCCTTTTCTTGTCTCAGTCTTTTACCTATATGACCGATATCACTTTCACGGGGATGGCGGTTTTCTCATTATTGTGCCTCCATGCCGGAGTTCAGCGAGCATCGACACCTATGCTGGTACTGGGTTTGCTATTTGCCCTCTGCTCTATCCTTACCCGCCAGCTTGGCGTAGTTATTCCCTTGGCATTTGTCACAGCCTGCTTCCTCCACCCGCGCGGCAAAGATCTTGGACGCTGGAAGATGGTTCTTCTCGTGACTCTGGTTGACCTGATGCCGTGGGCCGCGTACGAATATTTGTTGTTCACGATAGGCAGCACGCCGATTACTCAACATCAGGTTTTTCATAACCTTTGGTCCTATCCTCAGACAAGGGGCCTCCTCTCTTATTTTACGTTCCTGTATGTGAACTTCTTTCTGGCGGGTCTGCTCTATGTCGGGTTTCTTATCTCCCCGGTGTTGGCGCTCAAATACCGTTTATTCTCGGAGTCGAGAGCTTTCAGGTATTTTTTCATCGTTCTGACGTCGACGTTTTTGTTGTTGGAGTCTGCTCTCCTCACGGGCCTTATTGACCTTCCGGTATTTTTTTTCCGTAACATAATCTTCGATTTCGGCATCGGCCCAGTTTTGTTGAAAGACACCTATATCCTGGAGATCACACGAACTGCGACGATTCCAAAGCCGCTGTACTATTTGTTGCTCTACTGGAGTATCCTGAGCCTCGGGGCGGTGCTGGGCTTGATGTATTCGTCGCTGCGCCGACTTTTGAGGACCGAGAGTGGAGCCGTGCATCAAGAGATAAAGTTCCTCCCACTCTTTGCCCTTCTCGCCGGCTTGATGTACCTCGGAATGATTACGCCCGGAGGATTCCATGATCGATATTTGATACCTGTTTGCATGTTTTTCATAGTTTGGGTTGTTTCAGATTTAGAACTCGGTTGGGACCAATCCTTTAGGCTTAGCGGTGTCCTTGGCGGCCTCATGCCGTTCCTCCTGCTGGCCCTCTTAGCAGTACTGGGAACCCATGATTTCATGGATATGAAGCGCTCTCTGAAAAAAGCCCAGGATTATCTTGTTCACCAGATGAAGGTGCAGCCCTGTGACATCGATGGAGGACTCGAGTTTAACGGGTACCACTGCTACAGTTCCGATTTCCGACCCCACAAAGGATTAAGTTGGTGGTGGGTCCAAAAAGAGGATTACTTGATAACATTGGGGCCTCTTCCGGACTATCAGGTGGTGCGCTCCTTTCCGTTCAAAAGGTATTTCGGGCCGGATGGAGCCATATTCGTAATCAAGCCGCGCGGCGCATCCGGCGACACAGGCTGACACATATGTTTTGCCCTTATTGTTCCTATCCTTGGATTCCACTCCCTCAAAAGAAACTTCTCGGAAAGTTTCAAGTCTTTCCATGACTGAAACCAAGCCGCGCATTATTGTCATCGGAGGCCCGACTGCATCAGGCAAAACAACAGTGGGCATAGAACTGGCGGAATCCCGGGGGGGGCAGATCGTCTCCGCGGATTCGGTCCAGATTTATCGTTACATGGATGTTGGTTCGGCCAAGCCCTCCAGAGAGGAGAGGTCTCGGGTTGCTCATCACATGATTGACATCCGAGATCCGGATGAGGATTTTTCGGCCGGAGATTATGTGAGAGAAGCGCGAAAGTGTATAAGCGAGATCCTTCAAAAATGGCGGCCTTCCGCTTGTAGTTGGGGGAACGGGGTTGTACATGAGGTCGTTGATAGGGGGGATCGTTGAACTGCCCCCTGCCCATCCCGGACTTAGAAGAGAACTGAAGGGCCAAGAGGAAAAAGAGGGGAAAGGCACCCTCTTCAAAAGATTGTCGGAACTGGATCCGGTAAGCGCGGGTCGGACGCCGTCCGAGAATATCGCGAGAGTGATCAGGGCTCTTGAAGTCATCGAACTGACCGGGAAGAGGCTATCTGAAATTCAAGAGAGACATTGCTTCCAGGATCGTCCTTATGACGTTCTATTCGTCTGTCTTGCACCTAACAGACAACTTTTGTACGAACGGATTGATAAGCGGGTTGACAGTATGATAAGAGGTGGACTATTGGAAGAAGTGCTTCGACTATATGACCGCGGATATTCCCGAGAACTCAAGTCGATGCAATCTTTGGGATATCGGCACGCAGGTATGGTCCTTGCGGGACAAATGGATCTCGTTGGGGCAACTCGCTTAATGAAGAGGGACACCCGACATTACGCGAAAAGACAGTTGACATGGTTTCGTTCCGAACCCGGAGTTTTATGGTGTGATCCTGACGACATCAAAGGGATCGGATTGAAGGTCTCTAATTTTCTCGGAGATTAGTTGACAATCCGAGATTTTCCCCCTTGAATCAACCGGGCTACGCGGCCTGGACGATGGGGATTAGTACACGGGGGTGCGGAAATGCCGAAAACGCATTTTAATATTCAAGATCAGTTTCTCAATCAGGTGCGCAAGGCTAGAATCGAAGTCGAGGTGCTCCTTATCTCTGGCGACTCCTTCAAAGGCTATGTTCGCAGCTTCGACAGCTTCTGCATAATAGTTGAAAACGCGGACGAAATCAGGCTCGTTTATAAACATGCGCTCAGCATGATCCGACCCGCGGAACCCGGTGTAAAGATACCCGGCCTCGTCTGACAAACGTCGGGGACAGAGGGAGCAGATGCGGGATGAGTGAGGGCTGGCTATAAGGTCCCGTCAGAGCGGGTGAGGGAGAAGTGTTTCTGACAGGTGTAGCGCTGTAGCGCGCAGCGTGCGTATCCTTCCGCAGAGCATCAAAGTGAGTCATTTTAGGGTCATTCTACCCGCCGGTAAAATCTATTCCATCACCAATTCCACCCCAATGGGACAATGATCCGAACCCGTGACCTCGTTAAGAATAAATGCGTCCTTCACGCAACCGAGCATCTCTCGAGTAGCGAACACGTAGTCTATCCTCCAACCTACATTCCTCTCCCTGGCCCTGGTCTTGAGGTCCCACCAGCTATATTGACCGGCTTCGTTGCGAAATTCACGAAATGTGTCGACATATCCCAACGAAACCATCTTGTCGATCCACTCCCTTTCTTCCGGGAGGAAACCAGAAACCTTTTCGTTTTCTTTGGGCCGTGCCAGATCGATTTCTTTGTGGGCCGTGTTGACGTCACCTAAAAAAATCAGCTTCTGTCGCTCCTTCCGCAGTAATTGGATCTGCTGGAGAAATGTTTCATAGAAGTCCATTTTGAAGCGGAGTCGTTCGCTGCTAGCCTTCCCATTAGGAAAATAGATATTGAAGAGCGTGAAATTATCAAAGTCGAGGCGGATCAGCCGCCCTTCATCGTCGAATCTCTTTACTCCGATGCCGGTTTCCACATTGAGGGGCTTTTCCTTGGTGTAGACCGCGACGCCGCTGTAGCCGGGCCTCTGTGCCGAGTGCCAATAGGAGCTATAGCCTGGGGGTTCAAGGAGTTCCTGGGGGAGTTGATCGGGCCTGGCCTTAGTTTCTTGAATGCACAAAAGATCGGGAGAACTGGATACCAACCACTCCAGGAATCCCTTCTTGTATGCAGCTCGGATTCCGTTAACATTCCAACTCAGCAGCTTTATTATTTTAGCCATAGCCCGCGTCCTTTATCGGGTTCTCCACTCAAAAGCCCGTTCCTGGGGTCCCAGGGACCGGAGACCGAGTAAACACTGACCGGTGAGCATCTCATCTTGCGCCACAGCCAGCCGTTCCCGCACGGCAAAAAAGAAAACCCCGCGCCGAGGCCGGGGGTTTATCGTGTTCATGGTGCCGAAGGCCGGACTCGAACCGGCACGAGCTTTCGCCCGCCACCCCCTCAAGATGGTGTGTCTACCAAGTTCCACCACTTCGGCACGACAATACTGTACCAATCAGACGCGGGGTCGTCAAGCCCAAAGAAATGCGCGGCCGCAAGCATTCGGTCTCTCGCGGGTAGAGTTTGTCATTGGGAGTCCCGCGGGACGCGGGATTTCACTCCCAGCAATGCCACGGGGCAAGGTCTTGCGCGACACGGAATGCGTATTGTCCGGGCTAGTTCTCTTTTTCGGATCTGCGCTGATCGCGATTCGAGGCAATGAGGTCCGTCACCTTTTCGTTTGGACGCATGTAATAAAAAATCTGTTATTTTAATAAATAACTTATAAAACTTCAAGTTAAAAATAGCTTGACAAGTGAACACGCCGGTTATAGTTTATTTTTTAGACGACATGAACTCATGGAACCATGTGCCCGGCAACGTGGCACGTGCGCGCAACGCCCAAAACTGGTCGGCTGGGGAAGAGTTCCAGAGCTTTGCGAGTACTTCTCTAGCGACTACAACCTTAAGATATAACTTGGTAAATTTACAGGGCTATCTCTAGATAGTCCCAAAATCCGGAGACGACGGTTGCATGTCCCAGTTCTATTACAGGAAGTACTCCAAAACCTTAGACCGCACTCCGCTGGGATCTATCTTGATGGAACCCTGGGAACAGGTGGCTACTCGAAGGGAATCCTAGATGCCTCCTGCCCCGACGGAAAAGTGGTGGGTCTCGATCTGGACCCCCAAGCAGTCCGACAGACAGTCCTGCGTTTGCAAGCGTACGGAGAAAGGTTCCATGCTGTGCACGGCGGATTTCAGGAAGCTGGAAGAATTCTCATGGAGTTGGGCGTAGCGGCCATAGACGGAGCCGTCCTGGATTTGGGTTTGTCCTCGGAACAGTTGGATGATCCCAAAAGAGGATTCAGCTTCCGTTTCGACGGCCCATTGGACATGAGATTTGACACGACTTCCGAAGAAGGCGTGCTGGATTTATTGGAGACAATTTCTGTGAATAAACTTGAAGAAATACTTGCAACATACGGAGAAGAGAGGTATTGCAAGAGACTAGCCCGCGGGATACTCGAAGCCCGCAGGCGAGGGGCGTTATCAACCACGCAAGATTTGGCAAATGCGGTCTCACGGATCCTTGCAGGGCGTCGAGGGAAGATTCACCCCGCGACACGGACCTTTCAGGCCTTGAGAATTGCGGTGAACAGAGAGCTGGAGAATCTGAGCCGCGCGCTGATTGACATACCGCCACTATTGAAGCCTGGTGGCCGCTTTTGTGTGGTTTCGTACCACTCTCTCGAAGATGGGGCGGTGAAACGGTCGTTCAGGGACAGAAAGAAAGATCCTCAAAGGTGGGTCATAGTGACGCCTAAGCCTATGAGACCCTCTATTGAAGAGATGAAGAACAATCCTCGATCAAGATCGGCGCGCATGCGGGTTCTGGAAGCCGTGGCCGCATCTGATTCAGGGCCGCCCGCGTAGGAGTGCGAACAGACAGATGACAGCAGCTAACAAGCTTTCAGTAGTCGCTGACAATGTGTTCGCTCGGTTCGTTCGCGTCATCCGGCAAAGGGTTCGAATTGTCGGCCCAGGCCCATTTCTAGTCGTGGTTCTGTCCGGGGCGATTCTGTGCATAGGATTCTTTTATGTTTGGACGAGGATGCAACTCGTCCAGATTGGATACGAGATTTCAAGTCTCGAGAACGAGAATAGTGATCTTAAGAAACGGAAGCGGGAGCTGCTTTTGGAGACAGCTTCCTTGCAGTCCCCTCAGGAGCTGGAAAAGAAGGCTGGTAAGATTGGCCTGGTGCTTCCGGCCATGGGGAAGGTAGTGACATGTACCGTAAGGATAAACCCATAAACTGGATTGCGTTTCGCATTACCCTTGTAGCGGTGATCTTTGCTGCATTCACAGTGGTGCTCGTCGTGCGCGCATACAGGTTGCAGATACACGACGCAGAAGTGCTGAAGAAGCGTGCAGAAAAGCAGCGAACTAGGGTTCTACATGTCGAGGCCCGCCGCGGTATGATCATGGATAGGTCAGGCGAACAGATGGCAGCCAGTCTAGAAGTTAATTCTGTTTACGCTAAACCGCGCAGAATTGAGAATAACAAGAGGACTGCCAGGACCCTTGCTGAGATTTTGGAGATGGATGAACGGGAGATTCTCCGTAAACTGACTGAAGAAAAAACCTTTGTGTGGATACGCCGCCACGTTTCTCCCCTTGTCACCGAAAAAATCAAGGGTGCCGAGCTTCCCGGAGTGCTGACGGTAACAGAATATCAGCGGTTTTACCCACTGAAGAATTTCGCGGCACACGTCCTGGGTTTCGCGGGAATAGATTCAAGTGGTCTGGAGGGGCTGGAACTCTATTACGACAACGACCTGAAGTCAGACTCGATCCCTGTTACCGCCCAGAGGGATGCCCTGGGGAGACCGGTCATGTTCGCTGCAGCGGGTCAGGACCCCAAAAGGCGTGACCTACACCTCACGCTGGACCGAAACATACAGTATGTGACGGAAAAAGAGTTGGAAGAGGCGGTACAAAGAGAGCAGGCTAAGAGTGGAATTGCCATCGTCATGGATGCGGATTCCGGTGAAATCCTAGCGATGAGCGTTCGCCCCGCATACAACCCCAACATTTTTCAAAAAGTCGCTGCCGATGTCAGGAGAAACCGCAGTGTTGCGGACACATTCGAGCCAGGGTCAACCTTCAAGGTATTTCTAGCCGCCGCTGCAATGGATTTGGATAAGATTTCGCAGCGATCAGGCATTCGATTGTCAAAACGGTCGCTATCGTTATAATGGTTCAGAGATCCACGACATAGTACCTCACAAGATTCTGTCCTTTGACGACGTGATCATCCATTCCAGTAACATCGGTGCGGTAAAGATTTCGGAGACTCTGAGCAAGAGTGAATTCTATAGAGTATTAAACGGATTCGGGTTCGGTGCCCTTACGTCCGTGGATCTCCCTGGTGAGAGGCCGGGGGTTTTGCCGCTACCGGGCCGCTGGTCGGTCCTCACAAAGGGGAATATCGCGTTCGGTCAGGGGGTCACCGTAAATGCAGTGCAGCTCGTTGCAGCCTTTGCTGCAGCGGTAAACGGGGGCTCTCTTTACAGGCCGCATTTGATGAAGCAGGTCACAAACGCCCTCGGCGAGACCGTCAGAGAGAATCCGCCGGTTCTCGTCCGAAAGGTTATCAAGGAGTCAACTTCTGAGAAGCTGGTGGAGATACTAAGAATGGCGGTGGCCAAAGGAACCGCCAAGGCCGCTGCGATTCCTGGCGTGGACGTAGTCGGAAAAACCGGCACAGCCCAAAAGGCCAATCCATCCGGGGGTTACTCTCAAGACAAATACGTGGCTTCCTTTGTTGGCGCACTGATGGGTATCAAACCGCGGTTGGCAATCTTCGTGATGCTTGATGAGCCGGCCGGCAAAAACAGGACAGGCGGCAAAATCGCGGCACCGGTATTTCGCAAAATTGGCCAGGGGATCCTTGCTCTGTGCGGGAGCAAGCCCAGCGAAGCCGATCTCATTCTAGCTTCCTCAATAAATGGACTGCGAAAGGCCGGCGGCCCTCCCGTGCAAAGTGTCACCGTTCGGAAGGGACCTCGGCCGGGGGAGTGGATTGTGCCGGATCTCAAAGGCCTGGACATGCGCCGCGTGGTGGAAGTGTGCGGAAAGATGAAGTGCGACGTTTCTTTCCAGGGAACCGGGCACGTAGTGAACCAGAATCCCAAACCCGGCCACATTCTGAAGGAAGGGGCGCCATTCGCAGTCTCCTTTGAAGGACAAGCATCGTGACGGTCGGACTGAAAGAAATCCTTGCTGTTTTGGAAGACCCCATGCTGGATGGAGACCCGTCTGTGGAAATCTCAGGCGCGAGCAACGACAGCAGGAAAATACGACCGGGTTGGCTATTCGTGGCCATGGCAGGGGAGAACAGCGATGGTCACGACTTTATCGCTCAGGCAATCCATGCCGGCGCGTCGGCTGTGATAGCAGAAAAGCCACGGGCAGAAAGATTCGAACCTGTCCCCTGGGTCCGGGTACCGGATTCAAGATCTGCTCTGGGGCCCGTTGCAGCGCTGTTGAACGGCCGTCCCACGACAAAAATGGTCCTGGTGGGCATAACGGGGACCAACGGCAAGACTACCCTTACCTTTCTCATGGAAGCGATCGTGAAGGCCGCGGGCGGTAAGCCGGGTGTGATCGGAACCATCTCATACCGCTGGGGAAACGGGGAGCTCAACGCGGTCCATACCACACCTGAGGCCTCGGATCTTCAGTTTCTATTCAAAGAGATGGTTGAGGCCGGAGTTACCCATACTTTCATCGAAGTTTCGTCACATGGTCTTCATCGTGGCAGGCTACTGGGTTGTGAGTTTGACGTGGGGGTCTTCACTAATCTTACTCAGGATCACCTCGATTATCATGGCAATTTGGAAGATTACTATCTTGCCAAGCAGACGCTCTTCACTAAGTTGCTCCCAGCCTCGTCAAAAAAAGACGCGACCGCTGTGGTGAATCTGGACGATCCTTATGGCCGAAGGCTGGTTTTGGAGACAGAATCTCTGCCGGTTATGGGGTATGGACTGACTGCGGATTGTGAGATCCACCCCACGGCAGTTACAGTGACTGCGAAGGGCATTTCCGCCACAGTAAGCACTCCTCGTGGCCACATAGCAATTACCTCCCGCCTGACAGGTTCATTCAACCTCATGAACATTCTGGCTGCGATCGCAGTTGCCGAGAAGCTGGGCATTCCTTCGGATGCCGTGCAAAAGGGCCTAGAAGCTGTAGATGTCATCCCAGGCAGGCTGGAAAGGGTGCTTTCCGAGAGCGGAACCATATTTGTTGATTATGCCCACACCCCTCATGCCCTCAAGAACGTGCTGGAGGCTCTGAAGACTATACGGACAGGCAGCATCATCACCGTGATGGGGTGCGGCGGAGACAGAGACAAGACCAAGCGCCCCCTGATGGGAATGGAAGCTGCGGCAGGCAGTGATTTTGTCATAGTCACTTCGGACAACCCCCGTTCAGAAGATCCCCTCGACATCGTCAGGCAGGTTGAAGAAGGGGTGCGTTCGTACGGGTTCGCTAGTTGTAGCGAAGTCTTGAATGGACAACCGCTCAAACCGCGGTGTTACAAAGTGATTCCCGATCGTCGCGATGCGATAACGTGGGCGGTGAAACATCTGAAGGGCGAGGACATCCTGCTCGTGGCAGGCAAGGGGCACGAAACATACCAGGAAATTAAAGGAGTTCGCTATCCCTTCGACGACAGAGAAGTACTTCGGGAAGAGTTGAAAAGGCGTTCGGCGATCAGGCAAGCGCCGGTCGAGTGCTCACCCCTAGTTGACAATACTGAACATCCCCATCGGGAATCCGGGAGAACGGGGCAATGAGAGCCGAAAGCGGACCATATTCGGCGGAGGAAATCGTGCAAGCGTGCCAAGGCACACTGTTGTCCGGTGATCCTCAGTTTGCGTTCCAAGCCATTTCTACCGATTCACGAGACATAAAGGATAACGATCTGTTCGTGCCGTTAAAAGGGACGAATTTTGACGGCCATGAGTTTCTTTTTCCGGCCCTGGAAGCCGGAGCCCGAGGCAGCTTGGTGGACCGCGAAGTAATCAGGGAAATCCACAAAAATCACTTCAACTATGTCCTGATCCAGGTTCAGGACACCCTCCTAGCTTTGTCTGACCTTGCATCAGCCCACCGTAAGAAATATCCCGTCCCCCTGATCGCGGTTACAGGCTCCTCGGGCAAAACCACTGTCAAGGAGATGATAGCGGCTGTCTTGCGGCAGTCGCATCATCCTCTGGTGTCACAAGGAAATCTAAATAATATGGTTGGGTTACCCATGACGGTCCTCAACCTGGGCCCCCAGCACTCCATTGCGGTCGTGGAAGCCGGAATAAACAGAAACGGCGAGATGGACTGCCTGGCCCGCGCGGCCTCTCCCGATGTCGCAGTGATCACAACCATCGGCCCGGTCCATTTGGAAGGTCTCGGCTCGATAGAGAACGTGGCAAAGGAAAAGTTCAAGCTCGTGCAGAAGCTGTCTCCTGGAGGGACCGCGGTTGTCCCGGCGGGGAACCCTTATCTCCAGCCGCTCCTCCGCGAGTCCTCGTGGAGCATTGTGACCTTCGGTCTGGAACAAGGCGACTTCAGGGCCGAAAACATCCGATACGGAGTTGAGACGACATTTGAAATGAAATCCCCCTCCGAAAGCCAGGAGATCAGGTTGCAAATTCCTGGGCAACACAATATAGCCAATGCGCTGGCGGCAGCAGCAGCATGTTCGGCGGCAGGGGTTGAGTTAAGCGATTTGAGTCGGTCTTTGAGCCGGTTTTCTTCGCCGGCATGGAGAATGGAAATTCTCTCCCTCAGGGGAAATCGAACCCTGATTCGTGATTGTTACAACGCCAACCCTCAATCCATGAGAGCCGCGCTTGAGGTCCTGGCAAGGCGAGGCACGGGTTCAAGAACTCTGGCCATTCTCGCGGACATGGCTGAACTGGGAGACCAAAGCGCTAGACTGCATCAGGAAGTGGGAAAAGAGGCTGCACGGCTGGGAATCGACCGGCTGATCTTTGTCGGGGCCCACGGACGGTTTTTTGCTGACGGATACATTTCGGCAGGAGGCGATGCAAACGCGGTCACGGTGGCTGCGGACAAAGAATCGGCCTGGGACGTAATCGGTCCGGATCTTGAGAAATTTGGAAGTATTCTCGTTAAGGGTTCGCGTTTGATGAAGATGGAAACCGTCGCTGATCGTATTCTCGAGGAGAACTAGCCCATGCTTTACCACCTACTCTATCCAATGGGCTCAAATTTGATTCTCTTCAACGTATTCAAGTACATCTCCTTCAGAGCCATAATGGCCACTCTCACTGCCCTGATGATCAGTTTCTTGCTTGGACGCCCGCTTGTGGACTACCTGAGAGCGTTCCAGATCGGCCAGATGATCAGAGACGACGGCCCTCAGAGCCATCTAGAGAAAAGCGGCACACCGACTATGGGCGGTGTGCTCATCCTCTTCGCCATGACTGTCTCATGCCTGCTCTGGACCCGTCTGGACAATATCTATTTTTGGATAGTGCTGGGGATTACTTTAAGTTACGGTGCAATCGGTTTTCTGGACGACTACCTCAAGATTACCCGCCAAAGCCACAAGGGATTGTCCGGAAAACGTAAACTGGGGCTTCAACTGGTCATTGGGGGGCTGGTCGGTTTCTTCCTATGGATGGATCCGGTCTTCAAAACCACGCTGGCGGTCCCCTTTTTCAAGAACTTTCAGCCGGACCTCGGGATCTGGTACATCCCTTTTGCAGCCCTCGTTATCGCCGGCGCTTCAAACGCGGTCAACCTGACCGACGGCCTCGACGGTTTGGCCATAGGGCCGGTCATGATCTGCGGAGCCACGTACCTGCTGTTTGCGTACATGGCCGGCCACCTGAAGCTGGCCCATTATCTGCAGGTAGCCTACGTTCCAGGCTCGGGCGAACTCGCCGTGGTCTGCGGAGCAATGCTGGGCGCAGGCATGGGTTTCCTCTGGTACAACACGTATCCAGCCGAGGTTTTCATGGGGGATGTCGGGTCGCTTTCCCTGGGAGGTCTCCTCGGAGCGGTCGCCGTGGTCACCAAACATGAAATCCTCCTGGCCATTGCCGGCGGAGTCTTCGTGATCGAGGCAGTCTCCGTGATCCTCCAGGTGGCTTCTTTCAAGACCACCGGCAAACGGATTTTTAACATGGCCCCTATACACCACCATTTCGAACTCAAAGGTTGGGCGGAACCCAAGGTCATTGTGAGGTTCTGGATAATCTCTATTTTCTTTGCGCTTATGGCAGTCAGCACGCTGAAGCTACGCTGAAAACATTAGAGGTCCGGCAGGTGAAGGCAATCAAGAAAGGTCAAGAGCAGGAGCGGAAAACGGGTCGAATGGCCCTAGGATTTCACAATCCGACAGAGGCTCCGGTAACAGGCACCGTAGCAAGATGTGCCGACGGGAAAAGAAGTTCGGCTTTGTGTGGCCACCGTGTGACGGTCGCGGCGGTCGGAGTTCCTCGGCCCAAGGAGCTTCCCGGACGTTTTCCTGGAGCCGAACCGTATACTCCCTCTGCAAGTTACCGTGCCCGCGGAACCATGTGGAGGTCCGGCTAGTGCATGGTTGGGGAGATTCCGGAAAGTATGCTCCGTATTGGAATTCAGGAGAGAATTATGGGCGTAAGCCCTCCTCATAATACGGGATTTGGAACCATAAGGGCCGCGAAGGGCCTCGGTCCCGATCCCTTCCTGTTGACGGTGGTTCTGCTGATCCTCACGATCGGCGTGGTGATGGTGACGTCAGCGGGTTACATCATTGCTGCCGGAAAGTTCGGTGACGGGCTTTTTTTCACTAAAAAGCAGGGCCTAGCCATGCTGCTCGGTCTGGGGGTTATGTATCTGTTTTCCATAGTTAATCCCAATTTCTGGCGCCGCGCCGCTGTTCCCCTGATGGGCCTCAGTATGATACTTCTCGCCCTGGTTTTTGTACCTGGCTTGGGAGTCGAAATGGGTGGTTCCCGTCGATGGGTACGCCTGCCTCTCGGATTCTACCTTCAACCCTCGGAGATCATAAAGTACGCTCTGATAATGTTCATAGCTGGCTCACTGGCCAAAAAAGGCGCGGGTGTCAAAGATTTCGCCGGTTGGTTTTCTCCCGCATGTCCTCGTCATGGGGATAGTGGTTTTTTTCATTCTCAGGCAGCCCGATTTCGGTACCGCTGTAATCCTCACCGTAGTGGGCTTCCTCATGCTGTTTGTAGCGGGAGGAAGGCTCCAACACCTGTTGGGGTGCGCAGTGCTGTGTTTACCATTCCTGATTCAGGTAGCCGTGAGCGCGCCCTACAGAATACTCAGACTTAAGACTTACTTCGATCCTTGGCACGATCCCATGAATTCCGGATTTCAGATCATCCAGAGCCTCGTGGCTTTCGGTTGCGGAGGCTTTTGGGGAGTCGGAGTAGGCCAAGGCATGCAGAAGCTCTTCTACCTTCCTCAGCCGCACACGGACTTCATTTTTGCGGTGGTGGGCGAGGAGCTGGGGCTTGTGGGGGTCATTTTCCTCATCCTTCTCTTCTATCTTTTGATATGTCGAGGGCTGGCTGTGGCAATCAGGAGCGGTGACAGCTTTCAGAGATACCTGGCATTTGGGATAACTTCTCTTATTGGACTCCAAGCGATGGTCAACATGGCCGTGACGATGGGCATGCTGCCGACCAAGGGACTTCCTTTGCCTCTCGTATCGGTCGGCGGCACTTCCCTGATAATGAATCTTGCGGGTATCGGTATCCTCATGGCCATAACAAGGACCACGCAAGCTGCTGCAAGCGGGGAAAAGCCATGAGACTCCTCATTGCAGGCGGAGGAACCGGCGGTCATCTCTTCCCAGCCCTTGCCATAGCAGAGGCGGTAAAAGTCGAGGACCCGAACGCCGACATCCTTTTCGTGGGGACTCGCCACGGTATCGAGGCGCGAATAATTGGCGACACTGGATTTCCGATACGCTACATCACTGCCAGAGGAATGAGGAAAACCGGACTTCTCAACAACATTTTCGGCGCTCTGGAGCTTCCCGTGGGGGTCCTTCAGTCTCTTGCCATCATCCGAGAATTTAGGCCGAGTTTCGTCCTTGGAGTGGGAGGATACGCTTCCGGCCCGACCTTGGCCGCTGCAGTTTCTCTTGCGCGTCCCTAACGCAATCCAGGAGCAGAATTCGGTAATGGGGACGACCAATCGGATACTCTCGCGGTTCGTGGATCGAATCTTTACCTCTTGGGAAGACACGGAGCCTCCGACTCCGGCTGAAAAGACTTTCTTGGCAGGCAATCCCGTGAGGGGCGACCTGTTGCACGAAGTTAGTCATGACGAGGACCGAGAAAGACTCCACATCCTTATTTTCGGAGGCTCCCGCGGGGCTCGGAGTATCAATCTTGCGGTTTCCGGGAATCTGGATCTACTGGCGCCTCTGGCAGACAAGGTCCGCATCCTGCACCAGACTGGACTGGGGGCGGCAGAAGATGTGAAGTCATCCTATGACCG
>CAWBBA010000002.1:0-386349 GCA_963786905.1 uncultured delta proteobacterium | reverse complement strand
AAGGTCTGGTTGAGTAATCCTTGCGAGCTTAGAAGGGCCAAATCTGGGGAATAAGCAAAATAGCGATAGTGGCAGTTATGATGTCCAGGGGAATACCCACGCGCAGGAAGTCCGTGAAATGGTAGCCACCGGGCCCATATACCATCATATTGGTCTGATACCCGAAGGGCGTGGCAAAAGCCACCGAAGCAGACATCATGATTGCCATGGCGAACGGCGTGAGACTCACCCCCAAGCTTTGGGCAGTCGCCATCGCGATGGGGAAAACGAGTACCGCTGCCGCTGAATGGGAAATGATTTCGGTCAGCACCAGCGTCAATAGGTAAATTGCCGCCAGATTCATCCATGCATTCGACCCGGCCAGCGCCGTCACAGTCGATGCGATGCCGTCGGCAGCTCCTGTTTTGAGCATCGCCGCCCCCAACCCCAGGGCAGCCGCTATGGTGAGGAGCACCCCGGTATCGATGCTGCGCCGCGCCTCGGCTCCACTGACACAACCGGTCATGATCATGAACCCGGCGGCGACCATCGCTGCCTTAACCATGCTGAGCCAGCCTGCGACAGCAACCACCACCATAAGACCCAGTATGGTTAATGCAACCCAAGCCCGTTCATGGCGAAGCGGGCTGGAATCTTGAATTGGGCTCACCAAATAAAAATCTCTCGAATTGCGCTGTTGTTCAATAAAGCTTTCGTGTGCTTCCAACAAGAGAACATCGCCGGGACGCAGCACAATGTCGGAGACATTTTGCCGGAGCCGCTGGCCGTGGCGTGCAACGGCCATCACCACCGCGTCATATCGTGAGCGGAATCGTCCCTGCCGTACGGACGTGCCTGCAATCGGGCACCCGGGTGATACGACCGCTTCAATCAGGAGCCGTTCCGAGCGGGGAACGTCGAGCCTGAAAATCTGGTCCGTCGCCGACTTCAGGCCTTTGATCTTTTGGAGCTCGGCTACGGCCTCCCCGCCTCCAACAAACACCAGGCGGTCCTCGGCTTCCAGCGGCTCGTCGGACGATACCGCCGGGATCACATGTCCTCCCCTGTCAATCTCAGCAACATACGCGCCCGAGAAGTGCCGCAATCCTGCCTTCTCCAGAGTCTTTCCGACGAGGCTGCTGTCGTGCTGCACTATCATCTCGAGAGTGTACTCGCGGGCGCTTTCGAACTCACTTTCGGGAGGGCGCCGATCCGGAACCAACTTCATCAACGGAATAATGAAGGCTATTCCGATTATCCCGATCGGAATACCAATCCACGCCGGTTCGAAGAAACGGAACGGCTCCATTTTAGCCTGAGAGGTAATTAGTCCGTTCACCACGAGATTAGGGCTCGTGCCGATGATTGTGCACATCCCGCCGACAATGGTCGCATAGCTCAGGGGCATCATCAGCTGAGACACCCGAAGGTTGTAGCGTCGGGCCCACTCCTTCACCGCCGGGATCATGATCGCCACCTGTGGTGTATTATTAGTAAAATTGCTGATAATGGCCGCGGGTATCATCATCTTCAGTTGCGCCCTTACGGTCGAGCCGGCCGGGCCCAACAGTCGTTCCACGATGATCTGCGTCACTCCTGTCTGCTGGAGACCCTCAGCCACAATAAAGAGCACCCCAACGGTCACCATGCCTTCATTTGCCAATCCGGACAAAGCCTCCTCAGGAGTCAATATCCCGGTGATCAGCAGGAGAGTGACGCCACCCATGAGCACCGTGTCCGGGCCGAAATCCGTCAGAGCCAGGAACCCCAGCATTACAAGGACGACAGCTATGGTAAACCATGCTTCAATTCCCATGTCGGCCCCTCTAAACCTCCCCGTTTCCGTCTCCCCAACAATCACCTGCGAAGCGCTCAGTCTTGGAGTAATGAACACCCAACGGCACAGGCATTAGGATTCCGGCTGGAATCTTGCCTGCAAAGGTCGTAACAATTCTTGGGCCATAATAGTCCTTCGCTGGCCGAAGCGCCTATTGATTCCTTGGCCAAACTTGATGCCCTGCTCCGCGCGACCCACAAAAAACAGCGCACCCAACGATGCGATAATTGTCACTAGAAAAACTAATTCCATGGCCATATTCTTTTCCTACACTAAAACCTCCAGGTACTTTGTGCAATGACTTCAGGAATCCCGCTCCGCGCAGCACGATGACGCCAATGTGTCTGGTTACGCGACCCGTTCATAGGAGAACGCCACGCCCAAAAGAAAATAACCATCGATCGAAGGCAACTGCTCCTACGTAAAGTCCGTATCGGTTTCCTAAAGTAGAGGCTTTAAGCGCCCTCCGAATGTTTTTCGTTTCCCAAGCATTATGATCTCTTTGAAAGCTTTTGCATTCAAACATTAGGTAGTCAAGTGAGGAAATTCGAGGAAAGTCATCGCACGTTGTTTTACGGCCCCGTGAATGTTATATAAGAGGTTTACCGTTTCGGAAACGCCCAAACGCTATCGAATCAAGGAGTTCTTCATGGGTGAGGACCTGCTGCCAAAGGCTTATGAGCCCGCGGAGATTGAGAAGCGCTGGTATTCCTTTTGGCAAGACAAGAAAATGTTCGCGGCCGATGAAAAGCCAACCGGTAAGGAATACTCAATTGTTATTCCTCCGCCCAATGTAACAGGTTCGCTCCACATGGGGCATGCCCTGAACAACACCCTCCAGGACATTTTGATCCGCTACAGAAGAATGAATGGGTACAACACCCTGTGGATGCCGGGCATGGACCACGCGGGGATCGCGACTCAGAACGTGGTGGAAAGACAGCTTGCCGAAGAAGGGCTCAAGCGGGAAGACCTTGGCCGGGAGAAGTTCATCGAGCGTGTCTGGACCTGGAAGGAACACTCCGGAGGTGTGATCATCAATCAGCTCAAAAGGCTGGGCTGTTCCTGCGACTGGGATCGAGAGCGGTTCACCATGGACGAAGGTCTCTCCAAAGCGGTTCGGGAAGTCTTTGTTCGGTTGTATGAAGAGGGGCTTATCTACAAGGGTGACTACATCGTAAACTGGTGTCCTCGCTGCCACACGGCCCTATCTGATCTTGAGGTGGAGCATGAGGAGGCGCCGGGCCATCTCTGGCACATCCGTTATCCGGTGGACGGGTCGGGCGAATCCCTCATTGTGGCCACTACACGGCCCGAGACTATGCTGGGCGACACAGCCGTAGCGGTCAACCCTGAAGACAAGCGATACCTGCACCTCATAGGGAAATATGCGGTCCTGCCGCTGGTGGGCAGGAAGCTGAAAATCATAGGCGATCCTATAGTCGCCATGGATTTCGGCACAGGGGCCCTGAAAGTAACGCCCTCCCACGATCTGACGGACTTTGAACTATCTTTGCGCCACGGCCTGGAACACGTGACCATAATGGATACCAACGGGCGAATAAACGAAAACGGCATCCATTTTAAGGGAATGGGCCGATACGAATGCAGGAAAGCTATAGTCGAGGAGCTGGAGGCGCAAGGTTTTCTGGTCAAGATAGAGCCTTATGCGCTGGGGTTGGGCCGATGCTATCGTTGCAAGGACGTAGTGGAACCACTCATTTCGAAACAGTGGTTTGTGAAGGTGGCGCCGATCGCAGAGAAGGCCCTGAAAGCAGTTCAGGACGGGACGACCAGGATTGTTCCCGAACATTGGACCAAGACCTATTATGAATGGATGAACAATATTCGGGACTGGTGTGTTTCACGCCAGATCTGGTGGGGGCATCGAATACCTGCATGGACCTGCGCGGATTGCGGGCAGGTGATCGTAGCACGGGAAGAACCCTCGGAATGTCCGGCGTGCAAGGGATCGCGGCTCGTTCAGGAGACCGACGTACTGGATACCTGGTTCTCTTCCGCTCTGTGGCCTTTTTCGACCATGGGGTGGCCGGAGATGACGCCTCTGTTGAAGACGTTTTATCCCACGTCCTGCCTCGTCACCGGCTTTGACATTCTATTCTTCTGGGTAGCTCGCATGATGATGATGGGGCTCAAATTCATGGATGACGTGCCTTTCAGGGAGGTCTACATCCACGCCCTGGTCAGGGACGAGCTGGGCAAAAAGATGAGCAAATCCCTGGGAAATGTAATTGATCCTCTCATGATCATGGATAAATACGGCACGGACGCTTTTCGATTTACCCTGGCCGCACTTGCGGCCCAGGGTCGGGACATTCGTCTGTCAGAGACACGCATTGAGGGATACCGCAATTTTATGAACAAACTCTGGAACGCGGCCCGCTTCTCATTGCCTTATCTGGCCGGCCTCGGCCAGGATCTCTCCCCCGCTCCCGGGCAGTCGCTCTCCCTTCCCGAAAGATGGATACTCTCCCGCCTGCACAGGACCGTACAGGAGGTGCGCCAAGCCATAGAGGGATACCGCTTCAACGATGCGGCCCAAGCGCTCTATCACTTTACCTGGCACGAATTCTGCGACTGGTATATCGAGGAGGCCAAGATCCCGCTGAGCGGCTCTGACGCTCAAGCATCCCAGCGGTCTGCTGTGGTTCTGCGCCACGTGCTCGACGCCCTTATGTGCCTGCTTCACCCATTCATCCCGTTCATCACGGAGGAAATCGCATCGCAGATCAATACCCATCGAACCAGCATCATGCGCGGGCCATTCCCCGAGGTCGATCCAACAAGAGTGGATCCGGATGCCGAGCGAGACATGGGTATTCTCATGGGCATTATCAGCGGAGTTCGCAACATCAGAGCCGAAATGAACCTGCCGCCCGCGAAGGCGCTGCCTCTCGTTGTAGCGCCTTCCTCGGAAGAAGAACGTGGGCTCGTGGACGCGAACCGGCACATGATCGGCTCCCTTGGGCGAGTGTCAGAATTGAGTCTGGGAAATCCCGGGGAAAATCGAGAGCCACCCCGCATGTCCGCGACAGCGGTCGTCGGGGACATGCGGATCTTTGTCCCCCTCGAGGGAATTGTGGACCCTGATGCAGAAATAGCAAGACTCACGAAAGAGTTGGCCAAGGCGTCCAAGGACCTGGAAGCCGTTGACAAGAAGCTGTCAAACACCGACTTTATGGCGAAAGCGAACCCCGAAGCGGTTCAAAAGCAGAAAGACAGGCAATCGGAATTGTCGGCGAAACTGGCCGCTCTCGGTGAGGGCCTGGAAAAGATGCGAAGCCTCAAGGGAGCTTAATAGACCGGCAAGGGTGTCCATGCGGTTGATCATTCATCAGGAGGCCGAATCCACACAGGATCTGGCAAGAGAATGGGCCATTCGTGGAGAGCCCGAAGGGCTCGCGATTATGGCATTGAACCAAACAAAGGGACGCGGAACATCGGGCCATTCATGGGTGTCTCCCCCAGGGAAAAACCTGGCCCTGTCTATGATCTTGCGGCCACGCCTTGCTCCCGAAGAAGCGCCGCTCCTGGGACTGATGGCCTCAATAGGTGTAGCTGAAACCATCGAAGCTGGAATTGGGCGTCCGGCCCAACTTAAGTGGCCCAATGACGTGCTCGTTGACGGGAGGAAGATAGCGGGAATCCTACCGGAGGCCAGTCTGAACAACCGAGAAATCAGCTTTGTGATCATTGGGATAGGCCTTAACGTCAACGCAGAACTGTCAGATTTTCCACCTGATTTAAGAGACTCTGTTACTTCGCTCCGGTTGAGCCGCCGGAAGGCAATGGGATCTCGAGGGTACTGCCAGGGACCTGCTGGAAGGCATGGAATCGCTCTATGAACGAGTAAAAAGGGAAGGGTGCGGCTTCATACCTCAGCCTCTGGGCTACGCGGTGGGCCCACAGGGACGCGCGGCTTGGTCGAAACGGTCTGACCTACACTGCAGAAGGGATCGACGTTGACGGAGCGCTTCTGATCAGATCCGAGAGCGGTGAACTGCACCGGCTGACCTCAGGACCGTCAGAGTTGGTTTGGCCGGATCTCCGCAAATGACACAATGTCAAACCGGGCCTGGGAGCGGACTGGCCGAGATGTGCGCTGAAATTGATCTGAAAGGAGAGGGGCCATGGGAACAGCGAGATCTATCTGTAAAATTCCTGCTATTGCGGTTGTGTTGATTCTTATTGGTCTGCGCGGGGTTGAGCGCGTGGGGGCTTTTCTCATGGTTTTGGCCCAAGGTCGGAACTGTTTTGGAATACGTTGCCGGTACATACGACGCCTTGCTTCCCGAGATAACCATTCGCGACGGAAAGGCATCGATTCGAGAGCAACAGCCTCACTTTATTGACACCGGGGACAAGGATTTGGTCGTTGTGGTAGATACACGGGAAAACAAGCAGAAAGAAGCCTTGGACTACCTAAAAGATGTCTCGACGGGCGCGGTGCTCACCAGAGACAGTGTGGTCACCAAAAATCAGAGACAAATTCGCATAATCCCATTGCAGGGGATTCCTGACCTTGTCGTCAATTCCCGCAATATGAGAGCCCTTCTCGACGAGTATTTGCCTACGGTCACGCGGATCTTCATCCTCGCTGTCATACTCTATTTTCTCATTGTAAAACCACTGCAGGCAATAATCTTCGCACTGTTGCCGCACGTTGTAGCCCGATCCTATTCAACGGCGCTCACCTACGGCGAGGCGATAAAGCTTTCCGCCGTGGCCATGGTGCCACCAGTGACTCTGGATCTGTTTCTCGACCTTTCAGGTATCGGGATTCCAATGGCGTTCATCATTTACTTTGGGCTGTACATTGGCTTGCTGATACTTGCTGTGCGCGATCTGGTCCACAGCTCACCCTTGCCGACGGGACCTTCGACCTCGATCAACCCTTAGGATCAATAGGCTCATGGAATTCTTTCTATGCGTGCTCGGGATGGTGTTAGTAGTTGAGGGCCTGCCGTATTTTGCCTTCCCGGAAAAGATGAAAGCCCTCATGAACATGATGCAGGAGCAAGACGACACCACCCTCCGGATTGTTGGAGGAACATTGCTCATTCTAGGGCTTTTGATTGTGTTTCTTGCACGAAGGGGCCTAGGCTCCGCATGATGCCGGACGAACGCAAGACAAAGGGCTTGCCTCCCATTCAATCCCGCTCTAGCATCCCTGCTGACTTTCAGCTCCGTACTTACACGTATGAACTCCCTCCGGAGCTTATCGCTCAGACGCCTGCGCGGGTAAGGGACCAATCCCGACTATTGGCTCTCCATAGAAACACCCGCGAAATCCGACACCAACGCTTCAGTGATCTGCCGTCGTTGCTGCTCCCGTCAGATCTGCTCGTAATTAACGAAACCAGGGTGACACCGGCTTCGTTGATCGGTCGCAAACTGAGCGGCGGCCGTGTTGAGCTTCTCGTTTTGGATCCTGTAATAACACAGGCCACTGCGGGCCAAGATAGCTTCGCAATACGCACTTGCCTGGTTCGGTCGAGCAAGCGGCTTAGACAGGGAGCTGCGATTCAGATTGAGGATGGACCGGAAATAACAGTGGAAGAAACTGTGGGACCCGGTCGCGTTCGCGTGCGGTTCCCTGTGTTGGAATGTGAATTCCTGGGCTTCCTGAACCACTACGGGCGGCCGCCCCTCCCGCCGTACATTCGGGCAGAGGGCCGAGCACAAGAGAACGATCGAGAGCGGTACCAGACCATCTACGCGAAAGTTTCGGGATCGGTGGCCGCTCCCACCGCGGGCCTTCATTTCACGGAAGAACTTCTCGGAGAACTTCAAGAAAAAGGTATAAGCATAGCGCGGATCCTTCTGCAGGTCGGGCCCGGGACCTTCACCCCCGTTAGAGAAGAAGACATTAGGCTCCACCGAATGGAATCGGAATTTTACGAGATCTCCGCAGAGGCAGCCGATTCTATTGCGGAAGCTAACCGACAGAGGCGGCGTGTGATCGCAGTAGGAACCACCACAGTGAGAGCGCTGGAATCTGCTGCAACCGCAGACGGGGTAGTGCGGCCCGGAAAAGGGCAAACCGGCCTTTTCATAATGCCGGGATACTCATTTAGAGTGGTGCAGGGCCTGGTCACCAATTTTCATCTGCCGGGATCCACTTTGCTCATGCTGGTCTGCGCACTTGGGGGGACTGACCTGGTCATGCACGCGTACAACGAGGCCGTGAACGAAAAGTATCATTTCTACAGTTATGGCGATGCGTGCTTAGTGCTTGATTAATTTAAGTAAATCCATGTCCCAAAAAAGGCGGGACCCCCTCCGGGGCATCGGGTAGGACGCTTGGCGGGAGTCTCAGGAAGGTTATATGGTAGGACTGATGCAGGTGGGCAACTTCTAATAGGATAGGGTTTACTTGTCAAGTTTTTTTTATGAAAAAGAGTTATCCACGCGTGAAAACAGGATCATAAGGTTGACCGCGCTGAAGTAGGCGTTATCTTCCAACTCTATGATGATTTATAAATCCGATATCTATGGACTGATCTGACTTTAATAAGCTATAACAATATATTGACATTACATATTGTTTGCATGTATAATATAAACATATCTAAGTAATTCAAATGGTAATGCAAAAAAGATAATGGAGGCCGCTATGCAAAGACCCCTGCCGAAAAGCGTCGGTATCCTAGCCCTGTTCCTGGCCGTTCCGGTCCTATGCTCTCGCATGGACGGCCGATCTCCGCCCTGGGTCTCAGGAATTTGACGAAAAGCCCCAACTTGGCGATTCCCTGCGAAATCGCGACGGGGGGCCTTTTCAAAACAGCCCGGCAACTGCCGTAAACATCCCCGCTCCTTCGCAGAAGGCCCCCGCAGTCTCCAAGCCCCTGTACCCGCCGAACGTGGCCCGTGATCCAAGTGCGTCGGACACTCGGAAGACAGGCCTTGCCAACTTCCTCTCCTTTCTGATCCCAACCAAGGAGGATCTTGAGAAGTGCTTTAAAGACGAGAATGATGGCTTCCGAGACAGCGGGAGATCCACTTCGGATCCGTTTCGAAAGAGAGACTGGAAATAGAGAAGAGAGGGAATGGCACGCACTACTTCGAAAACTGCCCTGAAGGGGCGCAAGTGATTGGCATCAGGCTGCTACGGTGTCCAACGACAGCTAAGTAGGGCGGGCTGTGCCCGCCGTGGCTCGAGACTCAGTGGCGGCCACGGGCCGCCCTACGTGTGCTCGAAATAGAGAAGGGGGTTTGCGTTGCACGGTGCAGGTGGATCGTGCTTATTAATATTTTTCCTTTATAAAGGCCAGGGATTCATCAATTGCGTTCAAGGTCAGATCCAGGTCTTCTTCAGTGTGCCGAAAGCTGATATAGGCATGATGGTAGGGTGAGAAAAAGAATCCCCTGCGGATGAGCTGGGTGTAGAAATCCCTACGTTTGCCTTTGTGTGCGCCTGTTTCATCCTTCTTAAAGGTGATGTAGAACATCGGGGCCACGCCGGTCAGTTCAGCTCCCACATCATGTTTGTCAATCACTGCCTGGATCTTTTTCATGAATCTTTCGCCCTTTTCCCAGATATTGTCGAGCACATTGTCCCGCTCAAGGATTTCTATGGTCTTGAGCGCGGCAACAAAGGCATCGCTGTTCGGAAAAAAGGTTGAGGAAATAAAAAGCTTGTGCGCAGCCGCCATCATGACATCCTTTTTCCCGGTCACAACAGAGATGGGATATCCGTTGGCGATTGCTTTTCCAAGAACAGTCAGGTCAGGGGTGACGCCATAGAGTTTCTGGGCGCCGCCCATTGAAAGCCTGAAACAGGTACGGATCTCATCGTAGATCAACACAGCGCCATACCTGTCAGCAATCTCTCTTACACCTTCAAGAAACCCGGGGTTTGGTATCTGCATTTTTTGATGGTTGGGATGGCCGAAAGGCGTCATGATGATGGCAGCGGTCTCGTCACCATGGGTTGCCATCAGGTCTTCCAGCTGGTCAAGGTTATTGTATTGAAATTCAAAGACATCTTCGTAGAATTTTGACGGAATCCCGCCTTTCATTTCAACACACCAGTCATGCCAGCCATGGTACCCGCAGCGCATCACCTTGAGTTTATTTGTGTAGGCTCTTGCAATACGAATACTTGCGGTGGTTGCATCAGAGCCTGTTTTCAAAAAAATGCTCAGCTCGGAAGAGGGCACAAGTTCAGTCAGCTTCTTGGCCAGCAGGTTCTGGTATTTTTGTGTCAGGGTGAAACAGAATCCTTTCTCTCTTATCTGTCTGTAAACCGCTTCATCCACCTCTTCTTCACGGTAACCCAGGATGATGGGGCCGTAACCGCAGAGAAAATCAATAAATTCATTGCCGTCAACATCGGTCAGGCGGCAGCCTTTGCCGGTTTCAAGAAAGATGGGATATTCTCCGTCGATAAAATCGGTTGGCTTTCTGGCACCCAGAACGCCTCCCGGTATCAGTCCGGTTGCCTCTTCAAACAGTTCCCGGCTTTTGGTGATGTTCAGTTTTTCTATCTCTTTCATGGAAAGTCTCCTGTCCTGCGCTAAACCTCAACATGGATGAAATCTTTTCTGTCTGATGGATTCTTGCGCCTCTCTTCAGAAATGCTGCAAGGAATTTGTCCGGATCGATGCAGCCTTCAGGGGCCACCACACCTTTTTCGGTCACATCACCTGCATCCATCATGAGCGCTGCAATGGATGCGGGAAGTCCTGTCCCGGGAGCCATCCTTCCCACCATGTCGGCTGTGTAGGTTACCTTCTTGCCGTCTCTTTCCCCTTTGACAATGACTTTGAGACCCGAAGCCTGGGGACCGTTATCCCTTCCTTCCGGAATGGTCTCCCAAAGCTTAAGCGCAAGGTCATAAGGTGTTACCTTGGTCCCTTTGATATCAATGGGTTCTGTGCCCAAAAAGCCTGTGTCTTTCTGTTGTTTTATCAGCTCATCCACCCATTGGGGTATGAGTGCGCCTTTGATTATCACATTTTTTACCCCTTTGATGTACTTGGGGATGGTCAAAGGCTGTGGATGGCCGACGTAGCGGACATGGCAGGTGCCAAGGGGTTCCAGGAACTCTTCTGCCACTACTTCGGTCCCACCTTCCACATGGACCAGTTCACCGTTCAAATATTGCGGGATCTTTCCCAAGGGTCATATGAAGGCTGTGGTCCCAGGCAGCTCCTGCAAGTTCGGCAATGCTCACCACCCAATAGAGGTAAATCTCATCAACACTGTCCAGACGGTCTGCATACCATTTCACCAGAACATTGTTGGTTCCGGGGTCGGAGCCCATGCCGGTAAGAACGGTGATGCCCGCTTCTCTGGCCATTTTGTCTATCTCGGAGTTGAAAAGAATCTCGGTTCCTTCATAGTCATCACAGATATCAATATAGTTTACCTTTGCCTCAACAGCCGCTTTTGCTACAGGCACGGCAGTCTTGTAAAAGGGACCTGCACAGTTGATCACGACATCAATTTCCTTGAATGCATTCACCATGCCGTCATGATCGTTTACATCCATCTTGATCAGGTTTACTTTTTCGCTGTCGCGTAATTTCGGCGCCAATCTTTCCGGGTCCGGGTATAAATCGCCCAGGACAACATCTGTGACCTGTTGTTGTTTTATCAGGTCCCGGGCAACGCCCTGACCCATACCGCCGGCTCCGCCTAATACCAATGCACGCATATTTCATTCCTCCTCAATATTCGGGAATTATTCCGCACCACCGTTTCGGGGACTTGCGGACCCGTGATTAACCGTCCGATGGTCTCCGGCACTCCGAATTGCCATCGACTCGTCCCGTGAAACGAGCCGACGACGGGAATTCGCACATTTGCGCCAGATTATCGACTCTTTTGCGCATTCTTAGGCATACCTATCCGCCTTCCCCCTGTCAAAGCCGGTGACTGAGAGGTGCGCTTCATTCAAAAACGGCCCGACAGTAATGAGCCGGCGGGAAAGCTGAAGCCACGTGAAGATACGACCTCAATCTACTTCCTTTAACTTTCACGTCCGGCCTCCGCTCGCTTCACTCTATCCCAGGACCACAAGTGCGTCCACAGCCACCGGCTTTCCGCCCCGGATTATCAAGGGATTGATATCGATTTCCTTTATCGGGTCATTTTCAACTCCAATGTCTCCCAGCCTGATCAGGACCTGGGCCAACATGTCCTTATCCGCCGGCTCCATGCCACGAACAGCTTCGAGGATTTTGTGACCCTTGATTTCTTGCATCATGTCCAGTGCGTCCAAGTGCTTCAGCGGCGCGAGTCTAAATGACACATCCTTCAGAATTTCGGTGAAAATCCCTCCAAGGCCGAACATCACACATGGGCCGAACTGCGGGTCTCGGGTGAGCCCTGCCATAAGCTCTCGTTGCCCCCTGACCATCTCTTGAACTAGAACCCCGCCGGGTCGTCCGTTCATGTTCGCCTTTATCTGCCGGAACGCGGTCGTGGCTTCTTCATCGGTCCTGATGTCAAGCCGAATGATGTTTGTTTCTGTTTTGTGGCTGATTTCGGAGGAGCAGCCCTTCAACACAAGAGGATAGCCTATGTCTCGTGCCGCGGAAATGAGGTCGGTCTCATCCTCAACGACGATTTCTCTCGTTACGGGAATGCCGTACTGCGCCAACAGCAGCTTGGATTCGTATTCCGACAGGACATGCCTCCCCTCACCAAGGACCTTCTGGATGATCTCCATTTTTTCGCCTCCCAACCGTCTTTATATCTTGTAACAAACCTTTTGCGCAACCTCATCTGTTGGCTCAGGGAGTTCCGTTGTGACAGGAAGTATGAAATTCGTACGATTTCTCTTGATTCCTTTGAACCAAACGTTTAGATCTGAATTATTATGACGACGGAGTCAGGCAGGAGGACTTGGTGAGTCCGCTGATTTCCTGAGTCCGTTATGACATCCACCTGAATGCATGTCCCCCCCGAATAAATTGTCCGATTCGGAGGAATAAGGGGTGAACGCTCGGGGCAAGTTTTTAAGATAACGTTGCCTCGATGATGTTCCTGGACCGGCGGGTGGAACAGCGTCGTATAAGCCCTTTAGCCAACTGTCGGTCAAGATGACAATCCCCAAGCTGGACATCAATTCTAGCCGCTGGTAAAAAGTTGACTCAGTGAATCCGGCGATAGGCCCGATTCTCACGGCAAGCGCATCCAGGCCAAGGAGAAAACAATGCCCAAGAAGCCTCCCAGACGGGATCCTATTATCGTATACAAGAGAGAAGACAAAGGACTGAAGCCGTTTCTTCCCAAGGCTAGAGGCGGGTTCCGCTTTGGCCCTCCCCAGCGTCCGCAGAGACCCAGGAAGCCGAAAGAGACAAAGGCGGTCGTTCCCGAGAAAGTCCGTTTCCATGCAGCTAGCCTGGCGGAAATGGAAGCGCTGCCTTCACCGGAGAAAGAGATAGCCACGGCTTGCTATTATCTGTGCTTTCTGGTTCACGAGACCAAGACGAGCACTGACCTCTTCCCCCTCAAGCATAATGTGCTGGAGAAGATATTTAAGAGCGGACACAACTGCCTGACAGTGAACTATGTGCGCCGTGGTGACAGAGAGATTTACCACCTTTCACCCGAAGCCAAGAAGAGCTGGGAGACGGAAACAGGGGGGAACAAGCATCATGTTCGGATGTATCTTACCCCCAAGTGCAAAGTGGAATTTGAAGAAGGCTATTTTGACTTGTACCATTTCCACATCGTCATGGAGCCGTTCCGGTTTTCCTTTTATCTTCCGATTCACCAGGCGCCCTGGCTGGACAAGAGAAGGATTTCCAAGAGACGTTTCCACTATCCGCAAACTGTGGAATACGGGCTCGTCAGCGGCAAAGTAATCACCACGTCCCGGAAAGCGACAATGATTCCGCTGGAAGAAATAAAGGCAGAGCTTCAAAAGCTGTTGGATCTGGACGTGGACAAGAAGAAATAAATGTCAGTCGGACCTGTGCCCGGTTCCCCCGTTGCGCTCTGACCTTGCCCGAGTAACCGCTCTGCAAAAAATCGGTAGAGCCCGGCGTCCCTGCCGGGTCACGCCTATGGCGTGATTGATTTATTTACCCACAGTCCACCGGCGCGGAGGCCCGCGGTACGCGGGACTACCAATTTCGAAAGATCCCTCTCTGCACCGTTCGTCGTTATTCTTGGCAATCAGTGCAAGTTGTAGCGGGACCTTTTCAAAAGACCCCGCACTCCCGAGAGATGATGGTCTGAAGTATTTCTGAAGTGCCACCGCCGAACAGTAGGAATCTGCAATCCCTGTAGTAGCGTTGGACGTCGTATTCCATGGAATAGCTGTATGCTCCGAAGATGCGCGTAGCTTCATCGGAAGCGCGGCAAGCGACCTCAGAAGCGAAGTACTTGGCCATGGACGCTTCCTTGAGAGTTCGCTCCCCGCGATCGATCATTTCGGCCGCTTTGTAAATCATCAAGTGAGAGGCCCATATTTCCGTCGCCATATTGGCGATCTTCTGCTGAATCAGTTGAAAGCTCCCGATTCTTTTCCCAAACTGGGTCCGTTCCAGAGCATAGCGTTTCGACTGGTCGTACGCGGCCCGTGCCAGTCCCAAAGACAAAGCGCCGGTCATTACCCGGATGACCGCCAGTATCCGCATCAGGTTGCCTACGCCTTGTCCCTCTTTCCCCAGCCTGTTCTCCGGAGGTACACGTGACATCCGTGAAAGCAAGCTCCGAAATCTCCGTGGCCCGGGTTCCGAGTTTGTCGAACTTCTTGGATACATAAAGCCCTGGAGTATCCCGCTCGATGAGGAAGAAGTTCAGGCCTCTTAAACCTTTGGACTTGTCAGTCTGGCAAAGAACCGTGAAGAAGTCGGCCACGGGAGCATTAGTAATCCACGTTTTCGAGCCATTGACGATCCAGGAGTCTCCGTCCTTGCGGGCGCTGGTCTTGACCCCGGCCAGATCCGTGGCAGCGTCAGCCTCTGTCAGTGCAAAGGACGCGACCTTTTCCCCGCGGATAGCCGGCTTGAGAAGGCGTTCGTGTTGTTCCGGATTCCCGTACTCGAATAGAAAGTTTGTCCCCATCAGGCACTGCATGGCAGTGAACGCTGCCACGCTGAGGGACCCGCGTGCCAACTCTTCCACCATCGTACAGAACTGCACTGTGTTTCCACCAGCCCCGCCAACCGACCTTGGATAACGTATTCCATAAGCGCCGGTCTTGGCTATCTTTTCAAACATCCAGCGGGGGAACTGTTCCGCTTCGTCCATCTCACGCGCCTTTGGGACTATTTCCTGGTCCGTGAAGCGGGCGAAGGTCTTGCGAATCAGTTCCTCCGGCTTCGGTTTTAGAATTGCTTCCACTGTTCGTCCTCAGCGGCTCCAGTCAGGCGGCCTTAATCATTCCTGCCCTCGAACCGCTCGGGTCAGTGCGGGAAGGATCTCGAAGAGGTCACCCACAATGGCAAAATCCGCTATTTCAAATATCGGCGCGTCGGGGTCCTTGTTGATGGCAACAACATATCTGGACCCGTCCATGCCGGCCTTGTGTTGCACGGCCCCTGAAATGCCGCACGCGAAATAGACCTCAGGTCTGACAGTCTGGCCCGTCTGACCCACCTGCTGCTCTTGCGGGAGAAACCCTTCTTCGACCACCACCCGCGTGCACGCGACCTGGCCACCCACTGCATCGGCAAATTCCCTGAGAACCGTGATGCCTCGGTCAGAGCATACCGGTCGGCCCCCGGCTACAATAATCTTTGCAAGAGGTAGACTCACTCCTCTGTCTTCGCTCATGACACATTCGAGAACCTTGGTGAACTCCTTGCAGTCAGCCATGCTGATTTCTTCAATGCGGATTTCACCATGCCTCGATGGATCCCAGTCGAGGGCCTTCATGATTCCGGGCCGCACGGTCGCAGTCTGCGGCCTCGAAAACCTCGACACGATGGTTGCCATGATGTTGCCGCCGAAAGCCGGCCGCGTCTGAAGAAGAATTCGCTCCTCAGGATCTATGGAGAGACGCGTGCAGTCCGCGGTCAGGCCCAGGCCAAGCCTTCGGGACATCCGGGGCGCCAAATCTCTCCCGAGATGGGTTGCCGCAATAAGAAGGATGTTTGGTTTGTACCGTCTGATTAGCGTTCCCAGAGCATGGGTGTAAGTGCAGGTCTGATAATAGGCAAGGGCCGGGTGATCCACAACGATGCACCGGTCCGCTCCATATTCAATTAGATCGCGAGCGCGATCCTGAATGCCGCTGCCCAGAGCCATTGCCACGACCTCTTCACCGAGTTCATCGGCAAGGTTTCGCGCGCAGCCAAGAAGCTCGAAGGCCGATCTATGGAAAACGTTGTCGTGTTGTTCCGCGAAAACCCAGACACCGCGATAGTCACTGAAATCCGGCAGCTCTCGTGCCGGGATTTCACCTGTCAGTGCCTCGAACTTGCATGTCTCCAGACACGCTCCGCAGAGGGTGCATCTGTCTTCGATCCACCTCGGCTTTTTGTCTATGCTTTCCAACGCTTCATAAGGGCAAGATCGCATGCACAAGCCGCAGGCGTTACATTTTTCAAGATCAATCCGGATGGCCATGTCACTCTCCGAGGCGGATTTCCTTCTCGTGAAGCGCCTTTACCAACTCTGCGGCCACTGAAGCAGGGGACCCCTCCAGGTATCTGGTGTCCCGAGCTTCTTTGGGAGTAAACGTCCTGATCACTTGGGTGAGCGAACCGGCGAACCCCAAGTCCGGGGCTTTGGCTCCGATGTCCGCCGCGTTCCATATCTTTATTGGGGCACGATCCGATGTAGCGAAGAGTAAGCCTTGGACAGTCGGATGACGCGGTTCATTGAGTGAAGCGAGAACGGTCACCAGGACGGGTGTAGGGGCCTCTATTCGTTCACAACCGGCCTCGATCACGCGTTCCACCACAACCTTGCCTTCCACGGCCTCGATCTTTCTCACGTAGGTAAGCTGAGGAATCCCCAGGAATTCAGCCACTTGCGGTCCGATTTGGGCTGTATCGCCGTCCACGGCCTGTCGCCCCGCGATGACGAGATCAAACTCACCAATTCGATTTATGGCCATCCCCAGCACCGTGGATGTTGCCCATGTGTCCGCGCCGGCAAAAGCGCGATCTGTGAGCAGTATCCCTTGATCAGCACCCATAGAAATAGCCTCACACACGGCCTCCATCGCTTGTGGCGGCCCCATGGTCAAGGCCGTCACCTTGCCGCCGGCCGTCTCCTTGATATTAAGAGCGGCTTCCAGCGCGTGCCGGTCTTCCGGATTGATGATGCTTTCCACGCCCTCCCGGATGAGGTTGCCGGTCTTGGGGTCTATTCGAACTTCGGTGGTGTTCGGCACCTGTTTGACCAGGACGACGATATTCATAAGGATCTCCGTTGAATCCAAAAGGTGGGGTTCCAAAAATAGCGCCGGAACAGGGTTTTGTCAAGTTGATCATGAATTCGTTTGTAATGCTCCGATCACGCGTGGGGAATCAGTGGCAGTAGCTCTTACGCAATAGTAGGACCGGCATCTTGTCGGTTCACGTCGAATACCGGCAAGATGCTGGTCCTACTGGCTGGCGGCTATTCAATACCAATTGATTTGTCTCTTTGACTGCTCATGGGTTTTACTCGTCAGAAGACGAATTGATCTTCAGGTTCGTGATTGGACTCCCTCTGTCCCTTGTGAATATACTATAGTAGTCGCGGCTAATTCAGGTAGCATACGAAAATGGACGAAAGACAAAACACTCCTGCCCGCTGGACCATCAAAGACGTCCTGGAATGGACCGCGGGGTATTTCAGGAAAAAAGGTATCACCACTGCCCGACTTGACGCAGAAGTTCTTCTAGCGCACTGCCTGGGAGTGGATCGGCTTCACCTCTACCTGAATCTCGACCGCCCTCTGCGGCATGAGGAACGTGTCCGATATCGTGAGCTTATACGGCGCCGAGCGATGCGGGAGCCTGTTGCGCTGATAAGAGGCGTTAAGGAGTTTTGGTCCCTGCGTTTAAGGGCCACCCCGGGGGTGCTGATACCAAGACCGGACACGGAAACCCTCGTGGAGGCAGTGTCTGGAAGAGATACGCGAGCACGCTCTCTCCAAGTATACTGGAAATCGGTACCGGATCGGGGGCAATCGCAGTCGCCATTGCGCTCGAGAACCGTGACGCTCAGATCATTGCCACAGATATTGACAGACTGGCGCTCGAAGCCGCGCGCTTTAACGCGGAGAATCTGGGCGTTTCAGCTTCCATCGACTTCCTCGCTTCGGACCTCTTTGATGCAGTCAGAGAGGGGAGCAAGTTCGATGTGGTCTGCTGCAATCCACCGTATATTCCAACCGATGTTATTCCGACTCTGGAACCGGAGATTAATTTTGAGCCTCGCCAGGCTCTCGACGGTGGGCCGGACGGCTTAAGCGTCATCCGCCGACTGGTGTCTCAGACCAGGCAGCTACCTGGCAGACCGCGGCGCCCTGATCATTGAAATAGGGTCGGAACAGGAACCATGGGTTCGTGAGATTTTTGAAACTCTCGGAGGCCTCCATGATATACGCGCATTCCCTGACATGTCGGGAAAGCCCCGAGTCGTTAGCGGTAGGCTCTAAAACAACATTTGTAATTGCCGGCCTCGGGAAAATTCGGATGCCTTGCCCTGGAGCGATTGCAGGCATTCATTTCCGCATTCTCGAATCAGGGTTCTGGAACAGGACGGCGAGAAATCCGCGTGCAAATTCTCGCCCCCGGTATCCATAATTGAGGGTGATGCGGTCTCCTTGCTTCTGGATGCTCCGCTATTTCATGCTGAAGACCTGATTATTCCAATGGTCCCATTTAATTTGGCGGCCTCGTATGTCTTGGCCAAGCATGCAGACACACGCGAGATCGCGGTTCCGGAAGAGATGCTTGATTTGCTCCCCAATCCCATGGTTGTCAACGAGTCCAATATCGTTTGCAGCCGTGCGGATTTCGTTTGTCCTGACGATTGCCCGGAAGGCGAGCTTTGCACTGTAACGGGGAAGCCGAGAGAGCCGCTTTATGATGCGCTCGAACGGCTTGAATTACCGGGGTACAACATACTGGTTCAGAAAAGTTCGCAGATCCTGCCGGGGGTGGGAGGTTATCGGCTGGGAGATCTCCACGGGCTTGTCCACCTTGTGGACAAAGGAAGATTCCTCATTGCCACCTCGTGCAAATGCCACGGGATTTTGACCGCTATCACTAGATGATGAGCCCTTGCCCCTTATTCCCTGACATCTCTTGATAAAAGCTTCAAATAAAAATGCCCCACGACCGTCGTGGGGCGGACATCTCGGTAGGACAATCGGGAAGGGAATGGATTCTAATGGTATCCCATTGCGCAGAACGGACTGGCCTTCATGGACGGAAGGTTGCAAATCAGGGACTTCCTCGACTTCATCGTGTGAAAGCGCCCATTGTTGGTATGGATCATCCGGCCATATTTCTACTCTAGGCCGGCTCATCTCTTCCTCAAGTCGTGCATCATAGGTTTCGTTCAGAAATCGGAACACGTCCCCTCTCGTGAAGTCTTCATATTCGGTGTCGGACATCTACTATTCACCTCCAATGCGGGGGTTGATCTTACTATCCTTAAGTTAATCACTGGTCACAATATAGCAAGCAAACCCGCTATTTCCCTGCAATCTTGAGAACGCGAAAGGTCGCGCCGTTCCATGCCAATGCGCTTTCAGGCGAGTATTACTTCATCCGAGCAGTTGGAGCCGTTTTGGGCTCTCCGGATGCAAGAACGCCCAGATCGCAATGAGGCGGCGGCTTTACATGGTGCCACGGATGTTCGAAGCTCATCCGTGCTAGTGTGGTGTCCCGCAACTAGCTTTCAAATCCCTGACCTGGCCAGAACGCGAGTCAGTGTCATTGCGAGGAGCGGAGCGACGAAGCAATCTCCAACGCTTGCTCTACAACCCCGGGAGATTGCTTCGCTGCGCTCGCAATGACCAAGCTGGCCCCCTTCTGCTTAGTCGGAGCCCCCGGAAGGGTTCAGATGGCCGGTTATGTAAGTCATTTGCGGGACGTGACACTAGGAGATGGTATGAGAATCGGTCAGAAAGGAGTACCACGGATGTGTCCTGCTCATCGCGAGATTCATCCGTACACCGGTAAGCCGGACGGCACGTCCGTGGCACCAATGTTTCGACTATTTTCATGCTTCGTTGTAGCTTTCTAGCTATGGGAGTCGGTATGAGAAGTCAGGCTAACAGAGGCTTTCAGGCGAGCAGTTATTTTAAGGCCCTCAAGCACAAGGGTATGATTATGCCCAGCACAATCGATAGTCCTACCACCGCGCCGATGGGCATCAGGGCTCTTTTCACCGCATCTTCGGGCAGAGGTTCCTCTTCCGTTTGGATAGTGCCGCCGGCACGATCCAAAATTCCCATCTTCTCAGGGTTTCTCACCAGATAAACCCAGGAACCAAGCCAACCCAGAATCGCCGTCACAATCATGACGGCATTGGCTGCCGCCCCATCACCACGAAACCGAGCTTGGATGCCGAGCCAGAGAACGATCAGGCCGGGCGCGAAACTCACCAGCCCCATAGCTGCCACGCGAAATGCCAACGAGAGGTAAAGGCCGCCCACCTGTGCATCTTGGGTGTACAAGACGACGATTCCTACCGCCCTTTGACCCCACGAGAGCCCCCGGTTAAAAATTGGCAAGACAAACGAGATCAAGAAGATGCTCAGCGCCGGCAGAAACATGGGGAATGAAGTGAACGCTGCGTCCAGGAACCCCTTGCCGGCATATCCGGGAACTGATTCCAAAGGAACAAAAGAGAAGATAAACAACATTGCGAGACAGCAGTATACTGCCAGAAACAGCAAAAAAGTGTGCACCGACGCCAAGGCCCTCCGTTTCCAGGAAGCCGGTGTCCGATCCCCGTAAATTGTGGGGGTCCTGGGGTGATCAGATAACGAGTCTTCGTACAGAGGCGCAGGGACCGGCTCAGGCTCCTCGGGAAAGTGGCTTGTGAACCTTCTTCAGCCCGCAGCGAGGGCAATCACCGCGAACCAGGAGCACATCGTCCTCGCGGGCCGGCTGGTACCCACATTTCGGACAGACATTCCATTCACTCGAAGCGGGTATCCGGCTGATCTGCTGGGGTTTGTTCAGCCGCATCCACAGGCTCCTTGGTGACTCTTGCTTCAGACTCGATACGCGACAGGGCACCGGCATTTCCAATTAGGCTCCGGTATTTCAGAGCGGTCCTGTAATCGAGTCCTTTTGCTATCACCCTCGGTTTACCTGACAGAAGGTCTGCGATTTCCTCCACATCTCGTTTGAGGAGGATCGAGAGCTTTTTGATGGCCGGCGGCCGTTCGAGGCCTTCTCGGAGTGTGCCTTCCAGTATGAGCTTGTATGACTGATCCTCCATGCTCTATCCTTGGCTCCTGTGAAGAAAACAATGCGGCCGACACGCGTGCCGTCATGGTACCATATTTTTCGCGTCTTGACTCCCCGTACGGAAACGTATATTTTTATAACCACTTACCGAAGTTATGGAGGAACAATGTCGGAGAAACCGTCAGACGACTCGCCAACCCCCGCGGGGGACGAAGTTTCCATTGAGAAGTTAGAACAGACCGCGGCTTCAATGCCCGATTCCGCGAACGCTCATTACAACTTGGGGTTAGCGCTTGTCCAACGCGGCGAGTGGGATCGCGGCCTCCTGGAATTCCGCACGGCCCTCAAACTGAAGCCGGGTTTATTGGAGGCCCGAATCAATGTGGCAGGAATCCTGTTGCAGAAGGGGGACTACGACGGTTGCATTGAAGAGAGCCTCAAAGCCCTCCAGTACAGGCCCGACCTCATTCAGGGGTGTATCAACATCGGCATAGCCTTCATGCAGAAGGGAATGATGGAGCAGGCTGTTCAGAGTTTCCACAATGCGCTCAATATAGACCCTAACTCCGCTGTCGCTCATTTGAACTTGGGAAACGCCTACTTGTCACTCGGCGAAATCGACAAGAGCATCGAACATAATGGGCGGGCTGTGGAGATCCATCCTGGTTTTGCCATGGCCCACAATAATCTAGCGGTAGCCCTTTTTCATAAGGGCGAAACGGAGAGAGCCAGAAAGCACGTAAATGAGGCCAAGAGACTCGGGTACCCTGTTAATGCCGATTTCCTCAAAGAACTTGGGCAAGAGTGACCGCTTATAGCCCTTGAATGAATTAGTGTCTGCTTGACCAGCACGAGACCGGCAGTAGGGGCGGGTTTCAAACCCGCCCCTACATCACTTGTCAATGCCGTGCACGCGGGAATCCAGAAGCCAAGAGCACCGACATCGGCTGTTAGAAATCTGGTGCCACGGATGTGCCGAAGGATCATCCGTGCCGGGATCCGCCCACGGGGCGTCCGTGACACTACTTTCCATTGCTGGAGAGGTATCGGTCGACCATCCAGTAATAGCCGGCAGGCACGGATCAAGTCCCGGGGCGGGATGCATCCGTGGCACCAGACTCTATCCCCGCACTTTCATGTTCCGGTGTGACTGACAGGCATGGTCGTTCGGGAATGACGGATGTGTCTCCCCGAAAATCGGATAAACCCTTCGGCACTCGATATAGACGAATCCGTCGCGGATGTCTCACGATTACTTGGCGAAAAACTTCACGGCTGCCTTTTTCTTTGTAGCGGGAAGGGACCTGAACAGGCTGTTCAAGTCTTTTGACTCAAACTGAAGCGTGCTTTCCTCGCTCCCTGGCTTGCTTGCAAATTTTGGCTCGTGACCGCCCGCAGCGACGGAGAAATGGACCGATCTGGGATGCCGGAATAGTTTTTACTTCACGTTTCACGAAGTTAGCGTCAATAGACCACGCCAGTTCCACGAGTTGTGGAAAGAAATCCGCCCGCAAACAGGAGTGAAAAAGGACCTGACGAATCTTGTCCGAAGCCTCCCTGAACTCTTCCAGTACCTGTTTGGCATCATAATCTGCCGGCGGGTTTGCCATCCGAAGCAGACTCGATGCCTCTGAGTGGGGTAGGGCGGCCAGGGTCTCCAGGTCCTCCAAGGAAAAGTATGTCTCGCGCATGAACTTCTCCAGGACAGGCGTCAACTTCTTGAAAACCTCCGAATCGACCTCTTCTAGCAGTTCGAGCAATTCCAGAGCACTGAACCCCGTCAAAGAAATTTTCTCCGCAAAGGCTCGCTGAAAGGGATGGGCCTGATGAAACAGCCCTATGACGTGCTCCGGCGTCATTCGGTTCCACGGTAACTTCTCTATCAGCTTGAAGGCATCTGTTCCGCTAAGGCTCAAGAGTTGATTCAGGAGCATCTCAAAATCGAATTCGTCCAACGTCTCATCCGAAGAGAGCAACCGGTTGATTGGGTCCGGCACATCCGACAAGATGACAAGTCTGGACCACCTCTTGAAAAACACACTCTCCGACTGGGAATTCACCGTATCCCATTCATGAACGATAGTCTCCAGAAGATTGATGTGCCGAGCCGATAATTTCCCTGGCCAAAGGAGAACCTTCCTGCTCATCAAGCTCTTCGCCTAACTCGTGGATGACATCCAAGATGGCGTTCTCCACATCCTCCGGAAAAAGGTCAGCCGTGTCCGTAGGATCCAATGCTTCAAGAAAGTAGCGCACGTCCCGCATTGTTATTGCGACGGGATCGTCGGATTCGGCATAACCGGAAATAATCAGGGTGTTTATGAGAGCATTTCTTATGGAATCGGCTTCTGCAAGATTATCAGCTCGAACGGAAGGTGACCGATTGAGCATGCTGAAGGGCAGAATCTTCTTGAGTCGCAGAATAAACTCGTACCGTTCCAGCTCAGCCTCATAGTATTCAACCAGCCCGAGAGTGGCAAACAGCTCGTCATCGAGGGTGAGGGAACTGATAGTATGGAGTTCCGATTCCGAAAAAATGCTCATTTCGGAAAGGCGCTGGCAAGTGATATCGGCTAAGCATTGATATTCGTCTGCATTCACCAGGATCTCGATCCGGTGGTCCCGGAGAAGCAATCGCCAACTGTGGCGAAGTCTTTCAATGCGGGTGTAGGCCAGACGGAACAGTTCCACTGGCGATGCGTCCATCAGCAACTGTATACCGGTTTCTATCTCGCCCTTGCTCTTGATCTCCAGTCCCACGCCGATCAGCTTCAAGACGGTTTCCTGAACTCTGGCCAACTCCTCGGTGGACCGAAAATCCACCTCCTTCTGGAGGACATATTTGTTGGCCATGGCAACGGAAATCCTGATGATCTCGTCCGCTCTATCGCGGGTAAAAATCCCCTGTTCCATGCCGGTGTTTACGACTTTGGTGAGAAAAGTCTGTTCGTCGTGAACCACAAGGCCCAAGGTGTCCATCAATCCATCCTTTTTTGAACGGGGCTATTTGGTCTGTGTGACCCGCGAATTGAACCCGACCCCTATCCGTGTTAGCGGGACATCGCCGGATTCAGTTCATAGGAGTCACAATGGTTGGGAATCGGTCCTGGGTGCCTGCAAAGGGCCTGATTATCGCACTCGCTCGATATACTTCCCCGTGCGCGTGTCGATCTTCAATACATCGCCTTCATTTACGAAAAGCGGTACCTGTACGGTCATTCCTGTTTCAAGCGTCGCAGGTTTGGTCGCTCCCCCTGCCGTGTCGCCCTTCATCCCCGGTTCAGTGGAACTCACAGTCAGTTCCACGAAAATCGGCACTTCAACGCCGATCGGCTTTCCGTTGTGGAAAAGAACGGTGACCGTCACATTCTCTTGAAGGTAATTTCGCGCGTCACCTAATTGCTCTGCGGTGAGAAACGATTGTTCGTAGGTTTCGCTATCCATGAAATGGAACTCGCCCTCGCTTTCGTAGAGGTATTGCATTTCCTTTTCCTCTAGGTCGGGCTTGTCAACTTTCTCACCTGACCGAAATGTCCGGTCTATGACGTTTCCGCTGATCAGACTCTTTAATGTCGTCCTGACAAACGCTCCACCCTTTCCCGGCTTTACGTGCTGAAACTCGACTATGGTGAAGGGCTCTCCATTTAGCTCAATCTTGAGGCCCTTCCTGAAATCAGGAGTTGAATACATAGGTCCTCCCCTATTGAAAAAATGATTATACTGGCTGCAAAAGTCGTGGCCGAATGATCCGTCGGCGTAGCGGCGGATTTCAAGCCCACCCCTACCCTCTGAACTCTTCGGATTTGGACAGCCGAATTCCTTGGGAGTTTCGATTGACCCGGACGCGATCAGCCGCAGAGAATCAGGTCTTTGGGCATCTGAGAAAGCATTTCAGGCCCCGTTCGTTCCAAAAATACGAGACTCTCCAGACGGACCCCCCCTATGCCCTCAACATAGATTCCCGGCTCGATGGTGAAAACCATTCCCTCTTCGAGGACTCCTCTGCCTCGGGGGGACAGGTAAGGGGGTTCGTGGATCTCCATTCCGACGCCGTGCCCTAGACCATGAAGGAAGTACTTGCCGTAGCCCGCCTCCTCGATGGACTTTCTGGCCACAGCGTCCAGTGCACGGGCCCGCACGCCGACTTTGGCGGCATCCAGTGCCTTCATGTGGGCATCATATACCGCCCGGTGAATCTTGACCTGTTCCGGCGAGGGGGAACCAGTAAAGCAAGTCACTGTCTCGTCGCTGTTATAGCCTTCGAATCGGCACCCGAAGTCAATGACTACCAACTCTTGCGGTCCAATAACCCGCTCTGATGCCTTCCCGTGCGGCAATGCGCTGCGCTCTCCGGAGGCTACTATCGTGTCGAAGGCGATACCCTCGGCGCCTGCGTTCCGGAAAAGGGCCTCCAGCTGGCCGGCGACTTCGGTCTCCCTCTTGCCCACTAACCCTCCGTCGACTACTTTGCGACACGCGGTAGAGGCAATCGCTGCGGCCTCTCCGATCTTTTCCTTTTCCTCGGTCGTTTTGCGGATGCGAAGGCCCTCCACAAAGTTGCGTTTTAGGAGGATGACCTCCAGTTCCGGAAGCCTACCCTTCAACTGGGCCATAAATTCGTAACTGACCCGCGAGGACTCAACCCCGATTATGCGTACCCGCGCGCTGCTGATTGTGCGGGTCAACGAGTCGAGCTTGTTGCGCACCACATGAACACGAAATCCTCGAGCTTCCTGCCGAGCCTGTGTCTTGTACCTTCCGTCAGTGAAGAGGTGGCGTTCGGTCCGAGTTACCAGCATAGCAGCGTCTGAACCCGAGAAGCCGCTCAGGTAGCGCAAGTTGGTGGAGGACACGATTTCGGAGGTATTAAATAGGAGTGCGTCCACCCCCAGTCTTGGCAGGCGCTCGTGAAGCGAAAGCAATTTAGAATTCATGCTTCTGACGGGTGGCTGGATTTCATTTGCTCGATGTTCCCGAGCCAACGCTGAAGGACTTCTAGAACCAGATTTTGGCGGCCTTTCCTACGAGCCTCTTCCTTAGCCTCTCTGTAATGACTGGTCCTCAGGGTGCCTGGCCGCAAGATGGGTGAAAATCTCCAAAGCGCGATCGAAATGCCCTTGACGCATGAACTCATGCCCCATTGCCGCAGTTACCGGTATAAAATCCGCCGTCTTAAGTCTCTTTTCCGGGATCCCGCACGGGGCAAGGGCCCCTTCATCCGTCGGGGCGCAAACCTCCTGCTCTGGGAGTCCGACGTCCAAGCTCGATGCAAAGTCCGAATCCGTCATAATCCGAGAACGACCGGATCTGCAAACGGCTTCGTCGGTTGCTATCTTGAAGGTCCCCTTCAACACTTCGTGAAGGGTTTTGTATCTGAGCCCTTCCTCGATGTTGCCACGTCGTAGCAGTGCGTCGCCAAGCAGATCGAACAGTTTCGCACCGCGCACATACCTCATTTCTACACCCGTGAGCAACTCCAGTGCCTCTTCCAAGTCCGCGCGTTGCAAAAGGGCTTCGGCTTTTTTCAAAACATGGTCGAATTCTGCTCCAGCCGAATACGGGCAGCTAAATTGGCTTGCGTCATCCTTGGTATCGGTTCCGGTCATGTTCACCGTTTGTAACTGAAGATCAACTCCATGAATTTATTACTTAATCTATTTGACCCAGAATAGTCAAGGAGCTTTTTGGACTCATCCGCGGTTTGCGTACTTCCAATTCAGGAGGGACCGGCCGTGGTAGCTCTGCGGTTCGTCGCCGGCACGCGGGCTGCTGACGATTGAGGAATCTCAAAAAAAGCTTGACAAGACATAAGAGTCTCGTGTTTAATGTCTACTAAGTCGATAGACAAACTAATATTAGATTCCATCACATGCCCATCTCCCAAAAAACTCAATATGCAGTACGGGCCGTCTTTGAACTGGCAAAGCGTCAGGGAAGAGGAGCAATCAAGATCAGTGAAATAGCCGAAGCTCAGGCAATCCCCCAAAGGTTCCTCGAAAATATCTTGAACCATTTGAAGGGCGGAGGGTTTGTCGAGTCGGTTCGAGGAAAAGAGGGTGGCTATCTGCTGGTTCGTCCAGCCAAAGAGCTGACAGTCGGCCAGGTTTTGAGATTTGTCGAAGGTCCCCTCTCTCCCGTCGAGTGCATGGTGGATGGAAAGAAGGTGCCTTGTTCCATGTACGGACACTGTGCCTTCCGTTCCCTGTGGAAACGAGCGGAGAAGGCGCTTGAAGAGGTTTACGACGGGACAACCTTCGAAGAACTTGTGGTGGAAGAGGCCAATGACTGTCGAGAACGCGGTGCGGACTATTCGATATGACCCTACGATGGTGCAAGCCGGTCTTCAGTGTTGCCTGAGCCGAGAGTTAGACCTTGGCAGTGGGCGGGGCATTTTTTTTGGCTGTAAATGTCTACCATGCCGATAGAGATAGTTGAGTGACAAGAAGCGCTCGGTGGCGGCTGATACATCTTTGAACGGAGGGACATCCGATGAACCTTGGTTTTTCCAAAGATGAAGTTCTGCGCTATTCGCGCAACGCCAGCCTCCCGGAGGTTGGTTGGCACGGGCAACAACGCCTGAGATCGTCGAGCGTGCTCCTGGTTGGTGTGGGCGGCATCGGTTCCGCGTCGGCTCTGTATCTGGCAGCAGCCGGTGTAGGACGAATAGGACTTGTCGATAGCGACACGGTTGAGCTTTCAAATCTACAGCGACAGGTCCTCTTCCGGACACACGATATGGACAGCGTTAAGGTAGAGAGCGCCAAAGAGGCTATTTTCGATCTGAATCCTTATTGCGTCGTGGAAACCTATCACACGCGACTCGGCCACGCCATGAAACTCCGTGAGATCTTGAAGGATTACGATGCGGTGATTGATGGAAGCGATAATTTTTGCACGCGATTTCTCGTAGCCGATTGTTCTTGGATCGAGGGGGTTCCGTTAATTTCTGCTTCAGCACTGGGATTCCAGGGACAACTCCTGGTAGTGATTCCCAGGCCGGAGAACCCCTGCTATCGGTGCCTCATTCCTGAACCACGGCCTGATCATAGAATGGCTACGTGCCGGCAGGCCGGGATTCTCGGCGGAGTTGTAGGAGTCATGGGAAGCCTCGCCGCTGTGGAAACAGTGAAGTTGTTCCTGGGGCATGATCGTGGTATGGCTCACCGCTTTCTCGCATACGATGGGCTTCGTTGCCGGTTTGTCGAGGGGGAACGTGTCCGAGACCCGGATTGTGAGCTGTGCGGCGAGTTGTCAAGCAGTACCGATCCCGTGGAAGAGGACTCGGTTCACTTTGAGGGATGCAATAGAATCGGTTCGTTTTTGGAGAGCGAAGGGCTCGAAGCCGGCAGAACATGTGTCGGAACCGGCCGATAATCCATGTGCTGTGGCCAGATTTGAGGCTTTCCAAGCACTCGACAGAGGTCAAATGTTTTGAGGTTGTTGGAGCAACAGTCAAGTTTTTCCAGAGGAGAAGAAGCAATGGAAAAGATTTATTCCGACAATAGCTACAGCATCGGCGGGACACCGCTGGTACGCTTGAACCGGGTGGCAGCGGGACTTCCAGGGATAATCCTTGGTAAGATTGAGGGGCGCAATCCAGCGTACTCAGTGAAATGCCGCATCGGCGCCGCGATGATTTGGGCGGCGGAAAAGGAAGGCAAGCTGACACCAGGCTCAAACCGCATAACCGTCTTGGAGCCCACAAGCGGCAATACGGGCATATCTTTGGCCTTTGTTTGCGCTGCTCGCAATTATCCTCTTCTATTGACGATGCCTGAGACCATGTCCTTGGAGCGTCGGAAGATGTTGAGAATGTTTGGTGCCGATCTTGTTCTGACGGAGGGCGCCAAGGGGATGCCGGGCGCTATTGCCAAGGCGGAGGAAATCCTGGCCGGTGACCCTGAAAAATACTTCATGCCGCAGCAGTTCAAGAATCCGGCAAACCCCGAAATCCACTTCAAGACAACGGGCCCGGAGATTTGGGACGACACGGACGGAAAGGTGGACATTCTGGTCTCGGGCGTAGGCACAGGTGGTACCATCACCGGTGTGTGCCGGTTTATCAAGAATGAAAAAAAGAAGAATATCTGGTCGATCGCTGTTGAGCCCATTCATTCGCCAGTGTTGACGATGATCCGAAACGGTGAGGAACCAAAGCCTGGTCCGCACAAAATTCAGGGTATCGGTGCGGGCTTCAAACCTGATATTCTGGATCTGGACCTTGTGGATGAAATCGCAACGGTCTCGAACGACGAAGCCATTGAAATGGCTCTGCGCCTGCATCGCGAAGAAGGGATCACTTGCGGCATTTCGAGTGGCGCGGCAGCGGCGGTTGCCGTCCGGGTAGCCGCGCGGCCGGAGAACAAGGACAAACTGATAGTCACCGTGCTTCCCGACGCGGGAGAACGTTACTTTTCGACGGTTTTGTTTGAAGGTATTCAGGCCTGAACATGGGCCACGAGACTTGAGGGTTGTTGCAAAGGAGAAAGCATGCGTTTTGAAACATTAGCCATTCATGCCGGGCAGGGGAAGGATCCCACGTACGGCGCTGTGATGACACCGATCTATCAGACTTCGACCTTCGCCTTCAAAGCTGTCAATCAGCCGGGGGAGTTCGACTACTCACGGAGCGGCAACCCCACCCGTAAAGCCCTGGAGGACTGTCTAGCGGCTCTGGAAGGCGGCACGGACGGATTCGTTTTCGCCACAGGAATGGCTGCGGAAACGACCATACTTGAGATGTTTGGTCCCAGGCGACCACTTGATCGTCCATGACGACCTTTATGGGGGAACGTACCGCCTATTGGTGAATGTCACGCAAAGGCACGGCGTCGATGTCGAGTTTGTGAACCTGCGTGAGCCGGATTTGCTGCGTAAGGCGATCCGTCCCAGCACCAAGGCCGTGTGGACCGAAACTCCAACGAACCCTCTCATGAATATCCTGGACCTGAGGGAAATAGCCAACATCGCGCACGAGCACAAGATAGTGACTATTTGCGACAACACTTTTCTCTCACCCTACTTTCAGCGCCCCCTTGAACTGGGCATCGACGTGGTCGTGCACTCGACCACCAAGTACATCAACGGCCATTCCGATGTTGTAGGTGGCGCGGTCATAGTCAAAGACGCAGCATTGGCTGAAAAGATCAAGTTCCTCCAGAACGCTATGGGCACGTGCGCTGGGCCACTGGACTGCTTTCTCGTCTTGCGCGGGGTGAAGACCCTTGCAGTTCGTATGGAAGCCCACAACCGTAATGCACTGGAGTTAGCACGTTGGCTGGAGAACCATCCCAAAGTGGAGCGCGTGCTGCATCCCGGTCTGGAAAGCCACCCGCAGCACAAACTCGCTGAGCAACAAATGACCGGTTTCGGCGGCACCTTCTCCTTTTGCGTCAGCGGAGGGGAGGCGGAGGCGTTCCGCTTACTCGGAGCGGTCAAGCTGTTCACGCTGGCGGAGTCTCTGGGCGGTGTGGAGTCACTGATCGAGCATCCCTGGTCGATGACTCACGCTTCCATGCCGGAAGAATTCCGTGGGCTCATGGGCATCACACGCAACATGATTAGAATTTCGGTGGGGATCGAACACATTGATGATCAGATTTTCGATCTGGAACGGGCATTTGAGAAGGTATGATACGAAAGCGTGTTCGAGGAAGTAAATAGCAGAGAGAATCTATAGCGTCCATTGCGAGGGCCCAGGCCCGACGCATTCTCACGTACAAAGAAAAGGGGAGATTGTCTCGCAAGATGCGGGTTAGGTCTCCCCGTAAATTACCTGTTATAAAGCGCATCGCTTTGGCGGTGAATCGGTATGAGCATCCCACCAAAACAGAAGGCCCTGACCGGAATCGGCATGCCGACCGGGCCAGGGCCTAACAATTGTCGCTATTGAGGAACTGAGTTGACTCAGCTTCCGCTTGCGAGGGAAAGTTTGGCGCGTGCCATCTTCAGCTTGCTAGTCAGCTTGCGATAACCTTCAGGATCCGCTGTCGCGTCGATGGCTACCAATTGCTGTTCGAGCCCTTGAAGCTCCGAGGAAACCGCGGCTGCATCAAGTTCCTCGACTGCGTAAGCTTCGTCCACAAGCACGGACACACGATCGGCTAACACCTCGCAGAAGCCTTCACCCACGGCGAACTTTATGAACTTGTCGTTCTCGAGATAAGAGAGGACGCCGGGTTTAACAAAGGTCAGCATGGGCGTGTGCCCGATCAAAACCCCGAACTCTCCCATAATTCCCGGTGCGATTACTTCTTCAACTTCCTTGTCGAGCACAACCCTCGTAGGGGTCACAACCTCGACTTTGAATTTTTCCGACATGGACTTCTCCCGATATCAGGCGGCGGCGCTTGCCAGTTTTTCAGCCTTGGCCCTAACCTCGCTCAGATCCCCGACCATGTAGAACGCCTGCTCGGGGAAGTCATCCCATTTACCTTCAACGATTTCCTTGAACCCGGCCACCGTGTCCTGGATCTTGACGTACTTTGCCGGGAGTTCCCGTAAACTCCTGAGCCACGAAGAACGGCTGTGACAGGAATCGCTGGATCTTGCGAGCCCTGGCAACCACGAGCTTGTCGTCTTCCGACAATTCGTCCATACCGAGAATCGCGATGATGTCCTGGAGATCCTTGTACCTCTGCAGGACGAGCTGGACTGACCGGGCCACTTTGTAGTGCTCTTCCCCCAGGACGCGAGGATCGAGAATCCTGGACGTCGAGTCAAGCGGATCGACCGCCGGATAGATCCCCAATTCGGCCACCTGCCTCGAAAGAACGACTGTTCCATCGAGGTGAGCAAACGTGGTTGCGGGAGCAGGGTCGGTAAGGTCGTCCGCTGGGACGTAAATGCACTCGACTGCTGTGATGGAACCGTTCTTGGTCGAGCAGATCCGTTCCTGAAGTTCGCCCATGTCAGTTCCCAGAGTAGGCTGGTAACCGACCGCGGAGGGCATGCGTCCGAGAAGGGCGGAAACTTCCGAGCCCGCCTGGGTGAAACGGAAAATGTTGTCGATGAAGAGCATGACGTCGAGGCCCTGCTCATCGCGGAAATACTCGGCCACGGTGAGAGCGGTCAGGCCTACACGGGCACGTGCTCCAGGGGGCTCGTTCATCTGGCCGTAAATCAGAGCGGCACGGTCGAGAACTCTTTCACCCTCAGCCTTTTTCTGGCCGGGTAGCACGCCGCCCATTTCCAGGTACAGGTCGTTCCCTTCTCGGGAGCGCTCTCCCACGCCGGCAAACACCGAGGTTCCACCGAACTGCTTAGCGATGTTGTTGATGATCTCCATCATGAAGACGGTCTTGCCCACACCCGCGCCGCCGAAAAAGCCGATCTTGCCGCCCCGCATGAACGGTGCGATAAGGTCTACGACCTTGATCCCGGTTTCCTGGATCGCGATCTGTGTCACCTGCTCGTCAAACGAGGGAGCGGACCGGTGAATCGGGCGCGTTTCTTCGGTCACGATGGGGCCCATTTCATCCACAGGACGGCCCACCACGTTCATGATCCGGCCGAGAACTCCCTTGCCCACCGGAACCCTGATGGACCCGCCGGTGTCTTTCACCTCCATCCCTCGAACCAGACCGTCCGTGGTGTCCATAGCAATGGTCCGCACCGTGTTGTCACCGAGGTGCTGGGCCACTTCAACCACTAGATTGTCGGGCTCGTCGTTGATGGCAGGGTTTGAGATCAACAGACCGTTATAGATTGCCGGGAGCTGTTGCTCCGGGAATTCCACGTCAACGACGGGGCCGATTACCTGAACGATTTTTCCCTCACTCATCTTAGGATATCCTCCTGAAACCGTCTTCAAATGGATTCGTTAATGCTTTTATGAGAAGAGGCTTCGTCAGCCTTTCAGTGCCTCGGCCCCGCCGACGATCTCCATCAACTCGGTGGTAATGGACTCCTGACGCAAACGGTTATGCTTCAGGGTCAGCTTGTAGATCATCTCTTCCGCGTTGGTGGTTGCCGCTTCCATGGCAGTCATGCGGGCTCCGTGCTCGCTGGCCACGGAATCAAGAAGACCCGTGAAGACCTGCACCTGTATGTAGCGCGGAAGAATTCCCTCAAGCAACTCTTCCTCCGAGGGCTCGTACAGGTATTCCCTGTCACGATGCCCGTCATCCTCTTCCGGGTTGACAGGTAAGAGCCTTCTAAGTGTCAGCAATCTGGGTAACGGCTGTGCGGAAGCTATTGTACAGGACGATAAACTTCTTCGTATTCCCCGAAACTGAACTTCTCAGCGGCCACGGTGACAACTTGTCCCGCAAGCTCAAAACTCACCTGATTCATCACATTGACGAACTTTTCGGCTATCTCTACCTGACGCCTGCGGAAATAATCATTTCCCTTGCGGCCCACGTTAATAAGGTCCACCTGGACGCCTTTGGCCGTCATTTCTTTGACGAAGGCCTCCGCACGCCGATTCAGGTTGGCGTTGAAAGCTCCGCAAAGCCCGCGATCCGCTGTTATCAGAATCAAGAGGGCTTTCTTGGACTGGCCGGACCTCCAACAAGGGATGAGCGCTGGGATTGGCTCGGGACGCCAGGGACATGAGCACGTCCCGCATCTTCTCGGCGAAAGGACGGGCGGCCTTAATGGCTTCTTCTGCTCGCCGCAGCTTCGCCGCTGAAACCATCTTCATGGCGTTGGTGATCTTCTGTGTATTCTTGACGCTGGCAATGCGTTTACGAATATCTCTGAGGCTTGCCATATCGACCTCTACATAAGCGGCTGATTCAGAGGGGCTCTTCTCAGCCGTCAACTGCATAATGATCACACTATCGACAACTCGGGCGGAGTGAAGATGCCTTTGAAGTCTTCAAGGATATTCTTCATCTTGGCTTCGAGATCCGCAGAAATGACCTTCTTCTCCTTGATCTCGGTCAAGACATCGGGATGACTGGTTTCCAGGTGGCTCAAGATACTGTTTCTCATATTCCAACAAGTGCTCGCAGATCGTATTGATCCGATGAAGCCATTGGTAGCCGCGAAAATGATCGCCACCTGCTTCTCGACCGGCATAGGTTCATACTGAGGCTGCTTCAGGATCTCAACCAAGCGGGTCCCTCGGGCGAGCTGCGCCTGGGTAACCTTGTCCAGGTCGGAACCGAACTGTGCGAACGCTTCAAGTTCCCGGAACTGGGCCAGATCCAGGCGGAGCGAACCGGCAACCTGCTTCATGGCCTTCATCTGCGCGTTGCCGCCGACTCGGAAACGCTCAGACCGACGTTGACCGCCGGCCGCACACCGGAATAGAAAAGGTCGGTGGAGAGGAAGATCTGACCGTCCGTAATGGAAATGACGTTGGTAGGAATGTACGCGGACACGTCACCAGCCTGGGTTTCGATGATCGGCAGAGCCGTCAGGCTTCCGCCGCCGAGGGTATCGCCCAGCTTTGCAGCACGTTCCAGGAGTCGGGAGTGGAGATAGAAAACGTCGCCGGGAAAGGCTTCACGTCCGGGCGGCCGGCGGAGAAGCAGCGAGAGCTGGCGATACGCCGTCGGCCTGCTTGCTCAGATCGTCATAAATGATCAGGGCATGCTGACCGTTATCCCGGTAGTACTCGCCCATGGTGACGCCCGAATACGGCGCGATATACTGCATGGGCGCAGGATCGGACGCTGTGGCCGAAACCACGGTGGTGTATTCCATAGCGCCGAAACGTTCGAGAGTGGCAACGACCTGAGCCACCGTTGACCGTCTTCTGGCCGACCGCCACGTAAATACACTTAACATCGGTGTCTTTCTGATTGATGATGGTATCCACAGCGATGGCGGTCTTACCGGTCTGGCGGTCGCCGATGATCAGTTCCCGCTGCCCGCGGCCGATGGGGATCATGGAGTCGATGGCCTTGATGCCGGTCTGCAGAGGCTCCTTCACCGGCTGCCTCTTGATGATGCCGGGCGCCACGACTTCCATGACGCGGAATTCATTGGTTTCAATCGGGCCTTTTCCGTCAATGGGCTGACCGATGGAATCCACGACTCGTCCCAGCATGGCTGCGCCGACGGGGACCTGCACGATGCGGTCGGTCCTCTTGACGGTGTCGCCTTCCTTGATGTGGACGTCCTCACCAAGAATGGCCGCGCCGACGTTGTCCGCTTCGAGGTTGAGCACCATCCCCATGATGCCGCCGGGGAACTCCAGGAGTTCGCCGGCCATGGCGTTTTCCAGGCCGTGAAGGCGGGCGATTCCGTCTCCTACGCTGATGACGGTGCCTGTTTCGCTGACTTCGACTTTTTTGTCGTAGTCCTGAATCTGCTGCTTGATAATTTCGCTGATTTCTTCGGCTCTGATCTGCATTGTCCCTATCCCTTCAAGCTTTCCTTGAGCTGGTTGAGCTGGGTACGAATCGTCCCGTCAAAAACCATGTCTCCGACTCTGGCCACAAGCCCCCCGATAAGAGCAGGGGTCCACCTTCGTGGTCACCAGCACCTGCTTTCCGCTTATCTTAGAAAGGGCGTCGGTGACTCGGCCCAGTTCATCCTTGGCCAAAGGTTCGGCGCTTGTCACTTCCCCTCGGGTTATGCCTCTAATTTCGTCCACTTTTTCACGAAAGGCTGGTCTCTATTCCGGCCAGCTGATCTATCCGTTTGCGATCGATCAGCAAATTTACGAAGTTGACCACCATAGGGTCAGTATCTATCTTCTGAAGGATCTGCCCGGAGATCCTCTTCTTGTCATCTTTGGTGAATACCGGGTTGATCAAGACTTCACGGAAATCCTTGGAGGCTTCCACGATAGAGCACAGGTTGGCCAGATCCTGGGCATACTTATCCAGAGCGTTTCTGCTCTTGCCCGATCTCAACCAATGCCTTCGCATAGCGCTTTGCCAGAGTGGTGTCGATCACTTCATACCCCCGACCTTAACAAGGTATTCCTCCACAATTCTCTTGCGGTCGTCCTCGTTGATCTTCTCGCGAATGAGCGATTCGGCCAATTCCACTGCCAATCCCACCGCCTCGTTTTTCAAGATCATTTTGGCCTTGCGCACTTCCTGGTCGGCTGCCAGCTTTGCAGATTCGACCATGGTCGCGGCCATTCTGTCTGCATTGGCTACAACCTTCTCGCTTTCAACATCGGCGGCCTTGCGCAGTTCGTCACGCATCTTATCCAGTTCCCGCCCCATTTCGCCTATTTTCTTTTCATACTCGGCGATAGTGCGCTCTGCCCGGTCGCGCTGTTCCTTGGCGTCTTCCAAGTCTTTCTGGATCTGAGCGCGTCTTTCGGAGAAGAAGTTAGCCATAGGCTTCTTGAGGAAATAGACCAGCACAGCGATAAGGGCTGCCGTGTTGATCACCCTCCAAAGGAGCATCCACGGACTCCAGGATCCTCCCCCTTCAGCACCTTCGGCAGAGGCAAAGGCTGTGCCGACAGACAGGACCAGCAGCAGGAGGAATAGAACTAGAGCCTTCTTGTAAGCCTTCATGAGATCGCCCTCCCAAGGACCTTTTCCGTGATTGATTGGGCAAGAGGAGTCATTTGGGCTTTCAGGGTCTTCCGGACCTCTTCGGCTTCCACCTGAATGGAGGCCTTCATCTGATCGACGATCAGGGAAGCTTCAGCACGGGCTTTCTCTAGAATATCGGCTTCCTTTTTCTTGGCCTCGGCCAGCAGATCGCCTTTTTCTTGTGCTGCGGTTTGCCTTGCCTTGGCAAGCTCTTGCTGATGCCGGTTCTCCTGATCCAGAACCTTCTGCTCCAGTTCAACAGCCTTTTCCTGGTCCTTGCGGATCTTCGCTTCCCTTTCCCGTATCTTCGCCATGACGGGTTTGTAAAGGAGGGCGTTCAAAAGGAATAAGAGAACGAGGAAGTTGATTATCTGGATGAACAGGGTGATATTTAGTTGAATCACTGACGTATTCTCCCGGATTAGCGAAGTTTTACGACCGTCCGGCTTCCTCCGGATGTCGGAACCCACCAGCCACTTGACTTCCAACTAACTGATTTTTTTGAAAAAGGATATTGTCTGAGACTCAAACTAAGAATGAATCGGCATAGTAACACCGTGCTCTAGACGTGTCAAGATCTTTTTCTCCAGAGCAGAAAGCGTGGGAAAGGCGGGAATTACTAGGGAAAGCCCTCAATTATCCGTCGAGTTTGTGCAGGGCGGTCTTGTCGGAAACCTCTTCGGTGAGACTGTCGCTTTCCTCGTAAGATGGGGGCCATGCCTGTGCTGAGATAGCTTCTAGCGGTTCTTCGTCACCAGCGTGCTCCTGCTCGGGCTCGGAAAGGGATAGCGTTTCCGCCTTCACGGATGCCATGCTGCAAGTTCCTTCGAAGATGACGCCTTCCTCGACAACGAGGCTCGGAGTACGAATGTTGCCGTAAATTTTGGCAGGAGGATACAATTCAATTTTTTCCGTGGCTGTGAGATCGCCGTGGACTTCGCCTGCGATTTTCAGGACGTTGGAGTGGATTTGCGCATGAACAACCGAGTCGCTCCCCACCACAAGAGTCCCTCTGCTGATGATTTCCCCCTTGAAGCTCCCGTCAAGGTGTACCACCCCCGAAAACGCAAGTTTGCCCGTAAACTCGGTTTGGGACCCGAGAAATCCGCTTACCGCGTCACTCTTCGGTTTTCTGAATCGGAGCATGTCACCTCCAAATTGCCGGGAGCGGGCTCGTGAGGCACCCGACCCATGTCAGCCACTCTTTGCTTAACATAGACCGTCGCCAGCTTCAAGCAATAATTTAATCTATCTTCCCAAGCAGCCGTGAAAACGTGTTCTACCCGCGTCCAGGTATCTTGCGATCCAACGTTTTGCCTTTGGCAAAATGAATCGAGGGTGCCGTTCGAGTAGTCTACTTTTGCGTTGACCCGTCACATCCTGCGGGGCCGGACAACGGCCTTCAATGTCGCCTGGCTCCAGAGTTTCGGCCCGCGCGGCGAAGCTGATACGCGCGGAGGCGCTGCTCGTACGTCGGCCATATCTTCCTGTACACTCCGGGAATAGACCCCTTCTCCTGGAAGCCTTGCATGATCTTCGTGGACAGCTCTGATTTTTCGGGTGAAGAGAGCTGTGCCTTGACCTTCTGATAGTCCCGAACCTCCGGGTACATAACCATCGGAATGCAACCTGTGGCAGGTTTGGGAAAGGCTTTGCAAGCCCGCGCGTAAATCTCCAGGAAATCTTCGTCCTGTATGTTGCCGAAAGATATTTCAGTTGCCTCGCAGGGCTGCACCTCGCCTGTGGAGGTTACGAAAAGGTATTCGAAACGGCACTGGCACCCCAATGCCGGGTCCTTTTCCAGCCATGTCGAGAGCCCGCTCAGGGGAGGGTGTGAACGATAGGCCGGATCTTTGAACAGATCCTGTTGCAACTGTGCGAGAACCGGGCTGTGGGCCATGACTCCCCGGCAGGCTTCACGCCCCGAGGGCTTCACCTCCATGACGCGGATTTCCGCGACTCCCAGGTCCCGTGCAAAGTTGTAGTATTCTATAAAATTTTGCGGATCCTGCAGGTCCTCCGGGGGAACCAGCGACAGGCAAGTATAGACTCCTGCCTTCTTGAAGCTCTCCACAGCCCGGCAAGCATTGTCAAATGCTTCCGGATGGCCCCTGAGGCGGTTGTGTACCTCGGGTTTATAGTGATCCAGGCTCACCCACGCGCCGAACAGACCATTTGCCTTGAGTTCCGCAGCCTTTTCAGGAGTCACCCCGTACCCCGTGGTGAACATCCACAGACAGATATCGTCGCTGACGCTCTTCACGAGCCTGAGAAAACGATCGTACCGATACATGGGCTCGCCGCCGTGCAGGATAATCGACGGGACACCCAGACTCTCAACCTGGCGTATGGTCTTCTTCAGCAGCTCTTCATCGAGGTCCGTCTCAGTGTTGTGCCGCGCGTTGGTGGAGCAGAATGCGCACGTGTACGGACAACAGTTGGTCGTGGAAATGGAAACAATCCCCGACGGAAGCTCAGTAAGGTCCAAGTTATTAAGGTAATTCGAGATCCTTTTGTCAAAAGCTCGGGATGGGAAGGGCGGAAACGTGCTGTCCAGCATGACCGCATCGCCGAACTGCACCATATGGCGATACTTCAAAACCGTAGTCTCAAGAAAGGACAACTTTATGAAATTAAAGAGTGTATCGCCTGCGCTCAGCCCCTTAGCTTTCCTGCTTGGCCCGGTTTTCCGGGTCTAGCATGAGGCTTGAGGGCCCGCAGGAAGACCCGGACAAACATCGGATAAATCGCAAGACCCGTAATATTAGAGGTTCGGGTAGAATTCAAATTCATCGCCAACTCCTTGCTCCAGCCAATTCGAATATGCGCCGTACTCGGCGCTGAGGGCACAATTCCCACTATTCCGGTACGGCTCACTTTACCATCTCGAATGAGGAACTGTCAAAACTGTCGGCAAATCTCGTGCATTCATTTCGTTACCGGCAGGGAAAGAGTACGTCCTTCTTGTGGCGCGTTCTCTGCTCCGTAGCACATTGCCCTTCAATTCCCTTTGATAAAGGGCGCGTTAGATTCTCAGGACAGCCCAAATTTGGGCAGTTGAAGAGTCAATTCGGTGGCAAACAAAAAACCGGAGCGCCGTTTTGAATTCTCCTTCGGATTGCCGAACAAATTTGTGCCTCGCGAGAAAAACGATAGTATAAAGGTGTGCGAAAAGAGAACAGGGCTTCTTCCATAAAGCCATATCGATGAGCATCGAATTATTCTATGACCAGTTTCGGAATGCAGAGGCTTTCGCAAGCCTGCTCCTGAGTCTCCAACTTATTTGAAGCGAAAGAGAGATGCCTACATCTGAGAAACCCGTTGTGATTGTCGGAGGCGGAGTCGGCGGCCTAGCTGTGGCCAAATCCCTATTGGCCAACGGCATTGGTTGCACCGTCGTGGAAAAAGAGAATCACCTTGGCGGAAGAGTGCGGGATTGGGCGTGCATGGCCACCAATCAGTGCCTGAGGTGTTTTTCCTGTTCTCTGGGGGATCTCGTAGATGAGGTCAATTCCTTCCCCAACGCAAAGGTCATGAAGGGCGCTGAAATGTCGTCAGTGGCAGCTTCCCGCGGAGGAATTCATGTTGGAGTGAGGTCTTTGGCAAGCAACACGGACGAGCTTGTGGAGGCTGAAGCGCTTGTGATTGCGATAGGGTTCCAGCCGTACGACCCGTCTGAAAAGCTGTTTTGGGGCTACGGGCGCCTGGAGGGCGTGCTCACGCTCAAGGACATGAATGCATACGTGCGCAACGATGACCTTGATGGATTTACGAGCGGGATTCAAGGTCCTGCCAAAATAGCCTTTTTCCAGTGCGTGGGTTCCAGGGACGCGGCCATAGGGGCTAACTATTGCTCGCAATATTGCTGTAAAGCTGCTTTGAGGATGGCTCTGAAGTTGCGCCAAGAACATGAGGACTGGGAGATAACGATCTTCTACATAGACCTCCAAGTCGCGGGCAAATTTGCGGGATCTCTGCTGGCGGAAGCTCGGAAACATAGAATCCGCCTGATTCAGGGTGTTCCGGGAGAAATCGTGAGGGGAGGCGACAATATGCTACAGATCATCCGGGAAGATGCCGGCAGTAACGTGCGGGAGAGTTTTGACCGGATCGTCTTGTCCATCGGTCAGAGGCCGTCTCCGGACTCTTTGGCCATAGCCGAGAAGGTAGGGTTGGAGCCGGACGAGTTCGGATTTCTCGCTTCTAAAGATCTCTTGGGTGGAGGTCGCACCAGGGTTGCAAGGGTTTACGTCGCGGGAACGTGCAGTGGTCCCAGGAGACATCGAGGAGACCCTCATGGACGGCGGGCAGACTGCGGCCGCCATTATCGCAGACCTCTTTGGGAAACGCTCATGATCCGCCAGGACTTCGGTTGCTCAGACCTCAATATGCTTCCGGTACTCGTGATTGGAGGCGGTCTTTCAGGAATGATGACCGCCAAGGCAATGAGTGAACTCGGCTTATCCGTAACTATGGTCAAAGTCGATTCCGAGCCTTCCCGGCTTTATTGCCCGGATGATCGGTTGGATCTTGAAGAATATTCGCGGTCTCTATCCGAATCAATGAACAGTATAGAGGTCCACGAATTGCCCGCGCTTCCGGAGATCCGGAGAGAAGGGTTTGGCTTCTATTCCGATTTCGGTTCCAGTAAGCCGCGGCTTTACGGTTGCCTGATCTTGACGTCCGGCATCAAACTTGAGGGGCTCTCTTCCGACCTGCCGAAAGGTGTCGAATTGGTCTCCCCTGAACGGTTTTCCGGCAATGGCCGCAGAATTGGATTCCTTCTTGATTACGGCCCCCGATCGAACCCGGCCGCGGGAATGGCCGCGATCAGACAGGCCATCGAGAATAAAAAGGCCGGAGGGGAATCATTTGTAATCTTTCAGCATGCGCCTGTTTCGCATCTGTTCGGGGAATCCCTTTACGACCTGGCCAAGCGAGTCGGTGTCCAGTTTTACAGGTTCGGCGAAAAGCTTCCGCTTGTCGAGAGGTCTTCGGTCGATAGCTCCGACGAGACAGTTTCCATCACGTTGCAAGACGTTATCGAAACAGGGGAAAATGTATCGCTTTACTGCGATGAAATCCTGACCGCGCATGGGCATGACCCTGCGTCAGTGCCTCAGGAGTTGCGCGAAGTTTGCGGAAATGACTCCGACGAAGATGGGTTCTTGCTGTCTGACAGCATTCACTGCCATTCAGGCCGGTCTTTCAGGAATGGGATATTCGCGGTGGGGGAGGTCACAGGAGAAACAGACCTCGTCCGAGTGGCCGCGCAGGCTGCCTCTGCTGCGGTCAACGCAAGAGCTTGGATGATGGAGCGCCTCGCTGCGGAAGGATGACGAGACGGTTTCAGTGACGCAAGAGTGCATACGATGCCTCACCTGTTATCGAATATGCCCGCACTCAGCGTTTTCCGTAGGCCGAGGCGCCTCAAGATCGACTGTTCAGGCTTCTGCTGCGATTTGCCGGGAATGCGGAATCTGCGTCTCCGAGTGTCCTCGACTCGCTCTGGACCTGAATTCATTTCCTGAGGGGGATGTAGCCTCATTCCTTGCCGAAGCAGGAAAGGGCCAATCCGAGCCGATAGTGCTCTATGGATGCCAACGATCCGCTGGTCGCATCATGTCCTCTTATTGAACTGCCCGCAGGCGTTCTGTTCTTTCCGGTTCCTTGCGCGGGCCGGGTTTCCGAATCCATACTCTGGGCTACCTTGGCGGCCGGCGCCAAAGGAGTCCTGGCCATAGGGTGCCACCACGGGAACTGCGCTTCGCAAAACGGAACGGACTGGGCGGTCGCGTCGCGTGCAGAGCGTGGTGGAGAAACTTAATCTGCCGCAAGGCTTTGCGCCTATGGTCGGGTACGCGTCCGTGGCTTCCAATGAACCTGCGCGGTTCAGCAGGGTAGTGAATCAGTTTTGCTCTTCACTTAGCGAAGGGCCTGTTAGGAACAAATCAGGAGTAAGCAATGGCCACGGCATTTGATGGCGCCGCGATAGACCTCTCTTCACAAATTGCCCTCGCCCCTGACGGCGAAAACCTTCGGGTTTGTTTGACGTGCGGTGAGTGCGTTTCCAGATGCTTTCTGACTGACGGCTATCCGGACATGAATCCGCGAAAGCTCATCAGGAAAGTCTTGATGGGCCGAGAGACAGAAGCTGCAGACTCGGAGTTCATCTGGGCTTGCACCCTTTGCGGACGCTGCACCACAGAATGCCCCAAGGGCCTTAAGATGGACGTGATCGTCCGAGAGTTGCGCTCTCTGGCACGAGATCGAGGCAAGGCTCCTGCACGAATAGTGGAAGGAGTGAAAAAGGCCCTGCAAGTCGGCAACAACACCGGCACTCGCACCGAAGCGTTTGTTGACACTGGTCGAGTGGATGGCCGAGGAGGCTGAGGAAGAAATAGAGGGCATGGAAGAAGGGCGGACTGGCAATCCCCTTTGACCGGCACGGCGCGGAGATTCTGTACGTCCCCAATCCCCGGGAATACACGTCAAATCCCCAGATGTTTCAGACTTACCTCAAGTTTTTCTTTTACGCGGGTGTCGATTGGACTCTGTCGTCCAAGTTCTTCGACATCACCAATTGGGCTTATTATCTGGGGGACACGAAAGCCGCGACCACCTTGGTGAAGAACCTGGTGGACGAGACCAGGAGGCTTGGGGCAAAGATTCCTGCTGTCCACGGAATGCGGTCACGGGTTCAAGATCCTCCGAAACGATGCTGAGCGCTGGCTGGGAGAACCATTGGGCTTCGAGGTTATGTCCGTGGTGGAACTCGCTCACCAGCTTAACGAGGACGGGCGGCTCCCGATCAATCCCGGCGCCATCCAAGCCAGAGTCACGTATCACGACCCCTGCAATGTCGGCCGCAAACTGGGAATTTACGAGCCTCCGCGGGAGCTGATCCAGGCCGTAGCCACGGATTTCGTCGAACTGTGGCCGAACCGCAAGTACAGCATCTGCTGCGGAGGGGGTGGCAGCGTCGGCCAGAACACTGACATGGGCAAGAAGCGGCTGGAGCATGCCCGGATGAAACACGACCAGATCATGAGCACAGGGGCCGAGATCATTGCCACGTCATGTCAGAATTGCTTGAGTCAGCTAGTCGATCTACAGGCTAGATACAACATGCCTGTGGAGGTCAAGTCCGTAATTGAGCTATTGGTTGAATCGATGGAAGCCTGAATGCGGTCGGGTCACCCATCGTGTCCACGGGCCAGCGTAGCCGATGTAATGATTCATCGAATCGGCTTTGCGAGAACATTCTCGGCATCAAGGTGCGAAGTGCGTGAGACAGGCCTAGCCATCAGGTCGCTTCATCGACAGGCAGTCCTGTCCTACGAATACAGCGGTCCTCGAACCCTCCCACATTGCCTATTTCTGAGAATGCGTCACTCGAATCCGAGTCGACATAGCCGGTCTGTCGTAAAAAGCTCGACGGCCACTTCACTATCCCGAGCCCATTTCCCCGGATCAAGAGCCTCTCAAGGCTTGTTCGTATCTGCGCCTTCGGGACGACTCCCACAAAGGATGCTGTGACCTGACCGTTACGCACCACGAAAATCGTCGGTATCTTCCTGATTCCGAAAGTTTGTACCAACTCCCGATCTGATGTCATCACCAGTCCTACCACGGCTCTGCCTTTTGTCTCTCTTGCAACCTCATTGAGGACGGATTCCATCCGCCTGCACGGCGGTCAAGTATTGCTGTAGAACTGAAACAGGACCGGGTAGGTTTTCGAGGCCTCCACTACCTCTTTCTTGAAGTCGCTGGACCCGAATTGCCTCAACACGCCAGTAACGTATTGAGTTGCTTCAGGAGCGGGCGTTGCCGTTTCCCGAGGTCGCGCAACCTTTGGGGCCGCAGGCTCCTTTGGGATCGCAACAATTCGTTCCGGGGCAAGGGTTAATCCGGGGCCGTCTTCAATCTTGACTTCAGAGGGGTCTATGCCCGCGCTTTCCATGTCATTGGAGTTTTCCACAGATTGGTCTGATTCACTCTCAACCTCCTGAAAGGATTGAGTTGTCAGATCAAGAGCGGCAATCTTTGATTTCCCCGTTGCCCTATGCGAAGACCAGACCAGCACAGCTCCTCCGATAAGTGCGAAAACCACTATGCTCAAAATGACGGAAGCCAGGCCCTTCCCGCCTCCCGGATCAACACCTCGCGTGAAACGAGGCGAAACACTCGAAAGGCGATCTTCTTCCGTCTGACGAGCCACAAACTTCGCCACAACAACGCCGCATGCAGAGCACTCACGCACTTCCCCGGTTTGGGGCGCATTACACGCGGGGCATCGCCATTGGGGTGCTCTCGGCGGTTCATGATGACGGTTCGGACGTGCCGCGGCGAGGCTGCAATCGGCGTTTTTCGTCTTCCGTCAGCACTCCTGCGGCAGACAGTTGCTTGAGCACATATCCGAACGACTTGTCCGACAAACCGTACTTGCGTTTCAGTCCAGGAGCATCCATTCCCGAACGAATATCCGCGAGAATCTCTTTGGCGCTGAGTTTTCTTTTCGTTGATTCGGTCACGGTAGGGTCCTGACATTGAAGAGGCCAGGTGGTAGGTAATCGTTCACCGCAGAGATCGCGGAGATCGCAGAGAATTCTATTCTATCTGCATTTTTCTCAGGTAAGGGATATTGCATCCGATCCTGTGCCAGTGAAAACGATGCTGGACTTATTGCGTACCGCCCTGAGTCATGCGACGATGTACGAGCGGTTACTTTTCTCTGCGGTCTCAGCGCACTCTGCGGTGAACCTGCTTGACCACTGATCGCTAACAATCACAGTTGCTTAGGCGCATCATCGTCTAAAAAACGCCACGAAATCCTTCGGATAACTTCCTTTCAAGTATCGTTCAACAGTGCTCTTGTCCTGAAGAGGGGACAACCTGTCTTTCTTGACGATTTTCCCATTGCCGTCGGTGGAATAGAGGACTCCTACAGCATTGCCGGGATTGGCGTCCGCGTGGATTGCTCGGACGCACCCGGCAAGCGACGAGCGCTTTAGCGAGATCGGAAGTATTGATATGATGCCCCACGGCAAAGACGAGGTTACCATCAGGGCGTATTCCAAATGCGCTGCGCGTGGCCAAGAACCAGAGGTCGCCGGAGGTAAAATTCATCTTGTATGTCGGCTTCTCTCCCGGAGCACTGGCTGGGACCGCGATCACCGGCTGATCTTCGTTAAGCAGGGAACCAAGCCCAATCTCAGCGGATAGGATCCGGCCTCTTCTCACGAACGAGGTCACTATCTTGCCTTCTTTTGCTATCAAATGCAGTAACTGTCTGGCGTCTCGAACTTCTGATATTGGGATTTGATCGTTCCATTCAACAATATCGACCGATTCATTCTTATAGAAGACGATGGTCGCAACCCCTGGCGCCATCTCCTTGAGGACATCTCCCCCGAGGATTATCCCACCCGGCCCGGAGTGCTTGCTTGGCCAGAGGGCATTGGTGACAGCCAAGAGATTAGGCTGAATCGACGCTTCAATTCTGGAGGGAGATTCTCCGCTGTATGGCTCCGCAGAGCCAAGATACAGTTTTGCCGAAATATGCTTCATATTGAGTAGCATCATATAAACTATCGCGTTTGGGAACTCCCCACTCGGGCGGTAAAAGGTGCGATAGATGTAATCAGCCTGGTCATGGCGTCCGGACAAATCTTCCTTCACCCATAGGCCTTCACCCGGCAATGTGGGCTCTCTATACAAGCGGAAAAATGTGCTTCAGGCTGATGGTCGGTGCGCCAATGGCAGAGGGGTTCATTTGCGGCCTTAGGCTCGGAAGTACGGGGAGTTCCGGTGGTCCTGAACTGACGGGTCCGGCGGCATTGGAGTAAGAGAAGGATAGAGAAACAAGAACAACCACTGCCAACAAGTAAAGATATCTCGTCACCGCAACCATTCCTCCCTAAAGACGGCCTTATCTGCCCAAATCTGGGTATCTTCATTCGAATGACTTAGTTTCAGCCGAGATTCGAGCATACGCCACCGTCGACGCCACAGTCAAGGTCGTTTTCTGGGATTTGGTAACTACTTGTGGGGACACGGGAGGAGAGAAAGCGAAAGGTCTATTACCGCAGAGACCGCAGAGATCGCGGAGGGGCAGATATTTGGGCTCTTCTCGTCCTCCGCGGTTAAGTCATTGTGGCAGTACCTTATTCCTTCGCTCCGTGTGTTTTCAGGAATGTCGTGACATCAGTATGGCCCCGTGCCTGAGCCACGTTCAGAGCCGTCTTGCCGTTATTTGTCTTGGCATTGATATTCGCGCCCTTTTCGAGGAGCAGTTTGACCACTGGCATGTGCCCAACATAAGCAGCCGTCACAAGCGGCGTGTATCCGTCCTTGTCTCCTGCGTTGACGTCAAGCCCCTTTTCGAGGAGCAGATTGATCACGTCGAGCGTGCCGCCGGAATCACCATACGTTATGATCGCCTTGCCGTCTTTGACTCCTGCACCAATCACCTTCAGGTTCTCTCCGGAAGCAGCGAACATCAACGCGGTCCAGCCGTCTTTATCCTCGGCCTTGATGTCCGCGCCTTTTTCGATGAGCAGCTTAGTTACTTCCAAGTAGCCTCTGTACGCAGCAGACATAAGCGGTGTGCGATCTTTGTTGTCCTTTGCATCGACCTCGGCACCCTTGTCCAGCAGGGCTTTCACCGCTTTCGCGGAACCTTCCCCGGCAGCCCACATTAGGGGTGTCGTGCCATCTTTGCCTCTTTTATTGACATCAACGACCTTGTCCGGAACACGTTGAACCTGGTTCGAGTCGTCTTTACGAGCAGCATCAATCAATTCTTGGCTTTGATCGCCATAGGCCGCAGAACAAAACACCACACCTGCTGTGAGCAGGACCGACAAGACTCTGGCGACTGCAAAATTATGCATCATGAACCTTCCCTAGAATCGGCTGGGAACGCTGGAGACCTTATTCCTTCGCTCCGTAGGCACTCAGGACTCTCACAACATGCGTGGGCCGGCTCATAGCAGCCACTGGTTTTGAGCGGCGGTGGGCACGGCGGCCCTGCTTGGCCGAACGATTACCAGACTTGAACCAGAAACCCTCAAAAAGGGTGCATTCGGTTTCCAATAGGCAAGTCTCATTACTCCTGTAGGCGGGCTTTCACAGCCTGCCATCAGCTAACTTGAGGATCAGGCAGGTTGGAAAGCCTGCCCCACGTAACTGACCGCTAACTCAAAAGGCTTCACTGCACCTTCAGGAAGCGGCACATCGAATGCCTGGGTTATCTCGCCAACCGTTTGATAAAACCCGCACAAGGTTACGACTTCCAGGAGGCCCTGCACTCCATAGAGTTTTATCATTTCATTCTGAATATTTTCCGGGATGGACTTGAACTCCAGCACAACATCAATTGTGTCGAGAATTACAGAGTACGGATGAGGAATTGAGCCGCGATCGGACTTGAGGATGGCTTCTATCAGCTTGTCACTCAGACCCGCGGCTCCCTGGCAGGCGTCCAGATGATCCACCCACTCGAAAGCCACGCCAGTTCTTCTAGCCATAGATAACACAACGAACTGATACGCGTCTCTCGGGAGCTTCCCTTCGAACTTGAGATAGTATCCCAGTTGCTCGATAAGTTGGGCCAATTCAGGATGATTCATCAAGGGAATGTACAGGCCCCGCACTCCAGCGCCCTGGGCCATTCGTTTCGCCAGCATCTTGTCATAAATTTCCTTGGCTTTACCGGTAAGCTCCCCGGTCAAATCAGGTAAACTAGTCATAATGTGTCCCCTCTACTCATGGTAACTCCAAGATTTGGCAGCTTCTTTGAATGGCTCTACAGGCGTATCAAATCGCTTGTCAGCCTTTACATCAATCAGAAAAGCAGTCTTTGATTCCAGGGCTTGCTGGAATGCCGGCGCCAGCTCCTGAGGCTGACGAACTGTCAGGCTTTTTAAGCCAAGCGCTCCGGCCAGGGTTGCCCAGTCATGATCAGGCAGCGATGTTAGTTCAGAGGGCTCTTGGCCCATTTTCGAGGCGCGAAGCCAAACGTTCCCAAAGGCTGAGTTGTTTATGACAACATATATTACCGGAACATTGAATCTGGCGGCAGTCTGTATTTCGAGACCGTGCATCAGCATGCATCCGTCGCCCGTGATTACGACGCACGGCCTGTCAGGTCTCGCCATCTTTACGCCGACTCCGGCCGGAATAGCCCACCCCATAGGGCCGAGATTGGTCGCTGAAATATAAGTTCTGGGCTCGTAACTTTCCCAATACTGGCCGGCAAAGGCTCGATGCGCGCCGCTGTCCACAAGCGCCACAGTTTCTCTAGGCATGACTCTTCTTAGTTCAGCAATAATGCGCGCGGGATGTATGGGAATCGCATCACTCGAGCAATTCTCCGCGTCATAAAGGCGAGGCAGCTTCCGTATGCCGTTGTTCCACTCCTCGCGTACACCTTTTCCAGCGTCGAGGTGACTTAGCAGCTCATTCGGCTCTGACATTATTGCCTCAATAAAGGCAGAAACATCTCCTACGACTGTGACCGTTCCTCCATAGACTGCGCTGATTGCCTCGGGTGTCAGATCGACCTGAAACATGCCTCGCTGAGAAACAAGCTTGGGATTCCAATGCATGGTGTCTCTCTCGTTAAGGCCCGACCCCAAAACAACAAGCAATTCCAAGTCATCAGACAGGATCGCAGTCGAAGCGTGCCTGGTACCGGCATAACCGAAAACCCCTAACGATAATGGGTGATCCTCGGGGAAAACTCCCTTGGCCCTCAATGTGGTTGCGACCGGGATGTGAAAAGCCTCGGCAAATTTGAGCAATCCTTTGGAAGCGGCACAGCTCTCCGCGCCAATTCCGGCCAGAATCGCAATCTTGTCGGCCCTCTTATCGAAATCCCGCCCTGGAGCTATTCTAGCCCAGAAACGATCCGCGGCCCTGGAGTCCAGTAATTTGGGTTCTGTCAGTGACCTGTCCAAACGCGCGTGAGCCACAGATATTTCAGCTTCTTGCACGTCACGCGGCAAGCTTAAATGCACCGGGCCTTTGCGCCGACCGAACATTGTCAACAGGGCTTCTCGAAAGTGATGATTCAGCAAATGGGGATTCTCGATGCTGAGAGACATTGCCGTTACAGATCTGAGAATTTCCGTATCGTTGAAACTTGATGCGCTGGCGTCTTGAAACTCACCGAGTCCTTCCATAAGAGTAGAAACCTCTCCGCTTAGGACAAGCACCGGAGACCTGTCTGTCCAGGCGGTTGAGACGGCAGTCGTCATATTCGTCAAACCAGGCCCGCCAATGGCCATGCAAGCGCCAAAATTCCCGCTTGCGCGAGAATATCCGTCGGCCATATAGCAGGCGCCTCCCTCTTGAGCCGCGATAATCGGTCTTATTTGAGGTGTGTCTTCAAATGCGCTCAAGAACGGATCTATCAAACCGCCAGGAACAAAAAAAAGAGCTTCAATTCCCTCAGTGGCAAGCGCTTTTAGTATGTAATGAGTTCCCTTCATTTTGACCTCCTAATTCTGGAATGATCAGTAACTTAGAGCCTCGGTAAATGCGTTTAATTGGACTTTGAAAGCATAATAGCGGAGGTGAAGAATAAATGGGACAAGCAAATGACCATACACATGCAATTCGGGTCGCGATCCGGTCATATTTGATCCAGAGCCAAGTCCCCTGACTCAGCCTCGCGGCGTTGCGTCACCGGCGTGCCGCTTGCGGCGCGTTCGTGTGGACTGGCGGGAAAGCGTCAACTTTTCACGCAGGAACTCGGGCGCAAAGTCGGCCCCGTTATCCCAGGAAAGTGTGTTGTAGCGCACCACAAAGCGACTGAAGAACTCGACATCCCGGAGCGGCTCGAATACCGGGCCATCTAGTTCGTCGGACAGGTCCAGCTCGCCTGATGCACCATCGTTGAACTTGAGCCAAACTCTGTGGCCGCCGAGATGCTTCGCTTCAACAACGTGGGGGATCATGGCGTCACTCCAGAGGAGGAATCGGATTGAGAGGCAGTTTCCTTAGCGCTAGGTCCCAGCCGGCAAGAAGCTCAGTCTTGTGTAGCAGGCACCATTCAAGGACAAGGCTGAGGGCCCGCCTGGGGAAGCGGCCAGTCACCAAGCCTCTTTCGATTTCAACGGTAATTTCGAATTCGCCGTATACAGCATGGAAATGCGGCGGTTCATGATCACGATAATACATAAAGATGGAAATTCCAAGAAACCTGCTTATCTCCGGCATTTGTGCCTTCCAGTAGGGTAGCCTAATCCATTGCTTCCGCGGAGCCCACCGAAATATCGCCTGACACCTTAACCGTAGGATGCGAATTCGCTACAGCAGCCCTCGCAGCGTGCCGGCCAACCGTTCCAGACTGACGAGGTTGTGACCTGGAAGGAACGAATCCACGTGAGGTAAAGCAGCCTTCATCCCCCGACAGGTCGGCTCGTAAGACGGCCCGCCCATGAGAGGGTTGATCCAGATGACCCGATATGACCTCCGATGGATCTTGGCCATTTCTTCTTCCAGCAGCGACGGGTCCCCGCGATCCCATCCGTCGGAATGTATCATCACGACCGTGGATGACCCCAGCGCCCCGCCTCCTCGAAAAGAGGTGAACTGTTGCAAACACTCCCCGATGCGTGTGCCACCGGACCAATCGCGCACCGTGTGACCCAGCTCTTGCATGGCTCTTGGAAACGGTAAGCGCGCCAGCAAGTGAGTTATACGGTGGAGCCGCGTGGCGAAAACAAACGTTTCCACTTTGGTAGGGATTGTCTGGATTTCCTTTATGAATCGGAGAATGAACCGAAGATACGGGTTCATGGAGCCGCTGACATCGCACAGAAAGACCAGCTTCTTGATTCGCCTTTTTGGCCTGAACTGAGGCAGCTCAAAAACTTCGCCACCATACCGTATGTTCTTCCTGAGCAGCCGCCGGAGATCGAGAGACGCGGCAGAGAAGACGGGCCGCCTCCTCACGCCCACACGCCTTAGCAACGGCGCCAGGATTTCCCGTATAAGCCGCTCCATGCGGTAATCTTCGCCTAGCGGGATCTCTTTGAAGTCTTGTTCCCGAAGGACCTCATGGGGAGAATAGATCGCATGAGGTCTTGCATTCCAGGCATCTTGCTCCTGGGAATCGGATATGCTTGTCTCAGCCAGCGTGATCCCATCGAAACCCAAGGAGGAATCCACTTCACCACTTTCCGGGCCCGGCCTTGGGGCCTGATCCTCTCGCGACTCTTCGACTATCTCCCCGGCCATCCAGAATGCGGTGAACAGCCGGTCGAACATGGCCGACTCTTCCCGCCTGACGGTGAATGTGGCTCTTAAAACCGTTTTGAAATCATGCGGGTTTTCAACGCCGACGTGAGAAACGCCTCTGAGCGCATCCATAACCGATGGAGTCGATACCGTGAAGCCGTTCTCTTTTAAGAGGCGGCCAAAAGATACAACAGCCCCTGCCAGGGAATCTTTGGGAATGGTAGAGCTAGACATGTCGGTTGAAGGCAAACTTACCAATACTTAATTGTTCACCGCAGAGTGCGCCGAGAACTCAGAGAGTCAAATTCGTGATTTCACGCTCACTTATCACCGAGGCGTGCTCCTGCACGTCCTCCCTATCACGGAGAGGCTACTGAAACCCTGCCTCGACGGGCGGAAGCAGAGCAGGGTGAGGAAACCTCTGCGGTCTCCAAGTCTCGGCCGTGAATCCAGCGTCCTCATGCCTATCAACACATTGTCTCAAGCACTTCTGCGGGGAAGGACTCTCTGAAGTCCTGCCGACTCCAAAGATCCTGAAAATACAGCATGTCCTCTCGGTACTTCAAAATACAGCCCAGAGTCTCCGTTACAGTCTTCTCATCCAGGGCCGTTCGTTCCAAGGCCAGGAGAGCTGCCGCCCAGTCCAGAGTTTCAGCCACACCCGGCCGCTTGACCAGGTCTTCCTCCCTGACCCGCTTCATGAAAAGAGCGACTTGCAGCGCCAAATCCCCGGAGATGCCTTGAACTCGCGCAGCGATTATTTCTCGCTCCTTTTCGGGGGTGGGGTAGTCTATCCAGTGATAGAGGCATCGGCGTTTCAATGCGTCATGGATGTCACGAGTTCTGTTTGAGGTCAGAATCACCAGAGGCCGGCGAACTGCCTTTAGTGTTCCTATCTCAGGTATGGATACCTGGAAATCCGAAAGCACTTCGAGAAGGAGGGCCTCGAATTCTTCGTCAGAGCGGTCGATCTCGTCGATCAGCAAGACCGGCTGCTTGTCTCGCGCCGAAAGGATTGCCTCCAGAAGCGGCCTCTTAATAAGAAAATCCTCAGTGAAGATGGTGCGCCCCAACAACTCCCTATCCGTGCCGCATTCCTCGCCAAGTTTGATGGCAAGGATCTGTCGAGGGTAGTTCCATTCGTAAAGGGCATGGTTTGCGTCGAGCCCCTCGTAGCACTGAAGCCGAATCAGATCTGCTTTCAGTGCCCGTGCTATCACCACGGCCGTCTCCGTCTTGCCGACCCCAGGTTCCCCCTCCAGAAAGAGCGGCTTTTTCAAAGACCACGCGAGGTATAGAACCGTAGCGAGGGATCGATCCGGGATGTAGTTTTCCCTGAGCAGTCCTTGTTCCACAGATTCGATAGAATCAAACATTGTTCCGTCCAGTTAAAAGCCTCAAGTGGCCGTTATAAGCATATTTTCCCGGTTAGTTCCGGAGAGTTTTCAATGTTCATGGCATTCTCCAACACCGACGCTGCCATGATGATATCTTCTTCGGTATGGTCGCTCATCAGAGTGAAGCGTAGCCTCGCAGTGCCTTCAGGCACAGTGGGAAACCGTATTCCATGAGCGAAAATCCCCTGCTCCAGGCACGCCTCGCTGACTCGCAGAGTCTTGCGGGAATCACCGATTCTTACCGGAACAATGTGGCTAGGCTCGGAAGGGCCGCCTGGCCCGGGATTCACCGCCCGATGGAATTTCAGTGCGTTCTCCTTGAGTTGGGACCTCCTGCGATCCCCTTCCGGCGAAGCAATGATCTTCAAGGCAGCCAGTGCTGCGCCTACAATTCCCGGCGGCGCGGCTGTAGTGTATATCAACGACCGGCACTTATTGGTCAAGAGTTCAACAAGAGCACGGCTCCCTGCCACGTAAGCTCCGCTCGTGCCAGCGGCTTTCCCCAGTGTTCCCATCTGGATCTCGGGGATAACACCATGTTCTGCTGCCAATCCTTGCCCTTGAGGTCCCCTCACGCCTGTGGCATGAGCCTCGTCCACCATGAGCAGAGCGCCCCAACGGCGGCAGAGGTAGTCTATCTCCTTTAGCGGTGCGCAATCACCGTCCATGGAAAAAATCGACTCTGTGACCACGAGCCTGCGGCGGAATCCTGATAAACGGAGAATACTTTCCAGTCCGGAAAGGTCCAGGTGCGGATAGATCATCACGCGAGCCTTCGACAGCCGACAACCGTCGATAATGCTGGCATGATTAAGTTCGTCCGAAATAATGAGGTCCCCTTCACCGGCGAGAGAGGAGAGGATGCCCACATTGGCCTGGTAACCGCTGCCGAAAACCAGCGCTGCCTCGGTTCCTTTCCAGCCTGCAATGAAGGACTCAAGCGCCCTGTGGGGCTCTGTGTTACCGGCGATCAAGCGTGATGCGGTTGAGCCTGCCCCGTAACGGATGACACAATCCACAAAAGCCTGCGCTATATCCGGATGTCCAGCCAATCCAAGATAATTGTTGCTTGAGAAATTGATGGCGGTCTTGCCGTTGACCGCAATTGTCCGTCCGGGCATTTGCTCAACAGACGGCATGACCCTGTACAGCTCGGTTCGTCGAAGCTCCTCCAGTTCAGCCGTCCAGGGCGTATCGTCGGTTGAATACTTCATTATCCGTGGCGCTCCGAAGCTTTCTTGATGACGCAATAGCATTTACCTGTTAAGTTTGAAAATCTCAAGCGATGTCGCACTCGCGTTATTAATCCGTTTGGCAAGGTATGTAGTGACAAGTCCGACAGTCAGGTCTGCCAACTTGGACTAATCCCCGCGGCTGCCGATATTCGGCTGATCCAGGCCCGCGTGTGTGTCCGCCGCGTGATATGAGAATACCATGAAAATTACTTTTTGGGGGACAAGAGGATCGATAGCTTCGCCGGGGCCGGATACAACACTTTATGGCGGCAACACCACCTGTCTGGAAATAACCACGGCTTCCGGCCGGACGGTCATCATTGACGCGGGCACAGGTATTCGAAGCCTGGGTGATGCTTTGTCGCAACGAAATAGTCCCCTCACGGCCCATTTGCTGATGACCCACATCCACTGGGATCACGTGTGGGGTTTCGCCTTTTTCGTCCCTGTCTTTCAGCCGAATACCCGGATAGTGGTCGACGGCTCCCCTAGAGGCATGGAAGGGCTCAGACGGGTCTTCAGCAAGGACTACCTCGATGGTACTTGGCCGATCAGGTTTGAGGACCTGAAGGCGAAAATTGAACCCAGCCCGGAACTCGCAGGAGCGCCCTTGTCCCTGGACGGGACCTTGGTGGAGTCTCAGTTCATTCAGCACCCTCAAGGTGGAATGGGCTTCAAATTTACCGAGAATTCGGGCACTTTTGTTTTTCTGACGGACAACGAGCTACTCGATAAGCCCTGGTCGGGTCCAAGCTTCAAGGACTTTGCGCAGTTTTGCCGAAATGCCGACATCCTGGTCCATGACTGCCAGTACCTGCCCGAGGAGATGAACATTCGGCGAGGCTGGGGTCACTCCGATCTGGACTCGGTAGTGAGGCTGGCCTTGGAGGCTGATGTCAAAAGGCTTGTCTTGTTTCATCACGACCCGTGGAGAACGGATCAGGCTGTATCTTCGATGGTTGACCGTTGCGCGGATATGCTTGACTCGGCGAACTCGGCCATCTCCGTTCAGGCAGCACAGGAAGGTTCGACGCTGGAACTTTGAGGTGGGGAGTGATGTTGGGGCTTCGAGTAAGGGTAGGACGGCGTCCTCAATTTAGCCGTGATGCTCGATAAACGATTCAGAGCTGGTGTCCATCAATTAGCTTGCATATGCCTGACCGGCCGGGACGCCGGTCCGTACGTAAATGCCGTAGGAGTGGGCCTCCGATGCCCACTCCAGCGCTGGACTCTGATCGGAGCCCCGTGAGATTGCTTCGCTGCGTCTCGCAGTGACAAGGACTGCTCCGCTGTGACCAAGTCGGAACGCCCGGCCAGGGGTCCGACAAGATGACCTGGAGAAGGTCTGATTGATGAAATGGAACGAGAGGATTTCCAGGTGAGAAGCAGTCAGAAGACCAAAGAGGAACTGATTCGGGAATTGACTCGAGTCAAACGCAAGGCGGCCCAATTGAAGCAATTGGAGTCCGAGCACAGAAGAGTCGACGAAGCCTTGCGTCAATCCGAGACGATGTTCAGAAAAATTACAGAAAAATCCATTGTGGGCGTTTATCTGATTCAGGACGATCTATTTCGTTACGTCAATCCCAAGATGGCTGAGATTTTCGGTTTTGAAGTATCTGGACTGGTTGATAAAAGAGGCCCAAAGGACGTCGTTTTGGATGAGGATTGGCCGCTTGTTGAAGAGAATCTCAGGAAGAGAATCTACGGAGAAATGGAAGCCATCAACTACCGTTTCAGGGGCTTAAAGCCTACCGGCGAAATGATACACATAGAAGTTTATGGATCCAGAACGGATTACCAAGGTAGACCTGCCGTCATAGGGACAATTCTCGACATCACTGACAGAGTGAAGGCTGAAGAACGACTCGCCCAATCGGAAAATGAATTGCGCCATCTTTCGGCGCAACTGCTCAGGGCACAAGAGGATGAGAGGAAAAGACTGGCTCAAGAGCTTCACGACGGCATCGGCCAGTCCATTTCTGCCATCAAATTCATGATAGAGACTTGCTTGAAACGAATTCGAGAGAGCCCTAACTCGGAAATCACAAGGCAATTGGAGATGCTGTTGCCGATGGCACAAGGTACGGTCGAAGAAGTTCAGCGGATTGCCGTTGATCTGCGCCCTTTTATTATCGACGACCTGGGCCTGGTTGCCACACTAAGGTGGTTCCTGAGGCAATTTCAGAATACATATTCGAACATTCGGCTGGACAATCGGATCGGGCTGGAGGAACAGGAAATTCCCGAAGCGCTCAAGATAGTGATTTTCCGCATAGCCCAGGAAGCCTTAAACAATGTTGCCAGGCACAGCCGAGCCAAGCGAGTTCATGTAGCTCTCAGAAAACGGAAAGACCTTATTGAATTGCTAATTAAAGATAATGGCATCGGCATAAAGAGCGATTCCCCTGCACTCCGTCTAATTTAGGCAAAGGATTCGGACTTTCCAGCATGAAAGAGCGCACCGAACTTTCAGGAGGCACGTTTCGTCTGGAAACCGCGGCGAGCGCGGGAACTTCCATAAGGGCCTCGTGGATCCTCAAAGCCTCTGCTCAGAACAAATAAGACCATTTTCCAAAGCGAAAGCCGTCAACGACGCTCCGCTGTGCAGATCCAGCTTCTTCATCAAATTGGCGCGATGTCTTTCCACTGTCTTGACGCTGATACCCAGGAGGTCTGCAATCTGCCTATTTCTATAACCTTCAGCTATCAGCTTCAGCACTTCAGTCTCTCTTGTGGTCAGCGTACGGAAAGGCGATTGGCTGCTCAGTCCTTTTTGTCCATCCAAATACGCTTCCAGCACTACCGCGGAAACAGCAGGGCTCAGATAAGGCTGCCCTTTCAGTACCGTTCTTATCGCTGAGACAAGCTCCTCATGGCCTGCGTACTTCGAGGACGTAACCGTCAGAGCCCGCTTGAAAGGCCGCAAGAATGTATTCCTCATTCTTGTGAACAGTAAGTACGACTATTTTTGTGTTAGGTGTAACCCGCTTGATTTCTTTGATGGCTGCCACGCCGTTCATCTTGGGCATTGACAAGTCCATGATTACCACATCAGGAGTAAGGCTTTTCACGGATTTGATCGCGTCAAGTCCGTCTTCGGCCTCTCCTACGACATCGAACTCAGGATCCGAAGCAAGCAGCGCCCGGAGGCCCTCCCTGAGGATCGTGTGGTCTTCGGCTATGACAATTCGATGTCTCTGACTCATGCTATTTCCTCGTCGGGCCCAGAGGGTGCCCTGTGAACGTGTTGGTCCCGACTTACGACGATCAATTCAAGATTCCGCAATGATGTTACCATATCGCTATCCCTCTTCTCAAGGAGATCGAGCGTCCTCCAGAGCCCTACTAGAGTGGATCTCAGCCACCCGACGGTCAAGGGTCTTTGAGAATGAGCCGGCGACTTATGCCATGTTCAGCAGGTGCCATTTCTTATCATTCTTTTCATGAGGCTGAACTCAAGCCAATTGAAAAAGTTCAGTATGGAATGCTCTTATTCTGCATAGACCCCACAAGACCATGCAGTGTCTTTCGCGGCAAAATGGAGCATTTACCCGATTGACGGCAACTGGAATAATGATAGAAAGTTCACAAAGAACAAACTGCGCGGTACGGTGACGAGACGAGGAGGTCAGCATTCTGAACAAGAAGGTACTTCCGGCATGCTTCTTTCGGATTGACACTTTCCTAGTAAGACACTAAGCTTTGACGACGGTTTGTATGGGGCAAGGGTTCAACTCTTTTCAAAATCTTTTTTGGCCCTCGGCGGTTTCACTTCGGAAACATAACAATGACTGGAAACGAGGGTGTCATGAAAAAAATCTCTCGCCGCACGTTCGTGGCAGGTGGAATTTCGGCCCTGGTTGCGGGGCAAGCTCTCTTGAGCGGCAAGCCAGAAAGAGCCGAGGCTGGCCAAGGTGCTGTCGCCTCTGACAAAAAAACGTCTGGTACGCGATTGATCCTTCTCGGTACAGCCGGCGGCCCGCGTCCTAACAAGCTCAGGTCCTCCCCAGCGCAAGTGATAATCGTCAATTCGGTCCCTTACGTGATTGACTGCGGGTCCGGGGTCGCACGGCAACTGGCTCTGGCAGACGTCCCCCTTGCCAAGCTTCGGCACGTCTTTTTGACTCATCATCATTCAGATCATAATGCAGACTATGGAAATCTCATCTTCTTGTCCTGGGCCGCTGGTCTCAAAACACCAGTGGATACATACGGTCCACCGCCCATTGACAAAATGACCAAACTTTTTTGGGAATTAAACAACTATGACATCAACATCAGAATAGCCGATGAACGCAGAGTGCCTCCTGTGCCTCTGGTTACTGTCCACGAATTTGATAAGGACGGCTTGGTGATGCAGGATGAAAATGTCAAGGTTACCGCAGCTCTCGTCAATCATCCGCCTGTTGTTCCTGCTTTTGCCTTCCGATTTGACACTGCCGATCGCTCCATTGTGATCTCAGGCGACACCACGCCTTGTGATAATTTGATAAAATTGGCTCAAGGAGTGGACGTACTGGTCCACGAGGTAATCCACAAACCATCGCTGGCCAAATTGGTCGCCAGGATTCCGAATGCGGACAAGCTCCTCGAGCATATTGTGGCTAGTCACACCACTCACGATGATGTGGGGAAAGTGGCAAAAGCCGCAGGAGTAAAAACCCTCGTCCTAACTCACATAGTGCCTTGCGATGACACTTCCGTAACCGATGAGATATGGATCGAGGGAGCCAAACTCCACTTTGACGGAAAAGTCATAGTCGGCAGAGACCTGATGGAGATATAGAAAGGTTCTCGAAACAGATGCGTGATTCAATGATGGGCTCCACTGCTGGCTTGTCTACCATGATACGGGTACAGGCCGAAAGATTGCTCCGGATTTGCATCGCAGACGCGGTTCAACGAATTGCTCAATGCGTGGCCTTGCAGTTCACATCAACCATATTTCCATTCAGCAAGGAGAAATGGCATGAAGAGGCTCCTCACAGTCGTTACGGCGTTTGTTATCTGTTCGATCATCTGGATGGGTGTGCCGGCTCTGGCGCAGGAACCGATCCTTATCGGCGTTCCAACGGCAATCACGGCAATTGAAGGAAAAGAGTCCCTCAACGCCGTTGAGATGGCCGTGTCTGAGATAAACGCCAAGGGTGGCGTCAAGGTCGGGGATGCAAAGCGACCGCTGAAAATTGAGACCATCGACCTTCGAGACGCGTCCGCCGGGGTTCCGGTTTCAGAGGCCCTCCTCGGACTGGAAAAGATCATTACGGAAAAGAAGGTTAACGCGCTCTTAATAGGACCGTTTCGCTCGGAGGCACTCCTCGCGGGAATGGACATACTGTCGAAGTACAAGATGCCCTTGCTCGGAACCATTGCCATGTCCCCTAAATCCGAGGAGAAAGTCAAAGCGGAACCGGATAAGTACAAGTATTGTTTTCGCGTCTGTCTCAACGGTCCGGGCTTGGGCAAGTATCTGGTCCAGACCTTGGCTAGTCTGAAGAAAGAATTCGGTTACACTAAGCTTTTCATCATGCATCAGGACGTTCTGTGGGCAAAAGCCACGGCCGACGGAACTGCAAAAGTCTCAGCAGAGAAGGTTGGTTGGGAGATCCTGGGCACAGAGGTCTATCCCACAGGATCGTCTGATTTCTCCGCGGGCCTCGTCAAGGCAAAGACCAAGGGTGCACAGGTTATTCTTCCGGTTTTTGACATGCCTCAGAGCGGCATCCTGGTCAAGCAGTGGAACACAATGAAGATCCCTACAATGCTGGCGGGCTTTATTTCTCCAATGGCCGGCCCCGGCGCCTGGAAGACCTTTGAAGGGAAAATTGGAGGCGCCATCAACGTGAACTTTGAAATCGGCAGCGCCATAGCAACTGAAAAATATGCGCCTTCCAAGAAGTTCTACGACGACTATCAGAAAAAATACAACGCACCCATCGAAGCGGGACATGGCCCGGCCCCTTCGTATGATTCGGTTTACATACTGGCTGAAGCGATTGAACGTGCCGGAACCCTGGATCCTGACAAGTTGGTCGACGAAATCAAGAAGACGGATCGGCAGGGCGTCATAGGCAGGATCAAGTTTGACGACGGCAACCAGGTGATTTACGGTGATGATCCTACCAAGACGGCCGTAGCAGGCGTCGCACAATGGACTGCCGACGGCAAGAGGGTCATAGTGTTCCCGGCCTCCATCTCGGAAGGGCCAATCAAGCTTCCCGAGTGGGTTAAGAAAGAGAAATGATCCGAAGGGATCTTTCGAACAAATTTCGATAAGGTCGGAAAATCATCATCCCCTAACTCCTCCCGTCGAGGGAGCCCCGCGAAACGTGGGATCTCCCCCGGCAGGAGAGGGCAGAGTGAGGGGAGACTTATACGAGTAGGGCGGCCCAGCCCGCCCTACCCAGTTGGACAGCTTAATTCGGTAGTTCCGAAGGGGAAGCTCCATGCTCGAAGTTACCCTCATCTATGGGTTCGTCAACAGTATAATTCTGGCTCTAGTAGCGCTGGGCTTCAGTTTGACCTTCGGGATCAGCGGGGTTTCCAACTTCGCGTATGGCGCATTCTACGTCCTGGCCGGATACACGGTCTGGATTCTTATGCACAAGCTTTCAGTTCCGTTTCTGCCCGCGGTGATTCTTTCGGTGCTCTTCACCGCAGCCCTTGGCTCCCTTCTGTACAGGTTTGTCCTGTTGAGGATCCGCGGTCTGGTAATTTCCGAAGTGATAGCCACTTTCGGCGTGGGTTTGGCCATCCTGGAGTTATTCCGTCATCTGGGATTCACTGGTTTCGAGTACACGCTCCCCGTGTTCAGCGAAGGCAGCATCATGATAGGAGACACCTATGTTGATCACCAGAGGCTGTGGATCGTGGGAGTGGGCATTGCGCTGGCGATCGGCCTCTATCTCTTCACTCACCACACCAGGACAGGACTGGCGTTTCGTGGGATTGCCCAGGACGAAAAGACCGCTCTTTCGCTGGGAATCAATTCAGATAGGATCGCAGGCATCAGCGTGGCTTTTGGATCCGGCCTGGCCGCGGTGGCGGCTGTCTTGATCCTGCCGAGGGGCACCATATCGGTTAATGAGGGATACGACGTCTTAATCAATGCCTTGGCTGTTTGCATTATCGGCGGCCTGGGCAGCACGGTTGGAGTTGTGGTCGCATCGTTTCTGATCGGCTACGCTCAAATGTTGACTGACGTACTGTCAGGCCCGCATTGGAAGATGATAGTCTCATTGGTGGCCATCTTGGTGATTCTGGTGGTGAAGCCTTCGGGTCTGTTCGGAAAACAGAAGGAATTGGAAGAGCGCATATAAAGGGCGTATCTGAGGGACAATGGGATCGCCGCAGAGGCGAACCGACAACCGAACCGGTGATGTAGTGAAGCAAAGAAGACAAGAGAGAGTTGATCGAGGAATCAAGGCCAGGTCTGACGACATTTTCGCCTTGACCTCATACAGAGAGATGCTTTACGTATCGGTTCCTCCGGTACTTCCCGTGATCGGTCTCCTCATCCTCCCCTTGATCCTGCCGCCTTACTGGCAGAAGGTGCTGATCTCCACTTGCATTTTCGCACTGTTGGCCATGAGCTGGGATTTCCTGGTTTCCGTGGGCATGGTGTCGCTGGGGCAGGCGCTCTTTTTCGGAGTCGGGGCCTTCATAGCCGGCGCTCTGGATCGATATGCAGGTTTGCCCATCTGGTTGACCATACCGCTGGCCACCGTGCTGGGAGGGGCGTTGTGCACAGTAGCCCTTCTGCCGGTCCTGAGATTAAGGGGTGTCTACTTCTCGATGGTCACGCTTGTTCTGCCGCTGATGCTGGAGCGGTGTATTGAGGCTACAGGACTGCTTGGCGGAACGGAAGGATTAGCGGGGTTGAAGCCGTTTGCCAGCAAATGGATCGAGATGTACTTGGTAGCGGCAGTGGTGCTAATCGCCCTTTTCGGGTTCCGAAGACTTTTGACAACCGATTACGGGCTGGTACTCAAAGCCATCAAGGACAACGACAGATCCGTCATGAGCGCTGGGATCAACATCTACTGGCTCAAGGCTCAGGCGCTCTTCATAGCAGGTTGCGTAGGAGCGTTCTGCGGAGCGTACATGACTCACGTCTACATGTTCGTGGGTATGCCCGCATTTGCTCTCGATTACTCGATACTCCCGTTGGCTTCCGCTGTAGTTGGAGGCATGGGAACCTTTGCGGGTTCCGTCATGGGAGCCTTTATTCTGGTGCCGCTCTCTGAGGCGCTTCGGGGAATAGGCGGTCTCCGCACCGTTATATACGCAGTTGCGCTTGTGGTTTTCATCGTTTCACTGCCGGAAGGCATCTTCCACTATATTCAGAGGAAGTACCATCAGTTCGAGAGATGGGTCGAGGTGGAAAAGTGACGGCGCTTGAATTGCTCGACAGCAGGAAGCTTTGGATGAATCCAGCGCAACAGGGGCTTTTGTCCAATGAATGAAAGTTCGCAGACGCAAAGTCGGGATGTGCTCCTCAGCGTCCGGGACGTCAGTAAGAGTTTCGGCGGCGTACGTGCGGTCGTGGCTGTGAACTTCGATCTGTACAAGGGCGAGCTTTTGGGCGTCATCGGCCCGAACGGGTCGGGGAAGACCACGCTGGTGAATCTTATCACCGGCTTTGTAGAGCCGGATTCCGGGGCCATCGAATACCAGGGTCGGAACATCACCGGATGGATGCCCTACCGCATAGCGCGGCTCGGGATTGCCCGCACCTTTCAGATGGTCCGGCCTTTCGCAGAATTGCCGGCGTACAAGAACCTCATCATTCCACTATTCTCGCCGAGAGTGAAGGGTCTCATGGGAGGCCGATACGGCGACCGCGACTCTGTTGCCAAAGACCTGCTCGAAGAGGTCGGCTTCGAGAGAGAGTCATCGGTGACGTACAAAGCCGCGGGGAGTCTCCCGCACGGTTACCTGAAGCGGTTGGAGTTGGCCAAGTGTCTCGCTCTTCGGGCAGACCTTATCATACTGGACGAATTGTTTTCAGGGCTTAGCATAGCCGAACTGGCCAGCATCGTCCCCATCATCGAAAAGTTGATGGTGGAAGGCAAGACGATCATCATGATTGAGCATCGCCTGCGTGAGCTTTTTCGTATCGCAAACCGTGTGGTTGTCCTCAATTTTGGGCGAGCCATCGCGTCCGGCAAACCGGCTGACGTAATGGAAATGGATGAAGTGAAACAGGCCTATTTGGGAACCGAGTAGTCAGACTCCATCATCAGGGAACCCCATGCTGGAAGTATCCAACCTTATGGTCTTTTATGAGAATGCCCTGGCGCTGAACGATTTCAGCATGAAAGTCGAGGCCGGCTCCATTGTCGCTGTGATCGGGTCCAACAGCGCAGGCAAAACCACCCTGATGAACACCATATCGGGGCTGATTATCGACACCCAGATTAAAGAGCAACGCAAGGGCGGGGAACGGATAACAATATACGGGACCGTGAAATTCGATGGAGAGGACATCACTGATCTCTACCCCAGCGAACGAGTTAAGAGAGGGATGGTACTCTGCCGGGAGCGTCACCCCATCTTCCAGGAGTCTGATCTTGTTGAGAACTTGAGAATTGCCGGATACTTGCGTAAGAGATCGGAAGTGACAGCCGCCATAGATTACGTGTTCCAGCTTTTCCCCACGTTGACACGCCTCAAGAAGCGAAAAGCAGGATTTCTGAGCGGCGGTGAACAACAGATGCTGACTATCGGTATGGCGCTTATTGCGAAGCCGCGGCTTCTTCTCCTGGACGAGCCTCTGCTTGGGCTGAGCCCGGTGATGCAAAACACTCTGGTAGATGCAATCAAGAAGATACGCTCGGAAACCGGCCTCACCATAGTGATCACAGAACAGTTCGCTCGCCCGATACTTCCCATGATCGACCACGGGTACATTATCGAAAACGGAATGCAGACCATGGACGGCGGTGGAATGGAACTGATGGACAACCCTGAGGTAAAGGCGGCCTATTTCGGCGTCTGAACCCGTGGTATTACGAACCTGGAGCAAGGACGTCTCATTCATGTCGACTCTCGAACAGCTCACCATTTTCAAGGCTTTCGCCGACACGGTAGCCAAGAATCCCGATAAGACCGCGGTCTCCTTTCTTGGCACGTCATATTCTTATCGCAGGCTGCTGGACCTGACGGAACGGTTTGCCGCGGCCCTTGCGGGCCTTGGTATCAAAAAAGGCGACCGCATAGTGATGTACATTCCAAACTCCATCCAGTTCGTGGTCTCATGGCTCGGCATCCAGAGACTCGGCGCTGTCGCGGTCCCCATCACTCCGATCTACACGTCGTTCGACTTAAAATATATTGCCGGTGATACCGGGGCCAAGGCTGTCATCTGTGCCGACAGGAATTACGGTTACGTCAAGCAGGCAATGGCAGATACGGCTATCGAGCGGGTCGTCGTGACCAATCTGGCTGATATGCTCCCGTGGTGGAAGCGAGCCTTCGGCATGCTCGCGGACAAGGTGCCCGCTGGCAAAGTTGAAACGGCGCCCTTCATCAGCTTTATGAAGACAATGGTTTCATCGTCCAATCCACCGGCCCCGGACCCTGGAAGCCAAGCGGAAGACGTAGCGGAAATCCTCTACACCGGTGGAACCACTAAACATCCCAAAGGAGTCCCCATCACTCACGGGCTGTTTCTTGTTTCTTCAGACGAGCAGCTTGCAGTTCGTGACCCGCTATTCCAGAAAGACGAAGATGTGATCGTTGGCGGGGCGCCTCTCTTCCACGTCCTCGGCCAGACGTGCAGCCTCTCCACCGTGGTCGTGGGCGGAGGCACCCTTATCGTCCAACCACGGGTGAATCTCGACGCGATTTTCGATTCCATACAGAGGCTCAGGGCCACAACTGTCATCGGCGTCCCCGCGTTTTACCGCATGATTCTCGAACACGACCGTGTGGACCAGTATGACCTCTCGTCGCTGAAATACTGCTTCTCAGGAGGCGACGTTTTACCGTTGGAAGTGGCAAGACGCTGGAAGAGTCGCTTCGGGCTGGATATTTACCAGGGATACGGAGCCACCGAGACCTGCGGCGGAATCGTCATGTGCCCCACGGATCGTGAGAATCCGCCCTTGACAATGGGAACAAAAGTCCCCAGCAAGCATATAATGATCGTTGAGCAGGAAGGAATAGAGCCGGTAAACGTCGGTGATCCCGGCGAGCTGCTGGTCTCCTCGGACCGGATGGTTCGGGCATACCTCAACAAACCCGAAGAGACTGAAGCTTCATTCGTGGAGATTGACGGGCGGCTCTGGTACAGGACCACGGACATCGTGAAAGAAGATGAAAATCACTTTCTTTATTTTGTAGACCGCACGGTGGATACCATCAAACATAAGGGGTACCGTGTTTCTGCGTCCGAAATAGAAGCGGTCCTTCAAGAGCATCCTGCGGTCATAGAATCCTGCGTAGTGGGGATTCCCGATCCGAAGGTGGGCCAGCGCATCAAAGCGTTCGTGGTTCTCAAGAAAGACGTCAAAGGTGTCACCGGCTATGATCTGACCAAATGGGCCCGCAAGAGATTAGTCGCTTATAAGATTCCACAATACATAGAGTTTCGTGATATGCTGCCAAAATCCAAAGTCGGAAAACTATTGCGCCGAGAAATTCGTTCCGAAGAGCAAAAACGCAGAGAAACATAAGTGCTTTGCTGTGGCGGCAACGTCCAGTAGGACCGGCATCTTGCCGGTCAGCGGGACGAATGGATGACCGGCAAGATGCCGGTCCTACTGAGCAGACCGCACCATACTTGTACCCAGCACTTTGCCCCTCATTCCAGTGCCATGTCCTTGAGCACCGCGATGATCTCTTCAGGATCGAGCCGCTTCGTATAATCGGCATTTACAAACGCTTTTCGAATCTTTCGATCTGTGCCTATGACATAGGTGGCGGGGATAGGCAACTCAAAGGTATCGTCATCGTTGGCCTTTGTAAGGTCGATTCCAAACCCGGCGTAGATGGGACGTAAATCTATCGGAAGCTGAAAAACTATACCGAACTCCCGCGCCACCCGATTCCCCAAATCGCTCAGAACCTCGAAGGTCAGACTATTTTTTCCTGCGGTGGATAACGAATTGTCAGGCATTTCCGGAGAGATCGCCACGAGCGACGCACCGAGTTCCTTAATACGATCCAGTGCAAGCTGCAAAGACCGCAGCTCAAGATTGCAGTACGGTCACCAGCCTCCCCGATAAAAGGACAACACCACGGGTCCGTCTTTCAAGATTCTCATCAAGGAAACCCATTCCCCGGCCGCGTTCGGCAGAACGAAGTCCGGAGCAGTGTCCCCTTCTTTCAGACATAAAGCGGTGATTCCGGACTGTTCAAGATCGTTAGTGGCACGATCCATGACGGAAAGCTTGTCTGGTGGAATATGCTTGCGGGACGCTTCGCGACGTGCAGCGAGTTCTTCCGTGAGAGACATGATTGGCTCCTTATTGGGCTCGACTGTCAGATGAGATTACGATTGCTTTGCTACTTGGTTCACGAGTTCAATTTTAGTCAGGATCCGAAATTTTCCAGAGAATCAACGATACCTCCAAAACATGAAACACCTTCGCGGCAATCCTCACCCATGTAACCGCCTCGTTGGCGTTTGTCAACGTTCGATGCCGATTTGGAGGCCATTGAATCTCTCGTGAGAGATTCAGACCCAAATCAGGGTAAAGCCCCTTTATGGCGGAGCCCTTTCGTGAGACAAGACCGCTTACGGCGCGCGTTACAGTTTTGTGGGCTGCCGTCCCGGTTATCTTTCTGCTTAGTGGCCTTGACAACAACATGGCCTTGGAAACCAGGACTCTATTTCTTTTCCATTTGTGAATCCTTGCCTCCGACCATTGCATCCAATTGTTAGATAGTTCGCTTTTGAGCAGATCTTCCTATTCACGGCTGTGAAGAAAGACCGGGAAGCGATCTTCTCCAGGGAGGCGAGCCACATTCACACTGGAACTCTAGTTCAGATGCACATATGCAGACCGAGTGTGAAAACATTAGTGTAGCTCAGCCTCCCGTCACCAAGCACCTAACCGCTGCACAAACATTTATTCAGGACACTTCTCATGGCATGGCAGTGTGGTATCCTATGGAGAGTTACATACACCCGCTGTCGATTTAGGAGGTTTTGCAATGATGGAGCCTATAAAGGCCAGTATATGCGGCGAGATAGCTCTAATACTGTTTGACCGACCAAAGGCGTTCAATGCCTTTGATCTGGATGCAATCACCGTCTTTTCGGAGCATCTTATCAATCTGTCGGGAGACGACACCGTGCGCGGTGTCGTGATTTCCGGAGAGGGGACGGCCTTTTGCGCCGGAGGCGATCTGAAATGGGTTGTAAGCTGGCCCAATGGGTATGCCTCCGCTTTTCACAATCTTGCCGCACGGTACCATCAGGCGATTTTGGAAATTCGGCGTATGCGAAAACCTGTTATTGCAGCTATCAACGGGATCGCGGCAGGGGGAGGGTTCTCGTTGGCGCTCGCGTGCGATTTTCGTATCATGGCCAAGTCCGCGGTCATGAGACAGGCGTACACCTCTAACGGTCTATCCATTGATGGCGGAGGCACATTCATGCTCCCCAGGCTTGTGGGGATGGCACGCGCTTTGGAAATAGCGGCTTTCGACAGGCCCATCTCAGCAGAACAGGCCCTGAAATGGGGTCTGGTGACCAGAGTCGTGGAGGACGGTCAAGCTCGGGAAGAGGCCATGAAGATGGCCGAGAAGTTGGCCGAAGGCTCCCTGCAATCCTTTGCGGCCTCAAAACAACTTTTCACCGATTCCTTCAGCAACTCTTTCGAGACGCACCTCGAGTTGGAGAGGGCCGCGCTTCGGTCCTGTGCTGCCCATCCCGCAGGGAAAGAGGGCATGACCGCATTCTTGGAAAAGCGCAAGCCTGTTTTCGGTCGTCTCTGACGGATTGTGGACTTGTGCGGTTGGAATCGACGGGACCGGTCACCAGGAAAGAAGGATTCACCGCAGAGTGCGCCGAGAACGCAGAGAGAAAAATTGCTTAATCAAGACCAAGTAGACGATTGGGATGGCCTGTCCGGCCAATGAAGATTTGCGAGGTGACAGACTCGAATCGGCCACGCCTCGTGTTGGTGAGGAAACAGAGAAAATGTTCTTCTCTGCGATCTCAGCGATCTCAGCCGTGAACGCTCACGAATTGACTACCGTGCTCGATCCTGACCCCACTTCAACGGACGCGTAACAGTGCGGGGTCCGGAGTCGCTTGTCTGAGGTCCCGGATGAGTAATCGCCCGCGGTTGCTGCAAGCTGCCGCCGCTGGAGGACAACTGATTCCTATCCGGAGGAGGGGAAGAGATACCAGCCGGAACTTCGGTTCGGTCAGAGCGCGAAGCGCGGGGAACTGGGGCCATCACAGGCGCGGGTCGGCTTATTTGCTGTCGTGAAGAGACCTTCTGAGGATATGGAGCCGGTCGCGGACCAGGTAGGCATGCCCCCACATCGTGGCTGGGAATAGGGGGGTTGGGTGACTCGTACCTGGGCCGGAAATCGTCGGGACCAAAACAGTACCCAAGGCAGCAGCCATCAGGCGGGAAATAGTATGGTGCGTAATAGAGCCAGGGTCCGAATCTGGGCTCCGCGTTGAGATGAGGTCTGAAGAGCAATGGCAGAAATAATCAGTAAAAACGCAGATTAGAAGTACTTTACTTATCCTCATCCGCCGAGCCTCCGATTGATATCCTGAATTAATAGTCTAAAAAGTCTTCATAGGTATTGTATCAATAATGTCACTATACTGTCAATAATTTATTATTAAATACCTGAAGTAAGAATGCGGCCTTTTGATATCGCCCGCTTGTGGTACCAGCATTGTTAGCGAGCATCGCGATATTGGGACGCCGGCCTCAGACTGTCCCAATCCCGGAACTTCAAAGCCGCCGGAATAAAAACGCGAGATACCCCGCCGCTCTGCACTCGGAGCTTGACTCACGGGGAGGAATTGTGATTTATTAGATAATTTATGAGCACAAGTTCGGGCATCGGGAGCCTTCCGGTGTTCCGCTTCCCAAGGGGTACCAATGAAGCAGTACAAAACTGAGGACGTGCGTAATGTGGCGGTCGTCTCCCACGCCGGTTCGGGGAAAACGACCTTGTGTGAAGCCATGCTCTTTGATGCCGGAGCAGTTGACCGTCTGGGTAAAGTCACCGACGGGTCTTCAAACTTCGATTTCGAGCCGGAAGAGGTGAAGCGGGGAATCACCATAAGCACCTCACTTTTCACTGTTGAGTGGAAGAAAAAGAAGATCAACATACTGGACACGCCCGGCGACCCAAATTTTGGCGCTGAGGTCACAGCGGCTCTCCAGGCGGCCGATATAGCCATTCTGGCCGTCGATGCCGTGGATGCAGTCAAACCGCTGACGGAAAAGGTTTGGGCCGGGATCGAGGCCGCGGGCGGTCCAAGACTGGTCGTCATAACCAAGATGGATCGCGAGCGAGCCAACTTTGAAAATGTAGTCAACAGACGTCAAAGAGACGCTTAAAGTGAAGCCACTGGTGTTGCAGGTCCCCATCGGCAAGGAAAGCGGGTTCAAGGGAGTGGTTGACCTGATGTCCATGAAAGCCGTCACCTTCGACGGCGATGGAAAGAGCCTGTCCAGAGGCGATATCCCGGATGACGTGAAGGGTGAAGCTGAATCAAGGCGCGAAGTCCTCATCGAAGACCTCACCGAGGTTGACGACGCGCTCATGGAACGCTATCTCGAAGGGGAAGAGCTTGGAGCCGAAGAGCTAGCCGCCGCTCTCAAGCAAGGGATCCTCGGCAAGAATTTCGTGCCGGTTCTGGTATGCTCCGGAATCCTGAACAGGGGTATCCAGCCGATTCTCGACATCATAGCCGACGCTTGCCCGTCTCCTGCGGAATTGCCGGCAATCACGGGGATCACTCCCGCGGGTGATGAACTGTCCAGGGTCCCGTCCCCGGACGAGCCTTTCTGCGGATACGTATTTAAGACTCTCGCAGATCCCTATGCAGGCCGACTTTCCCTGTTTCGCATTTTCTCGGGAAAACTCTCTCCGGATTCGAACTTCCTGAACGCGAGCCGCGGAGCCAAAGAGCGGTTCGGCCAGCTTCTGACTATGCAGGGGAAGCACCAGAAGCCGCTGGAATCAGCCCAAGCCGGGGACATTGTGGCAGTGGCCAAACTGAAAGAGACTCTTACCGGTGACACGCTGTCCGATGAAAAAGCTCCGATAAAGATCCCGCCGGCGAGCCTTCCGCAAGCGGTGATATCCTTTGCCGCAGAGCCCAAGGCCAAAGGCGATGAAGAAAAGATCACCCAAAGTCTGGCCAAGCTCGCGGAGGAAGATCCCACCCTCACCATCAGCAGGGACCCGCAGACCAACGAGTTTCTGATTTCCGGAATGGGACAGGTCCATATCGAGGTAGTTGTAGAAAAGCTGAAGAGAAAATTCGGCGTGGATGTGAACCTCAAGACCCCAAAGGTTCCCTACAAAGAGACGATCAAGGGCAAGGCCAAGGTCGAAGGCAAACTCAAGAAACAGACCGGTGGCCGCGGTCAGTTCGCTGTAGCCTGGCTGGAGCTTGAACCGCTCAGGCCGTGGCCAGGGCTTTGAATTCGTGGACAAAATAGTTGGCGGGGCCATTCCGCGTCAGTACATCCCGGCAGTGGAAAAAGGCGTGATCGAGGCCATGCAAGGGGGAGCGTTGGCAGGTCATCCTGTCATTGACGTCAGAGTGACGGTCTTTGACGGGAAATACCACGATGTGGATTCGTCGGAACAGGCATTCAAGATTGCCGCGTCCAAGGGTTTCAAGAAGGGGGTGCTTCAATCAAACCCGATCCTGCTCGAGCCCATCATGAACATGGAGATCATTGTGCCTGACGACTGTATGGGTGACGTCATGGGAGACCTGAACTCCCGCCGGGGTCGAATCAGCGGTATGGACGCCAAAGGCGGCAGCCAAGTGATTAAGGCCCAAGTTCCCATGTCCGAAGTCCTCAAGTACGCTTCCGACTTGACCTCCATGACCTCAGGCCGCGGCTTATTCTCCATGGAATTCTCACACTACGAAGAGGTCCCGGCTCATATCATGGAAAAGATCGTGGAAGCCTCGGGCAAGAAGGCCGAAGAAGAAGACTAGGGCGTGCCGAAAAGCTTGAAGAGTAGTTGAAGGCTTGGCGAGGGCAACTTTTTGAAAAAAGTTTCCCCCGCCACCCCCTTCAAAAACTTCTAGCATTTTCAGGCCTTGCCGCCTTCGGCGTCTCGGACTGGAAATGCAGACAGATTGTTCTGCCGGAACTACGATTCGCAGGTTTCAGAAGCCGACCGTGTGTCGAGGAAGATGGTTCCGCCGAGGTCGGCAAGCGGTACACGGACTGCAGATGATAAGAGTTTTTGGGGGAGGGGTCCGGGGAGGCCTTTTTGCAAAAAGGGCCTCCCCGGCTACTCTCCTCAGAAAATCGAGGTCTTGAATGTCTGTTGGGACGATAATAGCGGTTTGCACGAGCAAGAAGAAGGGGACTCCGAAGGCTGATGTGGGTTCCGGGACCTTGGAAGTGGGGTACGGTCTGAAGGACGACGCGCACGGCGGAGACTGGCACCGGCAAGTTTCCCTTCTTGCCATTGAGCAGATAGATACCATGAAAGCCAAAGGTCTTGACGTCAAGCCGGGGAGCTTTGCGGAGAACCTTACCACCAGCGGCTTCGATCTTGCCTCCGTCAAAGTGGGGGACCGAATAAGAGTAGGGGAAGAGGCTCTGCTGGAAGTCACGCAGATTGGCAAAGAATGTCACACTCGGTGCGCGATCTATAACAAGATAGGGGAATGCATCATGCCCGAGCAGGGCGTCTTCACTACGGTGATCAAAGGCGGCACAGTTACCCGAGGTGATTCCATCAGTTTCGCCTGACATGAGTAATAATTACGCATACGTGAAACAAAAACTTAGTGGGTGAACACATTTAGCGGGGAAACCGCGGAGAATTGCCAACGATAATACGGACCAGGCACATGGCGTGGAAATTGCTCTTCTCTGGCTCAAGCACACTTGCCTAAAACGGAGATAATATGAACTTCATATCCAGTTCCGCCAAGCTCACGGCAATAGAGGCTATGCTGCTCAAGGAAATGGACCCAACCGGTCGAATAATGGTTAGAAGCCTGGACAAGATTCATGCGAGAACTGGGCTGACCTTCGCGAAAATATCCGAGATAGCTCGCCAATTGCAGGATCGGGAATTCCGTGGGACGTGATCGTTTACCGCGGAGATCGCTGAGATCGCAGAGGATTCAGTTTTCTCTGCATTTGTTGCAGGCGAGGCATAGCGCTTTCGAGTCTGTGACGGTGAAGACAATACAGGCCAAATTGCTTAACCCCGTGGCCTATGTGGCGGTGTGCAAGCCATTTGTGGTCTCTGCGTTCTCTGCGCACTCTGCGGTGAATCCTGCCTGCCCGGTTTTGCCGTTGCGTAGTCCGATCCAGATCACCCTTTGATGCGCTATTGCGGCTCGGGCAATGGGGTTGACAGACGCGCCGCACCTATAGTATATATTTCTATGTTGCGGGAATAACTCAGTGGTAGAGTGCAACCTTGCCAAGGTTGAAGTCGCGGGTTCAAATCCCGTTTCCCGCTCCACCAAGTAATCAATATCATTAAGAGAGACCCCCGAAAAATGTTTCGGGGGTTTTTGGTTCTGGACTCGTTCCCCGCTATCCAACAAAAATCCGACAGTCGGGTTTTTCATCGCGAACTGATTAGGGGCTATGCGGAAGATTCTGATTGACCGGGGGCATGGGGAGAGTATATGTAATATTTGGGAAAAATAGGCTTTTTCGGCAACCTGACGAGAGTTAGGCGTATGCGAGGATTTCTACAATCAGGGATGTAGAGACATGAAGTATTGGCTCGTGGTGACTTCAGCCGGGAATTTTAGGCATGATCGAGAATACCTTGGCTTTAAGCTACAAGGTATTCCAATCCGCTTCAAACGCCAGGTTCAAAAGATGAACGTTGGTGATAAGGTGGTTTACTACATCATGGGTCTTCAGAAATTCGGAGCTATCGCCAGAGTAACGGGCGAATATGTGGAAGATTATGCGAAGGTCTGGGCAAACGATGGTGAAATGTGGCCGGCCCGAAGGCCGTCGGAGCGGGAGATCAGTTTGCAGGACGATGAACTTATAGATGCGAAGAAGCTTGTCCCCGATTTAAGTTTCGTGAGAACAAAGATCGTTGGGGCGTATATTTGCAGGGGAGTATCAGAGAGATTCCGGAAGAGGATTTCCGTCTGATCGAATCCGAAATGCGCAAAGTTATTGCTGAACGAAAAGTAGAACCGGCCGTCTCGACAGAAACTGTTAGTAGGCGGAAGAGAACGGAAGATGAGTATAACAAGGCCATAATGGCATTGCCCTTATCCACTAAGTCTTTGCATGATCGACTTGCGGAGATGCTTGAGCAAGTGGGGTCCTGGATGGACTATAACACTCAGACTCGGCACAAGATCACACCGGATCATTCGTACGAACTCGATGTGGCGTGGTTATCAGGCAAGAACCCAGAGGTCGCAATTGAGGTTCAAATTTCAGGTAACATCACGGAGGCTAAAGACCGACTGGCTCAAGCAAGGAAGTTTAACTATCGGAAAGTTATTATGGTACTTCGTGAGACTGACCTTAAGCGTCTCAACGGTCTTATGAAATTTGAGCCCGATCTTAGAAGCTGGATGGAAGCATGGTCCATAGGTGCTGTTTACGAAATGTACTCTGCCGGAGAGGGCTTTTTCAGAGTACTATCGCCAACTTATCGAAGCTGTCTACAAAGATAAGAAAGAGTTGGAATTTGTGCGGTAGAGGCTTTTCCACTGGAGAAAAGAAGGCTTTTCCGAAATAGGCGCGCCGGATGACTTCTGGCAGAGGTCGTGGAGCGGTTTGATGCTAATGACATTCCTTTTTTGGAACATTTGTAGGAGACCATTGGAGAACGTGATCGCGAATTTGGCTCGCCTGCATGAGATCGACGCTATTATGCTCGCAGAATCATGGATTCAACCAGCAACGCTGTTGAACGCATTAAATACGGCGGAGAAATCCGACTATCACTATGTTCCGTCTGTAGCTTGCACCAGAATTGAAATCTTCACGCGGTTTCCCGCTGGATTCTTTCCGGCTGTATACGAAGAAGACAAAATGGCTATTCGTAGTTTACGGCTTCCGGGCTTGACCGAAATCCTGGTCGCAGTACCTCCATTTTCCAAGTAAAATGTATTGGGAAAGTCAAGATCAAGCTGATGAAATCATCAGATATGCAGGGAGAATACGTCAAACAGAGGAGGCCGAGGGTCATTCCAGAACCGTACTTGTTCGGAGATTTGAACATGAATCCGTTTGAAGGAGGGGTTGTGAGTGCTATGGGACTTCACGGCGTAATGTGCCGAAGTATTGCACAGGAGCGCACGAGAAAAGTCCAAAATTATGACTATTTATATTTCTATAACCCTATGTGGAATATCTTGGGCGATACCTCTCCAGGTCCTCCGGGAACCTACTATTTTCGCGATTCACGGCTAAGAAGCTTTTTCTGGAATACATTTGACCAAGTGTTGGTCCGACCAGATTTGATTGATCGGTTCCCTTCTGAAGAACTGAAAGTGCTCGAAGATGACGGAAGTATCTCTTTTTTGAAAAAAGGTCTGCCCGACAAAAGCGTAGCATCAGATCATCTGCCGATACTTTTTCGGCTTCATTTGTGAACTTCTGGAGGTTTATAATGGAAGATTTGTGGCCTGATGATTTGGAGAATGTTGCTTCCACGGTGATAGCACCAGTGGTCATTCTGAAGAAACAAGCGGATGCATTTAGCCAGAGAATGAAGAATTTAGTAGAGGCGAAGGTGGTGACGGAGCAACGGTCTCTCGTTGATCCGGAAGATGAGCCAGCTTTTGGCTACGGCTTCTGTATAACAGCTCCTGGACTTGGAAACTATCTATATCGAGCCTTCAGCGTTGAATATGGTGTCGAAATGTATCCTTGCAAGCTGTTACTGGATACAGACATCGCTAAGGAAATGGATGCCATGACCTGGTTAATTGGTGGAAAAATAGTGGCAAAATCAGAAGAAAATCTCAAAGAGATTTTGAGAAAAGTCTTTAATTCATCAAAAATAAAACAAGTCATCGGGGCATTGTTGCAGCAGGTTAAAGCATAAATCAATTGGACTATCGTGAAGTAGACAGATCCCGGCTCATGCAAGGTGGAGAGCCCAGTGTGGAAAGTCCTCATTTCTTGATTCCAACGTTTCATACTCAATTTCTTGCCTAGCGTCCATTCAGCCATCCAACAAGAGTCGTGATTTGTTTGAATATTTGATTCGCATCCTCCCTACTCAAGATTGGCTCATATCATCAGGACAGCGCACAGAAAAAGAAAGCAACCTTTTCTACCGAAGGGTTGTGTTACGATTACCGGAGCATTTGGCGTATAGTACTTAATAGTGCTATACGGTCACGCCAAAGCGTACACACCGAAATGGCTTAAAACCCGTTTCCCGCTCCACCAAGTATCCAATATCATTTAGAGAGACCCCCGAAGAAGTTAGGCGCAAGTTTTTCGGGGGTTCTTCAGTTCTGGGATTCCTCACTTCACGCAACCCGTGGGTATCCATTGGAGCCTCGTACAAGACTTGTCGCAAAACACAACGCTGAAAGAGCGCTTCCCACTCAAATTTCAATTCCCAGAGTCAGATAAGGGATAGAGTAAGGGCAGGACGAAACGCGAAATTTGGACGGAATCGACAAGAAAGGAGCGGGTTCCAGAAGACGATTCGTCAAAGGGATAGGGAGATAGGTGCGCAAACGCTAGAACCGAGAGACGTCGGGGGGCGGGCCACGAATAAACTATTTTTCATCCTTGAGGATGGCTAAGAAGTGTTCCAGAGGATACTTCTTCAACAATTGTTCGTAAACGTCCTTTCGGTGCCCGACGGTCACAACTAAAACCATAAGGAGCCGTCCTTCTACTACATACACGATCCGGTAATCGCCTACCCTGATGCGATATTGACCTTCTGCATCTTTCAGCTTTCGCGTGCCCGGCGGATATGGGTTGTCGCGCAAGGCCCTTACGGTCGAGCGGATTCGGTCCTGAATCGAAACTGGCATTGCCTTGATCTGACGTTGCGCCTTTGGGGTGATAAGAATGCGGTAAGCCAAGACGTCCCTATGAGCGATCTAATTCAGCCTCGAATTGTTCCCAAGGAATGACACCGCCCTTTGCGATGGCCTCTTCAATCGCATCAAACGATTCTAGCAAGTCCAGGCTGTCTTCAAATTGCTCCAGAAGTTCCAAATCTTCAATGGGGATAACGGCGGCAACGTCGGTGCCTTCTCGTGTCACCCTCACTCGTTCTTTGGCGCGGACCGCACGTTCAATGTAGGCCGAGCAGTCTTCATGTTGTTGTGTATCAGGCGTCTGCAACATGGCGGGGGTTCCTTCCTTAGCTAGCAGAAGTCTACCACACAGGGGGCGGGCTTGCATTATTTCTTTGGCTCGATATAAACATAGACACTTAAATTCTTGCCATGTTCAGCGGTCTGGAGACTCTTTTTTCAATATTTATTTCTTCTGGTGTTCCCCCTCCCTCCTGGGCTATCTCATGCGACCTTGAACGAAACTTGTTCCAACAATCCATGCTCAACGAGCGCTTCCTCCGACAAATTTCGATTTCTATAGCGAGGGGAAAGGATTAGGCTCTCAGGCGTGAAGCAGCGTTCCCTGATAGGAGGGCGATGCACGTCCCGTGTCTCCGATGCGGAGATATGGGTGCAATCGTTATCGAATTGAGACAGGCTCCGAAAAGTTTTGGAACATTTTTGAAAAATGGAAAACCGGGTCGGGCTAATATCCCGTTTCCAGCTCCACTAGCTGAATAATATCATTAAGTGCAACCCCCGAAAAAGTTGTGGCAGCAAATGGGGAGCAACTTTGACGGGGGTTCTTGATTAATCAGGGGACGTCATACCTAATTGGCGTTTTGATCCGCGAATTGAGTAAGGTGTCCCCGGAATTACGGAATTATCGGAATTACTAGCCTGCCTGCATTTATTCTATCATAACCAATAGACAATAGAATATCATCCAAAACGAACTGGGGAAAATAAGCGTCAAAATGAATGCCTTAGCGGCTCGCGCCTTTTCAGTTTTCACAAGATACAGGTTCGGTAAGAAGGCCAACGCCAGATACAGAACGTAACACATGAGGTCCGTTTCAGCAATGGTCTTCGTGATGGTCTTCGTGCCAGAACTAATGCTGATGCTGTCTGCAAAGAGAAGTGAAAGCCACATGATGAAGAACTCAAGAGCGCCAACGCCGATATAGGCTCCCAGGCGTGTGGGCTGTTTCTGTCTGAAAAGGACAGAAACCAGCAAGAGTTTCGCTATTAGCGCTAGACCCATAGTCAAGACAATAAGCGAAAACCCGACGGCTATTGCGAAAGGCGGCACATGTGCGAATGCAATGTGGGGAAGGAGAACAAGTACCGTGGTTGCAAAAAGGGTGGCCGATCGCTTGTTCATGTTCTCAACTCCGCCGGGATTATACCTGGAATTATGCGGCGGTCTTGCCATTTTGGCAGTTTTTGAACCCTTGGGGGCAGATAGGTCCACCCGGTGACCCCACAATGGTCTCTGTGAGGTGTCCCACTAGACCTGACCCAGGCCAAACCATCGTCATGTTGACAAAGAAGGCCCTTTTTGCCTGTTTCTGAGTGTACCTCACCCGCTGTCTCTCCGTCAAATGCTTTCTGTGCCGCACTTGTCACCCGAACACAGCGCGGTAGTAGACTAGGCCAAGATTGTTCAGTGAGGTGCCTTCGTCTTGGGGATCTTTCGCCTCACGTTTTGTGGCCAGTGATTTTTCATGACAATCCACTGCCTTGTCATGTTGCCCCAGAGCCCGGTGCACTCTACCTAGGTTTATGAGCACACCCGCTTCAAGCGAGCTATTATTGCCTTCTCTCGCTATAGTGAGAGATTTTACATCCTGGTTCCCAGGCTCCGCCTGGGAATCCATGTCTTCCAGGGCTCTGCCCTGAAAATCGACTTATTCATTATGAGAGGGGAGGCAGGGCCGCCAGGCCAGCCATTCCCAGGCGGAGCCTGGGAACGAGAAAAAAAGTTGTGCAAATTTTTCGGGGGTTCTTAGTTCTGGGATTCATCCATTCCATACTGCAATCGCTGCGGGGCCGGCGTTAGCATCCCGCGGCCACGCACCGCCCAACTACCCCACAAGTGGCAACTCCGCAGCATTATCGCGGATTTTGACGTGACTCCGGCTGGTTAGTGTGATATTATGATAAATAGTAGAATAGGAGGTCCTATGGTCCGAAAATTAATTGCGATTGTGCTTTCTCTGACCGCCACGATTCTGCCGGCGGTCTGCATAGGGGATGTCTCTGAGGCTGCCGATTCCGCCTACTGGGCGAAGCTCGTGCATGAGGAGAACTCCATAGCGGCGAGCGTGCTGTACCTCCCGTATTTGGTCCTTGGTATTCCATGGCGATGCATTGACAGCATAGTGAGTCCAAAGCCTGCAAGCCTATCCACAATCCCGCCACCCGCTCACAGGGCTCACTAGACCGATACCAACCTGCGATCCCTTATCCAGACGGCATGAAAACCTTTCTCAGATTCTTGGGTGCGAGCCGCCATAAGCCAAACTTATACCGTTAACCTCTGTGAACGGTCTCAAAACGGCAGCCGGGATTTCGAAACCGGAGCAGGTGAAGATTTGCGATTTTATCGATCCGGTGGAAATCCGTATTCAAAGGCTGAAACTGTCTGTCGCGATCGGATTGCCTCGAAGACAAAGTCAGCAAGCATCATCCGCCGACGCCTGATCGCATCCTCGCCAACCGGGGCTAGCTCGACGCCAACCCCTGTCGGCGAGGATCTCGCACTCCAAAACACTGGATCCGTCGCGCGCCGTTAGCTCTTCTTCTGATGCGGCGTGCCAATGTACGGGAACTCCTTGAGAATGTCGGTGTGCGGCTTGAGGCCGGTGGGGGGAATATCGCCCTTGGAGAGGAAGGCGAGGCGATGATCGATGACGTCGTCAGTAAAAACGCGGCCGTTTGGATACTTCGCGGGCTTCGAAGGATCGAAGCACAGCATGTCGGGCAGAATGCGGTCAGCATCGATCGCGGCGATTGCTTCTTCGCTGGTGTAATTGCCCGTATGCCCCATCAAGTGAACAAACTGATCCGTCCAACGCTTGCGATCGTTGACCGGCTCGCTGGCGTTGAATTCCAATTTGGTGTCGTCGGTATTGAAGAAGCTGCTGACGCTCGGGTGGCCAGCGCGATCGACATGAAGCAGCTTGCCGTCCTTGCGCACGCTGCACCGCCCCCAGATCCGGATCTCCGGGTTCGCGCCGAGTTCGCTTGTCGGCAGCTCGATCACTGTCGAGAACACATTGGCTTCCGTATTTGAATCCACGCCGGTCCACGGAGACTTGCCGCCCAGGTGGGGTGCGGTGAAATTTCTGCCGCCCGAGGTATCGAACAGATTCTTGATTCCGTCGTAGTCGAAAAAGAAAGCGTCGCTGCGAGTACCGGCGAAGAACGTGTAGGCGCCGGACTTGACGATGTTGGGGTTGGCGCCGAAGGAGACCTCGGCATCGGCGATGATCTTCGTCCCAACAGCTTCGACCGAGCGGGATTCCGCGCCTTTTGCCACGAAGACGTTCACGGTCTGCATACCGTTTTGCGGTGGCGAGAACACGTAACTGATCGCGATGTCCGTCAGGCAGTCTCCGTCGTTGTCAATGTTGAGGCGGTAGATGGCGTCAGGATGGAGCGCGTCGGCATTCGGATTTGCATTGAGGATGATCACAGTCCTCGACGGGTCAGTGGGCGACTGGAACGCGTAGAGGTCGCAGAGGTCGAGTCTTTGGTCCCCGAGAGGTGGACCGAGATCGAGTCCAGTAAAATGGTTCGACATGGTATTCTCCTTCCGATGACAAATCGTATTTCGATCATTCTTGTCTACGTCAGATGCCGTCAGGAGGCCGAAGATTCAAAGTCTCTGCTGAGCACCCACCAAGTACGCAAATACCGAATGAGCCATTTTCGGGGGTTCTTAGTTCTGGGATTCATCCGACCCATACTGCAACCCCTGCGGGGCCAGAGGAAACATCCAGCGAACGGACAGTTCAACAGCTTACGTAGGATTCGGTAACCCCATGCTTCGCGTGGGAACCGTCCCGCGAACGCTGGATTCGCGCTTCGGGAATGGTGCAATTCGCTTTTTCGCAATGCTGTTCATCCCACGAAACGCAGGATTCACCACATCCTAAGCGTGCTGATTCAAGCGGTGGAGCGAGGCCGGTGACTTAAAAAGTTGCAGGGGATGGCTGGGCTTGCTCCAGTGGCCACATGAACCCCGTCACCAGTTTGGGAATAGTGCCAGAGGACAACCCTTGTTCAGAACGTCTTCCCTCGACAAGAGACCAAATTAACACCGGACGGGGCAGAACTAAAGGGCGCTCTATTCAATGCTGGCCGCTGTTTTGGTGTGGGAGGATTATGCAGAATTCTGGGCTCTGGGTAGTGAAAACGATTCGCGTTATCTTGTTCTTTACGTACGGACGATGAACTCGCTCGGAGCCTTCGATACTGACATAACCGTCAAATAGGATGTTAGGATTAGAGAAAGACCGGTTATTGCCACCACACATTCGGCTATATTGTCATCGAGGTCAAAGCCGTATCCCAACCATTTGGACATGCAATAGACCACGAGAAAACCCACGAGGACGCAGCACACCGAAAAGTACAAGTGATCAAGGAATATCCTGACATTGCTTTTCTGTTCCGATCTCATCGCCCTGCACTACTCCAAGCAAGTTACAAGAAACGTCTGGTTTAGGGTGCACCCAACATAATATTAGCATATTCTGCACGGTTATCCAAGGTGACCAGTTCCCTGCCCGTGGGCGTCCATGGTATCCGGCCAGAAGCTTGCGGAAAACTCCATGCTGAAGGAGCGTCCTATCCTTAAATTTCAGTTTTTTGAGTGAGGCGTAAGGCAGAAGGCCGGAAGATAATCCGGTGAGGGACCAGGCCCGGAGATTTCGGCAAAAATTGAAATGGCGCAAGAATCGGTGGGGGAGGACCCAAAATTATGATGTTGTTATGGTCCTTCGTGGACACTTCTCTCAGGGGTCCGAACTTCCCTCAGACGCACCAGAATCAATTTTGCGCGCGTTTCAGACTTTCAGGCTTTCAACGGTATCGCTGCCCTTAAGCTCCAACCCCGCGCGACCTGGGATGCATTAACCCTCCCAAAAAGAAAAGCCCGCGGCAAAACCGGCGGGCGTGCACCCATTGATTGCTGGCTGGCATCAACGAGGCTAGTTAGAAACGACGACATGATACCAGAAACACAATGAAAACTCAACGAAAACGTTTCCATGGATAGGCTCTCCGTCGCCGTCCATGAGCAACAGGATTGCCACATGTTAGTAGCTTTTCCGATGTCCGCAAGCTTTGCATTTCCTAATAAATCAAAGCAGAAGCCCCATAGCACGATTTTGATCATTTGCGATCATCCCGGAGCCAAGCACTTTGGTCCTTTTGTGAAATTTGCCTGGCAATCTCCACATCCTATATTTTTTCTCGGAACTTTTTTCGCGGGATTATGTCTTTATCTCGGTAAGTAAGGACAGGATCTTGCGAACTTGTCATAAGGACCAAATAATGAAGAGACTCGCGACAATTCTATTAGACTTGATTCCCCTGGCGCTCACCGTGATCTTTGTCATCGCAGTCGTGGTTACCCTATCCCATGCAATTCATGACCCAGTGGCAGCCATGAGTGAAGAGACTTCAAAAATTGAACAGGTATGTCCGTCTGCCACGACCGCTAAGGCTGCAAAGAGCGAAAGTGTAAACGAAGCGGCTCGTTCGGGAGAGCTGGACAATTATATTTCTTCTCAATTCCCGTGAGACCAGCCATCGAGAATCAGACCTAATCCGCTCCGGAGCATGCGCATTGTCATAGTTAATCAATTAAATCAGTAGCATCAAATCTAGCTGTATCCGGCCTGTCCACCTACTCGACCTCGCAATCCTTTCGCTCTGAACGCGATTTTATAGCATTTCTCCAAAGTTCCTTCCGAATGGTGCATTCCCGTCGTCCCGGCGAACGCCGGGACCCAGCTCCCCCTGGATTCCGGCGTTCGCCGGAATGACGCTAGTACACAATCGGAAGTTATTTTTGAGAATCGCTATAGCTGTATCGCCGCACGCGGCAAGGCTACTATTAAGAAGTTTAAATTCCCAGGGTCATAATGCCCATATGACCCTGTGGATTGGGGCGTTTCGACCTCATTTGAACTTGCTGAAATCAGTGCCTTTTAGGAATGACAGTTTTGGCATGGGCCAAGTTGGCCCGCTACTGCTGTCAGAATCACCCCCTGCGACGCGATACCCACCTATGTCAAAATACCCAAAACCGGTGTAGATCATCCCTTTTTCCCTATTTTCCCGACCTATAGGGTGATGGCACCAAATTTGCCTATGGAAACAGCGAAGCAGAATTTCTTCTAGCTTCTGGAACAGTTTTTTCACCATTGCTAGTGGAAAAACCTTCTGAGGGGTGAAAGTTGCTGACCGGAATCGACCTATCGAGCCGTACCTCACCCCTCAATAAACCATGCACTGAAGGAGAGAAAGATAACATGAGAAGATTACCCCTAATCGTCATCTGGGCCTTTCTGGTAGCACTCCCGTTGGCTATCGTATGTGAGGCCCAGGAAAAAAAGACCCACAAAATCGGTGGAGCAAATTTGTTCGCCGATGTGTTCGAGAGATTCTCGGAAACTTACCAGAAAACCAATAGCAACTGCCGCCCATTAATGCTTGGTAGCACCACTGGCCGCGGAATTGCTGAGTTCATTAACGGCGATGTCCCCGTCGTATGGGCCTCCAGAGCCATGAACAGCAAAGAGAAGGAGCAGGCGTCTGCCAATGGAATAAAGGTTTCAGAGAAACAGACTGGGAAGACGGCCCTGGCGGTTGTCGCTAATGTCAAGAACCCGGTAAGCGAGTTGTCAATGGAACAACTCCGAAAGATATTCGCTGGGGAAATAACCAACTGGAAGGATGTTGGAGGACTTGATGAGCCAATCCGAGTGACTATCAGGGCAGTGCCGGAAACAGGTGCAGGGGTTCTCTTCCAACAGGTGGTTCTGAAAGGAGCCGCTTACGCGCCGCAGGCCCAGGTGATGCAAGCTTACAAAACCACTCTTGCGGTAGTAGGCAAGTCTCAAGCCATCGGCTACATTCCCACCGCGTCCGCCTACTACAAGAGGATGTCCGAAGAAGGAGTTAAAGAGATAAAAATACAACTCGAGGAGGGGTCCGGGGCAATAAATGCTCCCGCTGGGCTTGTCAAAGAATCGACCTTTCCAATAAGCATCCCTCTTATCCTCATTTGGAATGAAAAGGTGACTGACGCATGCATCTCCAGTTTTGTTGAGTTCGTTGACAAGGCGATTGAAGGAGGCAAATCAGCAAGAACCGCGACGTCGAGCGGGTCATAGAAGATCAGATTACCGGCGGAAACAATATGTGGAGACGCCTTGGGTCGGTCCTGGTGGACGCTTTCCTCCAGAGAACCACCCTAAGGCGCTTGGGACTAGCCGGCCGCCTGTCGGTCACTCGCTGTGGCGGCCTGCTCGTCCTTCTGTCCTCCGGCCGAGTAGGCCAGAGCGAGAAGGATGGAGTTGAACTTGGTCTGGGCCGTGTCTCCGCGCGACGTCAGCACTATTGGGACTGTTCCGGGACCCGCAGTGATGATGGCGCCGTTGTCCACTAGCAGTCCAAGGCTCCCCATGGTTTTCGACAGCATCTTGTAGAGCACGTTGGCCGTATTGATGTCCGTGGCAACCAGGCAATTTGCGTCGCCCATGATTCGGCCCTGGTAGTGTTTCTCTTCAGCCACTTCAGGGACCGTAGCCAGATCAAAGGACAGCGGGCCTTCCACGATCAGAGGACCGTAGCGATCTTCCAGCGCCTTGGCCTTTTCTTCGGCCTCAGCAGCGAGAATGGTGGAGGGAATCGCAGCAGTTTCTTTTTCAACTGCGGTGATCAAGGCCACTTTGAGGGTATACCTGGTGTCCACCACTTTTCTGACCACATCCAACTGATTCTCTATTACCTGTAGCAGGGCGTCCGCACTCCGGAACCCCGGATTTACCGCTGCGTCGGACAGAGCCAGAAAGCGGCCGTCAGGGAGGACAAACAGCGCAGTATTCGATGCCAGTCTCCGTGGGGCAGGGGGAGAGCCGTCGGCTGCATCGGTATCGGTCTTGTAAATGGAAAGCGCTTCACGGAGGAGCCCGGCGGTGTCCACGCTCCCCTTCATCACAAGAAAACTGGGGTTTTCTTTCAGGAAAGCGCTGAATGTTTCTGCCATAGATTTTTTCTTGCTGTCGAAATCAAGGGCCAGTGGATCGATAGAGACTATCTCAACTTTGGGGTCCAGATTCGGGGACAAAGGGACCTTGGCCCGTTCAACCGCATCCTGTATTTCCGGAGGGTTGCCGACCAGCGCCACTCTGTCGATTAAACCGTAATCCCTAGCGTTGGAAACCGCGACCAACGCATCTCCGTTGTCGGCTCCCACAAGAACCAGGTCGGCCGGGCGCAACTTCCCTTCGGAGATATAACCGGTGACCTCGTCGAGCAGCGAAGAGAAGGAGAAGGTCTCAACCCCACCTCCTGCGGCTCCCAACACTTGCAGGGCCTTCTGCACACTCTTTGCCTCCACCGTATAGTGCAGGCGGCGGTCGCCTCTGGCCGGATTGACGTACATTTCAAAGAGATGATTCGCGATCAGATATTCGTGTTCGAGGGAATCCAGGCACATTACAGGGGTGAAGGGCTTATCCAGCATGTCACGAATCCGTCCGAAGAGCTGCTGAAAATGGCTGTCGAGAGCCATCATACTGGTAATGACGATGAAGTGCGGCCGCTGAGCGGGTTTTCCGGCTGAGGCCATTTCGAGAACCATGGCTACTTGGCGAGCGTATGAATCCACAACGTGCATTAGGCTCCGGGCCAACGACGGGGATATTTTCCCCGATTCGACTATCATCAGTAACTCGCAGATCTCTTTGACGCCTGTCCCGATTTCGCGGGCGGCCAGCCGGAAGTGCTGAGGAATCGCGAAGTTCTCTTGTTTGAGGCATTCCACGATCTTGTCGAAGTCAAACTCTATCAATATGCGATTGGCTTCCTGTGCGGTGATCTCACGGACGATACGGGGGCCGGTTTTCCTGGCCACGGAAGCAAAAAGTTCATCCAGGGCCATCACAAGAAGGTTCAAGTTCTCCGGATTGATTTTATGGATCTCTGAAAGCAGAGCGGCCACTGATTTCAACGGAGTCACCTTGACGAACCCTTTGAGGCTCTGTCTCAGTTCTCTCGATTCAGCCCTGAACAGGGTCCTCACATCCTGTGGACTGAGAGTAGAAAACGACAGCGGGCTGCACAGCGACGCGTTGACAACATCCCGCTCCCCTTGAAGCCTCAGAAGATTACGCAGTTCCCACGCCACGAGGGCCCCGCGGTTCAGAGAGCTGTTGTGCAACCTCTTCCATGATTCATCCCTCACTTTTTCTGTCAGGACGTAGATGCCATCCGGTACGGTCCCCAGATCACCGCCTCCGCAGACCACATCCGTCACTTCCGAGAGCTTGATCCCGTTTTTCAACAGAAGATTGGTGATCTGCAGGGCCAATCCCTCTGGAGAAGTGCCGAAGGTTCGGAAGTCGATCTCGCTCCGAAACAGCACCTGGAACCGGTGGACAGCCAGCACGTACACAGCGTATCGCTTGGCGATCAGCGCGACTGTAATGGATCGTTCCAATCGGTTCAGCGAGTCTTGGAGCTGCGCCTGGCCTAGTTCAGGCGCCTTGCGACGAGCCACATTCGATAGAATCATCTGAATTATGGGGCCTTCTCGCCCGGGGCTGCCGCACCGGTACAGCATCAGTACGTATACCGAAAGGAGTTCCCCATAAACTTTGGCCAACTGCCTCTCATGCCTGAAATCGTCCGTAGCCGACAGAAGGCCCTCCAATAATCCCCGCAGTTCGGAGAAATGGTCTGGATCGCGGATGCGGCGGTCGAGTCGGAGGATTTCTGCGATCACCCGCTCGTGCAGGAATTCCGATATCTTTTCCAGCTCGTGTTCGGCGTTTTTTGCATCTCTGAGAGCACCTTGGATCTGGTGAACTCCCGGAGTTGCTTCAGAAGAATAATCTGGTAAACCGCCGAACAGTTCCGGAGGAAAGTAACCGGATTCAGCTATGGCCTGTTGCAGCTCTTTAATACTATTGCTTATGTTCTTATCTTCTCGCATTGTATTCTGCTGTTCTCCCGTAAGTTGTGGCCTCAACCCTTATAATATAATAAACGTAGAGACAATGGATCGAGTTGATCTTAAAATACAAATCAGGGGAATATGGTGAAAATACTGGTAATTAACGGCGGCAGTTCATCGCTGAAATACACGCTCTTTGACATGGCCGACGAAAGCGTCCTCTTCGAAGGCATAATCGACCGGATAGGGCTTTCCGGGAGCACTCACTCCTTCGGCTCCGGAGAAGAGGGCGCACGAGCGACAGTCAAGGAAATGAGCATCAGCGACCAGGGCGAGGCGCTCGACGAAGTCCTCGCGACCCTTGCCGGTGGACCCTTAAAGTCCTTGGACGAGCTTGCCGCGGTAGCTCATCGTGTGGGGCACGGCGGGAAGTATCGGGAAGCGGTCCGCGTTAACCCGGACGTCATAGCTGAGATCAGGCGCATGACACCCATGATCCCGCTTCATCATCCAGCCATGATCAAAGAGATAGAAGAATGCCGAATCCGCATGCCACATGCCGTGCACGTCGCGGTGTTCGACTCGTGGTTCCACTGGTCGATCCCGGACGAAGCGGCAATTTACGGCCTGCCTTACAGGTACTTTGCTGAGAAGGGCTACCGCCGGACGGGCTTTCACGGAAACTCACATGCTTATGTGTCTGGAAAAGCCGCGGAGTTTGTAGGACGGCCGTTAGAGGAGCTTAAGATCATTAGCTGCCATCTGGGCAACGGCGCTAGTGTTTGCGCCATAGACCGCGGCCGATCCATAGACACGACTCTGGGCATGACCTCTGTTGAGGGGCTGATCATGGGCACGCGGTCCGGCGATGTGGATCCGGGCCTCATACCTGTGATCATGAAAGAGGATTCGCTGACCCCTGACGAGATGGTCAGAATGCTCTACAGCGAGTCCGGGCTCCTGGGGATAAGCGGCGTAAGCCGTGATATGAGGGAGATTGAGGAAGCCGCGGTCCAGGGCAACCCAAGGGCTGCCCTGGCGCTGAATGCTTTCTGTTACAAGGTGAAACGTGCCATAGGCGCAATGCTCATGGTCCTTGGCGGCTGTGACGTCTTGGTTTTCGCGGGTGGGATCGGTCTCAACAGCCCAACGGTCAGAGCAAAGTCTCTCGAAGGGACAGCCGGCCTTGGCTTTGTCCTGGATGAGGCAAAGAATACCGGCCCGGAACGAGCCACCGCAGAGAACCCCGTCGTGGAAATCTCCGCGGCTTCTTCCCGTGTACGCATCCTCGTGGTCCGCACCTTCGAGGAGCTAATGATGGCCCGGCAGTGTTTGAAAGTGGTGGAAATGGATGAACGAAGACCAAGGTAGTTAGAGAACGATTTGCCGGGAACCCAGCTCCCACCACGCCTGCGACTGTTCCATCTTTGAACGGCACCTTCGTCTCAGTCGTTTTTGTCCCTTGATGCCAGTTCATGGATAATGAACATGCTGACCAAATATGCAACCACGACTGCCACGTAAAACTGGCCGATGATGGCTTCCAGGACGACCAGCATCTGCGCAAGGGGGCTTGCAGGCACGGTGTCGCCGAATCCGACCGTGGTGATAGTGACAAAGCTGAAATAGATGAAGCGAAGACCAAGGTTCCCGGCTTTGCTCGCGGACTCAAACGAACCGGGCGAGGTTAGTTCCAGCAACAGATACACGTACAGACCAAATGTACCCCATAATCAGATACAGATTGAATGTTCCTATGATCTCATTGACAAACACTCGTTCCGTAGTGAGGAGAGAACGGAGTATTACCACCGCACAGTAGACAAATAGGACCAGTATTGCAACAGCGACCGGGAACCCGAGCGGCTGGTGGAAAAATGTGCTGAACTGTTCGTGTGCCAGGAGATCGAACAACAGGACGCCAAAAGCCCCGAGACTTGAAACTACGGTTACAATGAGACTGCTGCGAGTCCTCCCTCCTGCAAGCCACGCAGAGACAATCATCGTCGGAAGGAATACTGCGTCGACAACCTCGCTTGGGACAAGCGGCCGAAAAAGAAGAAGCCCCAAAAGGAGTATCATCAGCACCACATGTTTGAGGTTCACCCCTTGCTGCAAAGGCCGCTGGTCATTGGAATAGCCCATCGTTACTGAATTCCGTTCCTTGGAGTGCGTCTCCGAGCTTCAACAGGGAAATAGGCCGTACCTGTTAATTGTTGATTCAGTGAGCGATATTGCCGGCACAACGTTCACTGTCCATACCTATTCTAGCACAGACCTCTAAGGATCTTTTGCATAAATGGAGTATCTTTATTGCGCCTAGATGACACCTATGTTGCTGCCACCAGGAGCAAGATGTGCCGGCTCGAATTCGTTAGCCACTTTCCTCTTGACACCCTCAGTCCAGAACGATAGTAATTACCGATGTCAATCATCGGCAACGACGATGTATGTCTGAGACGAAAACAGCCGTGTGAGGGAGGAGAATTTTATGAGTTCCGTGTACGAACCGATGTGGAAGGAGCTTGGCCTGGATCTTGCCGCGCATGACGCGCTTCTCCAGGTCTTGGGAAAAGGGTATCAGGACGTCTTTCTTAGCCAGAAGGACCGTCCTGCAGGTATGGATTATTTCAACTTCGTCATGAGTGAGGTCCACGGTCTGCGCGTCAAGGAACTCGTTGACGGAAAAAAGGAAGGGCACAAGGTTGTCGGTTCGTTCTGCGTGTTCGTTCCTGAGGAGATCGTTCGGGCCGCGGATGCCACTCTCGTCGGCCTGTGCACCGGCGCGGATTTTGCCACGGAAGAGGTCGAGAAACTCCTTCCAAGAAACACCTGTTCCTTGATCAAGTCCGCTTTCGGATTCAAGCTGGGAAAGGTCTGTCCCTACTTAGAGTCGGCCGACATGATCGTGGGGGAGAATACGTGCGACGGCAAGAAGAAGGCGTACGAGGTGTTCAACGATCTGGTTCCCAATCTCTACGTGATGGATCTACCCCAGACCAAATCGGTCGAAGGGAAAGCGCTGCTCAGAGCTGAATTCAATCGTTTCAAAGAGGCTATTGAACGGCTTACAGGCTCAACAATTGATGTGCCGAGGCTCAAGAAAGGGATCGAAATCGCCAATAACAAGCGAAAAGCCATCCACAGGCTGTCTAGCTTGAGAAAGGCCGACCCTGTGCCCATATCCGGGCTTGATGCGCTCCTTATCAACCAAGTCTTTTTCTACGATGACCCGATCAGATTCACCGATTCCGTCAACAAAATCTGCGACGAACTCGAAGAGAGAATTCGCAGCGGCAAGGGCGTTTCTCCCAAGGGGAGTCCACGTATCCTCCTCTCCGGCTGCCCCATGGCCGTACCCAACTGGAAGCTCCCGTGGATCATTGAAACGTCCGGCGCAGCCATCGTGGGAGAAGAATCCTGTGTAGGCGAGCGGGGCACGCGGAATCTCACCGATGGTTCCGGAAACACGGTGGATGAATTGATGGAAGCCATTGTGGACCGTTATTTTCAGGTTGACTGCGCTATCTTTACCCCCAATTCCGACCGGCTCGACCATGTGAAGCAGATGTACAAGGATTACAACGCGGACGGCGTGATTCACTACGGTCTGCAATTCTGCCAACCTTATCAAATTGAATCCTTGCCTGTTGAGAAGAAACTTGAAGATGAGCGAATCCCCACGCTCCGGATTGAGACCGATTACAGTATGGAGGACGTTGAGCAACTCAAGACAAGGGTTGAAGCATTTATAGAGCGTATCAAGTAACAAGTATCGCATTGCGGGGGGGTAGAGTCCAAGGGGAATCCTAGCCGGGGCCGGGGTTCCCCTAATTGCAGTTCCCACCCCGAATGCGCAGCTTGGACAAAGGATCAAGAATTGGTCGTCACCGGAATAGACATAGGCTCAAGAACAATTAAGCTGATCGTCCTGGATGGTCGGCACGATCATATCATTGCCTCCCGCAAGGTCGAAACCACGTTCAATCCCCTGGAGCAGAGCAGGCGTGTGCTCGCCAAGGCTCCGGGGGATAGGTTGATAGCTACCGGATACGGCAGGAAGCTCGCTCAAGATAATTTCCAAGCAGAGACAATTACTGAAATCCAGGCTCACGCTCTGGGGGCTCGAAGTCTGTTCCCCGCCTGCACCTCCATTCTGGATATCGGCGGGCAGGACACCAAGGCCATAGCGTTGGATGATAGAGGTCGAGTCCGTAAATTCGAGATGAACGACAGGTGCGCGGCGGGAACCGGCAAGTTCCTGGAATTCATGGCAACGAGTTTTCAGCTTCCGATTGAAGAATTCGGCGATTTTGCTTTGCAAGGCAAGCCGGGCCTGGTCATCAACAGCATGTGCACGGTCTTCGCGGAAACAGAGGCCACTTCTCTGATGGCTCGCGGACACAAGCCTGAAGATATTGCCCTGGCGCTCCACCTTTCCGTGGTGAAACGGTCGCTGTCAATGCTAAGAAGGGTGTCAACCAACGGGTGCTCTGGTCTTTTCAGGGGGCGTGGCACGCAACCGATGCGTGAGGGAACTCATCGAAAAAGAGATCAAATCGCAGATCCTCGTCGCGTCGGAACCTGACATGGTCGGAGCGTTGGGAGCAGCTCTCTATGCGGCTCAGCTTGGAGACCGCTAACTCGCCAGGATGATCGGGAAAACGAATCATTGTGGAGGCTGTCAGAAAAGGATCTTCCATGAGCAATCATGACATCAAGCTGACTTCATTGTCCAAAACGTCCGGTTGAGCGGCCAAGATAGGTCCAGGGGACCTTGACAAGGCTCTTGCGGGCTGGAAATCCCCTTCGATCCCAATGTAATCACCGGAATGGAAGGGTCTGAAGATGCGGGTGTGTACAAAATCTCCGCTGATTTGGCCCTCGTTCAAACGATGGATTTCTTCACTCCAATCGTGGACGATCCAAGAGTGTTCGGTCGAGCTGCCGCGGCGAACTCTTTGAGTGATGTGTACGCCATGGGCGGAATCCCCGTCACGGCCATGAACATCGTGTGTTTCCCTACCCGCAAACTCGGCCTGGACATCCTTCGCAACATACTGGAAGGCGGTCTGGAGATTCTCCGCGAAGCCGGGGTGGCGCTCGTGGGCGGCCACAGTGTGGAGGACGACGAACCGAAATACGGACTCTCCGTTACCGGCCTTGTCCATCCGGACAAGATCATGACAAATTCAGGGCTTCGCCCCGGAGACAAGTTGATCCTTACCAAGGCAATCGGGACAGGCATCATCGCGACAGCCGTCAAGGGCGGTCTTGCGTCCGCAGAGTCGGTTGATGCCATGGTAAGATCCATGTGTACCCTGAACAAGAAGGCTTCCGAGGTCGCGGTTTCCTTCGGGTGCGAAGGCTTGTACCGATGTGACGGGCTTTGGTCTTGCCGGTCACCTTGTCGAAATGGCGCGGGCGAGCAAATGCAGAGTGAGAATACGAGCTGATGACGTACCTGTTCTCCAGGGAGCCCTCGGAAGCAGCCTCTATGGGGCTTGTACCCGCAGGAGCCCACGCCAACAGAAAGCACTTTTCGGCCTGGGTCACGGTCGATCCGGGAATGTCCGTTGGACAGAGCCGACCTTATGTTCGATCCGCAGACTTCCGGCGGGCTCTTGATCGGGATTCCGGAAGCCCGGGCCGAAGAGCTGACCCGTGTGCTGCATCGGGAAGGCGTGGCTCCTGTGGCCGAGATCGGGACCGTGTCAGCACCTGATACTCTCGGACACGTGGAGATCGTCTAATGTCATGTCCCTCGGATAGCCTGCATAAATCTAGGAAGTCCCCAAAGTCCTGGAAGCCCGATTTGATTATGTATGTCACTTGTGGGACGCCATACTAGGACAGTTTTCTTAATGAAATCTAGCAAGACATTGAATAGATAAGGAGGTTGGACGGATGAAGAGAAGTCGTTGGACACGTTCGGGCTGCGTTGCACTTTTCGTGATTCTGTCGGCTTGGTTTTGCGTGTCAGACTGGTTGGTGTGATGAGCTGGGCCGATTTTCCGCCCTTGAAGGCACTCTCGACATAGCGGGAGGCACCGCTCACATTCCCGTGATGAAAGACGCGGCGGAAAAGATCATGGCGAAGAACCCCAAGATTCGGATCACCATTGCGGCCGGAGGGTCCGGGGTTGGCGTCCAGAAGGTGGGTGAAGGCCTCGTCCATATCGGTAATACCGGCCGTGCCTTGACCAAGGAAGAAATCGAGAAGTACGGTCTGAAATCCTTTGCTTTCGCGATTGATGGTGTGGCTGTGGCCGTGAATCCGAAGAACCGGGTGAGCGGACTCACCTCCGACCAGGTGAAAGGCATCTTCGCAGGCAAGATCACCAATTGGAAGGATGTGGGCGGCGATGACGCGCCTATACATCTTTTCACACGCGATGAGGCGAGTGGTACCCGGGAGGTGTTCTGGGAAAAGCTCCTTCAAAAGGGGCCGGTGGCAAGCAGCGCGAATGTGGTGGCCTCCAACGGGGCCATGAAAGTTGCCTTATCCCAGGACCCGCTGGCCATAGGTTACCTGGGTATCGGGCACGTGGATAAAACGGTTAAAGCGATCACTCTTGACGGAGCGGTCCCGACCCAGGAGAAACGCCACCAACGGTACGTACAAAGTCACCAGGAAGCTCTACATGAATACCAAGGGCGACCCGTCAGCTCTCGCAAAGGCTTTCATCGACTACATTCTGGGACCGGACGGTGCCGAGATTGTCAAGAAGCACGGATACATCCCCTCGCGGTGATTGTAAGATGGAGACATTGGTGAGGGCGCGGTTAGGCCTCACGGTGGGCCCTGCCGATGGCCGCGTCCTCACCCGAGAAGGTAGATGACGGATTCCAATGCACAGCGCGAGTGTCGAGCAAATGGCATGAGTTTGTTCTCGAATTGACGCTCTTGCTCTCAGGGCTTCGTTTCCTCCCTCGCCGTGGCCGCCATATTCCTTTTTTTGATCTACTAATAATCAATCAGTTAACCTTGCGGCTCTGCCCGATGTCATTTAACTCAGACATGGCCACAAGGAACACGCAAACGATCTTCTGATCTCAGGACGCGAACATCGCCGACGCGGCAAGTGAGGCCTACAGTAGTGTCCAGATATTCGAAAATTGCTATAGCTCTACTCCTCCCATACCCGAGGATCTCCCAGGAGTCATGAAGGGTCAGGCTCCCTTTCCGCAGGATCAGCGCTTTCACCTTTTCCTTGATCTCCTCCAAGGCTTCAACCGTTATGAAACGGCCGTCATTCAGCCGGACGAGCTTCTTTTGCGCATGAAGGTGATTCGAGCACCTTTTCCACGTCTCGGTACGAGATCCCTTCCCCGTGACGCTTCCAGAATGTTCCGCGGAGAAAGGTCCCATAGCCCTGCTTCCTGGCAAATTCGACCACTCGCTCCATGAGCTTTTCGCGTGCGAAGGGAGCTTGACCACAAAGTTCGGGACGCGATACCCCTTCTCGGTCCTCGTGAGCTTCCCCTCCTTGCAAAGCTCGCCGAGCATTCGCTCAAACAAACGCATCATCAAGATTGGAGTCCAGCCGAAACCGGATTTCGTCTGCTGCTCGCCGCCGACTTGAAGGCATCTTTTGAGAAGATCTTTTTCGTAACGTCCACCAACTTGTCTTTTCAGCAGCTCGTAACGGACTCTGTCGAAGTATCCCCGGCCGTCCAGATAGAGCAATTTTCCAGTCCGCATCCTTGTCTTGATTTCAGCCTGAACACGTTCCACCGGAAAACCGGTGGCGGATACGATTTCCTCAGCAGTCACCGGACGGCTGGGAAACTTGGCGAAGAGTACAGGCTGACGATGCTTTTCACATCTTCTTTCTGCAAGGGCTGCAAGTAAGCCAGGGTCTTTTCCGCCTTGGCGGCTCGGAACTTCTCCTTGGGCGTCTCAAGGATTTTCCCGCCTCCAATGACGGCGTGCAGATTCATAGGTGAAATCACAAAAGGATCTCTCGGAAGAACGGCCAAGGGTTCCTGGAGCCTGAACTGTACCAGTCCTGTTTCGCCCGGATGAAGCCGCTCATTTTCCATCATCACCAGCAGAGCGGTCGCACAATACGTGCCGAGATACAGCTTGACCCGCTGGCGATTCAGGATCGGTCGCCGGGCCGTCGGGAGGAGGGACAGCTCCGCATTGAGCAGACTGGCCGGGCTAAGAACTCCCGGAGCAGCAAGTACCGTTCCGAGGCTGACATCCTGCAGCGAAATGCCGTGCAGATTGAGGCCGACCCTTTGACCGGCCACCGCCTGCTCGACTCGCTGGTGATGAACCTCAATAAACCTCACCTTCGCCTGCTTTACCCGAGGGCAGCAGCTCAACGATATCGTCGCGTCGAATGCTCCCTGAAACGACTGTACCGCTTGCCACCGTGCCAAAACCGGGAAAACTCCTCACCTGATCAATCCAGAGGCGAAAAGGAGCCTGAATCGCCTTGCCGGCTACATGTTCGGCCTCGTTTTCCATAGCCTGTAGGATGTCGTGTAAACCGTGGCCGTCCATCGCAGAGAAGGGAATGACCGGTTTCGCCTCCAGAAAAGAGCCCTCCACGATCTCCCGAATCTCCATTTCCGCGAGTTCTACGGTCTCATCATCCACAAGATCCGCCTTGCTGAGCACGATGAAGCCGCCTTTGGCCTTGACGAAATTCAAGCACCGCCAAATGATCCTTGGTCTGAGGCATGACCCCGTCGTCAGCCGCCACGACGAGAATGGCCATATCGACGCTGCTCAATCCGCGAATCGTGTTCTTCAGAAAATCGCTGTGACCGGGCACGTCCATCGAGAGCGATCCGATTGCCTGATGGAAGCTGCAGCGGCGCGACGCTAGGTTCGATGGAGAGGCCGCGCCGCTTCTCTTCTTTGAGGCGATCCGTATCGATCCCGGTGAGGCATCGAACCAGACTGGTCTTGCCATGGTCCACATGGCCTGCAACGCCAGCGGTAATGAACTTGTTCATAGCTCTCAGTTTCCCGTTGTCTGTCGAAGTCTCGCTCTTGGGAACTCTGTCATTGAATGGCTCCACGGCTCAAGGAGCGAGCTTCGTGCACAAGGATCGAACCGTCTTGGCTCGGCTATTTTTTTGGACAAAGGCATTCTCGTTTGGAGGGGGCAAGGGGAATCGAACCTCCTCCCGGTTTATGAGACCGGGCCAACGGGTTTGCAGCCCGCGGGGCGCCCAGCACCATTGCCCCCGTAACATGCCTCAAGACGGGCTATGAGCCGGGCTGAAAGAGGTCCAAGAGTAGCGATTTGGAGAAAAAGGACGGTAAGAAGGAGTCTTTCGGCCTAGCCCTGAGCCTACCAAACACGGGTAGCTTGGATAAGCTACGTCAGGTAAAGCCGAAAAACCGGTACATGGATGAACTCCTTGTCAGCGGATGCGGGGATGCCCTAGAAAACAAATACCAAGGAATCTCCGATATGTCAAATCAAACATACCTATCAATCAAGCCCTCCATTTGACGGATCTTGTTCCGCAACAGGACTTTAACCTCGTTCGGCCTTGTAATATCGAGTCACCGGAATCGGGCAAGAAGCGCTTCGTAATCGGCGGGAGTGTCCAGATCGAAAAGGATCATCTCGTCAGCTACTTCCACTAGCTCAGAATGCCGATTGTGCTTTCGGAAAAAACCCCGGAGTCCATCGTCTCCAAATACGAGAGAATTTCGTTTCGGTAGCCTGCACTTATCAGCGGTGGGTGGCCTCTTCTTCCCTGAAACGCTGGGACCACAATCTTGCTCTTTCCGCCCCAGTAAGCCGTAAGGAGATCCCGAATCGTCTGTGAACTGACTGATGGGATATCTACAGGCAATACGAAGAAGGCTTCCGATTCAGGACTTAGCGCGTTGACGCCTGCTTGGACCGAGGAAAACATACCTCGATCAAACTGCCCATTCATAACTGCCCGGGCTCCGCAATCATGGACAATTGGAATGATCTGCTCTGCTCCGTGGCCGACGACGACAATCACATCTTCGATGCCTACGTCACGGAACAATCTAATCGCGCGCTCCAGAATGGTCTTGTCCCCAAGCTTGAGAATCGGTTTCAGAGTTCCCATGCGGCTGGAATAGCCGGCTGCGAGAATTATGGCAGAAATCTTCCTTAACGATGACATGGCATTTCGAAGCAAGATCTTTCAGGATTCCGCTGTCACCATACTACTCAGGCCTGTACTCGGGCTTCCGGCCCTGGTCTCTAACAGAAAATAATGCCGCCCGACAAGTGTTCAAGCTTTGTACTCAAACTGCCTCTCTCCAGCAGGGTTCCCATACGCGCAACGACTGATTCTCTATGGTGTAGACGCGGTCAAATCATTGGGTTGCCCAGCGGCAAGAAAATCCGGTATGGTGACCAGCAATTGAGGAATAGGGAAACTCGATCCAGAGGGCCTGATCTGATCACAGGATCAGTTAGTGCTCACTTGAGTCTTGGTCTGACCCTATGCCGATTGCCCATGTCTCGGAATAAAGCTGTTCTCTTTATGAGATCCTGGATCTCATCTTCTTCTGGAAAACGGCTGACGTGTCTCTTCGAGAAAAGTAATTTTCGACCATATTCGACCTCGAAGACCTTTCCCGAAGACTCAACGAACTCAGTCTTGATGTCAAGCCTTTTTCCTAGCTCCCCCGCCAGACTGACGGCCCTCGGTTCATCGCCTCAAGTGAAACAGTATGTGATCTTGAACGCGTCGGACATTTGGTCCACCTCCCTTTGGCCCTGAATCGCCTAGAACAGGTGTCAGTTCAAATCATCGCCACTGTGTTCCCAATAGGGGCTCGCCAGTCGGCGGCCACACTTATCAAAAGGCAGCTCATAGTCAGATTCGATTTGACTAATCGGAAGTAGTAATCTATTATTCAAAACCGGTTGGGATTTCCCCTGAATTTTTGGCTAAGCGTACACAAGACAGGAGCAAAGTTGACAGGTCAGCCGAAAATCGCTTGTTGCAATTTTGTCCCCGATGCGAAACATCTCAGAGAATTTGCCCTGGATCACGGGTTTGATGGCGTAGACTGGACACTCAGTCCTGAAGATCTCCCAAAGAATGGGACGCAACCGCTATCTCTCATGAGGAGAATCTCCGTTCTCAGGCCTCTCGAAGTTCGTTACCATTTATCGTTTAAGCTGTCGGACCTTGGGCACAGCGACAAGAGAGAGGCTGAAAATGCCGTGAAGTCTTTTGATCAAGCCTGTCACCTGGTTTCGCTATTGGGTGGCCGCGTTATGACGGTTCATGTCGGCTTGGGTCGAAATTCGATGGAGGAAATCTCATGGGAAAAAACTCTGACCAATCTGGCAAATCTAGCAGCTCTAGCGTGTACCTTGGGAATTCGAGTCTGTTTGGAAAATCTTGCCCGTGGTTGGACCAGCAGGCCGGATCTCTATGAGAAACTCCTTCGCAAGACGGGCTGTTGGGGCACAGTGGATATCGGTCACGCTAAGGTGTGCCGCTCCGTCAAGAGCCAGGCCTATGAAATCCATGATTTTGCTCTTCCACATCCGGAGCGCATCTTAAACGCCCACATCTATCACGAGGAAACAGTTGAGGGCCACGCTCCTCCAGCCAAACTTGCCGATCTGTACCAGCGACTTCTGTTACTCAGCACATTGCCCCTGTGTGACTGGTGGGTGCTGGAAATCAGAGAAGAAAAAGGCCTACTGCAAACGCTCAGATGTGTCCTTGAGTTCCTGGAAGCCGCAGCCGTCAGGGCCGCGATTTGACCCAGTTTCCACGCCTCTCCAGTGGAACGCTGGCCCAACTGCTGAAACGGTGATTTATGTGGCTTGTTGGGTTGAAGAATGAAATAAGGAACCGGCGGTTCTTGCTGAGCTTCCACTGAAAACAGACCAAGATTCCGAGCAGCACCCTTCTTGAGATTTTCTCTTGTCTGCAGTGGCATGCTGTCCCCGAGCAGGGTCATGCGAATTCGCATTGGAACCGGTAAGATTGGGGGAATCTTTTTACCATAAGGGCCTCCCCGATTCTTTCTCGTTTGAAAGTAAACTGGTATCACTGCAGCATGTGGTCAGTTTTCACCTTAACCAAATCGAGCAGGTCGCGGATACTGATGGAAACCGGATGTCCCCCTTCAAAGCCTAACGCACACTTACCGCCGTCGGTAATGGTGAGAGCAAAATAGCCTTCGGGAAATTGCGCTATCAACGTCGCGCCGGTGCAGGGTTTGTCGGTTACTACCATGTCTTTATCTAAAATCAGGGTCGCTAGGATTCCTTCGTCCATCGTGCTCTTTCCTTTTCTTGTTCCAGTTCCATGCCTCACACACTCTTTACCCTAAATTATGCACTGATCACCTCATACGATGGGCTTTATACAACTTCATTGCCGCAAAATGCAGCGAAAACATAATCCTCCGCGGTCTCTGCGATCTCCGCGGTGGATGGCTCCCTCTTCCTGTTCCTGTTTCCTACCTCCCTGCAATGTTAACCAATTGTCTGAATTTTGCCCCGAGCCAGGTGTCTGTTGCTTCCAAGTAGCCAAGGTCCGCGCCATCAGCTAGTTCCGGCCGCTTCTCCAGTACGAGGAGCGCGGCAAGCTCGGCCGTTTGTCCGGTGATTCGGCCGCACTGTTTGAAGTGTTCTTTCTGATTGTCCTTGAGCTTCTGCGTCAGCACACGGCAACAAGTAGAGCCGAAAAGGCCCTTGAATCGGTTGTGGAGAAGATTCGCCGCGGGCATGGCTTGCTTCCCGTTGAAGGCTCCAGGACGGTCTCGCCCCAGAAACAAACCCAAAGCCAGAGCTGCACCACTGAGTGCTCCGCAGGTGCATCCGCTGTTCCCAAGGCCAATGGGGAGAGCAGATGCCAGACGGATGTCCATTCCTTCCGGCAACCCACCGCCGAGCCCTCTGTTCATAACGGCGAGGACTGCCTCAGAACATAACAACTGGCCTGTCAGATACAGATTCTCGGCTCTCTTCCCGATTATCAAGGCCAACTGTTTGGTCACGGGTTGCGATGTATCGTTAGACATGAAAGCCTCTATTTAGACGCTTCCACCGGATAGCCCGCTTGGGACCAACCTTCTATGCCGCCCGGAAATCGGTACACGTTCGTATAGCCCAGTTTCAGCGCCCACATCGCAGCGTTGTGACTCCGAGTACACTCGGTGAATCCGCAATAAAAGACGATCAGGCGGTCCTTGTTCGGCCCCAGGAGCTTAACGAATTCGGCCTTTTTGGTGTCATCCATCTCTTTCATTTCCGGGATGGGGAATTCCATTTGAACCGCGGCGGGGATGTGTCGTTTCTTGTAACTTGCCTCCAAAGGCATGGTGTCCACGATGAGCATGTCTTTCTTGGCATCTACCCATTTCTTCAGATCGTCCGCGTTGACGGCCTTGTAGCCTCCGTCCATAATCTCCTTAGCGAAGTTGATAGCGATGATTTCCTTTACCTTTTCGGGGCAGTCCGCCTTTTTGTTAGCTACATGCGCCCGCTAGCCAAAAACAGGACAGCAATAGCTGCCGACAGAACCAATGACACAAACTTTCTGGACACGAATCGATACCTCCTTAATCTGTGCTTGCGACTCTGGGGCAGGAAACCTCCCCGTGGACTGACGATTTCACCGGCTCCCGGCGTAATTCAGGGATCCAAAGGCGGGCGAGATGCAATGTGCAAAGGCTTCCGGTAGATTCACTTTAGCCATGTGTCCGGGACCCTCCGCCCGCCCACCGGATCCATTCGCTGCTGGGCCGGCAACGCGTCGACCTCTGGGCAACCGGTGTTGTCATGGAAGCATATATCATAAAAGCCGATGTGTCAAATTAATGTGACCGATGATACCGCAAGTATATGCTGCTTTTGAGTTGCAAGTAGGAGCCGCTATGTGCAATAAATGATCGCTATCAAGGCCATAGCCAATCCCGATTCACCTGATTCAGCGAGACCGGGACGGAGGATGGGCGACATGCGATACAAAGAGATAGGCATAATATTACTCCTGTGCTTATTCCCGGCAATTCTGATCGGAGCGACAGGGCCGGAAATAGCCCTGGACAGAAGCGAGCATGATTTCGGGGATGTTCAGGTCGGAGATGTGGTTCAAACACAGTTACGGGTGATCAATAAGGGAGACGCTCCACTGGTCATCGATGAAGTGCGGACCACGTGCGGTTGTGCAGTAACGGGCAGCCACGCCAAGGAAGTTCCACCCGGCCAAGAGATCGAAATCCCAGTCTCATACGATTCTGTGGGCTTGAGCCCCGGAAGAAAGACTCAATCTGTGCTCATACACACCAACGACCCGAAGAATTCTGTCACCAAGTTTCAGATGTTCGCGACCGTAATTCACCCGATCATCATAGAGCCGTCGAACCTGATTGCCAAACTGTCGCATTTTCAGGAGCGCGTGACCTTTCCAATGACAGCCAGGAACAATACACCACAGCCGGTGACTCTCGTCGTGTCCGCGGTCGAAGGGTGCAATCTCCAAGGCGGTCCTGCAGCCGGAAAAGATCGTGGTCCAGCCCAGTTCGGAAACCCGGTTCCAGATTGAAATGGACCTGAAAAAGCCGGACAAAGGTAATGTCGTGAATGGCGCTGTGTCGATCTCCACCGACCACCCGAAAGCGAGCGAGATTCGACTGCGGTGCCTTATCAAGTTTGACGAGGCAAAATGAGGCCGTTGGGTATGATAGAGCCTGTCGTTTCGGTGCCGATGAACCTGAAGTACACCTTTCGTGGACAAGGTGACGTCATTCCCCGACTGGAGGCCAGGCAGGGAGGATTCGGGATTACGGTATTGGTGCGGAGGGCATCTTGCCTGTCATCCTGATAGATGACCAGGTCAATCCCGGCGGTGGCGGTACTGTCCTAACACTTCCACCCGAATATTTTACCCAATCAGATGGTATGGCCCGACAATGTTAGAACAGAGTGGATTCCTTTCGTTTATCTTGCGATCTCTTTAACGAATGTTGCCTGCCCGACTTTGCTGTCGTATTTCCTTGCCCAAGACTTCGAACTTGATCGTATTCTTTCCCGAGTTTTTTGCCGAATACATCAAGGTGTCAGCAATTCTGATGGCTTCATTGACGTCAATGGGCGGTCTCATGAATGTGACCACCCCGATGCTGAAGGTTACAGGCCATCCATGCTCCTGCACGTCATGCGTCAGTCTGTCCCGAATCCGCTCGATGAAGAGGCGGGCTGCTTTCGGGCCGGTCTCGGGGAGTAGAATCGCAAATTCGTCACCCCCGAGCCGCGCGACAGTGTCTGTCTCCCGGATGTCCTTCTTTATGCTGTGTGCTACGGCTTGTAAGAGTAGGTCGCCGACCGAGTGCCCGAAACGGTCGTTAACGGCCTTGAAATCATCCAAGGTCAATGTATGCAAAGCTCAAGGAATGGCTATAGCGCCGGGCCCTGTCTATTTCACGGCTGACCACCTCGCTAAAGGCCCTTGAGTTTGAGTATGCCGGTCAACGGTTCGGTCCTGGCAGACCTCTTTTGCTGCCTCCAATGCCTTTTTCACGGCTGAAAGAGCGAAGGTAAAGGCCAGGAAGAAGGCCAGAGTAACAATTGCATTCCAGTACAAAACTAAAAGGTGCGAATAGATGTGCCCCGTGGTCCAGTCCGTAATCAACCAGGTTACACCGCTGAGGCAGGATATGAAAACGCCCGCCCATCTCCCCACAAACCATGTGACTAGAGCAACGGGAACCAAATAGAAGACGGCTACGGAGATCTCTTCCCCGGTCTGATAATCAATGACCCCGAGCACCAGTACAATGACAAGGCTCAAGGTGATGAGGAAGGTCTTCGATTGACCTCCCAGGTATGTTGTAACGTTCTTTTGGAGAAAGGGCTGGAGCTTTCACAACTACCCGCCGGTTAGAGTACGTGCTGAACATGGCGTCCGGCTGATAGGCTACCCAAGCAAAGTGCAGGCTTCGCATATCAGACTTGGACTTCCGCTGGCGGCACCCGTGTCAGCCGTTATCCCTCGCGTGGCGCTCGACGAACTCTTTCCAGCGGCGGTCGGTAAATTCCTGGAGCGCTAGGACCTGATCTTCAGTGATTGTCTTGAATCGGGTCTGACCTTTCACGTAGTCTGCAACCGTCTTCTTGCGGCCCTTCTTCGCCAGGGCAAGAGAGCGCGAGGTGAGTCTGGAATTTTCCGTCACGGATCTCGTAGAGCACGTGAATCCCCGTTTCTACGGCCAGCTTCCCCATCTTGACGAGGTCCTTGTTCGGGAAGCCCCACCCGGGAGGGCAGGGGGCATGTACTTCGATGTAGCGCGAACCCTTTATACCCTTGGCCGCACGGACCTTATCAAAAAGGTCCAGGGGGAAAGCAGGCGATGCCGTTGCAACGTAAGGTATGCGATGCGCTTCCACAATGCCGATCATGTCCTTCTTGTGTTGAAGCTTTGCCAGTACCGGTGTTGTGGTGGTGATGGCCCCCGCGGGGCTTGCGCTGGAACGCTGGGTGCCGGTATTCATGTACCCTTCGTTGTCGTAGCAAACGTATATGAAATCCGTCCCTCTCTCCAAGGCGCCCGACAAGGACTGAATGCCGATGTCGTAGGTGCCGCCGTCGCCCGCGAAGGCCACGACAGTGTAGCCTTCCTTGCCGGTGGCCTTGAGGCCGGCCACGATGCCGGAAACCGAGGCTCCGGTGGCCGCAAACGGGTTATTGATGCAGATAACCTTTACGGGCGTGACCGGATAGACCCCGTGAAGCACCGTCATGCAGCTTGCAGGGACCGCGACTATGGTTTTGCCAGGGGCCAACGCCTTTAACGAGTGGCGATACGTGAGCATCAAGCCGCAAGCCGCGCACGATCTCGATCCAGGTAGTATGTATTCTTCCCTAGGTAGCTCTCTGACTGCTTTTGTGGCCATGATGGATATCTACTTCCTGTCTTTGTACTTAGACTGGTCGGTCACCGCGGCATCCTGAGATCACAGAGGATTCTACCTTGCACCACTATTTCTTCAGGTGAGTCACAGGGCCTCTGAACGTATGTAACCAAAACTCAACCAGCGTTCCCTGCGTGGCTTATCAGGTGCCGTGTGTAAGACATTTTTCGTCTCTGCGTTCTCCGCGGACTCTGCGGTGAATCCTGCTTGCTGTCTTGTGTTTCCCTCAGCCCTGCACGCCGATCCATCCTGTGCGCACTATCTCCGGCGGCAGCATCCGCTGCGGCTTGCGCGAGCTGCTCCGGCCGCACGTCGCGTCCTCCAAGCCCCGCCACAAATGACGAGAATTTGGGCCGCAGATCGTTGTCAAATAGAGCGGCTTTCAAATCCGTGGCAAGTGCACCGCTATATCCGTAGCTGATGTCCTTCTCGAAGACTGCGACTGTTTCAACTCGGGCCAGTGCTCTAGCTAGAGCTTCTGCCGGGAAGGGCCGGTACGCGCGCACCCCCACCACCCCTGTAAGAAGACCCTGCTCTCTCATTGAGTCTGCCGCTATAGTACACTCCGAAGCCAGAGATCCCATGCTGACCAGAGCGTGCTGAGCATCCTCCATACGATATTCCCATACGAGCCCACCCCATCCGCGGCCGAAAACCGACTCAAATTCCCGGTCCGCGTCGGATATGACCTTAAGGGATGCAAGAAGGTCTTCTTGCAGACGATACCGGAGGTCCATGTATCCGGGTCGCAGATCACCCTGCGGGTCCGGACGCGGATCGCTGAGGATCAGGGGGTTCAGGTTCATATAGTTCCCTTCGGTGAGACCGGTATCAGGCTGATATGGCGGCAGAAATCTATCGACCTCGGAAGGATCCGGGACATCTACAGGAGTACTGGCGTGCGAGAGCACGAATCCGTCATAGCAGACCATGATCGGGATGAGCGTCTGTTCCGCGATCCTGAACGCCTGGATAATGGTATCCAACACTTCCTGACTGTTTCGGCAGTAAAGCTGAGATCCAGCCCGTGTCCCTCTGAGCTATGGAGTCCTGCTGATCGTTAAGGATGGTCCATGGGGCTCCCACGCCTCGGTTCACGCATGCCATCACAACAGGCACGCGGCTTCCGGCAGCCCAGTGCAGCATCTCATGCATATACAGGAGACCATTGGCGCTGGTAGCGGTGAATACTCTGGCCCCCACCTGTGATGCGGCCACCACCGAGGCCATTGCCGAATGTTCACTTTCCACGGTCAGATACTCGGCCTTGAGATCGCCGCGTTCTACCATGGCCGCCAGCTCCTCCGTCACGGGGGTTTGAGGTGTTATCGGGTAAGCCGCGATCACCTGAACCTTGCAAAGAGAGGCTGCAAGTGCCGCGGCGGAGTTGGCAGTTATTATTCTGACGCCTGTCATTGGTATTTCCTCGAAACGATCTTACTCATTTTCATATTGTTCCCTACCTCTGGCAGGGAATGGCCTTCAGTGGGAGGAATCGGGATACCCTTCTTTCCAAAGAAGGTTCCCTCAAGCTCAACCGGTCTTGTCCGACGGCTTAGGTGTTCGTCCCTCCACCATTTCGATTGCTTTGCGTGGGCATTCTTCCGCGCAGATACCGCATCCCTTGCAGAATTCCAGGTCTATCTCGAGAGGAAAATCCGAGGAAATTACTCCGTCAGGGCAGTATAGCCAGCAGAGGAGGCAGGTGTCCTTCTTGGTGCACTTCTCATGGTCAATTACCGGTGTCTGAGACCGCCAGTCCCCGGTTTTCCCGGCCTCTCCGGCAGCGGGAGTGGAAGCTGCGACAATGGTTTCCTTAATCTTATCAGCCATAATACCTCTCGACTCTCGAAAAAAAGACAGCCAGGTTCTTGTCATGCGGAAAACGGCAGGCACCGGATATCAGGAGTTTACGCAAGATGACCGGGTGAGGACATTTCTTCTCTAGAAAGCCTTACGTCACAGTTCGTACAGGTCATTGCACGTTTGTGCCAAGCTGCTTCCATATCGAAACTTGAGCGTGTCCACCTGACACACACGAGTGCCCAGTCTTTGCCGGTCTCCTGGTAATCATCTACCCGCGCTGACAGCCGGCAGCTCGTGTCGAAACACGTGTGTATTCTGATAAGCCAGTTCGAGCGCTTCCAGATTTCTCTTCGAGCGCGGCGCCTTTGAATTTTCGGCTTATCGCCCGCCTGATGTTGTCAAGGCTGACCAGATCCGATCCCGCGGCAAAAGGACCTAGAATGGACGTGGAAATGAGCACGTTCCCTTCGACGATGAGTCCCGCTTCCTGGGAGGAATGGAACGCATCGGACGCGGCAATGGAAAACGGGCCACGGAGCCCAAGCTCGTCCGGCGTGCGGGCTGTGTTGATCACCAGAAGGCCGCCCTCTTTCAGGTTTCCGGTTACGTTGACCATTTCCAGCAGATTGTCGTCCAGTACCACTGCGATGTCGGGGTCTAACACGTTTGAATAGGTGCGGATCAGTCCGGGTGAGATCCGAGTATGCACACTTACCGGCGCCCCGCGACGCTCTGAAAAATAGGTCGGCTTTGCGCTTACCCCTTTAAATCCCTGGTAATATGCGGCTTCAGTGAGTATTTTGGCCGCGGTCACCGCTCCTTGCCCGCCTCGACCGTGCCATATGATTTCATACGATGCTCTCATGGACCTCTCTAACCCTTCGGTCGCTTCGAATCGTTTTAGATTAATTTAGTTGTTTGGGTTCGTCAACAGAGAAGGTGCAAAGGACGGGCAATTAAGGTGGGGTCAACAGCAGTCTTATCGGGCGTCGCCCCGAAAAATAGGTTACGCTTTTACCACGATGCCTTCTGTAGTGATGAGTTTACGCGGAGAGAGACTTGCGGTCGATGCGAGCAATCCGCTCTGTGCAGATTGATATGTACGCTGGGGTCTATCTCATATCCGACAAAGTGCCGGCCCGCCTGGATTGAAGCGATGGCAGTGGAGCCGCTCCCCATGAATGGGTCAAGGACCGTTTCCCCCTCAAACGTGTAAAGATGAATGAGCCGCTCAACAAGGGCCACAGGAAAAGGAGCCGGATGGCCGACCCTTCTGGCTGATTCGGGCGGGATATTCCAAACACTGGTTGTTGCGGCCATGAATTCATCCCGAGTGATCGTGGACCGGCCTTTCGAAGGCCTATCAAATCGGTTCTTCGAGAAGATCAGGACATATTCGTGAAGGTCTCTCAGGGTCGGGTTCCCTGCGGACATCCAGGAGCCCCATGCGCAGGAGCCTCCAGCCCCCTTACCCTTGACCCAGATTATTTCGCCCCTCATAAGAAGGCCAAGATCAGATGCAAGATTTGCAACATGCGCATTGAGGGGGATGTATGGTTTTCTCCCCAGATTCGCGACATTAAATGCGATGCGTCCACCCGGAACAAGCACTCGGTGCGTTTCGGCTAGGATCTGCTTGAGAAAATTTAGATATTCCTCAAGAGTGAGATCCAAATCATAGTCTTTTCCCACATTGTACGGCGGGGAAGTAACCATGAGAGCCACCGAATTGTCGGGGAGTTCCGGCATATGCTCGGACGAGTGGGGAAATATGCAGTTGAGATGATGTGGAGAAATTTCGTTGATCTGCGGTGCAAACATTTTCGGCAGCGTTCGCGGCGCACAGCTTTCGACCGTAGAAGGCTGAAGAGTCGTGCCCCTCTCGCTTTCCCGTGCCGAACGATCTTGTGGAAGTCCCTCTTCTCAAATCCATCCCATACGTCCCGGCGGGTAATTGGGGGGTGAACCGGGAACCAGGGAGTGGGGTTAGCACGCCGCGCGATGCGTGTCAACAAAAAAGCTTAAAATTAAATAATAAATCAAGTTTATTAAAGTAATATATCATAATATGTTGAAAATAGACTAAAATAGCCTTGTAAATTATGTGCTCGACTGCTGGCCCTAGTCGGCAGATCATTTGAGGTGCCTTAATCTCCAGGATCTCTCGCCTTTTCATTGCGAGTCGAAGCGAAGCAATCCCCTTGAGTCTAGGGTTCAGAATTCAGGGATTGCTTAGTCGCTTCACTCAACGGAATGACAGAGTGATGTTTGCGCAAAAGCGCTACGCCAGAACGATTACTTGCTCTGGATTCCCCACGCCCGACAGCAGCATCCAAGAGACCCGGACACGCATTTCTTGCAAGGAAGTTCGGTAACGTGGTAATCTTTAGCGTTCTTTCGGCCAGAGAAAACGATGCATATCTTTATCGTAGGTTCCAACAGACCGGGGAATGAGACTCCCGCGGACCGAAACGAACCGGAGGTCATATGACCGGTGCTGAATTGCGTGAGTTGTTCCTCAAATACTTTGAGGAAAGAAACCATACACGTCTGGCAAGTTCGTCGCTGATTCCCACGGGGGACGCGACTCTTCTCTTCACCAACGCGGGGATGGTCCAATTCAAGGGTGTCTTTACCGGAGCGGAGAAACGTCCCTTCAATCGCGCGGTGACTGCGCAGAAATGCCTCAGAGTCAGCGGGAAACACAACGATTTGGAGAATGTCGGGCACACCGCCAGGCACCACACTTTTTTCGAAATGTTGGGCAACTTCTCTTTCGGAGACTATTTCAAGGAAGATGCAATAGCCTTTGGATGGGAATTCTTAACCAAGACGGTGGGCCTCCCAAAGGAACTGCTTCATGTAACCATCTACAAGGACGACGATGAAGCGTTCGACATCTGGCGCAAGGTTCTGGGCGGCCCGTAGCAACCCCATCACACGCTTGGGCGAGAAGGACAATTTCTGGAGCATGGGAGACACAGGTCCGTGCGGTCCCTGTTCCGAGATTCACATTGACATGGGAGAAGAATTCGGCTGCGGCGAGCCCGATTGCGCTCCGGGATGCGACTGCGACCGCTTTCTGGAACTTTGGAACCTCGTGTTCATGCAGTACGACAGGGACGAGAGCGGGAAGATGACGCCGCTACCCAGACCGTCCATAGATACCGGCCTCGGTTTGGAACGTCTCGCGGCAGTGGTCCAAGGCGTTCACAGCAATTGGGAGTCCGACCTCTTTCGCCCTATAATTCAAAGAGTTGAAGAACTTTCCGGCAAAGAGTGCCGGGGCAAGGACCTGGACTCCATTGCCATTCGAGTGATTGCGGATCACAGCCGTGCTGCCGCATTTCTTATTGCCGACGGCATCCTTCCATCCAACGAAGGCCGGGGATACGTGTTGCGGCGCATTCTGAGAAGGGCTTTGCGATATGGCAAGTACATCGGGCTCGACGGGCCGTTCCTGTACGACTCGGCCCGAGTGGTTACGCAGCACATGGGGGCCGCGTACCCGGAATTGCAGGCTCATGCGACCCTGGTCGAAAAGGTCATAAAGAGCGAGGAAGAGCGTTTCTTGGAGACATTGGCCCGTGGCCTGGTTTTGTTCGAGGAGGAAGCCGGGAACATTCGCAAGCAAGGTGGCGACACTCTGCCTGGTGAAGTCGCTTTTCGGCTCTACGACACGTTTGGCTTTCCACCCGACCTGACAGCGGATCTGGCAAAAGAAGCGGGTCTGATGATGGATCAGGCCGGCTTCGACCGGGAAATGGGTCGACAAAAGAAGATGGCTCGCCAATCCTGGGAAGGAGCCCAAGCAAGCGAAGCCGGTGCTCTGAAAAAGATCCTCGATGAGGGGATCCACACTGCCTTTACGGGTTATGAGACACTGGAAGACGCGGGCGTAATAAGGGCCGTGATTAAAGATGGAGAGCAAGTCCCCGAAGCAAAACCGGGTGAACGAGTGGAACTGATCACCGACAGGACGCCGTTCTATGGGGAGTCCGGCGGCCAGGTGGGGGACCACGGCATCATAAGCCGCAACGGAGACGAAATCGAAGTGGAGGACACGGTAAAGCCTTTTCCGGACGTCATCCTGCACCGGGGAGTGGTGAAGCAAGGGATCTTTCGTGTGGGTGATAAGGTCAATCTCAAGGTCCAGCCGGGTCTCCGACGTTCCATCATGGCGAACCATTCCGCAACTCACATCCTCCAATGGGCGCTTCGCGAGGTGCTGGGGGATCACGTAAAACAGAGCGGTTCTCTGGTGGAAGCTCAGCGGCTTCGTTTCGACTTCACCCATTTTTCGCCTCTGACCCCGGATGAACTGAGCAGAGTGGAAGAGCTGGTCAACGATAAGATCCAGGAGAATCTCGAAGTAGCCTCGAAGACCATGCCCATCGAAGAGGCGATGAAAGAGGGCGCTATTGCGCTCTTCGGTGAAAAATACGGTGACAGTGTCCGCATGGTGTCCATGGGTGGGTTCAGCAAAGAGCTTTGCGGTGGAACCCACACGAAGCGGACCGGGGACATAGGCCTTTTCAAGATCGTCAGCGAAGGCGGCATTGCCGCGGGCGTGCGCAGAATAGAGGCGGTAACGGGCAAAGGTGCTCTCGATTATGTGTGGTCGCTGGAAGAAGAGATAAAGGGTCTCTCTCTGCGTCTAAAGGGTTCCCGAGGGGAATTGGTCCACAAGCTCGACAGACTGGTCGAAGAGAAGAAGAATAAGGAGCGTGAGGTCGAAGTCCTCAAGAAGAAGCTGGCAGGGAGCCATGCCACTGATATTCTTGAGGGAGTCCGCGAGGTCAAGGGTGTGCGTGTGTTGACCCGGTTGGTCGAGGATGTCTCAAGTCCCAAAGACCTCCGGGAATATGCCGATAGAGTAAAAGACAGACTGGGTTCAGGCATTGCACTCCTGGGCGCAAAGACCGACGGCAAGGCTCTTCTCATCGCGCTCGTGACCAGCGACCTGACAAATCGGTTTCACGTGGGCAATATCGTGAAAAAGGCGGCCGCAGTTTTAGGCGGATCCGGCGGTGGCAGACCCGACATGGCCCAGGCAGGAGGGCCACAGGTTGCTGATCTTGACTTGGCGCTGAAATCAGTGGAAGAGTTCTTCGGTTGAGAGGCGCTTAGAAACCAGGGTACGCGAATGTGTCGCAACTGATTGAGAATGGCGTCGGATCGGACAATGGCCCAGGAATCGGTAGGGGCAGACCCGTGTGTCTGCCCTGGACTGCGAGGCGAAGCGAAGATGGACATCAACGAGAGCAACGAGGTCTACGGCAGGATTACCCGTGTAATCAATGAACTGAAGATGGCCAGACAGTCGGTCACCGTCTTCAAGGTAGTTGAGCTGACCGGTATAGACCAGTCCGTAGTATTCCAGTATTTCTACGAAAAGGGGTTGCTCCGGGGAAAGTGACGGACTTGAGCAGTGCACCGCCTCAGCAAGCCGGCAAAGCTGCCTTGCCTACCAGAACCAGAAGCCCCAATGGGGATCGTGAGGCCCAACGGTGCTTGCCGGGTAGGCATAGTTTTCGGGCCAGTTGGAGTACCACTGGTTGTACCATCCGGGATAGGCTATCCAGCCGACAAATGCCAGTATAAGCAGAACGCGTGCGAGGCGTCGATATGGACGGAACATGGGGAAACCTCCGTATAATGCGTACTCGTCTTGACATAAATTAATACTATTTTACAGTATGTTAGCACATAAGTCAATAGTTAGAATTAGGTAACAGTTAGATTTTGGACGGGAATAAAGGGCTTTTAATCTGTAATAATTAATGATTTTAGTAGGGTTGCTCGGTAAGCGCCTCATAGGCGCTAACTTATCAGAGGCATTGTGTAATTTGGGTGAGTTGCCACCCTCCCCCTTCCCCAATAGGCGTTAAAATAAGCTTCAGGTCCTCTTCGTCCCGGAGGGACGGCCCGATAGTAGCCCGGCGATTTATCACCGGGAATGAGCGGCCAAGAGAGTCTTCTTCGTTTCCGACGGCCGCCCGAGGATTTATCCCTCGGGCGGCCGTCGGAAACGAAGATCCGTGCTCATCTGTCACCCGGCAATGAATTGCCGGCTACTGTCATTGAGCCCTTATGGGGCTCACAGAATTGGAGAGCGTTCTATTTTAACGCCTATGCCCCCTTCCGTCGAGGGAGGGGTCTGAAAACCCTCTCCCCTGGCGGGAGAGGGCAGGGTGAGAGGGACCTTACGATGCCCCAGACCTTTCTTAAGTTAGCGCCTGTGAGGCACCCCTTACATGCGCCAAATTACGGCTGCATTGGATCGGGAATTGCCCTTCGCTCGTCATTCCAGCGTGAGCGGAAATGTCAAAAACCTGAACGAGAAGAAATTCGATTTGGCTGACTGCCGACATATAGCTTTCTGCCAAAAGATGATAGAATATCTTCCAGGCAGGAGGGGGACTATCTGAGTGAAGCGGCAAATAAATGCGAAAGATATGGTTGATGGATCTCCGATCAGGAAATACCGACTCTGAATTGATGGAGAAATATGGGCTTTCGCCCAAAGCGCTTCAGGCCATTTGTCGGAAGCTCGTGGCCCGCCAAGCTATCAGTCAGTCTGAACTCTACGAGAGATCCCGATTATTCAGGGAACGAGCCGATCAAATCAGCGCACGAAAGTGTCCCAGAGCGGACCTGTCCATTCGCATACCAATATATGACCTTCAGGATTCGGCTACCGGTTTGTTGAGGGATATCTCGGAAACAGGGCTGCGTGTGGCCGGGATCGAGTCGAGCGTGGGTCAAACCAAGACGTTTCAGATTCCAATAGATACATTCATGCAGACCGATCCTTTGTTAGTTGTCACCAAGTGCAAATGGGTGAAAACAAAGGGCAAGAACCGGAGATATCCTGTAGCAGGGTTCGAGATAATGGATCTGTCAGAGAAGGACAGAAAGAGTATCAGAGAATTCATTAAGTTATTGTTGCTGAATAAATCGGGTGAATGGCAGACTCTTGCCTGACAAGCGCCGGCAACAATAAGCCTTGGGGGGAACGCCTCGTTTACGTCGATTCGACTTTGTCCACATGTGGCGAATCCATTGCAGACCACCAGACATCCGGAAAAGGTGTTTCGGGTGAACGGCCCGGAATTTTGTGCCAATTTGACAATCCCTCATGATATATTACCGTCACAACTTCTTCGTAGAGGCTGAGTGACCCGTGGCGAAAAAGAAGATCAAAGCGCGGGAACTGCTGTCCGACATCAGGGCGGGGGTGGATGATGCGGGCCTGATGGAGAAGTACGGCCTTTCGGCCCGAGGAGTTCTTCAGGCCCTGAACCGACTCATCGCGGAGGGCCTCATGTCACCGTCGGAGCTTGTCGAACGCAGGTCCTTGGCCAAAACTGTTTACATGCCGGTGTTCAACTGTCCAGCCTGCGGTAATGTCCATTTCGAGAAAGTGGAGAAGTGTCCGCGTTGTGGTTCAAGGATGAAAACACTGAAAGAGGATAAGTCCGACTTCAGCTATTAACATTGGTCCATCAGCACCTTTGAAGGTGTGAGCACCTGCAATGCCCGAAGTCGAAAGGTCGGGAAGGGCGTTTAGTGTGAAGCGAGACATTGTTGCAAGGAGTGGGCTTGCGGACAATCCGTTCCGGCATCGTGGACCTGAGTTGATGAAAGCATACAAGGCCCGTTACTGTGCTGGCCCTGTGAAGAACTGAAGGCCAAAAGCCGCATGTAGTGCCCACTGAACCTGTCTTTCCTTGGAGTTTCTGGATGATCCTAGGAAGTTACAGGGGGGAGACGATGGAGAAGAGGCGAAAAATCAACGGTAAAGATGTTATTAATGACCTCCGATCGGGGATGGCTGACTGGCAACTGCAGGTAAAATACAAGATTTCGACTAAGAGCCTTCGGTCTATTTTCCGAAGGCTTGTGAAGTCTAATGCCATCAGTCACTCCGAACTGTACGAGAGTTCCTCATTGTACAGAGAGAGAAGTGATCACCTCCGAGCACGAAAACACCCTCGAGCCGACTTGGACGTGTACGTACCCATATATGACATTGTGGATTCGGCTATTGGCGTGTTGAGGGACATCTCGGAAAGCGGGCTCAGGGTGGCGGGGGTTAACGCGAGAGTCGGACAAGCCAAGACATTTCAGATTCCCGTCGACATGTTGATAGAGGCCCCGCCTCTGCTGATTATGGCTGAGTGCAAATGGGTGGAAATAAAGAGGAAGAACCGAGAATACTCGATAGCCGGGTTCGAGATAGTCGATCTTCCAGAGAAAGACTGTAAGATTCTCCAGAGATTATATCAAGCTATTGTTTCTTAGCACATCGGGTGACTGGCAACTGACGGACTGAGATTGCTTTCTCCACTTCACTCCCTCCAACGACAGGTTAAGCAAATGGAACAAAAACCTTGGCAACCGAGATATGCACTGCGTCGGAGAGTGTATTCCTTCGGTGGAGCTTTATCTTGCCCGTTTGATGCCCAGTCTCTCCAGTAATCCCTTCTTTGTAGGCTTGCCGGGGGTGCGCAGCTCATCTTGTATTCTTTCCAGCGCTTCGAGCAGTTCCTGCGTGTTGGCGAACCTTTCGTCACGATTCTTTGCGGTCATTTTCTGAAGCAGTTTGAACACCGAGTCGGGCACGGGTGGATCCACATCCTTGAACGGCGGCAATGGCTCGTGGACATGTTTCTGGAAGATGACATAGGCCGATTCTCCGTGAAAAGGTGGGGAACCGTTCAGCAAATGGTATAAGGTTATTCCCAGGGAGTAGAAGTCTGAGCGGATATCCAGATTTCGAGCGCCTTTGGCCTGTTCCGGTGAAAAATACAACGGAGTGCCGCATGCGATTCCTGTCTGTGTTATGCCGGAGTCTTGCGAGTCCAGATAATTCTTGGCCAGACCGAGGTCGGCAAGTGTTGCTTCCCCTTTCTTGGTGAAGAGAATGTTAGCCGGCTTGATATCACGGTGCAGGATGTTGTTTTCTTCGGCAACGCTCAAGGCTCGGGTAATTTCAAACGCTATTTGCAGGACCTTGTCAACTGAAAATCGCCCGATTCTGGCAAGCATGGAAGCTGCATTGCCGCCGTCTACGTAGGGCATTATAAGGTAATGATGTCCATCCTCCAGCCCCACATTCATGACGCCGACAATGTTCGGATGTTGCATTTTGGCCGCAGACCGTGCCTCCCGTATGAAACGTTTGACAAAGATCGGGTCTTTATCAGCAAGATGAGCGTGAAGGACTTTGACGGCCACGGGGATATCCAGGGCTATATGTTGCCCCTTGAATACACCGCCCATGCCGCCTCCACCTATTTTGTAGAATAGCCTACATCCTCCCACCGTTCGCCCGATTAGGAGGTCGGCAAGGCTGTCAGATTTCGTGTCGGCATCCGGGACTTTCACAATATTCCCGCAGTTTGCGCACTTACCCTCTCGTCCAACGTACCGCCTTGGGACGACGTGTACGTGGCCGCATTCGCAGGCAAACCGAACCCTCGGCCGGGCCTGCCGTTCAGTTGGCGGAATCGCCTCACTCCTCGCCAGCCTGGTCCTCAGCGGGGAGGAGATCTGTTTCATTCCCGAACTCTGGCAGCAGAGCCGTTTCCATCGAACGGATAGCGTCCAGCTCCAAATCCGCGAACACACTGGTGCTGAACTCATCTCTCTGCTCCAAAAAGGACGGATCCCGTAACGCCCTATCGATGAATGTCTTCAGTGTGACCTCTCCGCCGGGGAGAAACGAGACGAACTGCGCTTTCACCAGTCCTGCTTTCTCATCCTCTCCCTTGGGGGACGTTTCAGACGCCCTTGATATCACCCAGACAGGTTCACTATCTTCATGAACAGGCAGATGAATCTGCAGTGCCAGTGAGGCGCCGGGAGCTACCTTTTCAGGCAAATCCAGCAGTATCCAGCCGTAAGAAAGACGTGACGACGTCCCCTCTCTCCAATTCTTGTTATCCACCGAATAGCTTACGGGGGTCTTCAAGGATATTTCCGACGCAGGTTCCGCGGCAGTAGGGCCGGGTGGCGTGCTAGGTGCCTTATCATCATCGAGGTCGGTAGAATCTGCCACGAGGGGCTCGCGGTAGATCTTTCCGGTTTCCGACATCCTCGACAAGGACCTCTAAATTGAGCTCAGTATCCACCGACGAAAGGGCATCCAGGATCTGGTCGTAGTTTTCGATAAACCGCTTCTGGTCATCTGACACCTTTGTAAGCAGGTTACGAGCCAGGGTGACGAGACCCTGTTCGACGAAAGCGCTGACAAGGTCCGAGATTATGCCTCCTTTTTCCGACAACGTGAGAGTTCGGTCAGCCAGAATTTCGTCCCAGAGCCCGCGCGTCTCCTCAACTTTCTCCAACCGAATGAGACATGTCGCCGAATAACGGAAAAGGTCCGCATGGAATGCAGGCGACGAGGCAAGGGCTTTTCTGAATTCTTCCAGGGCCTCTTCGTACAAGTTCATACCCATGTACGCCACACCCAGGTCAAGGGCTAGGCGAGGGGAAAGGTCGTCGGAAGGAGAGCCCTTGGACGCGGTGGTCTCTTCCATCCTTCTCAAGAACTGAATATGAACTATTTTCGCTTGGGCCTTGCGATTGTCCGGTTCCCCGGTGAGGATGTTTTGGTAGACGAGAATAGCATGATCGTACAGCCCTTGGGCTTCATAAAGCTCTGCTTCCTGCCACATACGGGGCAGGTCTTCTTTGCCGATATGGGAATTGCTCATGCCCGTCCTGTTTCAGGTCATCCTAGAATCCTGGATTGGCTCCGCCTCTAATCGAGTGGTGGATTCGACAAGGATGTCCCCCTCTGAGGAAGGATCATAACAAATTATTGGAGCGTTGTCAGGCTTCATTTGGGCATGAATCCAGGCGGCAATTCTTCAACCTGAACGCCTGAGGGCTCTGAATAGGGCGCTTGCTCGACGGACGTCCCGGGAGCATCGAATGTCCCCGGGGCTAGACGGTCCAGCGCGGTCTCCCTGGTCTTGAAGCTCAGTCCGTATTCGCGGGCTTTTTCTATGTAAGAACCGGAAGCCAGTCTAATTTCTCCAATGATATTCACACGAATGGCTGATGCCCCTTGCACCGGACACTTGTTTTCACACCAACCGCAACCGGTGCATTTGTTTTCTATGACCACCGGTGCGGCATTCCGCAGTCCCGGAACAGGCTGAAAGGATATCGCATTGTACGGGCACACTTCATCGCAAACGAGGCATTTCTTGTCCTGTTCCCAAACAAGACAGTTTTGCCTCGCAATCCAAGCTGTTCCTACCTTGACATGCTTCTTCTCGATGACGGAAACGTCACGAATGGCCCCTGTCGGACAGACTTGGCCGCACACATTGCAATTCACGGCGCATGCCGCAAGGCGAGGGACCATGACCGGACTGAAGAGCCCTTCCAATCCAGCCTTGAGCCAGACCGGCTGAAGGGTATTTGTGGCACATGCCTTCATGCACTCACCACAACGGACACACCGGGTCAAAAAGTCGGCCTCGGGGAGCGCGCCGGGAGGCCGAATCAGCTCAGGGTCGATCAGGCCTCTTTCCTTCCCACGCGGAGTAGCTTGGTTGATGCCTGTGCGCAGCAGACCAGCCGAGAAAAGGCCTGACCCCATCGCCAGGACGATACCGCGTCTTGTGAGATCAGGGGGGAGAGAGGAGGCCGACTCATTGGCGCCCGAGGAAAAAGACACGGCGGATTCCGGACAGATCTTGACGCATTCCAGACAAACTATGCACTCGGAGTAGAATCGTCTTTGCCGGATTCTCCGATATGGCGGCAGTGGGGCATTTCCGAATGCATTGTCCGCACTGAGAACACGAGTCATTGACGTTGCGCCTCAGCAGGGGCGATCTTGAAAACAGTCCCATCAGTGCTCCGGCGGGGCACAGATTCCTGCACCAGAAACGGGGTTGGGAGTGCACTAAGGCTGCGATTGCCACAAAGAGTAGAGCCACGAACACGTTAGTGGCAAAGGCTCTTCCGGCAATCTGAACATAGGTCAGATCCGCGGGGAGCCATGATGCGGCAAGATCGAGCCCTGAATCGCCCAGCAGCAGAAGGAGAGGATGTACCACTAGCCCATAGAACCGGGTTGCCAGTGAGAGGGGCGAACCGATAAACAGAAGGGAAACTCCCGCCAACGATGCGGCAAGGACAAAGCCCAGTGCGAGGTACTTCCATGAGCGGAACCGCTCGGTAGCTTCGTAGGTATTGTTCCTAGCTGACGGCTTCCTTCTCGGACCGAGTGGGATTTGCAGGAGGTCCAGCGTGGTCCCCATAGGGCAGATGTGGCCGCAGAAGAATCTCCCTGCTAGGACAGCCGCAGCTAACACAATGAGTCCAGGCAGAAGATAAGCCGCGAAAGTCCTCGTGGCCAGAATAGTTCCGAGACTAATGAGAGGGTCGAGCCGCAGAAAAAAATCCACAGCCAATCCGTCATAGTGCGGATAAGCGGCAAACAGCAACAACGCCAGAAAAAGAAAGAGCGAAACTGTTTGAGTGACCTTCTGAAAAGTTATCACGATTTGATGTTCTGTACCTTCAATTTGTCAATGTCCATGCGTCCCAGGCCGCGCTCCGCTGCGATACGAATATGTCGCACTTGATCGGGCACAAATTTTTTCCCGTACCAGATGCCCAATGCAACCATTTGAGCGTCTGCTGCAACCATGTCCGTAGACGCGACCACAAGATTCAGCGGGATTACCTTACCGGGGCCGCCGGGGCCGCCACTGCTCAAGATGTGGGTTCCGTCAATTACTACCAGATGAGGTTTGAGTACTGTCACCATGTCTACGATGGCTTCATGCAAATTGTACCGTGAATGGAATGACATGCGGTCCTTGATGAGACCCATCATTCCTTTCATGGAAAGACTCACTCCCGAAGAAGAATGAGACTTACCTTTCGGTATGGCGATCAGGACGTCGGCATCCAAAACATCAGAGACGGCCTCCATGGTCTTGAATTGCCGTCCCTGAGGGACCTGGACTTCGCGGAATAATCTCTTTGCTTCGACGGTGCTGACCGTGGTGTTGGGGACGTTCAGGCAAGCTTCCGGGATCTTCGAGAGCGCTGAGACAGGCTCGTGGTTCGTTCAATACATTATCGAGAACCGCGATCCGCGAAGCCCCGGCTTCCGCACACATGCGAGCCACTTCACTGACAACTGCCGGGTGGGTATTGGAGGCTCTTTCAGGCCCACTGGCAAAGCTCATGTTTGGTTTGATCACAACCTTGTTACCGGGTTTTACGAAACGCTTTATTCCTCCGAGTGCATCCACGGCAGCCCGAGTGATGGCGGCAGGGTCTAGACCCTGTGATACGACTATGTCGGGCATTTCTGCACCGAACGATTTTCCGGGGCTGAATATGCCGCCCACGGTGCCGGCGGTGACAGCCGCGGCGGTAGCGACCAATCCGCTTTTCAAAAACTCGCGGCGGTCGGGTTTCTCTGTCATTACGGGCTCTCCTCTTCTTGACAAAATTCATGAACCATACGTTTTATTAAAGCTGCTGGTTTGACAAAAGTCAACAGGCCGACTACAACGCATGAGCGGGCGGAAGGTCCGCGTCCAATTTGCCTCATACGGGTTTACTCCCCGACACGCAAGTGGCACGGATCCGGGATTGTAAATGACCCTGTCTCGAATCGTAGAATTTGGTGTTTCCTTTCTGACGGCATTTCTGCTCATTGTATTAGTCTCTTTTCTTACTCTGCGCCCGACACTCCAGGAGGTGAGATCAGAGGCACGAGCGGACTGGGAAGGATTTCTCAGGGCGGTCAAGGAACGAAACGAGGCACTACCCGGCCTCGTGGAGGCTGTGAAGGGCTTTGAACCAACGTATGCGAAACCTGCCGAGCGGCTCCTGGAGGCCAGATCAATTACCGTGCGTTCAAAAGATCCCGGAACTATTGTGGCATCGGTCGACGACATGGAGAGGCAACTAAAGCAGCTTCAAAAACTAGCCGAGTCTCAGCCGGGACTAGATCAGCATCCTCCTTTTGCGACGCACTGGAAGAAGGTCCGGAGCGTTTCCGAACGAATTGATTTCATGAGACAGAGTTATAATAGCAGTGCGAGGGCGTACAATCGTCTGCTGACAGCTTTTCCCCAGAGTCTGCTAACCGCGGCCTTTGGATTTGTTCCCCTGACTGACTATCCACGGACTCGAACGATGGGTGAGCCGGAGCCGCTGTGAACAAGAGGGCTTATCAGAGGCAGCCGGCAGAAGCCAGGCGACCATGTCTTTATTGTCGGTGAGGACGTGGGGGCAGAAAAGACGGGTCTTTTGAAACTTGGCGGCGTGGCCCCGGACGTTTCATAGCGTGGCCATGACTTGGCGTCGGCGATGGTTCAAGGAGCCAGTTCACTGTCTCCTAGTGAATGTGCGCGGTATTGGGTATTTCCTCCTCACCGACTTTCCGAATATTCCCCTTTATTACCACGAAACTGGCGAGAACCAATTTGTCCTTCTTTGAGGGATGGAGGTAACGCACGCTAAAGCCCGGCTTTCCCTCAAACTGGTAATTGGTGACGGGCAGGACGCCGTTAATGGGTAGTTGCCAGCCTGGGGAGCGTCTCTTGAGCTTAGTAGACCAGTTCATGAAATAGAGTCTCGTGTAGTCGCAGCCAGGGTCTTTTCCTATGGGGGCATAGGCGACGATATAATTGTTTTTGGCCCCTTGATCCGGATCGTCGGTGCTGTTCACCGTTCTCCAGCCGACCATGCGCATGAAAGGAACGATTCGGGCTATGTCTTCGGGAGGCGTAAGCCTCATGTTATGCGTATATACATAACCGACCCTTCCGTCCTCGATCTTCACCTTGTACCAAACATCCTTTTTTGCCTGGTCGTCCAATGCCTCGTCCACTGAGGCAGCGTCCTCCAAAGACACGGTCCGATTGCCGAGCTTGCCTCTCGTTGCTATCTTTTCGGCAGGTGAGTTGGGTCGCCGGACTGAAACCACCCGCTCGTAAACCTCGAATTTCTTGCCTGGAGGCAGGATCTCAATGACCTCGTATTGGCGGCCGGGTTCCAGACGGAAGTTTGCCTTGGTATGGATGACTCCCTCAGCCTGTGGAGGCATTCCTTCGATGGAGCGTCTCAGTTCCTGCGTCTTCAGTATTATTTCTTGCCCGCCCACCACTTTCTGATCAAGGTAACCTTCCCTACCGTCGCGGGTGCGTGCGCGATAGTATTCGCCCACCTTATCTACCAGGTGAACGGGCGTTTCAGCAGGTAACTTGACAGTTACCTCGGAATTGGGATTTGCCGTCTGGTAAAGCGAAGAGGCCCGTATGGTTATGCCGTCTCGAGGAGTGAAAGGACTTTTCTTTTTGAGGATCGTGCCCTGATATTTCTTCAAGATCTCTCGCTTGAGAGTGTCCACCTCCTGGCACCCTGCCGCAGCAAGCCAGGAGATACCCAAGAAGATAATAGTGACATAGAACCCTATAGTGCGCGTTTTCTTGAGTCCGAAATTCATTTGCATGGCCTCCGAAGCCCTCCTGAGACCCTGAGCTTATATCATCTATTCATAAGAGAAATCAACCCGCTGCGCGTCTTCTCCGCCAGAATCCTTAGTCAGACGATTCCGCGGAGTATTCCGTAAATCGTCCATAATTTGTTTGCCGCGCGAATGCAACCTTTTCCAGAGGGTTTTTCTTCAGCACAACGGTTGATGCGCCTCTGCACCAGTCGGAATGGAACTTGGCGTCCACGTGAATTTCCTATGCCGGGAATTTCATGGATAATTCTTGATTTTCTCGTTGAAATCAGATAGATTTTCAGCAAGTCATGCGGCTGTGGTGAGTCGAGATGCACGTAGTAACAGGGCACCTAACGGAGGTTACAGTAATATGGGCACTGTTCGTGGGTACCGGGAGGCCATGTGATCATTGAAGTCTGGGCCACAACGGACGTGGGAAAGCAACGAAGCATCAATGAAGACTGTTACTACGTTGATTCTGACCACGAACTAATACTTATCCTGGACGGAATGGGCGGCCATCAAGCGGGAGAAGTCGCTTCTCGTTTGGCAATGGACACCATTTCATCCTTTTACAAGGAACATTGTGCCGGCTCTGCCGACAGCTCCGATATTTTCGATAGCTATGACCAGCGTTTCACCTATCACACGAACCTGCTACGGCAGGCCACTTTCATAGCCAACAGGGTGATTTTGGAGAAATCGCTGGAGAATCAAGAGCTTATAGGTATGGGCAGCACCTTGGCAGGCATGGCCATACACGATTTCACGGTTTCGTTGATAAATGTGGGTGATAGCAGAATGTACCTTATCCGCAACGGCTTGATGGAGCAGATTTCCAAAGACCATACGCTAGCGGAAGATCAAGTGGAACGGGGTATCATGACCCGTGATGAAGTCCGAGACTCGCAGCTCAGGCACATACTCTCTTCTGTAATTGGAGTTGATCCCCGGATCCGAGTACACATGGATGAATTAACAGTTTTCCCCGGCGATATGTTCCTCCTCTGCTCTGATGGACTCACCGCTGTGATGAGTGACCCGGAAATTCTGCAGGAGGTTCTCCGGGACAAACCAGGTCCGCGGACTCTGGACCGCATGATTGAAGAAGTGAATCTGAGGGGTGGTCCTGATAATACCACGCTCGCTCTTGCAGCGTTCATTGCAGAACCGCAGCCGGTCCAGGAGTCCAAGTTGCAGTCGTTTCTTGCCAAGACCTTGGCAGTATTCCACAGTCGAAAACGTGACATCTCAAAAGCACGACTGCCGTGGAGGATATCGATGTTTAAGCTGGTCCTGACGTTTCAGGATACTGTTCTAGGGGAGTACACATTCGATACAACTCCTGTCACCGTCGGCAGACGCGAAGATAACGACGTTGTCGTTGACAACATGGCCGTATCGGGCCATCACGCGCAAATCGAGGAGGAAGAGCCGAACTATTACGTTCTGGTAGATCTTGAGTCCCTAAACGGCACCTTTCTCAATCAGAAACAAGTCACGCGCGAAAGAATATTTCGATGGCGACGCTATTATCATCGGTAAGCATTCCCTGAATTTCGTTGACCTTCGACCGGAGGAGGAGCAGCCGTCAAAGGCAGAGGAATCACAAGATGACAAATTCGCAGGCCGTGCGTTTCGCGATACTGTCATTCTTGATACCCAAGCCCAGCAGGACTTGCTGGCAAAACAGGCCGAGGAAAGGGGGTTCCCGCAAGACGAGCTTCCGGAAAAGCCTAAGAAAATAGAACTCTACGGAACGATCACCCTTATATCCGGAGGCACTCCGCAGATCATCGATCTCACCAAGCGACTCACTACGCTGGGCAAAGCAAGCGATTCGGATGTAAAATGTTCGGGGCTTCTCGTGGGAAAGACCGCAGCCTTGATCAACAAGAGGCCGATCGGGTTTTTCCTGGCATACGCAGAAGGGCTGAAGAAGCCGGAAGTCAACGGAAAGGCAGTAACCACACAGGTACAACTTCAGGACGGGGACGAGATCACCATCGGAAGCACTCGACTGACATTTAACCTTCGGGAAGAGATATCCTGAAACCCTCTATAGAAGGTTCGCAATCTGTTTCCTTCTGAGCTCTCCACCGTCTACCGCTCACTGGGTGCCTGATCAACTCAATCCGCAAATGGGAGTGTCATTCAAAACTCGGTCCATGCTAATGATTCAGAGTTCTTGTGCTAATTACTCTCGAATTTCTGCCCCTAACTGATTTTCTCAATGAACGGGCTCTGAGCATAAGGCTGAACATCAGCAAGAGGCCGACCGCCAGCATAGCCACACCGGCCAGCCTCCAAAAAGTCGGCCCAGTTTTTGTTTCCACCTGAGGCTCCGACTTCAGCGCTTGGACAACCACATTTTTTTGTTCTTCCCCGAGCCTGATATTCGAAGAAGCTGAAACTATACGCCCAAGATTGGAGAGAACTGCGGCTGGGCTCGCCTTGACAGCTTCCGCTGTGGGGTTGTCGTAGTATAGCTTGTAATCAAGACCCCGGCGGTATTCGAAGATGGCCAACCGCATGGTTCCGGTGGCCACGATCTTCTCCACAGTAACCGAAGATCCGCCCCCGTAGAGTTCGAGAAGGATGTATCTGAAAGACTGCGGATTAACGCGCACTTTTAATTGTTCATTCACCGCATCTTCTTTGCGGAGTCGAAATACGGTTCCTTCATAGATCTTTTTCCAGGTGTCCGGACTGGACGAGGAAGCGCCATGCACCCGAATTCCCTTTTTGAACTCCTTGGTGGGGGTCGAGAATGCGACGTGCGTGAGAGGAAGCCGTTTCTCACCCAGGTCTGCAATGATCCTGGTTGCCCCAGAAGCCGCATTCGGACGGTTTTCTAGAATGCGCACGTCGAGGGACCTTTCCAGGGGGGGCTCCGGGTCGGGCGGACAACATTGGACAGAATCTATCTTTAAGGGGGCCTGATCGCCGTCCAGGATGCGGAGATAGATGTACTGGAAATTATTGAGGGGATGCGTCAATTTGAGGCTGCTTAACGGAATGGCCCCCCCGACATCTGCAATGAGTCCGTCCATCCGGATCACGTATGCGTCACGGACATTGTCGGAACCTCTTATTTCAACCCTTCGGATGAAATCCTTCGACCGGGTCCCGACAATAATACCGCTGGTCAGAATCTTGCCTGTCTTATCGATCGCGATGTCCGTCCACTTACCGGCCGTCTTGGCCACACGAAAGATCTGCGCCGGAAAAGGGCGAATTTCATCGTCTACCGCCGGGTCCGTGATCGTAACCGGGGCAGGCATGCCGTTCGAGCCAAGTATCCGGACGTCCCCCACATCCGGTCGGCATTTGTCGGTCACGCCGGATTCCAAAACAATGCCAGCGGGCCCATCGGGATGATCTGCGGGAACTTGGATGCTTCTGACCCTTTTCCAATCGCTTGAGTTGAACTCCGCTAAGACCGGCCCCCATGAGAACAGTACGGCCAGGATTACGGCGATAATTGCAATACCGTAACCATGCGGCTCATATCGCCAATAGCTTCTTGAAACCTCGAGCACCTTCGACATGGGCGCGGATTATATTATCCCGCGTCGTTGATATCAAGATATTGTTACGTTTTTTGAGCGGTCATGAGTGGTTTGCGTCAATAGATAAAGATCATTAATGTTTTCGTTGCCTGCAGGTGCATGCAGCCGCCTATGGCAGTTGCCAAAATAAATGTCCGATTGTGAGGAACGATTTTTGCAAATTGGTAGACGCCGGCCCCTACTGATCCTTCGGAAAGCGACTTTTGCACAAGGCCCAGACTCGTGGCCACGACTATAAATGGTGTTCAGGAGAGATTTCCTTTTCACAGTGGTTGCGTCGCGGCGTTTGAATTTCGACTTTCTCCATCAGGGGGACCCTGATAAGATACCCAAATCTTTTGTTTGGGGACCGAGGCTCCGACCGCTCCACCCGGACAAAGGTCGGACCTAGTTTCCCTTTAACTGACTCTAAAGCATAGACATGGAAATTATCACCACACATCTCAATGCAGACTTTGATGCTTTCGCCTCTATGGTTGCGGCCAAGAAGCTCTACCCGGAAGCACTCGTGGCTTTTCCGGGCTCTCAAGAAAAGAACCTTCGCGACTTCTTTATGGATTCCACCCTGTACATTCTCTCCATAGAACGGGCGAAAGACATCGACCTGAGCAAGGTGGACCGGCTTATTCTGGTTGATACTCGGCAAAAGAGCAGGATCGGAAGATTCGCAACGCTGGCTGATTCGGGAAACGTGGAAATCCACGTCTATGACCATCATCCTGATTCTGACGACGACGTTAAAGGCCACATAGAAGTTGTTCGCGAGGTTGGAGCCACCGTAACGCTGCTGATCCAGGAACTAAGGAACCGCGGCATAGAGCTAAATGCCGAGGAAGCCACTGTCCTTGCGTTGGGGATTTACGAAGATACCGGCTCGTTCACTTTCTCATCCACCACCGAGGATGATTTGGAGGCCGCCGGATGGCTGCTGGCCAAAGGGGCAAATCTGAACATCATCTCGAACATGATGACCAGCGAGTTCAGTAGAGATCAGATCGAGCTGCTATACCAGCTCATCGAAGAGTCGGAAGTAGTCAATCTTGGGGGGATCGAGGTCGTTGTGACGACCGCCGGCGCCGAGGGGTATATTGGCGATCTCGCTATCCTCGTGCACAAATTTAAGGACATGGAAAGCCTCGACGCCATATTTGCCATCGTGAGGATGGATGACAGGGTTCATCTGATCGCTCGGAGTAGTCTGGAAGAAGTCAACGCGGGAGAAATAGCTGCTGAGTTCGGAGGCGGAGGGCATCCTACCGCGGCGAGCGCCACGATCAGAGATGGATCTCTTTTCGAAGCGCGTGAAAAGCTGATTGTTCTACTTCGGCAGAAAGTGCGCCCGAAGCAAAAGGCCGGCGAAATCATGAGCCGACCGGTCATTACTATTGGGCCGAACCAGACAATCAGCGAAGCAGCCAAATTCTTGAGTCGTTACCAGATCAGTTCGCTGCCAGTGGTGCGCGATGGCTCCATACTGGGCATACTTCACCGCAATGCAGTAGAAAAGGCACTCCATCACGGTTTGGAGCGGGAACCTGTCCACGAATATATGAATCCCGGCGTAGTCTTTGTTACACCCGATGAACCAATTGAGAAGGTCCTCCGCGTGACGTTGGATGGCCGACATCGACTGGTTCCGGTCATCGACGAGGGTAGGGTGGTTGGAGTAATCAGCCGCAGCGATCTTCTGGAGCATCTGAAGCTTCCTCGCCGCAGTGATTCGACCGGCCCGGAGGAATTCCCGGTTGGGCGCATGCGTACGAAGAGCGTGCGCAAATTAATGGAAGAACGGTTTCCAGAGCGCGTAACGAGCATTCTGCGGCATGCCGGAGAGACGGCTGCCGGACGAGGAGAAATCGTATATCTGGTCGGGGGTGCGGTGAGGGACCTCCTCTTGCGAAACTACAATCTGGATATCGATCTGGTCATAGAGGGAGAGGGAATTCCCTTCGCACGCGAACTGGCGAAACAGTTTCCGGGCTGCCGTGTGCGAGGCCATGACAAGTTCGGGACTGCGGTCCTTCTTTTTCCGGATGGATTCAAGATCGACGTCGCCACTGCGCGGCATGAATATTACGCTAGACCCGGTGCGCTCCCCACAGTGGAGACCAGTTCCATAAAGAGGGACCTGTACCGTCGAGACTTCACAATGAACACGCTGGCCGTGGCCTTGAATCCTCGGACGTTGGGCCAGGTCATTGACTTCTTCGGGGGCGCTCGGGACATCAAGGAGAAAGTCATCCGTGTGCTTCACAATCTCGCCTTTGTCGAAGATCCAACGAGAATTCTCCGCGCTATGCGCTTTAGCAGCCGCTTCAGTTTCGCTATAGGCAAACATACACTCACCTTGATGAAAGCAGCGCTGAGAATGAAGGTTTTTGACAAAGTGGAAGGGAAACGCCTCCTGAACGAATTGATTCACACGCTCAACGAAAAAAGCCCGGTACCTTCTTTGGCTCTCATGTCCACCTACGGTATCCCACAGGCGCTACACCCTGCATTGGATTTCAATTCCAAGGCCAGAGAACTTGTCGAGGCGGTGTCCGCAGTACTCGCGTGGTGGAAATATCTCTTCCTAAAGGACAAGCTCGATCCGTGGGTTGTCTACTTTTTTGCCCTGACCGATTCGCTGCCTGACGAAGACTTTTTCGACGTGATGAAACGATTCTCAATCGTGGATTCCCACGCAAAAGATCTACTGAGCGAGCGCATAGAACTCAGACAGGTACTGGCCCTGTTCGCAAGAGGACTGGTGGAGCGACCAAGCCAAATTGTAACATATCTCCGGAAGTTGCGCATGGAAGGTCTACTTTTCGTGATGGCTAAGACGCACAGAGAAGAGACGAGAATGGCTGTGTCGGAATATATCACTACGCTCAGGAACATTAAGCCTCTCTTGAGAGGCACGGACCTGATTGCAATGGGATACCAGCCGGGCCCCATTTTCGCTTCCATACTTGCAGCGTTGCGCGATGCCGGATTGGACGGGAGGATAACTACTGGAGGGGAGGCCCGGGACCTGATCGGCAAACTTTTCCCCTTGCCGACCGGAGGCGATGTCTCTTCGAAGCAGTGAGAAAGGCATCTTGTCGAGGTTTGACGAATTGTCACGCAACGGGCTTCTCGCCATTGACTGTAGGAATTCGCAAATCTGTGTGACAGATTAAATCCTGGTATGCTGAGATGCGAACTATTATGATATATTGGCTGAGGTACTGCCGGAGAATGAGTTGGAAGTGGCCGCAAGCCCCAAGAGCATCTGAAGGCATGCCCGGGTAGCTTATTGCAAAAACCGCGGAACGCCGGGTCCCCGGTCGCTCTTCAAAAAAACTGATAGGTTCTGCAATCCATTCTAAGCAGCGGGACTCTTGATGGAGCACTGAAAAAGCTGGAGGTTTGAATGAAATCCAATGGCGCGAAACAGGTAAAGATCTTCGACATCACGTTGAGGGACGGTTCCCAAAGCAAAGTGGCCACTCGCATCAAACTCGACGACTTGCTCAAAGTGGCCCGCAAGCTGGCGGCCACAGGGATTTACGGGGCAGAAACGTGGGGTGGCGCTACTTTTGACGTATGCGTCCGCTTCCTGAGGGAAGACCCCTGGGAAAGGGCTCGTAGGCTCAAAGAAGCCATGCCGGGTGTCAAGAACATGATGCTCATCCGTGGGCAGAACCTGGTCGCGTACACCAATTTTTCCGACGATGTCGTTAACAAGTTCGTGCATGCCGCTGCTCGAAACGGAATAGATGTCTTTAGGATTTTCGACGCACTGGATGACATCAGGAACCACGATGCTGTAATCAGAGCGGTCAAAGAAACGGGGAAAATAGCTGAAGGAGCGGTTTGCTTTACCATCAGCCCGGTGCACACTATCGAGAAATTCGTATCCAAAGCGAGGGAACTGGAAGACAAGGGAGTAGATCAGATCTGCATCAAGGACATGGCCGGCCTTATTGATCCGCACACGACCTTTGAGCTTGTCACGAGCCTCAAGAAGGCGGTTACTGTTCCCATTCATCTCCATACCCACGACAGTTGCGGCCTGGGCATGATGTCCGCTCTGAAGGCAGTGGAAGCCGGATGCGACATGCTCGACTCCGTTCTCAGTCCGTTCGCGGGTGGCACCGGCCATCCGTGCACAGAGTCACTGGTTTACGCTTTGCACCGATTCGGTTACGAAACTGGGTGCGACTTGGCGAAACTTACCGAAGCAGCGGAAGAAGCCAAGACAGTCAGGGCGCTATATAGCGACTTCGAGGCCCCTTACAGCGGAGTTGACTGCAGAATGCTCGTCACCCAGATTCCCGGCGGTGTCATGTCTAATCTCTCCAGCCAGCTCAAGCTCCAAAATGCTCTGCAAAAGCTGGATGAAATCATAGAGGAGATTCCGCGAGTCCGGGCGGACCTCGGATACATACCGCTGGTAACTCCGACTTCTCAGATCGTCGTTTCCCAAGCCACCTTTAATGTTCTCTTGGGAAGGTACAAGATCATCGCGAACCATACCGCCAACCTACTCAAGGGGATGTACGGGGAAACCCCGGCTCCGGTAGACAAGGAGTTACAGGACAGAGTGCTAAAGGGAGAAAAGCCCATCACTGTGCGCCCTGCTGAACTCCTGCCACCGATGTGGTCGGAATTGGAAGAGAAGTTTCCAGGTCTGACGGATGAGGAAATCCTGATTCACGCAATCTTCCCACACGAGGCGTCGGGATACTTCGCGGAAATGAAATAAATGGGGCTGCGCAAGCGCTCACCTGGAAAAAAGGGCTTGCAAACCGCCGCATGAGCTTGAGTGGGATGTGGTGAATCCGCGTCTCGCGGGCATCCTGCCCAAGCCTGTAGGGGCGAGCGGCGCTCGCCCAGGGCGACTGCCAGTCGCCCCTACATCCCCGCAGATTCCTGGATTCCCGCGGGCGCGGGAATGACGTAGCTCTCGCGAAGCCTCAGCTAGGCGAATCGAAGAGAAACGAAAAATCCTCCGCGTTCTCGGCGCACTCTGCGGTGAGTCGTGCTAGCCCGCTGAACGCTTAAGGTGTAAGATCATGGATGAGACCACTCCCTTACAAGATCGCCTCCATCCGGAGGCGCCCATACGGCATTGTTTTGGATGCGGCGCGGACAATGCGAATGGGCTGAAGATCAAGAGTTTCCTAGAAGGGGACGAGGCCGTGAGCCGGTGGCGGCCTAAGACGCATCACTGTTCCTATCCGGGATATCTCAATGGCGGTGTTGCTTGCACGCTGATTGATTGCCACTCTGCGTGGACTGCTTTTGCTCTGGAATGTCGCGACCAGGGTGTGGACATGGAACGGCAATCCGACCTCCCTACCGGCTGGACGCGTGCAATGAGCGTCGAGTTTTTGAAACCCACCCCTCTGGACACTGAGATAACTCTACGGGCCAAGGTAGTGAAAAAGGGGCGCACGAGCCGCACGGTAGCTTGCTCCCTTTACGCCAATAATGAGGAATGCGTCCGGGCTCAGGTCACCATTGTAATGAGCGGAGGCTTGAGTCAGAAGGGTCCGCTCTTTTCAAGCAGCTTTTGAATGTTCCCGCCGAGAATGCCTTCTCTCAGACTTCCGTCTACTCCGGCCTTGTCAAGCTCTTTCAGGTAGCGAGCCAATGGAAGTAGCGGGTAATCGCTCCCGAATATGATTTTCTCCGGCCCCATGATTCGGCACGCGATCTCGAATATCCTGTAATCATAAATAAACGGAGACGCGGCCGTATCCAGGTACGTATGGCTCAAAATGCCCGAGACTTCCGGCATGAGTCCGTAAATGAACACCCCCCCTCCAAAATGTGAAAGAATGAAATCCACTCCTGGATTGGCCTGTATGATATGGAGCAATCCTCGAAAATCCACAGGGATTTTACCGGGGTAAGGATGCCCCACCGGTTCGTTGACGTGAATCATCACCGGCACATTTGCCTTTTGCACAAGTTTAAGGCTGGGATCAAGATCCTCGAAGTCGGACAAACTCCAACCACCATGATACATGGCCAGTTCACCTATGCCGGCAAATCCCGCATCGAGCGTTCGCTCCGCTTCCTCTGTATGCCTGCCCTCCTCCCCTGGTGGATAGCACCGCAAACGGAATAATCCTGTCTGGGTGATGCTGATGAAATTCCCAAATCTCGTCATTGTTCCGCCTGACAAGATCGTGGCTCTTCCCACGGAAAGCCGAACACGATCGCTCTGTCAATGCCGGAATCGTCGAGATACCGGATAATGTCAGCTTCTGAGACCACTTTGGCTTTTTCGGAAGAATATATGGATCCGAACGCGAGATCGCTCCTGCAGAAAGGGGCGCGATCCTTCTGGACATTGCGGGGCAATAAATGAACATGTGAGTCTACAATCATTTCAATAGATTCCAGGCCGTCAGACTTGAAGTCCCGGGCCAACCGGTGGCCGCAGGTGAAAGAGACGAACTGAACATGCATCCTAAGATGGAACATCCTATTTCTCAAGAAGTTTTGCATAATTCCGCATTGATGATGGGGAACGGAAAGGAACGTCGATTCCCGTACAAACGAAACCCGGCAACGCCGGAATAGTTTGATCAGGCTCTGTCGCCGGGGTTCACGGTTTGGGATAAATTGGTTGGATTTCCAGGATGACATATCTTGACAGATAATGTCAAGATAAAATCTCACTAAGCTTTACTAATATGATAGAGGATTCGGCCGCGGCTATCTTGGCCCTGAGCAAGCCATCAAGCCTCCATGCGCTTGACAACGGGCCGAGAGTAATTAATTATTCAAGAGCAAAATGATGCCATTCCTCGGGGTGATTGAAAGCATGAAGGCCGGTCGCGCGAATAATTGTGCTTGCTTGTCGGGTAAACGGAGGCTTATGCATGCCCGATAAGGATCTATACGCTGTTCTCGGAGTGAAGAAGGACGCGACGACCGACGAAATCAAGAAGGCCTATCGGAAGCTTGCCCGAAAGTACCACCCGGACGTCAATCCTGGGAATAAAGAGGCTGAAGATAAGTTCAAGGCCATTTCTGAGGCCAACGAAGTTCTCTCGGATACGGAAAAACGAAAGATCTACGACGAATTCGGGTATGACGGATTGCGGGCCGGCTTTGATCCTGAACAGGCGAGGCAGTACCGACAGTGGCAACAAGCCGGAGGGTTCGGGAGAGGGGCCGGGGCCCAAGGAGCTTACGGGGATTTCTCCACCGATCAGGGATCGTTTAAGTATTCGGGATTCGAGGATATCTTCAGCGACTTGTTCGGAGGCGGTGCCGGCTCTGTCTGCTGCTCGAGGTCCGATGAAGGGCCATGACATCGAGTCCGGCCTGGAAATTGATTTCCTCACCGCAATTAAAGGGGCTACGACCCGGATTACTCTCCAGAAGCAACAGACGTGCACAAAATGCGGAGGAACAGGGTTCGTTCCCGGCAAGGACTCGGTCTGCAAGACTTGTAAAGGAACAGGGCAGACCAGGGTCGCTCAGGGGCCGTTCAACTTCAGTCAAGCTTGTCCCGACTGTGGCGGAACCGGACGCACGGGCGAACGGTGTCCCGAGTGCGGAGGGGCCGGCGCGATTGCAGGTTCCGAAACCATTGACGTGAACATTCCCGCAGGCGTGAATGACGGTTCACGCATCCGGCTTGCAGGCAAAGGGGAATCCGGCCGGGGAGGAGGGCCGCCCGGCGATCTATATATAGTCACACGAGTGCGGCCACATCCTGTCTTCAAGCGTGAGGGGGATTCCCTGAGTGTTGACGTCCCGGTGACAGTAAGTGAGGCAATGAATGGGGCGGAAGTGACGGTGCCCACTCCGAGCGGACCGGTACAGTTGAAGATTCCGCGCGGCACCAAATCAGGACAGCGCTTGAGGCTCAAGGGGAAGGGAGTGCCCAACCTTAAAACCAAGTCTCCGGGTGACATGTTTGTCACGGTGCGGGTGCAGGTTCCCCCGGCGAGCGACGCGGAAGCTTTGAAAGCCGCCGCCGCGCTGGATAGGTTCTATCAGGAGGACATCCGCGGGGATATTCGGCTGTGAACAGATCTCGCGAGGTGAACTGGAACGAGTGATGGCACTAAACTATTATTACAGAAAACAAGTCATCGAAATCTTCGAAGTGGACGAGAGTTTTCTAGACACTCTCGAAGCAGAGGATCTGGTTCACTCCGTCCAAGAAGAATCGACCCGCGAGAAAGTTTTCCCACCGGACCAAGTTGAAAGGATACGCATAATCAACAACCTCGTAAATGATCTGGAAGTGAATCTTGCCGGGGTTGAAGTCATTATGGAGATGAGAGAAAATCTTATACGGATGCAGCGACAGTTTGACCAAATCCTGGAAACGCTTGTCAAAGAATTGAAAACGAGGCTTCCCGATTGACCCGGCACCACTACTGATCCTTATTGTCAAACGAATCGAATCTTGCAACAATCCTCTCAACGGGGCAGTGTCCTAATTTGGAGACATAATCGGCAGTCTCTACCCCGCAAACCCGGGGTCACCCTGGACTCCGATCCGGGGTCCAGTCTCGCGTTTCGCTGGATGGATTCCGGTCTGCGCGGGAATGACGAACTTTCCGCATCTCACAGTTCCCTGACGGAATGCGAATCAGCATGAGCCATAAACGTTTAGCTCTGATAATAGTCAGCCTCCTATTTGTTCTGAACACCGCTGCTGCGTCTCTCTCCATTGCCGATCAGACCACAGCCAATTTACTCAAGCAAGTTCGGGAAGAAGCAGATCCTGCCAAACGGATCGAACTGTTGGACCTGGCCCTGAAAGATTCATCGCTCAAGGGGGACACACTTGGGTCAGTATTCTTCGAGCGGGCCATGGCATACAAGGCGATGAACGATTGTTTTCGGGCCATTGAGGACCTCGATTCCTCTTTAGCTCATTTGCGTAAGGCCACCTCCGGCTCTTCTCGAAAAGGCCCACTGTCTCATTCTGGTGGATCAATTGGATGAGGCTTTCCCGCGTGTTGGAAACGGTCCTATTGACCGTGCCGGCCACGGCACGTGCTTACGTGCTCAAGGGGATGATCTACGAGAAAGAGGGTTTTCTTTCCAAAGCAGAAGACGAGTACACCAGGGCGCTGGACTATGACTCCGAATCATTCAGTGCGCTCGACATGAGGGCAAGGCTCCTGCTCCGCGAGGGGAAGCCGAGAAAAGCCCTTGACGACATGAATGCGTTGAGCCGACTAGCGCCCAAGGATCCCGATGTATTTATGACACGGGCGCGGATTCATGTAAAACTCAAGGACTATGGCGCAGCCCTTGCCGACTATGCGCGTGTTGAATCTCTTACGCCCGGGAGATGATCGAGTCCTCAAAGAGAAAGTTCCGGTATTTTTTGAGATGGATCAACCTGAAAAGGCGCTGACCGCGCTGACGGCCTACGGCACGAAGCATCCCGATGATGTCGAGGTTCTTGTGCTCGAGGCGCGAGCCCACATCCTCCTCAAAGCCTACCAGAAGGCCGAACAGATTCTCAAGCGGGCGCGCGCAAAGAGACCTCTTCATGCGCCAGCATACCTGTACATGGGGGTGGTACTGGCCCACAATCAAGATCTGGACCGAGCCCTGGAGAACTTGAACCGCGCCATAGAACTCGATCCGACACTTGTGGAGGCCTACAAGGAGAGGGCTCGTACGTTCACGGAGTTGGGCGAACCTGTGAGGGCCGCTGCCGACCTCACTGCCGCGGCGGATCTGGATCCCGCGGACGGAGAAATTTTCGCATTCCGCGGTTTGACGCTGATCCAGAGGAGGCTTTACGACGCCGCGATAGCGGATTTTACTCGGGCGCTGGAATGCCTGCCGGGCGATCCACGTATCATGTACGACAGGGCCGTAGCGTTCCTTCGCCGGGACGAACCGCAATCGGCATTGGCTGACCTGGACTCGCTGCTGCGGGTGAAACCGGATACCGCACGAGCGCTCAGCCTCAGGGGCATAATCTATTTGAATTCAGGAAACTCGGCGAAGGCCCGCGAGGATTTTGACAAAGCCACGACTATCAGCCCCAAGACCCACAGGTGTGGAACAATCGAGGATTCTTCCATTACAAGACGGGTAATACCAACAGCGGCGATTGAAGACTTCAACCGAGCCCTGAAGCTGAATCCCACGTACGACAATGCACGGTACAACCTGGGACTGGCTCTCAGTAAACAGGAGGCCTCGGACAAACCCCCGGCGCCGGCAAGCCGGATCGAGACAACTCCGATTCCCGATGATGAGCCGCGAGTGACTAAACGCCGATGACGAAGACACACTACAAAGCCATTTTGGCTGATCTCGACGGCACCGTGAACAGAGGGGACGTGTTGATAGCTGGTGTGGAAGCCATCTACAGGGATCTTTCTGAAAGCGGCGTCCAGTGGCTGTTCTTGTCGAACAATGCCGGGTTGTCGGCCTCCGATTTGGCCTTGAAGCTCAGGAAGCTTGGAATCCCGGTTTCGGAACAGCAGGTTATAAATTCGGCCTCGGCTTTGATTCATACTATTCAACGAGAGCACATCGGACAAAGGTTCATGGTCGTTGGGGAGGCCGGCCTCATTAGGGCAATTGAGGAGGCCGGGGGGACAGTATCCGACGATTCCGCCAACGTGGATATAGTAGTGGTTGCCTTGGACAAAAGCTTCACGTACGAAAAGCTCAAGAGGGCCCACATGGCCATTCAGAATGGTGCGCTTTTGTGGGCTACCAACCTTGACCCGACGTTTCCGGTTCCCGGCGGCTTTCATCCCGGAGCAGGGAGCCTTGTAGCGGCAGTCGTCACAGCGGCCGGGCATCCCCCTGATCGTGTGTTCGGCAAACCGTCTCCAGATATGGCACTTTTGGCACTCGAGACTCTTGAAGCTGCCCGCGTCATCCTGTCTGGTGGTAGGAGACCGCATGGAGACAGACATTCTCTTCGCCAAGAATGCCGGAATGCCTTCGGCCCTGGTTCTCACGGGCGCCACGTCTCGTTCGGACATTGCCAAATACTCGTATTCGCCGGACCACGTTTTTGAGAGCCTCGCGGATATAGCCGGACTTTTCGGCTGAAGAATGGGAAAACTACCCCGGAACTTGACTGTTATCAAAATCTCCGGATAGTATGGTTGCAGCGACCCGTGTGGCCAAGGTTCGGAAAAGGACCCGAGATGCAAAGATCTGTCAAACTCTACGCGCTCAGCACTTGTCCTCATTGCAAGTGCACCAAGCAATTCTTGAACGATTGCGGAGTAAAATTCGACTGTACCGATGTGGACAAGGCGCCGAAAGAGGATGTGGCGGCCATTTTTGAAGAAGTGAAAAGACTGACCTCCAGGTGCTCGTTTCCCACAATTGTGATCGGAGACAAGGTGATTGTCGGTTACAGGGAGGATCAAATCAGGGAGGCCCTCGGTTTATGATGGAAGTGGAACAGCTCTACGAGATATTGCGGAAAGTCCAAGAGCCGAAAGGCTATTTTTTCAACAAGGATAAAGAGAAAGTATTTGAGATGCTGGCGGGCCTTCTCACTAATAAGGAGCGTTACGGGTACATGTGCTGCCCTTGCCGGTTGGCAGCCAACGACCGCGAGCACGATAAGGACATAATTTGTCCCTGCATATACAGGGAGCCGGATGTTGCGGAGTACGGAAGTTGCTATTGCAACCTGTACGTTTCACAAGCCTGGAACGAGGAAAAAATTCCGCACGAATATGTTCCCGAGAGAAGGCCCGACGAGAAGTTCATCTTTTGATGTCTGCAAGTCATGCCGGTCATCCTACCGTCCTTCCGCTAGAGTTTGCAGACTTCATGCTCGTTAGAGCACCCAAGAATATCAAGAAGGCGATTAAGCTTAACAAGCTCCTGACAGCGTGCAATCGGCCCCACTTTTCAAGAAGATGGAGAGCAAGTTCTGATTCTTTGTCCAAGTCCGGTTGCAGCAATTTTCTGTTGGTCGGCATGATGACAATCAGAGTGAACGGAATCACGGAACCAAGAAAGATGCCGCCCACCAACCACCAAGAACTGGCGCCCATTAACCAGGCCGCCGTCGCGGCTGCGAAACCTATAGCCGCCAGGGATGCCTGCATCACAGAGGCCTTACGGTAACTGGGAGCGAACTCCGTTGCAGCCAACCTTGTACCGCACTGCATTCTGGCAGGATGCTCGACAAGACTGATATACGACGGCAGCCCCAGTAAATATCCCGCACGCCAACGTGGCTATTGTCTCGAAGATTTTGTCCATCGGCATGATCCTTCGTCCGCTCAGGTCTCAGCGGGTAGGGCGGGCCGTGCCCGCCAATGCTTGTATGCGCCGGCGGCAATGGGCCGCCCTACCTATGTAAAACCATTCCGAAGGCACGAGACCAGCTTGGATTACGCCGACAACCGTCACTTTGCAGCGCAGTATTTGTTGAACCGCTCTTCGACTTTCTTCCAGTCTATGATCTTTGCAAAATTGTCCACGTATTCAGGCCGACGTTCTGGTACTTGAGGTAATAGGCGTGTTCCCATACGTCGCACACCATGAGAGGCATGGCGCCCCAACTGGTGAGATTCTGGTGCTTTTCGGCCTGCATCACTACCAGTCGTTTACTGAAGGGCTCCCATGCCAGGATTCCCCATCCGGATGCTTCCACATCCTTGGAGGCCGCTGCAAACTGCTTCCAAAATGTTTCGTAGGAGCCGAAATCCTTCTTGATCGCATCCGCAAGTGGGCCGGTCGGGGTTCCGCCTGCTTTGGGTCCGATTGTGCTGAAGTATATCCAATGGAGCACAACGCCTGAGCCATGAAAAGCAAGATCGCGGCTCAGGGCCTTAATGGCGTCAAAGTTACCGTCTGTTCTGGCCTTTTCCAGTTTTTCGAGTGTTGCGTTGAGCCCCTTTATGTAAGCGCCGAAATGCATATCGTGATGTATTTTGACGGTCTCTTTGTCTATAACGGGTTCGAGCGCGTCTTCCGGGTAGGGGAGTGGAGGTAACTTGTGAACAAACGGGGTGACTTCCGGCCTCCTTCGGTTCCGCTGCCAGGGCTTCCGAAGTCAGGAAGTGGGACAGGACTCCAAGCGTTGCCGCAGCTCCCACCCCTGCAATAACGTCACGTCTGCTTAATTCGTTTTCCATCTGATCATTCCTTTCCTTTAACAAATTAGTTGGGAATCCGGTGCCTTTTCCCAAACAATAGTCCCCCTTGAGACACTGGTCTTATTGGTTTCAGGATATCCGGCGCGGAAGCAATCCGTCAATAGAAACTGATTTTCGATTGTCTCAGAGCGCAAGAGAGAGAGGAGATTATCGGCTCGATGTTGCCTGCGCCGTGTGGTAGAATCGGTTCGTCGAGTAAGTCAAGGATATTATGAGAACATTCCCCTTCAATGGTGGATTGCCCATGTGAAGAAGATAAGAAAACAGAATGGATATTTTTCTGACAACCGGAATCATTTTGGGATTATCCGCCGGGTTCTCCCCCGGACCACTAACAACCCTGGTTATTTCTCAGGCTCTACAACACGGAGTAAGAGAAGGGATGAAAGTGGCGATGGCGCCATTCATTACCGATTTACCCATTGTCCTTCTATCTGTTTTCGTTATGACACGACTACGCGACTTTCATGCGATTTTGGCATTGATTTCGATCATTGGAGGCATATTTCTGGTCTATTTGGCTTATTTGAGCTTCAAAACCAGCAAAATCGGTATGGATATTGAGGCAACCGAACCGCGATCCTTGGGCAAAGGGACACTTGCAAATCTCCTCAACCCAAGTCCGTATTTGTTTTGGATAACCATCGGAGCACCAAATGTGGTTGCGGCATGGACGCAAAGTCCTTTGATGGCAGTCGGATTCCTTGCAGGTTTTTACACGTGCCTGATAGGGGCCAAAATGTTCTTGGCCTTTCTGGCAGCCAATTCGAGGCGATTCCTCACGGGAAAGGGATACGCTTACGTGATGCGCATTCTTGGAGCATTACTGTTGATTCTTGCATTTGTCCTATTGCGGGACGGAATTCGCCTGTGGGGCTAGTGGGATGTGGGTCAGATATACTTTTGGCTCAACGAGTAGCAGTCGTTCGCCTGAGATGAGTCAAGGAGCAGATGCGTGCCCAGTTTAACAGCATGTTCAGCTTAATAACAACTACTTAGACCGAAATGCACTCGGAAAGAATGGTTGGCACTTTGGTTCCTTGGATTCCAGATTAGAGATTCGACCTGCCTCAAAAAATTCGTCCTGAAGGATCACCACCTGTGTCGAAGTTCGCATCGGACTGGCACTTCTCCGGAAATTTGCCGAACCGTCTCTTCGATAAGTCGGTGCTGCTTTGGATTATGAACTATGCCTCGAAGTATCAGTTCTGTTCCGGTGGTCTCCACGGACAGAGTGGGGTGTTTTTAGAGCGGTTTTGTAGGGGCACCCCCCCGTGGTTGTCCTTCGTCGGGCAGGAAGGGGGCCTGCGCGGTACGTAAAACCGTCGCGCTATTCGTTCACGCTGCACGGTTACTACGGTTTGCGTCCGTGCCTGGGCAGTCGTCAATGCAAATAGTCACTGTAAATGCATGCTCTTCAAAGGCGAATGACCGCTCAGACTCGGTAATGGAGCTCGATGCTGAGGGGCAAATCCCCAGCCAATTCTCGTGCCGCATGCGTGATTCCTTCAAACTGAATCGACGTGCGGACAATGCCCCGGACCGCGATCTCCGTTTCCGTGCAATCAACTTCCAGGACTGGGATGTAGAGGCATGGATCCATAATGATCCTGGCTTTGATCCGGGCCGCTGCCCTACGCATGGAAAGAAGTTTCTGGGCAGCATCGGTTTTCAACTCGTCTCTCGCCAAGAGCGCATGCTTCACGATCCCGATGATCTCATCGATGGATTGTCGCCCCTTGTCAAAAACTGCATCGTAGGATTGGGGATCACTCATGTCCTTGTCGTATAGGGCATGAACAAACCCCGCTCTCTCCCGGTCGGTCTTTTCAATGAGCCATCGAGCGGTCTCCTGGTCAACCCCTTCCCGCGCCGTGACTCGTTCGATTCGGTCTTCCATTGAACCGACGACGCGAATCCTATAAGCGTGCGGAATGCCTTCCATGAGAAAATTAGCCCCCCTCCCCCTCAATATCACGTTATCCTTCAAGGCATATCTGAGTTGGATGCTTTGGAGCAGCGCAGCAAACCCCTTGAAGGACCTGTCGTACTTTTCAAAGAAACTGGGACTACTCTCGTCGAGTTCTTTTGCCCATCTCTCCCACTCTCCGCCTATTTCCCGTATCTCCTCGAAGAGCATAACTTTGTCAACGTATTCGTAATGAAAGGAAACCATGATCTCTCGCACAATTTCCATGTTTCCGCTTCCGAATTCTCTCGACGTGGTCAGAATTGCCATGGGCACCTCGTTAAATCGGGGTCTGAGGAGTTTTGATCCGGTTAGGAAGGTCACGAGTCAGAGATGTCTGCGCATGAACCGCACCCAGAACCTTCCTGCGATGATGACGCCAATTGCCACCCCCCCCTCTGCCATATAGATGAAAAAATCACTCGGGGCCAACAGCCGCGTTACGACCGGATCGGTGATAATCATCTCCGCTCCAACCTTGCCCAGTACCTGCAGCCCCAAAGTAAAGGACTAGGGGATACTTATCCATCAACATCGAAAGAAGGTTGCTCGCGAAGACCATGATAGGAATGCTAGTCGCAAGCCCGAAAACCAGGAGGAACGAGCTGCCTCGTGCGGCCGCTGCCACGCCCAGTACATTGTCCAAGGACATGGTCACGTCCGCGATGACGATGATCTTGATAGCCTGCCAAATGGTACCGGCTTCCCGATCCGCATCCTCTTCCGAGGTGACGTCGGTAAAGAGTTTCACGGCAAGCCAGACAATGATCGATCCTCCGATGAGTTTCAGATAGGGAGTCTGGAGCATGCGAGCAACAAACAGGGTAAATATGATCCTTAGCAGAACGGCGCCTGCCGCCCCGATTATGATGCCTTTTTGACGTTGTTGTCGCGGCAGGGACCTCACGGCCATTGCAATGACTACTGCATTATCGCCGGAGAGAATGACATTTACTATGATCACGCTTAGGAGACCTGAAAAGAAAGTCCAATCCAGGCTAATGCTCCCAAAACTTCCCAAATCCATAAGGGACCTCTCTTCCGGCCTATTGATAAATATTGCCGACTCAGAGTTGTCGAGTTATTTTTCCATCTAGCCTCAGAATAGTCCACTTTTGAATGTGCCCTGTTCAGAATTGCGGGTCTCATGCTTATTCCGCGTTCCGCTAGGGAATTCTAAGACGCTGAAGGTTGCTGCATTCCCGCGCTTCTTCGACCCCGAGTCACTCATTTGAACGCACATTCTTCTCATAATTCACAGGGGATGCGTCTATTCAATACTATTCGTTGAAGTGTGATATGCACGTCATAAACTATTGCTTCAACGCCGTTAGTCACTGCCCTTCGAAGCTCACGACCGTACGCCGGATCAATGTGGTCTGCGGGTCTGAAAACGGAGGAATCCATGCGCTGAATGAGGAAGAAAATTACTCCCCGGTTACCGAGGCGCACCTGTTCTTGAAGTTCCACAAGGTGTTTTAGACCTCGCGCTGTCACGGCATCGGGAAAGTACGCTATTCCATCCTCCACGAGCGTGCAGTTTTTGACTTCAATGAAACAGCGGCTGCCGTCGGAGTTATCCAGAGCCAGGTCCAATCGCGAATGCGGACTGCACTTTACCTCGCTGCTCACTCTTTCATATCCGGAAAGGGCCTCTATTTTGCCTTCAATTAAACGTCTGCTTGACCAACCTGTTGGGGACAAGGGTATTCACGCCCACCAGTGACGAAGCCATTTCGATCATTTCCCATGTGTAAGGGAGGCGCCTATTCGGGTTCTTGCTCCGGGAGATGTAGACCGGCCTGCCCGGCTCGCAGCAGCCGAGCCATGCTGCCAGAGTTCGGGCAATGCGCGGTCACCACGTGGCCGTTTCCGAGTCTTACGTCGGCCAGGAAGCGCTTGTACCGGTTGATAAGGGTCCCCTTGATGAGCCTCGGCCAGCGCAGCCCGCCCGATTTTTCGTCGGGAGTAGCTCCAACGCGGGGTTCGGGAATGAGGAAAGATGGCATGCTTACAGGGCTTTTTCTGTGGATGCTGAATTCAATTTCGCGATGGCTTCACGAGCGGCTTTCTGTGCGGCTTCTCTCTTATTCCTCCCTGTGCCGAGTCCCGCAACTTCCGTCCCCAAATACACCGCAACCGAGAAGGTTTTCCGATGTTCGGCGCCCCATTGATCCACAACTTCGTAAGTGGGGGTAACTCCAAGGTCTGCCTGGACTCTTTCCTGCAAAAGACTCTTGAAATCGTCCATCCCTTCCCGGGTGGAACACTTTTCTATAAGCGGATAGAAATGCTTTTCTATCATCTTCTCAGCATGGGCGAAACCGCCATCAAGGTAAACCGCGGCCACCAGAGCCTCCAACGTGTCCGCAAGAATTGAGTTTCGCTCCCGGCAGCCGGATAGCTCGTCACCCCGGCCCATTCTGAGGAAGCGTGCCAGGTTCAGGTGTCTCATAAGCTGGGCAAGCGCTGCGCGATTCACAAGGCTGGCTCTTTTCTTCTGTAGCTCTCCTTCCTCGTCGTCTGGGAATTCACGGTACAGGATGTCGGCGATAACCAGGCCGAGAACTGCATCTCCAAGGAACTCGAGGCGTTCATTGTGCTCGCTGCAGGTCTCCCTGTTCTCGTGCCAGAAACTTCGGCGGGTCAGAGCGTTTAGTAAATGGGAGGGATCGCTGAAAGAATGGCCGAGAAGTGTTTCTATTTCTTTTATTTCGGTGTCACTGGCACCGTTGTTTAGAGCTTCTTCAGAGAACATGTCAACTCTTCCGTATAAGAGTGGGCGGTGAGGTCATAGAACAGGGGAGTCACCGAGACATACCCCTCTTTCAACGCGGTGACGTCCACTTCCACATCCGTCTCGGCCGCGGTGGCTTCTCCCGCAAGCCAGTAATAGACGTTTCCTCTAGGATCTTCGCGCTGCTCGAAAGACTCACGAAACTTGGAGAGTCCCTGTCGGGTCAACTTGAATCCCCGCACTTGGTCCGGCGGGAGTGCCGGTATGTTAACATTCAGAGCCACCCCTCGCGGTAGTCCGCATTTCAAGACCCAAGCTCCCAGCTTTTCAATGTGGGGCACAGCCCAGTCGAAGGGCGGGTCTTTCTTCTGTGCCAATGAAACCGCCATTGAAGGAAAACCAAGTATGGCTGCCTCTGTGGCTGCCGAAACCGTCCCGGAATAAAGAACATTTATTCCCAGATTGGCGCCATCGTTGATTCCGGAGATCACCAGATCGGGCGGCCGGCGTAAGAGAGAATAGACCGCGAGCTTCACGGAATCGGCAGGCGTTCCGCCAATGCCGTACCCGTAGAATTTCCCGTCCTTAGTCACTTCGTGGGCTTTGATAGGGTCGTACAATGTTATGGAATGGCCGACCGCGCTCTGTTCATTCTCCGGTGCGACAATGCGGACTTGGCCCAGCTTCGCTGCCGCGGTTTTCAGCTTGCGGAGACCCTCAGCATGAATACCATCGTCGTTCGTCAGCAGGATTAGGGGGCGCCTATCCGTCATGTCAACTCGGCACACGCGGCTCGAATGCGTTCAAGCCCCTTGAGAATTATCTCTTCGCTCGTTGCAAAGGAGAGCCGAATATGATCCTCAGATCCGAATGGTCCTCCAGGCACGCAGGCCACGTGATGCCGCTCCAGCAGGTAACGAGCGACGTCTGTCGAATCTGCGACGCCTCTCTTTACCGCAAAGTTTCGAGGTGTTCACAAACGTGTAAAAGGCCCCGTCGGGTTTGACGAGGGAGAGCTGAGAAATCTTCGCTATTTCGCTTACCATCAGGTTCCGCCTTCGCTCGAAGATCTCTCGCATTCGCTTGACTTCATCCTGTGGTCCGATCAAGGCCTCCACCGCCGCGGCCTGTGCAGTACTATTGGGGTTGGAGGTGGACTGACTCTGGATGTCGGTGGCCGCTTGCACCAACTCTGTCCTGGTACAAGCGAGATAGCCTATGCGCAGGCCGGTCATGGCATAGGTTTTCGACACTCCGTTCACCAGAATAGTGCGATCCTTCATGCCGGGTAATTTTGCAAAAGGGGCGAAAGAATAACCGTCGTATATGAGCTTGTCGTAAATATCGTCGGAAATGACAAGCAGATCGTGTTTATCGGCAAGTTTTGCCAGCTTTTCCAAGACATCCCCGGGATAAATTATTCCCGTAGGATTGGACGGGGAATTGATCAGGATTGCCTTAGTAGACGAGGTTATCCGGGATTCCATCTCTTCCGCTTCAGGCACGAACCTGTTCTCTTCTCTGGTGGGAACAATAACAGGAGTGCCGCCGGCAAGGGCAATCATCTCGGGATAGGAAACCCAGTAAGGCGCAAAGACGAGCACCTCGTCTCCAGGTTGGATTATGGCCTGAAAGATGTTGTACAAGCTGTGCTTGGCTCCGCAGGAAACCATGATCTGTGCAGGCGTGTATTCTAACCCGTAGTCCTCGGCAAACCTGTGGACCACTGCTTTCTTCAGTTCAACAGTACCGCCCACCGGCGTATAGAATGTCTCCCCACGGTCCAACGATTTCTTGGCCGCTTCTCGAATATGAGAAGGAGTGGGGAAATCCGGCTCACCCGCGCCAAAACCCACCACATCCACTCCTTGGCTCTTGAGTTCCTTTTCCTTCGCGGATATGGCCAAGGTGGCCGAAGGCTTCAATTGTGCGGCTCTTTCAGACAGTATGGTCTTCATCTTTCTCCCCTAGTGCGGCATCCAATTGGTCTTCGCCATCTTCGATTGCCGGAAACTTCTTCTTCAGGGCATTGAGAACGTAGTTGGGAACCAGGCCTTTCGGCGATCCACCGGCCACTACGGTTGCCTTGATGATTCTCGAACTCACGTATAGATAACGGTGGGCTGTCATGAGAAAAAAAGTTTCGATATTGCGGCTGAGTTTACGGTTCATGAGAGCAAGCTGAAACTCATATTCAAAATCGGAAACCGCCCTGAGTCCCCGGACAATCGCCTGGGCATGCTTCCTTTCAGCATATCGCACGAGAAGACCCTCGAAGGAATCGCATTCTATCCTGGGATCGCCGTCCACACTGTTCTGGATCATGTCCAGGCGCTCTTCAAGTGTGAATATGGTCTCTTTCTCGGGATTAAGGCCGAGCGCGACGATCAAGCGGTCAAAGGTGCCGAGCGCGCGGCGGATTATCTCCAGATGTCCGTTGTGAAACGGGTCAAATGTTCCTGGATAAACTGCAACTTTTTCTCCCATGCCCTCGTTTCCCTATTTTGATGAAGAGAGTGATCGATCCTCTCCGTCATAGCGAAATATCTCCACAACAGTGCCGCCGTATTTCCGGCGAAACTCTTTCGTGAACCGTGCAGGGATTGCTATTTCCGGAGCTTTATCTTCTCTCTCAATGATCAACAGACCGTCACATGTAATCAGATCCGCAAAAACCGGATTAGCAACGACCTTTGGGACCCATTCTGTTCCGTATGGCGGATCGAGAAAGACGATTGTGAACTTGTCCTCTGAATCTGCGAGCTTTTGAACAGCCTGATCCGCGGACATGGTCAGAATCCGGACCTGATCCACAACCTGCAATGCATCGCAGGTCTCAATCAGGGTGTGGGTGACCTGCCGATCGTCGTCCACGAATACCACGGATGCCGAGCCCCGGCTGAGTGCTTCAAAGCCGAATGCCCCGGTTCCTGCGAAGAGATCCAGCACGCGGGAGTCTTCGACCTCGTGACCCAGGGTGCTGAACAATGCCTCGCGCACACGGTCGGTGGTCGGGCGCACGCCCTGCTTTCGAGGTGAAGGTAGCCGCAGTCCTTTGAAACGACCCGCGATGATTCTCATGTCCTGAACCCATTCTTATACCCTGTTTTCCTGAATCCTTCAAGCTTGGATTATTCGGCGGGAAGACGTGGAAATGCATGTTCTCCCGGTCGTCAATCTGACCTTCCATTGGCTCGTTACTCCAGGCTCTGTTTAAGTAAGGACGGGACGAAGATTATGTTTGACTGGAGACCAACACCCCCGCATAATTCCGGATATTTCGAGAAAAATGATCCAGCACACGGGGTACTCGAAAGATGGAAGCCGAAAGCGATAAGCTAAGAAACGCTTACAAAACAGCAGTAATCATCGGCATTGCGATGATGGGATCGGTTCTAGTCTATGTGGTAGTTGCGGAGTTGATGAGGAATCTCCCGACACCGTGGAAAGGGATCGTGTTCACTGCGGACCACCAAGAATACCATTATGTTAGGTACGGCTTGCTGGCACTCGGCATTCTGATCCCCTTGGTGGTGGTAAAGATTTCCACTGCCGTCATTCTTTCGCCCGAAAAGCTAGCGAATCCCATACCGGTGCTGATCACCCACTCAGTCATAGTGTTCGCGGCGTGTGAGACGGCGGGGATCTTCGGGCTGGTATTATTCCTTCTGGCGGGAAATATCATAGACATGTACATCTTCGCGGGAATTTCCCTGGCGTTCTCAATGATATTCTTTCCCAGGTATCAGCCGCTGGCAGCAACTAACCGAGGCACGGCTGGGCGGACCCACATTCGAATGATGAGTTTCCCGTTGGTCACCACATTGCTACCCAGGCTACCCGGTTGAATTCGCGGTACCACCCGATGTTATTCCTCTTCCTCATTCACCAGTCCTGTCAATTCCAGAAGCTTTTCTTCTTGCTCTCGAACGGATTTTTCTATCATTTCATAGCGCTTCCTGAACCCGAAGAAAGCCGATCCCACCATGCCGACGAACAATAAACAGGCGACGAATACATTGTCGATTTGATTCGCGAACAGAGCAGACAATAGCGGTCCAAGCACTATATATGGGAATAACATGGTTTTAAGTTCGTCGAGTTGCCGGCTGGGCGGATCGTGAGTCATGTGTGGTGTTCCTTTGTAATCGTTCACCGCAGAGATCGCAGAGAACGCGGAGGGACAGTTAATTGGGCTTTTCTCTGCGCCCTCCGCGTTCTCTGCGGTAAGAGAGACATTCTGAATTTCTGAGGCTCCTCGCATGACCTCATGGTCTACGCTTTTCCAGCCTTGCTATGGTATCCTATAATCCTCACTCCGCGTCTTTCATGACGAGGAGGCGAAGCAGACCCATAATATGCCAAAAAAGGAGGAAGACATGTTAGCAGAATTGAGCGTTTTCCCCTTGGACAAAGGGGGCCAGGGCCTCAGCCGCTATGTAGCCGATTCCATCAAGATTATAGAGGAAAGCGGCCTGGATTATGAAATCCACGCTCTGGGCACTCTGATCGAGGGACCCTCGGACGAGGTCTTTGATGTCATCCGAAAATGTCACGACAATATGAGGTCTCAATGCGACCGGGTCATGACAACGGTTCGTATCGACGACCGAAAAGGGGTGACGAGCGCGATAAGAAGCAAGGTCACCTCGGTCGAAAAGAAGATCGGCCACACGCTGCAAAAGACGTGCGAATAGCAGTGGCTGCAAAACCCATGAGTTTCTTGGGAAGTCCCTCCCCGGAACCCACCCCAAAAACTCCTATTATTTTCAGCCATTGTATCCTAAAGCGCTATCGTTGAGGTTTTGCTCTGAAAAGCACAATGTATTCTACAGACAACGAAATCCTCGAAATCGTAGATTCTCATGACAAGGTGATCGGTACGGGTACCCGCGGCGAAATCCATCGGATGGGATTTTTCCACAGGGCCGTGCACATGTTTGTTTTCAATCCGGCAGGCCAGATCTACATCCAGCGGCGGTCTTGCTCGAAGGACCGGCATCCCGGGAAGCTCGATTCTTCTGCCGCGGGCCACGTCGATCCTGGGGAAACTTATGCAGAGACCGCGATCCGTGAACTACGGGAAGAACTCGGAATCCAGGCCGAAGTCAAAGAAATTGTGAGAATTCCCGCGTCGGAACAGACCGACAACGAGCATGTGGTCCTGTTCGAGGTAGTAACAGAATCCGAGCCCGTTCCCAATCCGGAGGAGATTCAATGGGGCGAGTTCATCAGCCGTGAACAGTGTGACCAAGCTCATGGACGAGGCCCCCGAGGACTTTGTTCCCGCGTTTGTTTTGCTGTGGAAAAAATTCATTCAACAGGGAAGATGAGAAAGAAGCATATATGAGAGCCGTGGTTCAAAGGGTGTCTGAGGCAAGTGTCTCCATTGACGGCGAATTGGTGGCTGAAATAGGTCCCGGAATGCTCGTGCTTCTCGCTGCTGCTCATGGCGATGGCCCGGAGCAGGTACGGTGGATGGCTGAGAAACTCATTGGTCTGAGAATTTTCTCGGATGACGCTGGCAAGATGAACCTCAGTCTTGAACAGGTCGCGGGAGAAATGCTGGTGGTTTCACAGTTCACCTTGTACGGGGACTGCCGCAAGGGGAAACGGCCGTCTTACACTGGTTCAGCTCCCCCAGATGAGGCTGTGAACATCTATCGAAGCTTTATCGACGCTGTGACAAGACTGAATGTCCCGGTTCGAGAAGGCGTGTTCGGCGCTATGATGCAGGTCCATCTGGTCAATGACGGGCCCGTGACCCTGATCGTGGATTCACCGTAGCTCATAGGAAAAATCGGGGAGGGCCTTCTTTGCACGAAAGAAGGCTCCCAGATCTTATTACTTTGAATGCACATTCGTATTATTGGTGAGCTTCGCGGCCGTCATCCGTCATTCCAGCGAACAACCGTGACCTGCCAGTAACAACGGAACATGAAAGTGCTGCGATAGAATCTGGTGCCACGGATGTGTTCCGCCCCGCGGGGCTCATCCGTGCTTGCCGGCTATTACTCGATGGTCCACGGATTCCTCTCCAGCAAGAAAACGTAGTGCCACCGACGTCCCGAAGGACCCGTCCCGGCACGGATGAGCCTTCGGCACATCCGTGGCACCAAATCTCTGACGGCTGTTGCAACGAGTGGGCACTTTCAGGTAAACGCGGTTCCGCGAGGCGCGGGACAGACTGGACCCCGGATCGGAGTCAGGGGTGACGGTAGCATTCCCGCAAATCGGACAACGATAGTGGGAATAGGTGCAAAATAGGGGATTCCTACTCCGCCGGTTCTTGCCGTTTGATCTCCGTCCGTTTCCCATCTATCAGCAGAAAGAAGACTTTTTCGTCATCGCCGGGAACTATATAGCTTGCCAGTTGGTAGTAGGACGGCCTAGAGAAGCGTGCATGAAATTTCCCTTCTTTTACTTTGCAATAAGGAACATTCTCACTGCCGATCCAAAAGCGCTCCGGATCAAGAAGCTCCAGGGAGCCATCATTTAATTGAATGACTATTCGTCCGTCAGCCTCTTCATTCACACATTGGACCACAAAGGGGGCGTCTTCCACTTCGACACGGCATATTTCACGGCCGAATTGGACTCTGTATCCGCCGTCGGCCGTCTTCTCCAGCAAGCCGCTGAACATGCGGTATATCTCTGGATGAATGATCTCCGCTCCGTTCTGGAACCATCTGCCATCCTTATCAATAACGAGCTTCAAATAGGGGGAGGCGTCGAAGATGTCTCCATTCCCATTCGTCGAATATTCGGTCATCCTAGATTCCTTGTGTTTGCGGCCCCTTGGAGACCGCACGCTGTCTTGCTGTCTTGAGTGCAAGCTTACAACAATTGCCAAAAGTTATGTCCGAAACTGAGGATGAATTGGTGGGACAGGCATCTCTGTCATTCAGAGACGCAGTGCCTCCCACCAATATGTGTGTCGGTCTTCACCGCTTCTCGCGGACTTCCAGACCTTGGGACAAGCCAAGACTTTCGGCACACACTATATCTTACTGAACACCAGTTAAATCCTTCTTGGCATGGAGCCTGCCATAAGCTCGGTAGCCGGCCAGGACTTTTTTCACGTAAAGGCGTGTCTCCAGATAAGGAATGTTTTCGATGAATTCGTCCTGCTTCATCTTTTCATTTTTTTGGAGCCACTGATGGACCTTCTTGATGTCCGCGTTGTACGAGGCAATCGCCGGGACGAGCTTTCCCTTGAAAGTGTTCACGTTCTTGGCAAGGATCTTTATCCCGAGAGTCAAATTCTGTTGAGGGTTGAGAACCTCCTCCACCGCTTTGGAGGGTATTTTGCCGCCCTTTTTCACAATGCCCGCAGCCGCTGGAGTGACCTGCATCAGTCCAAGAGCGCCAGCGGGTGACACTGCGGACGCGTCGTATCGGCTCTCCTGACGGATCACTGCCCAGACCAGGTGCGGATCAATGGAGTTTTTCTCTGCGGCGCGGGTAGTTTCCGCAAAATAGATGCGAGGAAAAGCCATTTCCACGAATTCAGCCGGGGCGCCTTCGGGTGGGTTTTCCGTTAGAGGGCCGAAAGCCGAGGCCATTGTGTCCTGGGCCTCGCGATACCGACCCGCAGTGTAGGCCACCTTTGCCGCAAAAAAAGCTATGGCGGGCGATGTCTTCACAGATCTGGGGAGGGCTTCCAGGTTGAGAAGGGCAAACTCGCCAAGCCCTTTCTCCATAAGCTTGTTGGCGGCTGCTACCAACGGGTTGGAGGCCTCTTCAGATGTCATAACGATTTGGGGAAGCGGTTGCCGAGACTTATTGTTTGTGTCTGCGGCCGGCCGCATGGTCTTGAGCAAACCAGCCGCTTCAGTGCCGTAGTAATCGAAGGGGGTATTCTTGGCGATCTCATTCAGTAGAGGTTCGGCCTCCCGAGAACGGTTGCTGTTAATCAGACATCGCGCTTGCCAATATTTTGAGGCGTTATCTATTCTGCCTCCCGACGAGACTGCCCGAATTTCACGAAAGGCTTCGGCGGCCTCGCCGTACTTGTGATTCCAATACTTAATCCACGCGATCTTCCACTTCGCGTTCGCCTTGACAGAGGGATCAGGGCCCGTGTTGAGAAGCTTCTTGAAATAAGCTTCGGCATCGTCGAATCTTCGTTTCTCAAAATAGTAGGCCGCAATGTTATGGAGCACCTTCCTCTTGAGTTTCAGAGAGCCTTTCTCGATGATTCTGTTGCAACAAAATTCGAAGTCTTTTCCCCGATCCAGCCTCCAATAAACGACGCTCAGGAGGTAAAGGGCCTCCATGCGATCATGCTCGGAGACTTCTCCTTTAAGCACGTCCTTCAGAATAGTTATCGCCTTTTGGTTTTGGCGATCCTTGTAACGGCATTGGGCCAATTTGAGCATCAGGCCTTTGTCTGACGGTTTTGTCTTCAGCAGGGCCTCATAGGAATTGGCTGCCAGATCGAACCTTCCTTTGCTGAAAAGCCGATCCGCACGAGCGAGTTGCTCTCTCTCGGAAAACGTCAACGGAGGGACTTTATGGTGGAAAACCATAGACGCCAGTTCGTCGGCAGCTTTGAGTCCTTCCACAGATGCCGGGTAGTTCAGAAACAACGTCCGATACTGTGTCGCGGCTTCAGAATGATTGCCTAGGCGCCGTTCCAGTTCAGCCAGTTTAAGTGTGAGAGCCGGCTTGTCTTTGTCCGAAGCCTTGGCTATTAGAGACAGCAACAAGGGCTTTGCTTCGCCTTTCCCCTGCCGGAACAGGACTTCGGCTAGGGTGCGTCGAGCCGAATCACAATACACACTGTTCGAGTGCCTTTTCAGGCACTCCTGGAGCAGGGCCTCAGCAGCCTCATCATTTCCTGCCCGTTGTTTGCCTTGGGCCAAGAGGAGGTACGTGATCGGGCCGTATAGCGTGTCAGGAAATATATTGGTCCACACTTCGGATGCACGGTCCAGTTCACCCGCGTCAAAATGCTTTTTTCCTTCATCAAACAGGTATTCCTGCATAGGCCCGGTTGTGACGGTGAGGCCGAAACTGTCGGTCGGCATGATTGGAACCAGGCAGAGCACAGAGAGGCAGAGGGCTGTCAAGCATAAGATGCTGCGCGTGGTTTTGCCTCCTGGAGATGGGGGCGCGGCAGACGCACGTCTGTTGAGGGAAGCAATCATTCGTCTGATTCTAGAACTGCACGTGCAAAACGTCAAGTAATGCCTTACAGAATTGATCGACCTTAGGGAACACGTCTTTCGTGTTAAGGCATCCTCCTCATGTTAATATGTATTTGTTTACATGGCACAGCGGTTTCCCCGGAAACCCGCCGGCAGGGACGCCGGCCCTACCATGAGCTCGGTAGGACCGGCCTCCGCGCCGGTCATCAAATTTCATTCCGTCTGCTGAGTGTATCTCAAGACAATTTCAGATCTTGCGAGCCGAAACCATGCTGGAAACCGACAATCGCGTCTATACCATCGGCCATTCCAATAGATCTCTTGAAGACTTTCTCGCTTTGCTCAAGGAGTTCGATATTCAGGCGCTGGTGGATATCCGTAGCCAGCCGGGTTCACGAAAATTTCCACATTTTAACCTTGAAAATCTGGAAACCATCCTTCCCGGACATGGCGTGAGGTATCTTTGGCTGCCAAAGCTGGGCGGCCGCCGGAAGGCCCGCAAAGGGTTCGATTCCCCGAACATGGGCCTAACCACCTCGGGATTCCGTAGCTATGCCGATTACATGGGTGAAGAGGAATTTCGGAAGGGAGTCGGGGAACTGCTGTCCGTCGCATCAGAATCGAGGACAGCCTATATGTGCGCAGAAGCTCTCTACTGGCGGTGTCATCGGCGTCTACTCAGCGATTACCTGGTTGCACAGGGCGTAGAAGTGCTGCACATTTTGGGCCCCAAGAACCTCCGATCTCACACCATCACCGAGGGTGCATTGGTCACGCAACAGGGAAACGTGATTTATCCGGCAATTCCCTGACATCAGAGGACTGATGGGACTGGAACACGTTACACGTGGAGTGAGTTAATGGAAGTAAATTGCGCCGAGGCTCTATAACGTCATTGCGAGGGCGTAGCCCGAAGCAATCCGTTCTTCGGTGGGACGGGCATCTTGCCCGTCATTAAGCGACAGGCAGGATGCCTGTCCCACCGTCCGGGGTGACGGCGGGACCCGCATCGGAGTCCGGGTTGACGAATGACCGACAATCCCGCGTCCGCTGCGGGACGTCGCACCCGTCAGATGCTTCGTCGCTTCCCCTCGCAAGACAAGGTGATCCCCTCAGTCCCCGACTTGAAAGCAAATCCTATCAGCCCTTGTACATGGCTCGAATGAGATCCCGAACTTCTCGTTGATGTAGCGTCTCTTGACCTTCATGGTGGGAGTAACTTCACCGTCCTCTTCGTAGAGTTTTTTCGGGACGATGGTGAACTTCTTGACGGTCTCCACGTGGGAAAGCGTTTTGTTCACTTCCTGCACTTCGCTATCAATCAAATCGATGATCTCCCGGCACTTGGTGAGGCTTTCATACGTGGTAAAGGGTATCTTGTGGTCCTGGGCGAACTGTACGACGTTTTCTTCGTCAATCACGATCAAGGCCGCCAGGAATTTCAGCCGGTCTCCCACCACGATGGCGTCGTTGATGTACGGGCTGAACTTGAGTTGATTCTCAATGTTTTGGGGCGCTATGTTCTTTCCGCCGGCAGTAATGATAAGGTCTTTCTTTCGGTCGGTGATTTTGAGATAGCCTCTTTCATCCAGGACGCCGACGTCGCCTGAACGCAGCCATCCGTCGCTCAATGTGTCCGCAGTGGCCTCAGGACCCCTGTAGTAACCCACGAAGACGTTGTCACCTTTGACCAGTATTTCCCCGTCTTCGGCTATAAGCACCTCCACGCCGGGTAGGGGAGGCCCCACGTTTTCCAGTTCGATGTTCTCGCCCTGATGCATGCAGGTGGGACCCGACCCTTCTGTCTGGCCGTACACCTCTCGCAAGGAGACGCCTATCCCGTGGAAGTATCGCAGTACGTCAGGGGAAATGGGCGCCGCGCCGGAAACCGCCAGGCGCACTCTGTCAAAGCCCAATCGTTCTCGCAGCTTGTAGAACACCAAAACGTCAGCGAAGAATCGCATCAGCCGTAGCCACGCGGGAACTACGTTGCGCTCGAATCTGGCTCGACCGTATCGGCTAGTGACCGCTTCGGCCAAGCCATAGGCTACACGCTTGAGCCACGTGGCGTTGGCAATGCGAATCCGTATGCCCGAATAGTACTTCTCCCAGATTCTTGGAACAGCGAATATCACCGTGGGCGACACCTCGCGGAAGTTCTCCATTACAGTGTCGGGGCTCTCGGTGAAATTTACCGTGTACCCGAACCGAATGGGTAGGAACACGCTGAACATGCGCTCCGCGATGTGGCTGAGAGGCAGAAAGGAGAGGAGTTCGTCAGCAGGATACAAAGGGGTAGCCTCTCCGATGGACCACGTTGTCCAGGTTATGTTCCGATGCGAGAGCATCGCCCCCTTGGGCGGTCCTGTGGTTCCTGAGGTGTATATGATCAAGGCAAGGTCGTCAGGTTGCGTCTGAGCGACCATCTCGGCAAAGCGCTGGGGCTCCTTATCGTCAATTTCTCTGCCTCTTTCGAGCAGCTCTTGAAACGTAATGACCATAGGATCGGAGAAGCTCCGAAGGCCTTTGGGGTCCATGACGACGATCCAGGTGAGATCCGGGGTCCGTTCCCTCAGAAGCAGGGCCTTGTCGAGCTGCTCCTCGTCTTCGGCAATGAAGACCTTGGAACCTGAATGGCCCACCACATATTCGCACTGGTGAGCCGAGCTGGTGGTGTAAATCCCGACCGTCACCGCACCTGCTGCCATAGCCGCAAGGTCTGAGAAGAGCCATTCCGGACGGTTTTCGCCGATAACAGCCACTCGGTCTCCTCTGTCGATGCCCAACGACTTGAGCCCGAGGCATGTGTGACGAACGTTTTCCAGATACTCTGCCCACGTGATGTCTCTCCATATCCCGAGGTACTTGTACCGCATGGCCACCTTTTCGGGGTGCCGTGATACCCTTTCAACAAACATCTTGGGCATGGTCGAGTATCGATCCATTATTGCTTCGTTGTTCAACGCCATCTCTTCTTTCTCTTGTAGCGCTGATAGCCTTTCACGGAAGTCTCACTGCTTATGCCCAGGTAAAACTCCTGAACATCCGCGTCCTGCAAGAGTTTTTCAGGGGTTCCTTCCAGCACTATGCGTCCTGTTTCCATTATGAACGCATGATGAGCTACGCTGAGCGCCTTTCGGGCATTCTGCTCCACGAGAAGAATCGTAGTGCCGTCCTCGTTTATGGCCTTAATAATGTTGAAAATCTGGCTGACAAGAACCGGTGACAATCCAAGTGACGGCTCGTCGAGAATCATAAGGCTCGGTCTGGACATCAACGCTCTTGCAATGGCCAGCATCTGCTGTTCGCCTCCGGAGAGAGTGCCGGCCAGTTGTTTGAGACGTTCCTTAAGCAGAGGGAAATACGCGAATACACGATCCAGGTCTTCGGAAACCTCCCGGTCCCGTCTCGTGTAGGCTCCCATCATAAGGTTCTCGGTGACCGTAAGCTCGGGAAACACCTCCCTTCCTTCGGGCACATAAGCAATCCCCAAGCGCACGATGTGTTCGGTGTGCATGCCGTCTATACGCTTGCCCTTGAACCAAATCGAGCCCTTTTCCGGTTGATCGTCAAGGTACCCCATAATGGTTTTGAGTATGGTACTCTTGCCCGCGCCGTTGGCCCCAAGGATGGCTCTAATCTGGCCTTCCTCCACGGTCAGCGACAGTCCGCGCACCACCATGATCTTGCCGTAGTAAATTTCAATATTTTTTGTTTCAAGCATGGGGAACGGTCACATCACCTCATTGGATTGTAGTTGTTGCCAAGAATAGTTTCCTCTTGGCCATCCGAGATGGAGTACCTGGACGCTCACGCGACGGACGACTTACCTGTCATTCCTGCGAACAGAGAAATCCAGTAGGACCGGCCTCCGTGCCGGTCATTGATCCATGGCCGGCAGGGACGCCGGCCCTACCGATACGGTGGTGGCGACGTTACGTCACCGAACTTGCTAAACAAAGCGCTCAGTCACTTCCAAGGTACGCTTCGAGAACCTCCGGATGCGTCTGGACCTCTTCTGGAAGCCCCTGAACTAGCTTCACACCGAAATTCAAAGCCAGGATCTCATCTGATATTGTCATGACCAAATTCATGTCGTGCTCGACCATGACGATGGTCACGTCAAAGTCATCCCGGATATCTCTGATCCAGAACATCATGTCTCGTTTTTCTTCCTGATTCATGCCCGCGGTGGGCTCATCCAGGAGCAACAAAATCGGCTCCATGGCCAGCGCTCTTCCGAGTTCGACCAACTTGCGGGTTCCGTACGGGAGTGCTGCAACAGGAACATTCCTCGACGATTCAAGTTCCAGGAACTCTATGATTCGTTCGACACGTTCTCTGTGGGCACATTCCTCCCTCGCCGCAGGAGAACGTTTTCCGAAGAGCGTTGCGCCCGAGAGGATGCCTGTTTTCATGTGCATGTGGCGACCGAGCAGCAAGTTGTCCATGGTGGTAAGATGAGCGAATAATTCAATATTTTGGAACGTTCGCGCAATCCCCATCCTTGCCGCTTGATGAGGACGCCTGCCGACTAGATCATGCCCATTAAAGATGATTCGCCCTTTCGAAGGGCGATAAATACCGGTGACACAGTTGAAGACGGTGGTCTTGCCCGCTCCGTTGGGGCCGATGATGGAGAAGATCTTCCCCTTCTCCACTACCATTGAAACCCCGCTCAACGCAGTGAGTCCACCGAACGAAATCCACAAGTCTTCTATGGAGAGAAGAGCCATAAGACCTCTTACCAAAGCCAAGATCTGTAGGGGCGGGTTTGAAACCCGCCCCTACCTCGAATCAATCCGATGGACCCCTCTCATCGTGGACCGGCGCAGCGGCAATCAGCGCGGGGGGTGCGATCTTTGGACACACAGCCGGCAAACGGCCTCCTGCTGCCCGCGGTCGCTGTCCATGTAGGACTATTTATCTTCCTTGTAAGTCATCCAGTCGGCAATCTTCTCGGCCTTGCCTTCCGGCCCGCATTTGGAAAGAAAGATCGACCTCATGCCCTGGTGATCTTCGGGGTAAACGTGCAATCATGACCGAGCCAGTCATTCCAATTCTTTATGGATTCCATGGCCTTGACGAACGTCTCAGGGGTCAGGTCTTTTCCCGCACGCCGCAATCCCTCAACCATAGGTTCCACGAACATGAAACCGGCCATGAAGAACACCCCTGTGTTCTGCTCGTTAGGGGCGAACTTCTTCTGGGCCTCGAGATATTTCTTCGCCCTCGGACTCTCCATATCGAGGAAGTTGGCGTAGATCACTCCCTCCCAAAGTCCTTTCGTAACCTTATGCATCAGGGCCGCATCCGAAAGAGTTGAACACGCTATCCACTGAGGCTCAAAGCCGGAAGCCTTGGCCTGACCCAGAATGATAGCGGCATGTTTGGGCAGCACCCACATGATCACTGCATCTGCACCACTTTCTTTGAGTTTGAGTGCATGGGACTTGAGATCGGTGTCAGCCACTTCAACAGGCACTTCGGCTGCCAACTTGAGCCCTTTCTTATCCATATATTTCTTGGCGCCCTCAAGACCTTCTTTCCCGTAATCGTCGTTCTGATAGAAGAACCCTATTTTTTTCTTATTGAGCTTTTCCACGGCATACTGGGTGAGTAGATAAGCTTCGTCCACGTAGGGGACGTAGAGGGCGAAGAGATATTTTTGAAAGGGTTGAGTCCAGTGCCTGGTGCCGGTTGTGGGACCTACCCAAGGAACTTTGTTCTCCATGAGATAGTCGCGTACGGCCATTCCCGATGAGGTGCCCACGCCGCCTGCCACGCCAAAGACCCCGATATCCTCAACGAATTCCTTGGCGATAGCCTTGGTTTTGGCAGGTTGGTATGCGTCGTCCCGCAAAACATACTTGATCTTCCGGCCGTTGATGCCTCCCTCGTCGTTTATCATGTCAAAATAGACACCGGTTCCCCTGGCAACTGCGCCCCAGAGCGCAGCCGGGCCGGTTTGAGGACCCCATTGACCTATGATGATCTCCGTATCCGTCACTCCCCGGACCTTGTCCGCGGCCGCAACCGAGGAAAATGATCCCGCCAGAAGCGCCAGACAGATTATTGAGGCCGACATCACGACACTCTTTCTCATTTCTTGTCCTCCTTACTGAGACGAATAACCGTTATAGTCCACGATCATTGGCTTGTTCGGGTGCGTCACACCTTCCGTTCGAAGTGCCGCACGAAGAGACCGGAAGGCTTCACGCACAGGATCAACACAATGACCCCGAATGCCACGACAGACTTGAACTCCAGAGACACGTATCCCCCAAAAAAGTTCTCTATGAGCCCCAGGAGATACCCTCCCAAAGCCGCTCCGGGTAGACTGGTCATACCGCCGAGCACAGCGCCGGCAAATCCTTTCATCATGGGATCGAGCATCATGTTAGGATCAAGCGTGGCGATGGGAGCGATCAGCATCCCCGCCACTGCGCCCGTGACTGAACTGAGCCCCCAGGTAAAGGACAGCACTCGCCGGGTCGGGATGCCCATGGCTTTGGCAGCAAAATGGTTCTGCTGGACAGCCTTCATCGCCACTCCCAGTTTAGTGAACCGAAAGAACAGGAACAACAATAGCATGAGCACTAGGCTGGTAACAAAGGTCCAGAGGTTGATCTCCGTGATCATGATTCCACCGGGACTGATCCCCGAGTATTCAGAGAAAGGAACAGGGAAGGGATTTTGGTTTGCCCCCCATTTCCAGCCGGCGAGTCCGTAAAGGATCATCTCCGCTCCGAGGGTGATCACGATCAGCCCGAGGATGCTCGGGTCCTTGGCCGGTCGCAAGAAGGCCACTTCGAGCACGACTCCGAGGGCCAGAGCGAAAATCAGGGTGATTCCAGCCGATGTCCAGAATCCCGCACCATAGTTGCTCATGAGGGTGAACGCAATGAAGGTGGAGATCATGGCCATCTCGCCCTGGGCAAAATTGGGCACTTCGGAGGTCTTGTAAATGATGACCATGGCCAAGGCCACAAGGGCATAACAGGCTCCTATGGAAAGCCCCCCTATGACCAGATCGAAGAAAAAGTTCATCCATGCCTCCGTCGCCCGGTTGCAAGCTTGAGGTCAGTTCGATCCTCACTTTCTAGAAAGGCCACATCCTCCAGTACCGCTTGCAACGCAAGTAAATGCCGTGCATGCCCAACGGCTCGAAAACCACAATAGCGATCATGATGGCACCGAATACGATGCTCTGAATGTTAGGCAATCCTTCCGTGGTGAAGTACCGCTTCGAAACTTCAAGAAGAAGGGGGCCGATCCACGCAGCCTCCTGAATTATCTGGAGCTTGAGCTGCAGATAGGTGAGCAAGGCAGCTCCCAAAATTGAGCCCATCACGGATCCCAGTCCACCGACAATGATCATGGCAAGAAACGTGATGGAGAGAATCAGGTTGAAGCTCCCAGCGGACACGTGCTCCAGCGCGAAGGCCATCAATGCTCCGGCCACTCCCGTATAGAATGCGCTCACGGCAAAGGCCAGGGTCTTGTACCAGCTAATGTTGATGCCCATGGACTCCGCCGCGATTTCACTGTCTCTGATTGCCACAAAAGCGCGCCCCACACGCGTCTTCATGAGATTGACCGCGCAAAAAGTCAGTGCGGCAGCCACGACCATGATAACTGCATACTGTTTGGCACCTGTGTCGGCAACAAGACCTGCGATGGACATCTTGGGCGCGTGGATGCCCATGTGGCCCCCGGTAAAGTCTGAGTGACTGATGATCTGCGTCACGGCCATCCCAAATCCCAGAGTAGCAATGGCCAGATAAGGCCCCTCTAACCTCAAAGCCGGCAACCCGAGCATGAATCCGAAAAGGGCCGCAACCACTCCGGCACACGGCAACGCGACCAAAAAGGGCAGCCCGCCCTTGACCATAAGCAGAACGCAACTGTAGGCACCAATGGCGAAGAACCCCGCGTGCCCGAGAGAAATCTGACCAGTATAACCGACCAGGATGTTCAGCCCTATTGCAACTATTGCGTTAATCGCAATCAGGTTTAATACGTACAGGGTATAGTCCCCAACGAGAAAGGGCAGACAGGCGATTGCGGAGAGGAATAGTACAGTCAGCGACAGCGCAGTGTTGGTCTTGAAGAGCTGCACGTCCTCATAATAGTGCCGTTTCATGTCCATAGCACGTGCACTCCGAGGGTTCCAATACGTTGCGCCGCCGAGTTGAGCCCGCGGGCCGAAGGTCTCGATCTATAGTAACATGAACCGTAAGACAGGGAATGTAGAGGTCACTCGTGTACCAAAACAAGCTCCAAATGTCAAGTCGGTGTCCCGGCCCAAGCGATACAGGAGTTCATGGTCGTGAACTTTCATTAAGCTGTAGGACTCTCTGTTATCGGTGCGCCTTCAAGCAAGTAGCGCTTCGTCACAGCAGTTGGTGCAGTCTTGGGCTGTTCAAATGCCAAAAGGCTCAGATCTCAAGGGAAAGGAGGCATAAGTTCAATCCTCTCGACATCGATGATCAACCGGGCCTGACGCGTGGCCACTTATCCCACAGCGCCTTGGTGTCAGTATAAGACGCAAGTTCTCCCGCGGACTTGATGTCGTCAGCGAAGGACCATCCCTCCTTCGCGCTTTTAGAGCCTTGACCTAGCGCCTGCAAGTCTCTAAAGTGACTGTCTGCAAGGCCCGGCCTGTGCCCTTGTCGAAAAATCACAGCAAAGCAGATCCGAACCCCCGCGGCTTGGAGCAGAAGGAAAGTATCCCGGCCTTCTCCGGAGCGAAGCGTATGAGCTACGGCAATTCAAAAGAGAGACTGTTAAATAGAATTGACGAATTGGAACGCCGAAATGCGGAGCTGGAAGCATTGGACGCGCGGCGCCAGTCTGTGGAAGCGGCGCTCCGGGACTCGGAAATGAGGTTCCGATCGTTGGCTCAATCGGCAGTAGACGCGATAATCTCGATCGATAGTGAAGACAAGATTATTTTCTGGAACAAAGGCGCGGAAAAGATTTTCGGGTACTCGGAAGAAGAAGTAATGGGTCGTTCCGTGATAATGCTCATTCCCGAATCGCTGCGTGAAGCACATCACTCTGGCGTGCGCCGGTATCTGGTTACGGGTGAACGCAGGCTCATTGGTAAGACGGCCGAATTACGAGGTCTCATGAAGGGTGGAATTGAGTTTCCACTCGAACTTTCCCTTTCGACTTGGACTACTAGTGAAGGAACATTCTTCACCGGAATGATACGGGACATCACCCGACGCAAAGAAGCTGAACAGGCGCTCGAACAAAGAACTATCGAGGCACGGCAAAGAAATGAGGAACTGGAATCACTGATCCAAATGGTGGCGCACGATTTGAAATCGCCTGTGATAACGATTGGAGGACTAGTCCGTCTTCTCAAGGGGAGCCTGTCCAAGATGCCCGTGGACGACAGGAAGGAGCAGATACTGGACCAGCTCAGCCTGACGAGCGAAAGAATGGAAAGATTCCTGAAGGATCTACTTGACGGACTGGTATCTGAGCACACGGAGCCCCAACGAGCAGAGGTCCGGCTCGACGAGGTCGTGAATGAGGTCGTCAGGCAACACAGGCAGATGATCGAAGACAAAGGAATAAACTTGGACGTCGAGATAGCATCCGTTCCAACCGTGCTGGGTGATGTACATCGCATCAGGCAAGTATTGGATAACTTAGTGATAAATGCGGTCAGACACATGGGGGAGAAGAAACCGTCCCATGATTCGGATTCAGGTGCGCGGCGATCAAGATCATGTTGTCACAAAGGTGTCGGATAACGGTGCCGGTATACCCGCTCAATACTTGGACAAGATATTCGACCGATTTTTCCGTGGGTCTAGATCCGGCGTCCAGGGGGGCACTGGCCTTGGACTCTCCATCGCGAAAAAAATCATAGAAAGTCACGGCGGACGAATATGGGTTGAGTCCGAGGAGGGAAAAGGCGCAACCTTCGTATTTGTGCTCCCCAAATCATAAATAATCTGGAGGGGTCCCCATGTTTGATTTCCTACTTACTGAAGAGCAGCGCAAGATAAGGGATGAAGCCCGTGACCTGGTCAAGTGGGTCCCCCGGAAAATGATCCTGGATATGGATGCGGATCAAATTCGGTTTCCAAAAGAATTCTTGCAGGAAGCCGGACGGCGTAACCTGTTCGGATGCCGGTACCCGACAAAATGGGGTGGGCGCGACATGGACTGGGTCACTACGTGCATGGTGATGGAGGAAGTCGGGACACTTGGTTACATCTTCTCATGCGTTTTCGGCATTGGGGCTGAACTCGTATGCGATGCGATCATTCTTCACGGTACCGACGAACAGAAGGGAAAATACGTCAAACCGTTGCTCGCAGGCGAAATCTTTGCCGCAGAGTGCCTTACCGAACCTCGAGGCGGCTCTGATTTCTTCGGCACTACAACTACAGCGGTCGATAAGGGCGATCACTTTCTATTGAACGGGCAAAAACGATTTATCGTTGGTGCGGATGGAGCGGATTTTTTTCTTGTGTACGCTCGCACCGCCGCGGACGCGGAGCCTCACAAGTCCCTGACATGCTTCATTGTGGACCGGAGCCCAGGCCTGGACACAAAATATGTGTACGGACTCATGGGTTGCCGCGGCGGGGGAGCAGCCCGAATAGTCTTCAAGGATGTCAAAGTCTCCAAGGAAAACATCGTCGGCCAACTCCACGGAGCTTACGCTGTCTTTAACACAATGATGATTCCTGAACGCCTCGGCACTGCCGCCATGACAATAGGTGCGGCCAGGCCAGCTTTGGACATTGCCACAGGCTACACCACCCGCCGAAAGGCGTTTGGCCAGACGATCAACCAGTTTCAGGGTGTGAGTTTTCAAGTGGCCGAGGCCGCCATGCTGCTGGATGCGTCACGAGCGATGGCTTACGCCACTGCTAGAGCGGTGGATTCTGGAGCCGCTCCCACCGTTGTTAGACGGATGGTATCCCAAACTAAGAAGTTTGTGACCGAGTCGTGCCAAAAGGTTGCCAATAACTCGATGCAGGTGATGGGCGGAATTGGTTACACCAATGTTTACCCGATTGAGCGAATATGTCGCGATCTCCGTCTGGCCTCTATCTGGACCGGCACAAACGAGGTGATGGCGGCAATCGTAGCGAACGAATGGTACAAAGAATACGCGGGAACGAAACAGGACCGCCTTGCACGCGACCATGAATCGGACTCACTGGCCTTTGACGCTGTTGACGAGAAAATATATGAATGAAGGGAACTGAACCGGCCTGTACTCACACCCCAATGGTATCAATACTTAACAGTGTGGTCCCCATATTCGCGGTTATCGCACTGGGAAATCTTCTCAGGCGTTTTCAAGTAATCGACGACACCTTCATTGCAGTGTCGGACAGGCTGATTTACTACATATTTTTCCCTGCCCTGCTCTTTTGGAAAATAGGGAAGCCAGCGGCGGGCGCGACGATAGAAACCCGTCTTATATTTGCGGTGCTTTGCGCTGTCTTAATCGTATTCGTGATGAGCCTGATCTTTGTCAAGCTCGTCAGAATGCAGGATTATGCGGTCGGCTCATTTGCTCAGGGTTGTTTTCGCTTCAGCACGTACATAGGGATGGCCGTCATGCTTGCGGACCTGGGCGAGGAGGGCCTCAGACAGTTTGGAGTGCTGATAGGCTTTGTCATCCCTTTCATAAATGTCTTGGCTGTCATCACCCTGATATGGTTTTCCGGAGAAAGTTATGCATGGCCCCGCAAGGCAGCTCTCCTGGTAAGAGCCACCCTTTTGAATCCTTTTATTGTGGCCTGCATGCTGGGTATCCTGTACTCGAAGCTGAACACGCCGTTTCCTGTATTTGTAGATAACGCCTTGGGATTGGTATCTCTGCCGGCCTTGCCCCTGGCGCTGGTTTCCATCGGGGCATCACTTACCCTGACCAAACTCCAGGGCCATCTCAAGTACGCTTCTGCGGCCGCGATGTTCAAACTGGTCATCCTGCCGGTTGTGGGCTACTTCTGTCTGCAACTCTTTGGTGTCTCAGGCATGCCGTTCAAGATTGCCATGATATTCTTCGCCCTTCCCACTTCTCCCGCTAGTTACATCTTGTCCGCACAGCTCAATAGCGACGTTGATCTTGCGACAGCGGCCATTGTCCTCTCAACCTTGTTGTCGATAGGTTCGCTCTCCGTGACCCTCATGGTTTACGGCAGTTAGAACGGGGATCTGTGCGCGACATTCCGGTTCGGGTTCTTTACATACTGTAAAGGATTCTGACGATCAGTCTTGGTCAGTCCGAGGATGGGGCTGAGGTTGCCTGCAAGATATCAACATGTTGCAAGTTTCGTCTTCGTTATTCTCACGGCACGAGTCTTGCTATCCTAACCGTATTCCAAGCGGAGGACCTTGGGATGTGATCTGCGCGTGCCTAACATCAGTGCGTTTTGTATGCTAGAGCGAACTCCATACCAAGTTCAATAAGGTCCCTGGAGGCGATTGAAGTTATGGAGAAACAAGTCCGAAAAATAGACAAAACGGCGTCCGCCTATTCTTATCCCCTAATCATCAAACAGTTGCTTCACACGCCGATTATTTACGCGCCCGATCAAGAGATTGTGTATCGTGACCAGTTGCGCTTCTCGTACCGGGAGACTGTACGGCAGGATCAATCGGCTCGCTTCCGCGCTGGACTCGCTTGGCGTGGGGCCGGGTACGACGGTCGCGGTCCTGGACTGGGATTCCCATCGTTACCTGGAGTGTTTCTTTGCCGTACCCATGATGGGAGCTATCCTTCACACTGTTAACATTCGCCTGTCCCCTGACCAGATCCTCTACACGATGAATCATGCCGAAGATGACGTGGTTCTCGTCCATGAAGATTTCTTGCCGATATTGGAGAGCATCTCGGGCCAATTGACTACTGTGAAGAGATATATTCTGCTGAAGGAAGGAGCCGAAAAGCCGGCAACTTCATTGCCCATCGCGGCGGAATACGAAGAGATGCTGGGCCAAGCTTCCGATTCCTTCAACTTTCCCGAATTTGACGAGGACACTCAGGCGTCAACCTTTTACACAACCGGTACAACCGGCGATCCCAAAGGGGTTTACTACAGCCACCGCCAATTGGTGCTGCACACCCTGGGAACCGCGGTCGCGGTAGCGGGTTACACGGCTCCAGGCAGATTCCAGTCCGGAGACGTTTACATGCCGATTACGCCGATGTTTCACGTGCACGCCTGGGGGTTTCCTTTTGTTCGCGACCATGTTGGGAGCGAAACACGTTTATCCGGGCAGGTACGAGCCCGCGATGCTTCTCAAACTCCTCACGACGGAGAAAGTTACCTTCTCGCACTGTGTGCCCACGATTCTTCACATGATTCTGAGCAGCCCGGCTGCCAAGGACATAGACCTTCGGGGCTGGAAGGTAGTCATAGGCGGGTCCGCGCTTCCGAGAGGGTTGGCAAAGGCCGCGATGGAGCGAGGAATCGACATCTATGCCGGCTATGGCATGTCCGAGACCTGTCCTGTTCTAACCCTGGCCAATCTCAGGCCGGACATGATGGACTGGGAGGCTGAGCGTCAACTTGACATACGAACTAAGACCGGCATGCCGATTCCTCTGGTCAACCTGAAGATCGCGGATGTTGCCACAGGCGAGTCGCTGCCGAGAGACGGCAAAAGCCCCGGCGAAATTGTGGTGCGCACCCCGTGGCTGACCCAGGGATACTTCAAAGACCCTCAGCGATCGGAGGAACTGTGGGACGGAGGTTGGCTCCATACCGGCGACATAGCTTGCATGGACCGGACCGGATACGTCCAGATTACCGATCGTCTCAAGGATGTTATTAAAACCGGCGGTGAATGGATTTCATCCCTTCATTTGGAGAGTCTTATCAGCCAGCATCAGGCGGTTTCCGAGGTCGCGGTCATAGGCGTGCCGGACGACAAATGGGGAGAAAGGCCCATGGCCATGGTGGTGCCCAAGGCTGAGTTCGCGACCAGCATAACCTCAGAGGAACTTCGGGACTTCATGCAGAAGTTCATTGATGACGGCCAGATCTCCAAATGGGGAATTCCCGACGCCTTTGTCCTCGTGGAACAGATTCCCAAGACAAGCGTCGGCAAGATCGACAAGAAGGTAATAAAAAAGGGCGTATCAGACGGCGCCTACTAGAGTGGTATGCGGGGGCAAGAAACTTCCCTTGCTACACAATCCGTGCGATTTTCCAAAGCCCCCGCTTACCCATTTCATATACATTGGTTTACCGAGTCAAGTATTGATTTCTGCTCCTTGACCATTCATCCGGGACAGAAATGGTCCTCACTCCGTCCAAATATGATCTCCCGCTGCATACATTCAGTTGTGGTGGCAGGCTTTCCGGAACTGTCTCAAAACCCACAATTTTATCACGTCATCTGTAGGGGCGGTTCGTGAACCGCCCGAAATAAGGGCGCTCCTCGAAGCGCCTCTACACAAATCATGCGGCATGGCATAATTTTGAGACAGTTTCTTCCAGCCTGACACTACTGCCGTTTCAGGACAAGCAGGCTGGAAAGCCTGCCCTACAATAGCAGTCCGGCGCCCTGTAACTTAACGGCTACCCCCGCATAAAATTACTATTTGATTTTCATGCAAAAATAGCTACCCTCTTTGGGTCCCCTAGATGGGATTCATATCAATGCGCTTTCAAGCGAGTCAAAATCTGGCGCCGCCGTTGGCGATCAGCAACGCCGCTTGTCGGACAGCGCATTGGATTCAGCGGTGCATAATGGAGTGATCAACAAGCATGACTGCGAAAAATAGCGGTAGACTGATACTGGTTACAGGGGGAGGCGGCTTCATCGGAAGCCATATAGTGGCGGGCCTGCTGGAGCGAGGTGATGCGGTCCGCGTCCTTGATAACTTCAGTACGGGTAAGAGGGAGAACCTCCAAAAACTGGGCAGCGGAGGCTGGGAAGTCCATCGGGACTTCGAACTCATTGAAGGAGACATTCGGGATCCTGCGGCATTGGATAGGGCGTGCACAGGTGTTGATGGGATACTCCATCAGGCCGCATTGGGAAGTGTTCCCCGCTCCGTGGAAGATCCGGCAACCACACAGTGCGTCAACGCTGACGGAACCCTGAACGTTTTTTGGGCTGCCCACAAGAATCAAGTCCCTCGTGTGGTCTATGCCTCTTCCTCCGCAGTGTACGGGGACAGCCAAATCCTGCCGAAATGCGAGGGTGCGGAGGGCTTGCCTTTGTCCCCCTATGCGCTGACGAAAAAGAACAATGAGGAGTACGGGCGCCTGTTCAAAGCGCTATATGGATTCGAGACCATAGGACTTCGTTATTTCAACGTCTACGGTCCCAGACAGGACCCTGAGTCTCAATACGCAGCGGTAATTCCCCGCTTCATAACCGCGCTACTTTCGGGGAATCGGCCCATCATCTACGGCAGCGGCCAGCAGAGCCGCGACTTCACCTATGTGAAGGACGTGGTACAAGCGAATCTGCTTGCGCTGGAAGCCCCTTCAGCCGCGTGCGGAGCGGCCTACAATATAGGCCGTGGGGACCAGGTGAACCTGCTCACCTTGCTCGGTACGCTGCAAAGTCTTTTGAACACCTGCGTCGAGGCCCAGTTTGACCCGCCGCGTGCCGGCGATGTTATGCATTCGTCAGCCGACACTTCTCGCGCCGAGGAGATGCTCGCGTTCAAGGCGGTCCACGACTTACGGACGGGGTTGGAACAGAGTATCGAGTGGTACAGGAACAACCTTTGATATTGATCTGCGATGCATCGAGGAGGCATTCCACAAAAAAATGAAAACCCGGAGCGGGGTCAGGAAGGAGCGCCGGGTTTTCTACCACGTCCAGCCAAATGGCTGGTAGGTTTTGTTACGATAACACACAGATAAGCAAAATGTCAATGATTTATTTTAAGAATATGTGCACTATGTGCATAGGCATGACAGAAATGAATTTCAACCGTACAATAAAAAAGAGTCCGACCCTAACCCCAATACCCTCTGCCGGACTCAAACGCATGCCGGAATCACAGAATCCCGGACGACTGAATTGAATTTAATCGAACATGAACGAACCCAAAATACACACCTCCACGCATTTTGTCAAACTAGAAACTACATTAATAGGCTTAGTTAAATAATTTCAGCACGTATAGGAATTATCATAATGCTGTTTCTCGGATTGTTCTCTTGTTATTCCCGTTCAGCCTCCGATGAGCGAAAGTGGCTTGTCCAGGCGGCAGCACGGAAATAGGGGTACATGGTTAACATTCAGCTATCAGTGCCGGAGCAGTCCGCCGCTTCTGTCATTGCGAGGAGTCGAACGACGAAGCAATCTCCGGTGGGATGGACATCCCGGCCTCGTCATTCCCGCGTACGGGTCCCGCGAGGCATGTCCAGACTGGCCTCCGGATCGGAGTCCGGGGTGACGAATGACGGCCAAGATGCCCGTCTCACTGCAGAAGGGATTGTTGCCACGTTTCGCTGCGCTTGCAATGACAATCTCTATCTCGCGAGGTTGAGTGCATAGGTTCTATGGGTTACTTTTGGCAACGAGATCTGTTTGGAAAACCTCCGCGGACATGGTATGAATTACGCTCAAACATAAGTTCCGCGTTCAATCAAAACAGAATAGTCGATGCGGGAGGATCCTCTTGTGCGAACTTTCCAATATCTCAAACCTACGTCTTTGGCAGAAGCCCTGGGCCTCCTGAACGAACACGGAGACAAGGCAAAGGTGATCGCGGGCGGAACAGATTTGATGATTCAGTGGAAGAAGAGACTCTTGTCCCCTGATTACATCATCTCCCTTGAGAAACGTTCCGGAACTGAACTTCATCAACTGCGACGGGAGCTTGCGAATCGGGAGCGCTACCACTCACAGATCATTGGAGCTTTCTCCGGAGATTCAAAAGTGGTTCCCCGTAATCTGGGATGCAGTGAGCGGTCTGGGATCTGTTCAGGTGAGGAACTCAGCCACCATAGGGGGTAACCTCTGCAACGCGGCGCCATCCGCGGATAGTGCCCCGCCTATGCTGGTCCTCGAGGCCCAGGTCAAGATCGCTTCTGCCGCGGCCGAAAGATCGGTCCCCATCGAGACCTTTTTCAAGGGGCCAGGCAAGACGGTCCTGCAACCGGGTGAGATCGTCACTGAATTCTCCATTCCCCAACCGCTCCCAAGAACTGGCATGGCCTACACAAAGCATACCCGGCGTAAGGCTATGGACCTTCCCATTCTGGGGGTCGCGGTGCTGCTTTCCTTCAACGAGGACTTGAGCACTTGCACAAAGGCGCGAATCGCGCTTGGCGTGGCCGCTCCTACCCCTATGCGGGCCAAGCAAGCGGAAGCGTTCCTCGAAGGGCAATCAATCAATGAAAAGATCCTGGCTGAAGCGGGAGAGATTGCCGCGTCCGAAGCAAGCCCCAGGACGACCATTCGGGGCTCCGAATGGTACCGTCGAGACATGATCCGCGTGCTGGTCAAGCGCACCGGCCTGGTTTGTCAGCAGAGAGCGAAGGGAGAAGGCAGGTAATGAAGCAGACTATCCGGTTCACTGTAAACGGACACACCGTGGAAGTCGAGGCCCAGCCCCACTGGCCTCTGTTGCGAGTGCTGCGAGAAGAGTTGGAGCTTATGGGCGTCAAGCAGGGATGCGGGGAAGGCGAATGCGGCGCGTGTACGGTCCTGGTCAATGGCGCGCCCGTCAATAGTTGCATCTATCCAGCACTGGAAGCCGAAGGTAAGGAAGTGCTCACCATCGAGGGCCTGATCGGCAAGAACAATGAACTGCACCCCATACAGCAGGCGTTTCTCGAAAAAGCGGGTGTCCAATGCGGCTTCTGCACTCCAGGGATGATCCTGTCCGCGAAGGCGCTTCTGGACAAGAGCCTCAACCCTACGGAAGACGAAATCAGACACGCAATCGCAGGAAATATGTGCCGGTGCACCGGTTACGTTCAAATAGTCGAATCCGTCATGCTCGCAGCAGACATGATGTCAAAGAGGTAAGATTGGGGGAACCTTCTTTGTAAAGAAGGTTCCCCCAAACCCCCTCCAAGAAACTTTTAACACTTTGCCGGAATCATCAATTCTCTCCAAGACGAAATGATGATTCCGGCAAAGGCTAGAAGTTCCTGGCAGCGATTTCGAGGAGGACTTTTTCACAAGAAAGGCCGCCCAGACCTTACCGCTTTGAAGGTGCGATTGCCCGCAGGGCGACCGTTGCTCACGGCTGAATTTGGATCGCCAGATCGTCAAGGCGACTAAAATAATAGGAGTTTTTGGGGAGGGGTCCGGGGAGGGACTTTTTGCAAAAAGTCCTTCCCCGGCAATCCTCCAAGAAACTCATGGATTTTCGCACCGCCTTTAGGCGAGGAGTAAAACATGGGAGAGTTATTTGTAGGGAAGTCGTATCCGAGGATGGACCGGGACAAGGTGACCGGCAGGGCCGCGTACATAACCGATATTCGGCTACCTCGGATGCTCTATGGAAAGATACTCTACAGCACGCGGCCGCACGCGCGGATCAAGAGTATAGATACTTCCAAGGCTGAAAAATTGCATGGCGTGAGGGCTGTCCTGACCGGCTACAATACTCCGGATGTGCGGGTAGGATTCCTCGGCGATCAGACCCCTCTGAAGAAGGACAAGGTGCGGCAGCTCAGGGATGAGGTGGCCGCGGTGGCCGCGATCGACGAGGACATCGCGGAGGAGGCTATCCGTCTTATAAATGTCGAGTATGAAGACCTCCCCGCAGTCTTTGATCCCATCGAAGCCATGAAAAAGGATGCGCCCCTTGTGCATGAATTAGATGCAAGGGGCAAGCCGCGGCGCAGCAACATTCTGCCGTTGCCGTGGAAGTTGGTTGCCGGCGATGTGGAGAAGGCCCGAGACGAATCAGCCTTTGTGGTTAAGGACACGTTTTCCACCCAGTGGGTCCACCAGGCCTGCATGGCCACGAGCGGCGGCATTGCCGAGTTTGATGTGAACAACAATCTGATCTTCAGAAGCGTCACCAATGTGCCGTTTGGCGGCAAAGACCGTCTCGACATGTTCCTGAAGAATATCGGAATCAAGGGGAGCACACGCGTGTTGACCCCTTTTGTGGGCGGGAGTTTCGGGAGCAAGCTGGACACGGACATATACGAATTCATTCTCGCGCTTCTGGCCTGGGAGACCAAATGCCCGGTAAAGATCGTGTTCACCCGGAATGAGGAGTTCGTAGCGAGCCCGCCCAGGCAGCCGACAATCTCCACGGTGGAGCAAGGCTGCGACAAGGACGGTCGAATGACCTTCAGGAAGGTAGACATGATCCTGGATAATGGTGCTTACACATCATGGGGCGCTACAACTCCGTCTGTTATGATGATACCGATCTCTTCGCTTTATCGTGTACCCAATGTGTATTTCCAGGCAACCTGTGTGTATACCAACAATATTTATGCGCAGGCCATGAGAGGTTACGGCAACCCGCAGGCCACGTACGTGGTCGAGCAGTCCATGGATCAGTTGGCTGAAGAAGCAGGGATTGACCCGATGGAGTTTCGAGCCATCAATACGAATGTGCCGTACGAAACTTCGCCCATGGGCCTGAAAATAACCACTTGCCCCATGAAAGAGTGCCTCGATGAGGTCAAGCAGAGACTGGACTGGCCAGCACAAAGCACGGCAAGAAAAACGGCCACGGCGTCGGCGTTGCTTCCTTCGTGCACGTGGGCGGCGGCGCACGGGTCTATTTGTCGGATGCTCAGGGAATAATCCTCAAGGTTGATGACGATGCCAAGCTTTCGGTGATAACCGGTGGCACCGATCAGGGGCAGGGGTCTGAAACCATTATCCGGCAGATGGTCGCGGAGGCAACCGGCTTCCGGCCAGAGGACGTGTCTATTTTCCTGGGAGACACCGAAGTATGCCCATGGGATGTGGGGACGCATGCCAGCCGTCACGCGTTCATATCCGGGCACGCGATCCTGCTCGCGGGGGAAGATCTGAAAAAGAAGGTCCTTGAGCTGGCAGCCAAGTGGATGCAGACCCTCTTAGAGCAGGATTTCCAGAAGGCAGCCCGCAGAAATCCGGACTTCAAGCCGCCGGCATTGGATTTCAGCGTGCTGTCCGATCCCGACAACCTGGACCTTCAGAACAGCACGGTTTTCGTCAAGAACGATCCGGACAACGAGCATTTTCGAATGCCCGCGGCACGGATACTCCGTAAAGGCCACATGGTAGGCACCGGAAAAGGTGAGATGGTGGTTTCCGAGGCCTTTTACGATCCTCCCAACGAGATGCTCGACCGGGAAGGGAAGGGGAACATCTCGTGCTGCTACACCTTCGGCGCTCATGGCGTGGAAGTGGACGTAGATACGGAAACCGGCCAGGTGACCATACAGAATTACGTGGCTGCACATGATGTGGGCCGAGCCATCAATCCCATGCTGGTAAAGGGGCAGATCTACGGCGCGACGATCATGGGCGTGGGTTACGGCCTGACCGAAGAGATGCAGGTGAACCACGGCAGGGTAATGAATCCCAACCTGCTCGATTACAAGATCCTCACGGCCAAAGACAAGATCCCCATTGACGCGGTCATCATTGAGCCCATCGAGCCCACCGGCCCGTTCGGCGCAAAGGGTATCGGCGAGCCCGCGTGCGTCCCGAGCGCTCCAGCCATCGCCAACGCGATATACGACGCAGTGGGGGTAAGGATAAAGGACCTGCCCATCACCCCGGAGAAGATTTTGGCAGCGTTGAAAGGAAAGAGGGGGAAGTGAAGAAGGACCTCTGGCTCAGCACCGATGAATGCCGTTGAGGCGGTTTTCATCCGCTGGAAATGACTGGTCGCCGAGCACCCTGCTCAAAGGTCCCCGATAATATGCATTATTGGAAATGGGTCTTGATCGCGCTCCATAATGCACTTCAAGGGTACATGGTCTTGGCGCTTAAAGGGATCCGGCGGACTCAACATTCTGAAAAAGGAATGCGCCCAGCGAATGGATTGCAGCTGCTGAGAGGAGGGACGATGACGATCCTTCCTGAGCGCAAGCTCGACAATTTCTTCAACCTTTACAAGAAAATTCAAGCGGGACAGAGCTTTACGACGTGCAACTGTAAGCCGGCCACATCGTGCCTCGGAAATTGTACGTTTGATGATGATGTACGTTCACAGCCAGCCCTTCAAACGACGTGGGGAGCCGCAGACCGAGAGCGTCAAGAATGCTGAATGAGCTGCGCAATGATTAATCCAGTTCTACCCAAGGGTTGCTGCTGGGAGTTCACGGACTGCCTCGTGTAGTCGATAGATTGCGTTGAATATTATGAGTTTCTAGCGTTTGAGTGCGGAAGAATATTAGGCACGACCCGAACCTTAAGACAAAGACCAAGGACTTGATTGGACAGGTCAAGTCGTCATCTGGCCATATTGAATCAATCGTATAGCACGTAATTATCTGCCCTGGTACAGACGCGGTTCGCGTCGATCTCCGCATCTTACGATAACTACACCCTGCCAGGGACGCACTTGTCTGATGAACCACAGTTATTATCTGCACATCTTCCGCAAATCGTCTCGCATTACATCAATGCCCTTGCCTAACGGTGTTCCTGCCTTAGCCTGCAGGGCTACAGCATTTCCAAAGAGCAGGGCCTTCTGCTGGAGAAGTAAAATGCGGGGTTGCTTCTGGAAGCGTTCCAGATCCCTTACCAGGTCGCGGCCTGCCCCATCCACCTCGGATTCGACCGTCTCAGCATCGAGACCCACGGCCCCCTCCACTCTGGCAATGTAGGTCTCCAAGGCATTGCACGCCTGCTGATCCGGGGAAATCCTGTCGGAGCCACTGGATCCAAGTTTGGCGATACCTGAGGCAGCACCAATAATGGCGAACACCAGGACAATACCCAGAGGAATCGCGAGCGCTCCCACCGCCCTGCCTGTGGTAGTTTTGTGAACCTCCCTGAGCCCAATCACGGTCAGCACCAGTCCCCAAAGACTGGCCAGGCTCCCGACAAGAGGTACTGCATTGAAGATGCTTGTTACGGCTGAATAGGAAACAACACGAAACGTAGCCTGGTATCCTTCGCGGGCGCCTCCCACGAGCAAGAGGCACACGTGCAGTATGCCGCTCCATATTGCCAGAGAAATAGGAACAAAGATTATCCCTAACACGAACAGAATAGATCCCACGAACAGAAGGCCGAACAATCCGGCTAAACCCATGCCTTTAAACAGCGCTATCCAAAGATACGTCAACACGGCTGCGACCGGTAATGTCATGGCCACAAAGAGAATCGGGTTAAAATATCCGTCGCGTGTCGGAAGCTTTGAAAAAAAGCTGGTGGGCGTCAGTATGCACTTGGTTGCGGTTTGAAAATACGCATTGATGGTTCCATAATTTTCTCTCTCCTCCCATGGGCACTCTTTGTCTGCCTCAAAGGGCTCTTCAGCCGATGGAACATCAGCAGCGGGATGGACCGGACCACCGGCAGGAATGGGGTCAATGGGCGCGGCAGAGTCGAGCCAACTCCCGCAGTGAATACATTTGGGTGCAGATTCTGCTATTTCCTGCGAGCAGAACGGACAGAGCTTGGTGCCGCTACCTTTTTGCGGGCCCAAGCTTTCCGCTCCCAAGAGTCTTGACTGGACAAGGCTATCTCTGATCTGTTTGAGCTTACCCGGAGTCAATTCATGACGTCGCATAATCTCATTATCGTGCCGTCCGTCTTTAATGTCCTGGAGGATGGCAAGGGCCAATTCCGATGGTTGTCCGGGTCCAGCAGGTGCGGATTCGGGAATCGGAGCCGGCGAGGGAGACGGTTTTGCCTCCCTATCAGCCTCTAACGGAGCAGTGCGGGTGCGAACAAAGGACTGGTCCAGAAGCTTGGCTTCTACGAGTTTTCGGAATAGGCTCTCCAGTCCGTTGGCCGTCAGCCTGTACTTCGCCATCAGCTCGGCGTCTGTCATACCCGATTTGATGTCGTTCACGGCCTCACGAGCGCCAATCTTCGGTTTGTTCATTTGCCACACCGATGAAACTGATACATGCAAGCCAGTGCACCCTGGCCTGAAATCTGAGCTGACTGCCGTTGTACTAACAAGTCCTCGCTGAACTCCGATACATTATTATTCGCTTCAACCATTAGGACTTCCCCATCATTTAGCCCACGGGAAACCGGGCTCGATCACCGACTTCCGGCCTCTATTAACATAAACATCGCAGCGGGGGAAGTCCTATTGCACCTTTCCGGGATATCGAGCAGCACCATGCTATGGCCATTGCTCTATGTTTTGTCCCATTTCCAGCATTTCACATTCACCCCGAACTCTGGGTCGCAGTCCGGTCATGCTTTGATCCGGCGGTAGCGCCGGCGTCCCTGCCGGCGGCTCATTGTGACCGGCGCGGAGGCCGGTCCTACTGGATTCCTGCCTTCGCAGGAATGACGGGGAAGAGGCCCGTCACAGGGAGCCTTCCTGATTCTTCATCTCGAACCGCCAAATGAACATTATTATTGACAACTACCATAATCATTGCCCTTGCCTCCAAGCCCCTTCTTCCTCCTCTGACGACAAACTGGTATTACTGCTTTTCAAGGTCGCTTCAATCAGTGAGGAGAACGAATGAGACGGATACTTTCGGTTTTATTGATTTTGTCCATTGTCGTTGCCGCGTCTGGACTGCTTTACGCCCAGTCCGCGGATCATGCCATTTACCAGGTATCAACATTCCATGCCTTGAAGCAAGGGAAGTACGACGGTGAAACAACCTTCGAGGAACTCAAGAAACGTGGCGACTTCGGCATAGGGACGGTAAACGGCCTGGATGGAGAAGTGGTCGCTCTCAACGGAGAATTCTTCCAGATAAAGGCTGACGGGAGAGTTTATTCCATTGCCGATCAGGAGAAGACGCCATTTGCCGTGGTGACTTTCTTCAAGCCCGACAAAACGATCTCCTTGCCGCGTGGTAAGCGACATGAACGAATTACAAGAAGCTCTTGACCGCATGCTCCCATCGGCTGACGGCATCTTTGCAATAAGAATTGCTGGAGAATTCAAATATGTAAAGGTCCGAAGCGTGCCCCGACAGGAAAGGCCGTATCCGGGGCTTGAGGAAGCTCTGAAGCATCAAACCGTTTTCGAGTTGAAGATGTTCGCGGGACGCTGGTGGGCTTCCGATTCCCCAGTTACATAGGTGGGGTCAATGTTCCGGGATATCATTTCCATTTTATCACCGCGGACAAGCAGTCCGGCGGTCATACTTTGGATTGCAGCACGGAAGGCGCGAACATTGATGTCGAGCGGATCTCCAATCTTTCTGTGAGACTTCTCGAAGACGGTAACGATGCCAGGCCGTCCCACTGAAATCCCAGTTCGCTTTCAAAACGGAAGAATCGGGGGAACCTTCTTTGCAAGAAGGATTCCCCCACCCCTCCTCAAACTTCTGTCCATCGCCGGAACCATCATTTCTCCGACGGGGAAATGACGGTTCCGGCGAGGTTAGAGTCTTGGAGGGGGCGTGGGGGAATCCTTCTTTGCAGAAGGTTCCCCCACTCTTACCACTTTGAAAGCGAACTGCTATCAGTGGCTGCCCGGCATGCTGAACATCATGTGTATTCCCGCGAGGGAGAGTCCGTAGATGAATATTTCTTTCAGCGTCTGATCCGGGATCCGGCCTGCCAGCCTCGGCCCGACCTGGCCTCCGATGATGACCCCGGGAATCGCCCAAAGCACCAGGCCCGTGGCAAAGCGTTCGCCTATCATAAGGTGAAGTATGGCAGCGAGCGCGGCATTCATGGCCATAACGATCAGGCAGGCCGCCATAGCGGATTCCATGTTCAAACGGAGTCGATTGCGAAGGATGGGAACCAAAAAATCCCCCACCCCCATTGACAAGAGGCCCGTGAGCACAGCGAAGACCGTGGACAGCCACAAGTACGGAGCAGTCTGCCTCAGAGATACCTTTTTCAGCAGCGTGTCGTCAAAATCATCTCGTGCATAAACGAAGACCAGCGCCAGAGCCAGACTGAAAACGCCCAGCAGAAAAACAATGGAATCCCCGGAAACCAATCTGGACAGCCAGACTCCGATGGGAACCCCTAGAAACGCGGAGGCAGCCAAATAGAAAGACAAGCGCAAGTCAGCCTTTTTCGCTCTGATCACCGCGACGCTGCCGGACCCCATGCCGCCAACTTGAATCACCAGGGAAGTCACTACGGCCTGTGAGGGGTCCAGGCGGGCCACAAGTATGAGATAGGGCATCCACAGTATGCCGCCCCCGAAACCAACCAGCGTTGCCAGTGTCGCAATGACAAATCCTGCCGGCAGAGCCATCCAGTCACCACCGGTAGTTAAGGCCGTCCAGTCCATCGTTAGACCTGCTCTCCTTTACTTTCGGGCGAAGGAGGCGGTAACAATTTGAAGCTCTGGGCGATTTCTCTGAAACCATCCAGTCGCGCCTCCATGTAATCGAGCCGGCTAGTGGATGCCGGGTCTCCTTCTAATTGTTGTCGCAGCGCCGCAATCGGAGTGCGCAAGGCTGTCTCTGTGGACAGGCCCAGGGTTACGATCTCCTGGATATTGCTCGTCAAGCCGTTTATGGTCTCACCGATCAGGCCGATCTCGTCTCGTGTTCGAACTTTTATCGTGCGGCTCAGGTCGCCCTCGGAAATGTTTTCAGCTTCTTCCACCATCTGCTGTAAAGGACTTGTGATCCTTCTCATGAACATGACGAGAACGATGAGTGTCACTACAGCCTGAACCACAAACATGAGCAGAGCCTTATTCTGCAAGGACTCCATTGCACGCCTCGCTGTCTCCAACGATTCGGCAGCTAAAAAAGCGGATTGGCCGGCAGCGCCAGGGGGCGTGGCTGCTCGAATGGCCCACACAAACTCGATAGTTATCAAGAGAGACGCGGCTGCAATCAATCCAAAATAGGAGAGCATCTTTCTTTCAAGACTCGACCGTTTCTTCATAGAAGAATCTCCTCTGGAGTCGCGGAATGGGGAAATGATAATCTTACCTCTGCCGTATACCTCTTTCCACTCTTTTTGAGTAAGCTAACCGGATGGAGTCCGCCGCATACGGCAAAATAGTGTTAATAACATAGCCGGCCTGCAGGAGGGCCTCAGCAAACGAGGCCTGGCGAGCGTGCTTCCCATAGTTTGGTCGGCACTGCGCGGATCGGAGCGATGATGACGAAAGATGCAATACTGGAAAAGCTAAGAGCAGACGCGGACAAAATCCTTAAGGCTTGTTTGGAGGCTGCTGATCCCGCGGAGGCCGTAAAGCGCTTTGTCTCACTCAAGGAAGACAATCGGCTGGTATGTCCCGATTTTCAAATTCAACTGAACGATGTGGATCGGATAGGACTTGTGGGAGCAGGCAAGGGGAGCGCACCCATGGCTAAGGCCATAGAAGATCTCCTGGGTGATCGTCTGGTTGGCGGAGCCATTTGTGTAAAGTACGGCCACGGCATACCACTGAAAAGGGTCGAGGTAATTGAAGCAGGGCACCCTGTGCCGGACGAAGCCGGACGAAAAGCAGTAAGCAAGATCATAGGCATCTTGGAATCTGCCGGACCTAAAGACCTTGTTATCTCTTGCATTTCAGGAGGAGGCTCGGCTCTTCTGCCCGCCCCGGCAGCCGGCATAAGCCTTGGTGACAAACAAGAAATTACCCAACAGCTCTTGGCGGTCGGCGCGAATATCTATGAGATCAACGCGGTGCGAAAGCATCTCTCAGATGCAAAGGGCGGGAACCTGATGAGACGCGGATACCCGGCATTTGTAATAAACCTGATGCTTTCCGACGTCATAGGCGACGACCCCGGCACCATTGCTTCAGGACCATTTGCTCCGGACAGCTCAACGTTCCCGGAAGCGCTGGACATTCTTGATCGCTACGGTCTCACGAGCAAGGGGCCGACGGCGATTACGGCGCGGATTCGAAACGGGGCGGCGGGAAAGGTCCCCGAGACTCCCAAGCATGAAGACCCGATTTTCAACAAGGTTAGGAACATAGTAGTCGGGAGCAACATCCTGTCCCTCTACGCAGGCCGCTCCAAGGCGGAAGAACTTGGATACAAGAGCCTCATCCTCTCTTCCTCGATCCAAGGGGACACCTCCGAAGCCGCGTCTTTCACTGGGCTCTGGCAAAGGAGGTGCGGACTACGGGCAATCCTATCGGGCCGCCGGCATGTCTGCTCAGCGGAGGGGAAACCACTGTGGTCTTGAAAGGTAATGGCCGCGGAGGCCGGAATCAGGAGTTTGCCCTGTCTCTGGTGAGAAAAGCAGCGGAGGTTCCCCGGACTCTCTTTGTCAGTGCGGCCACGGACGGCACCGACGGTCCCACGGATGCGGCCGGAGCAGTGGTCGATAGCCATAGCCTCGATCGTGCCGCTGAGGCAGGGTTGGACCCCGACGCATTCTTGAAGAAGAATGACTCGTATACGTTTTTTGAGAAGTTGGGAGATCTGATAATTACAGGGCCGACACGCACCAATGTGATGGACATAAGAATAATTCTGGTCGCATAATTCCTCCCAATTGCTTGAATTGCAACAGATAGGTCTCCGTCGGAATTAGTTGGCGGGACTCGGTCTCAGCCGGACAGCATTTTTTTCTTGAATTCCCGAACGACAAAAAGGAGGTGCTCGGCCATCGCAGCTTCGGCCCCCTCTGGATCTCGGTCTTGAATGGCCTTGAAGACTCGGAGGTGATGGTAAAAGATGGTCTGCTGGTCCTCGTGTGTCAAGAAGACCTGCTCTCTGTGCACCTTAATGGAATAGCTGATCAACTGGTGGATGTTTTGAATCAGGTGGAGAAAGATCGTGTTGTGAGTCGCTGCTGCAATTTCAGCGTGGAACTTGAAGTCAATTTCAGGCCGAATCTGCCCTTTCTCAAGATCTCGCTCCATCTCTTCGAGAAAGCCGTGGATCAGTTCCAATTCCGCATCGGTCCGGTTTGCCGCGGCCCGCTTTGCGGCCCATGCTTCCATGAACGCCCTGACTTCGGTCAATTCTAGGACCCGCACTTTGTCCTGCTCCAGGACTATCTCCATGGGGCTGCGGATTTCCTGTTCAGTCAGGTTCCTGACGATAGATCCCCCGCCATGAACGGTTTCAACGATGCCGAGCATCTCAAGTTGCTGAATCGCCTCTCTCGACCGAGGTCCGACTGACCCCCATCTGTTCCGCGAGTTCCCGTTCGGACGGGAGGCGGTTCCCAACTTTAAACACGCCGTTGCCTATGGCCATTTTGAGTTGGTTGGCGACCTTTTCAGCCACTCGCTCGAGCCTGATGGGGCGGAAGACAGGATCCTGCGTAGGGGATTGTGGTTCCATAACTATCTGTTTAGCGGTTTGAGACGTTTGTGTCAAGTTTTCTGTCGGACCTCCAAGATATTCACTTGACATCACATCAGGTCATGGTATGGTAGGACCACTCAACCACTTTCAAGGACTTCGCACGGTCGTGAAAAAACCCTTTGTCCAGAAACTGGAGGAACTGGTCGGCAAGAGTAAAGTCCTCTCCTCCGAGGCTGAACTGCTCTGCTACTCCTACGACTCCACCCCTCTCATTTCGCACAAACCGGACGCGATAGTCCGTGTCTTCTCTGAAGAAGATATTGGTCTCACATTAGAATTTGCTGCACAGGAAGGCCTGCCGGTAACCACTCGGGGGAGCGGCACAGGCCTGAGCGGTGGATCGGTCCCGCTCCAGGGGGGCATCGTCCTCGTCACCACAGCCATGAACCGCATCATCGAAATCGACGCTGATGACCTCTCAGTGACCGTAGAACCGGGTGTAATTACTGCCGACCTTCACGCGGCGGTCGAAGCCAAAGACCTGTTTTATCCGCCTGATCCGGGTAGCATGAAGGTTTGCACCATCGGCGGGAACGTCGCGGAAAACGCCGGGGGGTTGCGCGGGTCGAAGTACGGCATCACCGGAGACTACGTGCTTGCGCTTGACACATATCTTATCGACGGCGCCAAGGTCCACTACGGCACCAAGTGCGTGAAAGATGTGGCCGGGTACAATCTTACCAAGTTCCTGACGGGATCTGAAGGAACACTAGGAATTTTCTCAAAGATAACCTTGAAGCTCATTCCCAGGCCACGGACCAAGAAAACCTTCCTTGCTCTGTACGATGACGTCATCGATGCGGCGCGGACGGTATCGACGATAATCTCGGCCAAAATAATTCCGTCCACGCTGGAACTGATGGACTCGGTGACGATCAACTGCGTCGAAGATCACGTGGGGATAGGTCTGCCACGCGACGTGGCCGCGTTGCTTCTGATAGAAACGGACGGACACCCGGAGGTCGTTCGAGAGGAAGCCGCCGCGATCGAAGAAGCCTGCCGAGCCAACCGGGCCCGGACGGTGCGGGTAGCCAAGGATCTCAAGGAATCCGAGGAGTTGTTCACTGCTCGGCGGAATGCTCTCACCGCTCTTGCACGGGTTAAGCCCACCACGATTCTTGAAGACGTCACAGTTCCTCGGCAGGCCATCCCGGAGATCATGGCCACCATCCAAGAAGTCGCAAAGAAATATTCCATAAGGATCGGGACATTCGGGCACGCGGGAGACGGCAATCTTCATCCCACTTGCCTTACCGACGAGCGGGATACCGAAGAAATCCACCGGGTGGAAGAAGCTTACGACGAGATTTTCAAAAAGGCCATCAGCCTGGGCGGGACCATTTCGGGCGAACATGGAACGGGAATCACAAAAGCCAAGTATCTGCCTCAAATGGTGGGCCCAAAGGCCATTGAAGTCATGAAGAGGATAAAGAATGCCTTCGACCCTGAAGGCCGTCTAAATCCGGGAAAAATATTTCTACAGGATACGGAATAGCGTCCATGGGAAAGCATGCCGATTCAGAAATGATTGCCAAGGCCTTAGCTACCCTGGACATCCACGATTATGGCGACGTCCTTCAATGCATGAGGTGTGGGACCTGCCTCCCGACATGCCCAACCTATCGCACCGACGGCATAGAGACTCAGTCTCCCCGCGGCCGTGTGGCCATGATCAAGGGGGTGATCGATGGACGATTGGCTCCCACCGAAGAATTCGCGCAGCACATGTATCACTGCCTGGATTGCCGCAATTGCCAGACTGTCTGCCCCGCGGGAGTGAAAGTCGGTGAACTGGTGTTGGAGGCCCGTCACAGGATCGAGCAGCACACACCCCAACCGTTTCTGAAGCGTTTCGTGCTCGAGTCCGCCATTCGCGATCAGAAAAAGCTGTCTCTGTACTTGGCGCCCTTGCGCCTGTACCAGAATATCGGGCTCCAGAGGCTCGTTCGTAAATCCCAGATCCTGAAATTCCTGTCATCAGATCTCGAATTCATGGAATCCCTTCTTCCTCTTCTCCCTTCCAGGCCATTGTCGGACACCATCCCTGAAGTGATACCCGCGGCAGGCCGCGAAAAGGGCAGGGTGGGCTTCTTCCTCGGATGCGCGATGAACCTGATTTTCTCGGACATAAGTCGAGACACGATTGGCGTTCTACTCAAGCCGGGTACACCGTGGTTGTTCCGAAAGATCAACAATGTTGCGGCACTCCAAACATCGCAGAAGGCGAGCGCAAGGTGTATCGGGAGATGGCCGAGCATAATATCGCCTTGTTTGAAGGCCGGGACGTGGAAGCAATTGTATGTGATTGCGCGGCATGCGGCATGGAACTCAAGGCGTACCGTGAGACGATGTCTCCCGTGACTCGGGCTGCAAAAAGGGCCGAGGCCTTTTCGAGAAAGATCAAGGACATTTCGGAGTTTCTCGTTTCCGTGCTCGGTCCTGAGACCGATTTCGGTCCCATCCGGGAGAAAGTGTGTTTCCATGATCCCTGTCACTTGCGCCACGGTCAGAAGCTTGTTTCACCGCAGAGAGATCTTTTGCGGCGCATTCCCGGACTTGTCTTGAGTGACGTTGCGGATGAAGGACAGTGCTGCGGGTCTGCCGGGATATACAACATCACCCATCGTGAACGATCCATGAAAATCCTTGAGGCCAAGGTTGCCGCGATCGACAAGACCGGGGCTGAGAGGGTTATCACATCCAATCCCGGCTGTTTCATGCAGCTTCAGTACGGCAGGAAGCGCTGGAACAAGGCTTGGTCCTTGTCGCATATATCTCAAGTTCTTCGGCTCTCGTTGGGGCACAGTGAAGCCTAAACAGGGGTTAAGTCGGTTCACACTGCAGGAACCGCTCACAATAATCGGTCGCAAGTTCATCATTTTTCGTTCTTTGTTTTGACAGAGATTAAGTACGATTTCCGGTTTCCGTTACGAGGGGAGGTGATTCCTCACAACAGGCTGGTTTTGCAGGCAACAACGATTGAACATTTCAACACATCCATTGGAGGGAAACGGCATGAAAAGATTTGCATTGGCACTGGTTGTACTGGTGACTGCGTTTGCGTTTGGCGTAACCACAACCAACTCGTTCGCTCAGGAAAAGAAACCGGAAAAAAAGATCGAGAAATTCGGCGAAGACAAGAGATTTAAGGAGTGGAAGGGCAAGAAATGGACCACGTCCGACAAGAAATTTACGTGGCGTGCGAGTGACCCCTGGGGCGGTCTCCTGTTTCATGACTTCTTGGTACATTTCGCGGACAGCGTCAGGGCAGCAAGCGGCGGGCGGCTGGATATCAAGGTGTTCCAGACCGGCGCGATTGTCCCTGCCATGGAAACCTTCGATGCAGTGTCCAAAGGCACCCTTGATATGGGGCATGCCTGGTCGGGCTACTGGAAAGGGAAAAACGAGGCGTTTGTCGCGTTTGCTTCGGTGCCGTTCGGCCTGGATGTAGAGGGATACAACATTTGGTACTACGAGCGGGGCGGTAAAAAAATGCTGGACGATCTGTACGCTCCCTTACAACATGGTCTCCTTCTTCTGTGGCAATTCCGGTCAGGAACTCGGCATTCATTCCAACAAGAAGGCCACTAAGATGGAAGACTTCAAGGGGATGAAGCTCAGGACAGTCGGGTGGTACCAGGATATCCTAAACCTGCTGGGCGCCAACGTGACTCCGCTTCCCGGCCCGGAAATCTACTTGGCCCTGGAGAGAGGCGTCATCGACGGATGTGAATTCAGTAGCCCCGCAATCAATCTTCCGCAAGGGTACCATGACATCACAAAATTCGTGATCGAGCCGGGTGTGCACCAGCCGAGCTGTCAAACCGATATCTTCATAAACAAGAAGAAGTGGGATGAACTCCCAGACGATCTGAAGGCCATTGTTGAGATCTGCGCGAAAGAGACGCAACTCTGGTCGACGCCCTGGATCGAAAACCTCAACGTCGAGGCAATTGCGAGAATGGGCAAGAAAGTGGAATACGTTCAGATGGACGATGCCACCATCATCGAATTCGCCAAAGTGAGCAAGAAGTACCTCGATGACCTGGGCGCCAAGAGTCCCGATGTGAAAAAAGTCCTGGATTCGCAAGAGCAGTTCAAGAAGGAGTTCGCTCCGTGGCGTAAGATGCGCGGCGGAGTTGCCCCTTGGCCTATTGATGAGTTGATCAAAGGAAAGCTTTATCAATAGCACGGCAAGGCTTTTGTAGGTGGAATAATGCGCCCCGGAGAGCCTATCGGCCCCGGGGCTTACACCGCAATCGTATTCATGAGAAGGGAAACGGCGATGAAAAAGTTCGTCCGCGCTGTGGACGCATTCAACGAGTTCTTCGGCAAATACGTGGCCTTGCTGATCGTACCTCTTGTCCTCGTTGTCACGTACGAGGTCATTCTCCGGAAAATATTTCATTCACCGACGGTATGGGCTTTTGAGATGACCGTATATCTGTACGGTGCACATTTCCTCCTCGGCGCGGCATACACCTACCTCCACGATCGGCATGTGCGCATCGACATTCTGTCTTCGAGGTTGCCCGTCAAGGCCCAGTTGTGGCTGTCTATCGTGACATTCTTCGTCATATTTGTGCCTTTTGTAGGCGGTCTGACTTGGTCGACGTTGCTGTATGCCAGTCACTCCGTTGCCATGGGAGAACATAGCTGGAGCGCATGGAAGCCGCCTCTGTACATTTACAAATGCGTTATGCCGCTGGGCTTTATCCTGCTGTTCGTGCAAGGCGTGGCCCACTTCATCCGCGACATCTACAGGCTGAAGGGGGAAGAAATATGAGTCCCGAATTCGTAGCTGTTGCAATGTTCGGCGTCCTCTTTCTGGCCCTGTTTTCGGGTCATCCCCTGGCCTTTTCTTTGGGTGGGGTGGCCGTTTTCTTCGGCCTCATTGGCTGGGGCGGCTCACCGGATCAGGTTTTTTCGCTTTTCACCAACAAGACGTATGGCGTCATGGATGAATACGTCCTGGTCGCTGTTCCGTTGTTCATCTTTATGGCCCAGATGCTCGATGTCGCGGGGATTGCCGAGGCGCTGTTCAATACCATGCACGTGTTATGGGGGCCTGTGCGAGGAGGCCTCGCGATAGCCGTCCTCATGGTCTGCGTGGTGTTCGCGGCGTCAACCGGCGTCGTCGGCGCGACCGAAGTGGCCATCGGCCTAATCGCCGTGCCCAATCTGCTGAAACGTGGATACGACATACCCATGACCGCGGGAGCCATCTGCGCCGGGGGAACGCTCGGCATTCTCATCCCGCCTTCCATCATGCTCGTGATCTACGGCAGTTTGACCAACATATCAGTGGGGAAGCTGTTTGCCGCGGCCTATTTTCCGGGATTTCTCCTGGCAGCCATGTACATCTCGTACGTTGCTATTAGATGCGGCCTCAACCCCGAGATGGGGCCTCCTCTGCCGCGTGAAGAGCGCATGCACACCAGTTGGGCAGAAAGCGTGGATGGTCCTCACTACGCTTCTCCCTCCCGTGTTTCTCATTGCGATGGTGCTTGGGAGCCTCGTGATAGGCGTTGCCACCACCACGGAAGCCGCGGGTCTCGGCGCGGTGGGAGCCACGATTCTGGCCATAGCCTACCGAAAATTGACCTGGGACGCGATCGTGGACGCGTCTGTGGCCACCTTGAAGATCACCTCCATGGTCATGATCCTTTTCGTGGGAGGAAACGCTTTCCAATCCGTGTTCATGGGGTTGGGCGGCGGTGACGCGGTTGGAGAGGTGCTCCTGGGTTTTCAGGCCAGCCCGTACGTGGTCCTATTCATAATGATGGGCATTATTTTCTTCCTCGGATGCGTCATCGACTGGTTGGGAATCCTGCTTATCGTAACGCCTGTCTTCGGGCCTGTGGCCCAGGAACTGGGTTTTGATCCGTTGTGGTTCGGCACTCTGATCTGTGTTAATCTTCAGATGGCGTTCCTGACGCCGCCGTTCGGCTATTCTCTCTTCTACCTTCGAGGGATAGCGCCGCCGGAAATGACTATAGAGAAGATATACAAGGGCGTCGTCCCCTTTATATGTTTGCAGTGGATAGGGCTTTTGGCATGCATCTTCTATCCGCCTATTATCACGTGGCTGCCCAAAGTCGTTTTCGGTGAATGAGCGCGTACTGCCGGATGCATTCCTAATCAGAAAGAGATAGACAATGAACATCATAACCATATCAAGGCTCGTCGGCTCGTACGGCGACGAAATTGCCGCGAAAGTGGCGGAGAAAATGGGCCTGGAGTTTATCGGACGCACAGGTCTGCATGAACTGGCAATGAGTTGCGATCCGGAGTACAGCGAGGCGTGCACTCTTTATGAAACAGAACACGGCCCGAGCTTTTTCGAGCGTCTGTTCTTCGACAAACCTTCACACAAGAGTCTTTTCGAGGCGCTCACGTTTGAGCAGGCAAGCCGCGGCAACGTGGTGATGGTCGGTCGTGGCGCGCAAATAGTGCTGCACGACCTGCCCGGCGTGTTCTGCGTGGGAGTCATCGCGTCCCGCGAAATTCGAGTTCAGCGAATCATGGAGAAGCTGGCCATCTCCCGAGAGGAGGCCGATTACTACGTGGACAAGTACGACGGGGAGCGAATCAACCTGATCAAAACGGTTTTTGACAAGGACCCTACGGATTTGTTGCTGTACAATCTGCTGATCAACACGGACCACTACTCAGCGGAAACCGCCGCAGACGTGGTTGTGCACGCCATCAGGACAATGGACATGAAACCTGACGGTAAGGAGCTCGTGGAGACACTGAAAAGCAAGGCTCTCGCCAAGAGGATAGAAGCCCTAGTCCGGAAGAAGCTGACGTCCGCAGTAGCTCGCCATGTGGAGATCAGTGCCGCCCCCGGAGGCGTCATATTCATATCCGGCCATCTTCGTGAGAAAGCGGACAAAGCGAAAGCGGAAAAGATTGCTGCGGAGTACCCGGGAGTCACAAAAGTCGAAAACGACCTGAAGGTTACGGACCTCACCTTCGGCGTATAAAACAGGACATCGGTCACGGAACTATGTCGGAACCCGTTCAGATTGTTCTCGGTATCCTGTTCCTCGCCGGCATCTTCGTGCTGACCCGGTATGTGGTGGCGTGGCAAATCAAGCGTGCCACGGGCCGAATTATCGGGGATCTGCAGCGCCACGAGGCCGTCGATCCCATCACTGCAGTGGATTTGCCTTATGCGAAACAGAATCCTCTGCGTATCGGAGTGAGAAACTATTACGCCAAAGCCATCGAGTTCATGGTGACCGAAGACGTGGTAGGGAAAACCGGGAGCGGAAAGTACTACTTGAAGGCGGAGAGTTCGCGACGAGAAGCACATACTCCCGACGAGCATGAGGTAACGCCGTCAAAGTGACTGCAAGAAGCGGCAATCACATAGTTCCGTGGGTGTTGTTTTGTCGAATAGTCTCTGAAGCGTGTGAAGAGGTACAGCCGTGAATAGCTGTGCCTCCTGTCGCAGAAAACTACTCCGATTTCTTCTTTTCGGAAAAACTTGGTGCTCTGTTTCGTAAATTCGATGACGTATTCGTGTGCACCCGCGTTGTGATGTTGTTGCTTACTCATGCCGCACACTTACGCCCACGCATTTTGTGATAGCGAGCACTTAGAAATCAGGTTAAGCACATGCCGCGTTCAACTTTTTGCTACCTGTTTGATCGACACAATGTATCCCGAAACAGGGGAGGCCACAATCCGGCTGCTCCGGCACTTCGGCGTGGAAGTGGGATATCCGGCAGGACAGACCTGCTGCGGCAAACCTGCGGACAGCGGCGGGTATAGTCGTGAATCAAGGAAAGCCGCGGAACATTGTATTTCCGTTTTCGAGGCGAGTAACGATCCTATTGTCATCCCATCGGGCTCTTGTGCGTCCATGGTGAAGAATCACTATCCGGAACTGTTCAAAGATGACGACCGGATGCGTGCAAAGGCAGAGGCCATGGCAGGGCGCACCTATGAGCTAAGCCAATTCCTCGTCAATGTTCTGAAGGTCCATGAAGCCAATCTGTCCGGAAAAGGGAAGATCACGTACCATGCCTCCTGTCAGCTCACGAGAGAGCTCGGGGTCAGAGAAGAGCCACTGCTCCTCTTGCAGTCGCTGAAGGGAGCGGAATTCGTTCATCTCCCTCATGCGGACCGTTGCTGCGGTTTTGGAGGGACCTTCATGGCCAAGCTTCCCGAGGTCTCGATGGCTCTGGCGGACGAGAAAGCTTGACACAATCCTTGCCACAGGGGCAGACACAGTCACGGGCTGCGACCATGGTTGTCTCATGAATATAGCCGACGCGATTAAGCGACGAGGCAGCGCCGTGCAGGTCAAGCACATAGCAGTGGTGCTGGCGGAGGGTCTAAGATGAGTTCATCCACTCAAGTCATCCCATTTCGGACCAATGCCGCACAGGCGTTACGCAATGCCACCCTTCGCGGAGCAATGCGCAACGCCACCGACACATTTACGATCAAAAGGGCGGACGCATTGTCAGGGGTGCCTCTTGAGGAATGGCGGGAAGAGGCATCCGCCATGCGTCTGCACGTTCTCAACAACCTCTCCGATTACGTAGATCGCTTCGAAAGAAACGCGACCAGAGGCCGGGGCCAAGGTGCATAGGGCGAAGGATTCTCAGGAAGCGAGAGAGTGCATAGGTTCAATTCTGAAAGACCACCGGATTGCAAAGGCGGTGAAGTCGAAATCCATGGTCAGCGAAGAAATCCACCTCAATGACTACTTGGAGAGCCAGGGGATCGTTGCGGTGGAAACCGATCTGGGCGAGTACATAATACAGATTGCGGGGGAAGGGCCGTCTCACATCATTGTCCCTGCGATTCACAAGGACCGCAGACAAGTAGGGAAGCTCTTCGCGGAGAAGCTGGGAGGAGAGTACACAGATGATCCCGCGGTCCTGACTCGAATCGCCAGAAAGGTCCTCAGAGAAGAATTTATCTCCGCGAAAGCTGGAATATCAGGTGCTAACTTCGCCGTGGCAGACTCAGGCAGCATCGTCCTCTTCACAAACGAGGGGAACGGGCGAATGTGCACGACTTTGCCGCCCCTCCACATTGTGGTGCTCTCTATCGAAAAGATGGTCCCGTCGTTGGGGGATCTTCCCAAATTTACTCGGTTACTTCCTCGTTCTGCCACGGGGCAGGCCATCACCACGTACATGTCGGTGATAACCGGGACCAGGAAACTCGGCGAATCCACCGGCGCGGAAGAGATGCACATTGTTTTGCTGGACAACGGCAGATCCGAAATAGTCGCTGGAGAATACCGCGAAATGCTTAAGTGCATTCGGTGCGGCGCGTGCCTGAACGCATGTCCCGTGTACCGTATGGTTGGAGGGCATGCTTACGGCTCCACCTACCCGGGACCCATGGGAATCGTGTTAACAACCTTGCTGGATGGAATGGAGCGGGCTCACCCGCTCTTGGATGCAACCACCCTTTGCGGCGCGTGCGGGGACGTTTGCCCCGTAAAGGTGCCACTCCCCGGGCTTCTGCGCAGCTTGCGCGAACGTAGGGTGGAAGAAGGATTTACTCCCAAGCTAGAGCAAACAGGCATGGCCGGCTTCGGCAAGGTCGTCCAATCGCCGTTCCTTTTCCATCTGGGGCAGAGCGCTGCGCACCTTTTTTGGCCTCTTGCAAAAAGAATGGGGCCGAACGGAATGCTCTCGACCGCTTGCCCCGTCCTGTTGGAACAACATTCAGCCGGAGGGTTTCATGACACGCGACGAAATCATTGATCTGTTCATAGGCAATGCTGCCAAAGCGGCAGCGGAACCTGTTCGCGTGAACAACAATGACGAACTGAACAGCGTCCTGGGGCCGATCCTGGCCGAGAGCGAATCTATCTTTTGCCCTGCTGTGACCGATAAGGAAAAGGCAGTCCAATTGCCCGCGGACAAACGTGCCCAGGACTACGCTTCAGCTTCGGTATGTGTGGAAGAGGTCTCCGCCGCGATAGCCGAGACCGGGAGTTTGGTATGTTCCAGCCAGGGAGGAAAGGCGGTTCAGGGGGGTCTGTTGCCTCCGCACCACGTGGCAATTGTGTCTTCGGAAAACATATACGAGACGGTTGACGATTTCTTCGCCACGTTGGGCGATTCCCCTCCAACCAATATCACTCTGGAAACCGGTCCCAGTAGAACCGCGGACATCGAGTTGACCCTCACCATAGGCGTGCACGGTCCGGGACGTCTGAGCATCATCTTGTTGTGATGGGGATGCTGTAATTTCGTGGGTGGTCAAACTCGAACGGAGGTAAGAGGAATGTCTAGGCGAAAGGTCCTGATTGTGGCGGCTGTGTTAGTGTCTATTGCGTCAATGTTTGGAGCGGCGAACAGCTATGCACAGGGCACGCAGCCCTGCCAGGCGATCAAGGAATACTTGGGTAGAGTCGAGCAAGCGTCTGTATATGAGTTTGGGCCGGAGAGAGACAAGAAGCTCATCGAGGCCCAAACAGCGTTCCGTGAACGGTTGGCCAAGTTGAACTACTCTCTGTCGGAGGACATGGCCGAGCTTATCAAGAAGTATGTCGGTCTGACCTCCTGGGGCCACGACAGAATGAGGAAGGGTGATGCAAGCTTTTTGGTCAAGGCGCGGGATGCAGAGAAACAGATCAAAGAACTCTGTCCATGGGATTAGTCTCACCTGCGAATTGCCGCCCGCTTAAGCCCTACCTGCGTGAGTTTAGTGGCTCCCATTTCTGCCACGGGGAGTCGTTTAACCGCTAAGCCAATTCCCTGACGGCCCGCTGCGTCTCCACAAAAGCCTTGGTGATCTGGGTGTCGGATAAGCTGGTTCGCTCATAGAGCTGAAGATGGGAAATAAGGTCAGCGTCAACTAGTTTCCTGAGTACGCTCTCCAACTGCTTCGCAGAGAGTTGGTATTTTTTCATGAGAAGAGTGTCACCGATTCCGGCGTGCACGTCTCTCGCAACCATCTTTGCGTTAATCGTCCTCTTTTTCAAAATCACCCCATATAAACACCGACGTCGGACACGCGTCAGTCTTCACAATTTGGCTGCTCAAATGTCCGCGGGACTAACCTGCCCTTAGATTCACATGCCGAAGAAAAAAAAACAAGCAAAGGCCCTTGACAGCGCAAGCGTCCGGTTATCCGGGGGCACGTCGCCGCCTCTGTCATTGCGGCAGCTGAAACTGCTGAGCAATCCCCGTTTTGCGGTGTAGCAAATTGCCTCCCCGCGCTCGCATGACATATTCGGAGAAAACCTCTGTCGCCGGGAGACTGAATGCGCCCCCGATAGGGTACTTTCGGCTTGCCATGCACTTCTGACTCTGTTAGTCTCTATCATGAATCCCAAGGTTGGAAGCCGGTCCCTACAGAACCTGATTGACTTAGTCCCCGGTTTCGCAAATATGGTGACGCAACTCTTTGGTATGGGTTAGAGGGAGGGACGGCGCACATGGGGGTGTGCGGCACCAGAATACGGCATCGAAGTGCCGAAACAGAGCACTTGGATTGCGCAAATGCGAATCCGGTTCCAGCGGAGCCAGAGAAGTAATCCATTACACAAAGGACCTTATGGCTCATGGCCCTGACCGAACTGCCCAACTTCGATGACACGGACCGAGAGAATGAGTTGGCGCAACGGCTTCAAGTCGGCTCCACGGCAACGGAGAGCATCGACCTCCATAACATTTTCGGCGAGGGCCTGACAACCTCGGGGAGTTTCAACGCTGCGGGAATTAAGAGTACTTCATTTTGTAAGCTGCTGAGAGCAATCCCCATACCTGCCCTACTTGTAGACAAGTCACACACCATAATCTTTTGCAATGATGCCTGTGCCCGAATAAGCAGGAATTATGAAAAGTTGGAGGGAACAGAATTTTCTTCCGTCTTCCCTAGCCCGGAAGGCGCTCGTACCGGGTACTCGTTGATCGAGGAGATCCTCGAAAAGAGGAAGGCGAGAGTAAGGGAACTGGAACTGCATTTCGACAGATCGATATGGGCCCGGATTTACCTCAGACCAATCAGGCTTGCAGAGCAGAGATCCATTCTTATTCTCGTTGAAGACTTAACGCTTGAAAAGCGGCAACTCTTGCTTCTTAACACAATCGCCCGAGCAAAAAAAGAATGGGAGCTAACTTTTGATACCGTCTCCGATATGATTGCGCTAATAGATTCCCAACAAAAGATAATTCGTCTCAATAAAGCTTTGGCCAACAAAGCGGGAGTTACAGTGCAAGAAGCTGTGGGTCAGCCGTGTTACCGACTCATTCACGGGAGGGATGTGCCGCCGTCTTTCTGTCCCCATTCGAAAATGATGGCTGACGGTCGCGATCACTCGACAGAGTATTACGAAGAAAAACTCGGCGGTTTCTATGTAGAGTCGATTTTCCCATCGCACGATGTTCTCGGACTGGCTACGGGTTGTGTGCTCGTGGCGAGAGACGTGACCGAACAGAAAAGGCTTCAGGAAGAATTGAAGCTCCAAGCCACGTATGACTCATTGACCAACCTGTTCAATCGCGGCCAGGTGCTACAACTGTTAGATGCCGCTTTCAAAAGCGCAAGGCGCTATGACCTCCTTGTCAGCTTGAGCATTTGCGACATAGATGATTTCAAGAGAATCAACGATGATTTCGGCCATAGGGCCGGCGACCGTGTTCTGGCCCGAATGGGGGAAATCGTGAGGAATGAACTGCGGCAGGCGGATTTTGCCGGCAGGTACGGAGGAGATGAATTATTAGTGATTTTTCCTCATACAGGTGTGAGGGGCGCCTACGAGTGCATGGAGCGCATACGACGAAAACTGGAAGAGACAATCTTTCAGATAGGCTCTAAGTCCTTCCGAGTCACTTGTACGTCGGGCGTGGCCGAATTTACCAGGACGGTGACACGGTCTGATGATTTGATCCACATGGCGGACATGGCGTTGTTAGAGGGCAAACAGCAGGGGCGCAATCGAATAAATTTTCATCAGTCGCCGACGAACGGTTGATCCAGTCTCTCGTGCAGATAAATATGGGCTTTGGCGCGCACGTTTATCGCGGGAGAAAAGAGATCCCCACCGAGGGAGGTGCCGGATGGTTGGCAGCAGGCTTTATATGTCGGTGCGCTTGAGGAGATTGCTACCTCTTGTGGCGGCTCTTGTTCTTGCGGGAGCAGCCTGGGATAGTGTGAATTCTGAGGACCTGAACCAGGCACTGCGCGATGCCAGCACCATAGGTAATTTGGATAAGGTGCAAAGACTCATTGCCAGGGGAGCGGATGTAAACGGAAAGGATGAAATTGGAGTCACACCTTTGATCATGGCCTCCATGCTCGGCTACTCCGCGGTTGTCAGAAAACTCCTGGAAGCCGGTGCGGATGTGAACGCTCGAACCGACCACGGCGGGACTGCGTTGATGGCAGCGGCGCTGCAAGGACAAGCTGAAACGCTGAAAATCCTTCTGGACAACGGTGCAGACGTGAATGCCAATGAGGACACCGGGCTCACAGCCTTGATGTCGGCTTGCCAGCGGGGAAGCCCGGAAGTTGTGAAGATGCTCTTGGACAAGGGAGCTGACATCAATGCCCAGAGCAAAGACGGGCGCACGGCATTGATGCTGGCATCTTCGGAAGCACACCTCGAAGTTGTGAAACTTCTCGTGGAAAGGGGTGTGGATGTAAATGCAAGGAGCAAAGATGGACTGACTGCGTTGATGAGAGCCACCAGTCGAGGCAACGAACAGGTTGGAGACTTCCTGAAACAGCATGGGGCCAAATGAGATTTGATAATTACCGACCAACGATTCCCCTAAGCGACTCTTACTCAGGACCGAAATAATGATGAAGCCGCACAGCAGCATCAGCCTGAAGATAACCGTGCTGGTATTGTGCGGTGCGTCCATAGTATTTGCATTGGCCCTTGCTTACAGCTACTCGTATTCCCGAAGCATCATCCTCGACGAAGCTGAAAAGAGCGCCAAAAGCCTCACTTTGTCCGTGGCACGGAGAATCGAGCAGGAATTCCGGGCCGCAGGCAAGGTCCCCAAAGCATTGGCCGCTGTTCTGGAAACGAGCAACCCTGACAAAGAAACGTTGCTTCGCTTGATTCGCCGAATGGTCGAAGAGAGCAGGGAAATTTACGGTTCTGCCGTGGCCTTTGAGCCGGGTGCGTTCGAAAAGGACCTGCACTGGTTCGCGCCTTATTACTTCAAGGGCAAATCCGGGATCACATACGAACAGCTCGGGTCAGACTCGTACGACTATTTCACCAAGGACTGGTATCATCTTCCTAAAGTGCTCAAGCGTCCGGTTTGGACTGACCCGTACTTCGATGAAGGGGCCGGCGGCGTCATTATGACCACGTACGCTCGTCCGTTTTTTCAAGGTGGTGGAGACGGCACTGCTTCGAAGGTGAAGGGGATAGTTACAGCCGATGTTTCCCTCGAATGGCTCACAAATCTGGTCTTTTCCGTACCAGTGGCTCAGACAGGATATTGTTTCATCATCTCCGATACGGGTCACTTTGTTACTCACCCCAATCCCGACCTGATCATGGTCGAGTCCATGTTCAGTCTCGCAGAGGTACGTCACGACCCAGCGCTGCGCACCATCGGCCTGGCCATGCAACGGGAGGAATCAGGTTTTACGGAAATAGGGCCGGCTCTGAGCGGCGAGGACTCTTTCTTGGCCTATGCCCGAATCCCATCACCCGGTTGGTCCCTGGGAGCAGTCTTCCCCAAGAAAGAGCTGTTGGCTGATATGAACAGCCTGCACCATACCACCGTGCTCGTGGCGGCAGGGGGTCTGATTCTTCTCCTGGTGGTAAGCGTGCTGGTGGCACGGTCGATTGCTCGGCCCCTGCGCAGCATGGCCGCGGCAACGGAAAGAGTTGCGCAGGGCGACCTGGACATAGATCTGACAAACATCCGCACTACTGACGAGGTCGGGCGACTCGCCCAGTCGTTTATGCGCATGACCGAAGGGTTGAGAGAGAGGGACCGGATAAGGGACACCTTCGGTCGTTATTTGACTCGCGAGGTTGTGAATCGACTCCTCGAATCGAAAGACGGACTGCTTCTGGGAGGCGAGAAACCGTGAGATAACGATGATAATGTCTGATCTCAGGGGGTTCACCGCACTTACGTCGAGCATGCCGCCCCAGCAGGTCCTGGCATTTCTCAACCGCTATCTCGGCAAGATGGTGGAAATCCTTATCGACTACCAGGGTACCATCGATGAAATCATAGGGGATGGGATCCTGGCCTTTTTCGGGGCTCCTGAACCCTTGGACGACCATCCGGCCCACGCTGTGGCTTGCGCCCTCAAGATGCAAGCTGCCATGGATGAGATTAATGCCCTTAATGAAGCAGATGGCCTTCCACACCTTGATATGGGCGTTGCTGTGAATACGGGCTCAGTTGTTGTCGGAAACATCGGATCCGAGAAGAGAGCAAAATACGGCGCAGTGGGTGCACAGGTGAACTTCACGGGCAGGATGGAATCCTTCTCAGTTGGGGGGCAGGTATTGATAAGCAGTTCTACCTATGAAAGACTTTCTCAATTCCTTGATATCAAGAATGTTCTTCAGGTAGAAATGAAAGGCGTTCCTGGGAAGGTAACCCTGTATGACGTCCGCGGTATCAAAGGCCCTTACGAGGCTCATCTGCCCGACAGGGATGAGACGCCGGTACCGCTCGAAATGCCAATCAATGTGCAGATATACCAATTGAACCAAAAAATCCTCGCGGAGGCTCAGGTAACGGCCCGCATCACTCATATCTCCCTAACTTCAGCAGTGATGGCCTTGAACTCCGCAATAGGCCAATGGGAGGACGTCAGACTGTTAATCCTTAATGATGAAATGGAGCTGGTACCTGGCGAAGTCTATGCAAAGGTGGTTTCAGTAGGCACGACGGGGGACGCCTGCGAGGCCACTATTCGTTTCACCTCTGTTTCACCCGAGGCCTACAAACTGTTTCGACGTCTGGCGCACGGGGCTTGAGGCTAAAGCTTTCGGGCCGCGTGGACGCCCGGCATTCCGGTTGCTGATTTCCGGCTTCATTGCGTTAACAGGTCTCTTGAACGTACACTCTCACGGCCGCAGGCTTATCTTTGTTTCCAGGACATTCTTGGATTGATCGCGGTAATATTCTATTGAATTGACGCTCTTTCGCACAAGATAGACGCCCAGACCGCCCTCAGAGCTTTCTTCGAGTGACTCCTTCATTGCCGGCGGGGGAACAGCAAGCGGATCAAACTCCCGCCCATCATCCACAAACCGGATCACCAGATCTGCATCATCGACTGCCAGGAGAACGCTTATTTCATGCTCTAATGCGTCTTCAAAGCCGTATTTGACAATGTTCGTGAGAACTTCTTCCAGGACCAGGCTCGCCTTGTAATAGGCGGGTCCCGGCAAAGATTGAGATTCCAGGAAGGCGCTTGCTTTGTCGATCAGAGCCGCCAGCTCCTTGAGATTGTTTCGCATTGATAGGTTGATCTGCTTCATGGGTCTTTAATTGTCACTGCCCAACAGGAGTCTGGGGCCTAAAATTACGGGCGGGTTTTGCGGACCATGTCGATACCCACTTCTTTGTCCGTTTTGCTCATTCTGTCATTGCGAGGAGTGCAATCGCCGAAGCAATCTCATTGTGGGACCGAAGCACGGATCTCATTGCTCCGGACTCCGCATCCGGGTCCAGCCAGGTTCTTGGTGGGACCGGCATCCTGCCTGTCGCTTAATGACGGGCAAGATGCACCGTCCCACCGAAGAAGGGATTGCTTCGGTCTGCGCCCTCGCAATGACAACACGGCACGCAAGGCAGGCGCTCCAAGAACCTCTGACCGAATCACAGGCTTTCAGATGGCCGATTACTCTACAGCAGCCCCAGGGCCTCATCTTCACCGTGGGCTATCGGTACCAGCTTGGCTGTGCCCGAAGACAATAAAGTTTCTTCCACCATCGGTTGCGGGTCAAGGACGATCAGCTTTTTCCCGTCTGCGGACAAAGCTTTTGCGCCGGCGAACAGCAATCGAATGCCGAGCGAAGCGAGATACGTCACCTGGCTCATATCAATCAGGAAATGCGTGTCGTGAGCATCTATGAGATGCCTGAATTCATCCCCGATTGCCTCTTCCCCGGGCACGTCGAGTTTTCCCGAAAGGGAAATTCGGGTCACATGTCCATCGCTTCGATTCAATGTCAATTCCATTAGATGCCTCCTTCTGAGCTGCAAACCGATGCCGAGTCTCCACAAGCTCGACCATTTGACAGGCCCACAATACCATAACGACAGATTTGTGAAAAACTATTGTGGCTCGTCATTCCCGTGAAAACGAGAATCCAGGTTAGGAGTCGGTAAAGTCACCCAGGCCATTTCAGTTCGAGGTGATTTCTAGGGCCAGCAATTTTGGATTCTCGCATTTACCTGAAAAGGCCACACTCTCAAGAGAGGGCCGCTCTTGCTTGGTGCCACGGATGTGCGCAGCTCATCCGTGCCGGGACGAGTCCAGCGGTACGCATGTGGTATCATCTTCCCTTACCGGAAGAATCGGCGGCAGAGCAATAAACGAGAAGCACGGATGAGCCCCGCGGGGCGGAACACATCCGTGGCACCAGACCCGCTCGCAGCACTTTCATGCTCCGTTGTGATCAATAGGTCACGCTGGTTCGCGGGAATCACGCCTACCTCGACCCTGGGCAGATTGGCAGGGCGGGCCGTGCACGCCCTACCTGGCTAAGCCGTGGTATACTCACCGGGGCCGTGTGACCAGCCCCGTCATTCCGGCGCATACCGGAATCCAGAAAGACTAATGGGTTCCGCTGGAGCGGGAATGACGGCCTGAGCGAGAAGTTGGCGATGAGGACTTCGAGGAGGAAGTATGGTAATCCCAGTGCGAAAAGATTCTCGCACTTCAAAAGAATGTGTCTAAGATGAACTCACCCCCGGATCGATTGTCGACGAAGACTGTGCCGGAAGCTATGAGATACACGTCTGAAAGACGATGGATGGCCTTTCTTGGGGCAATCGCCGTTCTCCCTCTCCTTCTAAGTGCTTTGACTTTCGCAACGAGCGTGGGTTTTTCAGAAGTCTATCCCGACGTGGACATGGCCATGCTGGAACTCTATACGAGCCATGCCGCGCACGGCAAGCAGACCGTGGGACCATATTCTAGATTCGGTTGGAATCATCCGGGGCCCGCATATTTTTACCTGCTCGCTCCACTGTACGTATTTTCAGGTCAAAGTTCGGCAAGTCTGTTCCTGTCTGCCAGGTTGATGAATTGCTTTTGTGCGGTACTGATACTAGTGGTTCTCTATTTCGTATCGAAGAAGAACGATTCTGCACTTGTTTTCTCCACAATTGCGTTGTTGCCGTTCTTCTTTTACGCCTTCGGCCCTTCTGTCTTCACAAGTCCTTGGAATCCATATATTATAGTTCTGCCTCTTTGTGTTTTCACGTTCTGTTGCACCTCAGTGACGCTGGGTAACCCCTGGGCCTTGCCCTTAATGGGCGGCCTGGGATCTTTCCTGGTTCAAACTCACGTTTCGGTTGTCCCTTGTGTCTCGGTGATGATGGGGGTCTCTCTGATTCTTTTCCTATGTGGCACTCCGCGTAAGGGTAGAACTAGAGCCACGATTATATCAATTGTGGCGACAATCGCGGTGCTGGTAATTATGTGGCTACCGCCACTAACGGATGAGTATCTCGGTAATCTGGGCAATCTGAGAAAGTTATTCCGTTTTTTTGTATCAGTCGGCACGAAAACGTTCGTCGAGGATGCGATTTTCAGTTTCTCAAAAGCTTTTGGGTGGTTCCCCATGGCTCCTATAAAGAGATTGTTGCCCGGCTTTCCGGATTTTGAATATGAGTTGCTCACAGTAGTTTTTTCGATTTTTCAAATTGTCCTGTTGCCGATTGCATACATTTCCGCTGTGCGACGCGGGATACGTATACCGTGCCAAATTGGCTCTCCTCATCTTCATCGCAGCGGTAACCGCAGCCTATTCCTGCACTCACTCACCAGATTACTTCTCGTATCTTTTTGTGTGGATCTCGTCCTTGGGTTTCGCGAGTTGGGCGGTTGGCGGCGCGATGGTCATAGAGCGAGTGAAGCTCGCTTGGCCGCACGCACGGACGGCTTCCATGGTTGCTGTGGGACTTATTCTTGTGCTAACAGCAGTCAACGCTTGGCATTTCGTGGCGGATTCCACGACACCCCCGCAGGGGTCCGAAAAGGCGAAATATCTTTCTTCATCGCTGATTAAATATTTAAGGCAACACGACAACAATAGAGTGATTATCCACTTCAACTGGACAAATTGGGTCACGGAGTCAGCGGTTGTTCTGCAGGTCTACAAGGCAAAGATCCCATTTTCTGTGAGAAATGCATGGCAGCATCACAGTAAGCAGTGGCCTCTGCTAATTGAAGATAACGAAGGTATTAAAGCAGGTGAAACGATATGCATTGCATTTGGTGGCAAAACCGCGGAATCTCCCACAGAGGATAGTGTGATTGCAGAGTTTGGCGGAACTTACATATACGTTTTGAAGCAGTGTGACCCGTGATTTTTCCGCCTTTCCGCCGGGCAAAAACGCATGGAAGCTTGTGTCTGACCTGGGCGGACGCACAGGTCCGCCCCTACCATGGATTCCCGTTCCACCAAGTCTGGATTCCCGCGTTCGCTGGGAATGACGATCTTGCGGAAAAAAGACTTGTAGCCTGCGTAGGATGTGGTGAACCCTGCGTTTCGCGGGGGAACCGCATCGTTCGCGAAAGACTCGAATGATGCGGTTCGCTTCGCTCACCACATCCTACGGGCTCTACATGGGTGAAGAGCCTCGAATGGGCGACTGAAACTCTATAAAGTGTCAGATTGACATTTCTTCAGGTCTATCAACCACGCGGGTTCGGTGACATGCTCCCCATACAAATGCCTTTGCACGGAAGAGATTATGCCCACGGTAAGGTTTGCACAACTTTCCGCTACTTCTAAATCTAAGCGATACAAAATCTGAAGTTTGTCATGCCCTCCAAATTTTTCTGGAACTGTGAACGGTGAGGGGTGGACCAAAGCGTCTCTAAATGGCTTCATTTCATCGAGGAAAGTCTTTATGGGATCCTGTTTGTCGTCCCATAGATGTTGTCCGGATATTATTTCTGGATATTTCAAAAGCTTATCTCTAAACTTTGTTCGTCCCGTGTCCTCTATCATCTCTCGTTTCTTGTTCGATAACTTTGATATCGTCTCACTGTTTCTTGAGAATTCCCACGCGAGACCGTTAAAATAGGCTTCTATGAGGTTGAAGCAAGACAGCAAGCAAGCCCTTACCGAGAATTCTCTGCCTCTTATCATAAGAGCGATTTCGTCTCTATCCTGTTGTGCCTTTGTGTGAGGCAGATCGGAATAGGTCTTCAACTCTTCACTGTGGTGGCGTGCCCTAGTCAAGGACTCTTGGATGTCCTCGGCAAAGTAATGTTCGGGGTACTTGAATTGCATGCCCCATAATGAAATTACCAGAGTGGCGTGTTTCGGATGACCCCTCAATGCCTGTGGCTTCACATTGGAAAACCGTTCTTCAAATTCTTGTAAAGGGATCTCCAATCCACGATGCGACTTTATTTGGTCATACAGCATGGACAGTTTTTTGGCTGTCATGTTGCCAAAGTTCCGTGAACAGAAAGCATCAATTTCTTTCGAGAGCCTTTTCTGGACGTCATAGTGACCAGACTTGAGCCTGCGCCGTGGCATCGACTCAAGGTCAATGGTATCGATTTCAAGAAATTCGTGCCAGTTCTTCAGTTGACCGAGAAGCAGTTTTCCGACCGCAGCCGCCCGATTAGCTTCTCGAATCTTTGCAACTTCCCTGCTACGTCCATTCATTGACAATGCGCCAGCGGAAATTTAAAAGTGCAAACGACCCCTGCCCTCGTGACCATTCATTTCCAGAAGTCGTCCGGATCAATTTTGAATCTCTCCAGGAGAGCGTTGATTACCGGAATATAGATTTCTGTCTTTTTCCCATGGTCTCTGATGGTGAAAAGCTCTCCCTTTTTTGGATTCTCAGCACTGGGTAAGAGTAGAACAGTCTCTGAACCTTTTCCCCTTCGCTTGAGAGCAACAACCCCGAAACGCTTCAACCGTTTGATTAGTTCATCTCGTTTAAGCGGCTTCTTAGGCAAGGCAAGCGCTCAAGGGGGATCGACATGCACTTGCGGTAAAGGAGATCGGAGGAAAGTCAGCTACCACAGTACCCTTGGGAGGAGCATTGACCACTCGATCTCGTGGCTTCATTCGCTTTTCGCAGGCTCGATACTCGTCCCACACGTCTTTGGGGGCATTCCGAAACAGATGGTCCATGTTGTCATTAACAATGCAATAGCGGACCTGCTCCACAATGACCGCAACAATATCTTCTTCCACTGCTGTTTCGGTCGGAGCGGCTGCAACAAGATCAAGCTCAAGACAGTGTGCCACCCACAAGTCTTCTTGCTGTCTAACCAAAATTCTGAATTTGAACGACCAATCTTTCTTCATGTGTCTTCTTCCTGGAAGCCTCCGGCTTAGCTCCTCGACAGGCCGACAAATCGTTATCGTACGGTGCGCATAATTTCAAACAAAAAAGACCCATAACAGTTAAACCGAGAAATCATCCGCGCATCTAAGTTTCGCACCGTCCCTTCCATCCGATAATGTGTGGGCTTGACTGTATTGTCCTAAGACCGCCGCACCACTGTCAAGTTTCAACACCTAACGCAGGGTAAGATTTCAGTCACTAGCGGTAAGAATTGTCATTGCGAGCGAAGCGAAGCAATCTTTTCTTTAAGCGGGTAGATTGCTTCGTCGTTTCACTCCTCGCAATGACACGGAACCTGGGCTTCCTCCGAGTAACCGGGTAATTGCAGCGGTGGCCCACGCGGTCTAGGCTTGTCACCGGCTTTCAGAAGTGCTAAATGAATCGCGTCTATTATTCTCGTGAATCCTCAACAGGAGCCGGCCTTGCGAGCACCGCAGACAACTGAAGTCACATTGAACCTCAGAGCTGATCCGGCTTTCTTGCCTTTGGCCACGGCTTTTGTGGAGAAAGGGGCTGGAGCCTTCGGCATGGGCGGGCCGGAAGCGTTGGCTCTCACCTTGGCTGCGGAGGAGATCTTCGCGTACCTCTGTCAGGTGGCTGCACCCGGCAAAGAAGTCTGCATGCGCTGCCGATCCGGCGGTTACTACGTGGATCAGGAATTCGTCTTCCAGGCTCAAGACTTTAATATGCGGGCCTTCAATATGACAGCCTCAGCCTCTTTCGATGACGAAGCCGGCCAGGAAGAGACAGGACTTCTGATCGCCTCACGTATGGTCGATCGCTTTCAGTTCTTCCAGGAAGAAGCAGGTCTCAGGCTTATCCTAACGAAAGAGAGATCTTATCCTTCATTATCGGACCTGCCGGTTCCCGATTCCAAGCCCTTGCTGGAATTCACAGTCAGGCCTCCTGATGCTGACGAACTCAAGATTTTTGTCCGCCTGGTGAACGGCAATTATCCCTCGCATACGATCCCCATGAGCTTTGCGCTTCCGGGCAAGGTCGTAGATATGACGGCCTGCGGTGAGCTGCACGCGGCCATAGCAGTCGATAAGGTCGGGCATATCGGTGGTGGAGTTGTTTGGCGCTGGGAAGGGACGCAATTGGTGGAATTCTATGGCCCGTACCTCTTCAATCAGCCGGCAGAATCGGAAATGGCCCAGGTCTTGACCGATCATTGCATTGGAGCAATTGCCAGGACCCATGCCGGTGGACTCATCAATCGCTATCCGACGCCGGAGCTACCTACCGCATATTTCGAGCCGCTGGGATCTCTAACCCTTCACCAACGAAATGGTGACGCTCTGGAAACCGTGGCCTACTACCGCGACCTTGCGGAGGACTTGGGGCTTTCGGTCTGGGCTCACTCTTCGATCCAGGCATTCCTTACAAGCCAGTACGAGCGACTGGTCTTTGCAAGAGAAATCAAGCCGGTAACCGAAGAGGGCGAATCCGCTTCGCCGTTCTCGGTCATTTCTGCGGAATTCGATCGTGCTCCGGGCCGCGTGACCTTGCGCCCCATCTGGTGGGGCCGCAACGCGGAAGAGACCCTGCGCGGCGTACGTGCAAACGCTTCTGAAAGAAGAACTCCCCAACATCTTTTTTCAAATGGATTTGGGCAGGTCCTGGCACTGCCATTTTACACCGGCCCTTGTGAAGTGCGGCTTCGAGCCCCGCCTGCTTCTCCCTTACGCGGGCAAAGGCGATCTGGTTATTTTCCAGTACAAAGCGGGTGGCAAGTCCTGATGAGTACCATGCTCACTGGAAAAGCTGCTGCCTGAGTATATCAAGCGGTTTGAGGCTTACGTCCCCAGCAAACCGGATTCGGAACTTATCAAGCTCTACGGCTGTTCCCGTCTATATCGTCTCAACAACAACGAAAACCCTTTGGGGCCGCCGCCAGCGGCTGCACAGGTGCTCCAGAGCTTTCCGCCCCCCAGGGCCGCAGTGTACCCAGCGGGGATGCGTTCTATCTGCGCCAGAAGCTGGCAGAGAAGTTCAACAAGAACCCGGAGCAGTTTCTGGTGGGCAACGGCGCCAATGAGGTCATCAGCTTCGTCATCAAAGCATTTTGCGAGCAAGGTGACAACATCATTACAGCCGACAAAACCTTTGCCGTTTACGAATGGGTGGCGCAATTTTCAGGTTTCGAGGCGAAGCTGGTCCCGCTCAAGGACTACGCATTCGATGAACAGGGAATGCTGGACCAAATCGACGAGCGGACCAAGATTCTCTTCCTGTGCAATCCAAACAATCCTACGGGCACTTACTGGAACAGCGAAAAGCTGCGGCACTTTCTCGACGCAATAGACGGCCGCCAGATCGTCGTGGTGGACGAGGCTTACTGTGAGTTTGTCGAGGCAGACGATTATCCGGATGGGATGTCCCTCATCGAGGAGTATCCGAATCTGGTGATTTTCCGAACCTTCTCCAAGATGTACGGCCTCGCGGGACTGCGCATCGGGTATTTAGCCGGTCAATTGCCGCTCGTGGACGCGATTCGACGCACCTGCATTGTATACTCGGTAAATGTCTTGGCCCAGGAAGCAGCGCTTGCAGCCGTCGCGGAAGACGACCACGTTATTCGAACCCGGCATCTGGTTCGGGAAGTAAAGGCATTCTTGAGGGAAGAACTCACAAGATTGAGGTTGCCTTTCATTTCCGGAGAAGGCAACTTCGTTATGGTTAAACTTCCCATGAGTGACACGCTTGCCTACCGCAAGCTCATGACGCAAGGCGTGATGGTGCGGACCATGACCGGCTTCCGTTTTCCGAATCATATCAGGATAACAGTTGCCAAGATGGACGCGATGGAAGCGCTTATCGAAGGCTTGGGGAAGATCCTGCGGTAACCGATCAGAACGCCGTCGGGCTCTTTTCAGGCGGCTTCGGCGTGCCGTGACCCTATTGTCTATTTCGCTCCGCTGAGGAGCCCCAGAGGGGCGATCGAAGTACCCAGGCGATTCTCGCCTGGATCCGGGTGGACAATTAGCTCGGCTCGTCCCATTCGGGACGACTGATTCTTTCAGTTCTTTTCACCTGATGTTCGAACGTCCCTACAGGACTTGATCTTTTTCTCCACCGCTGTTCCTGGCAATGAATTGCCAGGCTACTTTCGTCGGTCCCTATGGGACCAGAATAACCCGGATGGGGCGAACATGCGACATTTGCTCCAGCAGAGCAAGAAAAAGTAAGCGTACATGAAAGAATTGGAACAGGATCTAGAATTCTCAGCCTCCAAGAGCGGCGGTCCCGTGCCCAACCGAACATTGAGTATCGGCGCGCCTGTGCCCAGGATTGATGCGTACGAAAAGGTGACCGGCAAAACCAGATTTGCCGCGGACTACTACAGCGAGAACATGCTTTGGGCGGGAGTAAAACGAGCCGGAATCCCCCATGCACGACTGAAAGGAATTGACGCAACTATCGCGGAGAAGCACCCCGGCGTGATCCGCGTGCTGACTCACAAAGATATTACCGGCTCAAACCGTCAGGGTGTGATCCGAAAAGATCAGCCAGTGCTCGTCAATGACAAGGTGCGCCATTGCGGGGATGCGATAGCATTGGTTCTGGCCGAGGATAAGGAGTCTCTCAGGCAAGCTATTGACCTGATTAAATTCAATTTTGAACCATTGCCCGCGGTCCTGGAGGTGGAGAAGGCCCTGGAAACCGGCGCTCCACTGGTGCATGAGGACAATGCCGAGGGCAATGTGCTTCTCAAGGGTGACTTGAAAATCGGGGCAGGGGAGGCCGCGGATAAAGAATGCGACGTTGTGTTGGAAGCCTGCTTCGAGACGCCGCGGCAGGAGCATGCGTACCTTGAGACCGAGGCTGGGTGGGCTCAGATCGGGGACGATGGAAAACTGACTATTGTCTGCTCCACACAGACCCCGTTTCGCGATCGCATGGAAGTCGCGGACGCGCTAGGACTAGAGCCGACCATAGTTCGCATCATCGTTCCATACGTGGGCGGAGCTTTTGGGGGTAAGGACGGTGTAACTGTGCAGAGTTTTCTCGCCCTGGCAGCGCTCCACTCCGAAGGCAGGCCCGTCAAGATGTGGTGGGACCGCGAAGAGTCATTTCTTGCGGGGACAAAGCGTCATGCCGTACGGATGGTACTATCGCGTCGGAGCCAAGAAGGATGGCTCCCTGCATTACTTGAATGTCCGATTGTATCTCGACACAGGCCCTTACGATCATCTCGGAGGAGTTGTAATGGCATTGGGCCTCGAGCATGCCGGCGGCCCTTATCGTATTCCGAACGCGGCTTTGCGAGCCTGGTGCGTATACACCAACAATCCTATCGGCGGGGCCTTCAGGGGCTTCGGAGTTACTCAGGTTACCGCGGCCATCGAGCAGATGATGGACATGCTCGCGGATAAGCTGAATATGGACCCTCTTGAACTTCGCTTGAAAAATGCAGTGAAAAGAGGCGACAAGAATTGTGTGGGGAAGACGCTCGTTTGCTCCACCGGCGTGGTCGATTGTCTCGAAGCCGCGGGGAAGCATCCTCTCTGGCGGCAACGGAAGTCGTGGAAGTCCTCTGCCGGCCTCTTTAAGCGCCGCGGAGTAGGGATTGCCGCAGTCATGCAGGCGTCCGGCTACGGTCCAGTGGTTCCGGACACGGCTAACGCCAAAACTGAGCTTACCGAAGACGGCAAGTTCAGAGTTTATTGCGGGGTGGTAGACATGGGGCAGGGGAATGCATCTACCAACCTGCAGATAGCGGGCAGCATCCTGGGGCAGGAGACGGCCCAGATGGAAGTCGTGCTTCCCGACACGGATCTGACCTTGCCCAGTGGCTCGGCCTCAGCCAGCCGATGCACCTATACATTCGGCAACGCTCTGATCGCCGCGGCAGAGATCCTCAGAGACCGAATTCTCCAGCGGGCCGCGGATCTTTTCATGGCCCCGGGCAAGGAACAGATGGCGCTCATTCCGGGCGCTGTCAGGCACCTTGTTAGCGGGCGGGAGATCCCTCTATCCAAGATGGCCGCATTGCTTAACGAGGGGGAACGGGTGGCTACCAGCCGTTTCAGGGCCCCGATTGCCACCGATACTGTTACGTCGGATGAGAACCTTAAGCTTCACGGTCTGCCCCATACCCTGTTTTCCTATGGCGCACACATCGCATGGGTAGAGGTTGATGAGCTTACCGGAGCAGTGGATGTCAAGAAATACCTGGCAGTAAGCGACTGTGGCAAGGTGATGAACCCCCAGATCTATGAACAGCAAGTTCACGGCGGCATCGCTCAGGGGCTGGGATATGCGCTCTCCGAGGAGTTCGATGTTGAGGACGGGAAGGTTCGCACTTCGGACTTCTTCACGTACATTATGCCTACAGCCGTGGATATTCCGGAGATCGACTCAATTGCAGTTGAGCTTTACGAGCCCACAGGTCCTTTCGGGCTCAAAGGCGTAGGAGAAGTATCAACCAATGGTCCGCTTCCGGTAGTGGCCAACGCGGTGGCTGATGCATGCGGCATACGGGTGCTCCGGTCGCCGCTCACGGCCGAGCGGGTCCTTAGAGCCCTTCGAGAAAAAGAAAAGGGGGGGCCTGCAGAGTGAAGATAACCTTCAAGCTCAACGGAATAGAGACCCATTTGGATGTTTCGCCTGACCGCCGCGTGGTGGACGTGCTGAGAGAGGATCTGGGTCTCACGGGAACAAAAGAGTCTTGCGCTGCGGGTGATTGCGGGGCCTGCACAGTGCTGGTGGATGGCGAAAGCAAGCTCTCCTGCCTCATGCTTGCCGCGCAGCTTGAAGGGCGTGAGATCACCACCGTAGAGGGCCTGCCTCAAGGAGATTCTCTGCACCCCATTCAGGATGCCTTTGCCGATCACGGAGCCGTTCAGTGCGGCTTTTGCATTCCAGGCATGGCTATAGCCTCCGTGGATTTGCTTCGACGCAACCCCAACCCCTCCAGAGCGGAAATCAGGGAGGGTTTGGCGGGCAATCTGTGCCGGTGTACCGGGTACCAGAAGATTGTGGATGCGGTTCAGATGGCCGCGAGTTCGAACAAAGAAGAGGAAGATTCATGAGAGAGGTCTTTCTGCCACGGACTCTCGAAGAACTCTGGGAGATTCTCGACAAGAAGCCTGGGGCGGCGATATATGCCGGTGGCACAGACCTTCTCGTAAAGACGAGGGCAGGGGTGATCGACCCGTCGTGCTTTGTTTGCTTGGAACGAATTGGGGTTTTACAAGGCGTTAGGGATCTTGGGGAAGAGGTATTCATAGGACCCGCGACCACGCACAGCCAGCTTCTTGACGACTCTCTCATTCGGGAGCACTTTCAGGTGTTGGCCAAATCCTTGTCCTTTCTGGCGTCCCCACCGATACGCCACATGGGCACAATCGGGGGGAACATCGTGACTGCTTCTCCTGCGGGAGATACATTGCCGCCTCTCTATGTGCTTGGAGCTGAGGTTGAAATCGGCTCAGGAGGTCGATCGAGGCGACTCCCTCTGAGGAGTTTTATCCGTGGACCGGGAACTGTCGATTTGCAGGATGGAGAAGTCTTGACAGCAGTGTGGCTGAAAAAGGCCCCACATTGGAATATTCACCACTACGAGAAGATTGGAAGGCGGAAGGCACAGGCCTGCGCGATCGCCAGCATGGCAGCGATTCTTGAGGTGTCCCACGAGGGGCAGATAGAAAAAGCCCGTCTGGCCTGGGGGAGTGTTGGGCCTACAGTGGTAACCTCGGCTTCCGCGGAGCAATGCATAACCGGCGGGAATCTTTCCCTTGAAACCTTGAGAACCGCTGTGAGACATGTTGAGGAAGCAGTATCCCCCATAGACGACGTCCGTGCCAGTGCGGATTATCGTCGAACCGTGGCGGGAGCGCTCCTTTTGCGACTGGTCGAATACTCTCGCGGTGAGCCCACGTAGGGCGGCCCGTGATATGCCCCAACTAAGTACAATTTCATCGGCGGGAGACACTTTGGACTTGTGAGATGCCATCAAAGTCCCCCTTTTCTAAAGGGGGATTTAGGGGGATTTTCAACAGGTTAGCCTAAAATCCCCCCTAGCCCCGCTTTACGAAAGGGGGGAAGAAATCGCTAAAGTAGCGCCTGTGGGGCATCCCGTGGTCGCCAAAGGTCATATCGATTTGCAATCCGCCCTGGAACCTAAAAAGCTCATTACAAGGGATTTCTTGGCACTCAACGCCATAGTTTTCCTGACTTACTGCAACATTGCAGTGTTCTTCGAGTTCCATCACTACCTCGGAACCTTGCCAATTGACGAAAAATGGTTCGGTCTGCTGATCGCTCTCTTTTCAGTGACAGTTCTGGTGATCAGGCCGATTATCAGCCCGCTCCTTCACCCGGACAATGCAAAGCGATGGATAGGGATCAGTTGCTTCTGGGTAATAGTGTCCCTGTTGCTTTACAATGTGGCTCACGACTTCTGGACGATGGCAATAGTCCGGTTGATTCACGGCGCTGCATACGTTGTGATGGCCACCGCTGTAGTGAGCAGGCTCGTGGGGAGCATACCGCGGGACAAAAGCGCTCAGGCGTTTGGTTTGATCTCTGTAATAACTCTCTTGCCGTATGCAGTGATTCCGCCCATCTTGGAGCCTCTGACCCGCTGGGCCGGTAGCTTTGACAATGTTCTGAATCTCTCGTGCGTATTGATGTTATTGTCCTTTCCTTTACTTTCCGTAATAGAGAGCGCTCCTGCCGGAATGGACGACACGTCTAGGGATAGGATCAGATGGAGCGAGGTGGTCGAGAATCTCAAGGACACTCGGGTCTTGTCGTTAATGCTGCTCTCGCTAGTAGTTTGGACGTCGTACACGCCGGTGTTTTATTTCCTGAAGGGACACGGGGAACAGATAGGCGTCACGAATCCGGGGTGGTTTTTCACGCTTTCGACCTTTGCTGAGATCGCCGTCCGCCTCGTGGCAGGGCAGATGTTCGACAAGCTCGACAAAGCGAAGGTTCTTCTAGGTTCCTTGCTGTGGCTGGGTCTCAGCAATCTGATTATGGCTCATGTTGGCACTCCCATATCGTTCCACGCCATGGGCGTCGTCCTGGGATTGGGTTGGGGCGTGGCAATGCCTGTGTTGAGCGGCCTGACATTTGACGTGTCGCAACCGAGATTCCGGGCGCTGAACACCAATCTAGCCATGGAAATGTTTCAATGCGGCTTTTTTGTCGGACCGCTGGCGGGAGGCATTATATTGGTTCACTCCAGCTACACGACGTTATACTATGCGTGCGCCGGGCTCTTGTTTGCCGGTCTGGCCACTGCGCCCGCACTTCGTCGCAAAAGGACGGAAGGTTAGTGTAGTGTGCTCACATAGCTTTACGGGCAATCGTTCCCTGAGTCCTCGGGGAACCGGGCCTCATGATTGAACCGGCAAGATGCCGGCTCTACTGGAACCGGAAGTAGGACCGGCATCTTGCCGGTCAATTTGGGCGGCTGAACGGCTTCTTTAATGTAAAGCTCTTGCTGAAACGCGATATAGTGAACGAAAGGCTGACGACTGAGGAATCACCATGGAAGCGGATAACAAAGAACAGACTACGGACTCCGAAGAGCAGATCGAAGTGGACTTATTTCGCCCCGCGGACGCAAAAGGAATCGTAGAGCTTTTCAGGGCAGTTTATGGCGAAGGCTACCCGATCAAGGTCTTTTATGACGAAAAGGGCCTGACCGATGCGAACGCTCACGGGGAGTACTTACTCAATAGTAGCCCGCGCGGAGTCCGGCAAGGTGGTCGGAGTGCAACACTTGTATCGGTCAGCTCCGTACAAATCGCTATACGAAGCAGGCGCGGGTCTGGTTTTGAAGGAGTACCGCCAATTTGGCGTCAACAAGCGCATGCTGGACTTCGTTTTCAACAAGTGGGTACCCAAACAAGGCACTATCGAGCACACCTTTGGTGAGGCAGTTTGCAATCATCCGTACATGCAAAGAGTTGTTTCACAGATGGGCCACGTTGAGACCGCGTTGGAAATAGCTTTGATGCCGGCTGAAGCATACGACAAGGAGCAGAGCGCCAGTGGACGTGTGGCCGCTCTCCTTGTTTTCAGGTGCTACAAGCCGAAACCGCATGGAGTGTTTCTCGCCTCCTGCGTACGAGAAGGAGTTGCGATGGATTTATTCGCGGCTTGACGATAGCCGCGACCTTTCCCTGGGCGAAAAGAGCTTGCCCGCGAATCTCTCCTCAAAAGCAGAAATGACCGTTTTTGATTTCGCAAAGGTTGCACGCATCGCAATCTATGAGATGGGTCATGACCTGGCCGATTACCTCACTAATCTCGAAAACCAGGCCCTGGCTCAAAAGGCCGTAGTCATCCAGGTTTGGCTCAAGTTGAGCGATCCGTGGAGCGGTCCGGCAGTAGACATCCTCAGGAACAAGGGGTATTTTTTTGGCGGTGTTTTGCCGCGCTGGTTCGATCAGGATGGCCTGTTGATGCAAAAACTCGTGTGCGACCCAGGATTTTGACGGAATCCAGCTCTATTCGGACGAGGCGAAAGAAATTCTGTCAATCGTGAAAGAAGACTGGGCGAAAACCAAATGAGCAAGAGGTCGGCAGCGCAAACCAGGAGGCAAAAGTGCAAATCAACGTGACGAAGGGCCAAAATGTCTTGATCGTATCGGTTGAGGGAAGGATGGACACGGTATCCGCACCCGAATTTCAAGAGAGAATGGAAGACTTGCTCGATCAGGGAGAAACAGGGATCCTTATGGATTTCGGAAAGCTCGAATATGTCAGCAGCGCGGGTTTGCGGTCCATACTCGTTGCGGCCAAGAAGGCCAAGTCCCTGGGAGGATGCGTCTCATGCTGTTCCCTTCAGGACATGGTCAGAAAGGTCTTTGATATTTCAGGGTTCACAAGTATGCTCCCCGTGTTTGATTCAGTGGATGACGCTTTGAAACAATGAATCCTTGGAGAAAACTCTCATCTTAGTGACATGAAAGCCCACCTAAACGCTATTTCCGAAGCCGTGTGCAAGCATATCAGTAGAACCTGGATTGTCGTGTTGCTCCTCCTGTTGGTCCCGTCCGTGTCTGTTGTCGGAGCCGAGACCACCCTGAAGAAGGTTTCTTTAGCCCCTCAATGGATTCCACAGGCCCAGTTTGCCGGTTACATGGTCGCGCTTGGAAAAGGGTTTCTATCGTGACGTGGGTCTTGACCTGACGCTTCTCGTGGGCGGACCCGGAAAATCTCCATTTGTCATGCTTGAGTCGGGACAGGCGACGTTTTGCACCGACTGGCTCTCCAACGGAATCGAAAAGAGGGCCTCGGGGCTGGGCATCGTCAACCTCGCACAGATCAGCCAGCGTTCGGCCTTGATACTGGTGGCCAAGAAGAAGAGCGGGATAGAGCAGCCGCAGAACTTGAACGGCAAGAACGTAGGTCTCTGGGCAGGGCAGTTCGAACTGCAGCCCAAGGTTTTCTTTCAGAAGTATGGACTTAAAGTAAACATTATTCCAAATTATTCCTCTATCAGCCTCTTTCTCAAAGGAGGGGTCGATGCCATGGCAGCCATGTGGTACAACGAGTACCACACTATTCTCAACAGCGGGTTAAATGCTGACGATCTTACCCTTTTCTTCTTCAGCAGGCTCGGACTCAATTTCCCGGAAGACGGAATATACTGCATGGAGGAAACTCTTCGGAAAGATCCGGAGTTGTGCGAGGCCTTCGTGCGTGCGTCCATTCAAGGCTGGCTATACGCCTTTGCACACCAGGACGAGGCCCTGGAGATTGTCATGAAACACGCAAAGGCGGCACACACCGGGACGAACAAGGCACATCAGCGCTGGATGCTGGCACGCATGAAAGACCTGATCATTCCGGACGGCGACACGACCAACCTTGGAAAACTCAACCCGGCAGAATATGCCTTGGTTGGCGACATACTGAAAGATTTCCGGCTCATTGACAGGCTGCCGCAATTCGACGACTTTTATCGGGGGCCGCAATAGTGGTCAAGCCGCACAGTAGCATCGGTCTCAAAATAACCGTGCTGGTGTTGTGCGGCGCATCCCTGGTTTTTGCCCTGGCCCTTGCTTACAGCTACTCGTATTCCCGCAGGATCATCCTTGACGAGGCCGAAAAGAGCGCCAGGAGTCTCACCCTGTCCGTTGCCCGGAGGATCGAGCAGGAATTCCGGGCCGCGGCCAAGGTCCCCAAAGCATTGGCCGCTGTACTGGAAACGAGCAACCCGGACAAAGAAACGTTGCTTCGCTTGATTAGCCGCATGGTCGAGGAGAGCAGGGAAATATACGGGTCTGCCGTGGCATTTGAGCCGGGTGCGTTCGAAAAGGACCTGCGCTGGTTCGCGCCTTATTACTTCAAGGGCAAATCCGGGCATTACATACGAACAGCTCGGGTCAGAGTCGTACGACTATTTCACCAAGGACTGGTATCACCTTCCTAAAGTGCTCAAGGCCCCGGTTTGGACTGACCCGTACTTCGATGAAGGTGCCGGCAACACCATCATGACCACGTACGCTCGTCCCTTTTTTGAACGCGGAGGAGAGACCGCCGCCTCCAAGGTGAAGGGCATCGTCACAGCGGATGTTTCGCTCGAATGGCTCACGAACCTGGTCTATTCCGTACAGGTGGCCGCACAGGATATTGTTTTATCATCTCTGATACCGGTCACTTTGTCACTCACCCCGACCCTGAACTGATCATGACCGAGTCCATGTTCAGCCTCGCAGAGGAGCGTCACGACCCAGCGCTGCGTGACCATCGGCCTGGCTATGGGCCGGGAGGAATCGGGCTTCGTGGAAATAGGGCCGGCCCTGAGCGGCGAAGAAGCTTTCTTGGCCTATGCCCGGATACCTTCGCCCGGCTGGTCCCTGGGAGCAGTCTTCCCCAAGAAGGAGCTGCTGGCTGATATGAACAGCCTGCACCAAACCACCGTGCTGGTGGCGGCAGGTGGTCTGATCCTTCTGCTGGTGGTTAGCGGACTCGTGGCCCGGTCCATTGCCCGGCCCTTGCGCCGGATGGCCGCGGCAACGGAAAAAGTTGCGCATGGAGACCTGGACATAGATCTTTCAGATATTCGCAGGGAAGATGAAGTCGGGCAACTTGCTCGATCCTTTACGGCAATGGCGCAGGACCTGAAGAAATATATCAAGGACCTTACCGAAACCACAGCGGCTAAACAGAGAATCGAGAGTGAATTATCCATAGCGGCCACGTATTCAGAGGAGCATGTTGCCGTCGGTCTTCCCTGCGTTTCCTCACAGGGACGAGTTCGACATCTATGCGGTAATGCATCCGGCCAAAGAGGTCGGCGGGGACTTTTACGACTTTTTCTTCCTGGATGACGACCATTTGTGCGTGGTTGTCGGGGATGTAGCCGGAAAAGGGGTGCCCGCTGCTCTTTTTATGTCAGTGACGAAGTATCTGATCGAGGCGGCTGTAGGCATGGATGAACCGCCGGACAAAGCCCTGGCACGCGTCAATCGTCATTTGGCCAACAACAATGAATCCTGCATGTTCGTCACAATATTTATGGGGATATTGAATGTGAAGACCGGCGAGTTTCTCTATGCAAACGCAGGCCACAATCGTCCGTTACTATGGGATAAGGACTGTGAGCCGAGTTTCCTCAAGCCTCCCGGCGGGCCGGTGGTGGGCATTATGGACGACGCGGTTTTCACCATGGACCGGCTGACCTTCACGGCTGGAACCGTGCTCCTGGCATATACGGACGGTGTGACAGAGGCATTCAGCGCGGACGGCACTGCCTTCTCAGATGAAAGATTACTGAAAGTCGTGACACCGGTCCGGCAACAGTCCGTCAAGGAAATTACCGAGGTCCTCCTGGCCGATATTGCTTCCTTTTGCGTAGGGGCTCCGCAGGCGGACGACATAACTGTGCTGGCTTTGAGCTTTGGTCCGAGAACGACGCCGACCAATTGATCTCAGTCAGTTTCGAGGCAACTCAGGTCAGCGTAGCCAAAGGCGCACAGCTTCCATGATATGAAGGTCAAAGCGTCCTGCGAGACTCTTCACTCGGTCACAAAGCTCTCTTGGCAAGGCACAGCGAAATGTGGTCACAGAGCCATTGAAGGTTCCCGAGCCGTTGACTGCCGGAATCAACTTGGTTTCTTCTATGAGACGCAGATAGTGCCACAGTGCCAAAGCAATCTGATCCGGATGAGGCACGCCGGATTTCTTCATCGCCGCGTAATCTATCTTTCTCACGAGCACAGTGACTATTTCAAAACTGCCGCTTTGATCGACGTCAATCAATTACTGTCCCCCAGTGGTCCATGTTAAAGAATTATGAGCAATGTACTATGATAGTATTATTGATGAAACGGTTCTTTTTGTCCAGAAAATTGGATCGCATTATCATTGGCCTTGGAAGCCCACGTCTTGCCGCCGCTGGCTTCCAAGGCCAACCAAAAACTGTACTGTCTAATCGTGTACAAGTGCAGGGAAGGATGTGGCGACCCCGTGAGACGCTGGGGAACCGCATCGCTGGCGAAACAACAACTTCCAGGGGAGTTTTCCCGATGACTGGATACCTAGTGCTCAACTCCCCGAAGGTGTAAGGTGAGGACAGGTCCGCGGACTGGCGGATTGCGTTTGTTCATGTCTCGCTAATTGTGTACAGGGGGAAAACATGGCTAAGATTATCAATATTGGTGCTCTATTCAGCGCATTTGACCTGCGCGGGCTTTCATTAAAGAATAGGGTCGTTATGTCGCCTTTGACACGATCGCGGGCGGGGGAACAGCGGCTGCCAAATTCTTTGATGGCCGAATATTATGCTCAGAGAGCGTCTGCCGGGTTGATCATTTCAGAAGCGACGGTGATTTCGCAACAAGGTATCGGGTGGCGGAACAGTCCGGGAATCTATTCGGATGAACAAGCCCAAGCCTGGAAACAGGTTGTCGATGCAGTGCATGCCAAAGGAACACCGATATTCCTACAACTTTGGCATTGCGGGCGGGCTTCCCACAGCTCTTTCCACCCGGACCAGGGACTTCCTGTGGCACCTTCGGCCATCATAATTAATGAGGACCACATTTATACTCCTATCGGCAAGCAGCCGTATGAAACGCCGCGGGCGCTGGAAACGGAAGAAGTACCGGCCATCGTGGAGGATTATCGCCGCGCGGCTGAACGAGCCAAGACCGCGGGCTTCGACGGTGTGGAGATACACTCCGCCAATGGATACCTCCTTGATCAGTTCTTACAGTCCAAGACCAATCATCGAACGGACCGCTACGGCGGGAGCCTGGAAAATCGTTTCCGGTTCTTGGATGAGACAGTCAGAGCGATTCTCACTGTCTGGCCGTCCGGCAGAGTGGGAGTGCACGTTTCACCGAACGGCAATTTCAACGACATGGGCTCACCTGATTTTCGAGAGACCTTTCTGTATGTTGCCAAGCAGCTTGACCGGTACGAACTTGCCTATCTTCATGTTGTAGACGGCCTCGAATTTGGCTTTCACGGACTCGGGACGGCCGATGACGCTGGCAGAATTCCGAGACGTGTTCAAAGGTCCACTCATGGGGAACTGTGGTTACACCCAGGATAAGGCGGAAGCTGCCATTCAGAGCCACAGTGCAGACTTGATTTCCTTTGGCCGACCCTTCATCAGCAATCCTGACCTGGTGGAACGTTTCGCAAATGGTTGGCCCTTGAATCCGCCGGCAGATACAAGGGTGTGGTATTCTTTTGACGAAGTTGGCTACACCGACTTTCCCAAGTACGAGAATCGTGACAAGAAGTCCGCGGAGTGAGTAGTATTCGGCGACTCCCCGAAATGCGAAGAATGCCATCGCATGGTGTCACGGATGTGCCGCAGGTTCATCCGTGCTCTGGATCGTATATTCTTATTGGCGGGCAACGCGCTATCTGAAAGGCTCATCCTTCCGTCATGGGCTGTGAGAAGAAAAAGATGAATGGCCAAATCATATCGGAAATCACGCCGCAAGATGAGCCGTTGTTCGTGCTGAAATATCGGCGTCCCAAGGTGTTCGTAAGACTGTTTATTTACTTCTTTTTTGTTCTTTTCTTTGGTCTTTGTGCTTTCGTTCCATTAAGAGATAAGGACGGATTTGCGCTCCTAGTCCTCGCGAAATTCGTATTTGGTTTCTTGTCTTTCTTGTCTCTCTTTCAATTAATCGATTTGTTACTCTTTCGGGAGATTCGGCTCTACCAGGACAGGATCGTGAAGTTCTGGAAGTGGATTGGGGCAAAAGATATCGAATTAGCAAATGCAAGATTAACAACTTCAATTCCTGGTGGACGTAATGCAAGGACGGTATGCAACCAAAATACGAAATGGTATTTGCGAGGCATCACAGGCATCTTTTATCGTGAAGACTTAGCGGACCCCAAAGAAGTCAAGAAACTGAACAGCTTGCTCGCTTATCTATCAGGCAGAAAGCTTCGGGAAATTGAATGTCCGGCGCCACTCAAGAAATTGATTAAGGAAGGGGACTCGCCGCGATCAGCAAATGGATACACGTTCAATGAAGATCTCCTAAATGAGGTCGCAAGTGAGCGGGAATTCCTACGCACAGCAAATGTAGGATTGCTTCTCTTTTTTGTGATCGTCATTATGACTATGTGCATCCTGTGGTATCCGTTCGTGCGGAAGTTGTTTTAGACATAGAGCGCATGTCTTCGTTTAGAGGGCACGATGTGGTGAACGAAGTGAACCGCATCGCTAGTTGACTCCTACCCAGGGATTTCCAATCCTGATGACTCTCCCTGCAGACGATCAAGGATTTCTTGTCTTTGTTCAGGTTCCACCCCACACTCAGCGAGCACTGTTTCGATTTTGCCGTGCTCTGCCTCCCAGAATTCTCGGCGATCTTTTCTCAACCCTTGGCTGATATAGAACTTGATGAGAGCTTGATATCCCCCCATTCCCTTATGTGGTGCAATTCTTTTCAAATCTTCCAGCACGTCCTCGGGGACCCTGATGGAAATGTGCTTCATTGGCCGATCTTTATGCAGAATTATCTTCTTCATATTGTTCTCTCTCCTTGGAAGTTGCCGGTCTGGCCGAGATAAGCCGATAGGCTGATTCCCCAAGGTCTGCGACTACCACGTACAGGAGCTTTCCATTGTGTGAGTATCCGATCACTCCATAGCGTTCCTCGTCTTCTACACTGGCGTCTTCTGCCTTGTAATACGCGTCAAACACGACTTCCAATGCTTCTGTGAACAATACCCCGTGTTTCTGGAAGTTGGATGCGGCTTTGTCGTCATCCCACGTGAACGTGAATCCTTCTACATCTATCCGGACTTCCCTACTCATAGGATAATCTTTCGTGTATACAGTGTCAACACGTATTTGCATCTAGGTGCTGAAGGCCAAGTCTGATCTTGGCTCATATCTGAGCCCCGAGACAGGGTTCAAGACCTGTCTCTTCCCCCGGCCAGCCCCATCTCTCAAACCAGCAAATATTTCCGTCTTAATTCTTCGTTTTCTCTCAATGCGTCGATGCTGCCGTGATACCGTATGACGCCATTGTCGATGAGGTAACCGCGGTCACTGAGGTTTAGGGCGACTTTTTGATTCTGTTCGGCCAACAATACGGTCAAGCCGTTTTCTTTCAATTTGAGAATGTGCTCTTCCAGCATGCCCACCAGCAAGCGGCGCGAGACCTTCAGTCGGCTCATCGAGCAACAAAAGCTCCGGATTGGTCATTAAAGCCCGAGCAATGGTCAGCATCTGCTGCTCGCCGCCGCTGAGGAAGCCTGCTTTGCGGGAATCCAACCTATGCAATTGCGGGAAGAAATCATATACCCTTTGTTTATTCCATGTTGCGTTTTCGTCGGTTTTTCTCTCCGAGATTTCCAGATTCTCGCCCACCGTCAGGTCAGCAAAGACCCTGCGATCGTCAGGCACAAATCCAATCCCTCGCCGTGCGATCTGATAGGGCTTCTTCCCTGAAATGACTTCACCCTTGAAGGTTACTGTTCCCTGTCGCGGAGGAGTCAAGCCCATGATGCTCTTCATGATGGTGCTCTTGCCTGCTCCGTTTCTCCCCAGAAGGCAGACGATTTCACCTTTGGCCACGTTAAGAGACACGTCGAACAATATATGGCTCAACCCGTAGAAGGTGTGGATTGCTTGCACTTGCAGCATCAGTTGGGGCCTCCGAGGTAAGCCTCTTGAACAAGCTTGTTGCACCTTACTTCGTCGGGTTTCCCTTGGATTAGGGTCACGCCTTGCTGCATACACATTATCTTGTCAGCGATTGAGAATACCAGCTCCATGTCATGCTCGCAGAACAGGATGGTCAGTCCCATATCTTTGGTGAGACGATTGATCAGGTTGATTGTGCTCGCGGTCTCTTCAGGGGACATGCCCGCGGTCGGTTCATCCAGGATGAGCAGCTCAGGATCGTTTCCCATGGCTATGGCTATTTCCAGGACCTTCTGGTCTCCATGCGACAAAGCACCGCAGACTCTGTTCGAGAGCTGAGAAAGGCCGACGCTCTGCAGGATTTCATTGGTTTGCTTAACAGCGAGCCTTCGGGCCGGCGAAAAGAGGTTGAAGGTCCGCTTTTGATGTGAAAGAACCGCGACCTGAACGTTTTCGAATACGGTCATTCGACTGAAAATATTTACAATCTGAAAGGATAGGCTTATGCCCTTTCGGCAGATCTGATATGGCGGTAATCCACCGATATCCTCATCCTTGAATATGATCCTCCCCCTATCGGGTTTCAGATGGCCCGTGATGAGCTTGAACAGCGTGCTCTTGCCCGCGCCGTTGGGCCCGATCACCGCGACGACCTCACCTTTCTCTACTACCAGGTCCGCTTCGGCCACGGCCACAAAACTATCAAAGGATTTCTGGACGGCTTCCACCCGGAGCATTTACTCTTCCTCCCGCACAACGGCAGTGTCTGGCGGTAGAAACCGTGCCTGGAGATAGCCAAGGACGCCTTGGGGCAAGAAAAAGATTAAGACCATCAACACGATCGCCAGGACCATTGTCCAGTATCCCGTGTACACACCCACAATGGTTCGAAGAGTCACGATGATGGCAGCTCCCAGCATTGGGCCTAAAAAGGTAAACCATCCGCCGAGAAGGCACATAATGAGTATTTCCAGGGACAAGGTCCAGAAACATCAGATCGGGAAAAACCGATCCTTCGACGGTTACGAAAAGCATGCCCGCAATCCCACCGAAGAATCCCGCGATCACCAGGCCCACAAGCTGGTGGAGCCTGACGTTGACTCCAATGGCCTCGCTTCTTTCGGGGTTATCTCGTATGGCCTGAAAAACTCGGCCGAAGGGTGAATTGATGATCAAGTACATGGCGCAAAGACAGATTCCGGCAACGATCAGCGTGAAATAGTACGAACTGGTGATGGATGAGATGAATGCGGGCATCGGAACCCCGTGAATCCCGTCATCACCGCCTGTGAACGAATACCATCTGAATACGACCGCCCACACCAGAGATCCCAGTGACAGTTGCAGCATGCCGAAGTAGAGTTTGGACAGCCGAACGCAAATAAGACCCATGACCAACGACAGAATTGCAGCAGCCACTGGAGCGGCAGCGAACGCGAACACCGGCGAGAGGGTCGTCTTGGTCAGCATCAGGGCGAAAGCATAAGCACCAATGCCATAGAAAACCGCATGGTGAAATTGATACATGCCGCCGAAGCCAAGCACCATGTTGAGACTGGTCGCCAACAGGCCCGTGACCAAAATAAGCGCGAGCAAATAGACATAGAACCGGGCCAGGAACACCGGCGCGACTGCGAGAAGGACTACGATTCCCAACCCGACGACCATGGATCTCCAATAAGTTGATCCCTTAGACAAGCTCGCTCCTCTTACCACGTTGCTTTAAGAAGCCCTTTGGGCCGAAAGGTCAATACTATCACCACCGCCACATACGGGAAAACAATGGCGAATTGAGGCCACACCAGGATCCCTATAGAATCGGTCAGGCCGAAGATAAGTGCGCCCAGCAGCGCTCCCCAGATATTTCCAAGCCCCCCGATGATGACGATCAGGAACGCTTCCATGATAATGGTGTGGTCCATTCCTTGCGTGATGTTCTGTGTCGGAGCGACCAATGCGCCACCCAATCCTGCGAGAAAGCAGCCGATAACGAACACAAAGGCAAACACCCAGCTCACATTGATCCCCACTGCGCCTACCATATCTCTATCCACAGCCGCAGCGCGAGAAATCTTGCCTATCTTGGTCTTGTTGGTCAAAAGCCAGAGGCCAACAGCGACGAGTGGACCGACAATCAGAAGGAACAAGTTGTAACGAGGGAAAGGCAAGTTAAATATCGAGAACGAACCTTCTAGCAGGGCTGGAGCAGCCAGCGAACGGTAATCAGAGCCCCAAACCAGCTTCACCGCATCCCGAAAGAACAGCATAAGAGCGAATGTGAACAGGAGCAGCATCAAGTGCTCTCTATCGTATAGTCGGCAGAAAATGCCTCTTTCCACTGCAAGGCTAATTACTGCCACGCCGACAGGAGCCAAGACGAGCGCCAACCAGAAGCCGGTTGAACCGCCGCCGAAAAGAGTGGCAATGGAATAGGCCAGAAAAGCCCCGATCATGTACAGCGAACCGTGGGCAATATTAGGAATCCTGAGCACGCCCAGCACGAGGCTCAGGCCGGACGACACGATGAACAGTATGGTGGTTCTGCTCAGTCCGACCAGGATCTGCTGAGCGAAGCCGGAGAGCGTAATGTTGGCTAAATTTTCCATCTTGCAATACCAGTTTGTCGTCGAACGAAGGAGAATTCGGAGATCGCGAAACGCGAAGTCCCCAACCCTCAAGGCTCAAGAATATCCACGCGAAACGCAAGTCTCCCCCCTTTAGAAAGGGGGACTGGAAGGCTTTTGCGAGTCGCCCATTGAGAATCCCCTTAAATCCCCCTTTAGATCCGGGGGACTTTGGAGGCCCGGGCAGAGCCTGGAACGAGGCCAGTGAGGCCTGCCACGTGTGTCGACTGGCAGGGGCGGGGTTAAAACCCGCCCTCGACTGTTCCGTGGCGGAGACGACGGAAGACATGGATCCTCTCGCAGGCTGAGCCAAGGAACCAGAGGAACCAACCTGCCATAAACGTAGGTTCCGACAATCTTACTTTTCCTTTTCTCTGGCTTTCTTGATGTCTTCGATAGAAGGCATCAGTACTTCCGCTGGTATGGTTTGTATGTCGGTAGCGATCAGGAAATCATAACCGGGAACTTTCTTTGTCACGCCCATGAACATGGGCAGCATCACCTGATGGTCTTCCGCCCTTATGGTCAGTTTGCCGATGGGGCTATCGATACTCAGTCCTTCGAGGGCATCTATGAACTTCTCGGTATCCACCTTGCCCGCCTTTTCAAAGGCTTTGGCGATAAATAGGGCACTTATGTGTCCCACAAGAGACCCTGCTGAAGGATATCTATCGTAGGCCTTCTTGAAGTCCTCCGCGAAGGTTTTGTTCTCCGGAGTTTCCGGATAGTAAAAGTAGTAGTTGGATGTTCCAAGAACCCCTTCAGGCGCATTCAAGCCCAATGGCCTCAGTGTGGATAGTTCCGTCGCCGTGTGCATGAAGAACGGGACTCGCTCATTGAAGCCCGTAGCCTTCGCTGCCTTCAGGAACGGCACGCAACCGGCTCCGCCCGTGGCGACGATGACGGCCTCCGGTTTGGCTGCAAGAATAGAGGTGATGTACGGCGTGAAATCAGGCTCACCCACCTTCCACCAAGATTGGCCAAGGAGCTTCACTGCAGGTTTGTCCTTCTGCAGATTACTCCAAATTTCGTCCCCAACGGCGTGTCCGTACTCATAGTCGTCACCGGCAATCCAATAATTGCCGTAGGGCTTTTTTGCCAGGGCCCATGCAGCGCCCTTGCCGATCATGGCCGTGTTTTCGTTCATGGAGAAGACATAACGATGGCCTTTGGCGCCTGTAATTTTGTCGCTTTTTCCATAAGTGACAAGAAACGGGATCTTCTCCTTCTTGCAAAGATCAGAAATAGCCAGCGAAACCGCGCTGTTGATCGTCCCCATGAGAAAGTTCACTTTCTCCCTCATGATCAACTCTTTTGCCGCGCTGAGCCCCAGGTCCACTTTGAATTTGTCATCCCTGGTCACAAAGGTAATCTTCTTACCGGCCACGCCTCCTTTGGCATTGATCTTGTCCACGGCCAGCTTGAACGCGTCGAGAATATCATTGCAGTATGTGCTCGCTGGGCCGCTGTAGGTGTCCACTATGCCGATTTTTATCTCATCAGCGGCCTGAGTGAGGCTGCCGCTGAGCAGCGCCCCTGTGATCGCCAAGCACCAGGAGAATCCTCCAAAGAAATTTTTCATGAGATGACCTCCTTATTTCAGAGATTTTTCAAACAAAGACTATTAGGTATTGATTTGAGCTTGGATCACCCTGCTCAAGTACCCGGATTCTCGTTCAAAGACGGGACAGAGACAAGCGCCAAGCTCCGGCCCTACGAAGAAGGTTAGTTATGTTCGCGTCTGTATGGCAGCCACGGGGCTCATTATCTGCGATGGAACTATAAGTGGGTCGAATTTTGGTTGTCAAGGATTTGCCCTTATTCTTTAGCGTTAACAAATGCCTTGACACTTTGCGGTTTGGTCACCTACAGTCCATGAAAACGAATGATTGGGGTCTGTCAGAGTTACTTTTTCAGTTACCTAAGAGGGAGGAACAATCATGCCGCGCAAATCAATCATCATCGTGCTGCTGCTGAGCTCTGGCTTTGGCCGTCCCGGCCCTGGCGGCAGAGGAAATCAAGATTGGAGTGCTCTATCCACTGACCGGCGGCGCAGCCGCAGAAGGGAGAGAGTTGCGGGACGGGGCTGAGCTTGCCGTGGAGATCGCAAACAACGTCAAAGCAGATCTGGACATGGCAATGGCCAAGAATGGAGGCATCAAGTCTCTGGGAGGGGCCAAGATCAAGCTCATCATTCAGGACCATCAAGGTAACCCGCAACTGGGCGCGGACCTCGCCAAGAAGCTTATTCAGGACGACAAAGTTGTCGGCCTGATGGGTGCTTATCATTCCGCGGTCACCAAGACCGTCGCAGCAGTGGCGGAGCGATACGGCATCCCTATTATTAACGAATCCTCGACCAGCCCGGCGCTCACCAAAGAAGGTCTCAAATGGTTTTGGCGCACCACTCCTCACGACACCACTTTCACCAACGATCTATTCGTGTTTCTGGAGGGGTTGACACAGGGCAAGGCAAAGGGCGTCAAGGCCGTGGACAAGAAAGAACTCCTCCCGGTTGTTTCGGCCTGCGAGAAGACTGAATGGGGCTCCAACGTGGAGGCTGCCATCAAGGAACTGGGAAAGGCCCATGGCTTTGATCCTCAGGTCAGTCTGCTTTACGCGGCCAAGGCCCCGGACCTCTCTTCGGAAGTTCAGAGCCTTCTCGCCCCGAAGCCGGCCACGATGCTCTTTGCCGGGTATGGCGCGGACGCGATCTTGATGATCAAGACGCTCAAGTCCATGAAGGCCAAGCCCAAGGTTATCTGGGGCCAGAACGCAGGCTTTGAAAGCCCGGAGTTCGTCTCCAGCCTTGGCGATGACGTGGTGGGAATACTTACCCGTACCGTCTTCAGCCCCAGGGTCGGCGAGGTCAAGAAAGTGTCCAAACAGGTGAACGACCTGTACAAAGCCAAGACCGGAAGAGATCTTAGCGGCGCTTCGGCTCGCTCATTTACGGCTACGCAAGCCTGGGTTTACATACTGGAAAAGGCCGGTTCCACCAAACCGGAAGCGATCCAGAAGGCGGCCAACGAAATCAAAATCGAGCCCACGGAACTGATTGTACCCTTCTCGCGATCAGAAGGCGGCCAACGAGATCAAAATCGAGCCGTGGAACTCATTGACCCTGGAAAGGGATCAAGTTCTCCACGAGCGGGCCGGATATGGTCAGAATGAGCTGGGAACGGGCATGATCGGGCAGTACCAGAAAGGGAAAGACGGCAAGATGACACTCGAAATCGTCTATCCGTTTGACCTGGCCACAGCCGACATGATCTATCCCATCAAAGGGTGGTAAGGCCGACTGCCATAGACATAGAAAGTGGGAATTAACAGGCGATATGCGTTAATCTAAAATTAGTATGGCTGGTTGTGGACCTCTCAGAAGGCCAGGAAGGCAATCAAAGTCCCCCTTTTCTAAAGGGGGATTTAGGGGGATTTTCAATGTGTTAGATCAAAATCCCCCCTGTCCCCCCTTTAACAAAGGGGGGAACTTACTGGTAAGTTAACGCCCATGAGTTTACTGGGTAGGTCGGGCCGTGCCCGACGCAATCGGCGGCCACGGGCCGCCCTACCTGTTCCAGCAGAGCCGTAGAAGAACTATGGAAGACTTATTCACTCAGATTGCCAGGGCGGTGGTGTCCGGACTGATGATGGGCATGGTCTTCGGCCTCGTGGCCCTGGGCCTGACCATCATCTTCGGCGTCATGGACATTGTGAATTTCGCCCACGGCGAATTCTTGATGATAGGCATGTACTGCGGCTTGCTTACCGCCACAGGGCTGCATGTTGACCCCCTATTCGGTTTGCCGGTGGCTGCGGTTGTCGGCTTCCTGCTTGGGATCGCCTGTTATTACGGGCTGGTGCGCTTTCTCCTGCGCGGCCCTGTGGTGGCACAACTCTTTGGCACATTCGGGTTGATGCTCTTCTTGCGCAACCTGGCCTTGATGATCATGGGAGCTGACCCCCGCAGCCTGCACCAGGGCATTCTTGTGGGCAAGTCATTTGTCATCGGTCCCGGCATCGTTATCGAGCTTACCAAGCTTGCAGCAGGGGGCCTCTCGCTGGCGGCCTTTGCCGGTACGTGGTGGTTGATGAACCGGACCAAGATGGGCAAGGCCCTTACAGCCACTGCCCTGGATGCTCAAGCCGCGCGGTACATGGGAGTCCCCACCGACAAGATGAACGCCCTTGCGTGGGGTCTGGGCGGCCTCACGGTGGGCGTTGCCGGAGCTTTGCTGGTCAATTTCTGGCCGGTGGATCCTAACGTTGGCCTATTGTTCACCATGATCGCCTTTACCACAGTGGCCCTCGGCGGTTTCGGGTCCATCCCCGGCGCGGCGGTCGCCGGCTTGATTGTTGGGCTCATGATCAATGTGGCCCCGATCTGGGACGCCTTGAGCATGTGCATGGGGATCGAATGTCTGAAGGGCGGTCAGCTTCACCAGTTCAAATACTCCTTTGTGTACTTGGCCTTCTTCCTAATCATGGTCTTCAAGCCACGGGGTCTGTTCGGTTGGAAGTACTGAAAAGCGCTTTTGATTTCTCGGATTTCCCCAGGACCGATCTATGGGTGGCCAGGACCGTCGCTGTCTTTCTGCTCGTTTTCCCTGCCTTGCCTCACTCCAGCTTTGCAATGGCCACCATGATTCAGTTTCTCATGTTCTCGGTTTACGGCATGGGCTGGAACACCATTGGCGGGTACGGCGGCCAGGTGGATTTGGGCAAGGCCCAGTACGTGGGCATCGGGGCTTACACCACGGCTGTGATGATGATCCGCTGGGATGTGCCTTTCTGGGTGTCGCTCCCCATCGGCATGGCTCTGGCGATTTGCTGGAGCTTTATCATAGGCTATCCGTTGTTCCGGCTGAAGGGCCACTACTTTGCCATAGCTACCATTGCCACTTCTTTGATCCTCAAAGACCTGTTCGAGTCCTGGTCGTTCATAGGCGGGGCAAGGGGCCTGAAGATTCCTCTCAGAGGAGATATGCCGAACTTCCTCTACATCCAGTTCCGGCAGGACTATTACTACTATTACATTATACTGGCCTTCTTTTTTGTCGGCCTGTTTTACCTGAACTGGTTCCGTAAAAGCCGCATCGGGTTCCAACTGCGTTGCCTCCGGGACAATGAGGAGGTTGCCCGCAGTCTCGGGATCGACGCCCATTGGGCCAAGATCAAGGCCTACGCGACTGCCACCGCTTTTGTGGCCGCTGTCGGGTCTTTCCACGCGTGTTACAATTTCAATATCGAACCTGAAGACACCATGAGTCTGGATTTGTCGGTACTGATAGCCTTAATGGCCATGCTGGGAGGCGCGGGGAGCTTGTGGGGGCCGATCCTGGGCGCGGCCATTCTGGTGCCGATGAAGAACTATCTTGGCGCGTGGTTCGGGGCCAGGCCGGTCTGGTGGGACTCGATCTGATTATCTACTCGACCATCATCATGCTGGTAGCCGCGTTTGAGCCGCGGGGCGTCTGGGGCCTGATCACCCGATTGCGACAGAGGCGGAGGGTGTGATGGCTCTTCTCAAGGTCCAGGGTTTGGGGATGAGTTTTGGCGGGTTGCGGGCCAACTGGGACATTTCGTTTCAGGTGGCTGAAGGGGAAATGGTCGGCCTTATAGGCCCCAACGGCGCGGGCAAATCTACGCTCTTTAATTGCCTGGCCGGCCTTTACACCCCCACTGCGGGAAGGATATTCTTTCGCGACAAAGATGTTACCGGGTTGAAACCGTTTGACATGGCCCGGCTGGGGCTGGCTCGGACATTCCAGGTCTATGTGGCCACAGGCGACCTGAATGTGATGGAAAACATAATGGTGGGGAGCTTTCTGAGGACCAGTTCCCGCCTGAAGGCCAGAGCCAAGGCCGAGGGCCTTATGGAGAACATGAACCTGGCCGATGTGGCCGGTGAACGACTGGCCAATCTTCCGGTGGCTGCTCAGAAGCGGGTGGCTATGGCCACGGCGTTGGCCATCGATCCGGTACTGCTCCTCCTGGATGAAGTGGCCGCGGGCTTGAATCGGTACTGAAATCGAGCAGATGATTGAAGTCATCCGTTGGGTGCACCGGGATTTGGGAATCACCGTGATGCTCGTCGAACACGTTATGGAACTGGTCATGAAGCTGTCCCAGCGGGTGCTGGTCCTGGATTGCGGGCACCTCATCGCCGAAGGAGAGCCGTCAGACATTGTACAGCGACCCGAGGTGATTAAGGCATATCTGGGAGAACGCTATGTGGCCGAGCACGGGACACGGAAATCCCCAGGAGTCGAGTAACTCATTCACTTATGGGTGCGGAGAGAGCAGGCTGTTTTTTCGGCGCCTTCTGTGTGCACTCCAAAATCCCCCTTTGTCCCCCTTTAGAAAAGGGGGATAAAGCAAATCTCTCATACCCCCCTTTGTAAAGGGGGGCAGGGGGGATTTTGCCCAAGTTACCGAATGGGCACGGAGTCGAATCTGTCTCAGACATTTGATAAACGAGGACTAACTTGAACTTGAACGCAACAGTTCCACCAATCCTGAAGTTAGAAGATGTCAAAGTCCGCTATGGAGGCGTCCCGGTGGTTCAGGGCATAAGCCTTGATGTTTTTCCACAGGAGACGGTGTCTGTCGTGGGGGCAAATGGAGCGGGAAAGTCTACTCTCCTCAAGGCCATCATGGCGGCCCAGCCGCCGTACGCCGGACGGATAACTTTTGAAGGTAAAGAAATCCAGGCCCTACGCACGGAAGACATTGTCAGAATGGGCGTTATCTACGTGCCTGAGGATCGGAAACTGTTCAAGCCCTTGTCCGTGGAGGAGAACCTCCTCATGGGCGCTTACACTTTGAAGGATGAAGATCGAAAACAGGCGAATCTGGAGTTTGTCTACAACATGTTCCCGGCCCTGAGGCATCGCAGAACGCAACCTACAGCAACCATGTCCGGCGGCGAACAGCAGATGGTGGCCATCGGCCGCGGGTTGATGAGTAATCCCAAGATTCTGATGCTGGATGAGCCGTCTCTCGGCCTCGCCCCTGTGCTTGTTGATGAGGTCCTGGACACGGTGCGAAGACTGAAAGAGCAGGGTCTGACGATCCTCCTCGTGGAACAAAACGTACGGGAAGCCCTGGAAATCTCCGATCGAGCATACATAATACAAACCGGCCGGATCACCAGGCAGGGACCCGCATCGGAACTGCTCCGGTCAGATGAGATACGGAAAGCATTCTTGGGAATGTGATGATTCACCGCAGAGGGCGCAGAGAACGCAGAGATGACAATAGATTCGAACAAAATTACGGAGATTATAATTGGGGCGGCCATTGACGTACATCGAGAACTCGGCCCGGGTCTGCTGGAGTCAACCTACGAGGCATGCCTTGCGTATGAGTTGATTGAACGAGGACTGAAACTGGAGCGACAGAAGATTCTGCCTGTAAAGTATCGCGAAGTTCATCTGGATTGCGGCTATCGGATTGACCTGCTGGTAGAGAACCTGGTGATCGTCGAACTTAAGGTTGTCGAAAGACTGGAGGCCATTCATGAGGCTCAGCTTCTTTCCTACTTGAAACTGTCTGGCGCTCCTATCGGCTTGCTGTTGAACTTCAATGTCACCGAGCTCCGACGCGGAATACGCCGTATTGTAAACAATCTGAAAGAGGATTTACCTCTGCGTTCTCTGCGATCTCCGCGGTGAACCAATACTTTGCTGCATTGCAAAACCTCTGGACCGTGCCCATTATGGTACTGTGAGAAAAAAAGAGACATGGCCGCAAGAAAAGATAAGCCTGTTAAAGCAAAGAAAGCCCGTTCCAACATAAGTTTCTATCCCGCCTGGTGCAAACGGTGCGGCAACTGCGTTGCATTCTGCCCGAAGCAAACCCTTGAAATGGACGAATGGGGTTATCCCTACGTGGCCAAACCAGAGAGCTGTATCTCCTGCCACCTTTGTGAAAAGCTCTGCCCGGATTTCGCGATTACGGTAGGGGAAGAGGCTCCTTCCAGGGTGGCTCAGCGTGCATCGACAGGCCCCTCGCCCGGCACGGAAGGGTCGCCGGTGAGCCCTCAGCACAGTCCGGAGCGTCTGGCTCCGACCCCCAAGCATGAGGAGGAAGCCGATGAGTAAGAACCGTGGCCGCCTCCTCCAGGGCAACGAGGCTATAGTTCAAGGGGCTCTGGCAGCCGGCTGCAACTTCTACGCGGGATATCCCATAACTCCGTCCAGTGAAATCATGGAACTGATGAGCGTCGAATTGCCCGTTCGCGGTGACATTTTCATCCAAATGGAGGATGAAATAGCGTCGTTGGGCGCGTGCATCGGCGCAAGTCTGGCCGGCCGCAAGGCCATGACCGCGACGAGCGGCCCCGGCTTCTCTCTGATGCAGGAAAACCTTGGTTATGCATGCATAGCAGAGGTGCCGGTGGTGGTGGTAAACGTCATGCGTCTTGGGCCATCTACCGGCATGCCCACCAACGTGGCTCAAGGTGACGTGCAGCAGGCACGCTGGGGCACTCATGGAGACCACCCGGCCATAGTGCTCTGTCCCGCTACGGTAGCTGAGTGCTTCGATGTCGCCGTAACCGCATTCAACCACGCGGAGCGATTTCGCACACCGGTGATACTACTCGCTGACGAAATGGTGGCCCACACGCGAGAGAAGGTCGTCCTGCCAGGGTCCGACGAAATAGAGGTCATCAACCGTCGCCGTCCTACTGTTCCGCCGGAATGGTATGTGCCGTACAAGACCGATGGAAGCCTTATTCCGCCACTAGCAGACCTCGGGGAGGGGTATCGTTATCACGTAACCGGTCTGACTCACGACGAGCGAGGATTCCCCACCAGAAGGCAAGATGAGGCCGCTCCGTTTTACACCAGGTTGTTCGCTAAAGTCAGCCGTCAATTCGCATATTTGGAGATGGTAAAGCAGTTCCAACTTGAGGATGCTGAACTGGTGATCATCGCCTACGGATGCGTGGCAAGGGCCGCGCAAGCCGCGGTCCGCCTGGGCCGAGAACGCGGACTCAAGATCGGGCTCTTGCAGCTAGTGTCGCTATGGCCCTTTCCACGGCGTGCGGTTTCGGAAGCGCTTACGGGCAAGAAGGCAGCGCTGGTGGCCGAACTCAACTTGGGCCAGATCAGGCGAGAGGTCCTTCGGGTAAACGACGGCCGCACCAGCGTGCTGGGGCTGAACAAAGTGGATGGAACGATGATTACTCCAGAGGAGATTCTCAACCGCTTGCGAGAATTAAAATGATTGCCCAACCAAACAGAAGCGTGGTCTACGATTGGCTGCGCCATGACAAGAAATTTCCCCATGTCTGGTGCCCCGGATGCGGTCTTGGAATACTGTTGGGTTCGCTTGTCAGGGCGTTCGTGCAGAGCGGCCTGAGCAAGGATCAGGTAGTTCTGGTGTCCGGTATCGGCTGCGCAGGCAGATTGCCGGTATACGTGGACGTGGGCAGCGTCCACACTACACATGGTCGGGCGCTCACATTTGCTACCGGCATTAAGCTGGCAAAGCCGGAACTTACGGTCGTGACCGTCATGGGGGATGGTGATGCAATGGCCATCGGCGGGAACCACCTTATTCACGCGGCTCGCCGCAACGTAGACATCGTCGCGATTGTAGTCAACAACCAGACCTACGGCATGACCGGCGGCCAGTATAGCCCTACCACTCCATTGGGCGCCAAGGCGACCACCGCTTGGTACGGAACAATCGAACCTTCCTTTGACATCAGTGCCCTGTGTGCCACCGCGGGAGCTGTATTCGTAGCCCGCACAACTGTTTATCATGTAGACCGGATGGATAAACTCCTGGTACAGGCTGTAAACAAGCGGGGGTTCAGCGTAGTCGAGGTCTTGTCCCCATGCTATACCAATTTCGGGCGGCAGAACCGATTGGGCTCGAACGTGGAGATGATGAAGCAATTCAGGGTATCCGGCGTGCCGGTTGACCGCTGGGAAAAGATGAGCGAATCAGAGCGTAGCGGGCGCTTTCCCATTGGTGTCTTGGTGGACCGAGAACTCCCGACGTATCTCGATTCTTATCGGGGTGCGTGCGAGACGGCTGCTAAATGGCGTGCGGAGGGGAAAATATGAGGCACAAGGCGCTCGCTCCGTTGCCTTTCTCGCGTATAGAGGTCCGCCTTGCAGGCTCTGGGGGCCAAGGATTGATATTGGCCGGTCTGGTGCTGGCTGAAGCCGCGGGGATTTACGATGGACGAGAAGTAGCTATGGTCCAGTCGTACGGCCCCGAGGCCCACGGGGGTACCAGCAAGGCCGAGGTCATCATCAGCGATAGTCCCATCGATTACCCGCTGTGCACTCAGGTGGATCTTCTGCTGACCCTCAACCAGGAGGCTTGCGACACCTATTGCTGGGACCTAAGACCCACAGCGTGGATCCTGGTGGACGGCGATCTTGTCACGCACCCTCCTACCAGCCGTGCCATTGCCTTACCTTTCACTGCAATAGCTCGGGACAAACTCAAGAAGATCATGGTGGCTAACGTAGTGGCGTTAGGAGCTATCTCGGAATTGACGGGGATCGTCACGAGACGCTCGCTGGAAAGGTCACTCCTGACCCGGGTGCCGCAAGGGACCGAAGAGTTGAACAAAAAGGCCCTCAGTCTCGGAGTGAAGCTTATACGTCGCTACAGCGGACAGCAAAATGCAGAGGACGACCAGGATTTGGGCGCAGACAGCCTTTAGTGGAAAACCCGCGTCAGGCCAGTTCCTCGATTATTGCGTTGTCCTTAATATCAATGCAGCCTATCACGCTCTGGGCAGCAGGGCAGCGCACGAGATAAGTTGCTAGGGCCTCTTTTGCGGCATCCACCTTGCCTCTCGGCACCTTCAAATGGTAATTGACTCTAATATTGGTGATTTTTAGCACATTGTTCACGTTCTCGATGTCGCCTTCCGCATCCACCCAATAGTTTTCCTCTGGCGTGTCAATCTGCTTCTCGGCCAGGACCCTGGCCAGAGTGCCAGTCATTCAGGCAGCTACGGCCGTCACCATGTGGTCCAGCGTGGCCGCGTGTTCTTCACGGGGTTCGATCCCGTAGAATTTCTTGATGCCGCCGTGGACTCCGTAGCGAACCTCACCAGGGAAGCCTTCAATAATGGCCTTTCTGGTAGGTCCTTCCTCCCTGACGATCCTGCTTCTGCACGTGTGAACAACAGTCCCCATTTTCCTCTCCTTTTGGCATTCCGCCCAGAGCATTAATACCGAAATCTCAGAGGTTGATTGACCTAATACCGTTTCGCGTTCAAGGAGGTAACATAGTCTAGGTAGGGGCGCACCTGCGTGTGCGCCCAAAAAGCGGGCAGACACGCAGGTCTGCCCCTACAGAGATTCCTAGTCTTGCCCATTGGACAAGGAATTCGTATCACCTGTTAGAAAGCGCATTCGTATAAGCCGCAATTTCTGATGTCATCATCCGAATTTTAGCACGCCAAGGGGCGGGCGTCACTGGCTCGGAGTTCCTCACAACTCCCATAAGCTATCCGGCCGCGATCCGTTCTTTTCATTCCTGCGGACCCCTTTTTTCTCATGGTAAGACCTGGTATTCTATCAAGAAATCATACCGCTTATCTCAAGAATCCCGATATCGTGGCAATTTCGATGGAGTCGCAACTATGAAAGATGAAGATAAATCCACGGAACAACTCCTCAACGAATTAAAGCAGCTTCGCCGCAGGGTCGCCGAACTGGATGGGACGGAAGCGAAACCCTTGTGTACGGAAAAGGCCCCTGGCGAGAGCGAACAGAAGCTGCGATTGCTCCACGAGAATGTTTCACGGGGTCATCAGACTTCCGATGAGAACGAGCGGATGTTGAATAGCATTTTGGCCGCTTCTCCTGTCGCCATAGGCCTGACCAAAGGCCGGGAAATCCAATGGGTTAACGACGCCTGGTTAAGAATGTTCGGATTTGAAGACGATCGCGAATGCGTCGGACGAAGTGCCAGAATCGTGTATCCCTCCCAAGAGGAATATGACCGGGTAGGAGCATTGCTTTACGAGGGGGCCGCAACAGACGCGGTTGCGGAAGCCCAAGCCGACTTTAGCAGAAAAGACGGCTCCGTCTTTCATGGTCTGATAAGAACAAAGGCCCTGAATACTTCTGATCCAGCCGAGGGAGAAATCGCAGCCATTTCCGACATATCAGACAGAAAACAGGCCCAGGATTTCCTTAGGGAAAGTGAACAGCGGCTCGAACTCGCCTTATGGGGAGCGGATCTGGGCCTATATGACTGGGATGTTCAAAGCGGCAAGGCCGTTGTGAATCAACGTTCCGCGGGAGATCATAGGATATTCGCTTGACGAGATCGGGCAGAGTTTTGATTTCTGGAAAAGCATTCTACATCCGGAAGATAGCCGGAAGGCTTTGGAGACGGTGTTCAATCACCTGAGAGGCTTGACCGATTTCTATGAAGACGAGTACCGGGTTAGGACCAAGTCGGGTGAATGGAAATGGGTTTCTTTCCCGGGGCAAGGTCGTGGAACGGGACAAGGACGGCCGAGCGGTACGAATGTCTGGGACGTATCTTGACATAAGCGAACGCAAGCGTGCCGAAGAAGCTTTGCGCGAGAGCGAGGAGCGCTACCGAACCGTTGCTGAATTCACCTATGATTGGGAGTATTGGGCAGATCCTGAGGGCAACCTCTTGTACATTTCACCTGCGTGCGAGCGTGTCACAGGCTATTCAGCTCAAGAATTTCTTGACAATCCCCATCTCCTGCAGACGATTGTTTACTCGGACGATCTTCCGGACGTCAAAAAACATTTCCATGAGGTGAGGACTTATGATCGGGATAGCTTGGACTCTCTGGATTTCCGCATTGTCCATCGCAATGGAGAAGTCCGTTGGATCAATCACGCTTGCCGTCCGGTTCATGGAAAAGGAGGGCGTCCCCTGGGAAGGCGGGCCTGCAACAGGGACGTTACCGATCGCAAAACTTTCGAGGCGGCCTTGGTTGACAATGAAGCCCGATACAGAGCGCTTTTTGAAAATATGAGAAATGGGGTCGCGATATACGAGGCAGTAGACAACGGTGAGGACTTCGTCATTGTTGATTTCAACAAGGCGGCTGAGATTGTAAGTGGATTGTCACGAGACCAGGTCATCGGGAAACGGATTTCGGATGTCTTTCCAGGCGTAAAGGAATTGGGTCTCTTCGGGGTACTGCAGAAGACCTGGCGCACAGGAGAGCCTGCCCATCATCCTGTGAACAAGTATCAGGATGAAAGGATCGAAATATGGGTGGAAAATTATGTCTACAAACTACCTTCGGGCGAAATCGTGGCGGTATTCAGTGATGAAACCGAGCGTAAGCTGGCTGAGGAAGCACTACGGGAGTCGGAAGAAAAATACCGTCTGGTCGTGGACAAGGCTCAGGAGGGAATTCTTATAGCTCAAGACGGAATGCATCGATTTGTTAATCCAAAGGTCGTCGAACTTTGGGCATACTCCGAGGAGGAATTGCTCTCCAAGCCGTTTGCAGAATTCATTCATCCCGATGACAGGGAGATGGTGCTTTCGCGGCACACTAGAAGAATGCAAGGAGAAGAGTTACCGAGCCGTTATTCCTTCAGGATATTGCGCAAAGATGGAACAGCGAGATGCGTTGAGATTGACTCGGCCACGATCTCTTGGGAAGGACGGCCCGCAGCCCTCGTATTCATGACGGACGTCACCGAGCGTTTGCGGATGCAGGAGGCACTCGCAGAAAGTGAAGAGTGGTACCGCACCCTTGTGGAAGAGAGTTTTGACGGCGTATTCGTCCAAAAAGGCTTTAAGATAATATTTGCGAGTCTACGACTGCACCAGATGCTGGGCTATTCTGTGGGGGAACTGGAAGGTCTGGATCACTGGGTAGTCTATCATCCGGATTATCAGGGAATCACTCGCGAGAGAGCTGCCGCTCGAATGCGAGGAGAAGAAGTCGTTTCACAATATGAACTGAAGTTGCAGCGAAAGGACGGGACATCCTTCGAAGGGGAGATCAGCGCAAGAGAAGTGACGGTGAAGGGTGAGCCGGGTGTGCAAGTGTGGGTCAGGGATATCTCGAAACCAAAGCGTTCACGAAGAAGTCCAGAGGCGTTTAGCGACAGCAGTCGAACAGGCGGCTGAAGCGATCGTTGTTACTGATACCAAAGGGAGTATTCAATACGTGAATCCCGCGTTCGAGAGGATTACGGGGTACACACGCGAGGAAGCTCTTGGCCGGAATCCAGGGCTGCTGAAGAGCGGCGAGCATGATAAGAAGTTCTACCGGAATCTCTGGGACACGATCAAAAGAGGGGATGTATGGTCAGGCCGATTTATCAATAGAAAGAAGGATGGAAGCCTCTATCATGAAGAAGCCACTATTTCGCCGGTACACGACTCAAGTGGTACGATCGTAAGCTTTGTGGCTGTAAAACGCGATGTAACCGAGCACATTCGACTTTCCACCCAACTCCTGCATGCGCAAAAGATGGAGGCCATCGGAACGCTCGCCGGAGGAATTGCACACGACTTCAACAACTTGCTCCAGGTCACCCTGGGCTATTCGGAATTGTTGCTCGCGGAAAAAGAGGAAGACGACCCGGAATACGCGGATCTCCAGAAAATACTTCAAGCGGCAAGAAGCGGAGCGGAACTGGTGCGGAGATTGCTCACGTTCAGCCGGAAAGTGGAGCCAAAGCCTATCCCTCTAGATCTCAACAGACGAATAACCCAGGTAGAGAAACTGCTCCACCGGACCATCCCCAAGATGATCGACATCCGGATGCATTTGTCGGACGATCTTACCAAGATCAATGCTGACCCGATTCAAATGGAACAGGTGTTGATGAATCTGGCTGTCAACGCTCGTGACGCCATTTCGGAAGGAGGCAAGCTGACTCTTGAAACAAGAAATGTCACACTCGATGATGAATATTGCAGGCTCCATGTTGGGGTCGACCCGGGAGATTACGTGTTGCTAACGGTTTCCGACACGGGCCATGGAATGAACAAGACCACCGTTGAGCACATCTTCGAACCGTTTTACACAACCAAAGAGCTGGGAAGAGGGACCGGCCTTGGCCTGGCCATAGTATACGGAATCGTCAAACAGCATGGGGGTCTCATAACCTGTTAGAGTGAAGTTGGAAGCGGTACGACCTTCAATGTTTACTTCCCGGCGATTGAGAGACATTTTGAGCCGGGAGTGGAGATGACCGGAGTCATGCCCGCATTCGGAACGGAAACGATTCTCCTGGTTGATGATGAAACCTTCGTGCGTGACCTCGGACAGCGGATTCTCAGCCAGGCAGGATACACGGTTCTTACGGCAGCCAACGGGATCGATGCACTGGACTTGTTTACAAGAAAGGAAAGACAAATTGACCTGGTCGTTTTGGACCTGATCATGCCCGAGATGGGCGGCGAGGCGTGTCTCAAGGAGCTTCTGAAAATTGATCCTGGCGTGAAAGTCCTCGTAGCCAGCGGGTATTCGGCTGACCCTTCCATGGGAGGGCCCCTGGAACTAGGCGCAAAGGGTTTTGTCAGCAAACCGTTCAGACTCAAAGAACTGCTAAGACAGGTGCGTAAAGTGCTGGACGAGATCTGATCCAATTTGCCTTCCACAAGGCGTCTCTTATACCGATTTCGAAAATCGCCCTTCTAAATCGGACATTTTTTTGACAATCAGAGCAGATCATCCCCGAAGCTAACTTCCTCGAATGTAACGTGCTCGTCAATTGTCTTCTAAAGCGGCCTGCACCGCGTGCAGCAACTGGCTGATTTCATAAGGCTTGTTCACTAAACCCTTTGCGTACGGTTTCACGGCCTCCTTTAGCTCATCGTCAGCCGAAGCACCCGTCGAAATAATGACTTTCGCCTCTGGGTCGAACTTCAATAGTTCGCCGAGGCATTCTTTGCCCCCCATCTCGGGCATGATAAGATCGAGTATCACCAGCGCAATAGTGTCATGCTTCTTCGTATATACCTGCAGAGCCTCTTTTCCATTCACAGCAGTCAGAATGTCATATCCGGCTCGTTCGAGGATCTCGCACCCCCAAGTCTCTACGCGGTCGTCATCGTCTACCACTAGGATGGTCTGTTTGGTCGCTAAAGCAACGGCAGCGACTATCATACGATCACTTCCCCTCTTCCCCTCCGTGCAAGAGAGTTGGCCTTGAAAGCAATTAATTCCGGGCTCATTACACATAAGTTAATTTCTAAATCGTTTTAGTCAAGTTACTCGCCCGCCGGTCCCCAGGTGGGGCCTCTTGCGAGCAAAGTCGAGAGACAGAGGCTGGAAACCAGGCTTGACGCGGCAGGGATTGCTGAAGCTCCCATCTATTCTTTGCATCTCAGGTTTCTGGTGTCCGTGTTCAGAACAAGAGCATGCGAGGACATCAGCCTTCTGACACCGTGGCAGACCAAAGCCGGACTTGCCGCCGAAGGTGTGTCACCCGTGTACCCGGAATAATAGCTAAACCGTTTCAAAAGGGGATTTGAAAGCCGACAGGTGTATCAAGTCCCCCCCCTCGGAATGGGGCTCCTCGCCTGATTTCGTGTCAGCAGCGGGCCGAGCCCATAATTATCTGCACCGCCCGAAAGTTGCGCAGCGGGCGTTTTTAACGCCGGCGTGATCAGGCGTGAACACAATCGGACGAGCCCTTGTTTCTGAGAGAGCAATGTGCAGACGATGTTCTTCCCCGCAAGTGCACTGACGCAAATTTGCGGGAGCTTCCACATAGCGCTCTTCCTCACGCTCTTTCACATCGAAACCTATTCTTTCCTCTTCGTTCATTTCAGCCTCCGAATCATATCAGTTCTGGGTCATCCCATTGACCCTTTATTCAATTAAGATCTTGCATTAAGCGTAAGCATCCCGCGTCCGGTGGGCAAGGACATTCAGCTATGGTGGTAGAGTAGTTGCCAAAAAAAAGTCCGTTTGGCCATGCGAGATGGAGAATCCGGAAGGCTCACTGTGGCGGTATCATTCCGGCAATTCGGAAAAAATGGTGGCAATTGCTATGAATAACCTGAGTGAGTTGTGCGGTGGATACTTGCCCTTTATCGGGAATCCCTATCATTCGTTCAGGAAGCCGACCGCCCGAGACTCCGACCAGTACTCGCCTGACCCATTAAACGCGAGGAACCCTACATGGCCGCCAAAGTCAGTCACCTCGAGAACAAGATGGGCGCTCGCTCGTGCTTCCTGCACAGGATAGGCGGATTCGGCAAGGAAAGGATCGTCGGCCGAGTTGACCAACAAGGTGGGAACAGAGATCTTGCCTAGAAATGGGCCGCAGGAACTCTTGTCATAGTAATCGAGGGCATCCCTAAATCCGTGAAGCGGGGCCGTGTAACGGTCATCGAAATCCTCCAGGGTTTTGATCTGATTGTACCCGTTGTCATCGATGCTGCCCGGCATGGCCTGCATCTTCATTTTGATTTTCTTATGAAGTAGCCGAAGAAACCGTTTGAGATAGATCCCACCGCCGGATTTGGTGATCTTGACTCCACATGCCCGGAGTCGCCAACAGAAAACGTCGCGGCTTTCTTGATCAAGGGATGAATGTTCCCGGCCTGCTCCCCCAGGTACTACAAAATCACAGTTTCCCCCAAGGCTGAACCCGATCAGAGCCATATCCGAGTAGTCGTTTTGGGCGATTATGTGCGAGACTGTGGTGTGGAGGTCCTGTGTGTCGCCGCTGTGGTAGAAACGGGCCTTTCTATTGGACTGGCCGCTGCATCCTCTGAAATTCAGAGCCACGCGTCCCAGCCTCCACGGTGCAGCGCCTTGACCATTCCCAGGACGTAGTGACGTCCTGAATCCCCTTCCATCCCGTGGAGAACAATTGCCAACCGGCCAGAGCCCACCCTTGACCAGTCAAGGTCCAGAAAGTCACCGTCCGGTGTGTCGATTCGCTCCCGTTGGTAATTTATGCCACTGACTTTCCGGAGCAGGGAAGGCACTACAGTTTGGACGTGAGCATTCGAACAGAGCATTGGTGGTGAATAAGTCGATTTGTCAATTACAGGCATGATCGTAGCTCCCGAGGAGTGCAACCTCCTATCGCCGGTAGAACCACAGCAAAATATTCAGCAGCAGGGTAATAACAATACTGATAATAATGCCGGTTGCCAGCGGAAAATGGAACGAAAAACCCGGCCGGTCCACTCTGATATCACCGGGTAGGCTTCCGAAAGGAACCCCTATTTTGCCCGCCAGCCGACTACCATTACTCCACGGCCGCAAGGCTCAAACCAAGGAAGACAATCCATTTACCAAGTGTCGAGAGGTCCATAATGCAAAATCGGGCCGCCTACTCGTCGGCGAGCGCTTCGGCTACCAGATCCGAAACTAACCTTACCTCCAGGTCCATCTCGTAGTCATCGTTCAAGTCTTTGAGCTGAGCGAAACACATCTCACAAGCAGTCGCCACGATGTCTGCCCCAACGGCCTTGATCTGATCAGCCTTCACCTTGGAGGACAGCATGCGGAATTCAGGCTCGGCAGCGAGGACCAGGCCACCGCCACCTCCACAACACCAGTTGGCCTGACGGTTTGGGGTCATGTCCACAAAGTCGTCGGTAAGGGCCTTCAGGCAGTTGCGCGGCTCTTCGTAGATCCCGCCGTTTCGAGCTATTTGGCAAGGATCGTGGTAGGTGATTCGTCCCTCTATCTTGGACTTGTCCAGCTTGATCCTGCCCTCGCGCAGGTATCGGTCGATAAGTTGCATGAAGGTGATGACCTTGAAGTTTCCTTTGGGCATCACATGCTTAATGACACGGTAGGCTGTGCCGCACTCGCAGATTACCAGTTCTTTGACCCCGAGCCGTTCGGCCTCGGAAATGATTCGCTTACATATCTGCTCGGTCATTGTCGGGCTGCCGAGAAAAGCGCCGAAGTTCACCGCCTCGAAGTAGCTGAGCGACCATTTTTCGCCCGCGGCATTCGTGTCCCCGCGGCAGGGAGTATGGACGGCTTCTCGGCCATGGAAACAAAGAGCACGTTGGCTCCCTGCACATCCAACGGAATGACATCCTTATCAGCCTTGCTCGGCCACCTCTGGATCACCTCTTCCCGGATCTTTTCCAGCTCTTTTGTGGAACTTCTCTTTGGTGGTCTCGAAAGTTCTCGCCCTTGGATATCGAGCCTTTGGCCCTCATCGTCAGGGGCTTGGGTTCCATGTCTGCGCTTAAGAGCATAGCCTTGGCCGCGACCTGGATTTGCTGGGTATCGATGCCGAACGGACAGTAGGTCATGCAGCGGCGGCATCCGGTGCATGTGAATGCGGTTTCGTAGACCTTCTCCATCCACCGCTCATCGAGTTCCACCGCGTCCGGCGCCGAGCCACGGGGCCACCTTTCCCGTTAACTTGGGGGCCTTTTGCATAGAGCCGGCGCATGTTCTCGTGCCCGGGCCACGGATGTGTAGCGAGTATCCAGTGTCGAGGCGTATGCATGGCACGCCTCGATACAGCGCACCGCCGCATCGAGCGCAATTGTCCATGTACATTCGCACTGATTGGTTCAGCTTTTCAGCCAGGTCCCTCCCAGGAGTTCCTGTTTTTGGGTATCTTCCATTGTTATCCTCTCCTCAGTCTGTTCAGCGGCACCGCGAAGAAAAAGTGCATTATCTTGCTGAACGGGAGAACAAAGAGCAGCAGATTCGCCAGGAGCACATGCGTGCCGATGACCGAATAATGGGCGCCGCTCAGGAACTGACGTGGATCCGCGAAAGGTGAGCCTTACAAGGCTGTCGAGATAGAGGCCGAAGTCTTTCTTGCCCATCACGAAGCCGCTTTCGCTCCAGGAGTTCCCCCAACTGATAATGTCTCCACTGGTGACGATGCCCAGAAGCAGGACCAGCAGCAAGTAGTCCCCCGCGACCAGAAACCTCTCGCAACGGACCCACGAACCTCCGGAACAGGAAGTAGAGCACGCAAATGGTGAGCACCACACCAATCGCGCCGTTACCCATCATGTGCTCCGAATCTTTGGGCATGATGTTGAGTTGCGGGAAAATGTCCAGGTGCGCAAGTATGACGGCCAAGATTGCTACATGGAACACTATGAGGAAAAACCACAAAAGCGGGTTGTCCCGAAGGACCGAAGGCGTAGCGAAAGTGTCCCACAACGCGAAGGCCAGCCCTGTGCCCGAGGTGTCTTCGGAGTCTTTTCCCTCGGGGAAAGATCCTCAGGGTTGGCGGCTTTTTCGGCGCGTTAATAATTTCAGCGATCTTGATGACGCTCCATACGATGCACCAGGCGAAGGCCACGTACACCATCGGAACCATAATGACGTACCAGATTTTATCTGCCATGGTTTGTGCTCCCGAGACTCACCCGGATTCTAGGCTTCCATCGCTTCAACCAACAGTTCGATCACCGACTTGACCTCCAAAGGCATCTTATATCGGCCCTTGAGGTCTACAAACTGGCTGAGGCCATTCTGACAGGCAGTGACCAGAATGTTCGCGCCGGTGCTCATGATCTGGTCATGCTTTTGCGAGCGCACGGTCAAGCCTCTTTTTGCCCGATGTCCGCATTTTGGATGACACTGCCGCCACCCCCGCAGCAAAGGTTGTCTTCCCGATTCGGCCACATTTCCACAAAGTCCTAAGCGACCGCTCGAATCAACTCGCGGGGCTCGGCAAATATACCCAGTTTGCGCCCCACGTTGCAAGGATCGTGATAGGTTATAGGTCCTTCTATTGAATCCGTCTGAAGCTGTAATCGCCCTTCCTTACCAATTATGAGCCAGTTCCACAACGGAAATGACCTCAAACCCGAGCGGCTCCCCGAGCCATGTCTCAGCGTCCTTGCGCAGGATCTTGAATCCGTGGCCGCACTCCGTGGAGAGCAAGATGTCTGACCCCGAGCCTCCGGCCTCGTCCACGAGGTTCTCGACAACGGCACCGCTTGTGGTCCCCAGATAATAGGCCCAGTTGGTAATATCGAACATTCTCGAGGACATGGTCCAGTCTGCCTCTACGTGGGTGAAAAACTTGAGATAGGTCTGGAACATGGTCGGGTTGGAGGTATATTCCCGAGGATTGGGTATGTAAAGGATTTCTGCCCCTTCTTTGTCAAAGGGAACCGAGAGCCCTCCTTCCGGGAGCCCTCCATTTCATCTTCAATCTCTTCGGCCATCCAATTGGGCCGTTTCAACAAACTCCTCAGACTCCATCCCCACATTGTTGCCGGGCATTCCATGGCCTTCTCGACGCCTTCGACGATTCTTCCGGGGCCTTTGCCCTGACTCCAGGCCAGGCCGCGGAGCTCCTGACGAGCGTGTCCATGGCTCTCTTCGGGCAATCGGTAGTGCAACGCCCGCACAAGTGCAGGCCCAGATGAATTCCGAGTCGATAAGCTCTTGTTTCTTTCCGGTAAGGACTTGGTCCACAAGCTGTTGGGGATCGATGTCAGGATAGCTTGACGTGAGAAAACATTCCGTAGCGCATTGGCCGCATTCTATGCAGGCCGCCGTCGAGTTCGCTCTCCGCTGCCTCTGTTCATCAGCGAGGTTAACATTGAGATAGTCTGTTCGGTTTCCGAGGGCATTAGTTACTCCGTAATGAGTTTCAATCTCATGGCAGACAGGAAAAATTGTCTTTTGATAAGATCGTCGGCTCTGCTAAATTGGCCCATACCTGCTCACAAACTCTTCGGAAGCCGGCCGACGTTCGGAAGGGAATGTTTGCAAATACCCGTATGCGTGGTGCGTGGGATAAAGGGCGCCTCTTGCTCAAGCTCGTAGCCTTTTATAGTATTTTGGCCGAAAAGTCTTGTCAACGCGTACAGCCCGACCGAAGTCCCATGCTCAATGAGCAAGAGGGCCTTCTTATAGCGGACCCTGTCGCGATTTGTGCCAGGGTCACCCTCCCCTAACCCCTCCCGTCGAGGGAGGGGGATCAGGAAACCCTGTCCCTTGCCGGGAGAGGGAAGGGCGACCTTCACAAGCATGTTCATCCGCGGAACTCAGTGCGCCGCACTATAGAAGATACATGTTCAGAATCCGCCCGGAAACGGTATTTGATTAGCGGCCCACGTGGCACCTGCGAAGCGGCGGTCTATAGGGCCAATCCTTAAACATAAGGTCGCCCAAACTTAGGCCGTGGCCTACCTTCCGGCATGCGCCGGCAATAGTGGAGGAGCCGAGAAATGTCTGACAGGAAGTTCCATTACGGCTGGGTGGTGATTTTCACGGGACTACTGGTAACCATCGGGGCTCACGGCTTCGGCCGGATGTCATACACCCTGATACTTCCGGCCATGAAGGATGGGTTGCATTTCAGCTATACCCAACTGGGGCTTCTTGGAACCGGCAACTTCGTCGGCTACCTGGTGATGGCGATCATAGGCGGATTCCTGGCGGCAAGATACGGAACGCGAATCGTCATCGCGCTTGCATTGGGGCTCATGGGTGTCACTATGATCCTTACGGGCCTGGCCGAGGATTTCAGCTTCGCCTTTTCAATGCGTCTTATGACGGGGTTGGGAAACGGAGCTGCTTTCGTGCCCGCCATGGCCCTCGGATCCGTGTGGTTTACCGTGGCTCGCCGAGGGTTGGCCACAGGAATTGTGTCGGCCGGCATCGGCGGCGGCACCATGATCGCTGGTCTCCTCGTCCCTCTCATCCTCGGTGCTTATGGTATCGAAGGATGGCGCCACGCATGGTATTACCTCGGGGGAGCGGTTCTCGTGGTGGCCGGATTAGCCGGAATATTGATCCGAAGCCGACCTGAAGACATGGGGCTGAGACAGGTCGGCTCAAGCGACGCCGATCCCGCCGCACTTTCCCCGACGGCCGCTTCCCCTCGTTTGAACTGGGCAGCTGTCTATAAAACGCCCAATGGTCTGGTACCTGGGCGTTGTTTATTTTATGTACGGCTTCTCCTACATCATTTTCATGACGTTCTTTGCCGCATATCTCGAAAAGGAGATGGGACTCGGTGCAGCAGAAACAGGCCGATTGTGGGCGCTCGTCGGCGGCTTGAGCATATTTTGCGGGGTGATATGGGGCGGTCTCTCCGACAAACTGGGTCGAGGCAAAGGCGCGGCGTTGGCTTATCTCGTGCTGGCGCTGTCTTATGCCATTTTCGCTCTTTGGCAGGTGAAGTTTGGATTTTATCTCGCCGCGGTGATCTTCGGGCTTCACTGCATGGAGCATCCCCACGATCATGGCCGCCACGGCGGGGGACTACGTGGGACCAAGGCTGGCGCCGGCCGGGTTGGGATTCGTCACGCTCTTTTTTGGCGTCGGCCAGGCGCTTGGGCCGGGTGTGGCAGGCTATCTGGCAGACGTCACCCGCTCTTTCACAGTGCCCTTTCTGCTGGCGGCAGGCGTGTCGCTGGTCGGCATGGTGCTGTCTTTGGGGCTGAAGGGTATTCGGCATGAGGAATCATAAAACCATTGCGAAAATTATGTCAGATTGGGAAAAAGTGGCAGTCTGAAATGTCTTTGGTTTGTCTTTCCCAACGGGTTTCAAACTGTCATTGCGAGGGCCCAAGCCCCGAAGCAATCCCTGTGCTGCCGAGAATAAGATCCTTCGTCGTTTCACTCCTCGCAATGACAGGGTGAGCAAATCGGAAAAAAGTTTGGCAACCGATGTAAAAGGCCATGGAGCCGAAGAAGTTACCGAAGGGTTGGAGAGAAGGGTTAGGTCATGAGAGTTCTCCTGATATCCACAAACGAGAACAAATCAATATGCTGACCTGGCCCTTGGGCTTGGCATGCGTGGCCGCGGCCACGCAAAAGGCTGGTCACGAAGTTAAACTGTTGGACCTGATAGAGGCGAATGATCCAAAAGCTACGCTAGCAGAAGCAATTCATGAATTTAATCCGGATGTCATCGGAATATCGGTACGAAATATAGACGATCAAAGTATGGAGAACACCCAATTCCTTTTGGACGACGTCAGAGAGGCCCTAGCCGTTTGCAGATCTCTTTCAAAAGCGCCGATCGTATTAGGTGGAGCAGGATTAGCACCTTTCCCGAGAGTTCGCTGGAATACCTGGGTGCGGACATGGGAATTCAGGGCGAGGGCGAAAAATCTTTCATTGAGTTACTGAAGCGGATGGACGAGGGCCGGGACTTTTCAGGCGTGCCCGGCCTTTACATTTCCGCGGCGGCCAGCAGAAAAAGAGCGTTTGCCAAGGAGCTCGACGAGTTTCCTCTTCCTGACACACGTTCGCTATCCGCCGCTCGATACCACGATCAGGAGTTTTGGCTGCCCGTTTCAGACTCGGCGCGGCTGCCCAATGAAGTGCAGCTACTGCTCTACGGCAGTCATAGAAGGGTGTGCCATCCGAAAGCGATCTCCGGAAGCCGTTGTAAGATGGCTCGGTGAGTGTGCCGCGGCCGGCTCAGGCGTTTCTATTTCGTGGATAACACGTTCAATTTGCCTCCATCCTATGCCCGAATGTTATGCTCGAAGTTGATGGAAGCGAATTTGGATATTGCCTGGCGATGCATCCTGTATCCTGTGAAGATTGACGAAGAACTCGTCAGGATCATGGCCAAGGCCGGCTGCGTAGAGGTGAGCCTGGGCTTCGAGAGCGGTCACGAGCCGATTCTGCACGGGATGAACAAGCGCTTCAAACCTGAGGACGTGCGCCGCACCAGCGAGTTGCTCGCGAGTACGGCATACGCCGCATGGGGTTCCTGCTGTTGGGTGGCCCGGGTGAAACGAAAGAATCGGCTCAAGAGAGCCTTGCATTTGCGGACTCTCTGAATTTGGAAGCAATGAAAGTGAGCGTAGGGATCCGGATCTACCCGTACACGGCTCTGCCCACACAGCTCTGGAGGAGGGAGTGATCGCACCCGACAACGACCTGCTAATGCCCCGATTTTATGTAGCTGTAGGACTTGAAGGGTGGCTCCGTGAAATGGTAAAGAAGTGGAGCGCCAGCCGGCCTCATTGGATGACGTGAGCCCTGGTGCTGATTATTGAAAACTGCGTGAAACCGCGAAGAAAGTCATCATACTGAGAGGAGGACAACGTGCCGAAACATTTGGGAATAGTTGCATGCAGCGCAGAAGGCGCAGCTCTCTGCTACCGGACATTTTGTGAAGAGGCGCCTGCGACAATGGGCGAACACATGCATCCGGAAGTTTCAATGCATACTCATTCCTTAGGTGAGTATATGATACACGTTCGCCGTGGAGATTGGGAACAGGTTGGGGAATTGATGCTTTCGTCCGTGCGGAAATTGGCCCAAATTGGAGCACAATTTGCTGTCTGCCCTGACAACACGGCTCACGAGGCATTCGATCTAATGATATCAAGATCTCCTATACCTTGGCTTCACATTGCAGAAGTTGTGGCAAAGGAGGCCAAGAACAGGGGATATAAGACTCTGGCGCTCACAGGAACCAAGTATTTGATGACAGGCCCGGTCTATCCTCAGGCATTGAAGAAATTCGGGCTCTCCTGCAAGATTCCGGAGGAGAACGATCGAGAGGCCGTGGACGCCATCATCTTTAACGAACTTGTCTATGGCGTGTTTCACGAGAAATCTCGTCTGTATTTCAATGCGGTGATTCAGAAGCTCAAAGATCAAGGCTGCGATGCAGTGATTATGGGATGTACCGAGATACCGTTGCTGCTAGATCCCAACGATTGCCCATTGCCGACCTTAGATTCTACCCGCTTGCTTGCAAGGGCAGCGATAGAAGAAGCATTGAAAGAGGGGTAGGGGAGGGGCATGTCGTTGTTGATTTAAGCCGCGTCTGCATATTGTAGGGGCATCCTGCCCAGGCGGGACCGTGCCCACACCGTGCCTCCGGCTCTAACACTCGGCGGACATGGCCCACCCTGTTTTGTCACTTTCATGCCATAGCCCAACTGTGGCATATTCCCACAGTCACGCGTCTAATCCGCTCTTCAGAGCGCTTTCTGCAAGGTCGCTTTTCTTTACAACGTGTCAAGAATCACTACACCTCTAGTCCGCTAGGCTGATCGACGCGAATTCCCGCTCAGAAGATTATCGCCAGTAGTTTCAAATTGTTGCCTTCTAGGGTTCGACCCAGCCTGACTGGCTTGACATAGCCTAACTGTGGCATATGCCCACAGTCGCACATTTCATCCGCTCTTGGGCTCGTTTTCTGCAAGGTCGCTTTTCTTTACAGCGTGTCAAAAAGCATAACACTGGCGTTTTGAGATACGAATTTCTGCATAGTAGAGTATCGCCTTCAGTTTCAAGGGGTTACCTCGTCAAAATGGCTTTCAAACCTTGGCACAGGAATTGCTCACCCTAATAGCGGTATCGTAGTTGAGAGGCTGATGCCTAAACTGGAGCGCGGTTCTGGGCCGCCTACTGTTTCTGGGCATGGACTCCAGGGCAACAACGACAAAGTGATGGATCGGCATGGACAAGCCGATTCTCGGTATGAGGAGCAGACCCTGGGGGTGAAGATCATCGTTTCCGGAGGCGGTCAGAACTCGAAACCGCTCTTGGAAGCTCACATTTTGGGAAAAGTGCATGCCCCAACGATGAATGTTCTAACATCTCACACAGAGGGGAGAAGCTATGGAAGCAAAGACGCAAGAGTCTCCCAAGCCGGCTGAGGATCGTCGATGGCGACTGGTAAATCGTACCATGCGCCTTCACGGCAATGAACCACACGCTCTCATCGAAACCCTTCACGCAGTGCAGGAGTCCTTTGGGTTCCTGGAACTGGACGCTCTGAAATACGTGGCCGGTGCGCTCCAGGTTCCACTGAGTCGAGTTTACGGAGTGGCCACCTTTTATCACTTCTTCAGCCTTAAGCCACCTGGAGAACACACCTGCGTGGTCTGCAACGGCACCGCATGCTACATCGGGGGCGCGTCCGGGATCTTGAAAGGGATCGAGGCGACCATCGGAATCACGCCTGGAGAGACCACCCAGGACGGGAAGATATCCCTGGTGACTGCCCGATGTATGGGTTCCTGCGGTTTAGCTCCGGCGGTGGTGTTTGATGGCGAGGTGCGTGGCAAAATGAACCCACCAGCCGTCCTGGAGCAAATAGGGAGGTGGGAGAGCCATGACGCTTGAAGAACTCCAAGAAATAGCAAAGATCGAGAAGGAGAAGCAGGAAGGATTTCAGCACCGTATCAACGTGTGTGTGGCGGCGGGTTGTCTGTCGTGCCAGAGTGGTGTGGTCAAGGAGGCGCTGGAAAAAGAGGTAAGCCGGCGCGGCCTGGAGAGCTGGTGCGAGGTAAAAGGTGTTGGCTGCCTGGGGCTGTGCACCGCGGGACCGCTGATTGCCATCGAGCCTGAAGGCCCTCTTTACCAAGGAGTTAAGGTTTCGGATGCCGGAGAGATCATCGAGGCCCTGGGCGGTAGTCCGATAAGTCGCCTCGACTGTTCGGGCCACATGCCGTTTTTCAAACGTCAGCAAAAAATCGTTTTGGAGAATTGCGGCAAGATCGATCCGGAACGTATCGAAGATTACATTGCCGAGAGTGGCTATGAGGCGCTTTACAACGCCTTGAGAATGATGACCCCTACAGGAGTCATCGAACAAATGGTTCGCAGTGGGTTGCGAGGTCGCGGTGGAGCGGGGTTTCCAACCGGTCTGAAGTGGACGGCAGTTTCGAAAGCGGCGAGCAGCACCAAGTTTGTCGTCTGCAACGCGGACGAAGGTGATCCGGGCGCCTTCATGGATCGCAGCGTGCTGGAAAGCGACCCGCACCGAGTCCTAGAAGGCATGGCAATAGCCGGTTTTGCCGTCGGCGCCTCTCATGGATTCATCTATGTCCGTGCCGAGTATCCACTGGCCGTCAAACGTGTCAGGACAGCGATAGCGCAGGCAGAACGCCTGGGAGTGCTGGGCAATAACATCTTCAACACGACATTCAATTTCGACGTGAAGATCAGGCTGGGCGCCGGGGCTTTTGTATGCGGCGAAGAAACGGCCCTCATCGCCTCCATAGAAGGCAAACGAGGCGCTCCTCGGCCACGGCCTCCCTTCCCGGCTGAGATCGGACTGTGGGGCTATCCGACCCTCATCAACAATGTGGAGACCTTCGCCAATGTGGCGCCGATCATCCGAAGGGGCGGAAATTGGTTTGCAGGCATCGGCACGGAGAAGAGCAAGGGCACGAAGGTCTTTGCCCTGGCAGGCCGAGTCAACAATACCGGTCTTATCGAAGTCCCCATGGGCACGAAGCTGCGCGATATCGTCTTCGAGATCGGCGGCGGCATTCCTGAGGGGCGTCAGTTCAAAGCTGTGCAGACCGGCGGTCCCTCCGGCGGCTGCATCCCCGAACAGCACCTCGACATGCCGGTCGATTACGAGTCTCTGGCCAAAGTCGGCTCCATCATGGGCTCCGGTGGCTTGATCATAATGGATGAGACCTCCTGCATGGTGGACGTGGCGAAGTTCTTCATGGAGTTCTGCATGAGCGAATCGTGCGGCAAATGCGTGCCGTGCAGGGTAGGAACAACGCAGATCTACAATCTGCTCAGCAAGATCACGAGCGGAGAAGGAAAACCGGGAGATATCCCATTGCTGGAGGAACTGTGTGATCTGGTCAAGAACACGAGCCTGTGCGGGCTCGGCCAAACCGCGCCTAATCCGGTGATGAGCACGCTTCGCTATTTCCGGGATGAGTATGTGGCGCACATCAAAGAGAAGACCTGTCCCGCCGGAGCCTGCCATATCAATGGCTCCAAGGAGGCAAAATGAAAACCCCAGGCTTCATCAAAAGCGAAAGAGTGCATGGCGATGTAAATCCGGTCCGCCTCCTGACGTTTAAGATTGACGATCGGGATGTCAGCGCACGGGAAGACGAGACGATTTTGACGGTAGCCCGTGAGAACGGCATCAAGATACCGACCCTCTGTCACCTTGACGGACTGTCCGAACGTGGTGCCTGCCGGCTTTGCATTGTTGAAGTCAAAGGTTTTCCCAAACTGCTTCCTTCATGCGTGACCCTGCCGCGGCAAGACATGGAGGTCATTACCCATTCCGAAAGGGTAGTTGACTACCGGAAGAAGATCCTTGAGCTTCTCTTTACGGAGCGTAATCACGTCTGTTCAGTCTGCGTGTCAAACGGTCAGTGTGAACTGCAGGCGCTCACCCTCGATCTGGGTATGACACATGTCCATTACGACTACATATACCCTCGTCATTCCATAGACGCCACCCACGACCGGTTTTCGGTGGACCACAACCGTTGTATCCTTTGCCAGCGATGCGTCCGGGTGTGCGACGAAATTGAAGGTGCCCACACCTGGGACGTAATGGGGCGTGGAATTTCGGCTCGGGTCATCACCGACCTCAGCCAGACGTGGGGATCTTCCGAAACATGCACAGGTTGCGGGAAGTGCGTGCACGTCTGCCCTACCGGGGCACTCTCTGAAAAAGGCAAGTCCGTGGCGGAAATGACCAAACGCAGACAGTTCTCTGCCTTACCTGCAAGCAATGCGAGGGGAGGGATCCACATGAGCACCGATAAGAAAAAAAGGGCTCAAAAAGAAGCATCACCTCCGGTTGAAACCAAAGAACCAACTGTGCCTGTGACAAATAAAGTTCGGGTTGCCACGACATGGCTCGACGGTTGTTCCGGTTGCCACATGTCTTTTCTCGATCTCGATGAGAGACTTCTTGACGTGGCCGGTAGGATTGAACTGGTATACGGCCCGCTGGTGGACTTCAAAGAATTTCCGGAGGGCGTGGACGTCACCCTCGTAGAAGGCGCGGTCAGCAGCGACGAGGATGAGGCGAAGATTCGGCTCATTCGCAACAGGTCGTATCTTGTGGTTTCCTTCGGTGACTGCGCGGTCACAGCGAATGTCCCGGCCATGCGCAACCAATTTAAGATTGATGACATATTGAACCGGAGCTATGTGGACAATGCCACGGCTCAGCAAGGGATCCCCACCGTTGAGATTCCCCACTTGTTGAAGAAGGCTCGGCCGGTGCATGAATTCATCAATGTGGACGTGTTCTCGCCCGGTTGTCCGCCACCGCCCGACGCTATCCTTTTTGCAGTCAGCGAGCTTCTCGAGGGGCGAATACCGGATCTTTCGGGGAGGACCCGCTTTGGAGCCTAACCCCACACGGGAGGTAAAATAATGGCCCAACAAATTGTCATAGAGCCGATAACCCGAATCGAGGGCCACGGCAAGATCACTATACAACTGGACTCAAGCGGTAAAGTCACCGATGCCCAGGTTCACGTGACCCAGTTCAGAGGGTTCGAGAAGTTTTGTGAAGGCCGCCCCTTCTACGAAATGCCCTCGCTTGTGGAGAGAATCTGCGGTATTTGTCCCATCAGCCATTCTCTGGCGTCGGCCAAGGCCTGTGATGCAATACTCGGAGTGCGCATCCCCGAGGCTGCGAGCAAACTCCGGCGGCTGCTGCATTGTGCTTCGTACATCCAGTCACACGCGTTGAGTTTTTTCCACCTTTCCGCGCCGGATTTTCTCCTCGGCATGGATTCGGATCCTGCCAAGCGCAACATTCTCGGGCTTGCGGAAGCCAACCCTTCCATTGCAAAGGACGGTATTCGTTTGCGGCAAATCGGCCAGCAGATCATCGAATGGTTTGCAGGAAAACGGATTCATCCTTCGTGGGTCGTTCCAGGAGGTGTAAACGAAGCTCTTACCGAAGAACACCGAAATATGATGATCTCGCTGGTCCCGGAAGCATACGAGATCGTCGAGCGCACACTGATCTGGTTCAAGCGATCCATGGAGAACTTCCGCGATGAGATCCGCACGTTCGCCAATTTCCCGAGCCTGTTCCTGGGGTTGATAGACAGCGAGGGGAATCTGGAGCACATGGACGGCACGCTCCGCTTCATTGACTCCAAAGGCAGATTCGTGGCCGATGCCGTGGATCCGGCCAAGTATCAGGAGTATATCGGCGAAGGTGTTGAACCGTGGTCCTACCTCAAGTCGCCATACTATATGCCGGCAGGATATCCGGATGGCATGTACAGAGTGGGACCAGCCGCCCGGCTGAATGTCTGCAGCGGCTGCGGCACACCCAAGGCAGACCAAGAGTGGGCCGAGTTCACGAGACTAGATCGCGGGCCGGTGCTGAGTTCGTTTTATAATCACTACGGACGGCTCATTGAGATTCTTTTCTCAATTGAGGTAATGGAAAAGCTCCTGAATGACCCGGAAATTCTCAACCCTCACGTGCGGGCGTTTGCGCAGCCCAACCATTACGAAGGAGTCGGGGTAGTGGAGGCGCCTCGCGGCACCCTGATCCACCATTACAAGGTTGATGAAGAGGGGCTCATGACGTGGGCTAACCTGATCGTTGCCACGGGGAACAACAATCTGGCAATGAATCGAGGAGTCTTGCAGGTAGCCAAACAGTTCATTACAGGGGACAAGATTTCTGAGGGAGCCCTCAATCGAGTGGAAGCCGTGGTCAGGGCATTCGATCCCTGTCTGAGCTGTTCCACTCACGCATTGGGCCGGATGACATTGCCCATTCAGCTCCTTGGGCCTGATGGGACAGTATTGGACGAAGTCAGGTAACCATTTCTAGCCACATTGCGGATCGCACTTTGCTTGGAGCTAGTCTCACATCAACGTGCGATTATGTGGGAAGCTGCATCAGAAGTACCTGGCACAAGGATCTGTGCCATTAAGTCCCCCTATTCCCCCTTTAGCGGAGGAGGGAATAGGGAGACTTTCAATCTGGGCAGTGGCACCGTCTCTGTTCCTTCTCTGAACTCAAACCTCCACAAAATTCCTTCTGATACCATTTCCCGAAAAGCTGCGTAACTTGGCCAGACCGACAGCATGTCTCCTCCGCTACGGACGGCAATTCTGCCGCCGGCGGCACTGACTTGGCTGGGGAGGATGCCCTCGGCGTTATAGAAATAAATGCGAAACGGTATGGGCCATTTCCGTGTAGTCGGCATCATAATATGAAAAGAATTGTATCAACCTTTAACGAGGAGTCGGAACCACCGTCAAATTAAACAGAAAACCGGGATTCACGGCAAAAAGAGCCTGAATCCCTATGAGGCGCTTTTATGAAGCTGAAGATCCTGGACGGCGAAGATTTGAGCCGGTCAATATATACGTACTTCGGAACAGGGAAGGGGTGCGGTCGATGAAAAGAATAGCAACACTATTTGTATTTTTTCTCGGGGCTTTGGTCGTGATAATGGCACACGCCGGCCCCACTTATGGACAACAGACAACTGTGGCGATAACCAGTGCCGGGACCGCAGTGGACTCGGTGGTTGGAGCGGAAAGCACTGTGCCGGTTCAACTGATTAAACGCGGTGGCGGCGGCCACGCTTTTCGCGCCAGTGGTATGCGCAGCTCCGGGTTCGCGCGTAGTCATCGCTTCCGGCCATTCTTATTTGGCGGGATTTATGGTGCCTCTCTCTATGGCGGCTACTACGCTGGTTGCGGCGAGGGATGTTATCAAGAAGGAAACAAGACTTGCGTGTGGAGCGGATATAATTACAGGTGCTACGTCACCGGTGGTGAGATTTATTGACCGGGAGCGGATGTGTGGCCGACTTTCATTGGAAAGCCGGCTCATTCCTCTGGGGCATCATTACTCGATTCAGCTTGGCCAGGCATAGGAACGTTGCAAATTTGATTGAGCAATCTGTTCGTTGCTTTGAACAGACCGTTCCCCTTGGGCTTTTGGGATGTCCAAAGCATTATCACAGCGTCTCCTTTGCCCGGCACAAACGACATGATGCTGTGAAAGCCCGGTACTGAACCATTCTTACTTACGACTGAATCTCCCCCGGCTCTTCTCTCAAACCAACCGGGAGTCCCGGATAAACTCGGATTAATACGTGTAATCATTTGCTGGAATGTTGCCGGTTTTAGCAACTTCCCGGTTCGAAGAGCGTCGTAAAATTTCAAGAGATCTGCCAGCGTGCTCTGGAGATGTCCGGACGGAATTGCGTACGGTCCCCCCTTCATCTGATGTTGAATCGACTTGGGGTTTCCCTTACCGGGTTTGTAGCCTGTGGCCTCGTTCCGGCTCAAAATACGATATCCGGTGCGATCCATGTGTAACGGTCCAAAGACCTTCTGTTTCATGTATTTCAGGTATTTCATCCCGCTGGCCGCTTCGATGATCATTCCCGTGACGGCAAAATTGAAGTTGTTGTATTCTTGCTTTGTCCCAGGGGCAAAACTCAAAGGCTTGTCCTCTGCCGACTTCAGCATCTGCTTGAAGGTCGTAAACTTCATGGTCAGTTGAGGTATGCCGCTTTGGTGGGCCATAAACTGTTTGACGGTTATTGGCTGCCAACTCTTGGGCAGCCCCTTCAGGTAGTTCCCTGCTGGGGCATCCAAGTCCAGTTTCCCTTGCTCGACGAGCAACATGGCGCCGACAGCCGTTAACCCCTTGGAGAGCGAGCCAATGTAAAAGACGGTGTTCTCGTCGGGCGCCTCTCCGGATGCGAACGACTTCACGCCATAGCCTTTCTTGACCACTATCTGCCCGTCTTTTATGACTCCGAGGATTAAACCTGGGAACTGCTTTTGCCTCATCGCCGGAACGATGATGGGATCAGCGGCAGCTTCAGCAATGTTGCCCCGCGGCTGCTTCTCCGGCTTCACCCACTTTCCCTGTGCCGACACGGAGACCGGCAAGAGAGTGAGAAGCAGAGCGACCAGCAAAACGTCATGAAAGTGCCGGCTGCCTCCACCCCAAATGTTCTCCCAGCAAAGCCTCAGTTGGAAATAACTCATAATTAGGACCTTCCTCGCTCTTTCTGCATGATGTTACAGAGGCAATCCCTCAGTTACTCGCAGCTTAATTTGATTTAGAATTTCCCCCATTGCCGGAATGTGCCCCGGCATCCTCCCACAAAAAAACACGTTTGCATCAAGTTATCAAGAAAAGGTCTGCTCCGACCAAGTGAGCCGGCTAACAGAGCTTCGGCCCCGGTGAAGCTTGTTATTTCTGGCCTGTCTGTTGCCCTCTTGGACGATCTGAAGGTAAAGGTGGCGGAGGTAGAATGCCGTCGTCGAGCCGCTGAACACCTTCCCCAAAGATGCAGGCCGAAAGACAGACGTTGTGCTCGCGCACGTTACTCGGGATGCCTCCGCCCGTGCAATCCACGTAGCATTTTCCGCTTGGACCCAGCGCCATTACCGGCGGTACCAAAAGCGGCGTCAAAAAAGCAGTCATGATGAGTGCCGAGACCATTACTTCCAGAAACAATTGTAATATTCATTTGATATCTCCCTTTTGCGTGAGGCCCCGCGATCACCAAGCACATTCTCTGGTACCATTAGATGCACACGGGCATTTGCAGGTTCAGATTGCGTTAACTTTTCGGGCATAAATTGCGCCAACGTCGAATCAGCGGCGAGTAATATGAGGACTGGCCACTGAAACTGTCTCAAAACCAGAAATACAGGTCGCAGATGACGCGGGTTTTGTAGCGGCGGTTCGCGAACCGCCCCAAGTCAAGGATCTCTCCAGAGACCAGTTTGAGACAGTTTCCAATTTCTTGCCCCCGTGCCACCGTCTGGCTATACTGGATTATTGGACCATCATCAAGGAGCCATGCAGCGAAGCCGAGAGGGGGCCGAAATAATGGATACTATCGAGTTCATGCTCAACGATAAGCAGGTTCGGTTGGCAGTAGACAAAGAGCGCCCGCTTCTGTGGGTGCTGAGGTCCGACCTGGGATTGACAGGACCTAAACCCGGCTGTGGAATAGGCGCTTGTGGGTCCTGCACCGTACTCCTGAATCAAGAAGCCGTTCGATCGTGCCAAATTCCCGTGACTGATGTTAAGGGCAAAGAAGTGTTGACCATCGAAGGCTTGGCAAGAAATGGGAGTCTTCATCCCCTTCAGGAAGCCTTTGTCGAACATAACGCCCTTCAGTGCGGCTACTGCACTCCCGGCATGATCCTTACCGCTTACAGTTTGTTGCTGAAAAAGCCCGTTTTGACCGAAGCGGACATCATCGAGAGCATGGAAGAGAACCTGTGTCGATGCGGCGCTCACCAACGAATCGTCCAGGCCATCCAGAGCGCGGCCAAGCAGATGAGGGGGTGATGCTATGACGGACAAGAAATACAGCGAGCCCGATGCAGCGACCGACAGTGCCTTCAGCTTGGATCGGCGCCAGTTTCTCAAGGTCCTCGGTGGAGGGATCATCATCGGTTTTGCTCCGGTGTTCCCCGGCTTAGCCCGTGAAGCCCTGTCAGCCGAGGCGCCCGCGGTGCCGGAGGATTACAACGCCTTCTTGCGGATCTCTGAAGATGGCCGAGTCTCCTGCTTTACCGGCAAGATCGAGATGGGACAAGGGATAATTACCTCGCTGGCCCAAATGCTGGCAGAAGAACTGGATGTGCCCTTGCAATCCGTGGACATGGTCATGGGCGACACGGACCTTTGTCCTTGGGACAGGGGGACTTTCGGCTCCATGAGCACAAAGTTTTTTGGGCCTCCTTTGCGAGCCGCGGCCGCGGAAGCAAGGGCTGTCTTGCTCCAGTTGGCATCGGAGAATCTCAATGTCCCGGTGGAGCACCTGGAGGTTCGGTCCGGGCATGTGGTGGACAAACGAGCGCCCAAACGAGGAGTCTCCTACGGTACTCTGGCAAAGGGGAAGAGAATAGAGAGGCATTTGGACAAGAAACCGCCCCTGAAGCCGATATCGGACTTTACCATCTCCGGAAAATCCACGGGGCGGACAGACGCGGTGGAAAAGGTGACCGGCAAAGCCAAGTTTACAGCCGACATTTCCTTACCCGGGATGCTCTATGCAAGAATAGTCAGGCCACCGGCTCACGGAGCCAAACTCATAGATGCGGATACCTCAGCCGCGGAAAAAGTGCCCGGCGCGCGAATCGTACGGGACGGGGACTTGATTGCAGTGGTCCACTCGTCGCCGGACCAAGCTGAAAAGGCCCTGAATTTGATAGAGGCGAACTTCAGCAAACCGCAAACCAATTTGAATGACTCCAACATCTTTGAGCACCTCATGGCCTGCGCCTCCACCCGGAAAACCAGTGGCCGAAAGCGGCGATCTCGGGCAAGGAAGAGAAACTCGCCTCCAAGGTGATTGAAGCGACCTATCGACAGGGGTACGTCGCGCACGCTCCCATCGAGACCCATGCCGCTGTGGCCAACGTAGAGGGCGGCAAAGTGACGGTCTGGGCTTCGACTCAGATACCCTTCCCAGCGCAAAAGGAAGTCGCCGACGCTCTGGGCCTGCCTCTGAAAAACGTGCGCATCATCACTCCTTTTGTTGGGGGCGCTTTTGGCGGGAAGGAGCGCAACAGACAGGCCGTGCACGCGGCCCGGCTGGCCAAGCTGACGGGGAAGCCCGTGCAAGTGGTATGGACTCGGGCCGAAGAATTCTTTTGGGACTCCTTCCAGCCTGCCGCCATTGTCAAGGTGTCATCCGGTCTGGACGATTCGCAACGTGTGGTCTTCTGGGATTACCATGTTTACTTTGCCGGTGGAGATAAAGCGCCGTCATTCTACGATGTTCCCCATCAGCGAACTGCCGCCTACGGAGGCTGGCAAGAGACTCGGGCTTCACATCCCTTTGATACCGGGCCCTGGAGAGGGCCAAACGGCAACACCAACACATTTGCCCGCGAATCTCATATGGATGCTCTTGCGGAAGCAGCCGGTGTGGATCCGCTGGCATTTCGGTTGACGCATCTGAAGGACAAACGGATGCTCCGAGTGTTGGATGCCGCGGCAAATGCCTTTGGATGGTCTTCGGCGCCGGCTCCCAGCGGAAAAGGGCAGGGGATGGCCTGCGTGATTTACAAGGGGACTTACGTGGTTGCTATGGGTGAACTTGAAATTGACGAAGCGACCGGCCGCTGCCAAGTGAAGCGAGTTGTATGCGCTCAGGACATGGGGCAGGTCATCAACCCCGAGGGAGCGAAGATGCAAATGGAAGGGTGCGTAATGATGGGCTTGGGATACGCCCTGACCGAGTCGATGCACTTCCGGGACGGTGAGATCCTTGACGTGAATTTTGACACGTACGAGATACCCAAGTTCTCTTGGATGCCCAAGATCGAAACCATACTAATTGATAATCCAGACATTCCTCCGCAAGAGGGAGGCGAGCCGGCCATTACTCCCATGGGTGCGCTCGTAGCCAACGGGATCTTCGATGCAACCGGCGTCAGACTTCACGAGCTTCCAATGACTCCGGAGCGCATCCTAGAGGCTCTGGAGCGGTAGCGACCGGCCCCCGCGCGAAACGCGGCGTTGCCAGGCCGTAAACGTCAATGTTGCTGAATGGGGTTCAGGTGGTCGCTGGTTCAAATCGAGTCGCCCGGGCATCAGAAATCGCAGAGAAACGGAGAAACCGCCTAGTTCTTTTGTCAAGTTACGGCGCCAGGATCCAGCAACTTCAAAACCCACACAGCTCATTGAACTGCCGCCCGTCCGCTCCCGAGGCTATGCTTACAACGTGGGTCGTTCGCCCACCAATGGGAGATCCTTGCCCTATCTCAGGATGTCAAGGTGCTATACCTCTAACTTAACAAGTGGTACATAATCCGGGGAAAGGGCACTGTGATTTCCTCGACAGCTCTCGGAGTTTGAGGAACTCCAGTTTCAGACGCACTGGTAACCCACGCGAGATGATTTCCATGACAAATGTAGATGACCCAAGTTTCAAGTTCAGAGATCAGCTAAGAAGGCTCAGTGAGAAAGTGGACCAGCTGGCAGCCGGTACAGCCGTACAGCAGAGGACTGAAGAAGATCGTGAGATGTTGGCTAAAATCCGTCTCCTTGTGAAGGCTTGTGAACGGGAGTGGACGAAGGTAGCCCAAAGCTTTGAAGGAGAGATTCAAGAGCTTAGGCTCGCAAATGAGATGCTGCAAGCAAAGGGTGCGCTCCACGAAGCTGTTTTCGAGAATTCCGACGATGGAATAGTGATAACCACGAAGGCGGGGAATTTCCTGGCTGTGAATCAGGGATTCGTTCGCTTGGTCGGCTGTAAAACGAAAGAGGAGGTTTTTGCCAGAAAAATTCAGGATTTTTATGCAAATCCCGGCCAACGTGTTCAGATGAAGCGAAAGGTGGATCGGTCCGGAGTCGCTACAAATTTCGAACTGAAGCTTAAGCGGATCGATGGCAGCGAAGTCGATACCCTCCACACAATTAATGTTCGCATGGATGGGCAAGGCCGAGTCAGCGGATATCAGGGGCTCATGAGGGACATTACGGAGCGAAAGCTTGCCCGGAAGGCGCTACAAGAGGCCCGCGACGAACTCCAGATACGCGTCCAAGAGCGCACTGCTGAACTTGCGAAAGCAAATGCCCGCCTCAAAGCTGAAATTGTCGAGAGGGCGCGTGCCCAAGAGGCTCTGACGCTTAGTGAAGAGCGAATGAGAGCTATCTTCGAGGCGGCCACAGAATGCATATTCATTAAGAATCGTTCACTAAAGTATGCGCTGGTGAACCCATATATGGCTAATCTGTTGGAACGGCCCGCGAGCGATATTGCTGGCCAGGTCGATGAAGAGCTCTTCGGCCAGGAAGCAGGGCAGCACCTCAGACTGGTGGACCAACGTGTGCTGGCAGGGGAGACGATTGAAGAAGAGCATACCCGGCCAGTGAAAGGATTACCCACAACTTTCTTGGACGTACGCTCACCGATCCGAAACAGTAAGGGGCAGATCATCGGTATATGCGGGATATCGCGAAATATAACAGACCGAAGCAGGATTTTTTCCCTTAATCAGAGGTACTGCGGAGGAATACCTTTCCCCTGCCATGCGCGCCTCACTGGCCAGAGCCAGCGTTGCCGCTAATTCCGATCTCATAGTGCTCATCGAAGGAGAAAGTGGTAGCGGGAAAGACTACCTGGCGCGCTACATTCATAATAACTCGAAGCGCAGCGGCGGCCCGTTTTATGCCATCAATTGTGCTGCTATTCCCGAAGATTTGGCGGAATCCGAACTGTTCGGGCATGAAGCGGGGGCATTCACTGGTGCAATAAGGCGCAAGCGAGGACTCGTCGAGTTGGCTGAGGGTGGGACTCTGCTATTGAACGAAATCGGAGAGCTGTCTTTACCGATACAGGCCAAATTGCTCACTTTCCTGGACACATTCTCATTCACCCGCGTTGGCGGCGAGAAAAGTGTGACAGTCAACGTTAGAATTATGGCCGCCACCAATAGAGATTTGAGTCAAGCTGTCTCCAGGGGTGAGTTTCGGCGAGATCTTTTTTTTCGTCTGAATGTGTACGGGATCCGGGTACCACCCTTACGTGAAAGGCTTGCAGATATACCAGTGCTGACGCGGCGGATCGTTGGCCAACTGGCCCGAGAGCTCCGGCTTACGGCGGGATTGAGCATTCGTCCTGAGGATATGGAAAAATTGATGCAGTACTCCTGGCCGGGAAACGTACGGGAACTGAAGAATGTCTTGGAGCGCTCAGTTATGCTTTCCGAAGGGCCAGATCTGAGGCTTGATTTCTTGGAACTGGCGGAACCTAATCAGTGTGAGTCACCCTGGACTGTGGAATTTCCACCTTCCCCATCCATCACTTCTGTCATAGGGGAACTGAAACGCCAATTCATAGAGCTGGCGTTGCAACGGACTGGCGGCAACAAGTGCGCTGCAGCACGTATTCTGGGTATTTCTCGATATGCACTCCAGCGACAGATGAAAGCTCTGAAGATGGTGTGAGCGGCATACCGCCCATCTATGACCCTCCTTTGTGCTATTTCGCCCAGATGTTATTACTACTTGATATTAGTTTAGTTGAGTCAATAATCGCCATTTATTGAGCGAAATCGCCCTCGCGTATGCTGAGAATGGATTGATCCTGGCCCGAACGAGTTGTTGATAGATTCCCTCAACATCCCAACAGGATTAGCTTTTTCCCCTTTTTGTCACCAGTCGATAATACTGGCACGGAGAGTGCAAAGTGAAATCTCCGTAGTGGCTGATAGTTTGCTGCCCCGGAAACAGTAAGTTGGCAGGCCGCGGGGTTCAAACTATAGCAGTGGAGTGTGTGCGAGTTTCTTACCATTAGCCACGCCTTGTAGCGACGCTCAAACAGCGTCTAGCCTAGAGCTTCGAGCTGGGCCTGCTGGGGACAGCGGTCGCCTTTCTTTCCTGCTCCTCGAGCATCCAGACTGCACGGCCAGGGTTGTCATGCATTTTTTTACAAACCAGATATCCCAAAAGATCTTAGTCAGGAGGTAGAGCATGCTGAAGAAGCGGTTTTGGGCTTTCGTATGCGGGTGCTTCGCGGTCCTATTGCCGATGGTGATGGCAGCGGGTCCCGGTTATTGCGCAACCGTAGAGCTTACTTACTCCATTTTCTTTCCTGCCACACACGGGCACACCCTGTTGGCCACCGAGTGGGCCAAGGAAATAGAGAAACGAACCAACGGCGCGGTCAAGATCAACATGTATCCGGGCGCCACTCTGACCCCTGCCGACCAGTGCTACGACGGAGTGGTCAAGGGAATATCCGACATCGGCATGTCTGTCCTCAGCTACACGAAAGGACGGTTCCCCCTCACCGAGGTCATTGACCTTCCGCTGGGTTACAAGAACGGCTCTCAGGTGACGCAACTGTGCAACGCGTATTATGAGAAATTTAAGCCGAAAGAATTTCGACACCCAAATAATGTACCTGCACGGCCACGGTCCCGGCATCGTTCACACCAAGAAGCCGGTATCAAAGATGGAAGAGCTGAAAGGCATGAAGATACGATGCACAGGGACAAGTCAGAAAGTCGTGGGCGCCTTGGGGGCCACTCCGGTTGCGATGCCTCAGACCGAAACCTACGACGCGCTTCAAAAAGGCGTGGTGGACGGCCTTGTCTCTCCCATGGAGGCCCTCAAGGGCTGGAAGTTCGCCGAAGTGACCAAGTGCACCACTGAGAACTATCGGATCTTCGTACTCGCTCTGCTTCTTCGTTGCCATGAACAAGAAGAAATGGGATTCCCTGCCCAAGGACGTCCAGGAAACCATTGAAAAGGTGAACCAGGAATGGATCGCGAAAACCGGCGAGACCTGGAACAACATGGACAAGGAAGCATTGGAATTCGCCCTCTCCAAAGGGAACCAGATAATAAAGCTGTCCCCGGAGGAGGACGCTCGGTGGGCCAAGGCTGTGGCCCCTGTGCTCGACGAATATGTTAAGACCACGAAAGAAAAAGGCCTGCCAGGCGAAGAAGCCTTAGACTTTTGCCGTACCTGGTTGAAGGAACACCCCTAATAATCTTATCGAGGGCCGGCGTCCCCACTTCGGAGGGACTGCCGGCCTCATGGGATGACAGATGAACGCACTCTCGGCAGTGGCAACAGGTTTGTCCCGTTTCATGTACGTGATTGCGGGCATTGCTCTGGCCAGCAGTATGTTTCTCACGGTTGCCGATGTAATCTTGAGACAGTTCAAGGTACCGATCGTCGGGACTTATGAGCTGGTCGGCCTTCTTGGGGCAGTGGTAGTGGGCTTCGCTATCCCTCAGACCTCTCGGCTCCAGGGCCACGTGATTATGGACTTTATCACTTCTAAGCTGTCCCAGAGTTGGCAGACACCGTTTCACGTTCTCACACGCATCCTTGCCATAGGCACATTCGCCATCATTGCCTGGAATCTCTGGGGACTGGGCAACGACTTGAAAAAATCCGGTGAAGTGAGCCTCACCTTGCAGCTACCTTTTTACCCTGTGGCGTACGGCATTGCCCTTTGCTGTCTTGTTGAGTGTCTGGTTCTCTTTGTCGATATGGTGAAAAAGAGGGAAGAGGAAAAATGAGCATAGCGACCATAGGCTTCCTGGTTATTATCCTGCTTTTCGTCTTTTTTCTCCTGGGCCTGGAGATCGGTTTTTCAATGGCCCTCGCAGGCTTCATCGGGTTTGCTGCAATCGTGAATGTGGAAGCGGCCATGAATCTGGTGGCCAAAGACATATTTAGCGTGCTTTCCTCTTACGGATTCACGGTCATTGCAATGTTCGTGTTCATGGGTCAGGTCGGCGCCAGCGGGGGCGTGGCGCGAAGTCTCTATGATTCGGCGTACAAGTTTATCGGTCACATCCCCGGCGGTCTTGCCCTTGGCACGGTGGTCGCCGGTACCGCGTTCAAGGCGATTTGTGGTTCTTCGCCGGCCACAGCAGCGACTTTTGCCACCATCGCGGTGCCTGAAATGGACCGATACGGGTATGACAAAAGACTGTCCTGCGGCACCGTCGCCACGGTAGGAACTCTGGGAGTCCTGATACCGCCGAGCGTAGTGCTGATCATCTATGGGATTATTACGGAAACCTCGATTGGGAAGCTGTTTCTGGCCGGCATCATCCCGGGCCTGATGGTGGCCTTCTCTTTTGCTGTCACCGTAGTAGGCTGGAGCATTATCAATCCTACGCTGGGACCGAAAGGGGAAAAGTCAACCTGGAAGGAGCGGTTTGCATCTCTGCCGCCGGTGCTCTGGGTGATCACAATATTCCTCGTGGTGGTAGGCGGCCTCATGGCGGGATTCTTTACGCCCACCGAGGCAGGAAGCGTCGGCACCTTTGCCGTCCTTATACTTACCATCTCCAAAAAAGACATGGACCTAAAACGTTTTGTGAAGGCGATATCCGAAACACTGCGCATAGCCTGCATGGTCCTGATGCTCGTAGCAGGCGCGACCATTCTCGGACATTTCTTTGCCGTTACACGAACCCCGTTTCTGGTTGCGGAATGGCTGGGCGGCCTCAGTGTTCCTCCCATGGTCGTGATGTTCATCATAATAGGGGTCTACTTGATCGGCGGCTCATTCATAGAGGACCTGGCCTTCCTGATCTTGGCCACTCCGATTTTTCTGCCGGTGGTGATAAAGCTGGGATACGATCCGATCTGGTTCGGAGTGATCATCTGCGTCGTCACTATGATCGGGATCATCATCCCGCCAGTGGCAATCAACGCGTTCGTAGTTTCCGGCGTCACCAGAGTTCCGGTAGGGGTTATCTACAAGGGGATCTATCCCTACATTGTGGGCTTGTCTATCTGCTTGCTTATTTTTCTCTTCTTCCCTCAGCTTTCGCTGTGGCTTCCGAACCTGTTGATAAAATAGGTGTGCCTGTTAGTCAGGTTCTTTTACGATGTTGGACAGTTGCAAAATAGTTAGGTCCTGGTCAATTACTTCTGTGAGGAAAAAATGAATAGAGAAGTCCCGTACTGGAATCCGTATCTGGAAAAGCTCACGCGAGATGGCCTGGAGAGGCTGCAGCTCAAGAAATTCAAACGCATTCTAACGTGGGCGTACTCTAACTCGCGATTTCACCGCAATCTTTACCAGGATGCAGGAATGCATCCGGATGACATCAACTCGCTGGAAGACGTACGCCGAGTGCCGAAAGTCGAAAAGGCCATGATGCAGCCGATTCAGCGAAAGGATCCCTTTCCGTACGGTGATGCACTATGTGTCGATCTGGAGGATGTCTGCGTGTTTCGCCAGACCAGTGGAACCACCGGGCAGCCGGTCTATCAACCCGACACCTGGCAAGATTGGGAGTGGTGGTCCGACTGTTGGGCCACCTTGTTGTGGGCACAGGGTTATCGGCCTTCCGATCGCGTCTTTCTTCCTTTTGGGTACAATGTGTTTGTGGCATTTTGGGCTGCCCACTACGCCTCGGAGAAAATAGGTTGCGAGACGATCCCAGGAGGCGTGCTAGACACAAAATCTCGCATCCTCAAAATCCAAGAACTTCAGGCCACAGCGCTCATGGCCACACCGACGTATATCCTGGGGATGGCCGATACGGCACGCAATCAACTTCATCTGGACCCTGCCGCTCTACCGATTACCAAGATAACCTGCGCCGGGGAGCCGGGCGCCCTGATTCCCGCAACGAAGAAACGAATCGAAGAGGCATGGGGGGCAAAGGTTTACGACCACGCCGGCGCCACTGAGATAGGGGCTTGGGGATTCGAATGTTCCAGCCAACCGGGGGCTCTACATGTAAACGAGGCTATGTTCCTTGCCGAGGTCGAAGATTTGGAAACAGGGAAGCCGGTAACAGAACCCGGGCAAAGGGGCAAGCTCATCATCACGGCCCTGGATAGGATTGCACAACCGTGCATTCGGTTCGATTCCAAGGACATCGTCGAGATCGGTGAGGACCGATGTGAATGCGGGCGCACCTACAAGTTGTTCAAGGGCGGAGTAGTCGGACGAGCTGATGACATAACCAAGGTCAAGGGTGTGCTCTTGGCCCCGTCCGCCATCGAAGATGTGGTTCGCTCCGTTCAAGGACTTGGCAACGAATACGAAGTGATTGTGGACAAGAAAGGAGATGTGGACAACATTACGTTGAAGGTTGAATTGACAGAAGATCTGGCTAGTCACCGCGATGGAGGAACTTAAGGCAGAACTTGCGACTCAGCTTCGTCTCAAGACCAACCTTGGCTACAAGCTGGAGTTCTTTCCGCCCAACAGTTTGCCGCGGTACGAAGTAAAGGCACGGCGGTTCAAGGACTTGAGGAAAAAGGGGATATAGAGGATGGAAGGCCGGTATTCGCTTACAGAGATGCGCAAGACTGTTGATAGTCTCGCTACTCTCGCTCGACAGCTTTACGAAGCTTCAGAAGACTTTCCCGCGGTGAACCGTAATAGCAAGCGGGTCCTCGCTTCGGTGGAGATGCTGAGAATCAACTTAGAGGAAACGTAGAGGCGCGTCCCTCGGGCGAGTTTGGCGGACGGGTTTCGTAAAACCCGTACCCGGAATCCCTTTCTTCGCTACAACTGCCTTCTGTCAGAGGAGAAAGTGCTATGGATGTTCAGAGTCTCTTACATGGCAAGAAGCTATTGGCGGTAGATGACGAAGCCGATGTACTAGAAATCATCAAAGAAGAATTCCCGGGTTCAACCGTAATTACGGCGCAGGAATTTGACGGCGCTTTGAAATTGATCAACGAAGATGTGTTCGACTTGGTGATTCTCGACATTATGGGTGTAAATGGCTTTGAATTGCTCAAAGCCTGCCGAGCCCGACATCTGCCTGCAGCGATGCTCACCGCGCGAGCCATCAATGTGGAGAGTATCAATACGGCCATCAGAGAAGGCGCCGTATCATTCTTACCCAAAGAAGAACTCAGCAGATTACCCGAGCTTGTGGCTGAAATCCTGAGGGAACTGGAACAGGGAAGGACCCACTGGGCCAAGTTATTCGAACGATTCGGTTCCTATTTCAAAGACAAGCTTGGGGTCAGTTGGGAAGACTTAGAGAAACCACAATATCCCGGATATTATTGAGTGTGGGACTACCAGTTGCATGATGTTGAGTGTTGCCTAGCCTGCAACCGGGGCGCAGGAAGTTGAGCCGGCGCTCCCTCAGCAACTGGTCACGGACAAAGAAATCAGCAGAGAGAGAGGCCGCGGCATCTGATCGTCCGGTGCATCTCGCACGTAAGCAGTTGCAACTGAGGTCTTCCGTGGTGAACTCCCACCGAGATTGGGGGTTCTCGCCACAATCTTTTGTCAGGAGGAGGTTAGGGGGCCATGAAAAGATCAATCATCGCTTGTCTGTGCCTGCTGGTTCTATTTTCATCGCAAGCTCTGCCTGCGGATCCCGTAAAAATCGGATTCATGTTCACCATTTCGGGTCGAGGCGCGGCCCATGGGGTGATAGCAAAACAGGGGGCTGAAATCGCCCTGGCTGAAGTGAATGCATCCGGAGGTATCCTGGGTCGGGAGGTGGTGGGAGTTTTTGTAGATGAAGGGGCGCCGGATTCGGCAACCAAAACATTTGAGAATCTTGTCAACACGGATAAGGTGGGTGCCGTAATTGGCGTAATATCCAGCGCGGTGGCCCCGCGCGTGGCTGCCGCGGCTAAGGGCCTGCAAGTCCCGCTGTTAATTACCACAGCGCAAACTAATGTGGTCACGGGCCAACAATGCAACCGGTACACGTTTCGACTCACCTGGAACAATGACCAGGCTTTGAAGACGGTTGCTCTCGTTGCCGCCGAACTGCCAGCAAAGACGTGGACCACCATTGGTCCGGCTTATGCTTTGGGCTGGGAGTCCTGGGATCTGTTTCAAAAGGTACTTGAAAGAGATCAAACCTGAAATGTCCTTCTTGCCTAAGTCGGACGTGGTGTTCGCACCTATGGATACTCAGGACTGGAAGTCTCAGATCAAAACTTTGAAAGCATCGAAGGCAGAAGGAGTTTCTGGTCTCCTTGTGGGGAGGCAACCTTGTCGACTTCATACGAGAGGCAGGACAGGAGGAATTTTTCGACGGGAAGCGCACTGTTTTATGCTGCGTGGCGTCAGAGAGTGAATTGGTGGCGCTTGGAAGTCAAGCACCCGCCGGTTTCTGGGTGGTGACTCCATACTGGTCCAAAGCCAATCCCACTCAGGTCAATGACAAGTTCGTAGAAGTTTACAGAGAAAAGTTCGGAAGCTCCTCCTTCCTACCAGGCCCAGTTTGCGTATGCCGGGGTCAAAGCGTATGCTGAGGCTGTCAGGAAAGCTGGGACAACAAACTCCCACGCCGTGGTTAAATCATTGGAAGGGCTCGCTATGGAACTTCCAGTTGGCCAGTTGACTATACGAGCCGAGGATCATCAAGCTATTTTCCAGGGGGTTGCCGGGAGGGTGTCTTCCAGTTTTGAGGTGACCAAACTCAGGAGGCCCTTCAGGGCACTGGATTCATTCAAACGCATTCCCGCAGAGCAAATAGCCGTTCCGGTTGAAAAGACAGGGTGTCAAATGCAGTGAGTGCTTAATCCGTATAAGTCCTTTCTATTCAGAAGGACTTTATAGGCCCACCGGCATGTCGTAAGGATGCGGACGGCCTTTGCCCGTCTCGACAAATTCCTTGAGGCTAAGCAGGAAAAGCACCCAGTGCATCGAGGACTGAGGGAACACTTTGGCATCCTCGCGCCATTTTGAGTGGCGAAGGTGAAGAAACGTTTTGTCGCCTTCGCGGAAGATTTTCCATTCAATTTCGGTGTTGACCCAATCAGGATCGCTCCGCTCAGTTGCGCGCCACCGCACGAGTTCATCAACCTTCAGAGTGGTTACAACCATCTCCTTTAACAATTTCCCATAAAACCAGAATTCCAATTTCTTCCCGACGGCAGATTCCCCCCGCGTCTCGGTGGTCCACCAATGCGCAAGCTTTTTCACATCGGTCAACGCTTGGTAAAGCTCGCCTGGGGAAGCTTTGATGATAATTTCATGCCAGATTTCACGATATGCCATTGAAAACACCTCCTTTGGTTTACAGCAGGAATCAGGCCGCGGTCTTGCCATTTCGGGGACGTTTGCCCCGGAATACTGTCCCGCCAGTGTGCTCCGGCTACCTGCAACGACCCCTGATGGTGTCCCAAGAGGCAAGAGGTCGGCAAGACTGCCATCATGTTGGTGAAAAAGCCTCTTTTCTCCTGTTTCTGAGCGTGCCACACCGTCCGCCCCTCCGTCAACCGTTATTGCCACCGCGCTCGCCTGAAGGGGTGACCCCTTTGCTTTAATATGGGATGTGGGTCATGCCTACGCCACTTTTCAATACCTGCATTCCGGCTGCGGTGTGTCCGTATTTCGTGAGCACGATCTGCCAGAGCTGAATGTACCGGGACCGGAACCCGCCGGCACATGACAGAAGGTAATACTCCCACATTCGTTTGAATCTCTCGTCGTATTTGGCGCTTAGACTCGGCCAGGCCCTTTGGAAATTGTCGTTCCAGGCCATAAGGGTCTTGTCATAGTGCGGCCCCAGGTTGTGCAAGTCTTCAACCACGAACAAGCCCTCGCAAGCCTTGCTGATCTGCGCGATGCTGGGGAGTATCCCGTTCGGGAATATATACTTGCTGAGCCAGGGGTCAGTCCTGATCTCCGTTTCATTGCCTCCGATGGTGTGTAACAAGAAGACTCCACCAGGCTTGAGCCGGCGATGAGCGACCTCCATGAAGGTCCTGTAGTTTTTCACGCCCACGTGTTCAAACATGCCTACAGAAACGATCTTGTCGTACGTGCCTTCCACATCACGGTAATCGCAATGAAGAATGTGCACCGGCAAGTCTTTGCAAAACTCCTTCGCGTATTGGACCTGTTCCGTGGATATGTTTATGCCGGTCACTGTGCAGCCGTAATGTTCAGCAGCATATTTGGCGAATCCACCCCAACCGAAGCCGATGTCCAGGAGATGATCCTCGGGACAAAGACCCATTTTCTTGCAAATCAAGTCCATCTTGTGTAGCTGGGCCTGGTTCAGGTCATTCGAGCCGTTGAAATATGCGCAACTATACTGGTTGTATGGATCGAGGAAGGACGTAAAGAGGTCGTTGCCGAGATCGTAATGTTTCTCCGCGACAATTTGCGACCGGGTTTTCGACTGGCGGTTGAAGAGAAACGCCTGGACCACCGGCACCAACAATTTGAGGCCGCCCGGCGCCTGCTCGTCGAGCCTTTCACTAAGGATGCGATAGATGAACTCGTCCAGCCGAGGACAATCCCACCACCCATCCATGTACGACTCACCAAGGCCCAAATTCTTGTCTCGCAAGATCCGGCCGTACATGCGGTCATCGTTGACCCGGATGTCCCACGGCTTCGAGCCGTTTATTTGGACGCCCACGCGGGCAAGCATCTCCTCGACAATGCTTTTTTGTCTGTTCATGACTTTACCTTTATGCTCCTATTGCAGAAACATCCCCGCCTCAAATCATGAAATCCAGCCACATTTGTAGCCATTCCGCTTCAGGGGAGTCAACACAGAAAACCAAGGCTTTGTAACGCTTCAGTTACGGTGGGATGGACGTCCCGCCCGTCATTCGTGGATGACCGGCAATCCCGACGTTCCTGCGCGGGACAGTCCTACCAATGAGATTGCTTCGATCGTATTCACTCCTCGCAATGACAGTCCGGCGAAGACCTATTTCTCCACTCCATAACTGAACTGATGCACCAAGGCTTTATTGATTGGGAACTAAACCGGCGGCTCATAACTCTCAGAAACAAGTCGTCAAGGCCGGACGCATGGCTTATGCTAGGACAAGAAGCCGGCGCCATTTCGATTCTGTTCGGTAACGAGGGAGCAATAAGGATGAAATCGATGATATCTCAGACCCGGAGTGTTAAATTGGTCATTTTCCTGGCCAGTGTTATGTCTTTCGGCCATGCCCTGGCTGTCTCCATCGACAGCACAAGCGGCAGCCAGGGTGGGTGCGGTAGTCGGAGCCATAGAAGGTGAAGCGGAGGTGTCCGGCGACACCGGACAGGAAATACAGAAACTGGCGTCGGGGAGCGCGGTTAATCCCGGCGACGCAGTATTCACCGAAGAAAAAGGTAAGCTGCTACTGCGCTGGGATTCCGGACTTATGGGCTCTCTCGGGGAGTTCTCCTCGATATTGGTGCTGCCGGAAGATGTTGGAGGTCCGGCAACCGACATCCAGATGACTGACGGCATTTTTCGTTTGTCTGTGGACCCGCGGAGCCGGCAGCCGGCCCACGCCCTATTCGGTTACCACTGCGGTAGCTTACATACAGCCGGAATCCTACGATCAACCTGTCGATTTCATAGTGGAATCGTACGATCCTTCCTCCACCGTGATCACTGTGGTGGCAGGCCGGGTCAAAGTAACGAATCTGACGGTCACCCCTTCAAGGGAGCAAATTGTTTCATCCTGTCAAAACGTCTACATTGAGACGGGCAAAGACAAGCCGGACATGCTGTCGGTATCCCCGGAAGATCTAAAGCGATTAGCCGACGCGTCAACCATCACCGGGACCATTGCGGCTAATTTCGATGCATGCGGTGCCGCGGTGTCCACTCTGCCTCCTCCGCCGGCTGAAGCACCCATGGCGCCTCCCCCACGGCATGCGGTCCCGCCGGAAGAGGGAATGTATGGCTACGCCTATCCTTCCATGCCTGATTATTACGTTGAGGACTGGGACGTCGACGACATCTATCCGTATCCGGAAATCAGGGTCATGGAGCCTCCAGGACCACCGGGTGAGATTGTGGTGGTTATTCCCGGTATCGGCAGCCTGTACGTACCCGTCTCGGATTATGGCGACTGGGTTTTCGATCCCGGTATCGTGCAAGTGTATGCGGGGACTGTGTTTATCGAGCGTGTGATATTCTTCGACCGCCACTATTTGAGAGATTGTCGGCGGCGTCAAAGGGAGCTGAACAACCTCATATATCTCGCTCAGACGACTGGTAACAGAAATTTGCTCTTGGATGCACGTCGTGAACTGGACTACCTTAACGTCAGAACGAATTGGGCGTCAAGACGAATCCACAGGCTCGAGAGTAGAGTCGCGGCCCTGCAGGGCGACCAGCGGAAATTCGCCGGCAAGCTCCCCCGAGGCCTCAACTTGCACGATGCCATATCCAATTCTTTCAACTCTCCCAGAAATCTACCCGTAGTCCAAAAACTCCAGGATAGGGTAAAGACTCAGTTGGCTGTCCAGAATCAATTGGCAAATGTCGCAGGGCAGGAAGTGGCCACGCTTAGAGCTAGGGTGGCCCAGGAGCGCAACCCTGAAAAACGGCTGGCGCTGCGGTCGGATCTGGACAGGATGAGGACCGATCTGGCAGCGGGTCGGCTGCCCCTGTCAGCAAAACAGAAGGACGTCCGGGGCCTGGTCAAGGGTCTTTCACAGGAGCGGGATGTAGATAAGCGTCAAAAACTAGAGACCGAGCTGCTGGGCCAACTGAAGAAAAGTGGGGCTCAGATGCCTGCTGGAGCGCTGAGCCCTGACAAGCTCGCCGGGCTTAAGCAGGAGCTTGCCAAGTACCCAAATGTTGCACAGCGCCAGGATCTGGAGAAGCGTTTTAGCGAGCTCCAACAATCGGCTGACGTGAGACGACAAGAAGAGGCCAACACAAATAAGATAGAAGAGATTACGGCCCAGGCAGTGAAAGAGAAGGACTCTCAGAAGCAACGAGAACTTCTGGGACAGATGAATCAACTGTTGAAGTCGCCGGCCGCGGCAGGCATAGGAGCGGCAGGGCTGCAACTGCTCCAGCAGAGACAGAACCTTGAACGGCAGATTTCCGGCGAAAAGGACAAGCAAAAACAGGAAACTCTCCAGAGAAGTTTGGATGAGCTGAAGAAGAAAGAGGCCGAGGCCAATCTGAAACAGCAAGAAGATCTGCGCAAGGTTCAAGAGCGCGACAGAGCATTTCAGCAGCGACTCAAACAGCAGAAAGATCTGAAGGAACAAACCGAGATCAAGCGTCGCCAACTGGAAGAGCGCGGCACAGGGGTTGAAGAAAAGCGCAAGCAACAACTCGATCTTCAAAAGCAGACCGACCTGGAACGACAAAAGCAGCTTCAGCAACAGAAACTAGAGCAGGAGCGACTCCAGCAACAGCAACTGCCGTCGAAGCCGCTCGATCAGCGGCGTCTGCGTCAAGAGGAGCTGCGCAAGCAGAAGCTTGAGCAGGAACAGACCCAGAAGGAGCTATTGCGTAAGAAGAAGTTCGAGCAGGACCAGACACGTCAACAGCAACTGCAGCAAAAGCAGCTCGAGCGCGAGCAACTTCGCAAACAGAAACTCGAAAAGGAACGTGGTCTTCAAGATCAGTTGCGTAAGCAACAATTGACGCACAGCAGCAGCAACTTCGCAAGCAGCAACAAGGGCAGGAGCAATTAAAGCAGCAGCAGTTGCAGCAGGAACAGACGCGCCAGAAGCAGCTTCAGCAGCAACAGCTTCAGAAGCAACAGCAACAACAGCAACTTCAACAACAACAACGCCAGCAACAGCAACTTCAACAGCAACGGCAGCAACAACTGCAGCAGGAGCAATTGCGCAAACAACAACAGCAACAGCAACAGCAACAGCATTCAGCAACAGCAGCTTCAACAGCAACAGATTCAGCAGCAGCAACAACAGCAGCAACAGCAACTTCAACAACAACAGCTTCAACAGCAGCAGCAGGCAGCAACAGCTACAACAGCAGCAGTTGCGCCAGCAGCAGTTGCAGAAGGAACTGGAAGAGAAGGCGAAGCTCAAAAAATAGAAGGAGAGCCGAATCGTGGTTTGCGGGAAGGCCTTGTCACCCCGGACCCCGGATCGATGTCCGGGGCAGGCTTTGATCCGGGGTGTAGGGGCGAAGGGCGGTCGCCCAAATGAGGGCGAAGCGCCCTTCGCCCCTACATGTATTCCCTAAATTCGCGGGAATGACCGGGAGGTAGGGGCGGGTTTGAAACCCGCCCCTACAGAGACTGTCGGTCTCGTTGTGGTCCAACGGACACTTATGCTGGCCACGGCTATAACTGTAGGAGATCAAAGCGAGGTCCGAGGAATCACTTTCCGCTGGCTGGGGAAGAGCACCGAAAAAGTCGTCCCGCCGGATTGCTTGCATCCTTCCGCATCTCTAACATGCGGGCACAACGATATGTCGCCGGGGCAATGGTCCGCACTGGTGGATACGTGTGAGCATCTCTGAGTGGAAACAGATATGTCGAAGCAGCCCTCCTCAGCCAATATTTTCAAGCGCAGGAGTTCCAAGCCCTTTCCGCCTGCGTCGAAGTCATAAGGGTTCTTTGTGGCGTACTGGTCCGTTTCCTGAGTGTGATGGAAGGCCCTGAAAAGAAATTCTCGATCGCTTTCTGCAATTCCCACCCCTTGGTCCGCGACTTCCAGCAGGATCCCTGAGGGGTTCCGAGAGAGAGATATGACGACTTCGCCTTTATCCGGTGTATTCTCGATTGCATTCTTGACGAGGGTTTCAAGCACATCACTCAGTATGTCCGGGTCAATGAGGTCCGTTTGGACGTCCTCGAGGTGGGTGCGCAGTTCCACCGATCGGTGAGAGCTTTCCACGCGGCAGGTATCCACTATTTCGTGAATGGTTGGAACAAGAGGGAAATAGCGGGGATTACACTCGCGCGGCTCAACAATTTCCTCCACGATTTCTTGTATGTCTGTGAGCCGCCGAAGGTTGCGTTGGATCCTTTCAAGGTTTGCTGCCTTGGATTCTGCCGGTAGACCTTCGTCAGTCATGTTCTTCACTGAGGCTTTCATGATCACGAGAGGAGTTTTCAGCTCATGGGACAGATGGTGAACAGCTCTTCGCCTGGCCAGTTCCAGGGATTTGAAAGCTGTTATGTCCCGGATGATCACGAGCGTGCCCTCAACCACACCCTCGTGATCGTGGTAACGCGAAGCGCTTATGCTGACGTCAAGCAGGCGGCCGTCCTTGGTGTATCGCTTGGTTTCAAATCCGCTGGTGGGAGTGCCGTCCCGAATCAGGCCGTAAATTATCGCCATGGTGGCTTCTCGTTCGGATTCCGGGAGAAAGGGGATTCGCCTTCCCTCAAGCTCTTCCATGGTCCAGCCGAATATGCGGGTGAAGGCCGGATTGACGTATTTCGTCCTTCCCTCCATGTCATAGATGGCAATGGAGTCAACCGATGAATTGAGCAGCGAGCGGTAAAGATCTTCCCCCCTCTTGGATTCTTCGTAAAGCTCCTTGTATCTCTCTTCGCTTTCCCGCAATTGCTGTTCGGAACGCTTGCGGATGATTTCTACCGCGGCCAGATTCCCGAGCAAAGAGAGCGTATCCAGGTCAGGCTTGGCAAATGACGTCTTCGCCTTATTAAAGGCATAAAGCACGCCCAGGTTTTGTTGCCCGATCTGAACCGGAACCGCGATGCCGGAAATCAAACCCTCGCCGCGGACTACGTCGTGCAATAACGGCCCCACTTCTTGGAAATAGTCCTCGACGAAGTGCCTCTGACCGGTTTCTGCAACTTTGCCGCCGAGTCCAGCGCCGAAGGGTATCCGCAACTGCTTGAACTCCTCCGTGACAACGCCTGAGAGCGTGTGCATGTAAAGATCGCCGGCCGTCTCGTCACGCATCGCGACAAACGCCTTGTCAGCACCGAGCAACTCCCTGCTTTTCTCAACGACGAGTAACAGATTCTCTTCCAGGCTGCGGTCTGTAGTCATGGCCAAGGCCAAATCATAAAGGGCCTGGAATTTAGTCAGCTCCTTCTTGAGATCCTGCCTGGCACGCACACGCTCAGTGATGTCCAACAGAGTTCCGATCACCGCGGGAGAGCCGTTGTAATCCGTTCGGGAACCGTATACCTCGACGTATACAATCTCTCCATCCTTTCTTTTGCCTCTGAATTGGAAATTGACGGCCTCGATTTCGCCTGAAAAGCGCCTTCTCAAATTCTGCTCTACCAGGGGCCAATCTTCATCAGAGACGATAGACTTCGGCGCCCCCTCAAACATCAGTTCCGGAACCTCATAACCAAAGATCCGCGCGAACTTTGGATTTACGTACCTGAACCAGTTTTCCTGGATCAAATACACTCCGACGACTGCTTTTTCCGTGAGTTTTCTGAACTTTGCTTCGGATTGCAGTAGAGCTTCGGCAATCCGTTCATGTTCAAATTGACGATCTTCAATCTCGGCTAAGCGTTGCCGTAGCTCGGCTATTTCACCAATTAACTGATCTCTGCTCTTGTCTTTGTCTTTCATTTGGGGCTTCCCCCTGGGCAGCACGTAACTTGGAGGGAAATTGGAGGAAAAGACCAAATTAGGTGTCAAATTACTACAACTCTACGAGAATGGAACCCAAAAAGTCAAAGAATCGAGGTCCTGCTCGCGCGGCGATCACCCGGAAACGTTTCCGAAAAAGGCCTGTTCGCATTGTATAATTAAATCGGCTTCGCTTGCATGATTGTGATATGTTATGAAGCACCGGTTTTAAGTGAAAAATGGGGGTCACGTCATGGGAACTAGTCTGTTGGACGGTAAGCGCATGCTGGCAGTTGACGACGAGCCTGACATTCTTGATATCCTGCGAGAGGACCTCGAGAAATATGGTGTGGCACTCGATACGGCTTCGTCTTACGAAGAAGGCTTCCAGAAGATGACCTCATACACGTATGACCTTGTGATTCTGGACATCATGGGGGTGCGGGGTTTTGATCTGTTGATGTTTGCCACATCACAGAACACTCCTGTGGTAATGCTTACAGCCCATGCGCTGAATCCGGAATCACTGAAAAAGTCCATCGAGCTTGGGGCCAGGGCGTATGTGCCTAAAGATGAGATCGATCGAATAGCTCCTTTTGTTGAAGACGTTTTGACCCTCAGCTATCAGGCGGCATGGAAATCACTTTTCGAGAAACTTGGGAGGCTTCTTTGGAAAACGGTTCGGCCCTCAATGGAGGAGGTCGGAGAAGGAGTTTTGGGACAAGTTCGAGGCGGATCTCGGCAAAGTGACCGAATCGACCATTATTCAATCATAGTCCAATAGTTTTCTCCCCGACATTTCAACTGACGCAAGGGACTCAGCGCGTGGCTACATATGACGGAGCGAATCCTCTCCTCAACGTGTTTTCGCTGATACTTCTGATGTTCATAAAGCGTAAGAGATAGTCTGGCCCGCCTGCCTTCGAGCCAACACCGGACATGCCGAATCCCCCAAACGGCTGTCTTCCCACGAGAGCGCCGGTAATCTTTCTGTTTATATACAAATTACCGACTTTGAACTCATGACGTGCTTTTTCAATATTCCCGGGACTTCTGGAGAATATGCCACCGGTCAATGCATACTGCGTGTTGTTGGCAATGTTTATGGCTTGATCTATGTCCTTCGCCCTCATAAGCGTTAGCACAGGACCGAAGATTTCTTCCTGGGCTATGACGGAGTCAGGGCTCGCGTCCATTATTATGACCGGGCCGAGGAAGTAGCCTTCGACCGTCTACCTTCCTCATAAGAAGCAGCTTCCCTTCTCTCTCGCCAATCTCTATGTAGCGCCGGACCTTTCTCAAGCAGCTTCATCGACCAGCGGTCCCATGTAATTCCGAGGATCCTCGGGCGGACCTATTCTTATGCTCTCCATCGCATCTTTCAGCCTGTCGGAGAATTCATTGAAAACGCGTCTCCGACCACAATCACCCTTGAGCACGCTGAACACTTCTGTCCCTGGAACCCGAGCGCAGACTCCAAGACCCCTGTCACGGCCTCGTCCAGATCAGCGGTTTCGTCGATGATGACGGCGTTTTTTCCGCCCATCTCGGCTATCACGCTCTTCACGTTCCTTTGGCCCGGAGCCGTCTCGCCCGCGTGTTTCACGATTCCCAGGCCCACATCCTTCGAGCCGGTAAATGCGATGAAATCTATGCCGGGATGAGACACCAGGTATTCGCCGACCTCATCCCCCGGCCCTGGAACGAACTGCAAGACCCCTGAGGGAAGGCCCGCCGCTCTGAACACCTCCACGAGCATCCAGCCGCAGACAGGAGACAAGCCGGAAGGCTTGAATATCACGCAGTTTCCCGTGACAATGCCCGCGGATACCATACCTGTCGGTATCGCGAGCGGAAAATTCCAGGGAGATATAACCACGCCCACTCCCTTGGGTTCATAGAGGTACTCGTTTTGCTCGCCGGGATAATCCCCGAGAACAATTGGCTTTCCGAGCCTAATCATCTCACGGCCGTAGTATTCGAGATAGTCAATTGCTTCAGTCACGTCGCCGTCCGCGTCCTTCCAGGTTTTTCCGACCTCGTATACTTCGAGAGCCGCCAGTTCGAATCGCCGGTTTCTCATTTCTTCAGCGGCTCGGAATAGATATCCGGCCCTTTCTTCAGGAGGAGTTCTCGACCATGTGTTCCAGGCATTCCGGGCCTTTTCAACCGCCTTTTCCGCATATTTGCGGTCGCCGGTCGCGACTCTTCCCACAATTTCGCTCGGCCGCGCCGGGTTCCGCGATTCTGTGGTCGCGTCGGTCCGGATTTCCTCGCCACCTATGAAAAGCGGGTACGTTTTGTCGAAGCCTCTCCTCACGCTCTCCAATGCTTCTCTCATCTTCTCTCTATTGTGAGCCTTTGAAAAATCGAGAGGCGGTTCGTTCATAAAAGCGTCTGCCTCGGCTCGGCCGTCAATTTCCTGGCTGCTAGCTTGCGGGGCCTTGATCAACTCTTCAAACGACTGCTGTTCGAGAAAAGATTTTGTAAGAAACGACTCGTTGGAAGTGTTTTCGAGCAACCTCCTGATCAGATACGCCATGCCGGGGATGAGTTCCCCCAGAGGCGTGTATACTCTCACCCGATAAGCCCATTTGTCCGCAAAGCGTTCCGTACAGGTTCGGCCATTCCGTAGATCATCTGGAACTCAAAGGCATCTTTCGGAAGCTTCAATGCATCGGCTACAGCGATTGCGTGACTTATGTTCCTGACATTGTGAGTGGCAATGGCGGGACGAACATACCTGGTATTCTCAAGCAGTATTCTGGTGAGTTCTTCGTAGTTGAGATCAGTGTCGCCCTTTTCCAGAAAGACCGGGACCGGCCATCCTTTTTGGCGATTCACGACCGTTTCATAGTCCCAGTAAGCGCCTTTGACGAGGCGAACCGTTATCCTTCTGTCATTCTTTTTGGCCCACTCTATTATCCCCAATAGGTCTTGTTTCGTTTCTCTGAGATACCCTTGCAGGGCTATGCCCGCGAAGGAGAGCCCCGAGTGGTCCTCAAGAATAGCCTCGAAAATGGCAATCGAGAGGTCCTTGAGATAGTAGCTCTCCATATCGAGTGTGATCGACGCTCCCGCCTCCTGTGCTGCCTTGATTACCGGAGCCACGCCCCGTTTTGTATTTTCAATTGAACCTTCCCAGTCCAGGGGATCGAGCTGGGAGTAAAAGGAAGAGACTTTGAAGGACACATCCAGCAGCGGGATAGGGCCCCGATCATCGTTATAGAGGATGGCAGGTCCTTTCCAGCCGCTAAGCTTGGGGCTGAGAAAAGTTAAAAGATCCAGATATCTTGTTGCATATTCACTTGCCTCTGCCTCACTGAGCACTTCCTCACCCAAAAGGTCCAAGCTGAATGCAATACCTTCTCCATTGAGTCTTTCCAGAGAGGACAGCGCATCTTTTGGGTCCCTGCCGGCGATAAATTGTGCGGCAAGTGCTTCCACACTTCGCCTTGTGACCTTTGCAGCCGCGTGGGACAGAATGCCTTGCCCCGGAATCCACCCCAGCCCCTGCCGCATCATGAACGGCGTCTTTTCCAGGTCTGAGAAGTATTCGTTGAGCAATCTGATCACAAGCTCATCGGTTTTCAGGCAAGGTAGAACGTCCACAAACCTGAAGAGTTGGACCTTGAAGGCTTCGTCCCTCATTGCCCACTCCATGACTCTTCCCTTCCACCTCTTCTGGTCGAACAAAGACGGGACCTGCCCACCGATTAATGAATAAATTTCACTTCCTACCTCTTTGACCCTTTCTTCCAAATCTTGATGCAGATCCATATTTATCCCTCAGGCATTAATGGCAGTACTGCAACTCTGGCGAAGAAGCATCCCCGTCTGTTTGACAGAGCTATGTGTAGTAGACATCCTATGACTCAAGGAGTGGAAAAAGGAAACATTTTCGCCTAACGAAGCGATGAGTGAGGCTCTCTAATATGTAGAGAGAAGCAAATTCTATTTCCACGGCTCTTCGCGCAAAGGCCCTTTGGGGCCGGCAGGGAGGAGGAGCAATGAGATACACAACGATTATGCTGTCACTAAGTTTGGCAGCAGTGGCAATAGTGGCACTCGGTGTCGGGCCCGACTTCCGCTCAATCGACTTCGGGGACGTCGCCATTTCTCGCGTCTTCCTGCAATTGGAGACTCGGTAGTTGGAGATGGGGCACCCGGGCCGTTTGTGCTGGTGAAAAAGGGACACGGCTCTGGCCATCGCGGTTTCCGCAGCGGCTTCTGGATCGGCGGCGGATATCCCGCGTACAGGTCCTGGGGCAGCTACCCCCTGGAGTATAACACGAGTCCATCCACAACCTGTGTTTGGAGCGGTTATGAATATACGTGCTACAACTTCCCCAGCGAGCGGGTGTACTTCTACTAAGGGCGCAGAAGTCTGCTAGCCGCGCGGAAAGCCGGCCAAAGCCGAGTTCGGGCGGAGAGATAAAATGGCTATACAAGCCCGAGCCTTGAGCAGAATGGGGACTACTTGACCGTCCATGAGAGGGTGCCGAGTTGTCCCCACTTCCCCTCGTACTTGCCGGGCTTGCCGGGGATCATGTTGCCCATGGCCCCCGTGATAAGAATCTGCCCTGGTTCCAGAGTCCAGCCTTGAGCCACCACACCATTGACGAGCCAGAGGAGCGCCTTCCACTGGTCACCGAGGACATCCGAAGCTTTACCCTGGTTGACCACGTTGCCGTCGCAGGTGAGAGTCACCTCCACCTTGTCCACGTCGGCTTGGTCTACTGGGATTTTCTTCCCGACAATGTACTTGGCGCAACCAACAGCATCGGCGACAATGTCCGGACCTTTCACGTCTTTCATGTCGGCGAACCGCAGATCGGGTAATTCGACCGCAGGAAAGACTTCCTTGATCATTTTCTTCAGTGAGTCCACGTCCTTGACGGGTTGACTGATCTGCTGTCCGACCACGTACCCGACTTCGTTTTCGATAAAGAGCCTCACAAAATCTTTACGGTCTACGACGGCATCCGGGCCAAGTTCCCCGGACTTGAAAAGAGGGCCCAGCAGAGGCACGTCAACTCCGAACCTTTTCTGAGTGGCCTCCGAAGTGAGGCCGGCTTTGTACCCGCCGATCTTGTCTCCTTTGGCCAAGATGGCCTTTGCAAGGTTATTTTGCAGGACGTATGCCTTTTCCAAAGTCAGGCCGGGCAGCATTGTTGAAGGAAGAGGAAAGGTTTTCACTTCCGTACGTGCTTCAAGGATCGCCTTGATCACGTCTTCCTCGCCGGCCACGGACAGCCCTACAAAAAAGAAGGCCCCCAAGAGCAGACACGCAACGGAAATCATCAACTTCTTCATAAAGACACCCCCTTTTAGAAAGAAACGATTCCTGTCGAAAACCTCTGTGAGCGGGAGGGCGCTGACCTCTCCCATTGCTCGCTACCAGGGCGGGACAAGCGCGAAAACGTGCACTTTTTGCTGAACGTTCTTGAAGGTCATAAGCCCGCGTTCAAAGAGCGTCGTCTTGTCTTGAATGCGGCTTGCGGTTTCGGGCCCCACGAGTATGTCCCCCTCAACGGCCGCTGAAGCAATCCGCGAGGCCAGGTTCGTCACAGGTCCGGAAGCAGTAAACGTGGTTCTGGTGCCTGACGCTCCTTTGAATCTGCTCATTCCAACAGAGGCGGTTCCCGAATTAATACCCATGTTCACGCTCAAGGGGTGAAAGAGCCCTTCCAGCTCTTTGTTAATCTCACCGGTTCGCCGCCGTATCTCCAGTGCCGCGGCCGCTGCATTCAGCGCGTTTTCATTCTTATCACCCTTAAAAATCGCCATGAGTCCGTCTCCGGCCGTCTCGTTGACGTCCCCCCCGTGAGAATATATTACGTCCAAGAAGCAAGAAAAGTACTTTTCGATGATGAAGTTAACTTTGTCCTGGGTCAGCGATTCGCTGATGCGAGTATAATCAGCCACGTCGAGAAAGAGAATGGAGACGTCCACTTCCTGTTTGTTCAATTCAGGGGCATCCGGGTTTTTTTCCACGATGCGCTGCACCGTCTCCGGCACAAAGGTCCTGATGTGGCCCATGATTCGTTCCAGGGTAAGTTTCTCCTTCAGCATGTGGGAATATTTCTTTGCATTAATGATGGTGTTTGTAGCCAGTTCCATAAGATCGTCCAGCAAGATCATGTCCTTGCCGCTAAGGGCGTGTCCTTCCTGAGTCACCACGTTGAGCACTGCTAACGGCTCATTCCCGTCGAAGATGGGGAAAGCTATCTCACATATTCCTTTGCCGACGTCTTCACCAAATACAGGAACCGGGACAGCCTTATCCGACACGCACTGAAATGCCGTAGGTTGTTCCAAGGCTCTTTGGACTATGTCTTTCCCGCGCTTGCACAGATGGCAATTGACCTGTTGTTTCTCTACCGCGCAGTGAAGCGGACGTGTGTAGGTCGGAGCATCCGGGTCGACCAGGATCAGGCAGGCCTGTTCGGCATGTGGGATGGTAATCTTTACCTCGTCTCGAATAATCTCCAAGATGTCCCCGATATTTAGGCAGGACGTTATCTTCTTGGCTACCCGAAAAGCATTCTCAAAGCGGTCTTTGTAAATAGCCGTTTCACGATTCGTCATCTGCTGTTCCTTCGCCGCGGTAATGCACGCGTCTGAACCTTGTTTTTCCGCTTGATTCCAGAGCCTGTTGCTCCAATCCCTTGAAGAGATTATATGCTCTTATTTCCCGAGAGCGCCTTGATTTAAGTCAAGTCCGGGACAATCCGTCCAACTTCTCGCGGATCGACGCTAAACAACCTTTGACAATTGCGTTCGAGCGTCCTACATTTTCGTAAGATTTCCTTTAACAGCATACCATGCGTTGGGATTGTGGAGAAATAATGGCGCCACGCAGTAGAGAACCGAGAATAAAGAGAGAGATTCAAGAACTCTTACTCCTCTTCGAAATCAGCCAAAGCCTGGATCGCAGCATGGATTTGAGGGATGTGGTGGGGCCCGTGCTCGAATCCATAGCCCACAACATGGGGATGATGCGCGGGACCCTGACCCTCCTGAACCGTGACACAGGGGAAATATTCATTGAGGCGGCCCACGGCCTGTCTGAGAGTCAGATGGAACGAGGAAGGTACAGGCCGGGTGAGGGAGTGACAGGCAAGGTAGTGAAAACCGGCCGGCCGGCAGTGGTACCTCACATTTCCGATGAACCCCTGTTTCTTGATCGCACAGGCGCCAGAAAGGGCTTGCGCAAAGAGGACGTGTCCTTCATCTGCGTCCCTATCAAGTTGGGTAACGAAGTCATAGGGGCGCTTAGTGCGGATCGCCTGTTCGAGGAGGGGGTGTCCTTCGAAGAGGATGTCCGTCTCTTGTCGATCATAGCCTCCATGATTGCACAGGCTGTCCGACTGAGGCGCTCAGCTCAAGAGGAGCGGCATCGCCTGCTCGAAGAGAACCTGAGGCTTCAGTCCCAGCTTGAGGAGCGCTTTCGCCCATCCAATATTATCGGTAACTCGAAGGTCATGCAAACCGTTTACGACTTGATTGAGCAGGTTTCGAAGAGCGACACCACCGTCCTCATAAGAGGCGAGAGCGGCACAGGCAAAGAGCTTGTGGCCCACGCAATCCATTTCAACAGTCTTAGAGCCGTAAAGCCCTTTATCAAGGTCAATTGCGGGGCCTTGCCGGAGAGCGTCGTCGAAAGCGAGCTTTTCGGGCATGAAAAAGGGGCTTTCACAGGGGCCATCGCGAACGCGTAAAGGGCGTTTCGAACTGGCCAACGGGGGCACCATTTTTCTCGATGAAATAGGAGACCTTTCTCCAACGACTCAAATCAAGCTTCTCAGGGTCTTGCAGGAAAGAGAATTCGAGCGCGTGGGCGGCACCGCGACAATCAAGACCAATGTCCGAGTAATAACCGCTACCAATCGCAACCTGGAGCAATTGATTGCCGAAGGGAGATTCAGGCAAGATCTCTACTACCGACTCGATGTCTTCCCCATCCACATTCCTCCCTTGCGTGAGCGCAAGACAGACATTCCTCTCCTGGCCGACTTCTTTGTAGAGAAGTACAGCAAGGCAAACAGCAAGGTGGTCCGGCGCATTTCCACACCTGCGATCGACATGCTGATGAGCTACCACTGGCCCGGTAATGTCCGTGAGTTAGAAAACTGTTTGGAGCGGGCTGTGCTACTGACTTCGGACCAAGTTATCCACGGACACCACCTTCCGCCGACGCTTCAGACGGCTGAGGCCAGTGGAACGGCACACACCGGCACTCTGGACGGGACGCTGGAGAGAGTAGAGCGGGATTTGCTTGTCGACGCGCTGAAGGCTTCACGGGGGAACAGGGCCAAGGCCGCGCGAGCGTTGGGAATCTCGGAAAGAATCATGGGGTTGCGGGTACAAAGGTTCGGGATTGATGCGAGGCGGTTTCGTACCCGCGTGTAACCCTACTGTTGTTAAAGATACCTTGACGTATGATTGATTTCCGGTTGAGTGTGAGAATACCTCCCTGCCGTAGCTAACAAAAGACCCAGATCATTCAGTATGTTAACGTTCGCGTAGACGATTCCCGCGTGCTTTGGCATCCGGATTGCAAAACAGACGAGAAACCTGCGCCGTCCTTTGAGGATCGGCGCACATGACTCTTAAACCGGATAGGGTGCGCTGACTGGTGACGAGCTTACAGCCGGCAGGCTACGGACCCCAGTAGACGTGTCCCCGGAGAGGTTGCAAAAATGAATGCTGCGGACAACGCGTGGGTTCTAGCATCATCGGCACTTGTGCTGCTGATGACTCCGGGGTTGGCCATGTTTTATGGTGGCATGACCCGGCAAAAGAACGTCCTTTCAACCATGATGCACAGCTTCTTCTTGATGGGGCTTGCATCCATCATCTGGCTATTTTACGGGTTCAGCCTGGCTTTTGGACCTGACGCCATGTGGGGCTTCATCGGAAACTTGAAGCACTTCGCTCTCGATGGCATCGGCGCGGAAGTGTGGCCGGATCAGACCATTCCCGGAACGACCTTCATGATTTTCCAGTGCATGTTTGCGGTTATCACGCCGGCCCTCATCTCCGGCGCGTTTGCGGAAAGAATGAAGTTCAGCGCGTTTATCATCTTCATGTTTCTATGGATGACGTTCGTGTATTGCCCCGTGGCTCACTGGGTGTGGGGTCCGGACGGGTGGCTATTGAAAATGGGCGCCCTGGATTTCGCGGGTGGGACCGTCGTTCACATCAATGCAGGTGTAGCGGCCTTGGCATGTGCTCTCGTCATCGGGAAACGCAAGGGCTACGGTACTGCTGCCATGATGCCGCACAACCTGACCCTTACACTGTTGGGCGCAGGCCTCCTGTGGTTCGGCTGGTTCGGCTTCAATGCAGGGAGTGCCCTCAAGGCCGATGCCGGCGCTTCGATGGCCTTTGTGGTGACGCACATGGCTACTGCTGCCGCGGCCCTGTCTTGGGTGTTCGCGGAATGGATAATCAAAGGAAAACCGACAACATTGGGCATCGCGTCCGGTGCAGTGGCGGGCCTCGTGGCGATCACTCCTGCTTCGGGTTATGTTGGGCCGGTGTCGTCGGTAATGATCGGAGCGGTAGCCGGCGTCGTGTGCTATCTGGCGGTGCTTGCCAAAGCTGGGCTTGGTTATGACGACTCTCTGGACGTTGTCGGTGTTCACGGCGTAGGAGGGGCGTGGGGCGCCATTGCCACAGGACTGTTTGCGTCCAAGGCCATAAATTCCGCCGCGGCCGACGGCCTGTTCTTCGGGAATCCCGGGCAGCTCTGGACCCAGATAGTGGCCGTGTTGGCTACAGTCGCATACTCCTTAGTCGTAACTCTGATAATCCTGTACATAGTTAAAGCCATTGTGGGATTGCGCGTGACTGAGGAAGAAGAGGTAGCCGGTGTGGACGTATCGGCCCACGGAGAGAATGCTTATAACCTGTGATCAAGCCTTTAGAGGCGGCATTATTCTGTAAATCCCTCCGCTGAGCGGATTATGGCCGGTCGAGTGGTGGCCAGACAAGGATTTCAGGATACTGCAGAAGGGGATGAGAATGAAAAAAATCGAGGTAATCATAAAGCCTTTCAAATTGGACGACGTGAAAGAGGCGCTGAGTTCAGTCGGTGTCCAGGGAATGACCGTAACCGAAGTGAAAGGGTTTGGGAGACAGAAGGGTCACAAAGAAATTTACCGCGGGGCTGAATATCTGGTCGATTTTCTGCCCAAGATCAAGATTGAAATGGTGGTTGTTGCGGAACTGGCAGACCAGGTAATCGAAAAGGTTATCGTCGCGGCCCGAACCGGTACCATCGGGGACGGGAAGATTTTCATGACGCCTGTTGAGACGGTCGTACGGATAAGGACAGGCGAGAAGGACGCGGATGCGGTGTAGGTGTGGGGTAGAGCGGGGGCGCTGTTCTCGGAACGGCTCCTTCTAAACTGAAACCGTGATCTTACAATGGGCGTGCCTTGGAACGGCACGCCCATCCCGTTCCACAATCTCCGGCGGGAAGAAACGGAAGAGCAAAGCGAAGGGTCAAGATTTCAGTTACTAGCGGTAAAGAGTTGTCATTGCGAGCGCAGCGAAGCAATCTTTTCCTTTAAGCAGTTGGATTGCTTCGTCGCTTCACTCCTCGCAATGACAGGAACCGGAAAATTTCACTCATAAGTGATGAATAAGCAATGGTGCCGATTAGGAAGAGGAGGTGATGAGCCAAAGGACGCGTTCGGAACCAATGTCCGGTGTTCCTGATTGACGGGAAGGTCCGAGCGGGTTCCTACGCAAAAGTCACTTTTAGTTACAAAAACGTACGTGATTGTAGTGTTTTTTGGGCCCAGTAACAGGGGTCCATCCCTGGCGCTGCGGGAATAGCAGCGTCATATCAGCATACTACATTCATATTACTCCTAGCTGTCAGTTGTGGCACGCGGATTGCTGTGATTGCCGGAATTGTGAAGGTGCGTTCAGATGCCGTAACGCATTCCGAATGCACCCACGAGTCACAACCGGCCCGGCGCAGAGCACGGGTCTCAGCCCACACAGCTTTCTCGAGGAGTGCAGGAAATGAATGGTGCTGATACGGCCTTTGTTATGGCATGCTCGGCACTGGTGCTCGTTATGACACCGGGTCTTGCCATCTTTTACGGAGGGTTGACACACTCCAAGAACGTGCTTTCAACCATGATGCACAGCTTCTTCCTCATGGGCTTGGCATCGGTCATCTGGCTTGTGTACGGGTACAGCCTCTCCTTCGGACCGGACATTGGCGGCTTTATAGGCGGTCTGAACTACTTCATGGGCTGTGGCGTTGGGGCCGCGGTCAAGGAAGGATTGACGATCCCTCACAACGTCTTTTTTACGTTTCAGGGGATGTTCGTGATCATCACCCCCGCGCTGATTTCCGGAGCATTCGCGGAGAGGATGAAATTCAGTTCGTTCATCGTCTTCATGGTATTGCTGGATAACGTTGGTTTATGCTCCGATATGTCACTGGGTCTGGGGCGATGGGTGGCTCAGTAAGCTGGGATGCCTCGATTTTGCTGGTGGGCTGGTGGTGCATCTGAACTGCGGAGTGGCCTCACTCGTAGCTGCTGTGGTTGTGGGCAAACGTAAGGGATATGGCGATCAGGGCATTTATTCCCCACAATCTGACTCTCACCCTGCTGGGTGTGGGACTGCTCTGGTTCGGCTGGTTCGGGTTCAATGCGGGGAGCCGACTTGCTGCGGATGGCGTGGCAGGTAATGCGTTTCTGGTGACCCATATGGCCGCGGCAATGGGCGCGCTCACATGGGTTTTCGCAGAGTGGATTCTGAAGGAGCAGGCCCACAACATTGGGACTCGCGTCGGGCGCTGTTGCGGGACTGGGTTCGATAACACCTGCTTCGGGATATGTCGCGCCTTGGGCCGCTCTGATAATCGGGGGAGTGGCAGGGGTCATCTGCTATATGGCCGTGCTTTCCAAAGAACGTCTCGGATACGATGATTCGCTGGACGTGGTGGGTATTCACGGAGTCGGCGGAGTCTGGGGCACGCTTGCTACCGGGCTCTTTGCTTCAAAGCTCATCAATGAATCCGGCGCGGACGGGTTATTTTACGGCAATGCTTCGCTGCTGGGCACTCAGGCAATCGGAGTCCTTGCTACAATGGCCTATTGCTTTATAGTTACCCTGGTTATACTCTTCGTCATTAAGGCTATTATGGGACTGAGAGTCACGCGAGAGGAAGAAGAAGCCGGAGTAGACACGTCGGCTCACGGTGAAGTCGGATACAACTTCTGAAACGCTATGATCGGTTAGTTTCCAGGTTCTGCTGGAAATCGAACAGGGGGCACGGATGAAAAAAATAGAAGTTATTATCAAGCCCTTCAAATTGGACGATGTGAAGGAGGCGGTAAGTTCCCTGGGGGTTCAGGGAATGACCGTTACTGAGGTCAAAGGTTTCGGACGCCAGAAGGGACACAAAGAGATCTATCGGGGAGCAGAGTACCTGGTGGATTTTCTACCCAAAATCAAGATCGAGATGGTCGTGAGGACGGAACTTGTGGACCAGGTGATCGAAAAAGTGGTCGCGGCCGCTCGCACGGGCAGTATCGGCGACGGCAAAATCTTTGTGATACCGATCGAGACCGTCGTGCGCATCAGGACCGGAGAACGGGATGAGGACGCGCTCGTGACGGCTTCGACAACATGCGTGAGGGGGACATGCCCCGCTTGAGGCAGCAGGTGGGGATGCTCTCAGGAATTTTCGCGAGTTCGACACAGGTCACCTATATCCGGGGGCCGGTAATAAAACGTAAATGCAAAAGGAGTAAGGCATGGAGCCAAAGCAGGTAATCGAGTTTGCCAAAAAGAACAAGGCCGTAATGGTGGACCTCAAGTTCATGGATTTTCCCGGCATGTGGCAGCATTTCAGTGTGCCGCTTCATGAACTCGAGGAGGATTCCTTCGAGGACGGATTCGGGTTTGACGGATCATCCATACGCGGCTGGCAGCCGATTCACGCTTCCGACATGCTGGTGATTCCAGACCCCACAACCGCGGTGATGGATCCATTCATGCAGCACCCGACCCTGTCGCTGATCTGCAATATAGTGGATCCGGTTACCAAGGAGCGGTACACCAGAGACCCGCGCAACATCGCTCACAAAGCCGAAGCTTACCTGAAGTACACAAAGATCGGCGACACGGCCTTCTTTGGACCGGAGGCGGAATTCTTTATTTTTGACGATGTGCGTTACAGCTATGGTTCCAACCACGGCTTTCACGAAGTCGATTCGGTTGAAGGCTGTTGGAACACCGGCCGGGAGAGAATCCCAACCTCGGGTACAAGCCTCGACACAAGGAAGGCTATTTCCCGGTCTCTCCCTCTGATTCGCAACAGGATATCCGAACCGAGATGGTGCTGGTTCTGGAGCGTCTGGGGATAACCATCGAAGCACAGCATCATGAGGTCGCCACCGCAGGCCAGGGCGAAATCGATATGAAGTTCGCTCCGCTGGTCAAGATGGGCGACCAGCTCATGTGGTTCAAATACGTCCTCAAGAACGTCGCCAAGCGTCATTGCAAAACAGTGACCTTTATGCCGAAGCCCCTGTTTGAAGACAACGGTTCGGGTATGCACACGCACATAAGCATCTGGAAGGGCGGAAAACCGATGTTTGCGGGCGACAAATACGCGGGCCTGTCGCAGCAGGCCCTGTGGGCCATCGGCGGAATCCTGAAGCATGCCCCTGCGCTCTGCGGGATCTGCAATCCCACCACAAATTCTTACAAGAGACTCGTCCCCGGTTTCGAAGCGCCGGTGAACCTGGCCTATTCCTCCAGAAACCGCTCCGCGTGCTGCCGTATACCCATGTACAGCGCGTCTCCCAAGGCCAAACGAATCGAGTACCGAACCCCTGATCCGTCCTGCAACGGCTACCTGGCCTTCAGCGCCATATTGATGGCCGCTCTCGACGGCATCGAGAACAAGATGGATCCTGGTGAGCCTCTGGATAAGGACATTTACGCGCTTTCTCCGGAAGAGTTGAAGAATGTCCCGTCCACCCCCGGCAGCTTGGGCGAGGCACTGAAGGCTCTCGAGGCCGATCATGAGTTCCTGCTCAAGGGTGACGTATTCACTCAGGACGCGATCGACAAGTGGATCGAGTACAAGACCGACGCGGAACTCAACCCAATCCGTATGAGACCGCACCCTTATGAGTTCGCTCTTTACTTTGATATCTAAGCCGTATGCGAGCAACGGTACCATCGTGAGATCACGTTAGATTTGTTACAAGATCACCCTCCCCTAACCCCTCCCGTCAAGGGAGGGGGACAACTAAACCCTCTCCCCTGGCGGGAGAGGGTAGGGAGAGGGGGGCCTTCACTCGCTCCGTCGGCCCGCGAAACTCAACGTAATTCACTGTAAGCATTAGTGACTGGTGCCACGGATGTGCCGAAAGTTCATCCGTGCCCGGACGATTCCCGCTAGACGCGCGACATGCTCGCTGCACCAATCTTTGAAGTATCTTCATATTTAGTTGCAGCTCCCTAGCCATGGGAGTTGGTATCTGTGAATGCGGCGCTCTTTTTAATACGGTTCCTCCCAAAAGCCTCTTCAAAAAACCTCTCATACATGGATAATGGTCTAAGATTAATGATAGGGATTTCTTACGGAGTAATGTGGGATGAACCTATTACGGATAGCACAGGCTCAGATAAACACCACAGTAGGTGACTTCAGGGGTAACCTCGACAAGATCGTTCAATGGATCGGGCGAGCCGAGAGCGCCGGCGCAGATCTTGTGACCTTCCCCGAGCTGGCGCTCTGTGGCTATCCGCCTGAAGATCTGCTCATCAGAAGGCGGTTTCGTGACAACAATTGGGAGGCATTGCAACAGCTAAAGGCGCATTGTAGTGGAATCGCCGTTCTTGTAGGTTTTGCGCATGCCCAGGACGGGAAGGTTTTCAATGCGGCAGCTCTGCTCGGTAATTCGGACCTTCTTGGAATCTACCACAAGATCGAACTCCCTAATTACGGCGTTTTTGACGAGAAGCGATACTTTTTCCCAGGTCTGGGTTGCTTCGTCTTTGAAATGCGCGGGAGCAGGATTGCCGTCACCATCTGCGAGGACATCTGGATTCCCGGCTCCGTGGCAGAGATGTGCGCCATGAAGAACGAAGCCGACATTGCCCTGAATATATCCGGTTCCCCTTTCTTCGCGGGCAAGCTGGATGTCCGCAGGGACATCGTGACTCGCTTTGCAACCACCACCGAGACAACAGTGTTTTACAATAATATGGTAGGGGGGCAGGACGAACTGGTCTTCGACGGCGGCAGCATGGTGGTGGATTCCAGAGGGTGAACTTATAGCTATCGCCCGGCGTTTCGAGGAAGACCTCTTGATGACGGACATTAAGCTCGATGGAACAGCCAAGGAACGCCGAGTCTGGAATCTGGCGGAGCCGTTGGTGACGCTCCCGCAAGGGGAAAGCTCGCGAGACCGGCAGTATATGCCTCCGTCCCTGGTTCCCCAGCTTGACAGGGTCGAAGAGATTTATGAGGCCCTTGTTCTTGGAACGAGGGACTATGTGCACAAAAACGGTTTCAACAAAGTCGTCATAGGGCTCAGCGGCGGGATAGACTCCGCTCTGACTGCTGCCATCGCTGTGGCCGCGCTGGGCGAGGAGCATGTGGTGGGAGTCACGATGCCCTCGCAATTCACGTCCGAAGGGACCTTTTCGGACGCGGAGCTGGTGGCTCAAAATCTCAAGGTGGAGCTGATTACCGTCCCCATCAATGAGATATTTCAGGCATATCTGACGGCTTTAGAGGGGCCTTTCAAGAAAGGTCAGCCAGGGGTTGAGACCGAAAATATTCAGGCCCGCATCAGAGGCAACATCCTCATGGCGTTGTCAAACAGGTTCTGTTGGCTGGTCCTGACTACCGGGAACAAGAGTGAAACAGCCGTCGGTTACTGCACTCTCTATGGTGACATGGCCGGCGGATTCGCTGTGCTGAAAGATGTCACAAAGACCGAAGTGTACGAGCTGAGCAACTATATCAATGAGAAAGCGGGGAGAGATCATCATACCTCGCAGTACTATAGATCGAGCGCCCTCCGCGGAGCTTCGGCCGGACCAGAAGGATGAAGACTCGCTTCCGCCCTACGCGATTCTTGATCCCATCCTCCGAGCTTATGTAGAAGAGGACAAGGCGCCTGCCGAAATCGAGGGCTTTGATCCGAGCGTGGTCAGAGAAGTCGTCCGCATGGTGGATCGGAACGAGTATAAGCGCCGTCAGGCTCCTCCCGGCATTAAGATTACTCCCAAGGCCTTCGGCAAGGACAGGCGTTTGCCCATCACCAATCGTTACAATACCTGTGCTATCAAGGAATGAGACCAATGAAAGTAATTGTGATCATGCATGTTGAATCCGAGGGACCCGGGTCTCTCGGAACCTATTTGGAATCCGTGGGGGCAGAAGCTCTTACAGTTCGCCTGTACGCAGGGGATCGTCTTCCCTCTGATCTCAGCGGGTTCGACGCGGTGGTTTCCTTGGGCGGTCCCATGAACGTCTATGAGGAGGATCAATATCCATTTCTCAAAGAGGAGACTGGTTTTCTCAAGCAAGCTGTTGAAGCGGACCTGCCGGTGCTCGGCATCTGTCTGGGTGCTCAGATGATTGCCAAAGCCGTGGGGGCCCAGGTCGTCAAGTCCCCGAAAAAAGAGGTGGGCTGGGGCTCCGTCGCACTGACTGATCGAGGAAAGGATGACACGTTGTTTAAGGGGCTGCCGTCTGTCCTGGAAGTCTTGCAGTGGCATGGAGACATGTTCCATATCCCTTCGGAAGGTTTGTTGCTGGCCTCCTCAAAAGATTGCCCGCACCAGGCATTTCGTTACCGAAATGCGCTCGGTCTCCAGTTCCATCTCGAAGTAACGGAAAAGATCCTCTCGGACTGGTTTGGGGAGTCTAAAGAGATTAAATTATATGATGTGATGAACCGTTTTCGTGAAATCCATAAGGGCCTGGAACGAGAATGCCCAGACCGTATATGCCAACTTCCTGGATCTCGTACGCACTGTTTCGAGCCGGAAGCATGTACCTGTGCGCGGCCGGAACTCCACGACGGGCAGGGACGCCCGTCGCTACGGACACGATGGTAGGGACCGGCGTCTCTGCCGGTCCGAGTGGCTTTCATACACCGCAGGGAAGGGCCATGGAGGACAAGACAACTTCTCCGAACGACGCCAAAAAGACCGGTAGGCTTGCAACAATAACCCAATTCATTAAAGCCACAAGCTTATTGATCTGGTCAGTGGTGGCGTTCATCATTGTCGCAGGGCTGGGATATCACTTTTTCTTGAGTGAGCCCGCGGGCGTAGGTGTGGCTCAGCCGAAAAAGCTGATAAAGGAAAAGTCTAAGCCGGTTCCGCCCGTGTACAATGAGCTCGATAAGGCTGTGGAAGAAGCCTTGGACAAGGCGCGAGCGGATGCCAGACAATACGCTCTGTCACAACTGGACAAATGGGATAAAGAGCTGCGGGAGCGAGTCGATAATGACTTTCTCCCCTGGTATTTCAGCTATTGGAATACCCAGATAAGAGGCGTGAAAGCGCTCTACTATGGCGCAATTCACTGGGCGGATTCCGACCGGCCCAGCGCCGCGGAAAGACACACGGAGGAGTTTCAGTTACAATTTACCGCTCGGGTCCTTCAACCTCACACTTCCCAGAAGCAACTGGAAAGGATACAGGTCGCAACTCTCGAGGGTTACTTGCAAAACTTACGAACTCTCGTGGCCGACATACCAAAACGATACAAAGTGTCGGCCGCTGACTGGGAAAACTATCTTACCGAAATTTCACACCAGTCGTCTGTCATAGAGGGGGGGAGGAATGTCCCGATCACACTCAAGGCCCTGTATGCTTCCACCGCGGCCGGCACGGTGCTCCTGGCGGGTAAAATCCTGGGGGCCTTTGAAGGCAAGGCACTGGCAGGCATAGGATCGAAGCTTGGCGGAAAGATAGCGGCCAAGGCCACGGCTAAGCTTGCTGCGAAGACCGGTGGGAAGGTGGCGGCAAAAGTGGGCGGGAAACTCCTGGGGCCCATTGTAGGAGTCGGAATCATAGTCTGGGACGTGTGGGATCATGCCAGCACTGTCTCGGAGAATACGCCGGTCTTGAGACAGAGTATTTATGCATACCTCGATGAAATGAAGCTGTCGCTTCTGGATGACCCTGAGACAGGGGTCATGTCTGTGATCAATCAGATGGAACAACAGTTCCGCAAATCGCTGGAAGCCGCGGCCAGGCAGAGAACTCCCAAAGGGGCTATCCCGCCACCGTAGACGCCGGACCATTTGGGCGGAGGAGAAAAAGGGGACATTCTCCTTTTCCGCTCCAAAAAAGTAGAATGGCCTTTCCATGCCTCAATGATGAATCGGTATCATGTCCCCCGAATCGCCGAGACTAAATATTGTCCAGCCCTTTCTTCGATCCACCTTCCAAATTGATCTTCTGGGTCACAGTAACGGATTGGTTCTTTATCTTGTCGTGAAGCACGATTTTTGCGATCATCTTCCGCGCTGGCAGCTTCTGGAAGTTAATTTCGACTTTGAAGAAAAGGTCCATCACCGGAGATCTGGACACTCGATTTATCTTGAGCATGTTTTCTTTGCCAAGCAGCGGTTTACCTGAAGAATCCATAAGATACGCATCCACCGCGCAATCAATTACGTAACGCTCTCCAGAGAGCATCGTGCTCACATTAGACGGCTCACAATAGAATACTATCTTGGATACCGGTTGGCCGGGGTCCAACGGCGAATAAACGCCAAACCCCTCAACCGTCCGGCATAGAACGATCTTTCGGAACCCAAGCTTGCCCTTGTTTTGTAACTCAATGATTTTCTGTTTCAGCGCCTGAGCCTCATCAGAGACTTCCGCACTGGGAATTTCCTTCTTTTGCCCGTCCTCTGGAACCGAGGTGCCTTGACTTCCAGTGCCCCCACTGGCTTTTCCAGGCTCAGGATTGCCCTTCTCTGTGGCAGCCGCTATCATAGGGCCAGCCGAGATGATCAGAGCCAGCGCAAAAGCTAATACAGCAATCGAATATGACTTCAAACGCATGTCTGGTCCTCCCTTTTGGAGATTAGACGCTAAATCAATCGGAAACAATGAGGAAACGGCCGGCAGTAGGCAAAGACAATGCTTGGTGCGCCTGCCCTGTCCCCGAATTGTTAACCGCAGAGTCCGCAGAGAAATCCGTTTTCTCTTATTCCTCTCCGCGTTCTCGGCGCACTCTGCGGTGAATTCCGTCTTCTCGCTGAGCACGTATCAGCGGCGGTCTCGTCAGAACCTGAAATCGACTCTTATCTTGAAGATCCTCGTTGCGGGGAGTTCCAGAATTTCAATGCCGGTTTTCTCGGTCAATTCCCGTATAATGCGTTCCTTTTCAGCCTGTGACGACGCAATAAGAGTGAACCAGACATTGTACGCATGCTTTCTCTCGTAATTGTGGGTGACTCCAGGGCATGAGTTCACGGTTTGCACGAACGATTCGAACTTCTCAGGAGGCACCTGAGCGGCCAAGAGCGTGCTCACGAACCCAATTCGCCTGGAATTGATCGAAGCTCCGATTCGCCTGATTATCCCCTCCCGTTTCAGGTTGGCGATGCGTGCGAGCACCTCATTCTGGTCCATGCCGAGCTTCTCACCGATAACCTGGTAGGGATGCGGCTCAACCGGGAAAGCTGGCTTGAATTACATTGAGCAGTTCTCGATCTCGTGAATCCATATTGTCCTACGTAATCGTTCACCGCAGAGATCGCAGAGAACGCGGAGAATTCTGTTTTGTGTGCCTTTCTCCCAGTGAGTAGGATGCTGGTGAGCGAAGCGAACCGCATCATTCGAGTTCTGTTCACAATCGATGCGGTTCGCTTCGCTCACCACATCCTACTCTGGCTTTGTTTCCACATGGAGAAGGCTCTAATTCAGTTCGTTTGCCAACCGGTCAGAATGAAGCCGACGGTAGGGGCAGACCTGCGTGTCTGCCCGCTTCTTGGGCGCATCCAGCGTCCCACGGGAGTGTGCGCCGTACCAGACCCAAAGGCCGGCGGGGACAAATTTGGTCAATCATTTGCGAGCGGTTCTGATTTTTCACAACGTCAAAAACCATCAACCGACAGAGATCCTTTCCCACCGCACCGGATCTTCGATAAATATTCCGCAGCCCCGAACTACTGAAGCGAGCGGGTCATCCGCCAGATAAGCAGGGATCCCGGTCATTTTATGTATGAGGCTATCCAAGCCGGCCAGGAGCGCCCCTCCGCCGGTCAAAACGAGCCCTCGCTCCTCGATGTCGGAAAGAAGGGCAGGTGGAGCATTTTCCAGGGCCCTGCGAACTGTGTCCAGGATGGTATCCACGGTGTCTTCAAGCGCGGCACTGACATCCGAGGCCGTCAGAGTTACCGTGCGAGGCCCGCCACGTCCCAGTTCCTTACCTGTCACCGTCATTGTTTGTGATTCGTCCTTTTCAGGTACGCACCCTATCCTGATCTTGATCTCTTCCGCGAGTGCGGGCGTTATTTCCAGATGCATGTTGCGTTGCAGATAGCGGACTATGGCCTCATCCATCTCGTCCCCCGCCACCCGTATTGATTCGCAATATGCAGTGGCGTAAAGGGAGATAACAGCCACCTCGGTGGTGCCGCCTCCAATGTCCACGACCAGATTTCCGACGGGCAGATCCACATCCAAGCCGGCTCCCAGGGCAGCCGCCATGGGCTCTTCCACGAGAAAGACGTGCCTGGCCCCGGCTTCGTATGCCGATTCCTTGACGGCCCTTCTTTCCACTTGAGTAATTCCTGAGGGCACGCCAATGACAATGCGGGGACTTACCCAAAACCGCGGAGTAAAAGCCTTGGCCAAGAAGCCCTTTATCATGGACCTGGCCGCCTCGAAATCCGCAATAACCCCGTTTTTTAGCGGCCTTTCAGCTTTGATGTGCGCTGGCCCGCGTCCAAGATATTCACGTGCCTGCTTCCCGATCGCGATGGTCTGATGGTTCCGAGTATCAAGGGCGATCAAGGAAGGCTCGTTCAGCACTATGCCGTTACCCTTAACATAAATGAGGGTATTGGCAGTCCCGAGGTCCATGGCAAGGTCCATTCTGAACGTCTGACGCGCACGGTGGAGCAATCTTCCGACCCTGCCCAGGCGGCCTCTCATTGCCTATCCCCGCTCATGCGACTATTTGCTCTAGGAGAGTCAAGACTTGACCCCCTCAAGTGCAACAGTCACCTGCACGGGTTCGATGGAGTCGATCCTGAGACCGTCCGGTTTCACGAGCACGGGAATCACTATTTTTCCTTTCGCTGTCAATTCAGAAACATTTACGGGTTCGGTCGTCACGGATGTCACCTTTTTCAGATCACCCTGAACTGCCCTGATGCGGACCTCAGATGGGGTGACAGTGACTTTTGCATTCTCCGGCAAAGCACCGGATAGGGTCGGAACCACACCTATGTTTTTTGTGGATGCGGCTTCTATATTGAGATGCAGGTCAGAAGGGCGGATCTGTGAGATGGTGATGCCCGGCGGAACCAGCAGGTTCTTATTCGTTATCCTATAGTAATTCAGTCCGGGCAATACACCGCTCAGATCCACCACGGCCCTCACCGAACCGGGTGTCAGGTTGGCCAGCCCCGTGCCGGAGCCCCTGATCATGACGTCTATTCTATCCATCCATTTTCCGGTGAGTTCCATCGTAGGCGGCAGATTGGTGTACTGGATGGGGACGGACATTCCCACTTCAGAGCGCTGCGGACCCACAAAGACAAACCAGAGAAAGAGGGCCGTGCATAGTGACAGGATTTTCAGGCGCCAGTTTGAGGTGATCCAACTCAGCGGGCCGCTGGCGGTGCCTTCGCGGGGGTTCTGGCCCGGAACCAACCAACGTTCCAGGGACTGACGAAATTCCCCTTTCTTCTTGTAATTGATGATTTCCTTATCCGCTACCAGAGAAACTTCGCCTCGTTCCTCAGACACTACGATACACACAGCGTCAGACTTTTCCGTGAGCCCCAGGGCCGCTCGATGCCGCGTACCGTACTGAGAGCTAAGATCCTCATTTTGCGAAAGCGGGAGCACACAACTGGCTGACTTGATTCTGTCTCGCGATATAAGGATGGCTCCATCATGTAGCGGCGAGGTCTTCTGGAAGATCATCACCAGCGCTTCGGCGGAAACGAGGCTATCGAGGGACTTTCCTGTCAGAATGAGGTTGTCGAGCCGGTCGAGCCTCTGAAATACTATCAACGCCCCGATCTTCACCCGTGCCAGTTCAGCGACCGCCCTCACGATCTCTTCAATCATATCGGGCTTAACATCGTCGGGATGCCGTCCGCTCAAGTAGCGTATCGGTGACGCTCGATCGAGCATTTCCCGTATTTCAGGCTGGAAGACTATGACAAGGACAACGATGATCGCGGCCCACAAGTATTGGAACAGGACAGAGGTGAGTATTAAACCGGATGCGGAAGCCGCCAAATAGAAGAGGCCTATGCCAAGAAGAGTAGCCAGGATCTGGAACGCGCGGGTGCCTTGGAGCCATGCAAGAACAAAATAGATAAGACATCCGATGATCGTAATGTCGAATACGTTGGCAGCACTTATCGAATAGATCAATTCCTTAAGAGCTTGCATTGATAACTCGGTTCGGCTGTCTGGACCGGGGAGATGTCGATTACATCCACGGCGTTCGCTCGAAAGCGGGTAGCTATTATCCAAATCATACTTCCCACCCTTTTGCAAGACATGAGCGCTGCTGGCAGTGTAGGCATTCAGTTATTCGCGGGAAAAATCCCCCCTAACCCCCCTTTACTAAGGGGGAATTGGACGTTGCCTCTTCACCCCCCCTTTGCTAAAGGGGGGTTAGGGGGGATTTTCGAAGTGAGAGAGGTCAGGCAATCCCCTCAGGCGATTTTCGGCACCCCCGGCCGCAAGTGAATGACTACGCTGGAATTGCTATCACATGTCTGTTCCCGCCCCATGGCTCGCTTCAGGGGCTTGAGAATCAGCAGGATCGCCACTCCCGCGCAAAAGGCCATTGCCGCTATCATGAGGAAGAAGGCATCCTTCGGCATCTTCTCCCAGTAATGGCCGAGAAAACCAGCACCATAATTCCCGATAAACGACGACAAGAACCAAATCCCCATCATCATGGACACTATACGAGCCGGGGAGAGCTTGGTTACCAAAGACAGACCTACCGGAGACAGGTATAACTCGCCAAGGGTGACCAACAGAGTAAAGAAAAAGAGCCAGAGCACGCTGACAGGTGTTCCATCCGATGCGTAAGACATCGCGGCCGGAACCATGACAAGGAAGCCGGATGCCAGCAGAAAACAACCAACTGCCATCTTCGTGACTGCTGACGGCTCTCTCTGCTTTTTCGATTGCCACGCCCACAACGTGGTGATAACGGGCGTCAAGAGGAACACAAGCGCTGGGTTGAGGGATTGATACCACGATGCGGGGAACTCCCACCCGAAAATAAGTCGGTCGGTGTTCGTGTCGGCCCAAAGCGCAAGCGTATTGCCTTGTTGCTCGTAGGCGGCCCAGAATGCCACGCTGATAAAACAGACGGCAATCAGGCCCCACATTCGGTTCTTTTCTTCCGTGGTAATAGGCGGCAGCGCTTTTTCCCCGGCAAGTTCTCTCTCCATCAGATTGTCCGGCGCAAGCCAACGCTGTCCCGACAGATAAATCAGGAGTCCGATAACCATACCTATTCCGGCTGCGCTGAACCCATAATGCCATCCGTAAACTTCGCCCAACGTGCCGCAAACCAACGGAGAAAAAAAAGCCCCCAGGTTGATGCCTACATAAAATATGCTGAAGGCCCTGTCTCTACGTGGGTCTCCGGCGGGGTAAAGGCTGCCGACCTGTGTGGAGATGTTCGGCTTGAAAGCGCCATTGCCCAGAATCAAGAACAAGAGGGCAGGGAAGAACACTGATTGGAACGCCATCAAGAAATGGCCTATTGCCATCAACACGGCGCCTAGAATGACCGTCCTGCGTTGACCCAGTACACGGTCAGCAAGGATGCCTCCGAAAAGCGGAGTCAGATAAACAAGGCCGGTGTACAGGCCATATATTTGTGAAGCCTCCCCCTGAGTGAACATGAGCTGTTTGATCATGTAATAGACGAGCAGCGCTCTCATGCCGTAATAAGAGAATCGCTCCCACATCTCGGTCAGAAACAGTACGAAGAGTCCTTTGGGGTGCCCGAACAGGGTTTCCTCAGACCATTGCGTCACCGGTTACTCCTCGATCTACTATTGGCGGGCGGAAAAGAGAATATTGAAAAGAAGCATCAGCGTGGGGCCGCAGGGCCAAGTGGGTGACCTCGGAGCAAAAGACTACACAAAGAATGTTCCCTAGGTCTTGCCGCTTTGAAAGCGATTCGGCATCAACCTTTCAGGGCAGCATTTTCACCGGGGTCCCCACCTCCACGATGTCGTATAATTCCATCGCGTCCTTCGGGTACATGTGAATGCATCCGTAGGACTTGCCCATCATCCCGTCCCGGGTCCGCTTGCAAGCGTGGATATGTATGCAGTCACCCGTGAAGCCCATCTGCCTGTCCTTTGAGTTGGGATAATTAATGCTGATGACCGCGGCTTCGTCTCCGCCATAAGAGTCGGTCCACAGTTTTTCCAGAGGAGGTCCGGTAGAGGCGTCAATGAAACAGTTTCCCCTACACCAGCTCCTCTGATCGATAATCTTGTGGCCTTTGGAGCCGTCTCGGCAAGCCATCCACGAGACCTCATAATCTCCTATAGGCGTACGATGATCCCCGCTTCTCTGCTTTCCAACTCCTCCCTTGCCGGTTTCAATGGGGTATTCCCTGACTAGCTGGTCTTCACGCCACAGTTGCAGGACATTCAGAGCGCTATGGATCGCTATCCGGTATTCAGCCTGTTTGGGAGTAGGAAGCTGAGGCGGTTCCGCTGCCGAGGAGGGCAATGGCAAGGGGGCCAAGAGTAAACCAGTTTGCTTTCAAACGCATGGAAACAGATATTCTCCAACCCGTCTTGCCTTGCTGTCACTCCCGACTCCTGTCAACTTCGCCTCCTCTGCGCCGTGACCTCCCGAATATGTGAAATGTGCTCTTTCGTTTCCGCACAATTGTTGGTAAGAACCCCTCCAAGGAACCGTTGTCCGGGACGCAACGGAATTGTGTCTATCACAAACCGGGGATTGCGTCCATGAACAAGGTCAACTATCCAGGTTGAAGCCCATGACGGTACATTTCCAACGTTTTCGTCGGTGTGCATGGGACGTTTCTTGGCGCATGTTCGCGGCACTGATTCTACTGATTGGGTGCCTCTCGTTTCCTGCCGGAGAAGAACTGCCCGTCCCTGAGCTGGACTGGGGGTCTGCCTCTACTCTGAGCGCCGCTGAACAAGCCTACAGTGAAAGAAGATACCAGGACGCAATTAGGTTGTATACCGAGGCAGCCAAGAGCCTCTCGGAGCAAAGCGCGGCCTTGCTGGGTCGAGGAATGGCGCATGAGATGGTGAACCAGACTCAGAAAGCGATTGAAGATTATAAGAGGGCTATTGATGTCGATCGGAAGAATTACCGGGCCATGGAAAACCTGGCTGGAATCTATGAGCGAGGCGGAAGATACATTTCCGAAGCAATCACCCTTTACCAGCATGCTTTGAAATTGGATCCCCGACCTGAATGGAAAGAGAATCTGGCTGCTTGGATCGCTATGCTTGAGACTCGGTTGCAGCCGCAGACCTCATCGGCTGTGGGCTGTTGGCATCTTGCGAATCGGAAAGCAAAGGCAGGCGCACGCGCAAGAGGCCGAAGCCTTGTACACGAAAGCTATCAAACTCAACCCGGCCATGTTTCAGGCCTATTTCAACAGAGGGCTGCTCCGCCGCAGCTATGGGCAACCAGAGTGGGGCTGTCGCGGACTTCGAGGCCACGGTCCGCATATCACCTACTTTCAGAGGTGGCTTCGTTCAAAAGGGTCTTACTCATGAACAAATGGGCAACCGGGCGCAGGCCAGGCAGGATTTGGAACAAGCTGCAAAAGTTGACCCACGTGATCCTGAAGCTCTCTATCATCTGGCACGTTTGCTGGAAAATGCCAACGAACTTGCACGTGCAGCACAGTTGTACCAGGGAGCGCTTGGTCTCAGGCCCAGGCCCGAGTTGCGGAAACTTATAATGGACAGAATTGCAGGGTTGCCCGCAACAATAAAGTCGGATACGAAAAAAGGTTCGTCTCCGACCAAGGACCTGAAGCAGTTGTGGTAAACAAATAGGTGGAGATGAGCGAATGTCAATTCCTGGACCTATGGCAGATGAGAGTTGACTTCCAGCATCGAAGCTTGTAATTTCAACTATTGTGGAGAGTGTAGCTCAGTTGGCAGAGCACAGGGTTGTGGCCTCTGTGGCCGTGGGTTCGAGTCCCATCACTCTCCCCACCAAATTGAGAGGCTCTTGCCTTGATCCCTTGAAGATCGGCAAGTTGTATTTATTTGGTCCGGATATTTATAAAAGCCGGGTGACCTGTTGTCGCTGTTAAGACAAATTCCCCGGCTGCCAACTACATTGCCATGCGCCCGTAGCTCAGTTGGATAGAGCGCCGGACTTCGAATCCGTAGGTCGCAGGTTCGAGTCCTGCCGGGCGCGCCAAAGAAAACAAGAGGTTACGGTGTTGCATCCGTAGCCTTCTTGTTGCCGGCCATTTCGACCTGGGTGAATTCTTCGGGGGAAGAAGAACCAGGGTTTGGTCATACCTCAGTAACCAAGGACTCATCAGCCGGCACCATTGAGAAGCTGCTGCAAAGACTGACCTTTCCTATAGACGAGATCAGGTCCTTGACAACCTCAATCAGATCAGACGGATGGAGACGCTACTACGCCATAGCCCGGTGGCCGGGAGTAGTTCGCTACCGTGCGATTCTGCGTGATCCCAAAGACTCCATGAAACTGTTGCCCTGGACTCACCGATTAGTCACCATGCCAAGGCCGTCGTATCCGGCCGTCATCGTGGAGTTTCAGACAAGCAATTGCAGAGGTATATTTCCGAAGTATGTAATTGTTTCAACCGTCGATTTTGGCCCGATGAGTCCTTTCTCCGGCTGCTCAATGCCTGCGCCACCACCAGCACTGTCACTCGGGATGAACTGATGGCATCGGGCGGTAGTGCTGAGCAGAGCAATTAGTGAATCCGAGACAAAAAATATGAGAGATAAGCTTAAGTCAATCTACCATGTTATTGATCGAAAGATCCCTGCTCTCGGAAACGTAATTCGTAGAATCCATTATCGTAAACTGACAAATTCGATCCAACAAAAGATTGTAGGTAAGGAGAATAGGATAACCTATGGAAATTCTATTCTGTCTTCAGTTGTTTTTGACATTAATGGCAATGGCAACTGTGTATGCATCGCAGATGGTTGCGTCTTGAACAATGTGGCATTTTACATAAGTGGGGACAACCACAAAATAGGAATTGGAGCAGGCTGCAAATTTTACAGTGGAGGATCTTTGTCCTTTGAGGACCATAACGGCTCCTTGGTTATTGGGAAAATGACTACTTTTGAATACGTTCACATCGCGGTTACTGAACCAAATTCAAAAGTGCAAATAGGACAGGACTGTATGTTTGCTGTGGACATAGATATCAGAACGGGTGATTCCCATTCAATCATTGATTCAAACAGCGGAGTCCGCATCAATTATGCAAAGGACATCAATATAGGTAATCATGTTTGGGTTGCGGCTCATTGCAGGATCCTTAAAGGTGTCTCAATCTTAGACGATTCCGTCATTGCCACCGGTTCCGTTGTCGTCAAAGGCTACGAAGAAAAAGGAGTTATAATAGCCGGAAATCCAGCAGCAATAGTAAAACGTAATATCACATGGTCGAGAAGGCGAGTATACGAAGCCGATCAAGAAGCGGAGACTCATCCGGCAGGTCAATTGAAATTGAGGCGAAGGTGGCGGTCGAAAAGTGCCGCACCAGTTGCACGATGACGAAAGCTCTTTTGCCAGAGAGCTTATTCAGAATGAAATATAACCGAGTGACACAGCCCTGGCAGAGTTTCACTCATCACACTTGGTATGCCTTATATCTATGTTCGCGCTGATTTTCCGGTCAGCGATGACTCTTCTGAGATCTTCTTCCGTTCTTTTCGACGCTAACGGACCGACGGTATAATCGAACTCAATTTCCAGGCCCATCTGTTCCGCAATCGATATAGCCTGAACAATCTGGTCATCACGATCATTGTGCTTAAAGAGAATATATTTCCATACCGGACGAGTTCGACTTCCTGTTTCTTTAATGGCTTTGACCAACTCCTCAGCAAATCTCAAAGCTTTCGAAAAGTCACCTCTCTGCCGATATACTTCGTAGGTGGCTTGATCCGGCCCGTCGAGGCCCAAACGGATCACGTCCAACCCGCAGTCAGCAACCGTACGAGCCAGTTGAGGTGCATGATTCGCGTTAGTGTCCAAATCAATCAATGATGATGGAAATAGATCCCTGACGAGGCGGCACATATCTGCTATTCGGGGATTAAACAGCGGCTCACCGAAACCGGCAAAGACTACCATTCGGACCGCTATATTTGCCTTGTGCAGTTCCCTGGCAGCTTTTTCAAACATGGGAAAACGGAGAAGAGCCCGAGGGGGCGGGTCCTCCAATTTTCTCTCTTCAGTGCACAGACATGCCTCACAAAATAGGTTGCAAGTATTAATGGGTTCAACGTACAAATCGATACCCGCATGACCCTGCTTTCCACCTAGAGACAGAGTCAACCCGGTTTCAGGGTTGTGGCTGATTCGACAAGCGCACCATTCACATATGGGGAAAGGCTCATAACCTTCGCAGAAGCTGCTCCTGATGTAGTCAATTATTGGCCCTTCAACAAATTTGGCAACATCTTGCTTTGATATATCTGCCAGTTCGATGTGGTATCCGGTCAGGCATGAACACGGCAACTTGTTGTCCGCTTTTATATAAATCCCTTCACACATCCAGCAACCGGCAAATTCGGTTTTTCGCCGGTTCTTTCTAAACCTTGGAATCTGGTCCGGAAGATACTGTGTATAATGTCGAGGCCCAGCAGACACTTCGGTTGGTGTTGGCACCGCTAACTCGGGGGACACCGCTGGCCCCATTGCAGCGTTCAGTAATTTGGCGATTCCTCGTCGCCACGCCGCGAAATTCCACCGGCCGGACTCCTTTCCTCAGGAGAGGTTATTTAATACTACCTTCCGTATTGCAATTGTCAACTCTGAGGATTCCGCAGAATCCACGGCCTTGACCGTGGCAGTTTCGATGGAGTAGCATGGCTACAGGTTGTGAAATATTTCGTAATCCCGAATAACAGGACCCGCAGAAGTTTTGTCTCGATTGGTGAGCAGACTTAGCCACGGTTTACCGGGTTCATAGAACGGGATCGTAGTCACGTGTTTGACGAATACGGCCGATGATCATCCGCGCCACCTTGGAGCGAGAGTCAATTGAGGTGTCATATTATGGCGGGCTGGACGAGCAATTTGAAGCACTGGCTCCATCGTCAAGGGAAGATTCCCTGGAAACCTGAAATCATAAGTATGACAGTAACTTCGAGGTGCAACCTGCACTGCGTCACCTGCCATCACGCTTTTGGTAATGTTAAGAAGGAGGATTTCAATACCACCTTACTGGAAAAAGCAGACGATTTCTTATCGAGCGCCTTATTGGTGGATTTAACCGGCCTTGGAGAGCCTCTTTTAAGTCCTGTTTTTTGGGAGATATTGGAGAAATACCCGGTAACAGAGACGACCACTGACCGCGATTTTCAATTAAATTTTAATACTAATGGTACCTTGCTGACCCGAGAAACCGTTCGGAAGATATTGAATGCAAGAGTAAAAATAATTCGAATTTCGATGGATGCCGCAGATCCTGACTTGTTTTGGAAGATTCGCGGGGCAAAAATCAATGACGTCATTAGCGGCTTGCAGACTCTTATTTCTGAGCGGCATAAGCTCCGGAGACGCTACCCTCTTATAGGTGTCCAGATGACTCTCATGGGACTTAATATAACACAGGTAGTCCCCATCATCGATCTTTGTAGCAAGATAGGTGTCGATTTTCTCGATGTTTGGCCTCTCAATGAAATACCTGAAAATATGTTGGAAATCTGGTCTGTCACCCAAAGAGGATGGTCGTTTAATTACAGGAAGAACTGTTGAGCGCTCTTCCTCCAGACGAGTTGGAATGTATTGTTAGTACGTTTCACGAATATGCACGCCTAAAACGCGTACCTATTGCATCGCTGATCCTGGGAAACCCGCGGTGTAGTGAAGACTTCCCGCGTCCCGAATATGGGGATATTCCGATTGAATTCAACGATAATTCAATTCGTTGTTCTATGCCTTGGAGGGAACTTCGAATAATGAGTAACGGGGATGTTCATGTATGTTGCTGGGGACCAAAGCCCGTCGGCAATTTGCAAAATGATACGATTGAAAACATTTGGAATTGTAAGCTTATTCAAGAGACACGTACGGACTTGATTGCCGGTAGGACGCCTCGACTATGTCAGGGCGCAGCGTGCCCCTACCTCGCACCGAAATGACCTAGGCCAAAAGGCGGGCATTGGCGCAGACAGGAGCGGGCGTTGCTTTTGATAGAGCAAAGCGGCAGTTCATCCTTGACGGGCGCTCCTGTGACGGGATATGTTCAGCTGCTAAAAAAGAACCACATTTCAAGAAACATCCTCGAAGGAACCAGATGGGTCAAAGCACCGTCACAAAGCAGTTCTTTGACATTTCGCAGAGTCCTCAAGCACCGCTCCTCTCTCCTGAGTCAGCAGACAAGTTAGCTGAATCTTTGCGTCAAAACTTTCGCGAGGATGCGACCCCCTCGACAATAGCTGCGCTTCGTACCGAGCTGGCTGAGCAGGCGCGTCAGTTCCGTTGGTTTCAGCGGTTGAAGATCCCGGGGGTGAACCTTTACACGACATCCGACCACGAGCGGCTAGGGTTCCCCGGCGACCCAGGGTGGCTTAACACGCTCGGCAACCGACTGTCGAGTGAGGAAGGAGCCGTTCTGCGTCCGATGCCCAAATGGGCGCTACATCAGGCCCCTTCTTCCGGACGTGTCCGGGAAATCAGTGCTAGATATTGGTTGCAACAACGGCTTTTTCAGCTTCGCGTTCGGTGACCTCGGTGCGGCTCACGTGACAGGCGTCGATGTCTACGACCTATTCCTCCCTGCAGCTCAGTGGATGAAATCGGTCCGGCACGTCGACAAGGTTGAGTTTATTCTCACCGACGCATTGCTCGACCTCACGCTGCCTAAACACGACATCGTCTTCATGAGTGAAGTGCATGCGCATTTTGTCGATCCTCTGTTTGGGATTCTGCGGGCCGTGAATCTCGCAAGAGAAACTCTAATAATTGATGGCGCGGCCCTCCCATCTGAGAATATCGAGCTTGACCTTGGTGGTGAAGTCGATAGCGAAACGAAGAAGCTCTTGTACCATGCATGGATAATGAGCGACGGTCTCATCCTCAGATACTTGTGGCTATGCGGAGTCGAGCCCGAGCGCGTGCGGCGCTACACAGCCCCTTGGCCCAACCACGTCTTATATGTTATTGATACTACCAACGTAGAGTCGTTTCGTGAGATGTTTGATTTTCAACCGTGTAATGTTTCTTTCATTAATGCGGATTTTTCATTTCCTTCCGGCATCTCTGAATTATACCGGGAAAAGCAACAGGTGGAGGCCAAGACCAAAGACTGATGATTGTGCTGAAAAATGGGCACGTGGTAGGTATTTTGTCTAGCGGTCTTCCAGTTGCCAATGGCCACAACGGGCCTGATACCCACGCGAGAGCATACAGATAAGTAGCCGGCTCAGGGCCACGCTTTGAAAAGAAATCCCCCTGCCCGTTTCTAAGCGGGGTAGGGGGATTTTGAAGGCGAGCACCGCCTCACGCTGTTGCCCAGTTCAAGTCTTCAAAGGCGAACCGGTACTAGTATTCTTCTTAGGCTATCTTTCGGCTCAGTACCTCGCCTGTCGTGTTGATCAGTCTCCGGGTACTCCTCCAGTAATGCCCTAATGGTCGGCAGATACAACTTGTCTTCATGTCGGGTCTTTTGGTCGTCGTGTCTCCGGCTCACACCGATATAATGGGGAATGTGAAGAATTCTGGCACCCGCCATGGCCATTCGCAAAAAGAGGTCGTAGTCCATCGCAAAATGAAGGTGTTCTTTTATATAGCCACCGGAGGCTTCCCAAATCTTCCGTGAAAAAAAGACTTCCGGTTGAAAGAAGAACATTCCTCGCTGCCAAACGCCCACGAAACTCAATAGATCTCCAAAGCTCAGATCGACAACCTGGTCGAACGGCAATCCGTTGTGGTGACGGTATAAAGTCTTGTCTCGACCATTGATGATTCGACAGCCTCCGGCAACGATATCCACCTCATTATGGGCGAAAGCCCGGCCAATATTGAACAGAGAACCCGGCTCCAGAAGATCGTCGCTGCAAAGCCAGTTCATCACCTCGCCGGTAACCGAACGAAAACCCTTGTTCAGTGCGTCCGATTGCCCATTGTCCGATTCTATAATTAGGAGCGACAGCCGATCCCGATAACGCTCCAGGATCTCCTTAGTTCCGTCTGTCGAGCCGCCATCGACAACAATGTATTCCAGGTTCGGATATCCCTGGTCGAGCACGGAATCAAGACAGGATTTTATATAACGGGACTGGTTGTAACTCACTGTGACAACGGATATTCTTGGCCAGTTGCGGCTCAGTTGTTCGGGATGCAGAGTTCGCAGCAGGGGTGGCAGAGGCCCTTGCAAAAGCCAAAGCCCATCGGCAATTCGGGTACACTGATCCCAGTACCTTGTGGCCTCATCCGGCAAGTCTTGGGTGACCAGTAAGATTTTGAGCCGGGACAGCGGCTTTCCTTTTAGAAGCTCTACGGCCCTGTCGAGATCATCGCAGTCTATTACCAGGAGAGTTCCCGGGGCACAGTCGATCGCGTGATGAAGAGCCCAAACCTCGAAAGAACCAACTTCATAGAGTCGAAGCGGGACACGTACTGCAGCACCCATGTCGATCGCACTCTTCTCGTTTACGGTCAAGAATTCACACGATCCCCACGGCATTGTCCTCTTCACCAGCTTACGATTGTTCCGCCAGAATCCGTGGGATGCGCATACTAGCCTTTTGGTTCCTCTTAGCACTGCCCTCAACCCAGACGACGGGAAGAAATCCGAAATCTCGCCACTGGGCCAATCGGCATCTCTCGTGAATCGGCCGAGCCCCAATCGCCTCAGGCAGCGACCTATGAGCCACTTCACCTGGACAGATCCGGAGATTTCTCCAAAAAGGCCCAGCCTGCCCAGGAGCCATTGCAATGCCCAGGCCCGCTTGTGAATAGTGAGCCAAATGCGTGGCCGTATCACACGGGCCCACTTATTTGCTAATCGGCTCAGAATCGCAAAGCTCTTATAGCTTTCATCGACGGTGGAATTGTACCGGAGTGTCCACTGAGGCCTTTGCAGAGGCGGCGATCCTGCAACGGTGCGTTCGTCCATGGGTTTGACCATTGGCGTCAGAAAAACTGACCGAACGTACTTTTCTCCTTTTTTCCCAATGCCTTGGCCCTCAATCATCTTCTCAATCGCCGCAAGCTCGTTGGTAAGGATCCCTGAATATCCGTCGAGACCGAATTCCAGTTCACACTTGAACCTAAGAGGAAAACGCTCTCCCCAGCCGGAAACAACAAAAACGGGTTGCACGTTATCGGATTCTGAGACGTTCATGAACTTCCAACACGAGCGCGAAAAAGGCTTTTTCCGAAATGGCGACTTAGTAATCGTCGGCCGATTCCCTTGTCCGCCCGTTTTTCGATACTTGTCAATTCGAAGTGCGCGGGGAGTAATCATCTAGGAGAGGCAGAAATCCTGCCCCATAAAAGGAGACGAGGCCACAAACTAGGCCGACAGGATCATGTCAATATGTCTTTCCGCCTGCTCCCGGGTTCTGGGATCCATGTTAAGCGGATCGTACCTTGCCAACGGCAGCACCCTTTTGCGCGCATAATGGATAAGCCGTTGGTCCCACCCGTAACGCTGGCCCGTGACACAGAGCGATGCCAATGCATCCAGGTAATTGCACCTGCTCACCAGCCACCGCTCGATCAACTCGAAATAGAAGTCGAAAGTGAGCGGCAGCGGCCTGTGATAGGCAGCCCGCGCAACATCGAGCCCGTTTTGACAGCACGTATATATCGCGTCCGCTACCACACTCGCAGGAGCGTCGCCCATTTCGATGAAGCGTTCTGTCGGCTTTTCCCAATACTGGAAATCATGAAAAAAGGACGCATAGACCGAGGTGCGAGTCGAAAGTAGTTGAATATTTGGAAGTTCTTTGGCAGCGCCGGAAGTCGCTGCGACCGTCAGGCCGCTCCCGCACCCAACAAAGTGGCTGCAATGATGGGTGAGAGCAGCGTTTTCTCTCACCCCCAGTTCATGGGCTGAAAAGACGTTTGGGAGCTCGGAACGTATTGGTTCGTGGGTCGAGTAAATGAAGCAACAGTCTTTAAGCCGTTTTGTCAGGGTTCTGGTTATTTCGAGGCAATACTGCGGCGTGACGAATGACTGACCACTTTTGGACGAGCACTCGAACAGGATGCGATGACTGTAACTGGATATATTGTTGGAACGAACGAAATGCTCAACCCGCTCCAACTCTCGGTCACTTAATGCGATCACACTGTCGATGGGAACGGTGATTGGACGGTCGTATGCCCTCAAGACGCTGGGACGGATCGTTCCGTCATAATTACGGAAATTGTTCGGCCATATCTGCGAAAGCACGACCTTGTCGAAAGGGTTTGAACCTCCCTGAATGCGGAGTACGGCGCTTTCAAGAGCGTACCATGCCGCCTCATGGACAAGCCAGTCTGGGGTATTCCATTCCCAAATCTCATTCACATGCGGATTGCATTCCAACACCTGCCTCGACTGACTCGATATGGCCCAGGTAAGGTGGCAACTTGGATAGTCTTCCTTTATCTGACGTGCGAGTATTGTTGCGTAAAGACAGTCGCCGGCCGAACCTAATTGCCCGAGTAATATCTTCATTATGGTCTAAATTGCCTGCGTCGGATTGGAGAGCAGTCAGTTTGTTGATATCGCAAGAGATGCTGCAACTGCTATCTAAAGTTTCTAGGTCAGTTAACTCAGGTCAGGTTCGTCCTTAGGGTGCGCGAGGCATCCCCCAGTAAACTACTTCTTCGTTCGCCCATTGGGCTTATATGACATCTACGGCGTTTCGACAAGTAGTCTCACTCTTGCGTAAATTCGAATTGACAGTGAGCCGAATTGCTCCGTTCCGACAGAGGTGCATGCGGCCATTCGGCTTGGACTCAGTACTTGGTGTAGGATTTTTCCTCAATGATATTGGATCCCACGATCTCGTTAATTTGGCGCTTCAACAGTGCTCGCCGATCGTTGGCCTGATAGATGGAACGGGCCAAAGATACGAAGTTGGACCCAAAATCCTTGCGGTGCTCGTGATCGCGGACCTCATCCTCGAGAACCCAAATGATTTCATTGACCTTTTTTAGTTCGGCCTCCAGCCCGGACAATTCTGGCCCGGAGTCCAGGGCCTCCACTCTGATCTGATTCAGGATAGCCAACTCTTGGTCAATGTTTCTCAGCTTCGCGAAATCCTTGATCCGTTCGGATTTGATTTGCAGAATTGTGATCTTATCGAGAAATTCGCCTACTGAGATTTGAGCCAGGATGCCACGGTTTTGCATTTCTATATTCGGTTCAGTAAACGAGATTAATGCATCTGATGCAGCCACTCGTCACTGTACAAGGGATACAGTGACTCGATCAGTGCTTCCCGGTTTTCCGCGTCGACCATTACGACCGGAAGGTGCTTGATGAGATCGGCTCGTTTTACCCCTGCCACGTGAGTGAGACGGCCTGTTTCATCGCGGGAGTCTCGGTGCCGGGACGGGAAGGCTCGCCGGTCAGCGATTCTGTCAACAATGGCGCCAAATAGGTCTTTGCGCACAAAGAACGAGTTGATTCCGTTCGAGCACGTCCCGACGAATTCGTAGCCCTTTCGCATGGCCAGATTCTTGATAGCTTTAATAGAGGCGCCAAAATACTGGCCGGACGGATGAGCCCGTAATCGCTGAAAATCCGGCACGTGGGGGATAGTGATTGCATGCACGTCTCCAAATACCGGATTGTACTCACATACCAGGATTCGAGGCGAGATTGCACTAATCGCATCAAGAACCCAATAGTCGTTTCCGTCAATATCGATGCTCAGGAGTCCGATGTCGCCACTGATGCCGTTCTCGGCCAACAAATCGTCAATGTTTTGTCGCGTGACGAATGCGGAGACGGCCCTAATGTCGTGACGCCAATATAGCTCGTCCTCTTCAACGCTCGTCATGTAGGTTGGGTTACCGTCCATAATAAGGCCGCGCCAATTCCGGTTTTGAAGCAGGAATCGCGTGTTGGCCTCTTGGTAGTTCTCGACGCCGAATTCGACGAACGTGGTGTCCTGGATCGGAACTTTCTCTACCAGCCAGTCAATAATGCCATCTTCACCCCATTGAGAGTCCACGCGAAATTCCACATCCTCGAGCGTGCGAATAGCCTCCTTTTGGCGCACCTGCCAACTGGCGGAACGGCCGGTCAAGAGGAGCTGGCGATCCAGTGCTCGTTGGGTAAGAAAAGATTGGACAGAGAGTCCCTGCATGGCTGTGCCGGCTTGGCGAAACAAATCTAAAGATCTCGAGATCCTCGCTAGCATCTGGTCAACTCCAGCGTCTGCTCAAGCCGAAACACCTTTGAGCGCTGCTGACACTCGTCCGCAGCCACTGAGGAATCACTAAACATGATCCTCCTGAAACCATGCCTAGTGCGTCGAGTGACCCATCCTTCATACCAACCTCTTGACAGCCTCAGCATCGCAATCTCCATGATCAACTTGCTTGACAGAGGCACTGCCAGTCCCCTTGGAAAACAAATTACGCATCATATCAAGACACGCAGCTACCGTTAGACCCAGAGGAAGGTTCGCTTTCGTCTGGGCGAGACGGAGCGATCCGAACGTCCTCAAAAGCATTTCTCAGAGAGTTAAGCTGCAAGCGGTAAACGTTAGAGAGTCTTTTTCCAGTTTTCCTGTCAAATACCTCCAAAATGGAGGCTGCCAAACCAGGATTCCGGAGCAGCACATGGGCCATCAGGACCGCTTTCAAGATCCTCTCTGGATCCAGCTTTTCCATCATCGAGGGTTCTTTGACATAGACCGCGTCCATCCACAACAATCGACCCTTCAAATCATTAAAGACACCGGCCTTGTAGGCTGAGTAACCAGGATTTTTGAAATCATGAAGAAAGAAACCCTGATCGCGAAGAAACTTGTCAATATCCGCGAAGAGCGGCTGGTCCTCATAGACAGCGGAAAATTCAACTTCAGTTAGCACTATGGAGACTTCCCGAAGAAGGTCCAAAGCGCCTTTCAGCACATTCAGTTCTCCGCCCTGAACATCAATTTTCAAGAGATCGCACCCATCGACCTCTTTAATGTCATCCAACCTGGTGGTCTGGATTTCAGACTCCTGTCGGACCGTAAGCATTGTAGGGAGAGCGATGAACTGTTCAAGCAAAATTTGATTTGGCCTGAGCATGGACGACGCACCACGATACTCTGTGGAATGAAAACGGGCGACCTGACCATTCCCTACCGCAATGGGCAGAATCGTCTTGACACTTCTTTCCCCCGCCGTTGTGATAGTCTCGCGGACTTGAGGGTCGAAGCCGATGATTTCACACGAGCATTGAGAGTACAGAGCGTTGTAAAGATCGTCTTGCCCGGCCAACTCCAGGGCTCCCACATCGATGATCTTAATTGGTTTGGTTCTCAGCTCGCCCGCTATTTCATCCGGAAGGGAAGTCGCAGTTGAAATCGTATCAAAATCAATTGGCGGCCAGTTCTTTCCGGAATTGTCATCAACTATTTCCGCCACCTTCTGTGCAAGCTTCGCCAATGTCTCTTGCTCTTCTTGCAAGGCCATGAGCTGATCTCGAAGTTGTTTCTCCAGGTCCTCCTCTTGTCTGAGCAAACATTGCCTCTGGATGACCGTAGAGAAAGGCTTATATCCTGCTTCTCGGAACTGAATCAGCCACACCTTGGTAATCCACAGTGCACGGCGGATGACATGGATGGGATGCAGCAAAAATTCTTTCATGACCCCTCCCATGTTCCCACACTAAGTGTCGGCATCATAGTGGCCCATCAACTGTGATGAAATCACGGCAGACATCAAGGATGTCTCGCCGTGGGGCGCGGCCAAGATGCCTCACCGTTTCGCCGATGTCAACTTGGAAAGAGACTGGATCGAGTTTGGGGGCCGTCTCCAATATATGCTCGCGGTAGTCCAGGCCATAGCTTGCGAAGAGTTCCTTCACGAAATCTCTGCCATACCAAGTCTTACCCGTAGCAAAAACTACGTCCTTTTCACACTTGGCTTGCACGAGCTGTGTGGCCATTTCCATGTACTCGCGAGCGCATCCCCAGTCGCAGTAGAAGTCGAGAGTGTAGATTTCAGTCCGGAAGCTCGCATCCTGGAGCGTCGATTGCAGAATAGCCGTAACCTGAGGTATGAAATAGCTTGCCGGACGCCTAACGGATTCATGGTTAAAAAGATATGCGATGCTCGCGTGAACTCCGTGCACCCGCCGGTAATAGTGGAAGAGGTCCGCGGCTGCAATTTTGCTGACGGAATAGAGGCAATCGGGTCGTTTGGGCGATTCAACGCTGATAAGGCCCTTCAAAGGAGTGCCAAAGACCTTCGCGGAACTGGCGTAGAAGATGCGGACGTTTCGCTTCTGCTGCCTGGCATATTCCAACACAGTGTGGGTGCTTTTGACGTTCACGTCCAGAACGCTTCCCCAAACTTCTTCGTATGAAAAACCCGATGAGCCATGCACCGCTGCCACGTGGTATATCTCGTCCGGAACCGTCTCACTCAGTACGGCACTCAGTTTCGCCTGGTCTCTTAAGTCGCACTCAACGTAACGAAATGACGCCCCATCTGAAAGGTACCGGGATGAAGATTGTTTTCCCAGCCCCCAGACGAGGTTGCCCTTCGCTCCAAGTATTTCGGCGAGAAAGCTTCCGTCTTGACCGTTCGCCCCTAACACAAGGCACCGTGTCATTGGCGAGCACCCATGACAGTTTCGAACATCCTCTCTTCGATTGAGAGCGGCGCCTGGTCTAATTCCTGCAACACTTTGTCCACATTATCAGCGCTGACGAGTTCTATCTGCGGCAAAGGAAAAACAAAAGTAACACCCTGTCGGATCAGTTCATACTCGCGCTGTATGAACTCCCTTTTGAAGTGCCATGGGAGGACCAGATAGTATTTTGGTCCGATCCGTCGGGACTCCTCTTCCGAGATTATGGGGATCTCGGTTCCAAGTGTTCGTGCCCCCACTTTGTGAGGGTTGCGCTCCGCCGCGGCTTGGATCATGGTGTTATCAATCCTGTAGTATTGAAGGAGGACGTTCCCTTTCGTGGATGCCCCGTAGAGATGGATGACCTCACCTTGACGCCGAAGTTGGTTGAGAAGTTCTCTCGTCTTCGTGCGCAGTTCGGAGATGCGCGTCCTGAAAGCAGCATAAGGCTCTTCGGTATCCAGTGCCATTTCGAATTCCATCAAGTGCAGGCGCCGGAGGAAGCGCCGGTTTTCTGGACTGTCGAACTTGTTGACATCCTTATGGCAAACAAAGCACCGAATACTGCCCCCATTTATATCGTTCACTTCGGCTCGAAATACCCGAAGACCCGCGGCATCCAAAAGGTGCTCCATTACTGCCAAGCTGTAGTATTCGATATGTTCGTGGCAAATCGTATCAAATGAGTTTTGCAGCAGCATCAGGGGTAAATAGGACATTTCGATAATCCATAGACCATCTTTGTCGAGCACTGAAGCAACATGGCGGGCAAAATCGACCGGGTCTTCCAAATCATAGAACATCGCAATCGCAGTAATGATGTCAAATTTGACGCCTTGGAACGCCTTCCTGGTCTGATCCGAGGGGAAGGTATCGTTGACCAACGTCAGGGGCAACTCAATGCCCAGGGCAATATCTGATGGGTCCACACCGAACAACTCAGTGCCTTCTGGATAATATGAAAGCAAGGTTCCATCATTGCACCCGATGTCGAGCACCTTGAAAGGTTTGCCGGGCGTCCCGATCATTGCCAAAGCGCTCTTTACCACACCGCTCAGATGATCGCGCATGGTATCGTTCGTACCTGACCTGTACCAATAGTTGGTATACAAAATCGATGGTGGAAAGGTTTGTGCCAATTGGACTAGCCCGCAAGCGCCGTTACCGGCCTCCGCGTCGCAGCGTACTAGCCGGGTGGGAAATTTTCGCCTTGGGGGTTCAATGACACCTTGTTTTACGAAGGAGCCTTGAAGATGCTGATTCCCCAGATCCACGACATCGACCAGTTTGGAAGAACCGCAGATACGACAGGCTTTTATATGTCTGGGATACATTGTTACCCTCTGGTAAGCGCGTAATGGTTTATTAGTTGTGGCACGAATCCGGGTTTCCCTTCAGCCACACAGGAATCCCTATATAACAAATGCGGCCTACGCCCTAACAAAAAGCACGGGAAACCCACGGATTGAACCGAATCTACGGAGGACTCGGTGAGGAGGGCCATCTTGCCCGGCCTTTACACCCGAGCTAACCCTTCGGATTTGCTGGTTGACCAATTACCTTGCCCAGTGATCTGGCAGTTGCGGCCGCCCGCTTTCACGACCGCAGCATCTTCAGGTCGGATATTATCACGTCCATGGCGCCATCGTCCGATGATGCGGCGATCTCATTTGTGTCCCAGCGAATTGACGGGGCTATTTCCCCTCCCGGCCCCAAGTTCGCAAGAGTAGGGTTAGCCTCATGGCTTTTGTTCACCATAAGTGCAATCTTTATTGTGTCAGGCAGGCAAGACCGGACTCCTTCTATCGCGGCGCCGACCCAGATCCCGTAGGTGTGAGCAGCAAGCAACCCGGCCGGTATTTGGGCGGTTGAAACGTATCTTCCAGGTGTGAAAACAGGCGCTGTGGCTTCCGGCCCACGGTGCAGGCTCTCAAAAAGGAGGAAGGATCGCGGACCGTACAGTCGGAAAAACAAGTATAGCCCTCGGGTCTCCTCAAGCACGTCGAATTCTACACGAAGCAAAATCGGTCTTGTGTTCACGACCTTGAGAGTCTGTTTTCCATCCTGAAAGATGCCTATGTCTCTTAACCTAAAAGCAGGATCCGGGGGAAGCTCTTTTACAATCAGAGGCACATCTTCAGTGCTTCCGACCACAAAGCTCGCGTTATAGTCCTTGACCACCTGGCTTTCGTACCGGTCGACGACAGCGTCGGCTGAACCATCCTCAATCAACTGTCCCTCTCGAAGCAAAATGGCTCGTCCACAAAAATCTCTTACCGTCTCCATCGAATGGCTCACAAAGAGCACGGTCCTGCCTTGCCGTACAAGCTCCTGCATCCGTTGAATACATTTCCTCTGGAACACCGCGTCACCAACCGAAAGCACCTCATCGACGATGAGTATGTCAGAGTCCATATGTGCCGCAACGGAAAAAGCCAGTTTCACGTACATGCCGGTGGAGTAGCGCTTCACTGGAGTGTCTATGAAGTTGTCGATTTCGGAGAACCCAATAATTGAGTCAATTCTCTGATCGATGTCCGCCTTTTTCATACCCAGGACGGCTCCATTGAGGTAGATATTTTCCCGACCGGTCAATTCCGGATGAAACCCCATTCCTATCTCGAGAAGACTGCCGCATCGCCCGTACAAAGCAATCCGTCCAGTAGTCGGTTCAAGGACCCGGGAGATAATCTTGAGCAGCGTGCTTTTGCCCGACCCGTTCCTGCCGATTATAGCAAGGACTTCTCCATGCTTGACTTCGAATGAGACATCTTTGAGCGCCCAGAAATCTCTGTCACCAACTTCCGTGGGCCTGGAAACACTTCCCACAAGCCTTTCAAACGGGGCTATAAAGGCCTCCATGATGCTGGCCGCCAGAGTATAGTTCCTGTGACTTGTCCCTGCCATTAGGTACTGTTTCCCCAATGACTCGACTCGTAGGGCGGTGTTTCCCATCAGTTACGGCTAACCTCTACTAGATGCTGGAACGGGAAAGCAATCCCGGCTTCAGGTCTTCAGCGAATCGGCAACCCTTGGTTGCCATAGTCTGGTAAAGGACTTGTCGATCAACCCAATCAGCAACTTCGAACGCGTCATAACCAGTGGGGAAATGATTTTTCTGACCGGGTGAAGGTGACCAGTCCTGCGACGAAAATGACCAATGCCATAATGGATCCTGGCAGGAGCAGTCTCCAATCCACGATGCTAGACCCTAACAATGCCCAGCGAAATCCGGTCGTTGCAGCCGTCATCGGATTAAAGCTGTAGAGCCACTGCCAGTTCTCCGGAACCATCGATACGGGATATATGATCGGAGTCAAGAAACATCCATAGCGTGGTGCCCACAGTCAGAACATTCTGGAAATCACGAAACCGTGCTATGAGAGCCGAGAACAACAAAGCGATCCCAAGAGAAGTCAAGACGGCTACCAGCAGTGGAAAAGGAACTAACAGGAAACTGAGGGAGGGAGTTACCTTGTAGTACAACATCAGAAAAATAAGCAGCAGCGATGCAATCATCAAATCGACAAGGTTGGAGAGCACAGCACTCACAGGCAAGATGATTCTCGGAAAATAGACTTTATTCACTAGATTCGCAGATGACACAACGCTTGCAGATCCTGCCGTAACAGCCTGGGCGAAAAAACCCCAGATGACTAAGCCCGAATAGTAGAAGAGAGGATAAGGTATTCCGTCCGTTGAAATCCGCAAAACATAGCCCAGGAAAACGGAATAAATAATCATAAAAGAAAGCGGCTTCACTATCTCCCAAAGCGCGCCAAGCATTGTCTGCTTGTATCTCAGCAGCGTATCTCGCCATATGAAGAAGAGCAGGAGCTGACGGTATTCCCAAAACTCAGCAAAGTCAAACGTCCTTGCGCCTCCGTTTGCTTCGATTACCACCAACGGTTTTACTGATTCGGATGGTACTGGAGGCAAATCCGTTCTCCACTATCCCAATATCGTTGTCGATTGCTGAGGATTGGTACCCTTCTCCAAGGCTGCCGATACCATTATTCCTCGGCTCCAGTCTTATCGTGATGCCTAGCAATCATGGGGTCGACGCGGCGCCGAGGCCCTGCCTCTAAACTATCTGCGAGTGAGCACATCCGAAACAACCGTGAACTGACCGCATTTGATGAGCAATGATGGCATCCGAACCTAAGCGTCGGCGAACAGTTTTAGTTTGACTATTTTGGTGAAAAAATATGAGCAAGCTTACGCCCCGTAGCGCCTCAACCAACCAAGCGCCACCACTGCTCTTTCCCGCGATTGAGTCTTTTTAGCGCAGTAATTGAGATTGTATTTTACACTGATCCTCAGGCCCCGTCAAGGCGACGAACGTGCGCGTGCCTCCATTGGCCCTTTCTAGAGCCCACAATACTCCATTGTCAACCCATAAATCCTGCGTCGCTGCTTTCACATCGAATTGACTGTCTTCTCGTAATTATTATAAGCAGTCTTCCAGGTCCTTGCAGTTGCATGCACCGAAGGGAAGGACCCGGCTAGACATTCGGTGATCAAAAACACCTGTCGAAGCCAGGCTGACCAGATCGGCCGTGATGACGGCGGATTGACGGTTCATCCGGTTTCCGCATGTGCCAGGTTTAGGGAAAGGCGCCTATAATCACAAGGTTATATGGGGCGTGCATCTCCAACAGGCATTTGGCGGGTAATTAAGAAGGAGAGCACTCTCTTCACAGGGCAGGGGTTGGAAGTTCAATTCCTCTCACCAACCGAAATGAGTTCAGCAGATTATATTAATTCGCTTTCCCTCAGGGAACTCTGAGATGCGAGAAATTAGTCATTCCCGCCTTTACTTGGGAGTGCCCGCGCTTTGCGTGGCAGTTGTTAGAAATTTGGTGCCACGGATATGCCGAAGACTCATCCGTGCTGGGACGGGTCCGTCGGGAGGTCCGTGGTACCACGTTCCCCAGCTGGAGAGGTAGCGTATATCATCAAGTAATAACCCGCAGGCACGGATGAATCCCGCGGGGCGGGACACATCCGTGGCACCAAACTTTATCGCAGCACTTTCATCTTCGGTTGTGACTGACAAGTCATGGTGGTTCGCGGGAATGACAGGTTTGCGGATTCTCGTGCTTCTTCTACGCTATGTTACTCATTTGATCGCACATTGGTATTAGGTCATGTGCCGACAAGACCTTTCTCTGAACTCGTGCGTTGGTGAATCCTAAATAAAGCTCCGACGTGGATTGAGAAGAAAACAGTCAGGCAGAAAAATTTCCGTGGCGGTGGATAATTGGGCCGGAATGTATGAGAAGTCCCTGACTTCCGCAGACACTAACCGCGGCCAAAGGGTTTCGCCGTCAGTTCCCGCTCGCAAATGAATTGGATCTCTTCCCCCAGGTAGATCAGGCGACCACTGGGGGAAGAAACGAGTAATTTCAGGGGAGCACATGCCGACGGATCCCGTCGGCATGTGCTGTTTTAACCATCAAACTAGACTATACTACACCCTGAGGTCCAGTAGTGGGCACCCAGGCGGTGCCGTTCCAATACTGCCAGGTGTTACCACTGACGACATGCCACCAGAATACCGTCTGGTCATGGGTAAAGTACTCATCCCCGGTAGCGGACTGATTATAAACATCCCAACCCGCGTCCGTGCCGTCGTATCCGTGGAACCATACGTTCACCGGTTCAACCAGGAAACCTGCAGTCGGATCCCACGAATCCCCGTCCCAATACGACCAAGCTCCCGCACTGGTCTGCTGCCAGAAGGTGGCTCCCACAGCAGTGTTGTCCAGGGAGAAGTACGTCGCTGCCGCGTCAATATACACGTCATAACCGCTGTAGGTGCCTGTGGTTTCATTGAACCACTGATTGGGCGGCCCAAACCCGCCGTCGTACGGAGCGTTACCCAGCGCGTCCGTGATAACCCACGCTGTGCCGTTATAGAAGTTCCAGGTGTTCGAAGCTACCACATTCCACCAAAACAGGGACATGTCGTGGGTAAAGTACACGTCTCCGGTGGGGGCATCATTGTAAACCTGCCAACCCGCTTCTGTGCCGAAGCCGGCGAACCACGTGTCATACGGCTCTACCGAAATGTTCTCCACAGCGTTCACAATCTGAGGCCCGCCTGTCCCGGTATTGCCTTGGTCGTCCAGTGTAACGGTCACGTCAGCTAGTCCGACGTACCCGGCGTCACGATTGAAGCTCATCCCGTTAAGGGCCGCGTATTGATGTCGGCAAGCGTTCCGGTGAAGGCCATTGTCGCATCCGCTGTTCCGTCCTGACCGGGATCGAAGGTCAGACCCGTCACTCCGCTCAATGTCATGGTCCCGTGAGTTGCGGTCAGGGTTACCTGAACCAGGCCGGTTCCCGCGTCAACGTCGGAAACCGAGATCAGGTTGCCGTTCGCGGCATTGAAGATCACCGCGCCGGTAGGATCGGTCTGCTGCACAACAGCGCTCAGATTTATGACAGGCGGATCATTGATCGCCGCAGCATTCACCGTGATCGCCACCGGATCGCTGTCCGTCAGGGCTCCACCGCTTCCTGTGGCTCCCAGATCACTGGTCGATACGGTCAGGGTGTCCGGTCCGACGTAACCCAAACCGGACAGATACTGGAGACCCGTTGCATCAGCCAGAGTCGCATTGATCTCTGCCAGCGTGCCATTCAGCACAACGCTGCCCGAGGCGTTGCCCGTGATGTCCGCAGCCGTCAAACCGCCAACTACGGTATCATTCACCTGCAGAGTCCCATTAGTCACGCTCAGCGTCACCTGCACAGCACTCGGCGCCCGCATCCACGTCTGAAATCAAGATGCCGGTGATCGGAGTCAATACATTCGTATCCGCGGTCGCGGATAGAGGCACCGTGTTTACCGGCGCATCATTGACCGCATTGACCGTAATCGCCACTGGATCGCTGTCCGTCAGCGCTCCACCGCTTCCCGTGGCTCCGAGGTCATCGGAGAGCACGGTCAGGGTGTCCGACCCGTTGTAATTTAACAAGGACAGATACTGGACACCCGTTGCATCAGCCAGAGTCGCATTGATCTCTGCCAGCGTCCCATTCAGCACAACGTTGCCCGAGCCGTTGCTCGTGATGCCCGCAGCCGTCAAACCGCCAACTACGGTGTCGTTCACCTGCAACGTCCCGTTGGTCACGCTCAGCGTTACCTGCACAGCGCTCGCGCCTGCATCCACATCCGAAATCGAGATGCCGGTGATCGGAGTCAACACATCCTCAGTCGCAGTCGCCGATACAGGCACCGTATTCACCGGAGCGTCGTTCACCGGTATTATAGGAATGTCAACTGGCGGCGCGGTCACCATAGGATTGGTCCCGTCGTTGGCGCTCACGCTAAACGATGCAGTACCATTGAAATCAGTGGTCAACGTTCCCGTGAGTGAGGCCAAGGTTAACTGCACGTCAGCCAAGAGGCCGGTGATGTCCAGCGTTGGTTGCGATAGGGTCCCGCCTGGGGTTACAACTGCTGAACCAGCACCAGTGGCGTTAAATGCGCTCCATCCAAGCGTGCCCTCCAGATGCACTGTCAGCGGACCGCCATTCACATCGCTCACGGAGACGTGCGTGCCGAGACCCACTGGAAGGCCACCGTTGTCTTCATTCACCGTGAACCCCACCACGTCGGTGGTTATCACCGGAGCAGCGGAGGTTGGCCCGTCGAACGTGATTGTCAACGTGTCTGTGTCCGAGAGCCCATTGAGGTCCGTAGTTGTTATCAAGACGGTCGCCGGACCCGAGAACCCGGCCGCAACTTGGGCCGTGAGCCCATTGAGGAACGTGTTCAAATAACCCTCGGTTCCCATGAACACATACTCGGGAGCGAAAGTCGTTCCGGTTCCCCAACCGAGGCCTGTCACGCCGGTGCCCGCTTTGACATCCACAAACAGGGTCTCGCCGATGTCAGCGTCATGCACGGTGAGACCGCCGGCCAAGCTAATCGTGGTGCTCGCGTTTGCCGGAACGTTGACGGGGTTCACCGTATTCACCGGCGCATCGTTGACAGGAGTCACCGTGATTGGCACTAGATCGGTGTCCGTCAGTATTCCACCACTTCCCGTTGCTCCCAGATCGCTGGTCAATATCGTCAGGGTGTCCGGTCCGTTGTAATTCAGAATAGACTGATACTGGAGACCCGCTGCATCAGCCAGAGTCGCATTGATCTGTGCCAATGTGCCGGTCAGCACAACGCTTCCCGAACCGTTGCCCGTGATGTCCAGAGCGGTCAAACCGCCGCCTACTGCGTCGTTCACGAGCATTGTCCCGTTAGTCACGCCCAGCGTTACTTGCACGCTGCTCGGGTCCGCATCCACATCAGCAATCTGGATGCCGATCGGAGTCAATACATCCTCGTTCACGGTGACTGATGCGGGAGCCGTATTTACCGGGGCATCGTTAACGGCTGTGACGATCACATTGGCCGTTGCCGTGAGGCTTGTATCCTGCCCGAAGTTTGCAGTACCGCCATCATCCTGAACCGTGAAGTGGAAGGATGTGATGCCGTTCCAGTTGGCATCCGGCTGGAAAGTTACCAGCCCCCCGATAACATCAGCCCAGGGCACAATGGCGCCCGCTATGAGTGCAACACCATTATTGGAGAGGATTCCGTTAAGCGGGAGATCCACGATAGTCACAGAAACGGGATTGTTCGCAGTCGATCCTCCTGCTACCTGATCCTTGGAGTCATCGAACGTCCATCCAGTTATTACCACGGAGGTGTCCTCGGCCGTAGAGGGGGCCAGGTCACTGGTTATAGGCGCATCATTCACCGCCGTTGCAACGATGGTGATAAGCCCATTGGCAGGGCCGGTGACCTTGGCATCCTGCACGTGGGTGGTGATGTTTACCGTTCCGTTCCAGTCCGCATTCGGCGCAAAGGCAACCGCAGCTAGCGCAATGTTTACATCTGCCAGTGTGCCGCTGGCTTGCCAAAAGCCTGTGGCCGCATTGTACGTTGCGATTGTACCAGCGGTGGAGAGAACCCCCGCCGCAGGTTTGTTAAGCGAAAGGTTAACTGTGATCGTGTCACCCAGGTCATTGTCGGTAATCACAATGTCCTGCAGGTCGAGAGCCACGGAGCCCTCCGAGAGCGGCGTGGGCGTATAATCTTGATCCATGAGTGTCGCTGTCGGAATCGTGTTGGTGCCAAGATCACCGACTTTCCACACCTCGGTCCCCGAAGGACTCACTCCGCCCACGGGCACGCCGTTGGCAACGAAGAACAGTGTGTTATTGACGCCTACCAGGTTTGCCGGACTGCTACTGCCGGTTCCCGGATAGATGTCTCCAACGATCGTGGTCCCAGCGGCGTCGATTCCATTAGTCTGCCAGAGCTCAGTGCCGCCTGTTGCGTCCGTTGCCTTGAAGTAAGTCAAGCCGTTGAAATACGCAAAAGAGCCTGGAGAGCTACTGCCTGTAGGACCGGTATTTATGTCTTTCAACAGAGTGGCAGTGCCAGTGGTGCTGTAGCGGTCCAAAGCTCCCTCCCGTTAGCAGCGTCAGTGGCCGCAAATAACAGCTTGCCGTTCGCATTATAGAGATCGGTAGGGAAACTGCCGGTAGCACCCGTGACGATGTCAACGACCTGGATGGTCCCTAACGCATCGACATAGAAAAGCTCGTTGCCGAAGCCCGTAGCGGTCCCAGTGAAAAAGAGGGTCCCATTGACGTTGGTGAAGTTCTGCATCCCGGTTACCGCAACCCCAACGCCGTTGTTAACAGGTGTGATGGAAGTGCCGTTACTCGTGTAGAGGCTGGTAGCCCCACTAACGGTAGCGGTGAAATAGAGTGTGCCGCCCACATTGGTCAAATTCGAGGGGCTGCTGCTGGTGCTACCAGTGGCAAGGTCTTGGACGATCGCCGCCTTGCCTGTACCGGGGTTTACCCAATAAAGCTCATTGCCTGTCGTCCCGCTGGTCCCGCTGAAAAAGAGCGTCCCATTCACGTTGGTCAAATTAGCAACACCCGTAATGGCGATGCCGCTCTGGCTGGCGACCGGGGCCGTACCAGCGGCAGTGCCATCGCTACTGTAGAGCCCGGCGGGGAAGCCGGCAGAAGCTGCGGTCTTGATGAAATAAAGAGTGTTGTTCACCCCAGTCAAGGAGGTAATGTCATCAGCGCCATTCGCGACCATATTTATCACTGACACAGGCGTTCCGTTGGCATCCAGCTTAAAGAGTTGACTATCAGTAGTGCCAGAGCTCTTCCCAAGGAAATACAGAGTGCCATTCACAACTGTAGGAACACCGACGATCCCATCTTGATCTGGATTGTTCGTCACCATCGTGGTGCCGAGAGCAGTGCCGTCCGACTTCCACAATTCCAGCCCATGAATCGTGTCTGACGCGGCAAAGTAAAGCGTGCCATTGAGGTTCACCAACCCCTGCGGGGTAAGGCCGCCAAGGTTGATGTCTTTTACTATGTGGGTACCCAAAGCGGTTCCGTCACTCACCCAAGGTTCAACTCCCGTGACCCCGTCGGTGGCCGTAAAGAGCAGTCTGCCTCCGATATCTTTCAACGTTGCGGGACTGCTACTAGCCGTACCTGGGTTTATGTCCTCCACCATAGCAGGTGCGGTAAGTACCATCAGTGGCCCAAAGTTCTGTTCCGTGCAGGCCAGCGGCGGTGCCGTCCGACGCGGAGAAATAAAGCTTGCCGCCGGAAACGGTCAGATTGGAAGGACTGCTGCTGGCGCCGGTGCCGACATTTATGTCTAGCACCACATCAGTGGTAGTTCCATCAGTGGCCCAAAGCTCTGTTCCTCGCGCCAAGCCGGTTGGCTCGTGACGCAGTGAAGTAGAGTTTACCGTTGAAAACGGTCAGATTGGAGGGATTGCTGCTACCAGTGCACCGGCATATATATCTTGCACCATAGTAGTCCCGGCAAAAGTGCCGTCAGTTGACCAAAGTTCGACTCCGTGCTGGCCCGCCCCGGTGCCGTCACTCTCTGTAAAATAGAGTTTGTGGTTGAAAGCGGTCAAATTGGTAGGCGTGAGCGTCCCCGGAGGCGCAACATTGGTATTTACGTCTCTCACCAAGAGCGTCGTCATCGATTCATCCAAGGTCGTCGTTGCCAGGATATCCGCCACTCCGCTTGAAGCGGTGCTCCAGACCTCGTAACCGTGCTGATTAAAGCTAGTGCCGTCATAGATCGCGACGAAATAGAGCCTGGCGCTTCCAGCCACCCCATTGTCAACAACTGTCAACTGGGCAGTGGAACCAGTCAGGGTCAGGCCGTGCCCGGTGCCGGGCAAAATGTCTTTCACCATAACTGTGGTGGTACCATCGGTGGACCAAAGCTCTCTTCCGTAGGTTGCGTTAGTCGCCGTGAAGTACAGTTTGTCGCCATGCACCCCATCGTTGAAGACGGTCAAATTGCTGGGACTACCGCTGCCACCGGGATATATGTCCGCCACCATTTGAGTCGTATACGATTCATCCACGTCTCGTCGTGAGCCAGGTTATCCACGCCTCCGTTTGGAGTGCTCTTCCAAAGCTCGCCATTATTAGCTCCGTCATTTGCCCAGAAGAACAGCGTGTTACCCATTTGCGTAAAGAGGCCAGGGTTGCTCCCCGATTCCCGTTCCTGACGTCGATGGATTGATCTCCATGACGAGCTTGGTGCCGGCCTCGGTGCCATCACTCTCCCAAACCTCCTTGTTGATGGCAGCCCCGGAGGACGGTCGATGTTATTGCTGGCGCTAAAGAACAGCTTGCCGTCGAATGCTTTCAGGTTCTCCGGCGTGCCGCTAGCAGGGGACCGATATCCTTGACCATATGGGTATCGGCGTCGGTACCATCGGTCACCCAGAGTTCCGTTCCGTGTCCCTGCGTCGTCGCTAGCGCTGAAGAACAACTGGCTGCCAACAACCGTTAAGCTTGTGGCACTATTGTACGTGCCTACGGCAGCCTGAAGAAGAGTGGTGGTGCCTGCGCCGGCCGGGTCGTAAACCCAGATATTGCCCTGGTGCAGACCGTCACTAGCCACAAAGTATGTCTTGCCGCCCATCTCGACAAAACTCGTGGCGCTGCTGCCGGTGCTCGTGTCAATGTCTTTGACGAGCTCAGGACCGGCGAGCGAGGTGCTATAAGCCGCCAGAGCGTCGACGTTCAACACGGAGTGCATAGCCACGGTTGAACTCGAGGCGTATTCCAGGGTCCAGTCATGCGCACTTCCGCCAGTGGTATCCGTGCTCGCGAAGGTATCTGCCGCTGTGTAGACGGCAATACTGTCGAACATGGCCTGGCCCGAGCCATCGCCGGCAACCGAGCAGCCGTAGAACTGAATTTGAGCGTCCTGGCTGAGGGTCTGTCCCAGCGCCTCAAAGGTGGCGCCGTAGTTAGCGAGGCTGACAAATTGGATCTGGTCAGTTCCAACAACCAGATTCCCTAGGGTCCCGTGGCCCACAATTGCCAGGTTGTCTATCTTATGGCCCGTGGAATTCACCACGTCCTGAAGCATGGACGTGACAGTAGCTAGATTATCGTTCGCGGCATCGAACACTATCACTTTGGCATCAGGCGCCGCCGCGTTGGAGATGGCCTGCACATCGGCCAGGTTGTTCGAGATGAGAACCACATTGAGGTTTTCACTGAAGACTTGATTGAAGCTGTCAGGGAGCTGCGCAACCAGACCCGCGTCTGCCTCCGCCCGCTCCTCCAGCCGCGGCTGCATCCGCGGCCGGCGAAGTGTCCAGTCCGCCGACGTGATCCTGCGGGTTTGCGGGGTTGTCGCTGGGGTTATCCTGCGGGGCAGGATTCACCGCCGCGTCCAGAACGATTCGCTCTTCCAATTGTTGGAGTAGAAGTTCCGGGCGGTACACTCTCTTTTTCTTCCACGATCTCAATCTTCCCATGTCCTATTTCTCCTTACAGTTTTGTGCTGGCCTACAACTTGGCCTACAACCGGGTTTTTCTGTCTTTAAATGACCGCAACTGGATGTTACAGCTTACTATCTGGATACACTGGAATTCTGGACTAATAGGCCGGCGTACACGGGAAAAGCCACGCTAATGTCGTCCCCGAGAAATCAGGAGCCCGGCTTACCACGACAATAAAGCTGGAAACATTTCCAGCCTCAACGTTCTGCGCAAAGGTATCAATTTGGCAAAAAAATCCGTTCAGGAGTATTGACTACACCCGCTTATGGCTGAGACCCTTGCTGTTCTAGAGGTTGCTCAACGAACGCGTTACTATTTCCCTGCCCCTGCCCCTGCCAGCCACGTCAATTCGTGGCCTGTCCTCCCTGTTTCTTGTCACTGAAATTTGGAATGTGACACCCCAAGAATAGTCACCTACAAATGACAACATGTTTCACATGGTAGCAGGTTTCGTGCCAACTCGCAAGGTATCGGGCGGCTATATGTAAGTCATTGGAAATAGGTATGTTTGCATTGAGCATGGATCAGGAAACGAACGCGCGCGGAAAAGAGAGGAAGGCTGAAATGGGTGTAAAGAACCCCTACAAAATTGGCACTATAATAATTATAGTTAGTTACCAAAAAATAGCTGGGTATAAAAAGCCCGCGCGGGTGTCCGTCGTGCACGAAACTCGGACACAGTAAGGAGCTTTACGCGCACGGGGCCCAATGGCGAACGAGTCTCCCCGGTCCTGGGGCCGGGTGGTTGATTGGCCTGACTCCTCTGGGTCATAAATCAGGTAAAGTTTCCGGGATGCCCATTCGGACTTCGGCCATGTGGAACCGCTAGCTCCAGGCCTAAGCCTTTCGCCGTCAGTTCCCGCTCGCAAATGAATTGGATCTCTTCCCCCAGGTAGATCAGGCGACCACTGGGGGAAGAAACGAGTAATTTCAGGGGAGCACATGCCGACGGATCCCGTCGGCATGTGCTGTTTTAACCATCAAACTAGACTATACTACACCCTGAGGTCCAGTAGTGGGCACCCATGCAGTGCCGTTCCAATACTGCCAGGTGTTACCACTGACGACATGCCACCAGAATACCGTCATGTCATGGGTAAAGAACTCGTCCCCGGTAGCGGACTAGAGTTGTAAACATCCCAACCGGCGTCCGTGCCGTCGTATCCGTGGAACCATACGTTCACCGGTTCAACCAGGAAACCTGCAGTCGGATCCCACGAATCCCCGTCCCAATACGACCAAGCTCCCGCACTGGTCTGCTGCCAGAAGGTGGCTCCCACAGCAGCGTAGTCCAGGGAGAAGTACGTCGCTGCCGCGTCAATATACACGTCATAACCGCTGTAGGTGCCTGTGGTTTCATTGAACCACTGATTGGGCGGCCCATACCCGCCGTCGTACGGAGCGTTGCCCAGAGCATCAGTGCTCACCCATGCAGTGCCGTTCCAGAAGTTCCAGGTGTCCGAAGCTGTCACGTGCCACCAAAACAGCGACATGTCATGGGTAAAGTACCACATCCCCGGTGGGGGCATCGTTGTAAACATCCCAACCCGCTTCTGTCCCAAATCCGGCGAACCACACGTCGTACGGCTCTATTGAAATGTTCTCCACAGCATTCGCGATCTGGGCCCCGCCTGTCCCGGTATTGCCCTGATCGTTGACGCCTATGCTCACGTCGGCCAGCCCGGTGTACCCGGCGTCACGATTGAAGCTCATCCCGTCAAGGGCCGCGTTCACGTCGGTAAGGGCCCCTGTGAAGGTCATTGTCGCGTCCGCTGTTCCGTCCTGACCGGGATTGAAGGTCAGACCCGTCACCCCGCTCAATGTCATGGTCCCATGAGTTGCAGTCAGGGTTACCTTAACCAGGCCGATTCCCGCGTCAGCGTCCGCAACCGAGATCAGGTTGCCGTTCGCGGCATTGAAGATCACCGCGCCGGCAGGATCGGTCTGCTGCACAACAGCGCTCAGATTTATGACAGGCGGATCGTTGACTGCTGCAACACCCACCGTGATCGCCACCGGATCGCTGTCCGTCAGGGGTCCACCGCTTCCCGTGGCTCCCTGATCATTGGTGGATACCGTCAGCGTGTCCGCGCCGACGTAACCCAAACCGGACAGATACTGGAGACCCGTTGCATCAGCCAGAGTCGCATTGATCTCTGCCAGCGTGCCATGTCAGCACAACGCTGCCCGTAGCCGTTGGTTGTGATCTGCCGCAGACGACAAACCGCCGACTACGGCTTCATTAACATGCAACGTCCCATTAGCCACGCTCAGGGTCACTTGCACAGCACTCGGGTCCGCATCCACATCGGAAATCAAGATGCCGGTGATCGGAGTCAATACATTCGTATCAGCGGTCGCGGATACAGGCACCGTGTTTACCGGCGCATCATTGACCGCATTGACCGTAATCGCCACTGGATCGCTGTCCGTCTGCGCTCCACCGGTTCCCGTGGCTCCCAGGTCATCGGAGAGCACGGTCAGAGAGTCCGACCCGTTGTAATTCAACACGGACAGATACTGGACACCCGTTGCATCAGCCAGAGTCGCATTGATCGCTGCCAGCGTGCCATTCAGCACAACGCTGCCCGAACCGTTGCCCGTGATGCCCGCAGCCGTCAAACCGCCAACTACGGTATCGTTCACCTGCAACGTCCCATTAGCCACGCTCAGCGTTACCTGCACAGCGCTTGCGCCCGCATCCACATCAGAAATCGAGATGCCGGTGATCGGAGTCAACACATCCTCATCTGCCGTCGCGGATACAGGCACCGTGTTCACCGGAGCGTCGTTCACCGCTATTATAGGAATGTCGACTGCCGGCGAGGTCACCGGAGGATTGATGCCGTCGCTGGCAGTCACACTAAACGTTGCGGTACCATTGAAATCAGTAATCAAAGTACCGGTCAGTGTGGCCAAGGTATTCTGCACGTCAACCATTGAGCCTGTGATGTGCAGCGCTGTGGTGCCGTCTCCGGTCACTAAGGCGCTGCCTGACGCGGTGGCATTCAATCCGCTCCATCCGGCAGAGGCCGTCAGATCAACAGTTAACGGATCGCCATTCACATCGCTCACGGAGACGTGCGTGCCGAGACTCACTGGAAGGCCACCGTTGTCTTCATTCACCGTGAACCCCACCACGTCGGTGGTTATCACCGGAGCAGCAGGAGGTTGGCCCCGCGAAGGTGATTGTCATCGTGTCAGTGTCCGAAAGGCCGCTAAGGTCGGTCGTGGTTATCAACACCGTTGCCGGACCCGAGAACCCCGCCGCAACTTGGGCCGTGAGCCCATTGAGCAACGAGTTCAGGTAACCCTCGGTCCCCGCGAAGATATACTCGGGAACAAACGTAGTTCCGGTTCCCCAACCGAGGCCTGTCACGCCGGTGCCCGCTTTGACATCCACGAACAGAGTGTCATCGACGTCACCGTCGTGTACGCTCAGGCCGCCTGCCAAGCTAATCGTGGTGCTCGAGTTTGCCGGTACGTTGATCGTGTTCACCGTATTCACCGGGACATCCGGCACAGGAGCCACCGTGATTGCCACTGGATCAATGTCCGTCAGTGTTCCACGCACTTCCCGTTGCTCCCAGATCACTGGTCAACACGGTCAGGGTATCCGGGCCGTTGTAGTTCAGGATAGACTGATACTGGAGACCCAATGCGTCAGCCAGGGTCGCGTTGATCTGTGCCAATGTGCCGGTCAGCACAACGCTTCCAGAAGCGTTGCCCGAGATGTCAAGAGCAGTCAAACCGCCGACTACTGCGTCGTTGACGAGCAATGTCCCGTTAGTCACGCCCAGAGTTACTTGCACGCTGCTCGGGTCCGCATCCACATCCGCAACCTGGATGCCGGCGATCGGAGTCAATACATCTTCAGCCACAGTCACCGACACGGGCACCGCATTCACAGGGGCATCGTTAACTGCCGCTACGTTAATGTTCACCGTAGCTGGGGTAGTGACTCCCTGAACCGGTGTGCCGCCATTGTCTGTGGCACTGTAGGAGAAGCTGGCTGGGCCATTATAATTGGCGTCAGGCACGTAATAAACGGTCACCGGGCTTTGACCGGGGCCGGCGGCTGTCACAGTATTGGTTGCAACCAGTTCGATTGTACCTGCCGCATCACTGTACAGCTTCCCGTGTAGAGCGCTCAAATCCCCGAGAACATACGTCAGTGTCTGGCCCTGTTCATCAGCAGGTCCGGGATTCCCGCTCAACACTACCGCCACCGGCGCAGCCGGGTCCTCGTCGAGGTTCACCGTGTTTGTGGCAACCGTGGGCGCATCATTCACCGGGTCGATGGTGAGGGTGATCTGCCCGTTAGCAGGTGCTGTGCCTTTACCATCTTGCACGTGAGTTGCGATGTTTACAGTTCCATTCCAATCTGGATTGGCGGTAAAGGTGACCGCATCAAGCGCAGCATTAACTTCCGCCTCTGTGCCAGTGACTTTCCAGAAGCCCGTTATAGCATTGTACGTCGCTGCACCACTCACGGAAAGCAGTCCCGCTGCAGGCTTATCCAGTGAAAGAGTGACAGTGAGGGTGTCACCTACGTCCGTATCCGTGACCGATATGGCAGGTCCGAGGTTTATGGCACCGCCATCCTCCAGGCCATTCGCAACTGGAAGGATACTAGCGGTCGGAACATGGTTGTTTCCCGGACCATCTAGTTTCCATATTTGGTCTCCATAGACGCTGCCTCCTCCTACGTCGGCCGCTCTGAAGATCAGCGAGTTGTTAACCGCCATCAGGTTGGTCGGATTGCCATTGGCATAAGGACCTGGATAGATCTCGGCGCCCCCAGCCAATGTAGCCTGGCCGGTGCCGGTCCACTGGTACAGCTCCTGGTTGTACGGGGAAGTCTGGCTGGTTTGCGCCCTGAAATAGGTGGTTCCGTCGAGATACGTGAAGTACATGGGCAAACTGCCGCCGGTTCCAGGTGCAATATCGCCCAAAGAACGAAGCCCGTTGATCGGGTCAAAGGCCCAAGGTTCGAGCCCGGTTGTTGCGTCAGCGGCTGAAAAGACCAATGTACCGCCAGCGTTGGTAAGGTTCTGAGGACTGCTGCTACCACCAGCGGCGGTGTTGATGTTTACCTGGTTGAGAGTGGTTCCTCCGTCCGACGTCCACCACAACTCTGTACCGTCGACACCGTTAGTGGCGGTGAAATACAGTGTACCGCCGATGTTAATAAAGTTGAAGGGATTGCTGCCCGCTCCGGCGGTCGGGTTTAGGTCCGCGACTCTGGTGATAGTTGTGCCGTCAGTCTTGTACAACTCCACACCATCCACACCATTGGTAGCACTGAAGAACAATGTATTGTTCACAATGGTGAGGTTTGAAGGACTGCTCGAACCTGTGCCTGGATTGAGGTCCTGGACCATGACCGCATTGCCCAGAGCATCAACTTTCCAAAGCTCTTGCCCGCTTGTTGAATTGAGGGCAGAGAAAACCAGGGTGCCGTTCAGGTTGGTCATGTTCAGTATATTGCTTCCACCTGCAGGATTGATGTCCGTGACCAAGGACACCGTTCCGTTGCCGGTAGTCTTATACAGCTCCCAGCCGCCTGCGTATCCTTGGAAATAGATCGTTCCATTGACGTTGGTGAACTGATTAGCGACGCCGCTGCCAAATTGGAATCCGGCAGGACCTGTCACCTGTATGGTGCCCGCGTCCGTCCCGTTGGTTTGCCACGACTGCCCGCTAATACCGAAAAAGAGCAAGTTATCAACGGAACCGTTGAAACCTATATTAGAGCTACCACTGCCAACTGTTATATCTTTCACCAATACGGCATTGCCGTTGGCATCGACCTTCATCAACTCATTCCCGTGGGTCCCGTCGTTCGCCACAAGATACAGCGTGCCATTGACATTGGTCATAGCCTGCGTTGCACTTGATATACCGGTAACTGCACTGGTGGTGGTACCATCGTACCTCCACAACTTCGTTCCATGGGTGCTGTCTACCTGCTGGAACCAGTAGTAAATGCCATTGACATTTATCGTCGCTCCGGGGTCACCGCTATTCAAAGAGGCATGAGAGAGCATGATGTCTTTCAATAAAGTGGTTGTCCCTGCTGTAGGATCGTACACCCAGGGCTCATTGCCGGTGGCGCCATCATTGTATCCTCCGGCCCAGCCGTTAGCTGTGAAGGCCAGTTTTCCTCCGACGTTGGTCAGGGAAGCCGGACCACTACCTGTAGTGCCGCTATAGATGTCCGTGACCATCACCGTTCCGGCATCGGTTCCGTCACTCTTCCACAGCTCCGATCCGTGAAGTCCCGCGGTGGTTCCGTCAGACGCAGCGAAGTACAGGGTGCCGTTGATGTTCGTCAGACTGGTTGGGCTGCTTGATCCTGTGCCGGTAGCGATGTCCTTCACCATAATCGTGCCGGCGGCGGTTCCATCGCTTTTCCACAACTCGATCCCGTGCAGTCCTGCGGCGCTTCCGTCAAACGCAGCGAAGTACAACGTTCCGTTGATGTTCGTCAGACTGGTTGGGCTGCTTGATCCTGTGCCTGCATTGATGTCCTTCACCTGGACAGTACCGGCAAGTGTCCCATCGCTCTTCCACAACTCCACTCCAGTCGTGCCGTCAGTAGCGCTAAAATAGAGAGTATTGCCTATAGCCTTAAAGTTAGCCAAGCTGCTGCCGGTTGTTCCTGCGAGAATGTCCTTCACCAGTACGGTGCCAGCGCCAGTTCCATCACTTTTCCACAATTCCAGCCCCGTAGTCCCGTTGTTGGCAGCAAAAAAGAGCGTATTGTTGACGTTTGTTAAGCTGGTTATGCTGCTACCGGTTGCGCCTGCCATGATGTTCGCGACCAGGACGGTACCGGCGGATGTGCCGTCGCTTTTCCACAATTCGAGCCCATTAGCAGCGTCCGTAGCGGCAAAAAATAGAGTACCATTAAGGTTCGTTAAGTTGACCGGGTTACTGGAGGTTGCCCCTGCATAAATGTCCTTAACCATGACCGTGCCGCCGGATGTCCCGTCGCTTTTCCACAACTCAACTCCATTGACCCCATCCGTAGCGGTGAAATACAGTGTGCCGTTGACATCAACTAGGTTACTAGGGCTGCTGCTGGCGGTTCCCGCGGGGGTTCCCGTGGGGTTAATGTCCTTTACCAGTTGGACGGTTGTCCCGTCGTACATCCAAAGTTCCTGCCCATGCTGGCCCGCTTGAAGAACTATTCCATTATCAGTTGCCGTGAAGAACAACTTGTTGCCTCCGACAACCGTCAAGTTCAAAGGATTGCTGGTAATACTGGTCTGATTTATGCTGGAATATCCCGTCGCGTTGAGGTCTACCAACATACTGGTGCTGCCTGTTGCCGGGTCGTACACCCAGATTTCTTTTCCGTGGGCCGCATCGTCTGCTGCAAAGTAAATTTTTCCACCCATCTCCACATAGTTAGTGGGGCTGCTGGTCCCGTCAGTAGCAACGGCGTTGAGGACCGCCGGAGCCGCGAGCGGCGTGTTATCCGAGGCGAGCGCATCGGTGTTCAACACGGAGTCCATGGCCACGCTGGAGTTCGAAGAATATTCCAGCGTCCAGTCATGCGCGTTTCCGCCAGTGGTATCCGTGCTTGCGAAAACTGTTGCCGCGGTGAAGGTCGCTATGCTGTCGACCATGGCCTGGCCTGAGGCATCGCCCGCCAGGGAGCATCCGTAGAACTGGATCTGCGCGTCCTGGGCCAATGTCTGCCCGAGAGCCTCAAACGTAGCCTGGTAATTGGTCAGATTAAAGAATTGAATCTGGTCGGTGCCGAGGCTCAGGAGACCGTCCGGAGCCGTGGCCTACGATAGCGAGGTTGTCTATTTTATGCCCCGTCGAGGTTACCAGATCCTGCAACATTGAGTTTATTGTTGAAAGATTGTCATGTTGGGCGTCGTACACGACCACCTTTGCATCAGGAGCAGCCGCGTTGGAGATGTCCTGCACATCTGCCAGATTGTTGGAGATTAGAACTACGTTGAGATTTTCACTGAAGACATGATTGAAGCTGTCAGGGAGCTGCGCAACCAAGTCCGCGTTCCTCCGCCCGCTCCACCTGCCGCGGCTGCATCCGCGGCCGGCGAAGTGGCAAGTCCGTCGACGTGATCCTGCGAGTTTGCGGGGTGGTCGGTGGGGTTATCCTGCGGAGCAGGATTCACCGCCGCGTCCAGAACGATTCGCTCTTCCAATTGTTGGAGCAGCAAGTTCCGGACGGTACACTCTCTTTCTCTTCAGGATCTGAATCTTCCCATGGTTCACCTCAGTGTAGTTATTGCTAGTTCACAACCGGGTCTTTCTTGTGATTTAAGAACCGCAACTGGATGTTGCAGCTTACTATCTGGATATACTACCGATGTCAGCCGCATAGGCCGGCGTACGCGGGACGACCACGCCAATGTCGTCCCTGACGAATCAGAAGTGCGGCGTAGAACAAAAAAAGTGGAAACATTCCCACCCAGCATCTACCTCAAGTACATAGATTCGGCGCAAGAGTCAGGCTGGTCTAGAGGTTGTGCCCCAAACGCGTTGCTGTTTGGCCGCCCGCTCCCTCTGCAGCCCCGTCAACCCGTGACCTGTCCTCCCAGATTCTTGTCACTGTGGTCTGGAATGTGATACCCCAATAATAGTCACCTTCAAATGACAACGAGCTTCACGAGCAAGCAGGTTTCATGCCAAATCGCGGGGCATCAGCCCGATACCTGTAAGTCGCTGGAAATAGGTCTGTTTATATTGAGCATGGATCAGGAAACGAGCGTCACGCGAAATGACCTGAAGTCCGGAGTGGGTGTAAAGAACCCCGAGTAAAATGACACTCTAATAATTATAAGTGGTTATCAAAAAGCCACTGGGCGCAAAAAGCCCTTACCGGGTGTCTGTCGCACACCAAACTCGGACACTGTAAGGAGCTTTACGCGCATGGGGCTCATGACCACCAAACGGCACCAGTCTGGTGATCGAATGATTGACCTGATCCCGATTCGCCTCATATCAGGTAAGGTTCCCCAGCGTGGCACCCGTGTGCGCATTTACAGTTTTTATTACCTCGTTGAGGGCGAACTGGTATAGGATTCAAAATCTAGGGCGGACAAATACTATTTTCGACTTGAAAGGAGCACGAGATGGCCAACGAAACCACAGGACAGGAAGGAACACCGCAAAAGCAAGCGCAAAGCGGACCTGCGAGAAGAATGTCGGAACGGATGAGTATCTATTATAGTAACTGCGCCATGGCCGCCACCAGCCCGCGGGACGTGTCCGTTTTCTTCGGACGTTACGTTCCGATGACGGACCAGAGCGGCGGGCAGACCTTAGTTGAGCTCTACGAGCAGCAGGTATATATGACGGTCCAACAGGCGGAAGACCTCGCCACACTCCTTAGCCGCACGGTAGAAGCCATCAAATCGGCAAAAAAAGAGTAACTACTGAATGGCGAGCGGCCGGCAGCGGCCGTGCCGCTCGCCATTCTTGAATGAGGTTATTATGGACGGGTTACCGGCCTCTCGCGTTCCGGCATGAGCCCTCCGTGAGGCGTGGCGGCTCTAGCGAGGCGCAGCGGTGAGTTCAACTGGCGTCAGAGGAAAAAGAGTGCGAATTGATTCCATCTCGCAGCCAAACGCTGCGCGACAATCGAGTATAGATTTGTTGTTTCAGTATGAATCTTTCCCACTCCCTTCATTCCAACCTTGAGAGTTTGCGCGGAGCCCTTGAAATCAGCCCGTACGCGGTAAACGTTCCCCAATCGCTGCACGACGTCAGCGCGGGGCGCAACCTCTTTCACGCTGAGCGGGTATCCCTTGCGGGGATCGCTGTTGAGGTACATCTCGGCTTCCTGTCCGAGCTTGACAGGCCGGATCTTATCTTCTGGAACGTAAATCTCCGCCCACAGCTCTCCCGGAACGGCAATCTCACAGAACGGTTCACCGGCTTTGAACTTCTTGCCGATGAAAGTCTCTATTTGTTTGGTGACAATTATTCCGCTTGCGGGAGCCTTTATTGTCAAGAATTGTCGCTGCCATTTAAGATATTGCAGCTCACCCCACACGCTCTTCCTTTTGAGTTCCACTAGCTGACTGTCGGCCAGTTTTGACAGGTCTTGTCCAGAAGATTTTTGGAGAAGGGTCATTTCTTTGGTCAGTAGCTCAAACTGGTGCTCTGCGCTGTCTATTTTGAAGTTAAGGTCTGTGGGATCAAGGGTTGCCAGAATTTGCCCTTGCTGCACAGCGGATCCTTCAGTCACAAGAATCCGCTCAATTAAGCCATCCATTTTGGCAAAGGAAACATGCCGGTCTCTGGGCACGATCTCGGCTTCCCCTCCCACCTGGTGCGGTACGGGCATGAGAATGAAGAGCAAGACGAGAACAACGGCCGCGGCAATTAGCGCCGGCGCATAGCGCGATAGAGCGCTACTGCGGAACCTGTTTCGCCACGACGTAATGTGGGTCAGGTGCGCCAGAGCCGGATGTTGGTCAACCATCCATTTCTGCGCCAGGGCTGAAGCTAGAAAAGGCGCTAGCTTGAGAAGCGCCATCACGTTTAGTTCTTCAGGGATTTTTAGTTCCAGATACTCCAGTACAAGATGCCCCACCGTTTCATTATTGAACCTGAGAGGAACACACAACATACCCTTGCTATCGGAAAATTCCATATACGAAGATAGTGCTTCCTTTAGATCAGAGGATAATACGTCATCAGGGACTTTTTCAATGTCAGCGCGGCCTGACAGGAGCACCGGTTTTTCCAGCCCTTGCAGACTGACGGCCAAACTATTCAGTTCATCATAAAACTTGGATTTCTTTTCCAGGACAGGCTGATTGCCTGCTGCGGTGAATTGGGATGCGCCCCCAAGGTGCGTGAGCAAGAACGACCTGTCGAACGGGATGAGGGCACGAATGTCGTTGGTCATAAGGAAACAAAGTTCGTCAAAAGATCCGGTCTCGAGTGCTCTTCTCGAAAGCTCCAGGCTCAATACCAACAGCCGTTCCTTTATACCTATCACGTCCACTGGGGCTTGCCTTCCAGCTGCGGCAATTTGCTGAAAGGTGCTCATCTTATCCGGACCCATGTGAAATCCTTTATCAGATATCGTTTCTTCAAACTGGATGGAGGGGACCAAAACCGGCCTGCCCGAGCAGATGCGATCTAGGAGCACGGATCGACAATTCGCACGCCCGTAGTACGGCAGCCACTGGTATGTAAATCCCTCACAAGAGCGATTCTTTGTTTAGATTCTTGAAAAGACCGTCCATGAAACGTGCCAAGATGCTCTGACGAGGAGAATGCAGGACCAGCCGCCCCGTCATTCCCAGTGGAATCCGGTCCCCGCTATTCGAAAAATTGATCGAACAGCGGTATATGGCCTCAAGCGGAACCTCCGAATGCTCATCCCCCCTGGGTTCAGTAGCTACTTCTCCCCCAAAACGGCTGGAGAAGGGTGAATCCTTGAGGTCTTGTTCACTGTAAGGCTTAATCTCACTAATCAAACCGGTCAGAATCAGGCCGGTCCCAAGTTGGAACCATACTCTTACCTCCTGCCCGATATGGAGCTTATCGAGGTCTTTCGAAGGAATCAGGGCGTGAACGACACATTCGGTCGCGGACTCGACCTCTCCAACCACCGTCCCTTCGCCCGGCTGGAATCCGTCCTGGACCTTGTAATCAAGACGGGTGACAATACCGTCAAACGGGGCAACGATTCCGCTCTGTGCCATCCGGAGATCTTTCTTGATGCGTCTGATCTCGACTTCAAGCTGAGCAATCTCAACTTCTTTGCCGCCGGCTTGGTCCCTCCGTTTGTCGTCCAAGAGCAAGAATTTCATTTCCTTTTTGAGAGATTCGAGCCGTATTTCTTTTTGCAAATGCGAGAGTCGCAGAGGTGCGGTCTCCAGTCTGTAGAGCAGATCTCCTTTCGCCACGCCACTCCCCTCCCGGATATAGACCTCCTTCACGGAGGTCTGAAGAGGGATTGTCAGCTTCTGGACTTCCGCCGAAGCCACATAACATGGATAAAACGACTTCCCGGAAATCGGTATGAGCAACACAGCGACCGCTGAGGCCACCAGCGCGGCGAAGACAAGGCTCCCGCCGAGTCGCGGATGTAGTTCTTTACGCTGGGCGTACAGGGACTTGGCTCCTTTGATCAACGGACGCACGATAAACAGTGAAAACGCGAGTAAGGCGAGAAGTATGCCCAGGAGCTTGTCAAACCGATAATAGACCCCCATCACGATCGCCGTGTAGAGAAAAATGCGGTACAGGAACGCACTTATGCCATATACGGTGAAAATGGAGACCTCCCGCGGGGTTGAGGCGGGATTCGGAACGAGAGAGATGCCGAGCACCCGGTTCAAGAACAGGTACTTGATGTATGCCGATCCCCTCGTATACAAATTGGGCAGCCTCAGGTAATCCATAAGGATGAAATAGCCGTCGAACCTCATGAGCGGGTTACAGTTGAAAAGGAGCGTTGAAAAGAAAGAAATGGCCATGAGGTAAAAAGCGAGGGAATTTACGATTCCGGGATCGGTAAAATACCAGACGTAAGTTGAAATAATTGCCAGGGCCCCTTCCACGAGGATTCCTGCGGCACTTATGACCATACGTTGTTTGCGATCCGCCAACTGCCACGCATCGGTCGTATTGCAGAAAAGGCACGGGAAGAAAATCAGAAATGCAACCCCCATCTGGGGTACATGAAGCCCGAAGCTCTTGGCCGTATAAGCGTGAGCGAACTCATGGACCAACTTGAGAAGGGCCAGCGTGACCCACAGGTAGAGAAGGTTCTCCCAGTTGAAGAAGAACAGGAACTCAGTCTGCATCCTGGGGAGGCCCGATATGATGAGATAAATCGCGCCCGGTAGGGCCGCGGCCAGTACGCCGAGGGTAAGTTTGTTGCCAAACAACCTTGCGATCCACAGGGTCTTTTCCAGGAACTTGTCCGGGTTCAGCAATGGAATGAACATGAAGTAGACGCTTGAAAATCGTTGGGCTTTCTTGGATTGTTCCCACTGTTTCTTAAGATGAGTTTGGAACTGGGCCGTGCTGAACTTGGTGCCCAGGATGAGTCCTAATTGGGCTGCCTTTGAGACGATCGATTGAGCAGTTTCAGGCGCATAGTAGCGACCGGCGCTCATGAGTGCCTCTATTGCCTGCTCAACTGTTTGAGTGCCGTCGAGCATCCTCAAGAGGCGATACTCGTAAACGGAAAGATAATAATACTTGCCTGAGACCGGATCTTTTAGAACCACTGTATTCCGGTCTTCGATATCGTCATATTTGAAGACTTCCAGATCGATCCGAAATTTAATTGATCCTTCCATCGCGTTTCCCATCAACAATTATTACTGCGTCCGAGCCGGTTTTTCAAGACTGTTGTCTCTAATCACATTATGGCCACATGTTACAGCACATCCTAAGTTAGGCCCAACATTGCACTCTCATTACTTCCCAGGTTCTCAGCACTCAATATCAGTCGTGGAACATCCTCTCATCGTAATTGGTTCCCATGGCACTTTGGAGTTCCGCCAACTGGGCGTTTGCCTCAGCCAGAGTTCTGATATTGGCGATCTTTGCATCCAGCAGGTCCCCTTTTGCTTCATCTACTGCAAGCTTTTCCAGGTCCTCCATGGAGTGTCGCGCTTGGGCTGCCTGCAATACTCTACTGAAACTTGCGACGCTCATCTGAGTGCCTCGCAGCTCATCCAGGGCTCCGAAGTATTTTAGAGCCGCGGTGCGAACCTGGCCCGCAATGGATAGGGCGATGGCCCCCATTTCTATTTGTGTCTGGTCCGAATTAACCCGAGCGGCCCTGGATTCATCAACGTTTGCCCACCATTCCACCAGGTCAAAGTAAATAGAGATCCCGACTTCTTTCCAGTCTTTATCATAAAGGAATTTATCCTTGTCGCGGGCGGATCTCCAGAAGCCCGTAACCTTGGGGAAATACTTGACCACAGTCCGTTTCACATCGTTGATGGAGTTGAAGTGCTTGAGGCCCGCGTCATAGGCTTCCGGCCTCCTTTGCACCCCGATCATCTCCATTTCACCCATGTCGGCCGTGTACTGAGGTTTGGTAAGAGCCCCTGCCACGATGAATCCACCGTCAACACCATAATCGGGCGACAACGACATGGCCGATGCCAGCATATTTCTTCGATTCTCAATCTCATTTCGCAGTTTGGATACCATCTGGTCTGCTCTGAGAGCCTTCTCTTCCGCTCTGTGGTAGTCCTCGATTCTCGCAAGTTTCTTCCCGAGCAACTGCCCGGTCTTGTACCTGACATCGTTCCTGAGGGCAAGCAGACGTTGCGCCAGAGGGAGGCAGTCTTGGAGACCGATGAGTCGAAAATAAGTAGAATCTATGAGTTCCACAAGTTTCTGGGCCACCCTTGCTTTGTGGAAATGGGCCTTCATCCTGTCATTCATGCTGCTTCTGGTCACATAATATGCCAAAGCTGCATCTGTGGGGCTCCAACGTGTTTCCAAGGCGTAATACCACGTGGTCCTTTCATGGCCCGTCGAAAAGCTCGTAACTCCAGTATTGGCCGCGCCCCCTAAGCGCGGAGGCAATCCCTCTTGACCCAACACATCGCTGTAAGAATAACGAAGTGCGCTTCTGTCGCTTAAATCCCCCGTGAAGAGGAAATGGGGCAGTATTCTAGTGCGATTGCTGTAATGAATTGCCCGCCGGCTCAATTCTTCCAGGCGTGCGGCTTGAAGTTCGAGATTATTGCTAAGCGCGAGGGCTCGACAGTCCTCCAAGGTCAATGATCTTTTTCCGATCAGAGTGGTTACAGGCCGGACCCGGTGGTTCACCAGAGTCATTGCCGAATTTGCCCGGGTAAACTCCAGTGGATCCGCTCCACGGAACGGATTCAACAACGCGGAATTACACGATGAGAGTAATACGGGAAAAAGACAGAGAAGAGCCGGAGCGGCCCATGCATTTATTCCCCTAAATCGGGACATTACCGAGCCCTCACTTAACCGACTCCAAAGACCCGCTCATGCCAATTCCAAGATTCTCCTGAGCATTATCTATCAGCACATAAACTTTCTGCGTGTCGGTCTTGGGATCGATAATCGGTTCGATCCTGTCCACCTCGCCGAGGAATTGCCTGCCGGAGGCATGATGAAAAGCTGCCTTTGTCCCTTTTTCGAAATATTGGAGAAGGTTTTCCGGCACGTTGGCCACAGCATAGACCTTGGCGCTGTCAACTATGGTGAACAATTTGTCGAGGGGAGCGACAACCTCGTAAGCCTCTTTTTGTCGAATGGCGAGATAACCGGTGAACGGCGCCTTGACTTGACAGGCTTCCAGGTCCAGAAGGGCTTGTTCAAGCTCGATTCCAGTCTCCAGAAGCTTGTGTTGCGTCATCTCCACTTCGGCCTCGGCCTTCTCGATCTCCTGAACGGTGCTCGCATCCATCGAAAGCAAGGTTTCCTTTATTTCCTTTTGTTTTTGGGCACGGTTCAGGGCCAGTCTAATGGCTTTAAGTCTTTCCTCCGCCTTTCTGGCCACAAGGGTGTAACGTTTCTTCGAAATCTCTACGATTGTCTGCCCTTCTTTAACCAGGTCTCCCGGCTCGAACTTGTATTTGTCGATCAGGCCGCCAACCTCTGCCCCCACGGCCGCGACACGGAAGGGATTGATAATTGTAGCATCGATTTTATGAAAGCTACTATCTTTACTTTTATCTGAAATGTCTTCGGGTATACTAAATTGTTGCGGCGGTTCTTCAAATCTAAGATACAATTCCGGGCTCGTACCGTCGCTTACGGGCCGTCCGGATGTACTGGCGAACCTGAGCTGAGATCTATTCTTGTTGTTATTGGTGTTGACTTGGGGATTCCGCGCTACGGCATCCTGAAGTTCGATTCGAGAATTCTTAATGCCTTGACTGTAACCTTGTTTCCCATTATTAGCTGCAAACTCGGTTTCATATACTATGACAGCGAGTCCGATCAGAACCATGCAATAGACACTTCTTGCACGCATTAGTCCACACCCTTTCACAATACATCAGGAACAAAAATGGAGAACACAACTTCAGATTCAATCAATTTTTACTTAACTTGTCGAGCAATGTCAAGGCAAAGTTCGTGAATTATCGCATAGAGCCTTGCTCCCCTGTGTGCGGACTGAAAATCTTTAGGACCGGAAGGTTTTCACAACTATTTCTCTCGGCATTGAGTGCTTTAGCGAAATCGTTTTTGGTGCGCAACTCCCTATTGGGCGAGTGCTTGGCGGCAACTGGAACCATACGTCCGCCGGCTCCACATTGAAATCCGCGGTTGCGTACCAGGCGCTCCCGTCCCAATACGACCAGCGCCGGCATTGGTGCAGCTGCCAGTAAGTAGCCCCCGCAGCCGTGTAGATCCAGCGAGAAGTAGGTCGCTTGCCCCGCCGTATGGATAAACACGTCATAGGTATGCGTAGGGGCCTGTAGGTGGCCTCGAACCACTGATTTGGCGGCCCATACCCGCCGTCGTACGGAGCGTTACCTAGCCGTGTCCGTGCTCACCCATGCCGTCCCGTTCCAGAAGTTCCACGTGTCGCCGGAAGCGACATGCCACCAAAACAGCGTCATGTCATGGGTAAAGTACTCGATCTCCAGTAGCAGCATGGTTGTAAACATCCCAACCGGCCTCTGTCCCGAAATCCTGTGAACCACGCGTCGTACGGTTCTACCGAAATGTTGGCCACACCAGGGGCACTGCTGAGTGGCTCGCCTGACCCGGTATTGCCCTGATCGTTGACGACAATCGCCACGTCGGCCAGTCCGTAGTACCCGGCGTCGTGATTGAAGCTCATCCCATCAAGGGCGTTATTAATGTCGACAAGTGTCCCTGCGAAGGTCATTGACGCGTCCGCTGTTCCGTCCCCTGGCCACCCGGAACCTCAAGCGGATCGAAGCTCAGACCCGCAACCCCGTTCAGTGTCATCGTCCCGTGAGTCGCAGTCAGCGTTACCTTGACCAGACCGGTACCCGCGTCAACATCCGAAATCGAGATCAGGTTGCCGTTCGCATCATTGAAGATCACCGCGCCGGAAGGATCGGTCTGCTGAACAACAATCGGGACGGAGTTGAGAGGGGCATCGTTCACCGGGTTGACTGTTACGGTGAAGCCCTGGTCCAGGGTGAGGGCCGCTGATGGGCCGTCACCATTATCGGTGGCCCGAATGATCAGATCAGCGTTACCATTCTGGTTTTCCGCATAGGTGAGGGTAAGCGTGTGAGCTACGTTGTCGATCACTACATCGCTGAACAGGCCGGGATTGGTGTTACTCTCGACCGAGTACGTCAGGGTGTCACCATCCTCTACGTCCTGGAAGTACGAGGCCAGATCGATCACCGTCGGGGCTGCATCCTCGTCTACTAGTACCGGAGGTATCCCACCATTCTCCACCACGGGCACATCGTTCACAGGATTGACTGTTACGGTGAAGCCCTGGTCCAGGGTGAGGGCCGCTGATGGGCCGTCACCATTATCGGTCGCCCGAATGATCAGATCAGCGTTACCATTCTGGTTTTCCGCATAGGTGAGGGTAAGCGTGTGAGCTACGTTGTCGATCACTACATCACTGAACAGGCCGGGATTGGTGTTACTCTCGACCGAGTACGTCAGGGTGTCGCCATCCTCCACGTCCTGAAAGTACGAGGCCAGATCGATCACCGTCGGGGCTGCATCCTCGTCTACTGTCACCGGAGGTATCCCACCGTTCTCCACCACGGGCACATCGTTCACAGGATTGACTGTTACGGTGAAGCCCTGGTCCAGGGTGAGGGCCGCTGATGGGCCGTCACCATTATCGGTGGCCCGAATGATCAGATCAGCGTTACCATTCTGGTTTTCCGCATAGGTGAGGGTAAGCGTGTGAGCTACGTTGTCGATCACTATATCACTGAACAGGCCGGGATTGGTGTTACTCTCGACCGAGTACGTCAGGGTGTCGCCATCCTCCACGTCCTGAAAGTACGAGGCCAGATCGATGACCGTCGGGGCTGCATCCTCGTCTACTGGTCACCGGAGGTATCCCACCATTCTCCACCACGGGCACATCGTTCACAGGATTGACTGTTACGGTGAAGCCCTGGTCCAGGGTGAGGGCCGCTGATGGGCCGTCACCATTATCGGTGGCCCGAATGATCAGATCAGCGTTACCATTCTGGTTTTCCGCATAGGTGAGGGTAAGCGTGTGAGCTACGTTGTCGATCACTATATCACTGAACAGGCCGGGATTGGTGTTACTCTCGACCGAGTACGTCAGGGTGTCGCCATCCTCTACGTCCTGAAAGTACGACGCCAGATCGATCACCGTCGGGGCTGCATCCTCGTCTACTAGTCACCGGAGGTATCCCACCATTCTCCACCACGGGCACATCGTTCACAGGATTGACTGTTACGGTGAAGCCCTGGTCCAGGGTGAGGGCCGCTGATGGGCCGTCACCATTATCGGTGGCCCGAATGATCAGATCAGCGTTACCATTCTGGTTTTCCGCATAGGTGAGGGTAAGCGTGTGAGCTACGTTGTCGATCACTATATCACTGAACAGGCCGGGATTGGTGTTACTCTCGACGGAGTACGTCAGGGTGTCGCCATCCTCTACGTCCTGAAAGTACGACGCCAGATCGATCACCGTCGGGGCTGCATCCTCGTCTACTAGTACCGGAGGTATCCCACCATTCTCCACCACGGGCACATCGTTCACAGGATTGACTGTTACGGTGAAGCCCTGGTCCAGGGTGAGGGCCGCTGATGGGCCGTCACCATTATCGGTCGCCCGAATGATCAGATCAGCGTTACCATTCTGGTTTTCCGCATAGGTGAGGGTAAGCGTGTGAGCTACGTTGTCGATCACTATATCACTGAACAGGCCGGGATTGGTGTTACTCTCGACCGAGTACGTCAGGGTGTCGCCATCCTCTACGTCCTGAAAGTACGAGGCCAGATCGATCACCGTCGGGGCTGCATCCTCGTCTACTAGTACCCGGAGGTATCCCACCATTCTCCACCACGGGCACATCGTTCACAGGATTGACTGTTACGGTGAAGCCCTGGTCCAGGGTGAGGGCCGCTGATGGGCCGTCACCATTATCGGTGGCCCGGATGATCAGATCAGCGTTACCATTCTGGTTTTCCGCATAGGTGAGGGTAAGCGTGTGAGCTACGTTGTCGATCACTACATCGCTGAACAGGCCGGGATTGGTGTTACTCTCGACCGAGTGTACGTCAGGGTGTCGCCATCCTCTACGTCCTGAAAGTACGACGCCAGGTTGATCACCGTCGGAGCTGCATCCTCGTCTACTAGTCACCGGAGGTATCCCACCATTCTCCACCACGGGCACATCGTTCACCGCATTAACAGTAATGCTTACGGTCGCAGGGTCGGAGGCTTCCTGGTCGTAACGTCAGGCCGTTGTTCAAATAGACCGTATTGGATCTGCGCTGTCATTACCAGTGATGACATCGAGGTCGCCGTCCCCATCCACGTCTCCAAGCGCTACGGAAACTGTGTCGTCGGTATCCGTGCCGATGTCTGTGCCGCTGCCGAAGGTTCCGTCTCCGTTCCCCAGATACACTTTATTGGTCTGGCCGCATTACCGGCGACGACATCGAGGTCGCCGTCCCCATCCACGTCTCCAAGCGCTACGGAATACGTGTAGTCGGTATCCGTGCCGATGGCTGTGCCGCTGCCGAAGCCGCCGTCCCGTTCCCCAGATAGACCTTATTCGTCTGGCCGTAATTACCAGCGATGACATCGAGGTCGCCGTCCCCATCCACGTCTCCAAGCGCTACGGAATAGGTTGGTCGGTATCCGTGCCGATGGCTGTGCCGCTGCCGAAGGTTCCGTCTCCGTTCCCCAGATAGACCTTATTGGTCAGGCCGCCTAATTACCAGCGATGACATCGAGGTCGCCGTCCCCATCCACGTCTCCAAGCGCTACGGACATAGGTGTAGTCGGTATCCGTGCCGATGGCTGTGCCGCTGCCGAAGGTTCCGTCTCCGTTCCCCAGATACACCTTATTGGTCTGGCCGCATAATTGCCTGCGACGACATCGAGGTCGCCGTCCCCATCCACGTCTCCAAGCGCTACGGACAGTCGTGTCGTCGGTATCCGTGCCGATGGCTGTGCCGCTGCCGAAGGTTCCGCTTCCGTTCCCCAGATAGACCTTATTCGTCTGGCCATAATTACCGGCGACAACATCGAGGTCGCCGTCCCCATCCACGTCTCCAAGCGCTACGGAATAGGTGTACGTCGGTATCCGTGCCGATGGCTGTGCCGCTGCCGAAGGTTCCGTCTCCGTTCCCCAGATAGACCTTATTGGTCTGGCCGTCATTACCGGCGACAACATCGAGGTCGCCGTCCCCATCCACGTCTCCAAGCGCTACGGAAAAGCGTGTAGTCGGTATCCGTGCCGATGTCTGTGCCGCTGCCGAAGGTTCCGTCTCCGTTCCCCAGATAGACCTTATTAGTCTGGCCGTAATTGCCGGCGATGACATCGAGGTCGCCGTCCCCAACTCCGTAATCAGGTAACTTATGGGCATGAATCGTCATCTAAATAGGTTGCAGAATCCCCGCGCTTCCGGTGAAATCAGGGGCGAGTCACGAGGTCTCTTTCCTCGGCAGTATCCCTCGGGTTATAATGGTTTTAGAAACGATTGGAAGACGGTCAGGGGCACGCATGGGGCGGGCGTCCTTTCACTTTGAAGGGCGGCATTACCCGAAATGTGAAGCTACCAAGACCTGCAAGAAAGCACACATGTAAATTTGGGCTTCCTGGAACTCTTATGGACGAGGAGACAAATGTTCGAAAAAGTAACCACAACAATTGACGAGGAACTATGCACCGGATGCGGGCTGTGCGTGGAAATTTGCCCGAGCAGAACTCTTTCAATGCAAAACGGCAAGGCTACGGTAACGGGCCAGCATTCACTGAACTGCGGGCACTGCATGGCCATTTGCCCAGCGGGGGCGGTTACGGTGGGAGCGATTGATGACAGCATGTCGGAGTTCGTCAATTTCCAGGTTGATCGCAAATGGTTACCTTACGGAGAGTTTGACACTGCTCAGTTGGTGAGACTGATGGCTTCCCGCCGCTCCTGTCGGAATTTTCTCGACAAACCGGTGGCTCAGTCGATTCTGGAAGATCTTGTCAAAATCGGGTGCACGGCGCCATCGGCCACGAACTGTCAACTGTGGACGTTTACTGTGTTGCCGACTCGCGAGGCAGTAATGGTTTCGGCAAAGGGACCCGAGGCTTCTACGTGAAATTGAACTCCATGGCCGAGAACTCTTGGTTACGCATGTTCATGAAACTCATTGGAAAGCCTGAGCTGGATCGCTATTACCGAGAATATTACGAGCTTGTGAAAGAAGCGATGGCCGAATTCGACCGCACCGGGATTGATCGGTTATTCCATGGCGCCCCTTCGGCCATTGTTGTGGGATGTAAGGCTGGAGCCTACGTTGCCCAAGGAAGACTCGATGCTCGCCGCTCAGAACATACTGCTCGCCGCTTATAGCATGGGTTTGGGAAGCTGCCTGATCGGAATGGCGGTGGAAGCCATGAAGAATGATCGGAAGCTCCAGAGAGTAATCGGGATTCCGGATGAAGAAACAGTCTATGCGGTGATAGCCTTGGGGTATCCGAACGAACACTACAAACGTCAGGCTGGCAGAAAGAAACCCGTTGTCAGAGTCTTTGAAGCGTAGCCTGTGTTGGATGCAGATTCAGGGGCTTGTTGGGTTTTCTGAGAACCGGACCGATAGACCCTGAATGGAGCCGGAGCCACCCAGAACTGATCATTTCCCCAGGAATGTCATTTCAGTAGGTTACAGAATTCCCGAACGTCAGGCAGTGCTACCGGGAGTGATGGTTCCGTAGGTCGTGCAGGCTAAGCCCGGAGACATTTCTCCATTCTCGGCGGAGAAAACGTACTATGCCCATAACTTGACGCGCGGTACATATTCCGGGGGCACGTCAGCGGAGGTATTTGCAGTAATGGAAGACAAAAATGAATTCAAAATTTGACAGCATTGTACCCGCCAAAACGAAGGTGGAGAGACTGGCTACGGGTTTCCAATTTACCGAGGGGCCAGTTTGGAATGTGCGGGGCGGATTCTTGGTATTTAGCGATATCCCGGCAAACCGAATGAGCAGATGGAGTCCGACGGATGGCATTTCGGAATTTCGTTTCCCGAGCGGCAAATCGAATGGCTTGACGCTCGACAGGAAAGGGCGGTTGATCGCGTGTGAGCACGCAACACGAAGGGTGTCACGCACCGAGGAGGATGGTACCATAGTCACCATTGCCTCGCATCTTAACGGCAAGAAGCTGAACAGCCCTAACGATGTGGTGTTAAAATCTGATGGCAGCGTCTATTTCACGGATCCTCCGTACGGCTTAAATCCGGTATTTGGCACTTTAGAGGCCCCAGAACTGCCCTTTTTTGGGGTCTATCGGTTGTCGCCGGATGGAAACGATCTAAAAGTTTCTCGTCGATGATTCGGTTCCCAATGGCCTGGCTTTTTCTCCGGATGAATCCCTGCTCTACGTAGCTGATACGGAGATGAATCACGTCCGAGTATTTGATGTAACCGACGATGGGGGAACTAAGAACGGGCGCATTTTCGCGGAAATGCCTGGAGAACCGCTCGCACCGGATGGTATGAAGGTGGATATCGAAGGCAATGTTTATGTTACCGGCAAAGGCGGGATCTGGGTGCTCGATCCTGAAGGAAAAAGGCTAGGGGTTATACCGGTCCCGGAACTTCCTGCGAACTTATGTTGGGGAGATAATGACTGGAAGACCCTCTATATCACTGCCAGAACTTCCATTTATAGGGTTCGTCTGAACATATCCGGAGTTCCATTGCTATAAGCATCATTTAAGCCGTGAGAAAGAGAATGGAGGTTCCCTGATGACTTCCAATTGCAGCAAGGGAGATCAAACTGAGATTGAACATTTAGCAGCAGATTCAGATTCATCATCATTTGCACGGCTACTGGATTTGAAGATTATCGAAGCAAGTCCGGGCTATACCTTGGCAGAGGTAAAAATATCAGGGGAAAAACATCTAAATTTTCACGGCGGGACCCATGGAGCTGTTATCTTTGGAGTTGCGGATCATGCCTGTGGTGTGTGCGGAAACTCACTGGGACGTAAAGCGGTTTTGGTCAATTTTAACATCAGTTTTTTCGCCAATCCAAAACCAGGGTCAGTTATTCAGGCAGAAGCTCGGATGACGCATGTCGATGAGATAACAGGATCTATGGTCATTGACGTCCGCACCAGCAAAGGACAGCCTTTGGCCAGGTGCCAGGCCGTCATCTTTTTCCTGAACCCGGATCGTTCGGTGTCTTTGGAGAAGCAAAAGGGGACCACCTAGGGACTTCGCATTCCGTCAGGGAACTCTGAGATGCGAAAAGTTCGTCATTCCCGTCAGGCGGGAATCCAGTCTTGCTCTCGGAGCCCAAAAAGATACGCCATCCCGCTCGGTTACCAACCAGCCGTAGCGGGATTTTCTTTTTCAAGTGTCCGTTTGTGCCACTCGAACCGTTTGCTCGCTCAGCTAGTGGTAGTGGGTCCGTTTGGATTTTTCTCCTCATTTGACAGTCCCTTATGATATCCTATCGTCCCGACCTCTCCACAAAAGGGAGCAGGTCAAATGCGCTCCCGAAATAAAGTTAGCGAAAGGGCTTATCGCTATGGCAGGAATGACCAAAAAGTCAGACTGGATCGAGGACTGTGTTCAGCGCTATACTGATACTCGCCCACTTTATGCCCAGTTCACAACGGAAATGGAAAATTTAATTAAAAAATTGATCGAAACTGAGAGCCTGGACTACAGCATAATTCAGAGCAGATGTAAGGAATTAGAAAGTTTCAAGAAAAAAATTTCTCGACCCGGTAAATACAATGCTGATCCTCTATTGGAAATGACCGATTTGGCTGGAATAAGGGTCATATTGTATTATACGGAAGATGTACCACTAGTGGGGAAATTGATCCAATCACAATTCGTTTTAGATCCCAAATCCTTTATGGATAAATCGGATCTTCTCGAACCACACGAATTCGGTTACCAATCAAAGCATTATGTAGTATCTCTGAGAGAAACACGGACCAACCTTCCGGAATGGAAAGGTTTTGAGGGGCTAAAAGCGGAAATTCAAGTCCGCACCGTCCTGCAACATGCATGGGCAGCAATTTCTCACGCAATTGATTATAAAAATGAAATGGATGTGCCAAAAACTTTACGCCGTCGTCTATTTCGTTTATCAGCAGTGTTGGAACTGGGCGATGAGCAGTTCTCAGTCCTCAGGAAAGAAAGAAAGACCCTCACTTCAGAAACGGAAGACCAAATTAAGCTAGAAGACCCTAATGTTGAATTAAATCTTGATACTGTAAAGCAATTTTTGTCTTCATCCGTGCTTGTTCGTGACATTGCGGACGCAGCTCTTGACTGTGGTTTCCTGAACCATGATGATGATGATAGCGTCATTTCTTTCTTACTGTCTCATTGCCGTCTGTTGGGCCTGAGCACAATAAATGAATTAAGTGGTATCTTCAAACGGATTCCAAAGGACTCGTACACTGCACGCCTGTGGACACTTATTTCCGACCCAAAAGTCCCCAATAGAAATTGGATTGGGAGCCCTGCCTTTTTTGTTGTGCTGGTTTTGATTTTTGCCAAACACGCCGACCTGGACCAGAAGAAGATGACTTCCCTGGGGTGGGACCCGGGAATCGTACAGAGGATCCTACACGCTGCCCGAAGTACACACGCTTAGACAATGACCTGACTTCCAAAAACTGGTCCAGGTTGTGAGTTAGCTTTGTGGCACAATCTGAGGCCGATAGGAAGTCTGGAAGCGGAATCATTTTGCCGTGAAGCAAATCATCAGGACGCATCGGGAGGAGGGATGAAAACGGCGGTAAAAAAATCAGAGGGTGGCGGTCGAAAAGTGCGCCACCGTTTGCATGATTACTTCCGCCCTCTTGTGTGTCAAGGTCTTGCCTCGGAATTTCCCCCCCATGTGACAATCTCTTGTGATATCATGCCCTCCTGATCTCTCCACGAGGGGGCTTCCAAAGACCAGAGAACGGTTAACGCAAAGGAATTGGTGGTCCCAATAAGGGCGGGATGGTGATCTCTATGAAAACCCCTAAAAAAGGTCCTACATCCACATACAACCTGCAAGCCTTGTTCCCTCAAATAGCCCGAGAGTGGCATCCCACAAAGAATGCCGAAATGTCCTCTGAACAGGTGACCCCCGGTAGCAACAAGAAGATGTGATGGAAGTGCGAGCATGGTCATGAATGGGCTGCGAAGGTTTGCGATAGGACAAAGGGTTCAGGATGTCCATACTGTGCAAACAGAAGGGTTACAACGACAAATAACTTGGCGGCACAGCATCCTGATTTAGCAACGGAATGGCACCCTACTAAGAACGGAAAACTCGCCCCACATCTAGTGGTTTCGGGGAGTGGGAAAACAGTCTGGTGGAAATGCAAGAATGGTCACGAATGGAAGGCCAGAATTGTTGAGAGAGCGAATGGCAGGAGATGCGACAAATGCAGAGGGCATCAAGCCCATGCTGCTCATAATTTGGCTATTTCGTTTCCAGCCTTGGCGAAGGAGTGGCATCCCAGCAAGAATGGCGAATTGACACCATATCTCGTCACCCCACGCAGTAGCAGGAAAGTGTGGTGGCAATGTGGCAGGGGACATGAATGGGAGTCCACGATTTCAAATAGAGCCAAGGGACAAAACTGTCCAGACTGCAAACCTAATACCTCTCGTCCGGAAATACGCATTTTTTCAGAGCTGAAAGAAATATTCGCCAAGGTTGAGTGGCGGAAACGCCTTAACGGGGTGGAGTGCGATGTTCTCTTACCAGATTATGGGGCCGCAGTCGAATACGACGGGGCGTTCTGGCACAAGCCTCAGGCACAGGAGGACGAGAGAAAAAATGATCAGCTTCGGAGAATGGGAATTACCGTATTTCGAGTGCGAGAAATGGAACTCGGAAAGACCTCCAGTAGAGACATAATCCTGTCAACTCAAGAAACTAGGAGCGAGAGCATAACGATTGTCCAGAGGTTACTTCGCAAAATCGTTGAGACGATTGACCTACATGCACATGACTTCGAAAAAGTGACGGAATATTTGAAGCGGGCCAGTTTCGTCAACAACAAAGAGTATCGTAGGATTCTTTCCTGTCTTCCTGGACCGATCCCCGAGGAATCGTTGTCTGGAAGATCCCCGCACATCGCGAAACAATGGCACCCTGAAAAGAACGATCCGTTAACTCCGGAGATGTTTTCGCCGGGCAGTCCACACATTGTGTGGTGGTTATGTGAAAAGGGTCATGAATGGCGGCAACAGATCCATCACAGGGCCAATGGCGTGGGATGCCCGTTTTGCGCGGGGCAGAAGGCCGACGGAGTCAACAATTTGGCCGTGAAGCGTCCGGACGTAGCCGAGCAGTGGCATCCCACCGAAAATGGCAGGCTCACACCCTCCATGTTTACACCGTACAGTAACAGGAGGGTCTGGTGGATTTGCACGAAAGGCCATAAATGGCAAGCTTCGATCCACAATCGAAGCAAAGGCACTGGATGTCCATATTGTGCTGGAAAGAAGGTCGGTGGCGATGATTATTATGTGAGAATCAAATTATCTGATCAATATAATCTGGCCATCAAGTTTCCTAAGTTAGCCGCAGAATGGCATCCTGATAGGAATGGGAACCTCGCTCCAGAACAGGTCACGCCAGGAAGTGACAGGAAAGTGTGGTGGCGCTGTAAGAAAGGGCACGAATGGGAAGCCGTGGTGTCGAGTAGAGCAACTGGAGTGGGGTGCCCTTACTGCGCAGGCAAGAAAACCACCCGAGATCACAATCTTGCTGTAATGTCTCCCAAGATAGCGAGACAATGGCATCCCACCAAGAATGGCAATCTCGACCCTCTGATGCATTACCACGCAGCGGAAAGAGGGTGTGGTGGATTTGTAACAAGGGTCATGAATGGAAGGCCCCCATCGCTCGGCGGACTGGTGGCTCTGGATGTCCAAACTGTTCAGGAACGAGGGTTTCAAATACAATAACTTAGCTAAGCTTTTCCCAGCGATTGCGAAGCAATGGCATCCAACAAAAAACGGGAGTTTCAGGACCCGAACACGTCAAGGGTGGTAGTGACAAGAAGGTCTGGTGGACATGCGACGAAGGACATGAATGGCAAAGGAGAGTTCAGCACCAGGTAAAGAGTGAAGGGTGTCCACTCTGTAACAGTAGATCCCTTGAACGCATTTAGAAATATCTCCCGGAGTCCAACAGCTAAGTAATTGAAAGACAAAATAATTAGCCATATCCAGCGCCCAACATTAGTGGGGCTTAAGGCAGCCCTCTGAAATGATTAACAAAGAGCTGCCCGGGTATATGTCGGTGATAATGGGTAGAAAACCAATTTCCTGCACTTCGAATCCGTAGGTCGCAGGTTCCAGTCCTGCCTGGGCGCGCCAAAGAAAACAAAGGGTCACATCGTCTCACGGTTGGCCCTTTTCTCGTTCTTCGGTAACACAGTATATACCCTGACCTTGCAGCCCCGGGGCGAAACACATATTGTCCGATTTGCACGTCGCTCGCCGACGATCACCCGCTTTCCATCGATTGATGAGCGCGGGTTCTCTGATGAACGGGCGGCTCATGGATAAATAATCCGCCGACTCCGTCTTCAACTAGCCGCTCGGCCACTTCCAATGACCGTATGCCGCCCACCAGGATCAACGGGATATTGATTTCATTCTTGAAAGCCTGAGCATCATCCCTAAAATAGGCTTCCTGTTCCTCTGATTTTATTCCTGCTCGACAGGGAGATAACTTACCACCGGTGAGTAGCCCTCCGCTCAGCTCGATTGCGTCCAAGCCGGCATCGGCCAGCATACGCCCAACCCGAAGTGAGTCCTCCAAGCCTAACCCGTTCTCGGCGAAATCTTGGCAGTTCAGCTTGATCAATACGGGGAATTCTTCGCCCACGGCCTTCCTAACGGCCTGGTAAATTTCCAGGTGAACTCTGGCCCTATTATCGATACCTCCTCCATATTCATCTTCCCGGCGGTTAAATGCCGGGGATAAGAATTGGCTCAGGAGGTAACCGTGCGCCGAGTGAATTTGAACTGCATCAAAACCCGCGGCCTTGGCCCTTCGAGCTGCATCGGCAAACGCGACAACGAGTCCCCGGATGTAATCGGCGGTCATCTCTTCGCGAGGTGTGGAGGAAAGTCCTTCGAAGTTCGAGACAACTAACGGGGGCCGTCCGGTTAATTGCTCCGCGGCCAAGGTGCCGCCGTGGGCGATTTGCATTGCGATTTTGGCACCAAAACCATGAACCGCCGCGGTCATTTCCTGGAGCCCTTCAATAAGCTCATCTTTGTATATACCCAGTTGCCAAGGAGTGGCCTGGCCTTCCGGCAGAAACATGGGCTTGACCGGTGATAATAAGCCCTACGCCTCCCTTTGCCAGTGCGGCCATGGTTTCAGTCAATTTCGGAGTGACCGATCCGTCCTCGCCAGCCATTCCCTCCCATGTGGCGGATCGGACGAAACGATTCGACAGCTCCATGCCGTTGATAACACTACGCTCAAACAATTTGCTCATTTGCTTCCCTTGCCTCTTTCCACTGAGATTGCGCGGCAGCAACCGTCTCTTATGAACGGGTCTTGCTCCGAATGTTGAGCGTAGCTCAGCATTGTCCTCTCAGTCAATCATCTTCTTGGCTGCTGCCCGTTATTAGAAAGCGGCGTTTTGTTAAAGGGTTACTAACCAACCTCGTCCCCGTGCAAATCTTTTGCGGCTAATTCGCATCTAAATTACTGAAGCAGTGCGAGGGCACTCAGTGGTTATTAGAAGAAGCAATAACCAGCATCAGGAAAATGGATATACGGAGATGTTGCAAAAATGAAGACTCTGAGTCTCGTAATAGCGTTGGTGACATTGATCGCTGTTGGTGCGGTTACACAGTCCTTCGCGGACGAATATTGGATTGTCAGGGACGAGGCGGGGATGCCGTCAGTCACGAACCAGCGACCTGCTGACTTGACGGCCGGGGTCAGCGGCCCGTTCAAATACTTCGACCAGGCAGTAAGGGACATGGGAACCGGCACCGAGTGGAGGATGCGGTGCTATATTTCCGGGCAATGCACTACGGCAAGGAAATAACGGAAATCGTTGCCTCCACCCACAAGACATCGAGTACCGTCATGACAATTCGGGCTTCCATCTTGCCCCGCAGAAAGTGAGGGTCCTATACCATGGCCTTGCCGCTAGCTCTAGTCGACCATCATCAAACGGTACCGATTATTCGTTTCGGTCCTTTCCCGAAGGGTTTGAATAGAATAAGTCATTGTTGCGGGCCGTCTGATATACGTCAATCCCGCAACCTTCCATGGAGGGTCTGGCTTTCCACGGAGAAGCGCAAGGTTTCCCCTCGACGGCTCCACATTTCTTGCATTGCCGGCAAGGTCCCGCCAAAAAAAGAAAAGCCTTATAGTAATGATCCTTGAACATCTCGCCTTCCAGTTCGACCAGAGCGTCCAAATACTTCTGGACACCCTTTTCTTTTCCCTCCACATGCGGCACTTCGATGTGAAACAGAATCGCTCTCTCGGTAACAATCCAGGATCGCCCTGGTTTCGTCAGATGTCGGAGTATGCGGCGGGCAGCAATGCCCCTTGCCGTAGCCCGGACAGCCAAACTGGCATTTCAATCGTACCCACGGCGCTGTAACGACGCTGCTTGGATGGATCTGTTTGGCATGAGTGGCCCCGGCTTCGATAGCCAGAGCACAATACTTCTCCAGATCGCTATCGGCCACTAGAATCCTGCCTTTGCCGGAAGGACTCAATGGTGAAGGTTGCATAGGATTCTTGTCCTTTCATGATCCAAGGAGACATTTCTCCGAACTGTTGCGCTCTTCATAATGCCTTGCCTCTATGAGATTGCCTTCCGGGTCCCGAAAATAGACCGACGTTCCAGTCCCGTGCGCACCCCATCGCGGTACAGGCCCCTCTTCTATCGGGACGGCGTTGGCTTTCAGTCTCTCCAGAAGTTCCTGCCAGGTATCCTGGGTCAGTGCGATACAGAAGTGGTTCAAGTTCTCACGTCCCTCTCCAACCCGACTGCTCTTCTGCCACATTTTCTTCGGAAACAGGTCGATGATTGTGTCCGCATTCAGTCGCACAGACGGGAATGGCACTTTCCCGGCACGGTATTCGTCCAGGCGCTCCGTCGGCAGCATCAGTACTTTGGAATAGAAAGAGATCATCTTGTCGTCATCTTCCATGTTCAAAACGATGTGGTCCATCAAGCATTGCATCTTCAGTCCCTCCGAAAAAGTCTCAAATACTCCAAAATCTCAAACATGCGGCCTAGCAGACTCCATTTCTCCTCAGTCAAATTGCGCCTCCAGCGGCACCAGGGGAAACTCACCTCTAATTCTGCGAATCAAATTCCCCTTTCCGCTGACGGTATGGTGGTTGCATTCCGCAGGATGACGGAAGTGAAGGGCGGAGACAGGGCGTGCGTCTTCCACGCGAAGATGATTTGCATAATCGCTTGCTGTAATGAACCCGTATTGGTTTTCTCAGTTTCGAACGCGGATCCCGCCTGAAATCACTCAGATCAGGGAACCAGGTTGAAGCCATTGGACAACATGGGCAAGCTCAAGCGCCAATCTTTTTTCGGAGAACCGAACATTCGTCCATGGCCTTCCAAAGCCCAACCAGAGCTTCGACCCAATCTGCATCAAGTTGGGTCGATTCTTTCACGAGTTCTGCCCGGTGCTCTTTGCCGACATCCGCTTCTTTCAAGTCTGCCATCATCTTCTGCCTTTTTCGGTAAGGCCCCACAGCCTTGTCGAAAGCGATTCGTACCGGATCAAGTGGATTGCTCATCGTGACCTCCCCAATAGTGCTCAACTGAGACGCTTTAAGCAGATGTCTGACTCTGCCTGTCTTCGCTCGTTTTCTTCTTTCCTATTCTTTCCCTATTCGGTGCGCCTTACCCGATGACCACCTCATAAAACTGCAGAACTGAATTGCCGCCGAACAACGGCCCAAGAGGCTTGCCGGCACGGGCCGTCCGACCTTAAACTCCGGACTCAGATGGACTTTTCCCAGCCTTGGCCGAAGTCGGCCAGCGGCCTGATTTCGTCGATCTCAAAGGTTATGGCAGCGTGAATCATTTTGGCAGCGTTCTCTCCGGCTGCCTCTGCGATACGGCCTTTTATGGTGTCCAGTTTTTCTCCCGAAGTCTGGCAGTCAATCATCTTCAAGTACACCCGTACGCCTTTCCATTCAGGAAGCTTGCTGCCCGGTTCCATGATCAAAAAACAAGCGTGGGGGTTTTCTTGAAGATTGGCGAAGGTTCGACCCTTGCCAAGCCCCATGACTACGGTTTTTTCATCCGTCATCCGGGGTGACCCGAAATAGCCGGAATCGACCTTGCCATTCTTGTCCGCCGTGCTCAAGATGCCGAGCCGCGGCTGCTTGTTGAAATACTCCATTAATTGTTTTGACATCTGAACTTCCTCCTTATTGTCGGCCGCGATAGTCAACGCTGCCGAATGGCTCCGTCGTCAATAGGTGTGATTGGCGCCCCAAAGACTGATGCGGACTGGGATTGCTGAGGCCTTTCTGCATTCCTAGAATCTTATTGGGGTGGCCGCGCTGCTTGTCCCTCGGAATTATCTTATCTTTCCTCTGGCCAGGGAAGCGAAAATTCCCAAAATGCATAACACTGCACACACCGTGAATACCGCATCGACGCTCGCCAAGAAGGCCGGGTACAGTTTAGGGGTTATCGGTGTTCGGCCCATGGTCAGCGAAAATGCGAGAGTGGCAATGCCCATACTGAACATCTGACCCAGCATACGCATGGAGCCGACCACGCCCGATGCAATGCCATAAGATTTTTTTTCCACGGAACTCATAATAGCGTTCATGTTGGGTGAAGAGAAGAGGCCAAACCCGAATCCGATTATGAGCAGATCTGAAACGATGTACACTAAGCTGGTTTGAAAGCTCAAAAAACTCAACCCCAATAGGCCCGCGGCAGTCACCCCCATCCCTGCGGACGCAATTTTTTGAGGCTCTATTCTATCTGAGAGCTTTCCCGCGATTGGTGAAAATACGGCCATAGTTAACGGTTGAACGATGAGCACGAGTCCGGCCGTGCTTGGGTCAAATCCCTTAATGTACTGCAAATAGAGGCTCAAGATGAACGTTACAGCGAATGTGGCACTATAATTTATCAGAGCGGCGAGGCTTGAAAACGCAAATGCCCTGTTCATCGTAAACAATCTAATGTCGAGAACAGGGAATTCGGCCCTCAGTTCCCAGAAGATGAATAGAGCCAGAACAATGAAACCCAAGCACATGAGGCTCACGCTCGTGGCAGAAGGCGGGCCTGAAAGTCCGATCATGATTGCTGTGATGGCTACCCCATACAAAAGAGAACCTAGCAGGTCCAACTTTTCCCCTCTGGCATCGGCCCATTCCGATTTCAATTTGGTGACAGCCAAATAGGTGGTTACTACTCCCAGTGGGATCATTGACCCGAATACGCTTCGCCACCCGTACATCTGGGTCAGTACCCCTCCTAAGAAAGGGCCTACAGATAAACCGATGTAAACAGCCCCCACGATGATCCCAATTGCTTTACCTCTTTCGGAAGGGGGAAACACAGACGTCGCAATGGCAATGCCTGTGGCGAAAATCATAGCGCTGCCCATCCCCTGCATGATCCTGAACAGGATAAGCATCGGAGCGCTTACAGCCAAAGCCGACAGAAGGGAGGAGAACGTGAACACCACCATACCCATGACGTATATCTTTTTCCGCCCAAAGATGTCGCTTGCTTTCCCAAACGGTACCAGAAAAACCGCTGCAGAAAGGATATATGACGTTGCAAGCCAGGCAAGCAGGACTGCGTCGATATGGAATTCCTTTTGAATGGCTGGGAAAGCCACGTTCACTGATGACACCATGAGGGGAGTCAACAGAGAACTCGTTGTAGCGACAAAAAGAACAGCTCGCTTTGAGGTTTTATCAGTCATGGAATTATTCACGGATTCTATTCACCAAAACCGCCGGCAAGTCAGGGAGATTATATGCAAGGCAAGCCCTCACGACATTGAGGCAACAGAGAGGTCGGTCTCGCGATCCTCATCACAGTATCGTTCGATCAAGACTATCCTTCTTTCAAGATTTCCATGATGCGATCACCGTGTTCACGGCTCTTTTTGTCCGCGGCAACTATGTCGATCTCGGAAGAGGAGGCTGCGCCCAGGCCAAGTTCCACAGCACGAGCGATTTGTTCCTGCTCGAATATCTTCGGTTTCATGATAGCGGCATTACTCCCTAGCAATTTTAGAACTGCGACTCCGATCGCATCTATGGCAATGCGATCAGTTGAAGCAAGAAACACGTCTGCCTTAGCACGTTTGCCTGTCATAGGGCCACCGTCCACAAATGCCTCCACCCCATCAAGGACAATGAGTGAGGGCTGAAATGGCTCGTTAATCTCAGCGATCATTTTTCGCTGATGGGGCGAAGCGTGCAGCTCTTGCATGTAGTGGTATCCATGACGAGTCGTCGCAACACACCCTACATGCAGCTTCAGCGACATGGTGAAGACTCCTCCATATTGATGAGTCTTGAGGCAGCAAGTCGACACGAGGCACTCTGAGTCCAGGATTGGTCGGGCGACTCGAAAACCGTCCTTCCAATGGCTTTTTTCTGGTTTGATGAGTACCCAGTCCTTGTCGGGCAGGGCATCAAAGTCAATGATCTTCACTCCGAGATCCGTCATGAGCGGCAGTATTTCTTTCTGCTGCATAACTTGGCGGGTGGGATGATAGCTCCTTTCTCCGAGGCTTATTGATTTTGCGCCCATTCCCCACAGCTCTTCCACCAGAGCAGCGAGAGTGTCGTTATGAGTGGAACCGGGGTAGACGTCCTCCGTGTTGAAATTAGGCTTAACGAGGACATCCTTGTTCTTCACCGGGTTGATTCGAAGAGCTTTTAGAGAATTCTTAACTCCCTCTTTGCGGTCGTCTGTCTTGATCAATGCAGCGGCGATCTTCTTGTCTGCCAGAACTTGAGTTTGGTCTAAGACAGCAAGGGCACTTCCGGCGACTCCAGCGTATTTCAAGAAATCTCTTCGACTGCATTCACTCATCATTTCCCTCCTCGCCAACCTTGATTTCGCAATTGCACTTACGTGTCGGCGACCGTGTACGTTGCCCATGCCCTATCGCGGTCTCCTGTGTTCACTTTTCCGAGGTTTTCCACCTATTTTACCATCTAACACCTCACAAGTCAGAAATCAGCCATGAAATGGGCTATCCTAATAGTATTATGAAAATACAGTGACAAACCCATAACAGGCTATTATAATAAGCCTAATACAGTTTAGAAATATCTGAATCCCCGTACGGGTGGGTCGGGCGTCCGCGTGCCCCGTATCACACTCTTAGCCTAGACTGACCCTTTCCAAGGAGCATTCTACAAAAAAATGTCTAGGCCGCTTTAGGATGTCTTTTGGGGAATTCTTGTCATCATTTTTCTTGACAACCTAACAACGCTCTGAAATACTGCTCTCAACAGACTAATTCACTGAAATAACAACCCTAATATACGATCAGGAGACACCTGTGGCGCCGAAAGAGACTGCACAAGATAGTCGCTCCAGAATAATCAGGGCTGCAACCAGCGTATTTGCTGAGAATGGTTATCAGAAAGCCACGATGTCCGAGATATCTCGGATTGCTGGTCTCTCTGAGGCAGCCATCTACGAGTACTTCCAGGGTAAAGAGGATCTCCTGCTAACAATTCCCAACGAGTGGGTAAGCGAGGCAATCATTGAGGTCGAGGAACAGCTCTTCGGGATCAGAGGGGCCGTGAATCAGCTCAGGAAGTTTCTCTGGTGGTACTCTCCGGTATATTGAAAAGGAACCACTCGTCGCTAAAGTGGTCTTCCTTTTCCTCAAGGGCAATCGGAGCTTTATCGATACGGCGGTGTACACAAACGTAAAGATGTTTTATGGTCGCCTGCTCAGAATTTTTGAGGAAGGTCGGGATTCCGGGGAACTGAGGCAGGATCTCAATCCGTACATTGCTCGTAGCATATTCTTGGGAATTATCGAGCACATGGTTATCCGTTGGCTCCTGAAGGATATGTCCTATTCCCTGTTCGAGAACCTGGACCATACGTTTGATGTCCTCATCAGCGGCATGGAGCGAAGCAACCAAACGTAACAATTTAGTTTTGACACTTGTGGTGCCTATGGAGTCTCTTGAGAAATATGCGGAATTAAGGACCAGGACCGTTCCAGGACTCCTGTTCGAAAGAGCCGCATCTACACCAACTGAAGTTGCGTATCGTGCAAAAAAGCTAGGCATTTACCACGAGAGGACATGGGCCGATTTCAGCCATCTTGTCTCCTGCTGTACGCTGGGCCTAAGAGACTTGGGCCTGGTGCGTGGCGCCCGCCTGGCTTTGATGGGCGATCCCTGTGAAGAATATGCGATCTGCGAAGTTGCGGCTCAAACTTTGGGAGCGGTTACTTACGGCATCTATCCCACATCCTCGGCGAAAGAACTCAGGTACTTGTTGGAAGACGGCAAGGCAACCATTTTTGTTGCCGAGAATCAAGAGTATGTCGACCGTATTCTTCCATTGCTCGACGAGCTGCCTTTTGTAAGACGCATCGTAGTCTTCGATCTCCGTGGCATGTTCACTTACGATCATCCTGCACTCGTTTCATATAGTGATTTGATGGAGCGTGGAGAGGCAGAAGTGAAGGCATGTCCGACGGCCGTGGAAGAGATCGCTCGTCAAGTCAAGCCCTCAGATCCTCTGTTTATTGTGTACACGTCGGGCACAACGGGAAATCCCAAAGGGGCCCTCATGAGCCACGGTAAGCACCTGGCCGCGGCTTACACATTGATTGACAGGTACCCGCTGCTGGTGCGTCAGCCGCACCGCACGGTGGTGTATCTTCCACTCTGTCACGTCTTAGGCAAGGATGTGGCCGTCACCTTGCCGCTTCTGACTAAGATGGTCCCCCATTATGGTGAAGACATCGAAGATCTTGCTTTGACCATTTTCGAAACTGCTCCCACAGTACCGTTTACCGTACCGAGATATCTCCAGAAGTTCGCTTCAAACATCCTAGTCGGCATTGAAAATTCAAGCCGCCTCAAAAGGGGAGCCTATCGGCTTTCAGTAAAGATCGGCCGTGGTTACATCGGAAGCGTATGGGAGGGCAAGCAGAATCTTGCACTGAGGCTTCTTGTATTGGCTGTCATACGTGACCGTATTCCGCCCCATGCTCAACAAAATAGGCTTTAATCGGTTGGAGCTAGCCCTTTCGGCCGGCGCGCCTCTGCCGCCGGAAGTCACAGCATTGTGGCACATTTACGGACTGAACCTATCAGAGTTCTACGGTCAAACCGAAACAGGGGGAGCAATCATCGCTGCCCAGCAAGACCAATTCCCAAGACCTGGAAACGTAGGTTTTGCTCCCGCAGGCTGGGAAGTAATGTTGGGTGAAAAAAGCGAAATCCTGGTGAGAGGGAATGACGTCTTTGAAGGTTACTGGAACAACCCTCAACACACGGAAGAAGTTATGGACTCAGATGGATGGCTGCATACCGGAGATGTCGGCGAATTCATGCCCGATGGCAAGCTCAAGATAGTGGATCGGCTGCGAGATATAATTGTGACCTCGGGTGGTAAGACGATCAGCCCAACGTACATCGAGAATAATCTGAGGGCGAGTCCGTATATCAGCGAGGCGGTAGTCTTCGGGCATAACCGCAAGTATGTCTCTGTTTTGATAGAAATCGACTACGACACCGTATCGGCATGGGCTAGGTTGAATAACGTCAGTTACACGGGTTTCAGCAGCCTGGCGGAGAATCCGGAAGTGGTCAAGCTCATTGGTTTAGAAATCAACAGGGCAAACCAAGACCTAGCGAGAGTGGAACAAGTCAAAGTCTTTCGAATCATCCCTAAAGAACTCGATCCCGAAGAGGAAGGAGAGCCTGTGACTCCAACTCGTAAGGTAAAGCGGCATCTCATGTACCAGAAATTCCAGGACCAAGTGGAATCCATGTACAGCTCTAATGAAGAGAAAAGGCTCGTTTCAGAGATTGGCGATCTGCTGCGCGAGCAGCCATCTTAAAACAAAGTGGAGGGAACTATGCGGAAAAAAACAGTTTGTTGTCTCGCAATTCTCTTGGCATTGGCTTTGTCGTCCGTGAGCAGTGCTCTTGCGGCGGATGCGTACGTGGTTGGTTTCAGTGCCGCTTTAACGGGACAGGGTTCGGGGACTTACGCTCCGATAAAGGACGCTTTTGACATCTTTTTCAAGGATGTCAATGCTCAAGGCGGCATAAACGGGCACCCAGTGAAAATCATTTTTTCCGATAATGCTGCGGAGCCTTCCAAAGCAGCGTCTGACGCGAAAAAGTTCGTCACCCAGGACAAAGTGATTCTCATGTTGAACGCCAGCCTCTCGAGCACTTATGCTCCAATGATTCAGGTTGCCAACCAGTACAAAACGCCCATTTTTTTTGCGGGATCAGTCTGTCCGGCAGAAGTATACCCGCCCAAAGCCGATCCAAACCAATTCTGCTCCACCGTGTTTGCAGCCAAGTATGATAGTCGTTTTGCCATTTCGTTCATGAAAGATGTCTCCAAAGAACCGGTGAAGCTTTCTCTGGTTGCCATGAACATACCCGTCTCACGAGGCGAAATCGATTTTGCCGAGGAACTGGCGTCAAAGACTGAAGGGTTCACTGTTGTGGGAAAAGAGGCAATCCCGCCCCCGACTCCTGACTTTACGCCTTTCGCGACGAAGATCAAGGACGCCGGTGCGAACTGGGTATACGCTTGGGCGCCATGGGAGACTCAGATCAAAACTCTCGAGGCATTACGCAAGCTGGGGTGGAAAGGAAATTACCTCGCTTTTGCTCATCTTCAGGCTGAAGAAGACTTGGAACGATTGAAAGACGACAACCTGTATGTGTTTGGGACAAATGCTCTCTTTGCAGACAATACGGATATCCACAAAAGAGTGAAAAATGCCAGTGAAAAAGAAAAGACCATCTATCCGTATAAAAAACTTTCTGAAGGGTGGATTGCCGCAATGACGCTGGAGGCAATCCTGAAGGGGACTCCCTGGCCGCCTAGTCCCGAAAAGGTCAGAGAGGCAATGAATAATCTGAAAGTTGAGACTGCAGGTCTCCGAGGTGGGCCGCTGGCCTGGACCAAGGAAAACCATTTCAGGACGGTGAACTACTATCGAGTGTACAAATGGGATTCCGCATCCGGAAGCATAAATATCGTGAAAGATTGGACGCCCTTTGAAATCAAATAGGTCACTGATTCCAGGCGATACCGAATGAGATCTCGTTCCCTTGCGGAAAGATTTTTCGTGAATCGAACGTGCGGGTGTTTCCCATGCAAATTGCAGTGAATGTTATCGTGTTGGCCTCCCTTTACTGTCTGGTCTGTTGCGGTTACGTGCTCGTATATCGCTCCAGTCGAGTTCTGAACCTTGCACATGGTGAACTGATGACATTGGGGGCTTACTTCCTGCTCACGGTAATCATGGCGTTTCCCGGCAATCCTCTCGTGTCATTCATGATTGCGGCAGGATTAAGCCTCCTTCTCGGGCTGGCTGTTTACTTCTTTCTCATGAGGTTCATGACTGGCGAGTCCGTGTTCGCCGCGGTCTTGGTCACGATTTCATTGGGAATTTTGTTGAGGGGTGTCGTCACTCTGATTTGGACGTCTCAATCGTGGCATCCCCTTCAGTTCATGGGAATCGAAAACGCCTCTCATCGACTCATCGGAAGCGGCGTGATATCGACATTCGGCATTGCGGCCGTTGCAAGCACAATAGTAACCTATGCGTCCCTCTTTCTGTGCTTGAAATTCACCCGCTGGGGCTTGCGGATGCGTGCGGTGGGAGAAAATCCTCTCCTGGCTGCCCAAAGAGGGATCAACATCCACACGTACTATGCCTGTTCGTGGGCGATAGCAGTTTTGACAGCGGGCTTGGCGGGAATGATCATGGCCTGCGATAGTGGGCTGGAGCCCAATATGTTCCTGTTGGCCTTGACGGCCTTTCCTGTGGTGCTCGTTGGTGGCCTTGACAGCTTAGTGGGCGTCATTCCCGGTGCGGTGCTGGTGGCGGCATCTCAAGTGGCGGCAATCACAATCAGTCCACAGGCCAGCGAAGTGGCTCCTTTCGTCGTGTTGCTGGGCATGCTGCTCATTAGGCCGTGGGGCCTTTTCGGCACGAAGGAAGAGTGGGAGCGGGTGTAAAATGGCCTTTGCAAGTGGATATTTCAAGACGTCTTATGCCGGCGATCTCGCCATCGTTGAAACTCGCGCCCGTTGGATAGGACTCATGGTGCTGCTCACGGCATTGACGCTCCTGCCCCTTCTCGGCAGTCCCTTCTTGGTGGATCTGGCAAACCAGGTATTCCTTGCGCTGATTGGCTCTGTGGCCCTGATGCTACTGACCGGATATGCCGGGCAGATATCGTTGGGGCATGCGGGCTTTGTCGCTGCCGGAGCTTTCACCACTGGAATACTTGTCAAGGAGTTGCAAGCCCCGATCTGGTTGACCCTTCCAGCATCGGGAATTGTAGGAGCGGCGCTGGGAATTTTCTTCGGACTCCCTTCATTAAGACTGAAGGGCCTCTACCTGGCCTTGAGCACGTTGGCTCTCCACTTCATTGTCATTTATGTGGGTGCTGAATATGAAACCAAAAGGGGTTTTGCAACAGGCATTGTCCTGGAACCGCCCCACCTGGGGCCGTTTGTGTTGCAAGATCCTTCGGCGTGGTATTTCGTCCTCCTAATTGCCAGTCTTTTGGTGATTATATTCGCTGTGAATATTGTTCGATCACGCACAGGAAGAGCGTGGATGGCCATTAGGGATCGTGACGTGGCGGCTGCAGCCTTCGGGATAAAGGTATCGGGTTACAAACTCTCAGCTTTCGTGGTTTCTTCGGTTCTCACCAGCATATCGGGGAGCCTTTTTGCATATTACCAAGGATTTGTTTCAGCAGAGGCCTTTTCGCTCTTCCTGACCATTCAGTACATTGCCATGGTGATCATCGGGGGGTTGGGCTCGATCTTGGGGGCTGTGCTAGGCACTTTTTTTGTAGTGCTCCTCCCTTATTCAATCGACTTCATAATGGATCAGTTTTCCATGCCGTCGCGTCTGACTACCTATATGTTCGCGGTGAAGCAAAGTTCCTTCGGATTGATCATGATACTGTTCCTCATACTGGAACCCACGGGATTGGTGGGCCTTTGGACGAGAATAAGGGACTATTTCCTTCTTTGGCCTTTTAAGTACAGGACTCAGAGAGGCTAGATTAATGACTCTCAAAAGAGACTCCCCATTGCTCCGGGTCGAAAAGTTGGAAGTAGTTTACCACAACGTTTGTACGGCCGTACAGGGCATCTCTTTGGAAGTGATGGAAAATCAAATCGTGGTCCTGTTGGGAACAAACGGAGCGGGCAAAACCACCACACTAAGGGCCATATCCGGTTTTCTTGGTATCGACGACGCGAAAGTCTCGGATGGGGTTGTCGAATTTCAAGGTGAAAAGATACAAGGAAAAAATCCGAGCGCAATCACGAGGAAGGGCATAGTCGTCGTTCCGGAACACAACAAGGTGTTCGATAACATGACAGTAGAGGAGAATCTTGAACTCTGCGGTCATGTTCAAGAGCAGGGTTCGCTGAAGAAGGACATGACGGAAGCGATATACGACTATTTTCCAGCCTTGCGTAAGTTGAAAAAGCGCCAGGCGGGTTATCTAAGCGGGGGAGAGCGCCAAATGTTGACCCTGTCAGCTGCGCTGTTGTGTCGCCCACGCTTGTTGCTGATCGATGAACTGTCGCTGGGACTGGCCCCTATTGTGGTGAAAGACTTGATGAACGTTATCAAAGAAATCAGGGATGACCGGGCGGTATCTGTCCTCCTCGTGGAACAAAATGCTGTGGCTGCCCTGGAAATTGCAGACTACGGTTACGTGATAGAAAACGGAAGAATCGTCTATTCAGGAGAACCAGAAAGGCTCAAGAGCCATGAGGACATTCGGGAGTTCTACCTCGGCTCAGGAGATCGTGAGTCGCACAAAAGCTATCGGGCCGTCAAGCAGTATCGCCGCACGAGAAGATGGTATGGCTGAGAAAACAGCGCATTTGACATTAGATGACGTCACGCTCTCAATTGGGAATCAAGCGATTCTACGATTTATATCTTTCACTGTTCCGAAGGGCGATCTGGTGGCCGTCATCGGTCCAAACGGAGCAGGTAAGACTAGTGCCCTCAATTGCGTCAGCGGAATTTATCATCCTACAAACGGTCGCATTTTGTACGACGGATTGGATTTGGCCCGAGCCCATTCTCATGAAGTAGCCCGGCATGGTATTGCCCGCAGTTTTCAGCATGCCGAGCTGTTCAGACATCTCACGGTTCTGGACAACTTGTTGGTGGGGCGACACACGAAAATGAACCGAGGGATTTTTTCCAATGGATATTTTTGGAGCAAGACCATCAGGGAAGAAATCGAACAGCGCGAGGTTGTCGAGAAGATAATCGAATTCCTCGAGCTGGAGAAATATCGAAAGAGCCGAGCCTCCAGCTTGCCATACGGCATTCAGAAGATAGTGGGCCTGGGAAGGGCATTGGCCATGGAACCGAAAATTCTTTTGTTGGATGAACCTTCCGCAGGAATGAACCGGCAGGAGAAGGAGGACCTCGCCCGATTCATTCTGAGAATCAAGTACAAACTCGGCATAACGATGATTTGGGTAGAGCATGACATGCAGCTGGTGGGTGATCTGGCTGATAGAGTGGTCGTGCTTAATTTCGGGACAAAAATAGCCGAAGGAGATCCGGCTGGCGTGTTGAACGATGAAGAGGTCGTCAAAGCATACATTGGTCACTAGAAGGACTTCTGACGGTTCAAGGGCCGGGAAATCTGCTCGGAACGAGAAAAGAAACATGCAAGAAATGACTTCAAAGCAAAGAGTCTTAGCTACACTCCAGGGTCAAATCCCAGATCGCGTCCCAACATTGACGTTCGGGATCGATCCGAAACTTATTATAGAGATCGGCGGAGGGAGCCTGGGTCGCACCTACGACATTCTTGGTTTGGACGTGCATCCGATTTACAGTCAAAACTGGTGCCAAGGAGTGCCATTGAATGCCGGGCTTACTCAGGACATAGCAGAAGATCAACAAACGAGTGGCGGAACATACGGAGGATGGAACGGCATCGACGAATTTGGACGGCTGTGGACGCGAGGGTCATACACCAATGGAGTGATAAGGAAGAAAGATGACATCGAGCGGTACATACCAGACTTGAGGCTGGACGACCGAATGGACCCTACCAAGACAAGGAACGCCATAGAAAAGAGACCTGACAAGGCCTTTTGCCTCACAAGCCACACCGGGCCGTTCGGCCTGACTCTGGAGAGCATCGGTTTCGAAGACTTCTTCTACCTGTACATGGACGACCGGAGTCTTATAGAGGACCTGTTATGGGAGCGAACCAGGTGGTTCGCTGAAATCGCCGCTCGCGGAGCCGAACTTGGCGCGGATCTAATATTGATGGGCGACGATGCCGCGTTCAAAGGGCGCACGTATATTTCTCCTGAAGATTTTCATGAACTCATGGTGCCTCGTTACCGGCACATAGTCGAAAAGGCCGGAATTCCTGTGCTCTGGCATTCGGACGGGTTTCTGACTCCTCTTCTCGATACCGCTGTCCACGCAGGGCTGGCGGGCGTCCACGCACTTGAACCAAAGGCAGGAGTCGACTTGAGTGAAGTGAAAAGAGACTATGGAGACCGGCTGGTCCTGGCGGGAAACGTGGATTGCGGGGAAGCGCTCATTGAGTCTGATCTGGAACTCGTCAGACGAGAAGTGAAACGTTGCATGGACCAAGCCAAGGCAGGAGGCCGCTACATCCTGTCGGACAGCAATTCGATACATTCAGGATGCAATTCGGCGACAGTCAAAGAAATGTATCGGTACGCACGAGAAATCGGGCGCTACTAGCATAAAGAACTGAGCTTCGGATCGGGAGTTAGTAATGGAGTATCTGGACCAGATTTATGAAAGTGTTCTCAGGGGAAAAGCCCCGCAGACAACGGAACTCGTGCAGAATGCCGTCGCCCATGGGGTGCCGATAAACGATATGATTTCTTCCATGAACCGAGCCATGGAAGAAGTGGGGCAAAGATTTTCCCGCAACGAAATATTCTTGCCGGAAATGATGATAGCTGCTCGAGCAATGAAATCCGGCATGGAAATTCTGGAACCTCTTATCGCAGGGCAGTCGACTGAAACTAAAGGAAAGTTCCTTATTGGAACAATCAAGGGCGACTTGCACGATATCGGGAAGAATCTGATGATCACAATGTTTAGGGGAGCCGGATTTGAGGTAATTGATATAGGAGTGGATGTCCCCAAAGAGCGCTTCTTGCAGAAACTGAAAGAGGAATCCCCGCAACTGCTGGGCATATCTGCCCTCCTCACCACAGTTTTACCTGAATTGAAGGAAGCCATTAGGTTCCTGAAGGAATCCGAAATCGGGAATACCTGTAAGATTATGGTAGGTGGTGCTGCCGTAGATGCTGCATTTGCCTCCAAAGCCGGAGCAGACGGATATGCGGACGATGCAGGCGAGGCGATACAGGTTGCAAAAAGGTTGTTGGCAAATGGAGATGGTGCCTAGAACAAACACGTTAGGGCCGAATGACAGGAATTATCGGCGACCATGAACTGTCAAAGCTCCGGCAAAGTCTGTGACAGTCGGAGGAGGCCACGGTGATTGTCATCGGAGAAAGAATAAACTCTTCGCGGAAGGCGATTGCGCAGGCAATCGAAATGAGGGATTCCGCCTTTATTCAAAAGGAAGCAATTGATCAGGCCCGAGCCGGTGCAGATTATATAGACGTCAACGCGGGCATTATAGCTGGGCAAGAAACCGAATGTCTGACTTGGCTAGTGGAGACGGTTCAAGAAGCGGTGGATCTTCCTCTCTGTTTAGATTCACCTGATCCCCATGTCATCGCAAAAGTGCTTCCGAAGACACTTAGACCACCTCTGATCAATTCCATTACACTTGAAGCTGAGCGACTTCATACCTTGCTGCCCCTAGCTTTGGAGTACAGATTCCGGAGTAATCGCGCTGTGTCAATCATCGGACATGCTTGCACATGCTGCCGACCCAAAAGGTGAAGCTCGCAGGGCAATTGCTCGAAAAGGCCACTCACTACGGAATCTCTTTGGGCCGGCTCTACATAGACCCTTTGGTATACCCGCTATCCTCAGATCCACAGTCCGGAGTTGCCACTCTCACGGCAATCGAACAAATCATGTCTCTTTACCCCGGTGTCCACACGGTCTGCGGGCTCACCAACATCTCGTACGGCTTACCCAATAGAAGTCTCGTCAACCGTTCCTTTCTCATAGCTTGCATCGCCAGGGGATTGGACGCAGCGATCATAGATCCCACCGACAACCGGAGCTATGGGGCGCTCAAGGCGGCAACCATGATTATGGGACTCGATGATTACTGCATGGAGTTTGTCACCGCTTACCGTGAAGGTCGGTTGGATTGAGTAGGCTCGTACAGACGTATCGCGTACCGAAAGCTAACAAATGAGGTCATAGCAAGAAACTTCGATGCTCTCTTTCGGTTTGCGTTCAGAAGACGCCCATATTTTGGATCCATAGGTGAATGCAACTCACCTGGCCATTTTTCATTCTTGGAATTATCCAGCAGCCTTGCTCTCCAGTGCTCCGCAGTTTACCACACGCAGTTGCGCCGAGTTGAACCCCTCTGTCAACACAAGAAATAGCTTGGTATTTAAATCAAGACGATCGATAAGTCATGAAATCAGGTTCATGAAATTTGGCTTTGGCGGTGTGTTTCTGCTTCCGTTGCATTGGTTTGTTGGGCGCTTACTTGATCCAAACTACCAACCAGTTTGTTGAAATACACGGGCACTTTCGTTTCAAAAGTGAGCTGTGTCACCGCTGAAGGGGTGTTGGAAGGAAATCGATCTCGCATGAAGTGCCAGACGTTTGTGGGCGTCATTCCCTTTTCCATACTTCTGGTCTCCCACCACCGGGTGTCCAATATCGGCGAGATGTACGCGTATCTGGTGCTTCCTGCCCGTCAACAGATCAACATCCAGCAAAGCAAAGTCTTTTGTCTGTTTGAGCACTTCGTAAGCAGTGTGAGACAGTTTTCCTTTTGTGGTATCGGACGTGGAGTACACAGCGTGAGCTTTGTTCTCTACCAGGTACGTAGAAATAGTCTCCGAGCACTTCTCACACTTGCCATGAACGACGGCAAGATATTTCTTTCTTCGTTTCTTTCCACTGGCTCTGCAAACGGAGCTTTGCCTCTTCGCTCTTCGCGAAGATGAGGATACCTGAAGTTTCCCTATCCAGTCGGTGAACGATAAAAATCCGGTTCTTGGACCTGGCGTAGCCCTTGCGGACATAATCCGTCAGAATAAAGTAAGCTGTTCGTGATTTCTCTGTATCTGTAGCAATTGTTAAGAGGCCTGGCGGTTTATCCACCACAAGAATATCTCTGTCTTCGTAAATAATCACGAGTCCCTTCGGCAGAAGTTTACCGCCTGATCTGGAACGTCTACGCATAGTAAGTGCTCTGTCCGTCGCTATCAGCAGCCCAACACAGAGAGATGTTCGAGGCGGGAACCCGGCGGTGACACTTCACGAAATTCGGCCTGTAACCGACCGGTTTTTCCCATTCGAATCGGTCAAAAAAGGTCTCCATCAAATGGAAAGGCGTAAGCATTTCGGTAGAGTTTTCGTCGTCTTCTGAGGCTACCACTCTTTATCAAAAACGTGTCACTTGCCGCGAACATGAGGTCCTTTAAAGAGGACGGAGAAAGTGCTGCCCCCGGATTCCCTACATCCACGCTCGTCTCTGACATGTTCACACAGGGAGATACTGCCCGGACAATGTTCTCGGTGAGTGGGCAGGTATCGGCATCTAGTGGTTTCGAACCCAATGTCAATAAACCCTTCTTCAGCAAGCATTTTCAGTTGCATCAGTTCCAGTCCTTTGCCGCCCGCATTGAAATCAAATGGTTTCTTTGTGGAGTAGCGCTCCGTATCCTGTGTATGATGGAATGCTTCAAAAATGAACGGCTGATCCTGCCGGAGAATGCCCACCCCACGATCCTCGACACGCAACAGAGGTCCGGACGGGGAGCTTTCCAGAATAACTGTCACCGTTCCGCCATCTGGAGTATTCTCAATCGCGTTCTTGACCAGCGTCTCGAGAACCGTTTTAAGAACGTCTGGATCGATCACAGAGGAATCAACAGGTTGCAGCCTTTGGAGTAGTGCCACCGATCGACTAGAGCTTTGCTTCCGAAACGTGTCCAAGGCGTCGAGGACAAACGGAACAACAGGAAAGGGCCGGGGTTTGTAATCTGGAGGGGCAACGATCTGTTGCACGATCTGCTGAACCTCTCTCAATCGAGTCAGATTCCTCCTTATCCTGTCGAAGTTTCTTTGCCGTTCTTCGGGTAAGAGATCCTGTCTCGCCAGCTTCGGAAGTGAAGCGTCTATGATCGCGAGCGGAGTGGTCAATTCATGAGAAAGATGGTGCACGGCTCGTTGCCTAGCCCTCTGCATAGATTTCCACGGGGTTATATCACGAAGAATAACCAGAATTCCAACGGGTTCCCCCTGGTGGTCAAGATATCGAGAGGAGCTGACGCTCACATCCAAAAGGCTTCCGTCCTTCGTGAGCCTCCTGGTCTCGAAACCGGTAACGGGTATTCCGTCTTGAATCAGTCGATTGATCTGGGCAAGCGAGGCTTCCTGTTCCGATTCCGGCATGAACGGTATTCGTTTACCCAAGAGTTCTTCTTTGGTCCATCCGAAAAGTCGCGTGAACGAATCACTGACATGTTTTACGTTACCGTCCAAGTCGTAAATGATGATTCCGTCCGCCGAGGAGTTTATTGCATTCAGGATGCCCTGGAGCAGCTCTTGAGTTTCTCGCACTTCCGCTTGAGTCCGTTCAAGCTGGGCGATGAGCTGCCGCAGTTCATCCCGTTCACAATTGAGCGGTACAGATTTGTCAATTTGGTCAATCATTCAGGATACCCCTCTGACGCGCACCAGCTCTCTCAGAGAATTGGAATAGGTTTACAGGGGCGTTCTAATTTGTTCCGGAGACTACAATCTCCCGTTTCCGCGGTCGTTTTTTGCTCCAACTCATAGTTTAACGCAAAAGAGGCGGCCGTGCCAGTGGCGTCCTGATCTCTGAGGTTATAACTGTCCGAGGATAGCGTATTGGCCGAAGTTGCTGTCATTTGACACACGAGGCAATGCTATCCACGTTGTGATACGTTGGCCACTTCACGAACTCCGGGCAGGCTCGGCGAGGATCGGCGAAGAGCTTGTTCCATCGGTTTCCAGAATTTCCCCGAAGAACTGACTCGAAGCAAGAAGGAAGGCACGGTTTTGGCTATGCGGCAGGAATTGTCGAAGATCATTGTCTTGAGGCATCTATCCTGAACAGGATTGGGCTTCTTCCACCCCTGCCTGGCAACATAAGACGCTGACGCATTGATCGTTACAGACGCATGGCCCTGACCCAGTGGAACAACTTCGTCATGAGAGGCCTTTTCGAGAAAAAAGATCGCGGACAATGGGACCCCATGTTCCACGGTGCAAGTTCTTTCGCTCTGGCCCATGATGAGTTCGCTCCATGTTGGCAGAGGATGGGCCACGTAAGATGACCCTTTTCCAGGCACAATCGGTACTCCGTCATCGGCCAGAACGGTCCACACTTCCGCCATACGCCGGCAACATGTTGATTTTCCGGCGCCTTCTGCTCCAACCAGTAGGACTCCCATTCCTCCGCGAGATACCATCGCTGCGTGCACGGGCAATCCTCCTCCATGGACAATCCCGGGATAGATAACCTGAAGTGCGTACCACATCATCACCAACTCCCGGCTGTCGCTTTTCAGTGGGCTGAGTTCACAGATTAGGTTTGGGACTTCCGAGTGAGACCAGATTCTGATCAAACCGAAATCGCGCATTGTCCACCCCTCGGCTGGAGTATCTCTTTTCCCAAAGAGTGGGCCGGTTCGGACCCTGTCTCTCCTGAGGATCCGAGAGGTGAGTCGGTTCAGCCGGGAGGATCTCCGTCTGAAGTTGACATGTACAAAGCCGCGTTCTACTCCTTCTCGGAAGTTTAGGATGTTGGCCATGCGGTCGAGCCACGACTCCGTGCCGGGCGATGCCGTGAAACTCCAGCGGAGGTGGTCTCCCAGAGTGAGGATATATGAGCTATGTTCTTGATGATCCACGATTTGTTTGGTTCTGTGGAGTCTGCCGTGTCGGGCCAACAGGGTGCCGGGATTCAGGGGAGGCTTCTTCGCAGTGATTGGCCGGCTGGGGGTAGCAAGCACGGAGGCAATGCGACGCTGTGCACCAAATGAACACTGTCATTCCGAAGGCTACAGCTCAGGATCAGGGGCCAAAGCCAAAGGAGCAGCCTTGTTGAGCACCATAACCGAAAGCGCGGCAACCTGGACCGGAGCCATGAGCCGTGCCGTTATTGCAACTGGTTTGATTGCCCAAACCATTGGTGCAGCCGGTACTATAATTGCTGGATCCGTTATTGCAGGGAGCTCCTCCAACCACGTTCGGTGCCAAGTCAATGATCTCCGGTTTCATATAGTCCATGCTGTGTCCTTTTACGCTGACTCGTGTTTACCTACAAGCAGCTCAACAGTCTTAAACCGGGAATATTATACGGTCAACGAACGAAAAGTGCTAATTGGTCCTCATGGTGCAAAATCCCAACCGGGAATCTCCGTGTGAGAAGTCCCGTGGTTGGATTCCGATTTCAGAGAGACACCGTTCCCTCATCAGAGTCGCTGTCGCTCGGTGTTTGAAAATACTCATACGACGGCTCGGCTTTGAATGTCAAGCGCAACCGAAATCCGTGGAAAGGAAGGGGACCTTGCGGAATAATTGATTCACCTCGTTGATGACAGAGACTGCCAGCGAACACCATTCTATTCTATTGAACTCTCATGGACAATGAGGTTTTTCACATTTCCCTATTTGCGATCTTGGCAAAGCCGTCCATGCGTTTCCTGGCTGAAACACGGTGGAGTTTCAACGTGCTGCTCTCTTCCCGTTGACTCGCGGAGGGTGTAGAATACTTCACTGAAATCAAAAAAGACTCCGGCTGACATGAATCTGCCAACTTACAGAGGGCGCAAGCCGGCAATGGAACTGTTGGTGATTGTGACATGGAATCCCTCCCAAAACTCCGCTGCGGACCTGGTGAGTTATCAGCAGGCCGAGGCTGGTGGGCAAAAGAGAGTTGTAATCAGGGACCCTGTTGCTCAGAGGTATTACCAGCTCTCTGAATATGAATACAACTTACTCAAGATGCTGGACGGTTCCACCACCATAGAGGAGGCCGTCGACAGGCTCAAGCAAGCCGGCCACTACTATTCGTTGTCCGACGCAAAACAGATAACAGTAAAAGCTTCTCAGTTGGGTCTATTATTGGGCACGAGTTATGGAGCTGCCAAGCGCCAAGTCGCGCAAAAAAAGAGGATGCGCAAGGCTGCCAAGGCCAAGTTTCTTTCCAGTGTCTATTTCTTGTTCATTCCGGTTTTGAATCCGGACCGCTTTCTCGAGCGGACCCTATGGATGTTCAAATACTTGGCGAACAAATGGACCGCATTATTATTTGCCCTTGCGGCCCCGGGGGCGCTGTATCTAATTGTATCCGGAATGTCGCGAATTCAACTGGAGTATCTGTTTTTCTTTAATTTTGAGAATCTCTTGTTGTTGTGGATAACAATAGCTCTGACAAAGTTGATTCACGAGTTCTCCCATGCGTATACGGCCAAGAGCTTAGGGCTGTACGTGCCGGAAATGGGAGTCGCCTTTTTGATCTTTTTCCCATGTCTCTATTGCAATACAACAGATGCCTGGCAACTGGCTGACCGAAAGCAGCGAGCAGCCATCGCCGCCGCTGGTATAGTGGCTGAAGCGGCGTTGGCCGTTGTGGCCACCTATGTCTGGTATTTTACCAGGCCCGGAATGGTGAATTCCCTGGCCTTTTACCTTATGGCCGTTTCTTTTACCTCGACGCTCCTGTTTAACGGAAATCCCCTGCTCAAGTTCGACGGATATTTTCTGTTAACCGACTTTTTGGGGATGCCCAATTTGTACACCAATTCATTCAGGCACCTCAAATATCTCTTCATGAACAGAGTAATGGGAGTAGACCGGATTCCAAGGCAAGCAAAAACCCCTGGCCAGTCGGTCCTCTTCACGATTTATGGGGTATGTGCTTTTCTTTACCGCATTTCCCTTTACACCGGTCTGGCTGTTGGGGTCTACTACCGTTTCGACAAGGTGCTGGGTATCTTACTTGGACTGCTGGCGGTTTGCCTATTCATGGTTCGGCCGGTTTTTCAGGGAATTGCCACCCTGTACAAAACCAGGCAGGAGCTGAAACCCAGGTATTCCGGACTGGCTGCTTTTTTCATCATATTGGCAATAGCTGCCGTCCCGTTGTGCATACCCTGGTCGTCAAGATCAGTCTATCCGTGTTTTGTGGGCTCTCAGAAGACACAGAAGCTTACCGTGCCGCTTCACACCATCGTCAGTGGCGTATTCATACGTGAGGGGGATGCCGTGAGAAAGGGGGATACGCTTTTTCGCCTGGATACTTCTCTGCTTGAGCTGAAGCTTCGTCAGGCGGAAATACAGCGCGAAACATGCGAAAAGGAGATACAGATGCTCCTGTTGGAGGAAAAGCTGGCGTGGCAAGCCGAAGGTAAAGAAGTGGAATTGCGTCAGGCCCATGACGAAATAGAAAATCTCAAAGATCAACTCAAGTTCGCCCAAACCAATGTCACCGCACCATTCGACGGCGCGGTAACGAGTCTTGAGCCAACTTTTCAGGAAGGATTCCAGCCGGGGGAAGGGGCTGTAGTGGGAGAACTTAAGTCTTTGAGGGAGTGTGTTGTTCACGCCCTGGTGCCAGAGACCGACGTTCACTCGGTTCATGAAGGAGAGAATGTCGAAATCTGGCTGCCCATCGGAGTAGGGCGGCTCATAGGAAAACAGATCGATTCCATAAAGTCTTACAGCGAGACAGACATGGGGAACTCACCCTTCTCAAGTCGTTTCGGGGGCGAGGTCGCCACCGAAATCAGAGGTGAAAAGCAACAGGACGTGCCGCTGGAAGCTCTCTATGATTGCTCGGTAAACATTGCCAACGACACAGGCGATGTGCTGCTGGGGATGACACGGCCGACGCCGACACTTTCGCGATGGCACCACGGTGTTTGTCGGCGGCGGCTGCGGCCAGCCCGATGCACTGCTGGAGGTCATCGCCAGCGCCCAGCTCACCGACGAGATACGGGTGATCGACTGCTCGGTGCCGGGCATGAACTTGCTGAATCCGGACATTTTCTCCCCCGCCGCGGTGTTGAATACGGGCTTCTTCCTGCCCGGCTATCGCGAGTTCCACCGCCACGGCCGGGTCGATTTTGTGCCCGCCTATCACTCCGCCCGCTATCGCGCGATGGAAGAGGTATACGACATCGACGTCGCGCTGATCATGGTGTCCGCGCCGGGTGCCGACGGCCGCTGCAGTGTCGGCCTGCACGCCGACTACGCCGAGGAGATGCTTGCCGGCGCAGATCTGGTCATTGCCGAGATCAATGCCGCGATGCCGGCCGCGGCCGATGCGCTGAAGCTCGCGCTGATCGACATCGACTACGCGGTATTCACCGACCGCGAGCTGCTCGAATACGGTGTCGGCGCCGCCTCCGACACCGATCTCGTCATTGCTGCGCAGATCGCGGCGCTGGTTGAGGATGGGGACTGTGTGCAACTGGGCATCGGCTCGCTGCCGGTATCGATTCTGCAAAAGCTGGGTGACAAGAAGGATCTCGGCGTGCATACGGGGTTGCTCACCGAGGCCTTCGTGCCGCTGGTGGAGGCCGGCGTGGTCACCGGCCGGCGCAAGACCATCGATGTGGGCAAGGTAACCACGGGCATTATCGCGGGCAGCCGGGAGTTTTACCGCTGGTGCGGCCAGTACTGCGATCTGCGGCTGCGGCCGGTGAGTTATACCCACAGTGCCGGCGTGCTCGCGCAGCTGGACCGTCTGGTGGCAATCAACACCACGCTGGAAATCGATCTGTTCGGCCAGATCAACAGTGAGACCATCAACGGCCTGCAAGTGGGCGGTGGCGGCGGCCTGGTGGATTTCCTGCGCGGCGCGCGTGCCAGCCGCGGCGGACGCAGCATCATCGCGCTGCACTCGACAGCAAAAAGGGGCAGCCTGTCGAAAATTGTGCCGCTGCTGACGGCCGCACCGGTCACCGGCATGCGCAGTGACGTCGACTATGTGGTGACCGAATACGGGACTGCCCGGCTGTCGAACCTCACCGTGGAAAAGCGTGCCGAGGCGCTGATCGCCATAGCCCATCCCGATTTTCGCGCGTCTCTGACCGCGGACTGGCAATCCCTGCTGGCCCGCTGCTGAGTCGAGGCGGGCCAAGCCCGTCGGTGCTGGCGAGATAAATCTGCTACGATGACCGGCCGCAATGGACATTGCGGTGCGATTCTGCCGTAACCCACCTTTGGCAGTGGCGCTATTCGACGCCGCTGCGCTCGCCATCTCGCAGCGGATACTGTCAGGTAGCGGTAGAGTTTTGATCTGTCCCGCAAGGACGCTGTGTCACCCAGCAACGCCTGAGCAACGCCGGTACCGAATTAAACCAGTGTTCGATTCACCGGGCATTCGATCCTCGATCAACTCCCCCGTACTTGATCAACTTCAGTAAAGGAGCGCGACATGCAAGTAGGTAATTTGATGTTTTTCCAGAACCACCCCTGGCTGCCGATGACGGACGCCGAGGTCTATGTCAATGAGCTGGCTGTCGCCGACATGACCGAAGCCCTCGGCTTCGATTCCATCTGGTGTACCGAACACCATTTTACCGACTACCTGTTGTCCCCCAATATCATCGAATTCCTGGCCTATATGGCCGGCCGCACCACCAAGCTGAAACTCGGCACCGCCGCTGTGATCCTGCCTTGGCACAAGGATCCACTGCGCGTTGCCACCGATTTTGCACTGCTCGACAACCTGTCCCAGGGCCGCGCCCTGGCCGGCTTCGGTCGCGGTCTCGCGCAGGTCGAGTACGACGGTTTCGGCATCTCCATGGAAGAATCCCGCGGCCGCATGAACGAAGCCGCGCACATGATCCTGCAGGGCCTCAACACCGGTTTCATGGAAGGTGACGGCCAGTACTTCAAGCAGGAGCGTCGCGAGATCCGTCCGCGCCCGTTGCGTTCGTTCGAGGACCGCACCTACGTGGTTTCCATGTCTCCCGACACGGTACCCCATGCGGCCAAGATCGGCGGCGCGCTGATGACCTTTGCCATCGGCCCCTGGGAAAAGCGCAAGCCCGACATCGACGCCTTGGCGCGATCTCTATGAAAAAGAGTGGAACCGCAAGGCGCCGCCGTCCGTCGCCAATGTCATTACCTATTGCGATACCGACGCCAGCAAGGCCCACGACACCGCGCACAAATACATGGCGGGCTACTGGAACACGGCCACCGCACACTACGAAATGAAGGGTGATCACTTCGCCGGCAAGGGCGGCGGTCAGTACGACCACTACGCGAAGTCTGCCGAAGCCATGCGCCACATCGGCGACGAAGGCATGGGCAAGATGTTCACCAACTGCCAGATTTATGGCACCCCGGATCAGATCCTGCAACAGATCAAGGCTATCGAAGACCTGGTCGGCGATATCGATCTGAACGTGACCTTCAGCTACTCCGGTCTCCCCTATGAGCAAGCCAAAAAGAGCATGAAGCTGTTTGGCGAAAAAGTCCTGCCGGTACTGAAAAACGGCTGGGTGCAAGCCAAGGCGGGTTGATCCGCTGGGCCTTGCGGTGCTCATCCATCGCGGCGCGCAACGGTAGCTGAAACGTCACGACCGGTTTACACCGCGAGTTCGGGCGGCAGGGTAACCTGTCGCCCGTTTTCGTTTGTATGCGTCCCGGCCATCAAGCCGGCTTGCAAGGCATTGTCAGTTGCTCTGGATCAAGCACTCCTGAGCTCGGGACCGCTACAGTGGAGCGGAACATGGCTCGCAAAGGAGAAAATCATGAAAGTCGGTCAGTTGATGCTGTTCCAGAACCACCCCAACCTGCCGCAGTCCGATTACGACATGTACCAGCAGGAGGTAAATATCGCGCTGATGTCGGAGCCACTGGGACTGGATTCGATATGGGCAGTGGAGCATCACTTCACGGATTACACGCTGTCTCCGGACATTCCCCAGTTTCTCGCGTTCATGGCCGGACAGACCAGGACCATCAATCTCGGTACTGCCGCTCTCATCCTGCCCTGGCACAAGGATCCGATCCGCGTCGCCACCAGCATTGCCATGCTCGACAACCTCAGCAAGGGGCGCGTGCTCGTCGGGCTCGGCCGTGGTCTTGCGCGAATCGAATATGACGGCTTCGGTATCGACATGGCCGAGTCCCGCGATCGCATGAACGAGTCCGCGGCGATGATCCTCGAAGCCCTCGAAAGCGGATTCATGGAAGGCCACGGCAAGTACTTCAAACAGGAGCGGCGGGAACTGCGTCCGCGGCCGTTCAAAACCTTCAGGGACCGCACCTTTATCGTCTCGATGTCACCGGATACCGCACCTCACGCGGCCAAGCTCGGCGGCTCGATCATGACCTTCGCCATTGGTCCTTGGGAAAGTCGCGCCCGCGAAATCAACATGTGGCGCGGATTCTATGAAAATGCCCAGGGCAAGCAGGCGCCGCCCACCAGCGCCAACCTGTTTGTGATCTGCGACAACGACGCCAAAAAAGCCGAGGCCATGGCCTACAAGTACATGTCCGATTACTGGGTCTCGGCCATGGTCCACTACGAGATGAAGGGCGAGCACTTCGCGTCCAAAGGCGGCGGTGCCTACGACTTCTACCATGAGGCGGCAAAGAGCGCGCGCGCCATTGGCGACGAGGGCATGGGAAAGCTGTTCACCGATCTGCAGATCTGGGGCACGCCAGACCAATGCCTGCAAAAGATCCGCGGCGTACAGGACATCATTGGCGCGATGGACATCAACTGCAGCTTCAGCTTCGCGGGGATGCCCTACGACTATGTCAAAGGCAGCATGAAACTGTTTGCCGACAAGGTCGTACCCGTGGTTCAGCAGTGGGAGATGCCGGGCTACAAAGCGGCTTGAGCCAAGCAGAAAGTGGTGACGGCAGAGACCTGACGGTCGGCAAGCGCAACGGGCCGCCGGCAATGCCGGCGGCCTTTTCATTGGTTTTGGGCTAGGCTTGCGACGGTGCCCAGCGGGTGAGATGCGGCTTGTGAGAATGAAGGTACGCCGATGAGAATGAAGGTACGCCGATCATTCGCCGCAATGGTGGAGATCATTACGCGCTGAAAAATGGCGCTGTCCGTGCCGTCGCCAGATCGATCAAGGGCCAGCCGCGATCGCGCAGCGAGTGGAGAAATTTCAGCGTTCTGAAGCCGTCGAACCAGGTGTTGAGCTGGCGCACAAACTGTGTCTCGCTGCGGCTGTGGCGGCGGGCATGACTCAGCGCCCGAGCGAAGCCGAGCGTCGCCAGCGCGTCCCGGCTTTGCGGGCTGATGTCGGTGTCGGGAATCTCGTGGCGATAGATTTGCGGCCAAGCGGCGAGGCACAGCCTCAATTGTCGGAAAACTTCCGGGTGGTGGAATAGGGCGATACCGGCAAGATCTTCTCCGGCCTCCAGTCGGCCGACCAGGCGAGCGACCGCCGGGCCGGTGCCAAAGGGGACGCGGGTTGAGGCGCGGGCGTCCAGCTCGATCACGGGCGCGGTCGGCGACGACACGTCGCCAATCTTGGCGAGCTTGTTGAGCAGGTAGAAATCCTCGCCGCCGGCGCGGCGGGGAAAGCCGCGCACCTGCGCATAGGCGTCCGCCCGCACCATCAACGCGCTGCCGACACTGTGAAAGCCGTAGGGCGAGGCCGCCCAGCGCAGTCCCGCCACATGGTATTGGAGACCGAGTTCGTACAGCCGGGTGGCGGCGCCGACGGCGTCGTCGCCGCAGCGGTGGTGAAAAGGCAGCACGCCGGCGACGGCGGCAGCGGCTTGCGGCACGGCGAAATAGTCGAATGGCAGGTGTGCGTCGGCGTCACTGCTGTGAATCCAGCGTGAGGCGACCACACTGGCGGCGATCAATGCCAGCGCAATATCGGCACCGATCTTGCGGGCGCGGCCAACGCCTTCGCGGGCCGGCAGTTTGGCGCCGCGGTCGAAACGATCCACCAGCAGCACCGCGCTGTCGCTGCTGCCTATGCTGCGCAGCGCGCAGTGGGTGGCAGCGGCGGTGAAGGGCGCGCCGACTGCCGTGGTGACTGCCAGACGGCGCGCCATAGTGCGCTGTTGTCGGCGTCGGCTGCGGGCTCGGTGTCGGGCTGGTTGACGACGAGAATCAGCAGGCACGCGCGCTGTGCCAGCAGCGTGTTCTGCAGGCGCAGGAAAAAGTCGGGGCCTTCGCGAAACGCCGGGATGACCAGCACCTCGTCAAAGCGGTGGTCGCCGCGGGCGATGGTCTGGGCTATCGCGGTGGTGCCGGCTTCGGCATAGCGAGCCAGGTACTGGACAACGGGATCGCGGGACCGTTCCGGCTGTGGCGTTTTAGGCAGCGACAGAGTGGCCATCAGTGCAGGGCTGGCCGATGCCGCAATTCGCTGGCCAGCGCCGCTTCGATTTCGAGCAGCTGGTCGAGGCGCGTCGCAATCGGTTCGGCCGGAAAATAACGCTGGGCAAGTTCGAGAAAAAGCTGCTGATGGCGGACTTCGCTGCTGGCGATGTCGCGATAGAAATCCGCCAGTTCGCCGCCGGCCAGTGCTGCCGCGACCAGGCCGAAGCGCTCCGCGCCGCGGGCCTCGATAACCGCACCCAGCAACAGGCGGTCGAGAAATATTCCTCGCTCGGATGCCGCGCGTGCTGGCGCAGTGCGTTGACGTAGTGGTCGCGGTCATCCTTCCGCAGGCGCAACTGGCGGCGGGTCATGATCCGCACTACGCAGCGGAAATGGTCCATCTCCTCGACGGCGAGGTCGAGCATCGCGCTGACCAGTTCCGGCTTGTCGGGGTAGTGCAGTGCCATCGACAACGCCATGCCCGAGGCCTTTTCTCGGCGCTGGCGTGGTCGATGAGGAAGCGGTCGAAATCCGCCTGCACGGCGCAAGTCCATTCGTCCGGGGTCTGAAAGCGCAATTTGAACATCGTGGAGTCAACGGTGGGGTCAGCTTATGATTGGCAACCATTATTACAGATCAACGCCACGGGTCGCGGCCGGGCGGCCAGACCATAGGCCGCAGCCAGCATGGCCTGTAAACCAGGGAGCAGGATGATCGTCAGGCCCAAGATTCGCGGATTCATTTGCACCAATGCCCATCCGGTTGGCTGCGCCGCCCATGTCCAGCAGCAGATCGACTACGTCAAGGCCCAGGGCCCGATCGCCAACGGCGCCAAAAAGGCGCTGGTGATCGGCGCGTCCACCGGCTACGGGCTGGCGTCGCGAATCACCGCCGCCTTTGGCTGTGGTGCGGGTACCCTGGGCGTGTTCTTTGAAAAACCGCCGATGGAAAATCGCACCGCTTCGGCCGGTTACTACAATTCTGCGGCTTTTCACCGCGCCGCGCGCAACGAGGGTCTGTACGCCGAGAGCATCAACGGCGACGCCTTCTCCGACGAGGTCAAGGATCAGGCCATCGCGATGCTGAAGCGGGGTATGGGGCCGGTCGATCTGGTGGTCTATTCGCTGGCGTCTCCCCGCCGCACCGATCCGCGCACGGGTATTACCTATACCTCGGCGCTCAAGCCGATCGGCAGCGCCTACACCATGCGCGGGCTCAATACCGATAAGATGCTGGTGGAGGAAGTGACCGTCGAGCCGGCCACTGCGGATGAGATTGCGAGCACCATCAAGGTCATGGGCGGTGAGGATTGGGAGTGGTGGATTGACCGCTTGCTGGCCGAGGGCCTGATCGCCGAGGGCTGCAAGACCACGGCCTACACCTACATCGGCAAGGAGATGACCTGGCCGCTTTACGGCAACGCCAGCATCGGCATGGCGAAGAAAGATCTCGACCGCGCCTCCGCGGCCATTGATGGCAAACTGCGTGGCATGCGCGGCGAGTCCCGGGTGTCGGTGCTGAAGGCGCTGGTCACCCAGGCCAGTTCGGCGATTCCGATCATGCCGCTCTACATTTCCATCCTCTACAAGATCATGAAGGAGGAGGGTAGTCACGAGGGCAGCATCGAGCAGATTCAGGGCCTGTTCGCGCG
>CAWBBA010000001.1:0-238226 GCA_963786905.1 uncultured delta proteobacterium | reverse complement strand
AGAATATCTATTGATCTCGGTACTTTCTTGGTCAATGCTCGAATGTCGGTCTCGGTGAACTCCACACCGTGCTCTTCCATGAGTTCCTTTTCCACCTTGAGGAGTTCCTCGAGCCGGATGTCTGCGCCGAATACGCCGATCATCTTCTCTTTCTTGTCCCTCAGGGGCGCAGAGACGGTGATGCAGAGCGCTCCGGTGATTCGCGAAGTGAATGGCCCAACCACGTGAATCTTGCCGTCCTTGACAGGTCTGATGAACCAGGGCCGGTCGGAAAAGTCCTCGTGAGGCTTGAACGCCACGTACTTGGCCCGTTCGGTGATGTCCGTGATATTCTCCGTGACCTTCTTCCCTTCCATGTCGGCAACATAGCAGTACTGAATGAACGGGTACCTGTTGAGGAATTCGGTCATCACCTTTTCCATGGACTTGGGCTTTGCTGATTTCATGTCCGGGGTTTCTGTGAAGCGTTCCACAATTTTGAACGCCATTTCCCGGGCAATAAGCTTCATTCGATCCCAGTCGGAGATGAACAGCTCGGGCATGTACCGCTTCACCAGTGCTGTCATTTCCTTGTCGGACATGGAGGTGACGCGGCCACCTTCGTACATATTCATAATAAGGTCATAGATCTTGGAGATGGCCGGATGGCTTTTCTCGACCTTCTCTTCCCTCGACACATCCATCTTGGTGTTGATCCAGTGCGCAATCCCAGCCAGGCCGGACTTGTCGGTAATATTCACTATAGGGGGCCTACCGAGGATTTTCGTAGTATCAAAGATATTGTAGATTTCCTCGTTCTTCAGCACTCCATCCGCGTGGACGCCTGCACTGGTTGCATTGAATGCTTTACCCAAGAGAGGATAATTCTCCGGAATAGGGTGTCCCAACTCGCGCTCGAAATATTCCGCCACCTCGGTTATGGCCAGCGTATCCATTCCATCGGCATGGCCTCTTATCGACATGTACTCAATCATAAGGGCTTCAATCGGGGTGTTGCCGGTCCTCTCGCCGATGCCGAGCAGGGTGCCGTTCACGCCCGAGCATCCGTAGAGCCACGCATACACGGCATTGGTCAACGATTTGTGAAAATCATTGTGCCCGTGCCATTCGAGCAGGTCTTCGGGGACGTTGGCGTCATCAATCATGGCCCGGATAAGCTTTGGCACGCTTCGGGGAAGCGCGGCCCCAGGATAGGTGACCCCGAAGCCCATGGTATCGCAGAGACGTATCTTGATGTCTATTCCCGATTCTTCTCGAATGTCCATGAGTTTTTGAGCCAGCGGCACACAGAATCCGTAAATGTCTGCCCTGGTTACGTCCTCAAAGTGGCATCTGGGAACAATCCCCTTTTCCAGCGTGGCTCGGACCATATCGACGTATTTGTCCATAGCCTTTTTGCGATCCAGCCCCATCTTGAGGAAGATATGGTAATCCGAAACCGACGTTAGAATGCCGGTTTCCGTAAGACCCATGGCCCTCACATTCGCCAGGTCTTTTTTTTGTGCCCTGACCCATCCGGTAATCATGGGATACTGGTACCCCTTCTCGCGACAGCGCTCCACTGCTTCGCGATCCTTCTTCGTGTACACGAAGAACTCCGATTGCCGGATGATGCCGCGGGGCCCGGAGAGTTTGTGGAGATAATCAAACAGCGTGGAGATCTGATCCACCGAAAAGGGAGGTCTGGCCTGCTGCCCGTCCCGGAAGGTGGTGTCGGTAATAAGGAAATTCCTCGCCGGATTTATCGGCAGTATCGCAAAATCGAAGTCCACCTTCGGAACTTCCGTGTAGGGGAAAATATTTCGCAAAAGGTTCGGTTCTCTTACCTCACGGAGGGACCTCTCCTTATGAAACTTGTTAAACTCGTGATATAGCACTCCTCTTTTGGGGTCCCAACTCGCCATGTTCCGTCTCCTCTGTAACCATTCGTTTAGGCGAGGAAAATCCCCCCTGCCCCCTTTACAAAGGGTGGTTGTGAGGCCGGCTTTCTCCCCCTTTTCTAAAGGGGGATCTTAGGGGGATTTTGTCTCCTCTCTATTACTTTTTCACAGTCACTTTTAGGCCCAATTCTTTGAGCTGTTCCGGAGTCACCGGGGTTGGTGCGCCGGTCATCGGGCAGCTCGCCTTCTGCGTCTTTGGGAATGCGATCACATCGCGAATCGACGCTGATCCGGTCAGAATAGCCATGATCCTGTCCATTCCGAGTGCTATTCCTCCGTGAGGCGGCGCCCCATACTGAAGGGCCTCCAAGAGGAAGCCGAACTTCTCTTCCGCCTGCTCAGGATTGATTTGAAGGGCCGAAAAAACCTTTTGCTGAACTTCATTCCGGTGGATTCTTATACTTCCGCCACCGATCTCTGAGCCGTTGAGGACAAGATCGTAAGCCCGAGCGCGAACTTTCGCGGGATCTTTATCGAGCAGCTCCAGGTCCTCCTCCCTCGGGGACGTGAAAGGGTGATGCATGGCCTTATAACGCTTTTCTTCCTCATCATACTCGAACATGGGAAATTCGGTTATCCAGAGAAAATCGAATTTTCCCTCCGGGATTTCGCCCAGTTTTTCTGCCAAACTGTTTCTCAGATTCCCCAGCACATCGTTCACCACCCGGACGGAGTCCGCGCCAAAGAGTATGACGTCTCCGGGAACCGCCTGCATCTTATCGTTAATGGCCAAGCGCTCCTCGAGACTAAGAAACTTGGCGATGGGCGACTGCCATTCACCGGCATCCTTGATACGGGTGTACGCCACTCCCTTGCCACCGTAAATCGCAGCAAAATCGCGTAGATCGTCAAGATCCTTCCTGGAAAGCCTCTCGCCTCGTTCCACCTTGAGCGCTTTCACGATCCCGCCGGCTTCCACGGCAGACCGAAAGACACCGAAGCCGGTATCTCTTACGATATCCGTAATGTCTACAAGTTCCATCCTGAAGCGAATATCAGGCTTGTCAACACCGAACCTGGCAATAGCTTCGTCGTAGGTGAGAGCAGGGAACGGCGGTGTAAGAGAAATTTCGAGAACCTCCCTGAAGATCCTGGACATCATCCTCTCGATAATATCGAACAGGCGGTCTTCCTCTATAAAGGATGTTTCAATGTCCAACTGAGTGAACTCGGGCTGACGATCGGCACGCAGGTCTTCGTCTCGAAAGCACCGGACGATCTGATAGTAGCGCTCAAAGCCCGCAACCATGAGAATCTGCTTGAAGAGCTGCGGAGACTGTGGAAGCGCGTAAAAGTTTCCGGGAGAGATCCGGCTCGGAACGAGGTAGTCTCTGGCGCCTTCCGGCGTGCTGGTGGTAAGGAACGGGGTTTCAATGTCCGTGAAGTCTTCATTGTTCAGGAAATCCCGGACAATGGACATGAACCGGTGTCGGATCAGCAGATTGTTCCGGGCGCCCCCGGCGCGCCTCAAATCAAGGTACCGATATTTATAGCGTACCGCATCAGTCGGGTCGGTGTCGTCATCCAAAGGAAAGGGAGGCGGCTCTGACCGGTTCAGGATCTTCACTTCATCGACAAATATCTCTATGGTTCCGGTCGGCATATCGGGATTCAAGGATTCCTCAGGACGGCGGCGCACCAGACCTTTCGCGGCCAAAACCCATTCTGGCCTCAGCGCATGGGCGTTAGCGTGGGACGTCGCGGGAATACTCCGGGTTAAACACCAGTTGGACGAGACCGCGCCGATCCCTGAGATCGACAAAAATGACGCCGCCGTGGTCTCGACGTCGCAGGGCCCAACCCATGACAACGACCTGCGCGTCAATATCCTTCTCAGAGATTTCCGTCGACAGATGCGTCCGTTCCCATCCGTTCAACGCGTCGAGTTTCAAGATTTGTCTCCTTGGAGGTAACTTACGATTGTGTCAATCCTCACAGAGGTCTGCTCTCTGGTCTGCATGTCTCGCACAGTGACTTCTTGCCTGCTCAGTTCTTCGTCGCCGATCATTATGACCTTTCTTGCGCCCACCCTGTCGGCGACTTTCATCTGCCCCTTCAGACTCGTGGAAGAGTAGCGCGCCTCTACCGCAATCCCGGCTCCCCTGAGTCTGTTGACCAAGCTGAAAGCAGTGTCACGAGCATTTTCCCCGACAATGGCCACATAGATGTCTATGGACCTCGCAAAGCGTTCGTCGTCGTCCGCGATGCCCATAGAAAGTCGTTCCAAACCAATGGCAAAGCCTATGCCTGAAACATCCGGTCCGCCCAGCTCTTTCAAGAGGCTGTCGTACCGACCCCCTCCCCCGACTGCTTTTGACCTTCCAAGCTCGCCGTGAATGATTTCAAACGCGGTGCGCGTGTAGTAGTCGAGACCTCGCACCATTCTCGGTTCCAACCTATAAGGGATTTCGAGAATGTCCAGACCCTTCTGCACAGCCTTGAAATGCTCAAGACACGGGGCGTCCAGACTGTCCAGGATAATCGGCGCTTCATTGGCTAATTCCGAGCATCTCGGCACCTTGCAATCAAGGATCCTCAAGGGGTTTAAATCATACCTGCGCCGGCAATCCCCACATAGCTCATCGAGGTATTTCGCAAAGTATTCCCGGAGCCGTTCCCTATATCCGGGCCTACAAGCCTTGCAACCCACTGAATTAACTTCCATCATCAGTCCGGACGCGCCGATGCTCGTCATGATCGCGTAGGCTGCGGCAATGGTTTCGGTATCCGTGTAGGGGGAATCGTCCCCAAGGACCTCGGCGTTGACCTGAAAGAATTGCCGAAATCTCCCTTTCGATGGCCTTTCCCGGCGAAACATCGGTCCGATGGTATAGAGCTTCAAGAGCGAATCGCTGCGTAACAAGGAGTGTTCGGCAACAGCACGCAATATTCCAGCGGTGGCTTCGGGTCTGAGGCTTAGAGACTCCCCGCCACGGTCTTCGAACGTGTACATCTCTTTCTCAACTATGTCGGTGACTTGACCGATGCCTCTTTCGAAGAGTTCGGTACGCTCCATGATCGGTGGAATGATTTCCCGGAACCCGAACCGCTCCAGGCAAGTCCGGGCCGTCTCCACGAGAAAGGCCCATTTGGTCGTCTCGTCCGGAAGTATGTCGTGGAATCCCTTTACGAGCCTGATCATTGGAAGCGTCCTTATTGCAACCGTGGGAGAAATTGTGCGATCAACCAAATTTTTTATATTAATTTTAGTGTGTGCCGCTCGTCAAGTGGCAGTGCAAATTTGAGGAAAGTATTCAGTTGTCCGGGGTCTCCTGGCCGCGCTTAACATTGCGAGGAGTGAAATCCGGTGTCTTACTTGCAAGTGCGTGGCCATTATGCGGGAGTCGACGGAAATTTGGTGCCACGGATGTGCCGAAGGCTCATCCGTGCTGAGACGGGTCCGTCGGAGCGCCCGTGGCGCTACGGTCTCTTGCCGGCCAGCTATCCGTAGACCATCGAGTGATAACAGGCAGGCACGGATGAATCCCGCGGGGCGGGACACATCCGTGGCACCAGACTCTATCGCAACACTTTCACGTTCCGTTGTGACTCAGAGGTCATGGTGGTTCGCGGGAATGACGGACAAAACGGCCGCCGGGTCGGCCTTCCGAATTCTCCACCTCGGATGGCCAAACGGACATCATATTTGGCAACGGCTGGAACTGGCACGCCTTATGGGCCGAATTTGTGAACCCACGTACAAAGTGGGATATGCAGACTGCCGGATGACTACGAAAGAAATAAATGATAAGGACTATTCGGAGGCCGCTCCAGTCCTGTCGAGGGTGGCCTGGGAGATCAGACCTTTGCGGTGCAGTTTCGTCAGCAGGCTGCGGAGCCCCCTGGGGGACAGCTTGTATTTACGCATGATTTCGTCATCAGACGAATTGTCATCGAGATCTTTCAATACTTCTGTCTGATTTACTCTGATCTTACTGACTTTCCCATCTAGATTTACAGTAATTTCGCACGTTTCTATTCCCATCCGTGTTGCGAGTCTGTTACGAGTGACTAAACCTTTGCCCAACATCTTCTTGAACATACTAGCTAGCCCTTGAGAGGAAAGTCCGTGCTTTCTCATTAACTCTTCATCAGATAGATTGTTGGACAAATCTTCAAGAAGCTCTTTCGCGCTAAGCACCGCCCTATCGGGATGCACGTCCAGCACTACTGAAATATTCGCCCGTCTTATATATGGCTCTATGTCCGGGTCCACATTGACGAAGCGCACTTGGAGACCTTTGTCTCTTACGTGCTGATAGTATGTGCTGAGGTGAAAGGCAAACTCATTGCAAACGGACTTTACCCCCTTAAAATCAATCAATATTCCTTTGTCGGGGTTTCTGCTGAGCCATTCGACGGTTCGATCAAGGAACTCCTCCACATGTTTCTCCTCAATCGCGGACCGCTCCACCCTGAGCCTATAGAAATTAGGCTCCTCGACGAAAGAAAATGCAGTTTCCTCATCATCAAAGTAATATTTTCTTCTTGCCATAACCTTCAAACCTACGTGAACAGCGGGCCGATCTTCGGCACAACACTCGCCCGAACCAGGTTGCCTTCACACGGCAACCTTTCCTGGGCCGAACATCTGTTTGTTATGTAATATGTAACCACGCCTCGGGCGTGGCAAGCCCGGAACTCGGGCCAACGTTCAAAGTCCCCCCATTCCCCCTCGAGAAGGGGCGAATTCCCCTCTTCCCGCAAGTGTCGGGACCGAAGGGATTGGGGAATTACCGATACCGGCCGCCGGGCCATCAATTCTTGATGTTGTCACCAATATGATCGCCAAGTAGTGTCACGGCCCAAGGGCCACTTGGTATCAGAACCTCGCCCGTGATAATCTGATTTCAAGCCATCAAAGCTCCGGAAACATTCATCACAGTATAATTTGTCCGAGGGTTGACATCAAGGCCAAAAAATCCGGATATGAGAATCGTTCAGACAAGGGCAGGCTGGGACGGCCAGCCCGCAACAATTGTGTTTGGTGAAGCTAGCGTCGGCTCTAGGGCCGTGCCTTTACGCTGAAATCGAGTATGCGATGTACGAAACAATGCTCACGACCAGAGAGCCCAACAGGGCAGACCAAAATGATTGAACGTGAAAACCGGATAGCAGATTTCCGGCCAAAAGGAAAACCAGCGCATTCACTACAAACAGAAACAGCCCCAATGTAAGCAGCGTAATAGGTAAAGTGAGAATCACCAAGATCGGTTTCAGCACGGCATTAAGAATACCCAGAATAGCTGCCCCAATTAAAGCGGCGCCCAGGCTGTCAACCCTGATTCCGGGTATGAGGTACGCTGCGACGAGGATCGCGATGGTTGTGACGAGCCAATGGATCAGAATGGGAGACATGATATTTCCTCCTATATTGCCACACGTTGAATTTGACTTCTTCTTCGTGCAATTATTCAACTAAATTTATGAAAAGTATGACACCCTTAAATTCCTCCGGTTCCTGGGCAGGGAACGAGACACCTGCCGGCAGCAAATTAAATGAAACAGCCCGCCCACTGATTGAACCCCCGAGAAAATTGCATAGGGAGAAGAAAAGAAATCCTGGCATGATTCCCAAATAACCGATAAAATTGCCTCTTCCAGCACTGCGGTGAAGCGGTCATGGCCCTGACAGAAACGGGGTGACGCCTCTTCGCTGGTGCCACGGACCTGGGCACCAGGCTAATTGAGGAATCGCGATGACAGAATAAAACGACCGACAACCCCCTCGCTCATCATAAAACACTACCCGTGGATGCAAAAATGTGTGGGGCTCCTATTCGTTGTAGCCGGTTTCTGTGTCGCATATCTTGTCTTTCCCAATCTCGGTGGTCTTGCGCTGCGCATCCGAGCGCAAAACGTCTGACTCTCGAGCAGTCCAACCTATCCCGTTCGCGGCGTCAACGTAATGGCCTCTGCAGGACATCACGGCTGCGAAACTGCGAGACCATATAAAAGTGTAAAATCCGGATAGCAGTCGAAGAGACGTCAGGAATTTCGCGTTAATGCCTGGATTTGGATCGTTACCCGGCGAGGGCTCACGATACTCCTTTACGTCCGGAGCAGAGATAAGGACGGCACACGTATTGGATCCTTGGCTACAGACCAGGCCGAGATTGTCTCCAGTATCAATGCTTATCTGAAGGATCCCACTGTTAGCACGCTAGAGGTTGTTCAAGACGAGCGTCTGCTTTTCTACCTGCTCAGCGTGGGATTGATTTGCTTTGGCCTCTTGCCTCTGTGTTTCGTGAGGACAATAACCTGCCGACTGGACAAGGCAGAGAACAGGGTTTCCTAAAAGGCGGCGGGGTATGGGGTTTCCGGAAAGTGAGCCGACCACTCGCCGACCTTGTCGAGGCATCTGTCCGAGCGAGGAACGAAGGCGGCATCTCAGATGTGTCGAGTCGTTTTCAAGTTTGCTTCGGGCTGAAAAGATACCGCTGACTTACTACCGCTAGCTATGGCTCTGAAGGCCCACGAATGGTCGTGAAAGAGGTGAATCGACTTCCTTGCTTCCCGGTGACGGTCGAGAAGCCGGCGCGACGTTTCGAAGCTGTCTTCCCCCAAGAACTCTAAGCGGCGGTCAATTCATAGCAAACACGGTTGTCTTCAAGGTTGGTTACGCGTATTTTTACTTTCATGCCGGCTTTGATTGCATCATCAGGAATAGACTTGTCCATGCGGCCGAAGACTTTGATTCCTTCGGGAAATTCCGCAACCGCGAGCACGTACGGGACGTCCTTTTCAAATCCAGCAGGCGCGAACATTGCCTTTGTGTAGGTCAGCACAGTCCCCTCGCCCTTGATGGGGAACCATTCCATGTCGCTGCTGAGGCAAACGTCACAGTCGCTGCGCGGCGGGAAGAACTTGGCTCCGCAACGCATGCACAACGTGCCGGATAGCTCGTTATTCTTTAGAAGCTCCACAAACTGCTCTGTCTTCGTCACACCAGTGAAACTTATAATGCCGAACTGCTCAAATCCCATGTTAATCCTCCAGTGAAATGCGTTCACCGCTGAGAGCGCAGAGAACGCGGAGAAATCATTGGCTTCTGCTTATCCGCGATAACGCACGGACGTCCAGACTCACATTTGTCTTGTTTAAAGCATTTTTATCTCTGCGGTCTCTGCGAACTCCGCGGTGAATTTCTTACTCCACCCCGAATATGCTCACATTGCCGTAGATGCCGACGCCGCCGATGTTATGGACCAGTCCGATTTTCGGGTCCGGCACCTGCATCTCACCTGCTTCGCCTCGTAACTGGAAGACAATGGTGCGGATCTGCGAACCGCCGGTAGCTCCGATGGGGTGTCCCTTGGAGAGCAGTCCTCCATCCACGTTCACCGGTATCTTGCCTTCCTTATAAGTCTCTTTGTTTCGGATAAGCTCTTTGCCTTGACCGGGTTTCTGCGAATCCCAGGTCTTCGTAGGCCATCATCTCCGCGATGGTGAAGCAATCGTGCACCTCGGCCACATTCACATCTTTGGCTGTTATTCCCGCCATGTCGTAAGCTCGTTTCGCGGCTAATTGCGCGCATTTCAGCCCGCTAAAGGTATCCCTTCCGGCCATGTTGATGGGCTGCGTGGCCATGCCGAGCCCCTTTATCCAGACGGGCTTTTGGCAAAGGGCCTTTGCCTTTTCTTCGGACGCGAGGATGACACATGAGGAGCCGTCCGCATTGGCGCAGCAATCGTACATTTTCAGAGGGGTGGCGATATACTTGGGCTCAAGGACTTTGTCGAGCGTCAAGGATTTGCGAAAAACCGCCTTGTCGTTGATCTGGCCGTACGTCGAAGACTTGACCCGAATAAGCGCCAGGTCCTCTTCGGTCGTGCCGAATTTCTCGAAGTGTCCCCGAGCGTACATTGCATAGTACGCGGGCATCATTGTTCCGAAAGGCGCCTCCCACTGAATATCCGCTCCACGTCCCATTCTTTCCTGAGATTCTGCGGACGAGATCTCGGACATCTTCTGGAAGCCGAGCACCAGCACAACATCGTGAAGGCCGGAAGCGATAAGGGCGTACGCTGTCCTAAGGCCGCTGGAGCTGGACGAGCACACGCTCTCCACGTAGAAGGTGGGTTGAGGATTCAGCCCCAGGTACTCGGCCATGAGACCTGCCGGCGTCCTTTGCTTGTCGTATTCGGGAGCCGAACAGATCACCGAAGCATCAATCTGTTCCGATTTGAGCCCCGCATCTTGCATCGCGTCTCTGTAAGCTTCGAAAGCCAGTTCTCGAATGGAACCCGGATAGGATCGCACAAACGCACTCTGGCCGACACCGATTACCGCGACCTTTGCCATATACTCCTCCTTGTAAGGGGACTGGACTCTGCTGTCATTTTGGAAGGCAAATGATGATACCACACGGCAGCGTCTGAGATCAACGAATCGACCTGCATGGTGAAGGGAGCCTAACCGATCTAGGTGCGCCAGCAAAATCCCCCCTGCCCCCCTCTACAAAGGGGGGTGCTGGATAGAATTTTTTTCCCTTATCTAAAGGGGGAAACAGGGGGATTTTGAAGGGACCATATGTAGAGGCTGGATAAGCGACATCATTGTGCCGATCCTGGCTCAAGCATTGCAAGAGAAGCAGCGGAATTGCTTGATCAATCGTCGTGTCTCTGGTATGCACATAATGTTCCGACTAGTAAGCTCCACCTGCTCATTTGCAAGGATTGCAGAAAGGCAACCGCTCATGGAGCTGCCTCATGTTCTCCGTAGGGGCGGGTTGTTTCTGGGCTAGTGTGAGACTATTTGTTCGCTTCCAGTCTGAAGGAAGCATGGCAATCTGAAGTTTCAATCCCACGCGAAGGGAGAAAGGTTGATGGAAATCAAAAAAATAGGGGTTATAGGAGCCGGGTTGATGGGAGCCGGCATAGCCCAAGTGGCAGCGCAAAGCGGCCATGAAGTTAACCTAATGGATGTGGAGACAAGGTTCCTCGAAAAAGGACTGTCAACCATCGAAAAGAAACCTTCAACGCATGGCCGAAAAAGGAAAGATGACGGCTGGGGATGCCGAAGCGATCCGGTCACGAATCAAAGGCAGTTTATCTTTAGCAGATACGGCCAAGGATGTTGACGTTGTCATTGAAGCGGTAATTGAGAACATGGAACTGAAGAAGGCCATGTACAAGGAATTGGATGGCGCAGCAAAAGCATCCACCATATTTGCAAGCAACACCTCCGCCCTCAGCATCACGGAGCTTGCTTCAGCGACGTCGAGGCCGGACCGTTTCATTGGGATGCACTTTTTCAATCCGGTTCCGGTTATGAAACTCGTGGAAGTGATCCGCGGCATAGCGACCTCTGACCAGACGGTCGCCGTTATCAAGAGCTTAGCCGAAAAAATGGGCAAGACCGGCATTGAAGTTCTGGAAGCCCCCGGCTTCGTGGTAAACCGTATCCTGGTGCCCATGATTATCGAGGCAATATTTGTCCTGCAAGAAGGACTGGCGAGTCGCGGCTGAGATTGATGATGGCATGAAGCTGGGAGCGAATCATCCGATGGGCCCGCTGGCGCTGGCCGACCTCGTTGGTTTGGACACGCTGCTCAGCGTTCAGCAGCATCTTTACGAAGAATTCGGTGATCCGAAATATAGGGTGCCCGGCACTGCTAAAGAAGATGGTGCGGGCAGGTCGTTTGGGCCGCAAGTCCGGCAAGGGGTTTTACGATTACAGTTAATCCGGACACTTTCCTGATCGGAATTCTCAACTGGAGGATAAGATGGAAGAAATGGAACGATTCGGCTTGACCGAAGAAGAAAAGATGCTTCAAGACATGGTCCGGCGTCTTGCCAGAGAAAAAGTGGCGCCAGGCGCTGAAGAGAGAGACAAGAAGGGCGAATACCCGTGGGACATGCTCGAACTCATGAAGGAAAACGGGCTCATGGGAATTGATTTCCCAAGTGAATACGACGGAATGGCCGCGGGCATGATAGCCCATTGTATTGTTGTGGAAGAGTTGGCCAAGGCGGACGCTGCTGTTGCCCTCATACCGTCATGCCAGGAACTGGGCAGCCTCCCGATCATCCTCGCGGGAAATCACGAGCAGAAAGAAAAGTACCTGAAGCCTCTGTCAACAGGCGAGAAGGTGGCAGCCTTCGGGCTCACCGAGGCCAGGGGCGGTTCAGACGTTGCCGCACTCAAGAACGCGAGCCGTGCGGAAAGGGGACAAGTATATTCTGAACGGCACCAAAATGTTCATCACCAACGGAGGAGTCGCTGACACAGTCACCGTGTATGCCGTGACCAATCCTGACGAAAAAGCCTACAAAGGGGCCAGCGTCTTTATCCTCGAAAAGGGAATGCCCGGCTTTACTGTGGGTAAGAAAGAAAGCAAGCTTGGCATCAGGTGCTCCGATACGTGCGAGTTGGTTTTCGACGAGGTGGAGGTCCCCGTGGAGAATCGTTTGGGCGAAGAGGGGGACGGGTTTCACATCATGATGAAGACCCTCGATTTCAGCCGCCCGTCTGTCGCAGCTCAGGCTCTGGGAATCGCTGCGGGCGCATTCGAGTATGCGACCGCGTACGCGAAGGAGCGAGAATCTTTCGGAAAACCCATTATTGCGCATCAAGGTATCTCATTCAAACTGGCCGACATGGCAATGAAAATCACGGCCGCACGCCAACTGCTTTGGAAGACCTGTGCTCTACTGGACCATCACGTGGCCAAGGACCTCTCCCGCGTGCCGCCTGAGATTCTTCGACACTCATCCATGTCCAAGGCATTCTGTTCGGATGTGGCGATGTGGACCACTGTTGAAGCGGTTCAGGTGCTCGGAGGTTACGGCTACATCACCGAGTACCCGGTAGAAAGGTTTATGCGCGACGCGAAGATCACGCAGATCTACGAAGGGACCAACGAGATCCAGCGGATCGTCATAGCCTCGACTTTGTAACAAATCGACCATGAGCGGGGTACAATGCTCTCCAAGAGGATTGTGGCCCCGCTCTTTTCACCTCTCCGGAATTCTCATCCCGAATTATTCCACGAAGTATTCGTAGGCCGGAGCGTGGCCGCCATCGGAATTACGCGTTGGCGGGCATGGCCCGCCCTACCTTCCTTGCATCCCGGCTCACTTTGCACCTGTGTCCTGGCGACAGTCCTGGGCAAGTCAGTCTAAAAACTGGTATAATTGCATTACAAACGCGAAGAGTAACCGCGACACGAGGAACTTTGTATAGGCTCCCCGGTGGAGGTTCATGATGGGTAATTATGGTCACGAGCAACCTTACCGTTGTGTATTCAGTTTGAAACCGCTGGTCGACTATTGGAATCAGGGCGCGGCCGGCTGCGATCCTTGTAAGGGGCGAATTCTGGACGCGATCCAAACGAGTCTTGCCGGAGCCCCGGAGCTTCTGGAGCCAATTGAGGACTTTTCGTTACTGGAAACCCATCAGGATCTGATTCACATTCTCATGAGCGCGGTATTTCCTACCGCGTTCTGGGAGAGCGAACCGGTGGGGGCCTTGGTTCCTTTCACCCTGAATCCTGTGTTCGTCTCTCCTATGTTTCAGCGTCTATGCCTCAATGAGGATCGATCTCTCCGTGGTAGATTCCCGATCAGAACCGGACAAGATTGCCAGGGCAACGCAGATCCGGTCTTTACTTTTGATTTTGAAGAAGTGTTACGGCATTGACAAGGACTTGGATTACCCCCTGGTTAGAATCGTAGATGATCCTGAAACCGGCTTGGACAGGCATTTCCAGTTCTGGCCCAATCTTCGCTTCGTGGAGGTCCACACAGTCGGCTCCCCGCCGCGCCTCACAGACCATGATCTGTCCACAATCATGCAACATCTTGAAGAACCCGAAGTGCTCCGTGAGTATCTCCCCCCGGAGAATTTCGAGTTCCATGGATTTACTATGGCTCACGCCGTTGACGTGACGCTATACGAAGTTATCTCGGCCCTGGAAAGGGATTTGATCGACAAGAGTTCTATTGCGTCGCAGGAAGGATTCTTACGACTCCAGCACAGACTCAGGACCCTTCTCCGTCGGCCCGATTTGATGGTTGGGCTGGCGGCTATCAATAATGATGAGGTTCTCCTCCTCAACAACGGCTGCGAACTTAGTCATTCCTGCATCTTCACGGATTCGCGGCGACTTCCCATCAGCGAGTTTAAGGGATCGGTATTTGATAAGGCTGCGGAGGGTGAAGGAATATTGACCGTCCGAGATTTGGCCGGAGATTCGTCATTCACGCGGGTGGACAAGGAGATCATCGCGTTTGGCATCAGGTCGATGATGGTGGCGCCCCTGCGCTATCAGGGAGATCTTATTGGAGCGCTGAACCTTGGTTCGCCCAACCCGGACGAGTTCGGTCCTGGTGAGAAATTGGTTCTAGGCGAGATCCTTCCTCTGTTCTCAATGGCCCTCAAGAGATCCCTGGATGAGCTTGAACACAACGTGGAAGCGGTTATCAAGCAAAAATGTACCGCTGTGCACCCGTCTGTAGAGTGGCGTTTCCGAGGGGCCGCTCTTCGCCACCTGGAGCGGTTCGGAAATGGGGAGTCATCGGAATTGGAACCCATAGTCTTCAGGGACGTTTTTCCCTTGTACGGCGCATCAGATGTCCGGGGCTCGTCCGAGGCTCGAAACCGGGCCATCCAGTCGGACCTTGTTGAGCACCTCGACTTGGCGCTTCAAATAATCCACTCTGCCGGTGAAGCCAGTCCTCTCCCCATTCTCAGTGAGGTCTCTCACCGGACCGAACGGCACCTAGACACAATTCGCAATGGGCTCAGCTCGGGAGATCAAACGTCGATCCTGAAGTTCCTTCGCAACGAATTGGAACCTCTTTTTCCTTTGCTCCAGGGCTTCGGGACTGGAGTAACAGATTGCATCGAAGTCTACGCCAGAGCTATGGATGCCACCGTGGGAATGGTTTACCGGGAGCGGAGGGATTTTGAGCGAAGCATTTCTTTTTTCAATCAACGAATTTCCACCTACCTCGACCAGGAGGAAGCTGAGGCGCAGTCCGTGTTTCCTCACTATTTCAATAAGCATCAGACTGACGGAGTGGATTACACAATCTATGCGGGTGCGTCCATGGTGGAAAACGGTGCCTTCGATGCGCTCTACGTGAGAAACCTTCGTCTCTGGCAGCTAATGGTGGCTTGCGGCATTGCCTGGCACGCGGAGGACATTCGCAAGTCTCTGAAGTTCCCATTGGATGCTACCCACCTCATACTGGTCAGCCACAACCCCGTGTCCATAAGATTCCGGTTCGACGAAAAACGCTTCGATGTTGATGGAGCTTATGACGTGGGACATGAGATCATCCGGTCTCGAATCGACAAGGCCACGGTCAAAGGCCGAAACGAACGGCTGACTCAGCCGGGCAAGATTGCCATTGTCTATTCAAGGCCGAACGAGTATCAGGAGATGACCCATCATATCGATTTTCTTCAGGCCCGTGGCTACCTCGATGACGACCTTGAATCCCTGGAACTCGATGACTTGCCCGGCGTGCAAGGCCTGAGGGCCCTCCGAGTCGGGGTAAGCGTTGAGTCCGCCACATTGGCGGAAAAAGCTGGGCGTGTGCTCTGACAGAAATAGCTGCTGAGACTCGCGAGCCGGAGATGATAATCTTGATTAGGCCATTCTGGTAGTGAAGTAAGGTCGCGTCACGCCTTTCTTCTGACTTCTTGCGCGAAAAAATTCCGGTTTGACCGACCACATTGAGTAATGGCTCACATAATTCCTGCTCCTCTTTCGTGAGGGTGGTAAGCATTCACTTACGGGAGAGCGATGGCGCGGGTGCCACTGCTGGCATTGTCGAGCAGTGCAACGACGATAGCAATCACAGCTGTGACAAGCCACAAGACTGCCACGCTACGTAATCGGTCAATTGACACTCGGAGTTTCCTGCGACGTACTTGAATTGATGCTGAGGGTGAACTTTTCTGTTTGACAAATGAACACAGCTCATCATAATGAACATTGTTCAGTTGATCCGATAATGCCAACTACAGTAGCTAGAAAGCCGCAACCAAGCATGGAAGTCAGATTTTACAGGCAGGTCGGGCCGTGCCCGACGAAATTGGCGGCCACGGGCCGCCCTACAGGCTCTATGCACAGAGGCGGAATCCATAAACCCAAGAAATAGGAGGGGCAAGCCATGTATGATTTCCTATTAACACCTGAAGAGCGGGCCTTGAAACAAGAAGCAAGGGAATTCGTTAGAACAGAAATCACAAGCGATTTCTTGAGGCAGATGGATAAGGATGAAATCATTTATCCGTGGGAGTTTGTGGAGAGACTGGCCGCCCGAAATCTAAGAGGAATCCGCTTCCCCAAGCAATATGGAGGGAGGGAGATGACCTGGGTGGCGGAGGTGGCTGCCACTGAAGAAATCGGTTGCCTGGGTATGGCACTGGGATGCGCGTTTGTAATGCCTTCCATCGTAGGGGAAGCCTTGAACATGTTCGGCACCGAAGAGCAAAAAGAGAAATACCTAAAGCCTTATCTGGAAGGGAAACTCGTGGCGGCAGAGGCGTTGACGGAACCGCGAGGAGGCTCCGACTTTTTCGGGGCCACCACCAGGGCCGTGCTCGACGGCGACCACTTCATCGTTACCGGCCAAAAGCGTTTTGTCGTGGGAGCCGAGGGAGCTGATTTCTTCCTGGTTTACTGCCGCTCGAATTTTGAGCCGACTTGCCACAAGTATAATCGTATAAGCCTGCTGATCGTTGAAAAAGGCCCCGGCGTGGAAACAGAGTATCTTTACGGCTTGATGGGGTGCAAGGGTGGTGGTACCGGAAGACTTGTATTCAGGGACGTCAAAGTTCCAAAAAGCAACCTTGTCGGAGAACTGCATGCCGGCGCGTTTTGTTTCAACCAGATGATGATCCCGGAACGTCTTACCTCCGCAGCCGGTTGTCTGGGCATGTGGGGCGCTCTAGATTTGGCGGTACGGTATTCCGATAGACGGAAGGCATTTGGTAAACCCATTCGCGAATTTCAAGCGGTCAATTTTATGGTGGCCGACTCCATCACTCAACTGGATGCCGCCAGAGGGCTTGCGTATACCGCTGCCCGCGCGGTGGATGAGAATTATCCGTACGCGCGCCGGCTTGTCAGTGAGGCCAAAAGGTTCGCGACTGAAGCCGCTTGGACCATCGTTAACAATGCCATGCAGATCATGGGCGGAATCGGCTACACTGATGTTTACCCGATCGAGCGGGCGTTGAGAGATACGCGGCTGGCTATGATATGGACCGGCACAAGTCAGGTCATGAACCTGCTCATCCAGCACGAGTATTACAATCAGGTTTTGGATAGCGCTTACGATCGTCGCAAGATGGAAAAGGACGCGATGAACCCTAAGGATAGCGAGCGCTGCTTCACTGACGAGGACATGTGGGACGTGCATAATCGTGTACCTTCGGAATAGAAGAAAGGGTTACCATTCACAGCATATTTGGCGACAGGCGCAGAGGCCGTTCCTACCGGCTCATGGTAGGGCCGGCGTCCCTGCCGGCTCCGAGACGAGGTGGGCGGCTTTCGCGGTGATACGATTACAGGAGAGGAGACTAAGGAGTTCCATTGGCTGGATTGGCTGAAATCAAGCAGAATGAGCGAGAGACCAGGCGTAGATTGATTCTTGCCGCGGCTCAAAAGTTATTTGCGGAAAAGGATTTCAGAAGTGTCACTGTCCGAGAAATCGCGAAAGCCGCAGAAGTGAGCATTGGCACTATCTACAACTATTACGCGAATCTCGACGAACTCTTTTTCGATGTTTTCCTTGAGGGCACGGAGCAGATAACTGAACTTCTGGCGACCGAGAAGCAAAGAAAACAGAGTTGTTCTCTTGCTCGTCTTTGTGAGGTTTACATTGGCTATCTCAATGAGAACATGACTTTCTACCAGATGATGGGGCATTTCATGCTGGGGGGCAAACTTTCCGCCGAGGGTACTGAAAAGCTGAACCTTGTCATGCGAGGTCTCATGGACCGGGTTCAGGCGATCATAGTGGCGGCAGGCGTAAAAGGTGAAACACGCCTGGTTGCACACGCCCTCTTTTCAGCTTTGAACGGCATCATGATAAGCTACGCGCAGTACCCGGGTAGGAGCCGTGACGAAGTCCGACGCCATACCCAAAGACTCGCAAAGGTAATAGCCGAATGCTTTGAACAAAAGAGATTACAAAGGCTAGCGTGGTGTCTGGCAAATATCATTCAGATCCCTGATTTGGCCGAGACGGGAGTCAGTGTCATTGCGAGGAGCGAAGTGACGAAGCAATCCCTGGCGCTGGTTCTTCATACTTCTGAGATTGGCTGGCTGAGGCCGCAATGACAGAGGCGACGACGTCTTCTCGCATGATTAAATGGTTACGCTCGTGCTGCGCTTGGTGTTTCACAACCGGCCCAAATTGTGTATGATGCCTGATTATTTTAACGGAGAGCCTGTAAGCAATGAGTCAGAGTTGGGTACCTATTTCCACAATATTAAAGACCGCCCCTAAAATTCTCGAGAGCCCCAAATACGCGAAGAATGTGGCCATGGTTCAGGTGGACAAATTCCTTCGCCACTTATCTCCTCGTGTCTGAACAAGGGACGGCCAATCGAATCCGACAGTGCAGCATTCGGATCACAGATGTCTGTAATCTCCGATGCCACACATGCGGTCAATGGGGCGACAAGGGCTTTCTACGCTCGTGCTCCCTTAAGGAGCTCAAGGGCCAGGAAGTGTCACGGGAACGCTACATACAACTGCTGGGTGACCTTAAAGAACAGGGACACACGCCGTCCGTTTATCTCTGGGGTGGTGAACCGATGCTTTACAAAGGATCGGTTGAAATCATCGAAGAAGCGGCCCGCTTAGGAATGCCGCCCAGTATCGCCACCAACGGAACGGGCCTTGTGGAACATGCAGAGCGGCTTGTCTCGGCTCCGATGTTTGTAATTCAGATCTCCGTGGACGGCCCTGATGCGCAAACGCACAACGCGAGCCGTCCGGGCGCAAGCGCCAGCGTGGACAACTTCGCCACGATTACCAGAGCCATCGACTCGATAACTGAAATCAGGAAGGACAAGAAGCAAAGGCTCCCGTTAATTGCCGCGCTCACCACGATAAACAACGTCAATTACAAACGGCTCGTGGACATCTACGAGGTTTTTCGGAACAAGGTTGACGTGTGCGTTTTTTATCTGGCCTGGTGGATCGACGAAACCTCCGCGCAGAAGCACTCGGAAGACTTCGAGGAACGCTTCGGGTTCCAGCCGCAAAAGCATTTCGGCTGGATAGGGAATTGGAGGCCGCCGGACTATGGGGTGCTTTCCGATCAGTTGAAGCGCATTAATGAGCGTGCAAAGAGCCTGTCAGGGCCGGCGGTGATAATCATGCCGCCGCTCACCGAAGCCTCAGAGCTGGAAACCTATTATACCGATCACGACTGCCGGTTCGGTTTTGACCGCTGCGTTTCCATATTCTCTGCCGTAGAAATTAACTCCAACGGCGACATGTCCCCCTGCCGGGACTACCATGACTTTGTCGTCGGTAACGTCAAGGAAAAGACCATAACCGAGCTGTGGAACTCCGAACCGTACCGGAAGTTCCGCAAAAGCATATCCGAGAAGGGTCTGATGCCGGTTTGCACGCGCTGCTGCGGTCTCATGGGGTATTGACGGCTCACGATGACACTCGGCGGAAAACCGAATTCACCGCAGAGTGCGCCGAGGACGCGGAGAGTAAGAAGAAATATTCACGTGAGCTGCCAGACCAACCTGCCCGAGCCACGATCAGATTCAATAGAATAGACTGTAGGTGATCCGAAAAAAATAGCAGGGATTTCTCTGCGGTCTCTGCGATCTCAGCGGTGAATATTCATTTTGTGGACCTTCTGGAAATGCCTGATGAAAAATCGTGCGGCAAGCCCATTGAGGAAGCCGGTAGCCATCGCGGCCAACAGCATCATGGGAAAGAGTAGAAAAATCCCCTGATTTCTGACCAGTATTAAGTAGGCTACCACGAGCTGAGCTGCATTGTGCGCCACCGCTCCGATGAGGCTGATACCTATTTCGGAGAAGAAGCGCGATCCCAACCTGTGTGCCACTCCCATGGCCACGATTGCGCAAACGCCCCCCGCCAAGGACAGCACAAAGGCCGGTGAACCGAAAAGGCCGGTTGCCAGAGACCCGAGAAAGATCCGGCCCAGGGTTATGAAGAGCGCGTCCTTGAACCCGAAGAGGTAGAGTGTGGCGAGCCCAATGATATTGGCAAAACCGAACCTGAACCAGACCACGGTTATGGGAAGGAAAGCCTCGGCAGTGTGAATAACTGTAGCCAGCGCAAGCAGCAACGCCAACCTGGACAGCTTTGTGACACGATCCGTCATCGGCTGACCGCGTCGAGGCCGTCGGGTTGTCCGTTTCCGACTCTCACAACAATCTCATTGGGCAAGCAGACCAGTATCCCGCCTTCTGTCCCGATGTCTCCCATTGCCATGCACGTTTTGTGCGGGCATGGGGACGACTGAAGGCGTACACGCCCCTCTTTTATTGTTACCTCACTAATCCCAAGGGGGCCCGGCACTTCCACCCGCCGGTCTTTATTGAGAGGATATCTTCTCGGAATCTTGTCTCGCGAAATAATCTCCACGTCGGTCGCTCCGGACATGAGCCAGCGGGGAATGAGGTAAAAAGACGAGACTGCTGTTACCAGCAGAAAAGCGATGAGAACCCAATCTCCGGGCCTGATGTACTGTCTCACGTCCATGAAGAGAGGATTCTAGAGGGTTGAATTGTTTTGTGCAAGATCAGAGGCAGCTGATGTCAAAAGAGAGGATAAGCGGGTAGGCGCTGGCTTAGTGATCTGTGCTCCCCTTCGTCACGAAAAGGAGGGAGGGGGATTTCTGTAGGGGCGAGTCTTGTGCTCGCCCTGGGCGAACGCCAAGGTCGCGCCTACAATCCGGTTGAATGTCCTCCTTTAGTAAAGGGGGACTTGTGAGGCCTCATTTACTCCGCGTTCTGCGTAGCTTCATCGGCCAGGCGCTTTTCAATTTTCCTTTCGATCTCTTTCCTCTCCGGCCTCATTTGGAACGCCTCTCACGTTCCTCCGATATGCAAACCTATGGCAGCGGGTGTAATCGTCCCCTTTTAGGTCCGCGCAACGCTTAGCACAGAACCTATTGTCCTCAGCGAGTTCGTGGCTGGATACGATGATTCCTCCGACGATCCCACCGATGGTTCCGCAACCTGACAATGTTAATGCGAGCAATACCGAGCAATAGACCGTTGCCCTAGTTGAATACGCTGCCCAGAGCATTGTCTCCCCGCTTCAGTTGGTGCCACGGATGTGTTCCGCCCCGCGGGACTCATCCGTGCCTGCCGAGTGTTGCATCGTAGGCGAATGTAAAGTGGACGGCAAGGAAATTTGATACAATCGACGAGCCGCTGCACCCGTCCCAGCACGGATGAGCCTTCGGCACATCCGTGGCACCAGGCAATCATTCCGTTACGGGGGAAGAGATTCTCGTCAAAGATGTCGTTGCGAGCGCAGCGAAGCAATCTCATCGGGTGGGCGATTATAGAATAAAGGATTGCTTCGTCGTTTCTCTCCTCGCAATGACACGCTGAGCCGCGGAGTTCGCCGAGAAAACTACTTCGCACATCCTGAGAAACTGCCTCTTATTGGCATTCCATGGATTTTGCTAGAAGCTCCACCGGATGTACGACCTCAATCCCCTCGGTTTCCAAGTTGCCGTAGATCTGAAGCCGGCATCCCGGACATCCGGAGGCCACCAGGTTAGCGCCGGTTTCCAATACGGCCCGAATCTTGTTCTGAGTGATGCCCGAGGCCACATCGGGATGCTCCACCTGGAAAGCTCCCCCCGCCTCCGCAACAGACATCCGCACCGACCATCTCCACGAACTCCAGCTCCGGGATGCGCTTCAGCAAGCTCCGAGGGTCTTCCTTCACTCCTTGGCTACGCACCAGGTGGCAGGGATCGTGATACGTCACTCGTCCTGGAACCGGCCGGACGAATTTCTCCAGATCGAAACGAGAAAGATATTGAGAGACGTCTAGAACTTTTTTCGCCAACGCCCTGGCAGGTTCGGGGTTCTCTCCCGTTTCTTCCAGGATGTACGCGTATTCTTTCTTCAGAGCGGCCCCGCAACTGGCGCAGTCCACAATGACCGCATCCACATCCTTCCGGTTGAAGATCTCCAGATTCCGATGGATGTTTTTCAGGGCCATCCTCCGAGCGCCGGAGAGAGAGATCGGAAGACCACAGCACATCTGCGCCTTGGGGATGATTACTTCAACCCCGAGCCGTCTGAGGACATTGATCACCGACCGGCCCACGTTTTCGAAGAGGTAATTGGTGGCGCAACCGGTGAAATAGAGCACCCGACCCTTCTGGGTCCCGTCTGGCCGGATGATCTCCGGATACTGACTTAGCAGAGGTCTGGAATTCATCAACGGAAGCCGACGATAGGGGATCGTCCCTAACTTGCCGCCCTTGGGCAAGAGAGAGCGGAGAGGATTCCCCACCGTCCGCCCCCAAAACATGCAGAAAGGCAGCAGGCGATCACCCGACAGCAGATGGAACATAGCTCGTTTCTGCCACGGCAGCCCAAATTTGTCGGATGTTTCGGCCCGCATAGCCTTCATGAGGCGGTCCAACTTCAGACCGCTGGGGCAATTTACCGTGCAAGTCTCGCAGAGCAGGCATGTAGATAGAAGACGCTGGAAGTTCTCGGTCGGCTCCAGTCTTTGTTCCAACACGTTCTTAATCAACTGAACTTTGCCGCGAGGAGAAGCGCCCTCGAAGTAAAGTTGTTTGTAAACGGGACAGGCGTTCATGCAGAGTCCACACTTGATGCATTTGTGGACTTCTTCCCTCAACTGCTCCGAAATCATGATCTTTGGTCCTCGAGGAAACTGCCCGGATTCAAAATGCCCTGAGGATCGAAGAGCTTTTTGATTCCCTTCATCATTTTAAGGCTGGTCTCACTGAGCTGCTTGGCCAAATACTTGGATTTGGTAATGCCGATCCCGTGCTCGCCGGAGAGAGTTCCCCCGACCGAGAGCGCATAATCCACGATCTCATCCATAGCTTTATCCACCCTGGCCATTTCTTCCTTGTCCCGCTGATCGCATAGGAGAAACGGATGAAGGTTTCCGTCTCCTGCATGGGCCAACACCGCAACCTGAATATTATGTCGCTCAGCGATTTCGACTATTTTTTTGATGGCAGAAGTGAGATAACTCACGGGCACTGTCGCGTCTTCGATCATGCATGTCGGCCGCATCCGGGCTATTGCTCCAAACGCGGAGCGGCGTGCAACCCAGAGCTGTTCATTCTCTTTCTCCGAGGCCGACACCCGGACTTCTCTTGCTCCCTGCGCCTTACAAAAACCTGCAACCAAAGCAGCCTGTTTCTCGACCGTTTCCGGATCTCCGTCAACGTCCATCAACAGGACCGCCTCGGCATCCAGCGGCAATCCGATGTGGGAAAAATCTTCCAGGGCCTTGATTATCGTCTTGTCCATCAGCTCCAAGGTGGCCGGGACAATCCCGGCTTCTATGATCCTGGAAACCGTTGTGCCGGCATCATCGAGACTGTCATAGATGGCCTGGAGGGTTCGTTTGGTCTGAGGTTTGGGAATCAGCCGGACAATTATTTTGGTGATAACCGCGAGCGTTCCTTCGGAGCCGCATATCAAGCGGGTCAAATCATAGCCGGTTACGTCTTTGCTGGTGACGGTCCCGGTCTTCATTATCTCACCCGAGGGCAAAACCATTTCCAATCCGAGGAGATAGTCTCGCGTTACCCCATACTTGACGCCCCGCATCCCACCGGAATTCATTGCTACGGCGCCGCCCATCGTTGCCACCGCGGCGCTCCCCGGGTCCGGAGGATAAAAGAGACCCAACTTCTCTACGGCTTTCTGAAGCTCGGAAATCACCACGCCCGGCTCCACGACAGCGTAGCGGTTTGCGGAGTTGATTTCTAGGATGCGGTTCATCATGGTGAAGCATATGACAGCACCTCCCTGTTTGGCCAAAGCCTCTCCACCCAAGCCTGATCCGGCTCCTCTAGGAGTTACAAAGACATTATGTGCGGAAGCCACCTTCATAATGTCGGACATTTCCTCAACCGATTTGGGGAAAAGGATCGCATCCGGGACGAACTCGTAAATGCACGCGTCGTATGCGTATGTCAGGAGATCTTCTTTTGAGGTCTTGCAACGGTCCTGACCTACAATGGAGACAAATTTCTGCAGGGCTTCCTGCGTCAACATGGTAGGATCCTTTCCTATTTCTCTGAGCTACTTCGAGCGACGGGGCGCAAAGGCTAAGACTAGGATACCACCTAGAACCACAAGTGCGGCCAATGAATATAACCCCAAGGACAAGCTCTTGGTCGCGTCCTTGATGTACCCCAGCATGTAAGGGGCAACAAACCCGCTAAGGTTGCCCATGGAGTTGACCAAGGCAATCCGGCCGGCTGCGGCTGTCCCAGCCAGAAGCGCCGTGGGTGCGCTCCAGAAGATCGACAAACAGGCCATAATTCCCACCATGCCCACGGTGGCGGCGGCGCAGCCGAGGATCTGAGGGGCCGCCCTGAACCAATTGTCGGGTTTCCACCGCCGCAGGGTCCGCCGCACTGAGGAAAGTTGTGACACTGCGCGAACCGGCTTCGCACGCGACCACCCTTCCACAGGCTGTTCATTCCTATGGAGCCGGCATGAGGGGCACGTCGGGCCGGAGGTCATAGAGTCTCACTCTGCCCCCTTCTCTACCGGCTGAGCGCCACAGGGTCGGATCGACAAGCTTCCCATGCGCCTCGACCCATTCGGCGATGGGCCTTCCCGCGGCCTCCGCGCCCAGCATTCGGTCGATGGTCCACAAGTCACCCAACATCGCGAAGCGGACCTGGTTGGTTTTCACCATCCGTGCGAGCTTCTCCGGTACTCAAAATGGGATCCAGTCCGTGAAATCCGCCCCTAGCCATCACAGCCTCACCGGTGCTGATGATGATCGGCGCGGCAAGCCTGGTAGTAGAGGTTGACAGCAGATAGCGTTCGCCCCGGCGGTTGGCCTGCAGAAAGCCGACCAGTTTCGAGGTGCCCATGGTCTCTGCGGACACTCTACGGACAGCCGCAGACGCAGTGCCGTCAACTTGAACTAGCCGTGCGATATCCGCGGAAGGTAACACGCCATGGCCCGGCACGAGCACGCTGCTCAAAGCCCACGCCAAGGGGAGCACGAGCAGTGCCAACAGTCCCACCCCAAGTGCAGCGGCAGCCAGAGTGGGACTTGGCCTATCCCAAGCTCGCCGCAGACCGATGATGAGCAACCCTCCCGCGGCCACGAGTGTGCCCGAGAGGAACGCCACGTGAAGCCATGCGTGCCAGTCGCCATACCCTGCTCTCAGACAGGTGATTGCAGCCATCGCACTTGCCGTCTCGCCAAGTTTCCAATCGAGCGCGCTCGCCTGGATATATAGCTGCCATACGGCAGTCAGGAGAAGGGCGGTGGGAAGCAGGACAACGCCCCAGCCCCCCTGACCGTACCGGTGCCAGAGGCGGACCAAACCGATTGCAGCCAGCGCAGCCAGAGGAGGAGCCATGGTCGCAAGGTAATACAAATGCGAGATGCCGCCTGCAAAGCTGTAAACGACGCCATACGTTATGGCCCATCCGAACCAGAGCAGCAGCGACAGGTGTGCTGGTGCCGGCGGTCTATGGAACCGGCCTCGGAACGCGCCGATCGCCAGTCCCATGACAGCCAGAGGGACCAGCCACCCAACCTGCCCTGCCATCTGTCCATCAGCAAGACGCAGCGGCCCCGCCGGGGCTCGTACGAAGAGTCGCGTCAAGGAGCTGCGAATTCTGGCCTCTGCCGGAGTTCCTCGACTGTCAGCCGGAGTAGTTCCAGCAACCGCAGCCTGCTCCTTCTGCGGATCGCCCTGAGCAGTCTCGGACCGTTTCACCACAGGCACGAACCGCCCGACAGCGTAAGGGCCAGTCGCGAGTTCCAGCATCGAGTTCTTCTTGGTGGTGCCGGCGAACGGCCTGTACTCCTGGGGAGTGAAGTCGTAAATGACCGCCCAAGACAGGGATACGATCGCCAAGACGACACCAGCGAGTGCCAGGTCCTTGAGGCGACGACTCCGGTCTAGAGGCGCGCCCAGAAGGTAAACCAGCGCGAAGGTCGGCAGCACGACAAACGCAGCCAGCATCTTGACGTTGAATCCCAGGCCGACAAGGGCCATGGACAGCAGTAGAAGGCCCCGGCTACCCTCCTCAGCCGCCCGTGTCAGCGCCCATGCCGCCAGGAGAAGGACCAACACGAGACAGGTGTCCGTGTTGCTTGATCGGTCAATAGCAACGCTCACCGGCGTGATAGCAAGAAAAAGTGCTGCCAGCAGGCCGGCCGATGCGCCAAAGCGGCGCTGTACGAGGTGATAGACAATCCACACGGAAGCCAGGCCTTCCAGGACCTGGGGTAAGAGGACGCTGAGGCCGTGGAAGCCGAATAGCTTGACGCTGGCGACTTGAATCCATAAGGCAACCGGAGGCTTGTCCACGGAGACAAACCCAGCAGGGTCGAAGGAGTTGTAGAGAAAGTTGCTCCAGTTGTTCGTCATGCTTAGGACGCCGGCTGTGTAGTACTCATTGCCCCAGCCGTTCTGCGTCAGGTGCCACAAGCGCAGAGCGAAGGCTAGAAACAGCACTGCCACCAAAGCGAGGCTTCTCCATAGGCGTGCGGCCGTGCCCAGACTCTCGCTAGGTGTGGGGACGAACGGACGGTTCTCTCTCTCTGCGTCAGCGTTCGAGGAGCTCACGGGAATCAACATGATGGAAGGCTCCCGGGTATTGATGTCTTAGCCGTTTATTTATAGACGAGGCTGCCAGGGATTAGTTTGATTATTACTCATCTATTTTCGTCATGGCACAGGTAGCCAATCTCTTTGCTCCTCGGTATAATACGGATTTATACCGTTATTGAACAGCACGAAAGGCTTTTTCAGACCATTGAAAAGATGGATCAAGAGAGCGCGAGGGCTCGCATGGAGGAGCATCTGACGTACGGAGAGGAGAAAGTGGAAAGCATGGGTCAGGGAACTCCAAGCCCAGGAGTGAGTATCGTGTGTTGGTTTGAGTTCTGATTATAGTGGTTCTCGAAAGTCTTGACGTCATTAGGTAGCCGCATCTCAAAGAATCGGTAGGCCCGGCGTCCCTGCCGGGCGGAACCGGTTGATTTGGTTGACAATAACCCACCGGCACGGAGGCCGGTGCTACCAATTCCGGGGAATCGCTCTTCGCAATTCGTGATTACTTTTGAGAACTGCTCTAAAGCGTGCTGAGCAATGAAATTGAAATGGAATCAAGAGAGAAGTCAAGACAGGAAATGCGAAAAAGATTATTGGTAAGCGTAAGCTCAAACAGAAAATCATGATTTTATAAGAAGGGAGACAATTTATGGATAACCATCAAATGATCTGGAATGAAGCGGTGGCCAAACAAATCATCCAACATTTGGAGAAACGCCGTATGGAGGGTACCTATGCTCCGAACGCCGCTCAAGCATGCGATGAGGTCCTAGCGATGATCCCGGAAGGGGCGACGGTCTACCGTTGTGGCTCCCTGACAACAGTTGGGATCGGTTTATGGGAGAAGATAGCCGAGCTGCCCGGAGTGCAGGTAATTAACCCTTACCTGCCCGGAATATCTCCTGAGGAGTCCTTCGAACTCCGACGCAAAGGCATGACGGCCGATTTCATGATTGCAAGTTCGAATGCTATCACGTTGGACGGAAAGTTGGTGAACCTTGATGCTACGGGCAATCGGGTCGCAGCTATGTGCTTTGGGCCGAAAAAGGTTGTCCTGGTTGTCGGCATGAACAAGGTGGCTCCGGACTTGGACTCAGCCATGGCCAGGGTTAAACATTATGCCGCGCCCGTTAACACGATCCGCCTGGGTTTCAAGAACCCCTGCAAAGAGAAGGGATTGTGTTCCGACTGCAAATCTCCCCAGCGTCTTTGCAACATGTGGAGTATCATCGAAGGGCATATGTTCAAAGACCGTATTCACGTGAAGTTGGTTGGCGAAAATCTCGGATACTAACTGGGGGGACGCCACCTAGGCGTAACTAATCCTCACGGTTCTTTATATATGGAGTTTAGACCACCGGATACACTTTGCACAGGTCGCTGTGCAAGGACTCGGACCCTGTGTCCGGGTCGTAATCTGCGTCTCCATATAGCAGGTTGGCACTGCACTCCTTCCACGCGTACTCCGGCGGCTGTTTCTCCGGAAACCACCAGCCGAACTGAGCAGCCACCACGTCCTGAGCAATGCCGTCGAAGAGTTTTGCACGCATTCTTACCCGCGCGTTCCGGGTCTCTATCCAGACCCAGTCACCTTCACCGATATTCAAGCCGGCAGCCGTATCAGGATGTATTTCCAGAAGAGGATCAGGATTGGACCGCCGAAGTGAGTCTATCTGCCGCCCCTCACTATGAAAGAACTCCCTGATTTTGCCGGAGTTGGTGAGTATGAGAGGATATTCTCTTGCGAGGTCCGGTGCTGACACCGGCGTTACAGGCGGCTCTCTGTAAACGGGCAATGGGGCAACTCCCATCGACTTAAGGCGCTCTGAGTATATCTCGAACTTGCCAGAAGGGGTGTGGAAGCCTTCGATTTTGTATTTCTCGTATCGCATCTCCCCTTTGATGATCCCCTTCTTGCAGAATTCATCAAAGCTCATGCCCGTCTCTTCAAGCGTCCAATCGTTGTAAGCCCTCAAGTCTCTCCAGGGAAACGCTTCTTGTAAACCCAATCTCTTGGCGAGCTGTAAAATCACCTCACGGTCGTCTCGGCTCTCGCCGATTTGAGCCAATTTTTTCCTTGCAAGCACGCACCAAATTTTATGCAGGTTAACCACGTCCTCCTGTTCCAGCCACGTCGCGGCAGGGAGCACGAGATCGGCAAGCTGTGCCGTGGGCGTGAGGAAAAAGTCTGAAACCACGACGAATTCCATGAGCTTCAGAGCTTCTTCCACTTGCAGGGAACGCGTCATCGTGAGAAGCGGATTGGAGCCCACAATCCAGAAAGCTCGAATCCGGTAAGGGTCCCCTGTGATGACTGAGCGCCAGAACGACGGCGGATGCACAAGGGGATTCATTGGGTATTTCCCCGCGTCAATCGCCCGAGCGGCCTTGCCCGGAGGCAAGAAATGCTCTCCGAGAACGTCATGATTCATGAACGGCGATTTCTGGCGAACCTTTTCCGGCGGGACCCACAGGACGTCACTCCCTGGTCGGTCGATGTTGCCGGTTAGGGCTCGGAGTATGAGCAGGGAACGAGCGGTCTGAAAACTGCACGGACTCGTATCCAGTGCCATGCCCCATTGAATACAAGCGGGTTTTGTTGTAGCGTACGTGCGTGCAGCCGACCGAATGCTTTCCGCGGGCACCCTTGTGATGCTCTCGGCCCATTCAGGCGTAAACTGACGAACATGCTCGGCCAGCGACTCGAACCCTATCGTGTGATTGTCCACGAAATCCCGGTCCGCCATGTCTTCGGCAATGATTACGTTTATCATGGCAAGAGCCAGGGCTCCATCAGTTCCCGGCCGGACCTGCAGCCAGTGGTCAGCATTTTTCGCAGGTCCGATTCGCCTCGGGTCCACCACGATGACTTTCCGGGCAGTCTGAATCGCCCTTTGCACCATGCCTCCGCACATGCCATCCGAGGCGCCTGCATAAGTGACGTTACAACCCCACACTACAACGCAGGCCGGTGACTCACCGCCAAAACCATATACGTCGCAGACAGGGAGCTGCCCGAGAGTAAACACGGATGCGATGACACGGGGGAAATAGCAAATATGAGTGGAACTCGTGAAATTAGGGGTTCCGAACGTGTTGGCGAACCGCGCGGTGAAACCGGTGTACGGCCTTCCCGTTCCTTGCATCATTGCGAAGTATTCGGAGCCGCTTTCTTTTTTGATGGCGCTCAGGCGGTCAGCCATCTCGTCAAGGGCTTCGTCCCACGAGACTCGCTGCCATTTGTTTTCACCGCGCTTTCCCGCGTGGCGCAGAGGATGTGTGATTCGATCAGGATGATAGAGCAACTGAGGCGATGCCGCACCTTTTGGGCACAGATACCCTCGACTGGTGGGGCTGTCAGGGTCTCCGGTAATCTTGACGACTCTGTCCCCTTCCATGTGGACGAGCACCTGGCACACGCCATGACACATCCGGCAGGCCGACTGTTCAACTCTTTTCTCAGCCATTTGTTATTCCCTTGAAGCCGTGCCAATGCTTTATGTAGTCGAATCGCCCACTTGCCGCAGGAAGTAATCCCCGCAGTTCGCCAAAATCAAAGAGGATTTTGAGGCAATTTCAGGATAGCCGCACCAGTGAACTTGTCAAGAAACGATTTGAGCGGGCAAGCAAGATTCACCGCAAAATGCCCCGAGAACGCAGAGAGGAAAAACCGCTTGCACACCGCAGCATCAGCTAAGGTGGTACGCGGTCAGGTAAGCACGTCTTCACTGTCACAGACCCGAATACGCTATGCCTCAACTGAGAGAAATCCAAAGTTAATGGTCCGCCGCGCATTTGATGACCGGCACGGGGGCCGGTCCTACCCAGCTCATGGTAGGGCCGGCGTCGCTGCCGGCCTCGTTTCAAACCGGATGAATCGCTTCCCGGTGAATGGTTACATCCAAGAAATTCAGAATCCTCTGCCGACTCTGCGATCTCCGCGGTGAACGATTATGAAAATTCTTTATTTTTCTTGCATGATACCGGGATTCATTATAAATATCGGTTGGCGACAATATTTTGCTGACTACGCGCTGAAAGGCGGTTAAAATGAGATGCCCTGCCTGCGGAGCTATCGATGACAGAGTGATTGACTCCCGCCTTGGTAAGGACAATTCTGTGATTCGACGACGCCGTGAGTGCCTCAACTGCAAGAAAAGGTTTACGACTTACGAGAGGATAGAAGAGATCCTGCCGTACGTTATTAAGAAAGACGGTCGTCGGGAGGCGTTCGACCGAAGAAAGATCGTCGAAGGGATGGTCCGAGCCTGCGAAAAGAGGCCGGTCAGCATAGACAGGATTGAGGCGGTAGCCGATGCCATCGAGCAGGAGTTGATGGAAAGGCCTGAAAAAGAAATCAAGGTGGCGTACGTAGGTGAGCGGGTTATGAAAGAACTCCGAGAGATGGATGACGTCGCGTATGTGCGATTTGCATCCGTCTATCGGTCTTTCCGGGACATCGAAGAATTTATGAACGAATTGAAGGAATTGTATGAACTCAAGGAAGGCCGGGAGCAACGACAATCTGAGAGCGGAACCCCGGAGGACAGCCCAACAGTACAGGATTCCCCGTGAAGCGGAACGGTTTATGGCACTGGCCCTTCGGCTCGCGCGACGCGGCGTTGGGCGCACTGCCCCCAATCCGGTTGTTGGGGCCGTGCTGGTCAAAGACGGCAAAGTGGTGGGAAAGGGGTATCACCGTGCCGCAGGCGAACCGCATGCCGAAGTGGAGGCCATTCGTTTCTGCCGGTTCAGAGGCGCGCTGGCGCAGAACTGTTTGTGACGCTGGAGCCATGCAATCATCACGGTCGCACCCCGCCATGTACGGACGCCATACTCGAAGCGGGAATAGGCAGAGTTTGGTACGGTATGGACGACTTGAATCCTGGGGTTCGAGGGGGCGGCGCCAGGACTCTGAGAGATGCCGGCGTAGAAGTGATTGGCCACGTAATTGAGAACCGCTGTCGTCAGATCAACGAGGTGTACCTCACCAACGTGACTCTCCACCGTCCGTTTGTCTTCCTGAAATTGGCCATGAGCCTTGACGGTCGAATCGCTACGAAAACCGGCCACTCTCGATGGATTACCTGCGAGGCCTCTCGCCGTAAGGTTCATAGGCTGAGGGATCGGGTATCGGCCATTATGGTCGGCATCGGGACCGTCATTGATGACGACCCCGCCTTGACTACTCGTCTGCCGAAAGGCCGAGGACGCGACCCCATTCGCGTTGTCGTGGACTCCAGTCTGAGAACACCTCCGGCCGCTGCGATCTTCAATCCGGCATCCGCAGCAGGGGTCATTATAGCCACACGGAAAGATCCCCCCCCAGAGCACAAGTCAAACCTGGAGGAGCAAGGGGCCAAAGTTTCTGAGAACAAAGGGGTCTAAGCAGGTGGATCTGACGGACCTGCTGAGTCGTCTGTACGCTATCGGCATCACTTCGGTCCTTATCGAGGGCGGGGCCACATTGGCATGGGGAGCACTGAATGCGGGAGTAGTCGACCGCTGCCTGTTTTTCTATGCTCCCATAATAATAGGAGGCACAAACGCTCCTTCGGGCATTGGAGGCGCTGGGATCAGCAGGCTGGAAGAGGCCCCACGGCTTGTCACGGTGAAGGCGTTCCGGGTCGGCTCAGATATAATGCTTGATGGTAGAGTAGTTTACGCAGGCTCAAAGGATTGCTAGAGAAATCCCTGAGTTTGAGGCGATCTCCAATTTAGGCGCCCGATCAGCCGTAGATCATTTTAGTGCCGAGCGGGTTAGGCTTTTTGGCTCAAGTTGTCGCAGAGGCAGTGGCTATGATTCTTCAGATAAATCCTGTTCATCCTCAACCCCGGCACATTGCGAGGGTTGCTGAAGTGCTCCGTGCTGACGGGGTGATAGCCTATCCCACGGACACGGTGTACGGCCTAGGTTGCGATATTAGAAGCAAAAAGGCACTGGACAGGGTACGCCGGATCAAGAAGATCGACAACAAGAGGCATCTTTCATTCGTTTTTGCGGACCTGAAGACAATTTCTCAATATGCTCAGGTGAGCGATAACGACTACAAGATATTGCGCCGGTACTTGCCCGGCCCGTATACCTTTGTCCTGAAGGCCACCCGCTTGGTCCCGCGGATAGTGCTGACTAAACGTAACGAAGTGGGCATTCGTATTCCGGACAATCGCATCTGCCAGGCCCTAGTGGCGGAACTGGGAAACCCTATCCTTAGTTCATCTGTGCGCATGCCCGATGACCAGCTCCTGGACGATCCCAGAGCGATTGACAACATGTACAAAGGGCAAGTGGACCTTGTGGTCGATGGCGGCGTGTTCTTACCTGAACCCTCGTCGATTATCAGCCTGTTGGAAGATGAGCCAAATGTAATTCGGGTGGGTAAGGGCGATGTCACACCATTTGACTAGTGGACAAATGCTTGGCGAGCAACTCGGCATCTTTGCGAGCGCTTCCGACATGTCTTAGAATTTCCTCGCGGCCTCTCTTGCCCAGTCCTTGCGCGCCATCAGGATTGGAAAGAACCCCGGCTATCTGTTGGACAAGGTCCTCAATTCCTTCCACCTGTATTCCTGCACCCGCACGCACCAAAACGTCCCGCGCGTCTCTGAAGTCCTCTGTAGAAGGTCCGAAAAGCACCATTTTCCCCCATGCAGCCGGTTCCAGTATGTTTCTGCCCCCCCTTTGGGACGAGCGAGCCGCCCATGAACACCACAGACGCGAGTGAGAAGATCTGAAACAGTTCTCCAGTACGGTCCACGATTATGACTTTTTGCCCGTTTCTCTTCTCCCCGGCCTCTACGGAACTCCTGAGGAATGGTGGCTCCATATTCAGATCCCTCATGGCCGCCACTATCTGTGCAGTCGTCTCTGGGTGTCTCGGGACAAGGATCAGGAGCAGGTCAGGGAACTTCGTTACCAGGGCGCGGTACGCATCCAAAACCATCTCGTGTTCCCCAGGGTGGGTACTCCCTGCTACGAGGACCTGGGCGGAATTGCCCACGTCCAGAAGATCACGCATTCGGGCTTCAGCGTCCTCAGGGATCTCACCAAGTGCTGCGTCGAATTTCGTGTTGCCGGTAACCTGAATTCTTTCGGCGGGGGCCCCCATTTCCGCTATCCGCAGGCCGTCCATCTCCGATGCCATGAGAAAAAGATCAATGCTCTCCAGTGTTGGAGAGAAGAACCCTCGTAACCTCTTATATCGAGGAAAAGACCTGTCTGAAATTCGACCGTTGGCCAAGGCAATTGTGGCGCCGACGCTCTTGATGCTGTGGATCAGGTTTGGCCAAAGCTCGGTTTCCATCAGCACAAAGAGATCGGGCTGTATCCTGGTAACTACTTTGTCGACGAAAGCTGGGAAATCCAAGGGAAGATAAAAGAACCCATCCGCGTCGGGGATAGATTCGCGCGCTTTATCCTGTCCTGTCTCCGTCCCTGTAGAGACGATCACAGACGCGGACGGCCTCAGCTCCCTAAATGCTTTCACAAGAGGTCCAAGCGCGGTAACTTCCCCGACGGAGACTGCGTGGAACCAGACGCGTGGCCTCGGCAATCCTTCGGGAATGAAATGGGCAGGCAATCGTCCCAGCTTTCCTTGCAAGGAATGCCGATACTTTTTTCCCAGCACTACTCGCGGCAAGTAATAGGCAGCAAGGAAAGGAGCGACCAGTGTGTGGAGAAATATGTTGTAGACGAAACGATTCATACGAATTCCCGGAGCTGGGAAGCTACAACGAATCATGAAAGTCAGAGTTAACAGGTAGGTCGGGCCGTGCCCGACGCAATCGGCGGCCACAGGCCGCCCGACAGGCTGGGGCGGGCGTAGAAAATTTACCGTAGGGGCCGAATCCGCGGAGCGTCGTCATCGACACTCTTCAGTCTTGGCCGAAAAAGTCGTCTCCAACTTGAAATTCTTTTCCACCAGAAAAGGGTTTGATTCGACTTTATTGATCCTCACAAGCGTTTTCCATCCTCCCGGTGGAGATTCGATTTCAAAGCGGCGAGGGAGCCACCCGTCAGCTCCGGACTGAAAATCGCCGAAATCGGCTGTGAGATCAATATCGCCATCGGGGCTCAGTCTTACAAGACGGGTCAATAGTAAGTTCTGAGGCTCCAGAGTGGCGCCCCACAAGCGCCCCCCAAAGCTCATGCGAATAACGATCTTGTCGGCCTCACGTTTGAGAACCCTGTCAAAACGGACATCCTTCCATTGGAGAAGCACCATGGGGATCAAGCCCTCAATCTCCGCAACATCCGGAAACCTACGGCTGAAGCACTCTTTTCCGCCTTTGAGAATTTTCCCGTCCGTGGGGATGTACAGTTCAAAAAGATCCGCTTTGATTACCAGTTCGAACAATGAATTGCCTGCTGGAGCGATTCCCTGAAATCTGAAGTCATTGGGCCTCCTGTAGAGGAGGAATCCTTTGATGTCCTGGCGGTGTTTTCCTCTGTCGTACGTGCTGGTCACGTTCATGACGCACTTCAGCGCAGTTACGTTCTTACCTTTCTTGGCCAAGGCCTCGGGAATATCCTGTGGTCTGATAGTCGGATCGGCCAAAGATCGATCCGGGCAGGCAGCAAACAGCGCTATGATCACGATGAGGGAGACCGTCAAGAATGAGTTAAGTCCCAATACATTCAGTGGATCTCGCCATAGAGTGAAAACGTTCCGTTGTTTCATTGACGACTTTCTTAGCAGAGCCTCAAAATGGATGCAATGGGGAATGCCCCGCTCTCAAAGGAGAGGCAGATTTTACATGGTGCCACAGATGTGCGAAGCTCATCCGTGCACGACCTCCGTGACGAATCTTCATGATTCGTTGCGAGGGTCGGGGCCCTGAAAGTTGGTGTGAGCCCGGTGACTCTTGACCGGTCCTCGCGGCCTAAGGCACAATGCCGTCAACTAGCGAGTGGTGCGAACCAGGGGGTATTCATGGAGTGGATCACAATAGACAACATAGCTCAGCATGAAGGGCAGACAGTGGAACTGAGAGGATGGATAGCGAATCGACGATCCTCCGGAAAAATTCGGTTTGTCCAATTGCGAGACGGACACGGCGCGATACAGTGTGTTGTCATGGCAGATCGAGTGCCGCAAGAAGCCTTTGACCTCGCGGACCGAGTTCCTTATGAGTCGTCGGTGATCGTATGGGGAGAGGTTAAGAAGGACCCTCGATCTCCGGTGGGGTTCGAGATTACCACTGACGACATCAAACTTGTTTCAGAAGCCGCGGAGTACCCCATTTCGAAGAAGGACCACGGGGTGGGGTTTCTCATGGATAATCGCCACTTGTGGCTGAGATCTTCTCGGCAGACGGCTCTCTTGAAAATCCGTTCGGTGATAACCCATGCGGCCAGGGCTTTTTTCGACGAACAGGGATTCGTTTCCGTGGAAGCTCCCATACTGACCCCTACCGCCTGCGAAGGAACAACGTCGCTCTTCGAGGTCGGCTATTTTGATCGCTCGGCTTATCTGACTCAATCAGGGCAACTGTACGGTGAAGCAGCCGCAATGGCCCTCGGGAAGATATACGTGTACGGGCCGACTTTTCGGGCGGAGAAGTCCAAGACTCGCCGCCACCTCACTGAATTCTGGATGATAGAGCCGGAAATGGCATTCTGGGAGCTTCCGGAAACCATAGAGCTAGCAGAAGCCCTCGTCTGCCGGATAGTACGTGAGGTTCTGGAGAAGTGTCCTCAACAGCTCCTCACGTTGGAGCGTGATCGCACCGCGCTGGAAAAGACCATTTCTCCATTCCCGCGGATAACCTACTCTGAGGCAGTCGAGATCCTGAAGGACCACGGAACGGATTTCAACTGGGGAGACGACTTTGGCGCCGATGAAGAGGCGGTTCTGTCTCAGGCTTTCGATCGGCCCGTTTTCGTAACGCATTATCCGGCGGACATAAAGGCGTTTTACATGAAGAGAGATGGCGGGGACCCGCGTTTGGCGCTTGCCGTGGACCTGCTTGCTCCTGAGGGGTACGGGGAGATTATTGGCGGTGGCCAGCGGGAAGATTCGCTGGACAAGCTAGAGGAACGGATCAGTGCTCACGGTCTCGATCGCGGGCCGCTCGAATGGTACCTGGACCTGCGGCGTTACGGCTCGGTTCCGCACGCGGGCTTTGGACTTGGAATTGAGCGCGTCATAACCTGGATCGCGGGCATCCACCACGTGAGAGAGGCCATTGCATTCCCGAGGTTGATGGACAGGCTCTACCCGTAGGAGAGCGCACGGCCTGTGCCAGGAGACCAGCCTCCAGGGGATCTGCTTGGGGGGTCGGAGGAAGTCCGCGCCGCGGTTACATAAGTATTAAGTTGCGGGGACGCGTCCCGCTGGCCTTGAGATTGGTCCACTGTGCTCGCAATGGCGCCAGCTACTCCGCGAGACTGAGCGCATACGCGGATAAAACAATTTGTCTTGACAGGTCGACCTTTATCGTCTATTTTTAATACCTTGAGGATTCCCGGTTGAGATTCGCACAGGGTATGGAAATAATTTCTCTGGATTGTAACTTTTTTCTGAGGTAAGAGTTTCCACCGTAGTTGTACCCTTGTGCTCTCGTACTCTTGGAGGGTCATTGCGTTACCCGCTCTTATTAACAGGCTTCCTGATTGTTCTGCTCAGTAGCGGCCATGCTTCGGCTCTAGAACCGATCCAGTCCCCAAGCTCGCTCAAAGAAATGGTAACAAACGTGAGTCATGGGAAGGCAGTCTTGGCCCAACCCAAACTCCAGAGCGTAAGACCGAATGATGTAGGAAGACCTCTGCCGGGACGAGTGTCCGCTAAGGCCCCTTCAGTCACAAAGCAGCCACCGGCTCCAAACGCGGCTGCCACTGAGCGCCATGGCCTGGTTCCCGCGAATGCCCCTGCAAATCCTAACTTCGCCCACGTTAGTCGGAAAGCACGCGTAGGGTCCGATGTCCCACGTCTGGAAAGAACCGTTAAACGACCCGCACCTATTGACGACAAAATTGCGGGCAAGCCTTTTCCGCCGGGGCCCAAAGCGCTGGTGGCTGCTCCCAAGCCTCGGGTCAAAGCCAAAGCGATGTTTTGCCAGGACTGCTCTTCCAACAAGGTAATGTTGGCTGAAAATATTTCCGAGCCCCTGCCCATAGCAAGTATCACCAAATTATTGACCGCCATGATCGTCATCGAGGAGATGAACCTCGATCAGGTCCTGGCTGTTCCTGCTGATATTGCTGAAGTGGAACGTCACAAGGTGGGGCTTCGACCCGATGATCTTCTCACAGCGAGGGACCTCCTCCACGGCATGTTGATCGCATCCGGGAACGATTGTGCAGAGGTTCTGGCTCGGGCTTATCCAAAGGGCGGCAAGGCTGGGTTAATGGTGGCCATGAATCGCCGCGCAGGGCAGATCGGAGCTACCCGCACGGACCTTCACACCCCCAGCGGCCTTGACATGAGGATCACTTTGGGCAGGAAGGACGGCAGAAACCTTGAAGCCCGGAGACCCAACACTGCCAGCGCCAAAGATGTGGCACTCATTGCCAGGCAAGCGTTCAAACATCCTCTCATCCGCAAGATTGCAGCCATGAAGACCTATACCATGCAGACGCGCAATGCTACAGCGCGTGATTACCCATTGGCTTCCAATGATAAGCTGCTGGCAAAGAACCTGCCTGTGGCCGGGGCCAAGACGGGATTCACTAATGCTGCAGGCAGGTGTATTGTGGCTCTCTTTAAAGACGAAAAAAAGGAGCACGTAGTCGTGGTCCTCAATTCTCAAGAACATTTCAAAGCAGCCGAAAAAATCTACCGGTGGGCGTCAGCCAGGACGCTGTAGTAGATCATTTCACAATTTTCTTTATTCCAGAGTGTAAAATCTTTCATCAGCCATTTGTAGGGGCGGGTTTAAAACCCGCCCCTACTGCACTGCGTTCGCCCGGCAATGGTGCCACTAACCTGGGCACCAGGTCAGTGCTAATTTTGCTTACGACCGATTCTAGCTTTTTGAGAGCAACTTGATGTGAACCCAACTTTCACGACTCTTCTATCATCTTCTTAAATCCGTCAAACAGGTATCGAGAATCGTGCGGGCCGGGTGAGGCTTCGGGATGGTACTGTATAGAAAATACAGGATATTTTCTGTGAGCCATTCCTTCAACTGTTTGGTCGTTAAGGTTTATGTGAGTTATTTCACATTCAGATCGCACTGATGCCGGGTCCACCGCGAAATTGTGGTTTTGAGATGTTATCTCGACGTGGCCTGTCTCCAGTCTCCGGACCGGATGATTGGCGCCGTGATGACCGAAGGTGAGTTTGAAGGTTTTACCGCCGAGTGCCAGCCCTAGTATCTGGTGACCCAAACAGATCCCGAATACAGGCTTCTTACCAATGAGCCTTTGGACGTTCTCGGATTGCATACGTGACGGTCTGGGGGTCGCCGGGGCCGTTGGATAGAAATACTCCATCAGGATCGAACGCCAGCACGTCTTCAGCGGTTGCGGTTGCCGGGAATACTCTTACTCTTGCCCCCGCGTCTACTAGAAGCCTCAGGATATTCTGCTTGATGCCGAAATCGTAAGCAGCAACACGGAATTGTGGCTCCGGTTTTTCCGGTGCGTGCATTCCATCTCCAGGTGGGCTCATCCCAGTCGTACGGCTCGGAGCAGGTCACCTCTCTCACAAGATCCAACCCCTCGATATCCGGAAAGTCCCGCACTTTCTTCAAGAGGCTTTCATAATCGTGATCTTCCGTGGAAATGATCCCCTTTTTGGCGCCGGTCTCACGCAGGTTGCGTGTCAGTTTCCTTGTATCGATCTCATGGAGCCCCATGATCCCATTCTTCTTAAGGAAATCCTCGAGGTCATTGTCTTTGCGCCAATTGCTCGAAAGAGGGCAAAACTCTTTGACAATGAACCCGGAAAGATAAGGTCGAACAGCCTCGTTGTCCTCAAAATTGACACCCGTGTTGCCGATGTGAGGGTACGTCATCGTGACTATTTGTCCTCGATAGGACGGGTCAGTGAGTATCTCCTGATAACCGGTAATTGCCGTGTTGAAGACGACCTCGCCTACCTTTTCGCCTCTCGCGCCGACGGCCGCACCTCGAAAGACCGTGCCGTCAGCCAATACCAACGTTGCTTTCATAGACGTTCCTTTGAGAATGCCCTGAGTCTTTCCATGGCCTCGTCTATTCGTTCATCAGGAGAGGTCATGGAAAGTCGGAAAAAAGTCTCTCCGCTGGGTCCGTAACCGACACCAGGGGTAACGATCAACCCCTGTTTCTCCAGAAGGTCAGCACAAAAGGCCACCGAAGACGTGTACGGCTCCGGAATGTGAACCCAGAAATAGTAGCCGGCCCTCGGAAGCTGGAACTTGTAACCAAGGTCCGCGAGCGCTCCGGCGATCCGGTCCCGGCGTTTCTTGAACAGCGCAGCGCGCTCTCGGCTGAACTCAGGGGCAGCGGGATGCCCGAGTGCGCGTGCTGCTACTCTTTGAATAGCCATGAATACGCCGGAGTCAAAGTTAGATTTCAAGGTGAGAAAAGCCTTGATCAGCTCTTTTCCTCCCGTAACGAATCCTATCCTCCAGCCGGTCATATTGAAGGTTTTCGAAAACGAGTGGATCTCTATGGCAATGTCCTTCGCTCCTTTGACCTTCATTATGCTTATCGGCCGGTCCTCTTCCGCGAAGTATACTTCCGAGTAAGCGTTATCAGCCAAAATTACTAGGTCGTGCTTTCGGGCAAACGGCACAAGTCGTTCAAAGAAGCTTGGATCGGCCACCGCAGAGGTGGGATTGTTCGGATAATTTACAAACATGATTTTGGCTTTGTCCGCCATGGCCGGATCTATGCTGTCAAGATCGGGAAGGAATCCGCTCTCTTCCTTCAGTGGAATTCGGACCACGTTTGCCCCCGCGAAGCCAATGGCTGCTCCATAGACCGGATATCCGGGATCAGTAACGATTCCCGAATCGCCAGGATCGAGGAATACGAAAGGCAGATGTGAAACTGCATCCTTGGCTCCGATGACTGCCATGATCTCGGTGCGGGGGTCCAGTTCGACCTCGAAGCGCTTCCGGAACCAGACAGACACTTCTTCGCAGAAGTCGGGCTCGCCCTTGTAGCTGGGGTAAACATGATTCCGCGGATCGTGAATCTCTTCGTTCATCAGATTCAGAATGAAGTCAGGGGTTGGGCGATCCGGGTCTCCTATCGCCAGCGAAACAACGTCGATTCCTTTTTCTTGGGCTGCCCTGCGCTTTTCATCAATCAGATGGAACAGGTACGGGGGTGTTTCCGTTACCCTCCTGGACAATCTCATGGATACCTCCCAGCTTGTGCAAGAAAATAAGCTTCGCTGCGCGCAGCCATTTTGGCGGTCCGGCAGAAAACCCATCCCGACAGGCCAATCGGGGACAGTTTATTTCCTCGGGCATGTCCGAAGGCCAAGTCGTGCGGGAGTCAAAGCTCCCGAAGGTGGGCAGCCGAGGTGTCAATGTAACACCTTGATGTACGTGAATTCAACTCCGGATGACCACATCGGTCTATCTCCAATTGAACTATTGTGTGATATAATGCTTATTTCTTGACTTTGCCTCTCATTTCCCCTTATTTTCAGAAGAATTTTGCGCGGAGAAAAAAATCGTCAAGTGGCTGGCTTCCCTGAAACAATTCTGAGTTGCCTTTGTCTGAACATGGTAAGCTTGTTCCTGTTCTCAGCTTTCAAACCTGAGACAGATGACGACAGAGATATAGTAGAGCGGTGTGTACGAGGCGATCGTGAATCCTTTGATATTCTCGTCGAAAAATATTATAAGAAGATCTACAACTTAGCCTACCGGTTTGTCGGTGACTCTGAGGAGGCTAACGATCTGGCTCAAGAGGTTTTCACTGCTGCATATCAAAATCTTAAGAAATTTCGAGGTGATGCAAAATTTTCAACGTGGCTCTTTCAAATTGCCACAAACAGAGGGAAGAACAGGTTTAAGTACCTCAAGAGGAGGGGGTACTTTGCCAATAGAGGGCAATCGAATGGCGAGGACGAACGGGAGTCTTTAGAGAGAGCGATTCCGGACCTAACCACTAATCCGGAAACGATTCTCGCCAGCAAACAGATTCAGAAGATCGTGCAAGACGCAATCAATGACCTCGATCCGGATCACAAGGAAATAGTGATCCTGAGGGATATAGAAGGTTTTTCTTACGAAGAAATAGCCCAGATGCTGGGCCTTCCGGAAGGAACGACCAAGTCTCGCCTACATAGAGCGCGAATGGTCGTGAAAGAAAAATTGAAGAAGGCGTTATCATGAGCGAATGCGAACGAATAAGCGGCCTTTTTGGCGAACTCCACGATGAGCGAGTCGACGGTGAAACTGAAACAGTTGTTTGGAAGCACCTTCATTGCTGTCCGGAGTGTCGAGAGGATTTCAAATGGTACGGGATGACTGTCCGAGCCCTGACCAACCTGGAACGAGTCTCCCCGCCTCGGGAATTCATGGCCCAACTTAACGCGAGACTTCATGACGCCCCCTCCTCTTCCTTCCTGGACTTTTTTCGAAATATCTTTTCTTCCGCGCCGTATGCACTACCGCTCCCTGTGGGCGTCTCTGCACTGGCGTTTATCGCGGTTGCCGGCTTTGTACTTTATAATTACTCACATACAGAGATAATGCCGTCGCTGGCATCGTACCAATCCTTGTACGATCCCGGTACACGGCCTAACGCGGACGCGCGAATTGCGGCCAAGGACGCAGGCGCCATGCAACCTCACCAGATGCAGGTGAGCACCTTGATGCCGGCGTCCGAAACCAAGCCTTCCAGTCCTGCCGCCCACCTTCCTCTCCTATCCAAGTCAATACCAGATTCATTAGGAAACAACATCGAAACAGTAAGCAGGAATTTCCCCACCATAGCCGACCGGATAGGCGCGGACAATTTGACCGTGGAAAGCCCCAGCATCGATCAGGCTGTGGCATCCTTGAAGCGCATACTGCCCAATATTCAAGGCAGATTGGTTGATGAGAATAATCGCGGCAATGTTGGAGAAGTGGTAGTCGGGGTGATGATTCCTTCGGACGCATATGGCAACCTCACCACTGAACTGATTAACCACGGGGCAGTGGCATCCGGCATGAAGGATACGGAAGCCAAGTCTCCCTCACCCGCTAAGGGAGAGGGCAACAACGTCCTGCTCTACATCCGTTTTGTGCACACCCGTTGACCCGAACGCGGGCACGCTTGGTGATTCAGGCGGCTCGCTCACATTTATCCCAGCCGAATATAAACAACCGATTGACATCGCGCTGACTTCTGTCGAAGATCTGCTTTCGAGCGGGAGGTCAATGAATGCGGCTCTGAGAGAGGGGCTGGATTATAATGAGTGCCGAAGGTCTCAACCTATTCCGAAGTCCGAACAGCCGGTTAAGCGCGGCGTCGACCCCGAACATGGATGGTGGGACAGGCATCCTGCCTGTCTCTGAGGGACGGGCAGGATGGGCACGTGCTATAATTATATTGCGGCAGCTCATAGCGCTCATACGGAACATCGGCCCTACGACGGGGGCGTTGAGATAAGAAAAAGAAAGGATGGCGTCGATTGAAACTGGGGATTATCGGACTGCCCGGAAGCGGCAAAAGCACAGTGTTTAGAGCGCTGACCGGTGGCATTGAATCCGGAGAGCGCAGGAGCCACCAGGATCCCGGTTTGGGAGTGGTAAAGGTCGCGGACCCTCGGCTCGATTTCCTGGCCGATTACCAGAAGCCCAAGAAGGTGACCCCTGTGCACGTCGAGTACATGGATATTGCGGGAATCACAGGCGAAGGCAAACCGGGCCGTTCCATAGGTGACAAAACCCTCGTCCATATTCGTCCTCTGGACGCGATTCTCCATTGCATAAGATTCTTCGATTCCCCTGCCCTGGGCCGGCCGGAACCTGTTAGGGATTATATTGCGGTGCAAGAGGAGATGATTTTGTCCGATCTGGCCGTGATTGAAAAGCGTGTCGAACGTCTCAGCAAGGATGTTCAAAAGGGCCGGAAGGATCTCGCTCACGAGTTGGACCTTCTCCAGCAGGCCCAGGTTCTCCTGAATGACGGCAAGCCGCTCCGTACCTTTCCGCCAGCCAATGAATCCGAAGAGTTGAGGGGGTTCTCGTTTCTGTCAGCCAAGCCCGAGTTGATCCTGATCAATGCCGGTGAAAATAAGAGCCGGGAGGACATCCGGTCTACACTCGAAGAAATAGGCGCGCGCCTGGAAGGGCAGCCCGATGTCACCCTGGACTGGCTCTATGCCGATACTGAAGCGGAAATCGCAAGACTTAGCGAGGAAGATGCGAGGGAGTTTCTCAAAGACCTTGCGCTGGAAGAAGGGGCCAAAGAAAGGATAATTAGAACATCATTCGCACTCCTTAATCTCATAGTCTTCTTTACGGTGGGAGATCCCGAGGTCAGAGCATGGCAGATCAACAAGGGAACGACCGCGGTGAAAGCCGCCGGGACGATTCACTCAGACATCGAAAGAGGCTTTATAAGGGCCGAGGTAGTCGGGTACGACGATTTCAAAGAGGCCGGCTCCCAGGCCGCGGCCCATAAAGCAGGTAAAGTGCGACTTGAAGGGAAGGATTACGTGATGAGAGACGGGGACATAGTCCTTTTCCGTTTTAACGTCTGACCGCTCCTCTGTGAATCCATTATCTGTTCTTTTGCAGGGGGACATGAGTGTCACAATTATTCGAAATGTGTGTTGCGCTAACACGCCGACCAACCCCACTTTCCCCTCCACGCTCCCTGCTTTAATCGGTAGGAGCGCATGGCCGTGCGCACTTACTACTTGCCCGCTCCAACTCTTTCCGGATTCCCGCGGTCGTGGGATGAGAGCGAGAATTTGGTTTTCCGTTTGCGGCAACAGTCCGAGTATGCGCGTAGTTTTTGATCTCATAACGGAAATCATTGAGATTTTCCTGCCTAGGCTCTTCCACAACTGAGCGATTGTTGCTAATAAGTGTTTTTTATTGATTTTTTCAGCTTTTTGATGTATGGTGAGGCATTCCGAATGGATTAAGTCATTGATCTTGCAGAAACAAACGTGATGGAGCGGTAAGGGCGCCACGACGTATGGATACGACCATCGAATCTCTTGGAGAGCCTAGAATAGATTCTCCATTGAAGCGTGTCGAGTGGGTGGACGACGATGAACAAGTGCTCTTTGATATCTCGCCCCATAAGGTGATCCGAGATGTCAGGGAGGGCCGGACCCCCGTCTCATTCATGAAGGCGGGGCCTCGCCAGAAAATCTTCTTTGATCCCAGCAAATTGAAGTGTGCGATGGTCACCTGTGGCGGACTCTGCCCTGGCCTTAACGACGTCATACGGTCGTTGGTTTCTGACTCTCTACCATATCTACGGCGTAAAAAACGTGCTTGGCATCATGTACGGGCTACAGGGCTTTATCCCGCGGTACGGACACCCTGTCATGGAACTTAAGCCCGATGCTGTGGCAGAGATCGGTGAACTTGGCGGAACTATTCTCTCGTCTTCTAGGGGACCTCAACCTATCGACGAGATCGTGGATGCTCTTGAACGTATGAATATAGGCATTCTCTTCGCTATCGGCGGGGACGGCACATTTCGGGCTGTGGCAAAGATAGCGGACGAGATCCGATCGCGAGGGGCCAAGATCAGCGTTATTGGGATCCCCAAGACCATCGACAACGATATCAACCTGCTTTCCCGCTCCTTCGGATTCAACACAGCCGTAAGCATGGCTACCCAGGCTATTGCAGCAGCCCACGTTGAATCAACTGGAGCGCCCAACGGTGTGGGACTGGTAAAGCTGATGGGGCGCCACTCCGGTTTTATCGCTGCCAGCGCTGCCATGGCAAAGCGAGATGCCAACTTCGTCTTGATTCCTGAGTCTGATTTTGACCTCGAAGGTCCGCATGGCCTGTTCGCAATGGTAGAAAGGCGTTTGGAGGAGCGGAAGCACGCGGTCATAGTAGTAGCGGAAGGGGCCGGTCAAAAGTTTCTCAAGGCGGAAGGGACCGACGAGTCAGGCAATCCTCGTCTTGGGGACATAGGCGTGTTTCTGAAGAAAGCGATTACCGAACACTTCAAGGCCCGAGGGATAGAGTTGAACCTCAAGTACATAGATCCTAGCTACATGATTCGTTCCGTGGAAGCCACGGCCAACGACTCGATCTTCTGCGGCTTTCTGGGGCAGACAGCCGTAGACGCAGGAATGGCAGGGAAAACTAACATGGTAGTCGGGACTTGGAACGACGAGTTTGTCTACATCCCGGTAAACCTTGTGGTAGCAGGGCGCAAACGTTTGGATCTGCGGGGTAAGCTGTGGGCAAGCGTTCTGGAAGCCACGGGCCAGACTGCGCTAATAGACGAGCGGGCTTAAGAAGTCTTCGTTGTTTCTCAGGGTTGCCCATGCGTGTACATTTTTTTCGGTCAAACCACTCGAAAGCCCGATTCAAAGAGTGTTGCACGCAGACAGCGGCCTATGAGAATCTAGCCGGGAACTTTTTTCCGGATGCATGTGTCCTAGTGCTGGACTAGGGCTGATATTTTGTCTATGATTAAGCGAATGGAGGTAGGAAATGAATAGGAAGTTCATCGTTGTCGTTGCCGGCTTGCTGTTTGTACTGCTCGTAGCAGCTTGGAGCCACGCCGGCGGAGTATTCGTGGCGACCGCCAAGAATGCGAGAGGGGCTCTGTATCAAGGATTCGGGCCTACCCCGGGCCATGCTTCAGAAATGGCCGTGGTTAAGTGCTCCCAGGATTCCTTTATACCGCCAAGTTGCAAGGTAGTGTCTTGTCGGCTGGATTGTCCTCCCCCGGTTTGTCTTCCTCCCATGAAGAAGCCCATCCGTAAGGCAAAGGTAAGCAGCACGTATCCAGCCAGCTATTCGTGGGGCCGTCCGATGCCCTAACGTAGACCGCTGGTCATTTGATATTGGCCCCTCGGATGCATTCGTCCGGGGGGCATTTTCAGGTCCCTGAATGAAGAAGTTTCTGGGTTATATTCTGGCGGGATTGGTAATCGTTTTGGCCGTTTACGGGGCGGTCAAGCTGCTGTCAGGCTCCGTGACCAGGTCTCAAGGGGAGCGGGCAGCGGAAGTTGCCCAACCTTTTGTCCAGGGTGCTGCTTCCGCGGCTGCACAAAAGCTGAAGCAATCTCTGAAAGACGTTCCGGACGCCAAGCTGGAGCAAGATTCGGAGTGGCTTGCGAAGAAACTCTATCCGATCACTAAGGGCATAATCAAAGGCCAGGTCGAATCGTTCCTCCAAGACCCGGAGCGCAACCAACTCCCGGAAAAGATGTACCAGGCTGGCAAGGAATTCTCCGACAAGGTCCTCAAACCTTTCAGCCGTGGAATCGTTGACAGTAATCAGCAGACCCTTGAAGATGCGGACAAAACGCTTCAGGCGATCCGCAAGTTCGGTGACACCAACAAAGACCTGCTTGACGCAGTCAAACAAGGTATGGATGCATTCGGCAAGACCTTCAGGGAGGATCGCCTTCCGCGTCCCGGCCTTCCTGGACAGGATCTAAGGCCCCTTCCTCCTCCCCCACCTGAGCCACCAAGGCGCTAAATCTCGTCTCCTCTAAGAATTAGGAATATCAACACAGCCGCACCGGTGGCGTAGGGAATTCCCGGTCAAACCGTAGCCGTTTTCAGCACGATTCCATAAGCGCTCTACTCACGGGCCGCATTCCCTGATTTCTTTACACCTTCCCCGGTTTAAGGTAGGATGCCGGGCAGTGAAATCACAATCGAATCGCTCACCAGCCGGGAAAAGGGGATAAAACAAAGAACATGTCGCGCCGAGAAAATGCCCCGGGATACGACATCGAACACCGGCCGCGCGACGGCCGAGACCGCCAAAAGGCGCCCTCTCTCTGGAGGGAGTCTAAGCGAGAATGTGTGGAGCGCCAGATCTCCCGCCGTGATTTTCTCATCCGTACAGGCGCTTCGGCTGCGCTCGTGCTGGGAGGAATGTCATTAGCTCGAGCACAGGAAAAGCCCATCGAGAAAGTGGGCTTTATTTTGCCGGAACACGGACCGCATTCGTCGGGAGCTCGATCTCTGATGTCAGGATTCGAGTTTCTTTCTCAAGGAGAAAAGGTCAGAAGCCCCTGCCATCGAGATATTGAAAAAGGATTCCGGACCTGACGACGAAAAGACCCTGGAGGCCCTTGCAGATCTCCTTATAAATCGGGAGGTTCGTTTCCTCGTGGGGCCCTCGTCCGCCAAAGGAGCCGAACAGGCGATCCACGGTGTAGGGGGCAGCAACGCGATCCTGTTTGTAACAAATCCCGCGGTGCGTCTCGTAGCAGGTGAAATGTGTTTGCCGGGGAGCTTTCGATTGTGCGTCAACTCCTATCAAGCGGCTCAACCATTGGCTCCTTGGGCCATGAAGAACCTCGGCCGAATTGCCTTTCTGACCGGTGACGACGATGCCGAAGGGAACGAAGAAGCAGACTTCTTTGCGTACACCTTCGAGCGGAGCGGCGGATCGTTTGCAAACCGAATCATGGTCCCCGATCACGCGAAAGGCATAAAAGCAGTCATAGACGCAGTAACGGAAACGAAACCCGATTTCGTCTTCGCCTCTTTCAAGAAGGCATCAGCGGTCGCTTTTCTCAAGGCATTGCGGAGTGCGTCTCCTTCAGCGAAGAAGCCCGTGATCGGCCCGGAATCTTTGACGGCGTTCCCTCACACCCTCAAAGAGTTGGGTGAAGCCTCTGCAGGAGTAAAGACCTTGACGGCACTCAAGAATCCCAAAGATTTCGCGGATACCATCAAACGTGAAATGGGGGCCGATGTTACTGACATAGCCAAGGCAGCGGAAGGTTACAATATAGCCGGCGCCATTTGCGGAGGTTTGAGTGCGAATAGCCGAGAAAGAGACCTTATCAAGGTTATTAAGGCCATCGAGGAGATGGAACTAACCGGCCCGAGGGGTATGGTCCGCTTCGACAAGAATCACGAGCCGCTTTTCGAGATGTCTGTCCAAGAGTGGCAACGGTCCGGCCAGTCATTCAAGCAAAAGATCCTGGCGAGTCTGGGTTCCTGCCAGACGCCCGACTTCGGATGCGGCCGCATCGGATTTCCTCGGAGGCCCGAATCAGAAATACCGGACGAAGAACCTGTTTGGCAAGATAAGGACGATTAAGAATCCAGGAGCTTCAACGGATACCGTGGCCGAATTCTTTGATTGACAAGCCATGAGCCCTTTTGCTATGGTGCGATCCATTCAGCGTAAGCTATTTTTCGGGGGTAGGCGGCTAATTGTTTTGACTGTTGCCGAGCCTGCCTCATTAAGGAGTGTATAGGATGACAAAGCGAGTTCTCGTCCGTGCCTTGCTGATCGTCGGCCTGTTGGTTGCGGTTTCCGGAGGACAGGCCCTGGCAGGAGGCCCGGTGTGCCCGCCGCCGGCATGTCCACCCCCTGTTTGTGCACCACCCATGATGTGCCCGCCGCCTATGTCGGTGTGCGGACCGGCGCCTGTGTGTGGCCCACCACCGGTTTGCGGCCCTAGGCCTATGTGTGGTCCACCTCCTTGTCCGCCCCCAAAATGCAAAGAGAATCCGTTGGCTCAGATAGTGAGGGGAGCATGCGATGTGGTAGTTGGAGTGGTTGCGCTCCCATTCAGAGCAGTTGATTGCCTTGTGGACCTTGCACGCCGCCCCAAATGTGGACCGCCGCCGTGCGGACCTATGGCAATGTGCCCGCCTCCTCATGTGTCCCCCCCCGATGTGTGGACCGCCGGTTTGCGGCCCGCCAGGCGTAGGATACGGGATGGGAGTGGGAAGGCCCATGGGATTTGGTTATGGTGGTCCCCGAACCAAGAAGAAATTCGCCCCGTTCGCCAAGAAAGACTCTGTGGCGGTCAAATTGATTGCCGGATCGGCTGAGGGTCTCTTCGGGACTTACTGGTAAGTAATCAAATCGAAAATCGATGAGAATGAAGAAAGGGGACGCCATAGCGTCCCCTTTTTCTTTGTCTGAGATTGAGCTATTTCTTTTGCTCCTCTGAAGGAGGGCCTGCCCCTATCCTACTCAGACCATTCTATCGCCCCTCTGGGGCTCCCCAGCGGAGCAAGACCAAGCAGCATAACTTACAAGATAGCGAATTCGCATCAGTCCCATCTCTTGATCCTAAAGATCTTTTCCTTGGCAAGGTTGATCGCCTTCATGCGCTCTTCGTCACCACCGACTGCGTCAGGATGATGGCGCCTGGCCAGTCTTCGCCAGGCATTGAGAACCTGCTGTCTGGTAGCGTCCAAGGCTACTTCCAGGACGAGGAAGTGCTTCTTCAAAGAGTACTCAAAGGTATTCCCAGAGGATCGCCGGTGGCGCTCGAAAAACTCAGGCGGAATACGGTCGTGTGACCGACGCTGACGCATCTGGTCCTTCCATCGGAGTGTCCTGAGCGCGGCCTCCAGTAGCTCGCGAAACTTGTTCTTTTCAAGTCGGTCCCTGAGCGTGAGCGGGACTATTTTCTTCAAACTCTCGATAAGGTTTTCGACAATCCCTATCGTCAGGTGGCTCAAGTGAAACGCAGTAGGTTCTGCGGGGCCCGCAAGATAATCCAACTTGCGCTTGAACGCGACCATCTCGGGATTTTGGCACTCGGAATGTTCGTAGCACCGTTGGTCCGAAAATTCCGGATCATTCGAGCATTGGCTGTATCCCCCTCCAAGGGTTCCAGACCATAATGTGCCCATGCATTTGCCCGGGGCCATCTTCACCACCCATACGCCGTTTTCATCATGGTGCACGAGGGTTCGCCCTTGCAGGTCCCTCTCTATATGCCGAAAAACGCGGTGGAGACGATAACTCGAAAGGTCAAACAATCGGGCGATTCTTTTCTTGGAGGTGCCGGGGCGTTCCAGGATAGCCTTCAAAACTTGCTCTTGCAGATTCATCGTTTCCAAGCTTCTTCGCAATCTTGTTCGCTGCTGAGCAACGGATTACCATATTTTCTATCCTCTGGCGGAGAAGATCAAGGCCGTGGACAGAACAAGATTTTGGGGGTACAAAAAAAGCCCGGCAGGGCTTAAGAGAGCTGGGAAGGAAACGGCATGAACGTCGGGCTTTAGCCAAATTTCATGCTCAGGCCGCGGACAAAAGTTTTGTGTGCCGGGTCTCCCCCCACGTGCGACCCGGCACTTTTGATTTTACTTAGAAGACGAATCCCATCTGAAGAAATCCACCGTCCATTGCAGTGTCAATCATTCTGGCTTCGCTATACTTCTTCTTATAGGTCACGTATCGATAACCGCCCTTGACGTATCCCCACCTGCCGCTGTTCATGGGAATGCTGTACTTCAGGCCGGTGCTTACATCGGACCCGTATCCCTCATCGCCGAAAGCTACGCCCGCTCGGCAATCCAGGGAAAGCGTGTTGCACAGCCTGGAGGTTTTGAGGCATTTTTCAAATTCCACCCCGGCCATGCCCATGTTCAGGTCATTGTCCATGGTGTCTCCGCAACAGCCCACCTGAATGACGCTGAGCTTCTCGTTAAGGCGGACGTAGTCTCCAAACACGCTCACCCTGGCCGAATAGGTGCGGATGGGATCGTACACCAGTCCAAGGCGCTGATATATACGCTCCCACTTAACCTTGGTGGTTCCTCCCGTGTTGAGAGTGGTCGTGCCGAAGGTAATGCTTCTTCCGACGCTTCCGGAACCCTCAATCGCGAAAGGCATGATGGAATACCTCAGGGACCACCGCGGCTTGAACCTGTAACGTGCGGAGAAGGTGCCGATTGTGTTGTGATCGGGCAGACCCAGATCTGCGTTCATATCAACATCGTCATAGCCCTGGAAGGCTGCGAAGCCTCTGTAAAGACGCACCTTACCCTTTGTGCGAGCAAAGAGCGCTTCGCCATCCAGTTCCCAACCTCTCGGTCTGGTAATGGGCAGGACGCAGTCTGAAGCTCCAATAGAAGCCAAGGAGTCAAAAACTGCCTCATCCGGCCCGTACCTTCCGGCTGGTGGTCGGCACTTCATGATTTTCTTTGCCGCGATTTTGGCCGGGGCTTTGGTTCGTGGGGTTGGCGGAGCCGTGAAGTCTTCTTGTTGATCCGGTGCTGCAGCCTGTTTGAAGTCCCACGCGGGCGCGTCACCGGTGAAAATCATTAATAAAAAGACTAGGCATACTAATACACTATGAGGTTTTGCTAGATACATACCCTCCCTCCCAGAGACAGCATTCTGTTAGGACAGGGGTTTATATGTATAAAAATCTAATGTCAAGAAAAAAGCAAATAATTGAAGACTTATCTTAAATTGCTAGAATTCATATTAGCTTATCGTGCAGCATTAATTATAAACAGCTCAAGGTAATTGCAATAATATTTTGATATTATGGTCTCTTTTGGTGATGACAAATAAAGGCAATCGCCTCCCCATAACTAACACCTCCATCTACAGCCCCCCGAAATCCAGGATTCCACGTGCTTCCCGCCCCAAATCAAGTCGAAGAGCACCCCCTCCCCGGCAGTCAATGATCCTCAACTGATCTGCCGGGACCCACGGGGACCACTGTAATCGGGTCGCTCGATATGAAGAAAACAGCAGAAGGTACCCCAAGGCTCGCAGCCAAATGGCTTATCCCGGAATCGTTCCCGACGAACAGCCTGGCTCCGCCCAATTGCTCGCACAACTCGGGGAGCGGCCTGTTTTCCGCAAGGTATGTATGCGGTCCGCCCGTAAGTTTCTCCCATTCGGGGAGTTCCCTGAGAAAGTCATCAGCCTCACCCGCGGTTACAGCGACGGCCAGCCCGGTCTCCCTGCGCAAGATCTCAACGAGCCGCGTGATGGTCTCAAGCGGGACGCATTTCTTGGTCCCTCCACTCCCGGGGTGTATCCAGATCACGTCGCTTTTCTCCCGGGGGGCTAGTTCCCTGAGCGCAGGCCGCCTCGGCGGCACCGGGAATCCAAGCGCTTCGTGAAGATGTGCCACTGCGTGCTTTCCTTGCGGGGGGGTGGACGACGCGGTTAGCACGAACTTGGTGCCGGTATTCAGGAGGTTGCGGGCCACATCATCCGCTCTGTTCAGGATGACGTACGCGCGGTTGAAGGTCCGAGCGGACCTCCCACCGGTGCCGGATCCAAAAAGCCAGGCCCATCTGGATGAATCAATTGACTGGAACTCTGTGCCCGGAGGCAGGAGATCCTGATACGTGGGATTTCCGAGGAAAGTTATCCGTGCGTCGGGATGTTTAGATTGTATCGAAGCTAGCAGAGGCAAAGAAAGAATGGTGTCACCGAGCGCACCGGACCGGACAATCAGGATCGCATCAGCGCTCACCGTAGATTCTATCCACGACCTTCCGCGTTCTGTTGTGTCACGTTCTGTCGATCGCCAGTCTTTGATTCGTAATGTGCCTGGATTTTGCGGCACACATCGTCTTTCACGGTTTGCCACGAACAAAAAGCGGTGGTCAGAATGCGGCCTGTATCAACGTCTTCGTAGGCGAATACAGCCGGGCAGTCCCTGAGGCGCGCGTCCTCCAGTCCCCCTTTGTCTTCGTACGGTATTGTTATGAGTGTGAGCACGTGCTTGAAGGAAGTCCGGTCTTTCAGTATCCGATCGATTTTCCTTCCCCGAATCAGATCAGTGACGGCTTTTGCCGCGTTGATCAGGCTCTGTTTCCCGAATATCTTCTTCAGGTCTAAAGCATTCCTTAGAACTCCCATCATGCGGAGAAGCGTCCAGGCATCGAATATGTGCCTGTGCAAGCCGGTGGCCGGCACAGAAGCCGACTTCAGGGTGAGCCGGGAATCCAGTCTCCTCAGACGGACCAAAAGCTCCGAAAGTTGTATTGTCAAATAGCTGGATATGGGACGGTATTGATCTCCCTCGGACACGAGCAGCGTCGCGCTCTCGCAATTGGGATGAGACCCGCCAAGGGTCTGTCTTCCGAAAAATCGAGACAACACATCGAATTTCATCATTCCCGTGGAGACAAATTCAATCTCAGGGGCCATCTTCTCGAATATGTTCTCCACGCACTCGGTGGTGGTAGGTTCCAGATCGACTTTTGAGCCCTCCCAACACGGGGTCAAAGGGACAAAACCCCAGACCGACACGTGCTCTCTATAGTCGTGGATAAAGCTCAGCAGTTCTTTCATGTTCTCATCATTAATTCCGAGGGCAACGGTGGAGATCACAGCAAGCTTGTTTACGCCGCATTCTATTACGTTCTCGAACGCTCTCTTCTTGACTGGCAGAGAGTTATCGCCTCTGAGCGCGCGATAGATTTCCGGCTTGGTGCCGTCGAATCCGAAGTTGACCTGTATCCCCATGGAGCAAAGTTCCGCGCAGTAATCTTTGTCCGCGAGCTTTATGCCGTTGGTGAAGAGTTGCACCTGAAAACCGTAAGACCGGGCGAGGCGCACTATTTCCGGGAAATCCCTGTGGACGGTCGGTTCACCGCCAAAGAAACACATATTGGGCTTTGGATCGTTATTAACGAAATGTTTGAATATCTTGTCGAAGTACTCGATGGGCGGGTGGTATGCAAACCCCATTGCGTCGACATAGGCCAGACAGATCGGGCAGTGTTGATTGCATAGGTTGGTTACATCAATTGCTACGGTTGAGGGCTTGGTGTGAGCCTGATGGTCGCAGTGCGCACAGTCCATCGAGCAGGCCGGCATCGCGGGTTCCTGGTACCCTGATATTTCCCGTTTCCATCTCCACTTACGTGCATCCTTTGTCACGAGAGACGCGGTTCGGCCGCAATCTCGGCAAAATTTCACGAGGTAACCGCGGTTGTCACGGATTTCATAGCAGGCGTCTGTGGGTGACCCACATTTTTCACACAAACCAAGTTTCATGTTTCAGCTCCAGCCCTTGTTCGGCTTGCCGGATGAGACGGGCTCTGGGTATCAAAGGATCTCGACCGGCATCCGGGTGTAATTTTTGAAGAAAGCGATCAGGTTTATTGGTGCGCATGCATATCACAAGCTTTTTTCTTGTCAAGTCAAAAAGCTATTTGAGATACTGTAATGTTTGGTCATTTTATGCCACACCGCAGTCCTGTGGCAAAAAGGCTATACCAATCAGGATATTAAACCAGGAAGATTGTACGGTCTGTCCCCCCTGGGGCGCACGCGCTGCGTTAATCTTAGTTTCGTTGTTTCTGACCACTTCAAAAGGCTAATAGGCCGGCAAAGTCCTCCTTTTCTAAAGGAAGATCCAGGAGGATTCGCTAACCCCCGTAGCGCGAAGTTGAACTAAAAGCCACACTGTTCCTCTTTACAAAAGGAGGGAATTTGTAGTTATGTTAACGCCTATGCCCCTCGGGGACGGCTCTTCTCTCAGGCACCGCGTGAAAAGGGACAAGAATGGCTGAATACTCAATACTTCTTCTCGCAGGGGAAGCCTCCGGCGACCATCACGCTGCGGCCATGGTTCGGGAACTAAAGCTGCTTTGTCCGGAGATCACGGTTTCAGGTATTGGAGGGGACAAACTGGCCGCGGAAGGGATGGAACTGTTCCACCATTACAGAGAGATAAACACCATCGGCCTCAGTGAGGGCCTGGGCAAGGTTCGGAATATTATCTCCGCGTACAAGAAGATGAAAAGTGAATTGAGAAGCGGGCGGCACGCGGTCTTTATCCCTGTTGATTTCCCCGATGTGAACCTGAGGCTTTGCAAGATCGCGAGCGGCGCAGGAGTGCCGGTATGCTACTACATCAGCCCTCAAGTCTGGGCATGGCGACGCGGACGAATACGTAAGATCGCGGCCCGGGTGGACCGCATGATGACCATCTTCCCCTTTGAGGAGCAGCTTTACAGGGATGCGGGAGTAAGGGCAGACTTTGTGGGGCATACGATGGTGCGGGACATCCCTGAAACAACCGACAGGGATCTTCTCCGGCGTGAGCTGGATCTGGAACCAAGCCGTTACGCAGTCGCGCTGGTTCCCGGAAGCCGACCTGCGGAGATCCGCCGGATGCTCCCGGTCATGTGTGAAGCAGCTCGCATCCACGTGAGAAGCCACCCGGACACGCAGTTTGTGCTCCCCTTGGCCGGTGAGCACCTTCGACCTCTGGTCAACGAGATCGTATCGAAACATGAGGTGCCCGTGGCGGTTCTGTCCTCGGACGCGTCGCGTATCATGGCTGCTTGCGACAGCGGACTGGTGACATCCGGGACAGCGACGCTTCAGGCCGCGCTGGCAGGCATGCCCCATGCTGTGGTTTACAAGCTCGACCAATTCACCTGGTTACTCGCCATCAAAGTGCTCAAACCGCTAGTGATGGACAAAGACATTCACGTGGCCATTGCCAATGTGCTGGCCATCAATTTGGAAAAAGAGGGGAAAGGGCCTCTCAGAGAGACGGTGGGAACAGGCTTTGGGATCACTTGTCAGGAATGCGGCCGCGCTCTCTTTGTGCCGGAGTTGTTGCAGGACAATGTCACGCCTGAGAACCTTGCTGCATGGCTCATGCGATTCAGGTCTGAGGCGCCTCTTCGAGAATTCATGACAAGGGGATTCAAAGAGATTCGGAACATGCTGACTCTGCCTGAAGAGAGGCCGAGCGCGGCAAGAATCATCCTGGATTGTATCCAGAAATAAGGTTGAGCAGTGAGAAATACGAGTTGGCTGGCCAAGGATGCGTGCCACATCGTCTGCAACATCCTGCCGCCTGGTGCCACGGATGTGCTGAAGGCTCATCCGTGCCGGGCTATCTTCGGGCACACCCGCGAAACTGGATCAAGCGCTCTTTGCTGACATGGCTACAAAGATGTACGACCAGCCGTTCACCATCAATTCTATTGAAACGAAGAGTCCTATTATCCATAGTCCCGACACCGGCCAATTGGCCATCATGATGCCTCCCAGGATTATAGAAACCAGTCCACCCAAAAGCGGCCAAATCCAATTCCTGACCGCTCGCATCTGAAAGGCCATAATACCCCTTGCCAGGCCGACAACAATGAGCGCCCCTGCGAGCATTAGTGTGAGGATTGCAGAGGCGGCCAAGGGGTTTCTGAATCACTGCAATGCCCGCGACTGCATAGAGTAATGCAATGAGCACGTGCCAGATGATGCCCTTCCATCCCTTGCACTTGGCTGCGTCAACGAACTGCGCGCCCGCGCCGATCAGCAACAGCACCCCATACATAAGCACGCTCGCCATTGTGACGGCAAAGGTCATGCCCAGTCCGATGAATCCCAGGATCACGAACACGATCCCGAGTGCCAGAAGCCAGCCCCAATTCGCTCGCACGTCCCCAAAGACTTCTTGCTGAGGATTGAACTCGGTTTTTTCTGTTCCGGTTGTCATGACCCTCTCCTTCCTTTGATGGATTTCCGCGGCAACTGTCTTTCAAATATTCACACTTTGTCAAGCAACTGCATCCCACATAGCACACTGTGGCCAACAGGAAGCGCATCCTACCCGCGCTGGATCGGGGGTACATTTGACAAAGCGGTACACCTGACGCTAAAGTTGAAATAGGAAATGATTAGAGATGCCGGTCGTTATGGCCGGCAGTAAGCTGATGGTACCATGTACATCGGGCAGCGGATCCCTCAGCTATCTCGGACGCCTGAAATTGGACTTGAACGTAGCTTTCTTTTTCTTCAGTCGATGGCGTCTATGGGGGATCATGAAGAACCCAAGAGAGAACTTATGAACATGGGATTTCTTTTGAATCGCTCATCCAAAGCGATTCGTTGGCACATTGAGAGTAATGTTTTTCTTGATTTGAAGAACTTTTGGACCGAGAACTTGTAGGCCTGCCAATGGCCAGCCGCGTGTACTTGCTTAAGAAGGAATTGTTGGACAGCACCCGGAACCAGGGAGAAGAAGCGGGCGCAATAGAGGCAAATCAAGGGGGAAAAGTATGAAGACAAGATCATTCGTACTAGCAATCCTGGCGTTCGTCCTGGCAGCTATGCTTTCAGCTGGGCCCATCTCAGCCCAGCAGGCTACCGGCGTACCGGGCTCACCGCATGCGACCACAACCATTGACGGAAAGCAGCTTCCTCCACCAGACCCGAAATTCGGCGGGGTGATCAAGGATAAAGCCTCCGAATCTAAGCCCTGGTGGGCGCCGCGCATCGTGCCGCCAAAGGGCGCGCCCAACGTCCTGCTCATCATGACGGACGACGCCGGCTTCGGCGCGCCGGGCACGTTCGGCGGCGTTGTCCCGACCCCCGCACTGGATCGGATCGCGAAAAACGGGCTGCGGTACACCAACTTCCACTCCACGTCGCTGTGCTCACCGACGCGGGCGGCGATTATCACGGGACGCAACCATCACGTGGCCGGCTTCGGAGTCGTGGGCGAAATTGCGACGGGGTTCCCGGGTTACGACTCGATCATCCGGAAGGACAGCGGCACCATAGGTACCATCCTGAAGGAGAACGGGTACGCAACCTCGTGGTTCGGCAAGAACCACAACACACCTTTCTATCAGGCAACCCAGGCAGGGCCGTTCGACCAGTGGCCGAACGGATTGGGCTTCGAGTATTTCTACGGCTTCGTCGGCGGTGACGCCAGCCAGTGGCAACCGAACCTGTTCCGAAACACGACGGCTATCTACCCCTTTCAGGGCAGCTCCGGCTGGAACCTTACCACTGCCATGGCCGACGAGGCGATCCAGTATATGAAGCAGCTCAAAGAGATCGCGCCCGACAAACCGTTCTTCGTCTATTACGTGCCGGGCGGCACGCACGCGCCGCATCATCCTACTCCGGAATGGATCAAGAAGATCAGCGACATGCATCTCTTCGATGAGGGCTGGAACAAGATTCCGCGAGACCATCTTCGCCAACCAGAAGCGTCTGGGCATCATGCCCGAGAACGCGAAGCTGACGCCGTGGCCGAAGGAACTGCCGGAGTGGGATTCCCTCAGCTTGGAGGAGAAGAAGCTCTTCATCAAGCAAGCCGACGTCTACGGGGCGTACCTCGCGTACACCGACCACGAGATCGGCAGGGTCATCCAGGCCGTCGAAGACCTCGGGCAGCTCGACAACACCTTGATCATCTACATCAGCGGCGACAACGGCGCCAGCGCTGAAGGCATGCTCAACGGCACGCCGAACGAGTTCACCACCTTCAATGGCGTTGCCGTACCGGTCAAGGACCAGTTCCTCTGGTACGAGTTCTGGGGCTCGGAACGGACGTTCCCGCACTTTGCAGCAGGTTGGGCGTGGGCGATGAGCACGCCGTTTAAGTGGGTGAAACAAGTGGCGTCGCATTTCGGTGGGACGGCCCAGGGCATGGCCGTGTCCTGGCCCGGCCACATCAAGGACTTGGGCGGCATCCGCCGCCAGTTCCACCACATCATCGACATCGTGCCGACCATCCTCGAAGCGACGGGCATTCCGGCGCCCGAAACGGTCAACGGCATCAAGCAGCGCCCCATCGAAGGCGTGAGCATGGCCTACACGTGGGACAAGGCGAGCGCCAACCTACCAACCCGGCACTCCACGCAATACTTCGAGATGCTCGGCAATAGAGCCATCTACCACGACGGCTGGGTGGCGTGCACGACCCCGGCGACTCTGCCGTGGGAACTGAGCACGAAGCCGCCGCCGGACGTGATCACCGGATACAAGTGGGAGCTCTACAACGTCCAGGAGGACCCCACCCAGTTCAACGATCTGGCTGCCAAAATGCCGGAGAAGCTCAAACAGATGCAGGCCATCTTCTATCTGGAGGCGCAGAAGTACGACGTGCTCCCGCTCGACAACTCGTCGCTCGCTCGCTGGAACGCGCCGCGGCCGAACCTCACGGCGGGAAGAACGGTCTTCACCTATTCGGGAGAACTGACCGGGGTCCCCAACAGTGGCGCACCGAGCATCCTGAACAAGTCGTACACCATTAGTGCCGAAGTCGAAATTCCTGAAGGTGGAGCGGAAGGCATGATCGTCACCGATGGCGGGCGCTTCGGCGGCTACGGCCTGTTCCTGAGCAAGGGCGAATTCGGCTTCAACCGGGGCAAGGTGGTGTTTCTCTACAACCTGCTCGACCTTAAGCGCACGACATGGGAGGGGCCTGAGTTGAAATCGGGCAAGCACGCTATCGTCTTCGACTTCAAGTCCGACGGCCCGGGTCTGGGCAAGGGAGGAACGGGCGTGCTGTATGTGGACGGTAAGGAAGTGGCCCGGAATTCCCTGGAACACACCACCCCGATCACGTTCCCGGAGGACGAAACCTTCGACATCGGGCTCGACACGCGCACGGGGGTCGCGATGCTTGAGTATCGTTACGATTGTCCGTTTAAGTTCACCGGCAAGATCAACAAGCTGACCTTCAAACTCGAACCCGCGCAGCACGCCGAAACGGAACACAAACAAGCCGCTGAGGCTGTTGCCCGGTAGCGAGACTGAACTTGGTTCGAAGAATGAACACACTGCTGACTCTCGCCGCTGTGGCCGAAGCGACTACGGGTTTGGCGCTACTGGTTGTTCCAGCGCTAGTTGGGCGGCTATTGCTGGGCGCCGAGCTTACCGGAGTTTCGATTCCGGTAGCTCGTGTGGCCGGCATCGCCCTGATTGCGTTAGGTATCGCTTGCTTGCCGCGATTGGCATTGCTCGGCATGTTGACCTACGGCGCCCTGGTGATGGCCTATCTCGCTTACGTCGGCATCAGTGGCGAATGGGCCGGGCCGCTGTTGTGGCCGGCGGTCTCGTACTACACACTGTCTTGACGCTCCTTCTCGCCGGAGCCTGGTTAAAGACTCGGTCAGAGACTGAGATCTAAGCCATGAAACCGTCGAAACTCATGACACCTGCACACCCTCACCCTGAAACGCGGGTCGTGGCCGAATTAGTCCAGTTTAAGGGGGAAGATATGAAGACTAGAGCATTCGTGTCGGCAATTCTGGCATTCGTCCTGGCAGCCATGCTGACAGCCGGGCCCGCCGCGGCTCAGCAGACCACCGGGACGCCGGGTTCGCCCGGCGCCACCACGACGATTAGCGGCGAGCAGCTGCCGGCACCGGATCCGCCGTTTGGCGGCGTAATCAAGGACGATGCCTTGCAGTCGAAATACTGGTGGGCGCCGCGGATCGTGCCTCCCAAAGGCGCGCCCAACATCCTGCTGATTATCACGGATGACGCCGGGTTCGGCGTCCCGAGCACCTTTGGCGGCGTCATTCCGACGCCCGCTATGGATCGCATCGCGAATAACGGCCTGCGCTACAATAACATCCACTCAACCGCGCTCTGCTCGCCGACACGCGCCGCGTTGATTACCGGGCGCAACCACCACTCGGCCGGCTTCGGCGTGATCTCGGAGCAGTCCACCGGCTTCCCGGGCTACAACAGCATCATCGCCAAGGACAAGGCCACCATCGGCCGCATCCTGCTGGACAACGGCTACGCCACCTCGTGGTTCGGCAAGGACCACAACACGCCGGCTTTTGCGGCCAGTCAGGTCGGGCCGTTCGATCAATGGCCGACCGGCATGGGCTTCGAGTATTTCTACGGCTTCGTTGGCGGCGACTCGAACCAGTGGCAGCCCAACCTGTTCCGCAACACGACGCAGATCTATCCTTTCGACGGCAAGCCGGGCTGGAACCTGATCACCGGCATGGCTGACGACGCCATCGACTATTTGTATCGAGTCCACCAGACGGCACCCGACAAGCCATTTTTCATCAAGTACGCTCCCGGCGCTACGCACGCGCCGCATCATCCGACCAAGGAGTGGGTCGAGAAGATCCGGGCCATGCACCTCTTCGACGACGGCTGGAACAAGCTGCGAGAGCGGATTTTTGAGAATCAGAAGCGCCTCGGCGTGATCCCGCCGGACACCAAGCTGGAGCCTTGGCCGACGAATGTCATCAAGAATTGGGATGATTGCACGCCCGAGGAGAAGAAGCTCTACATACGACAGGTGGAAATCTTCGCCGCCTATGCGGCCTACAACGACCACGAAATCGGCCGAGTGATCCAAGCCATTGAGGACATTGGCAAGCTCGACAATACGCTCATCATCTACATCAACGGCGACAACGGCACCAGCGCCGAGGGCGGCCCACTGGGCACACCCAACGAAGTCGCGTTCTTCAACGGCGTCAGCACGATGCCCGTCGAGGAACAGATGAAATGGTACGACGTCTGGGGCACGGAGCAGACCTACAACCACATGTCCGCGGGCTGGTCCTGGGCATTTGATACGCCCTTCACCTGGTTCAAGCAAAACGCCTCGAAGCTCGGGGGCATCCGCCAAGGCATGTGCATCTCCTGGCCGGCGCGCATCAAGGACAAGGGCGGCTTGCGCGAGCAGTTCTCGCCACGTCATTGATATCGTGCCGACTATCCTCGAGGTCTGCGGCATCCCCGCACCCGAGTACGTGGACGGCATCAAGCAGGCGCCGATCGAGGGCACGAGCCTCGCCTACACGTTTGACAAGAAGAACGCCAAGGAACCGTCCCGACACAAGACCCAGTATTTCGAGATGATGGGCCAGTGGGCCTTGTATCACGAAGGCTGGCTGTTGAGCACCAAGGTGAACCGTGCGCCGTGGGAGGCCTTCGGAGCAGCCAATCCCGACCCGCTCAACAATCAGGTTCTCGAACTCTATGACCTGAACAAGGACTTCAGCCAATCCCAGAACCTCGCCGACAAGTATCCGGACAAAGTGAAAGAGATGAAGAAGATGTTCATCGAGGAAGCCAAGAAGTATCAGGTATTCCCGCTGGACGCCTCGGTCGCGGCCCGTATCGTGGCCCCGCGGCCGAACATCACCGCCGGTCGCACCGAGTTCGTGTATACCAAACCCATGGTTGGCCTGCCGCAAGGTGATTCGCCGTTCCTGCTCAACAGCTCGTACACGATCACGGCGGACATTGAAGTGCCGACAGGCGGAGCAGAAGGCATGATACTGACGTCGGGCGGGAGGTTTGCCGGTTATGGCTTCTACCTTCTCAAGAGCAAGCCGGTGTTCCTCTGGAACCTCATAGACATGAAGCGCATCAGGTGGGAAGGACCAGAGCTCACTCCCGGCAAGCACACGATTGAATTCGACTTCAAGTATGACGGCCTCGGCGTGGGCACGCTGGCCTTCAACAACCTGAGCGGCCTCGGCCGTTCCGGTACCGGCACGCTCAAGGTGGACGGCAAGGAAGTTCAGACCATTACAACTGCCGCACACGTTGCCGATGATCCTGCAATGGGACGAGAGCTTCGACATCGGCTCCGACACCCTGACCGGTGTGAACGACGCGGACTACAAACCGCCGTTCCCGCTGACCGCCAAGCTCAACAAGCTGACGATCAAGGTGGACCGGCCGAAGTTGTCGCCCGAGGACATCAAGAAGCTTGAGAATGCGCAAGCGGAAGCACTCGACGGCAAGCCGCTGCATCGTGTGCAGCCCGGACCTCATTAGTCCGGCAACAGTAGTGCAGACCAGTCCCGGCCAATCGGCTCGCACGATCCTGCGCCTCTACGCTCGATCGACTCGGTTCGACAAGTCCTGGCGGCCGGGAGAGATTAGCTCCAGCCGTGACCACCTAGGAGCCTGTCGCGCATCAGGCTGCTAGGGCAGCCCCAGGGATGGCTGCCCATTCCTGGCCAAGCCTTTCGCAAAGGAAAGCTCGACCACAACAAACCAGAGAGGAAGTCACCGTATGAAGACGAAAATCAGTGCAGTTATTGTCCTCGCATTTATGCTCGTAGCTCTTGATGGCAGTCCAACCGGTCATGGCCCAACAAACCTCCAAAGTCAGCGAGGAAGAAGCGCACGCCATTGGCGTCCATGCCTACGTCTATTTCTATTCGCTCATCACGATGGATGTGACTCGAAAACAGCTCACCAACGTCGAGCCGGGCAAGGGGTCCATCGGTGGCCCGATGAACATGTTCAACAACCTCCCGGCGTTTCCGACCGCGGACATGAGGGTGGTCGTGCGGCCCAACTTCGACACTCTCTATTCGTCTGCGTGGCTCGATCTTACCAAGGAGCCGGTGATCGTCTCCGCGCCGGACACGGGCGGGCGATACTATCTGCTTCCAATGCTCGACATGTGGACGGACGTGTTCGCGTCGCCCGGATGGCGCACGACCGGCACCAACGCGGTCAATTTCATCATCGTTCCACCAGGCTGGCGGCCCGACTTGAAAGATCGGCTCATCGAGGAGTTCAAACTCCCGAAAGACACCCAACGCATCGACGCTCCGACGCCATACGTCTGGATCATCGGCCGCACCAAGACGGACGGTCCAAAGGACTACGACGCGGTTCACAAGATCCAGGCAGGCTACAAGGTCACGCCGCTATCGCGGTGGGGCAAGGCCCCCGAGCCGGTTCAGGTCAAGATCGATCCGACCGTCGACATGAAGACTCCGCCGAAGAAGCAAGTAGACGCGATGCCGGCCGGCAAGTTCTTCGCGTACGCTGCCGAACTCCTCAAGCTACACCCGCCGCACATCACGGATCAGCCAATCATCGCGACGATGAAGCGGATTGGCATCGAACCTGGCAAGAGTTTCGACATCGACAAGGTTGACCCCGCGGTCAAGAAGGGTCTCGAAAGCGTGCCGGAAGACGCTCAGAAGCTCATGGAGTGGAAGGTCCCCACCCTCGCGAGGGTCGTGAACGGCTGGTCAATGAATACGGATACGATGGGCGTGTATGGCAACTACTACCTCAAGCGCGCCATCGTCGCCCAGCAAGGCCTCGGCGCGAACCTGCCCCAAGATGCGATCTATCCTCTGAATCTCAGCGACGATTCAGGCAAGGCCCTCGACGGCGTAAACAAGTACACGATCCACTTCGACAAAGCAGCCATGCCTCCCGTGAACGCCTTCTGGTCGATTACCCTCTATGATGAGGAAGGCTTCCAGGTCGCTAACAGTCTCAATCGCTTCGCTGTCAGTAGTTGGATGCCGTTCAAGTACAACCCGGACGGTTCACTCGATCTCTATATTCAGACTGAGAGCCCAGGCAAGGACAAGGAGGAGAACTGGCTGCCTGCGCCGAAAGGGCCCTTCAATTTAACCATGCGCCTGTACGCGCCAAAGCAGGAAGTTCTTGTCGGCAAGTGGAATCCATCTCCTGTAGTGAGGGTCCAGGCTCTCCCGAGTGTAACGGGCGGCCAGTAAGGAATCAGGGCAGTCATTGGCGCGCGGGCCCTCATCCGAGGCCGCGCGCCTAAAGCCCAGATAATCTGATTGGTGCACGCGGGCAAGAATGGGCCCCAGACCCGCATAGGCGTTGAAGTAAACTTGTGTCCCGGAGGGACATCCCGATAATAGCCCGGCGATTTATCGCCGGGAATGAACGCCTAAGAAAGCCTTCTTTTTCCCCGAGGGGCGCCGAAGGATCCATCCTTCGGCGCCCCTCGGGGAAAAAGAATTCAGTCCTTGCTCATCGGTCACCCGGCAATGAATTGCCGGGCTACTATCATTGAGCCCCTCCGGGGCTCACAAAGGAGAGGCCAGTCATTTTAGGCCTATACCCTTGACCCTTGTTTTGGCTTTTTGCTTCCATTCCATGCTCAACTGGAGAAAGGGTTTTATCAATTTATGAAATTAGGTGATCGTATCTCGTCAATCAATCAGGAACTGGTCAGGTGGTGCGAACGCATCATAGCACTGGCTCTTCTGTTTGCTGTGATAAATGTCTTCCCGAGCATAGCTGGAGCAGCTCAAGACGTTCATCCGTTGGCACCCCCAGACAGGTCCAGTCCGAGAGCCACGCTGAAAACGTTTCTGGATAGCACGAATAAGGCTGTGGAAGCATTCAAACGCGGCCAGAGAGCAGAAGCAAGGCAATTAGTCATACGTGCAGCTCGATGTATGAATCTTGAGAAGGAGGCGCCATCCCTTAGATATGTTGTCGGACTCTCTACGGCCATCTATCTAAAAGAAGTACTTGATCGCATTGACATTCCTCCCGATGAGGACATTCCTGATGAGAAAATGATTCAGACTCAAAAGATTTCCAGTTGGACCATCCCTTATACGGAGATCACAATTGCGGCAGTGAAAGAAGGATCCTCAACAGAACGATTCCTCTTCACTAGCGATACAGTCAGGAACGCAGAAAGATTCTATTACAAAGTCGATAATCTTCCGTACAGACCTGGAACCGGAGGTGGAGCGCTCTACGAGGAGCTTATTTCTACGGCTGGTCAGATTATCCCCAAGGGTCTTATAAATCGGCTGCCAAGCTGGGCTAGGGCAGAGGTGTACAGCCAGGCCGTATGGCAGTGGATTGGGCTTGCGCTCTACTTTCTGACTGGAGCAGCGATAGGTTTGCTCATATATCACTATAGCGGCACGGCACTCGCCCTTTTGGACAGAAAATTTAATTGGAACCTCAAACGCTATTTGGTTGGCCTGATTCTGCCGGTAACTCTCATCCTTTTTGCCAATGCGGGTCTCTGGTTTGCTATATTTGTCCTGCACATCATAAATTCGAATATATATTTGCCCATAGCCTATGTGCTCACATTTTTGAGCTATCTGGGCGCCGTATGGTTTATAGGCGTGCTCCTGAACCGAGTTGCAGACCTCGTTATCGCCATGGGTCGGTTTTCACGTGGAGACATGGATATTCAGCTCATACGGCTCGGTTTTCAGATTCTAACGGTTATCGTCGTAATTCTTGCAATAATAAATCTGGGCGCTCGTTTGGGACTACCAACGTACTCGCTCGTTACGGGACTTGGCATTGGAGGCATTGCCGTCGCTCTGGCCGGTCGGGAAGCCCTGTCCAATCTCATTGGCACTCTCATGATTATTCTTGATCGTCCGTTTAAGATTGGGGACTACATAGACCTCAGTGACGGCGAACGTGGTGCTGTCGCTGAAGTAGGTTTTCGCAGTACACGCATTCGAACGAGGGATGACATTCTCATATCGATTCCCAATTCCGTCATGGCAAACTCGAAGATGATCAACGAGAGCGCGCCTGTGCCGTTATCTCGGATTCGCGTTAAACTTGGGGTGGCTTACGGTTCCGACCTGAAAAAGGTCGAGGAAATCCTGCTAAGCGTGGCTCACCAGATTGAAACTGTCGTGCCCGCGCCTGCCCCACGCATTCGATTTCGACGATTCGGCGATTCAGCTCTCGAATTTGAGTTGTTGTGCTGGATTGATCTACCGGAACTAAGGGGGCGGACAATTCATCAACTGAACTGGGCTATCCATGAAGAATTCCAGAAACAGGGAATTCGAGATGCCGTTTCCTCAACGAGATGTCCACATTCGGACGAGCAAATAGCGTTACGCCATTAATCCTCTTCATATCCCAAAGTCTTCATATAGTGTTTAAGGGAGTGCCGCGAAATCCCCAGCAGCCGAGCTGCCTCCTGTCTGCTGCCGTTGGACATTCGCAACGCTTCTGTTACCAGATATCGTTTCAAATCCTGGGTAATCTCGTTCAAGGACTGGCGGGTGGGAAAAGAGACAGAAAAAGGTCCATTCTTGCCCTCTGGGGTCGGTCGTGCTCCTCCGGGGAGTTCCAGGCGGTCAAGGGTCACCCCCTTTCCTTGCGAAAGAATCAAGGCCCTTTCTAATACGTTGCGCAATTCCCTCACATTCCCGGGCCAGTGATACTTCTTGAGAGCCGTCATTGCTGCCGGATCGACAATAGGATCCTCGTGAAGTTGCAAATCATGACGAAGTTTGGAGAGGAGTTCCCGGGCCAGTACCGGGATGTCTTCCAGCCGTTTCCGAAGGGGCGGGAGCTCTATTTTGATCACATTAAGCCTGTAGAATAGGTCCTTTCTGAATCGCCCCGCCTCTACTTCTTGCTCCAAATCCATGTTGGTCGCAGCGATGAGCCTCGCATTGACCGAGATTTCCTTCTCACCCCCCACACGGGTAAGTTTTTTCGTATCGAGAAACGTCAGGAGCTTCGCCTGCAAAGGAAGAGGAAGGTCTCCGATTTCATTGAGCAGAAGAGTTCCGCCCTCAGCAAGCTCCACCATCCCTCTCTTTCTCACAACCGCACCAGTAAAGGCGCCCCTCTCATGGCCAAAAAGTTCCGATTCGGCCAGCTCCGGCACTATGGCCGCACAATTGACCGAGAAATATGGGGCGTTGTTGCGGTGCGAATGGTCATGAATATACTTTGCCAGATAATCTTTGCCGCTGCCGCTCTCACCCAGTAGCAGAACCACGGAATCCTGTAGCGCTATGCGGCGAGCCACATCTAGAGCGACTCTCATTGCCTTGGATGGATAGTCCTCTGAGGGTGTGGAAAGTGAGATTTCTTCTTGTTGCCGATCCGTAATGTCTCTGGCTATGCAGAAAATGCCGGCAACATTGCCGTCCGCGTCCCTTAGCGGGGTAATGCTATAACTGAACACAACAAGAATTCCATTGATCGCTACGGCCTGTTTCCCGTCGATGGACTGTCCCGCCAGAGCACGCAGTTCCATGCCTCTTGTCTGCTTATCCACTTTGGCGCCGAATACGTCCTTTGCCTGACGTCCCACGAAATCCGAGGGCTCGCGATTCACCAGTTTAGCCAGAGCCGGATTCACCTGTACGTATCTGAGGTCCCGATCTTTAATGAAGATGTAGTCTTCAGCTCCCTCAAAAACCGCTCTGAAGCGATTTTCGCTTTGGCGCAGGGCTTCTTCGGCCAGTTTACGAGAAGTTATGTTCACAAAGGTCCCTGCCATGCGGAGAGCCTTGCCCGCGGCATCGCGCTCCACTATTCTGCCTCTGCTCAGGAACCAGATCCATTCGCCTGAATTGGATCTCACACGGTATTCAGTTTCGTAGGACGGGGTTTCTCCCTTAACGTGAGAATCTATGGCGGTTAGAACACGGAGAATATCGTCGCGTATGGACCCGGCTTTTCCAGTGCTCAAAGTCCAGGATGTCACCTGGTGAGAACCCGAGGATTTTGGCTGTCAGGCCACCTAGAGCAAGTTCGTCCGTCACAAAATTTCGTTCCCAGAAAATCAGGTCCGCACCGTCGATTGCCAGTTCCAGCCGCTGTTGTGCGTCCCGTAAGGCCTTCAGGGCCTCCAGAGAAGTCTCGTTCGCCTGTTTCCACTCGTGAAGAACTCGATGCCTTTCAATAGCATGATTGATGGATCGTACGATGAGTTGAGCATTCCAGCGATCTTTGCAAATATAATCTTGAGCGCCATTCGACACTGCCTCAATTGCAACAGCTTCGTCATAGAGTCCGGTTAGTACCACAATGGGGATGTCCGAGGCCGAACTTCGAATTCTGAAAAAGGTCTCAATCCCCTGGCTGTCCGGCAAGCCTAGGTCCAGGAGAATTAACTCGAACTTTTGTTTGCCCAGGGTCTGCTCTGCTTCTTCGAGGCTCTCCACATGGGTGATTTCAAATCTCGCAGACTTGGCCTCCTCCAGCCGAGATTCAACCCAAAGTACATCCACGGGGTTATCTTCTACGACAAGTATCTTGAGTGTTGCTTTGTTGATCACTGTTTCTTCGCTCACCGGCAGTTTTACAATGGTGAACCAGAAATCTTCAATCGACTTAATGACTTCCGTGAACTGTTCCATATCGACCGGCTTGGTGATGAAGCAGTTGGCGTGCAGCGAATAGCTCGCGAGCACATCTTTGTCCGCCTCCGAGGAGGTAAGGATAACCACTGGAATGTGCAAGAGACTTGGGTCCTGCTTGATCTCAGCCAACACCTCCGTGCCGCTCTTTTTGGGCAGGTTCAAGTCCAGGAGGATAAGGTCCGGACGGGGAGCGTCGACATATTTGCCCCGACGGTACAAGAAATCCAAGGCTTCTTCTCCGTCTTCGGCGACGTGCAGTTTGTTACACATTTTCGCCTCAGTTAATGCGTCTTGTGCTACCATGACGTCAACCGGGTTGTCTTCCACCAACAAGATCTCCGCAAGTTTCGGACCGGCATGTATCATCATCGGTTGCTCTCCCCGGCAGGTATGGTGAAATAGAAGGTCGTTCCATTGTCCCGGCTCGGACTCCACCCAAACCCGTCCGCTGTGGCGTTCCACAACCTTTTTGACTATGGCAAGCCCCATCCCCGTCCCGTCGTACTGGGTTCTTTTGTGTAGTCGCTGGAAGATCACGAAAATTCGATCCAGGTGTCTGGATTCAATGCCGATGCCATTGTCCTTGACGGAAAAGATCCACTCTTTCTTGTTCTTGACCGCGGACACATGGATCTGCGGTGGCTCATCCCTCCGAAATTTAATGGCATTTCCAATCAGATTTTGAAACACCTGCAACAGTTGGGTCGTCATCGGCAAGAATAGTGGGAAGAGGATCGTGGGTAATCACCGCGCCGGCTTCGGATATGGCGGATCTCAGATTCTTCACCGTCTGATCTAGTATCTGCTCACAATCTACCGGCTGTGGTGGTTTTCCCTTTGTTGCGATACGAGAATACGCCAATAAATCCTGAATGAGGGCTTTCATCCGTACCAGAGGATTCAACTGCATAGTGGATGTATTGGTCGGCATTGGCATCGAGCTTGTTCTTATATTTCTTCTCCAGCAGTTGCAGACAACTGGCCACGTTGCGGAGAGGCTCCTGCAAATCATGAGACGCCACGTAAGCGAATTGCTGAAGGTCTTCATTCGAGCGAGTCAATTCTTCTTCCGCCCGTTTGCGGTCAGTGATGTCCCTGGCAGCAGCGAAGATCCCGACAACTTTCCCGGAATCGTCACGGTATACGGATGCGTTGTACATTACCGGAGTCACCCCTCCGCCCTTGTGCCGGACTGCCAATTCATAGTTCTTCACCGAACCATCACGAAAAACCTGCTCGTATCCAATCCTCGCTTTTTCAGTATCGGTGAAATAATTAGCAAAGTCCGTCGCCGATAAGTTCACTTCGTGAATAGCCTGTAACCCGTTCCGTTGCCGTGTTCACATCGGTAATCTTGCCTTCTGCGCTGATTGTGACCAAGGGATCCAAACTTGCCTCTATCAGGCTCCGGTTGTATGCACTGGCCGCCTGCAATGCCTCTTCAGCACATTTGCGGTCTTCAATTTCTTTCTTGAGCCAATCATTGGCTGTTGTCAATTCGGCGGTACGCTCCTCCACCCTAAGCTCAAGTTCATCCCTGGCTTCGCTGAGTGCCATGTCCCGTTTTCCAAGACGCTCAATCATCGTGTTGAATGCCTGGGCCAGTTTTCCCACCTCATCATCACTCTTTATTTCAGCGACGTGATCGAAATTGCCCGCACCGATTCTCTCGGCTCCCGTTGGAGAGTGCTTTGAGGGGACGAACAACTGATTTCCTAATCAGATAAATATTGATTAAAATTATTAAAACTGCTGAGATCCCGAGTGCCACGATCAACTCTTGAACGAATTTTCGCCTGTTTAGCGTTAGCAATTGACTGGCTTCACTTAAATCAATTGCGGCGTTGAGCAATTGTTCCAATTGAAGCGACATAAGGGTGGTCAACATTTTTTTCGTTTTCAAGTCTTGGTTTTGATCAATCGAAGCCCTCATTTCTACAACGCGAGGATAAAGATGATTCACAGATTGATAAACCTTCCTTAAGTCTTCCAACAATGGTCTCTCGATTGACTCAGAGATAACTCCGTGGTTAAGTATTTCTCCGACCGTCTTATAAGTTTGTCCCATTGACCTAGAATCCGCTCGCTTCCTTGATCCAGAAAGTCATCCATAAGGAGTCTTCAGCATGAACGCAGAGTGTACTAGTCGGGAAGTAGTTTCAATTCTCTTAATGCCATATTCCACCTGACGAGAACTCCAATAAAGAGTTGCGATCGCTCCCAAGACAAATAGGACAAGGGCAACGGTGGTTATCTGTATTCTGCGTTCTATAGTCATCGACGATTCCTAATGAAGCATTTTGATTTTTGTCGGTCTCCAGGGAATTCAAAGCATCAAAGTAGACAAAATCATGCAAATCCGGAATATCCGATTGCCGGGCATTGGGCCCGGATTTTACCCATTCGAGTTCTGCTTCCATCTTCAGGATCAAGGGGCGGTGTAGGCCGAGTCCAAATCTATGATTCCTCCATAACGCGGCCAAATTGCGGCTTTCCAGTTGCTTTTCCATAATCCCTATGGCCTCAATCTCATTACTCTTTATGAAGTCCTCTGCTTTGGACAGCGCAGCCAGAAAACGCCGTAGCGCACGAGATTTCTTCTCGATAACTGCGGCCGTGCTGAGAAGCAACCAGTATTCGTCTTGGCCGCTCTGACCCTCCCAGCTCACTGCATTGCTTCCCAACTCTTGTTTCGCCATTGTCGCGAATGGCTCCCAGACCATTACTGCATCAACATCTCCTTTTGTAACGGCTTTCATCTGTTCCGAAGGCAACAAGTTCACAACCTGGATATCCTCAGATTGTATCTTCTCCAAGATTAACAGGAGATGAAGGTAATACTCCGCACTCGTGTTTTGAGCCACTCCGACACGCTTGTTTCTGAGATCTGCTAGCTGCGTAATGCCGCGATCCTTCCTTGCCACCAGTTGCTGATCTTGAGCCTGGCTCAAGAATGGAAATAATTCTAAAATCAGCACGTTGAAGACCATGACGAACCGCAGCGAATTCTGTGGCCGTGGCGAGATCTAGTTTGCCCGCGAGGAGGTCTCTGATTGCCAAGTGACCGGATTCATATAACCTGAAGTCTATATCGAGATGTTGCTCCGCGAAGTATCCTTTTGCTTTAGCCACCCAGATCAGGGATGAAAGGGCAATTGCAGAAGTACCCAAAGTGAGGCTTTCCACCTGGCCGTCAGGGGGCACTCTTGATTTTGGGGAATCGCAGGCGGTCAACAGGACCAGACCCCACGCCGATGACAAGATGAGCAGAATCCCAATGATTTTCTTTGTCAACTTCGGGAACCTCTTTTGCGGGTGTTTTTTTCGGGAGCGATGCGGTTCATTTCGTTCATCACATCCTACCCGCGCTTGGTCTTCAAGGTGACCGTTCCAAAACTGATAGGCCGCGTTCAGGCTTGGGAGGGCACCAACTTATGGTTGCCGAGTGACATCGGACGTCAACTCAGTCCATATAGCTGTGGCTGTTCCAATTGGTTTGGTCTCCACAGTTCTTCCAGCGAAAGACGGAGAGGGCTACCATGGTTAGTCCTATGTTTCCTAAGTTAGGTCATGTATTCTAACGGCTCGGGTGCCGGCTCTTTACCGGTAGGACTGTCCTCCCCGCGGACGCGGGGTCATTGATCCAGGGCCGGCAGGCACGCAAACCGTATCGATCCAGCAGAGGCAGTGCCGATTGCGTCACCGAACTCGCGAAACAGACCACTTGGTTTGGAATCAAACCCACTTGTGTCTCTATTCAGAGCGTCTTTAACCCTGTCAAGGGTCCTCAGACAGTTTCTATTCCCCCCAAGGCCGCAGTATTGTTTTGCGCCAGCCGGATCAGTGTTAGAACGCTAGTGATGTTACCGAAAATGGAGACTTTGTCGTAGTATCGATCATAAGGTTCCACTGCCTCGCAGTCAACAATAATATTCGACGTTGCTGATTTCGTGTAAGGTTTGCAATAATTTAATTTTGTAAATTAATAAAGTTAGATAAGCGTGTGACGGCGAATCGGTATCAGTCCGGTGGCAGTATCTCGTCGCCGGTTCGATCTACCCCGTATCCGCCGAGGGAGAGAACTCGCTTCTTGAATGTCTCTCCTCTCATGATGTCCAGGAGGGTAATGATCTTTTCGTCGTCAAGGAATTCCTGAGGTATCACGAGGTCGTACTGTTCGGTTGCCACGGGTATAAAGTCCAGGCCCAGAGCCCGTGCCGCTGCAAGAACTCCCATACCGACATCAGCCACCCCTGAAAGCACGGCCACCGCAACGGACGTGTGGGTGTACTCCTCCATCTGATAGCCTCGGATGTTTGCCGAGTCCAAACCGCGGAGATCAAGGTGGTAATCGAGAAGGACGCGCGTTCCCGCGCCGGCCTGTCGATTGACAAAAGTAACATCATCACGCAACAGATCTTCAAAACCTCGTATAACTTTGGGGTTGCCTTTGGGGACTATGAAACCCTGCTCCCTCATGCACCCGTGGAAGAGCCTCACGGGAATCTCCGGAATGTACTTCTTAATGTACGACCAGTTGTACACGCCGGTCTCAAGGTCTAGCAGGTGAGAGGTGGCAAAATGAGCGCTGTGGCTCTTCAGAGCCAGCAAGCCCCCGAGGCTTCCGACATGGCTCGATGAGAGAAATACATTGTGGGACACAAGCTCGTCAGCCAGAAGGTCCAGGGTCAGATCATGACTGCCTATTACAACCACCGTGCGATCAATCCTCGCGGGATGTCTCAAGAGTTCCACCTGTACCGGCACAGCCTGGTCTATCCCTTCGCTTCGAGATGGGATGCGAATTATGCCGTCTGCCTTTGTCAGGGTGGTAATCGATCCCGCGCCTCGGGGGAGCGGGGCAGCCACAACACGTTCCCCTACCCTTCCGAGTTTGACTCGAAAGAACTCTTCTCGGCCCAGCTTTGATGGTATTTTTCTGGCCGAGACCGCGGTTATGGTCGGCCTATTGTGATGAGGAAGCCCCTGCATGACCTCGAGCACCGGTAGCCCAAACGTCTCGAAGGAAAGCACTGCTGAAACAGGGTACCCTGGATTGCCGATAACCGGCTTTCCGTCCACTATCCCGAGAATCGTCGGCTTACCCGGCATCATGGCCACACCGTGGACCAAGACTTCACCGAGTTCACTTATCGCTGCCGCGGTGTAGTCTTCGCTCCCCGCGGAGGAGCCGGCATTTATGACTACGAGATGCGCATCGGATTGGACGCCTTGTGCAATAGCCGCTTTCACCACGTCATAGTCATCCCGCACGATGGGCGTGCGTATCCCGATCCCTCCGGCCTCTTCCACCAGCCCCTTGAGCATAACTGTATTGTATTCAAGCGCCTCGCTCTCCGATGGTTCCCTTTCCCCCAGAGCCTCGCAGGACACCAATTCCGACCCGGTGGGAACGAGCAACACGCGAGGTTTTTCCACTACTGTCAGCGAAAACACCCCGGCCGCGATGAGTGCTCCCAGATCGTAGGCCGAGATGGGATGGTGGCCGGGCAAGATCATCTCTGAAGCCACGAAGTCTTCCCCGACGCGGCGGACATTTTGCCAGGGAACGAGCGCCTGCTCGATTTCGAAATTCTCGTCGTCCAGGAAGTGGACGTCCTCTATCATTATTACAGTGTTGGCATCAGTGGGCATAGGCCGACCCGTATTGATGGGCCACGCATCTTGACCTATTCGCAAGCAAATTGCACGATCCGGACCCGCTCCGAAAGTGGCCTCTGAGCGCACCGCAAATCCATCCATGGCCGCGGTATGAAAATGAGGCGAAGAGAGCCGAGCATAGACCGGCGCTGCGGTTATTCGGCCCCTGGCTTCGGTGACGGGTATGGTTTCAGCGCCGGGAAAGCTTCTCTTGTTCAGGCGCTGCAAAAAGATCGCCAGAGCCTCCTCCGGCGACTTCATGTCCAGATAGATGTTTCTTCTCAAGGGACTCCTCGATCCAATCAGCAAAGAGATGGACGGCAACCTGATCCCCTTGTACAGTCCCTCACAATCGGCTTCGATCCGAATGAAGCCGTCTGCGCGAACCATCGCTGAGATCATTCCCGATTTCCCCGGGACAGGAACGGCCACGATTCTGCCATCCTTGTGTTGAAGCCTGACCCGCACAAAGTCAGTCCTACCCTCTCTAGAAGCGACGTTTCGGCTAAGAAACGCTTGGAAGGTTTTTCGCAAGTATGGATTTACAACGTCCTCCCCCTCAAGGCGTCGCAAGATGGGGACGACAAACTGTTCGAAGCATACCATAGCGGATACCGGATGTCCGGGGAGGCCGATCACCGGGCGGGAGGCCACTCTGGCAAGGATGAGCGGCTTGCCGGGCGATACGGAGACGCCGTGGAGAAGAATCTCCGAATCCTTTTGGGCGTGAATCGCTTCGATCACGTGATCTCTGCTTCCCATAGAGCTACCGCCGGAAATGACCACAACATCAGCCGTGTTAAGGGCCTTCTCTATCAGCGCAGAGAGCGCAGCCAACCTGTCCGGAGCAATCCCTATCCACACGGGAGTCGCGTGGCCCTCCTGAATCATGGCGCTCAACGTGTAGCGATTAATATCTCTTACGCATCCTGGCGGCGGTTCGTCCTCAATAGGCACTACCTCATCACCGGAACTTATGATGGCCACCGAGGGTTTGTTATAGACTCGGACGGCCTGGGAGCCCATAGCCGCCAGTAAACCAAGATCCTGCGGACGAAGCCGATGGCTTGCCGTCAGCAACGTCTCGCGAGCCTTGAAATCCTCCCCTTTTCGGACCACGTTATCGAATGGGGCAACAGCCTTGAGGATTTCAACGGTATTCTGATCTAACTCTTCAGTGTGCTCGACCATTACGACTGCGTCCGCGCCGGCAGGCAGAGCGCCTCCGGTCCAAATGCGCACGGTCTCACCTTTTTTCAATTTGAGGTTGTGGACTTCCCCCATAGGCACCTCACCGGACACATGGAACAATGCCGGCGAGGTCTCGGTGGCCCCGAATGTGTCGACAGAGCGCACAGCGAACCCGTCCATGGTGGAACGATCAAACGCTGGCACATCTTCGCGTGACTTTACGGGCTCAGCGAGCACGCGGTGAAGGGCATCCAGAATTGAAACGTGCTCTGTATCCAGATGGCTGAACTTCCTGAGAAGGTCCCTGGCCTCCTCTAGGGAGAGCACACGTAAGAAAGGCTTGAGCATTGTAGAGTCTCTTTAAGAGCGACAGGATTACTCTAGAGCATATACCAGGAGAGTTGCCTATGTCAAAATTGTCTGAAGCCAAAGTGTACACTTACTGAATGGTTTGGCCGCGCGTTATTTGACGAGACCGTGCAGAAATGCGTGTCCTTACAGACAACTGTCTGATATGGTGACGGAAATGGATTCGATTATAAGCTAAGGAGAGACATGTTCCGGAACCCGAAACAGTCTGGAGTTTATCTGAGGTCTGAAGTCCCGTGGAACCACCAGGGGAGGGACGGAATTTATGAGTGTAAGAGGATTTCCCCGGCAACAGTTCTGGTGAGGGCTACCGCGGCAATAAACGTATTGGGAAACCTTTTCGGGGCACTGCTCACTCTCATATATTTCGGAATATTTTACCCTGGATTGACCCCCGGAAGTGCGACCGGAAGCCTGCCGGCAATGTCGGCCATCATCGTCGCAGTGTGGTTGTCTGCTTTCGCGGTGATTGGCCCCATCAATATGAGCTGGGTCATCCCCTTAGTGCGGGAAGTCAAGAAGAAGCTTCAACCTCATGGAAACGGTGCAACTCTGGACCTGGACATCGAGGGACTACGTGTCCTGGCAGGAAACCTACTCAAGCTGCCGACAAAGCTGGCCGCAACGACGCTGACAGGATGGCTTATCGCGCGCGATAGCTTTCTTCGCGCTTGCTCACATTCTTCCTACGGAATTTTATCCATGGACACGCGATACGTCCGGCAGAGGTCTCGGCCTGGATGGTGCTGATCGCTGCTCCCCTTACCGCAAGCTGGATCTTCTTCTTTCAGGAACGATGGATTCGGATCCACATGCGGGAGTTCTTTCCACCTCCAGCATTACTTGCAACTCCTCTTACATTCAGGATCAATGTTCTGCCCAAGATGCTGATTGTTTCTCTCCTGATAACTACGCTACCGCTAGCAATGATCGCGCATGTGACGCTGAGCTCAGATTCATCAGATTCAGGCTGGGCGGCAATCAATTGAAAATTTCATTTCCCACATGCCCTCGTTGATCTGGTTTCTTCTCTTTGTATTCATGGCTGCAGCTGTCGCCTTATCGATATTCATGGCAAAAAGTGTTTCGGAACCTCTTCAAACCTTTGAATCCGCAATGGAGACTTTTCGCAAGGGAGATCTCGACGCTAGCGTCCCGGTTTGTTCCAATGACGAGATCGGTCGTACAGGAGAAGGATTCAATAGCATGGTGCAGGAGCACAGGAGCCTTGATTCTATCAGGGAGACGTTTGGCCGTTACCTGAGTGCGGAGGTCGTCAACGAGATCCTGAAATCCCCAGGGGGTGTGGAGCTGAGAGGCGAGCTGAGGGAGATAACCATTCTCGTGTCGGACATTCGTGGTTTCACTCACACGACGGAATTGTTGCAGCCGGCACAGGTGTTGGAAATGATCAACCGTTACCTGGGGGAGATGACGGATATCATAATGAAACATGGGGGCACCATCGACGAATTCACCGGAGACGGGATCCTGGTATTCTTTGGAGCGCCGACCTTAGTTCCGGACCACTGCATGCGGGCTGTGGCCTGCGCGTTAGAGATGCAGAGCGCCATGGAAGGATTGAACAAGGGCAATCTGCAGTTGGGTCTCCCTGAACTTAAAATGGGGATCGGTGTCAACAGCGGGCAGCTAATTGTCGGTAACATAGGCTCAGAAAAACGCAAGAAATACGGAGCGGTAGGAAGTTCCATAAATTTGGCTTTTAGAATTCAATCGGAGGCCGAAGGCGGTGAAGTCCTTGTGTCGCCCACAGTTTTTCATGACCTCGGCGGAGAGCTTTTGGTGGACGGGACAAAGCAGTGTTCCTTAAAGGGCATTGAGCAAACCATCATCCTATATCGAGTGGAGGGACTTAGACTGAAAGGACAGCTCGGTGCTTCTAATTCGCCGGGTCTCACTCAGGGCTGAGCCCCTTCTATATAGATATGTGGAATTATTGACTTGGTAAATTCTTCAACTGTCATTGCGAGGGCGTAAGCCCGAAGCAATCTAATAGCCGGCAAGAACAGGTTGCTTCGTCGCTTCACTCCTCGCAATGACACTGATCTTGAGTCCTGATTCTTTGACAAAGGCATAATTCCGTAGATGTTTGCTTGCTTCTCGAAGGTATTCTTGACGTCTATGATTGATGCGCCATGATTTCTTTCCCTAACAAAAATGATCTGATACTTTAGCAAAAACTACTATTGGCCCGGTCAATTCCTGCAACCCATCGTCGAAAGAGACAAACATGGACGAGAATCCTGCTCCGCAAGGTCTTTGCTTATCGTTGGCTGATCTTCGGGATCATGGCCATCGCATACGTCTTTGTGTATTTCCACAGGCTGTCCCCCGCGGTTGTTGCAGTAGACCTACAGAAAACCTTCGAAACGTCCGGCGGATTTATGGGGCTTCTTGCATCCGCGTACTTTTACCCCTACACGTTGATGCAGTTGCCCGCAGGGCTTCTTGCAGATTCTCTTGGCCCCCGCAAGACTGTAACTGCGTTTCTCATGATTGCCGCGTTGGGCAGCCTGATTTTCGGATTGGCTCCCTCCTTGGACATTGCCGTTGCCGCCAGGGTCATGGTCGGCTTGGGAGTCTCTATGGTGTTTATTCCGACCATGAAAATCCTTTCACAATGGTTCAGAATCCGAGAATTCGCCTTTATGACCGCCATCCTGACTACCATGGGAGGATTGGGTGCGCTGGTTGCCGCGACGCCTCTGGCGCTGATGACCGGGTGGGTGGGATGGCGCGTGTCCTTTGAGATCATAGCAGCAGGCACATTCCTCATAGCCATACTTGTGTGGCTGTTTGTCCGGAACCGGCCACAGGACATGGGATGGCCGTCCGTTGCCGAAATAGATCATATAGGCCCTGGCGCATCTGCACCTCCGATAGTCATATCGCTCTGGGAAGGGGCCCGCCGCGTTATTACCGAAAGGCGCTTCTGGCCCGTGGCGGTGTGGTTCTTCTTCATTTGCGGGATCTTTTTCAGTTTCGGAGGCCTGTGGGCCGGGCCGTACCTCATGCACGTGTACGGGATGACCCGAGCTGAGGCTGGCCATATTCTCAATATGATTGCCGTGGGCATGATCGTAGGGAGCCCGCTGGTGAGTTTATTGTCCGACAGGGTATTTCACAGCCGAAAAAAGGTCCTCACATTGGCTTCAGCAGTGCTTTTTCTGGTAATCCTCTGGCTCAACATATTCCCTCAGGGCCTCTCCCGATTTTGGCTCTACGTGGCGTTCTTGATCTTCTCGATGTCATCCGCTGCCATTGTGGTAATCGGCTTCACCACTACCAAGGAACTGTTTCCTGTTGAGATTGCAGGTACCTCGGTAGGCACGGTCAATCTCTTCCCGTTCTTGGGCGGCGCCATTTTTCAACCCATTGTCGGACAGCTCTTGGATGCGTACCCCAAAGCCGCTACCGGAGCATACTCCCTTGACGGCTATCGAGCCATGCTGCTGGCATTGTTGGGAGCATCCATTATCGTGGTGGCAAGCACGTTTTTCATGAAGGAAACTTTCCCGGGGTGGACTTTCAAGAAATGACGGCAGACTCGTGCCGTGATTTATAAGACTGGTCCATATTCTTAGGTGGAGATTGCTTCGTCGCTTCGCTCCTCGCAATGACATTACCATTACCTGTCATTGCGAGCGTAGCGAAGCAATCTTCTTCTCAGTGCAAAGTCATTAGCGTTACCGTATTTGGGAAAGGATACTCGGGGTTGCCGGGCTACCCTCTTGCCCTTCCTCTGCCCAACTCCGGGTCGCTATGATGTCCGGCAGAACATCCTGTTATTCCTCGGTCGGAAGGATTGTCGTGCCGCTGGTCAGCGTCATCATTCCAACATATAACAGAGCCTCGGTGTTGCAGAGAGCGATCCGCTCCGTGCTCGTGCAGACGTTCCGTGATTTCGAGTTGATCGTCGTAGATGACGGCTCGAACGATTCCACGAACGCTCTCTTGGACACGTTCGACGGCAAGCTTAAATCCCTGGCCCAGAAGAACCGAGGAGTTTCCGCGGCCCGCAATCTTGGTATCGAACAGTCAACCGGGGCTCTGTTGGCGTTCCTCGATTCCGATGATGAATGGCTGCCTGAAAAGCTCGCCCTGCAGACTGCTCTCTTCGAAGGCAAGGATCCGCATTTTGTCTGCCATACTAACGAGATCTGGCTGCGGAACGGCCAAGAAATGCGTCAGAAGGGATTCCACCTAAAGCAAGGCGGGCGATTCTTCCCCAGGGCGCTGGAAAGGTGTCTCATAAGTCCGTCCTCCGTGATTATCTCCCGCACACTGATCGATCATGTAGGATGGTTCGACGAAGACTTGCCGGCAGCGGAGGATTACGACCTGTGGCTTCGGATTACAGCGTTTCACGAGGTGGATTTCGTGCCAGAGAGGCTCGTGATCAAGCACGGAGGGATGGCAGACCAGCTTTCTCAGGCTACACCGGCTATTGATCGCTTCAGGATCCGTGCGATAATCACAATTCTCGAAAACCCGGCCCTCCCCTGCGATTACCGGCAAGCCGCGGTTCGGGAGTTGATCCGGAAGTGCCATATTGTCGCTTCAGGGTGCATAAAAAGGGGCAAGAAACAGGAGGCTGAAACTTATTTTGAAATGGCTCGCAAATACCAGAAACGGCCCCAGTTGACCCTCACGAAATAGACCTACGAGACAGGACCTACTATGTCCCCTGTTTTGTCGGCTTGGCGCCCCTGGTGAAATCCATCGATAATGTGGGAATCGTGAATCCGCCGTTGGTGCAGGAGCTACCAGGCGACAGAATGATCCCTGTGCTGGGCAGGCGCCGCTTGCAAGCTGCGGTGCAACTGGGCAAGTCTCAGACTGAAGTGAAGATTGTCTCGGATCGAATTTCCGAAGCTGAGGGCTTTGCCGTGGCCCTATGGGATAACCTTGGCCACCGGACATTCGATACAGCTTCCACCGCGGTTGTGGTGAGGCGACTCCTCGATCTGTTTCCAAGAGACGTTGTCGCTCATGATTTTCTCCCCCTGCTGGGCGTCCCTGCCAGGGGACCCAGGCTGGAACGTCTGCGAGCAATCGGGGGGTTGCAAGAACATGTGCTGCAATCGCTTGCCCTGGCTCGCATCCAAGAGAAAACCGCTTTTATCCTCTCTGCATTGTCGTCGGATGAGCAAGGCGCGCTCATGAAATTGACCGACGGGCTTGGAATGAATGCGAACAAAAGGGCGGAAGTGATCAGCCACCTTGCTGATCTCTCGGTTTTCCACGGAAAGCCGATCCTGGAATTTCTGCATTTGGAAGAGGCTGGGTCCATAGTCCATGATGAAGATGTCCCTCGCCCGGAGCGGGCCGAACGTTTCAGGCGGTTGATCCGATCCTGGAAGTTTCCGGAACTCGTGAACAGCGAGCAGGAGTTTCAGGATTGGCTTCGCGGCCTGCCCGAATCTGAAGGTATTGTCGTGCGCCCGGTTCCGGGTTTCGAGAGCCGCGAATGCACGGTTGAGATCCGGACGAAATCTCGGGAAGAAGCGGAGAGAATATTGAAGCAGGCTTAGGGAAGGTTAGCGAAATGAGTTCCGCGACTGATCGTTTGAACCCATGAAATTCAGCATCGAACAAATATGGATTGACGAAGACGCTCAGGAATACCCTTTAACGCGAGATATCGTCCAGAAGCTCCCCGAAGCGAAAGTCCTCGTCGGAAACGAGTTTGCCGAACGGAGCCGTAAGCTGGACCTGGAACCCGATCCGATGCGACACGGCAAACGTATCGTGAGGTTGATAAAGCACAAGGGCGCTTTTGTGAAAGCGTGCCCCGGGACGCCTGAGTATATCTGCTGCGGCCTGGAAATTCTTCACATCGGCCAGGGATGCCCCATGGACTGCCGGTACTGCGCCCTCCAAGTGTACCTTAACCGGCCGGTGCTTGAGGTTTTTGTCAATATTGACGATCTCCTGAAGAGTCTGGGCAAACACCTGGAGGCCGACTCCGAGCGCTTTCACCGTATCTGTACAGGGGAGTTTACGGATTCCCTTGCGCTTAACCCGATAACAGGGCTGGCGGAAGTTCTGGTCAATTTTTTTTCGAGGCAGGAAAGAGCCTCTCTGGAAGTAAAGACCAAAACTGATCTCATCGAGCCACTGCTCGGCATTGATCCCAATGGTCGAGTCGTGCTGAGTTTCTCCGTGAACGCAGAGGAAATCACCCGAATAGAAGAGATAAGGGCCGCACCGTTGGAGAGGCGGCTCGCTTCAGCCTCAAGAGCACAGGACCGCGGTTATCGCATCGGATTTCATTTCGATCCCATAATCCCGGTCCTCGGTTGGGAGCAAGCTTATTCTCGTGTCATTGATAAGATTTTTGGGCTCGTGAGGCCCTCAGCAATCGCATGGATATCCATGGGAGTTTTGCGGTTCGTCCCTGAACTCAAGGAAATAGCCGGGGCACGCTTTGGCCGAATCCCGTATTTCCATGATGGCTTCCTGCGCGGCCTGGACAATAAGAGCCGCTTGCATGTGGGTCGCCGCGTCAAGATATATCGCACGCTCGCGGACAAGATACGGACGTACTCTCCGGATTCACGGATTTACCTGTGCATGGAATCTCCAGACGTATGGGAGGAGGCCCTGGGCATAAGAATGGAATCAGATCAAGATCTGGCAGCGTACCTCGATGCCGCAGTATCATAGTGCCATGTGCTCCTGGAACACTCACGCCCTCATAACGCGGGCTGCATTGAGCATGGTTGACGCTCCGCGGTTGGACGATTCAACCCCCGTCATCGCGCTGGAAGCTTTTCTGTCCATTGCAAAAGACCCTCTTCGGGAAGTGCTGAAATGGTACTACGAGCTGTTGGACCGCAAGAGTTCAGGGAGCAGCGGTGAAAAAGAGCGCGATCTCAGAGATTCCCAACGAGATTCTAACGACTTCCGACTTCCTGGCCGCGCTGAAGTTGAATGTGAACTGCCCGCTTCAATACGTTCGGGTCCTAAGGCCCGACGAGATATCGCCTGACGCGCCGCACGATCCGTCTCGAGGCGGCGCGCCGGGGGGAATGTACGTCGAGACCGGACAAGAGGAGGCCATTCAGGCAAGAGAGATTTTATGCACGTTTTCCGATGAGCCGGACTGGGGGATGGATCAAGACCTCTTTTCCGTTGCGCAATACAATTACGGGTCCTGCCCCTTCGGACCAGAGGGCGGCCCGAGTTCCCAGGCCCCATTTCACATGGCATTCTTGCATGAAAACCCGCTGGTCATGGCCCTTCGTCCGAGTCTGGGCCGGAGTTTCATGGGAGAGAGGATCCAGCTCTTCTTCGCCCTGGCCGTACTTGCCATGGAGAGCGGCGTTGACTACTGGGGATGGCGATTTGCTGCCTGGGCCATGCACTATCTTCAAGACATTACACAACCGTATCATGCCCGACCCATTCCTGCCGCCGGGCTACCGCTTCTGATTCGTTTCATCTTGCACCCTAATCCAAGAAGATTTGCCGCGAAGAACGCGAACTACCTCAAGAACCGCCACATTCTCTTCGAGTCTGCCGTGCATTTTCTTCTCAATGAAGCGGTTAAGAAACGAGATGATCATCCTTTTCTTAGGGATCTAGCCGGCGCGATTGGTAGGGGCGGGTTTGAAACCCGCCCCTACCAACCCATTGAACCCGGCATGGGTATCGAATCCCTGTTGAAGGAATCATCACGGGTGGCGGCAGATTTGGCCAGACAAATTGATCGAACCATGATGGCCCTGATGGATGATCCCAGGATCAGCGACCCCAGTTATTCGCTGGACAAGGATAGAGAATTCCGTATCGACGAGATCCTGCCTTCAGCCCGCGGAGAAAGGCCCGATCTTTTTGATGATTTTACAAGGCTGGTGAGCATCTGCTTGGCACGGGCCGGAGAGGTATCACGCTATGCGGTGCAAGTAGCCGTTGATTCCAGTTTGCGTCTCAAGTGAGATCTTTTCCCATCCCCCGGTTGCCTTTGCTCCTTCTCAGGATATAGATCATTCCCGGAATGCCGAACAGAAACGCCCAGAAAAAAGAGAGGACGCGGAACACCAGTGTTGCCGCGATAGAGCGGGCTGGATCCAGGCCGAAGATCTGTGGCACCTGGATCATCACCGTGTCGAAAACACCCAAAGAGCCCGGCGTGATCGGTATCAGGTTGGCTATGTTGCCGAGGCTGGAGGTTATGAGCACAGCCGAGACAGACAGGGGCATTCCAAGTGCCCCGTAGATCAGATAGAACGCTGACATCAGGGCGAAAGACATGGCAAGAAACGATAAGGCCAGTGCAAGAATCAACCTGCGGTTCCTGGTGAGGAGATGCCAAGAACGCGCAGCCCTAAAAGCGAGCCCGAGGAGGCCGCTTCTTTTCCATCTGATCGGTGGCGGGAATAGGCTCAAGTAGAGGCAGCATGCAAAGATCCCCACAACAAAGATGCTGAGCAGAGGGTGCGAAAAGTTGTGCAGCCACCCCAGCAATACCAAAGCAATGATCGCCATTCCCGAGTTAATAAGTGCGATCAACAAAGCCGTACCGCCATAAATTGCTGCAAAAGACCCGAAATCGAGATCGTGCACTCTTTTCAGGTACAGCGCGAGCCCTCCGGTTCCTCCTCTCATGGGAATCAGGAGATTGCCGAGGAGCATTCCTGTGGTTAACGCCATCAATTCGACAAATCCTAGCGACACTTTGAAGTTTTTCAGGAATAGACTCAATTGGTACGCGGCGAGAACGTAGCTAACCAGGACCAGAAGTCCCGCAGCGACTATAGCCGGAAAGGATACGGCAGCCACAAAAGCAAAATCCTGCCAATGTTCGAAGATATAATACGCGCATAGAATAACAAACGCGGCCACTATGCCGTATGCCAATACGGAGCGCAAAAGGGACCTTTGAGAGTCGGCACTGTCGGAGCGAGATGCCGCGCTCATGTATGACTCGTTCCAGGCAATCAGGTCTCCTTTGACGCTACGGGATGGTAAGCCGTCCCCAGAATCTGAGCTTTTGGACGTGCTAAAGCGCACGATGCGCATAACGTTCTGAGATGAGAGGACGGATTGCAACCTATCATGTATAGCGTAATGAGCAGGCTACGTCCAGGGTTTCCGTCCCCTGGCAGGCCGGGCGTGATTAATGGGAATGTGCTTTCAAAACACGTAAATTAGGGAGAGACTTACGTAGTGATTGTGACGATCGGAATCGCGGGAACGCGGACTGTCGTTCATTCGTCACACCGGACTTAGATCCGGGGTCCAGTCTGCCCCGCGCCTCGCGGGACTGGTGGGACAGGCATCTTGCCTGTCGTTTAATGACGGGCAATCCCGCGTTCTGCGCGGGACCGTCCCACCAAAAAAGGATTGCTTCAGCCTTACTCCGTCGCAATGGCATCCCAGGCCCTCCTCGAAAATTACGTCTCTGAAGGCGAATCGGTATAGTGGTGCCTCAGCCAGACGGGCGCCATGAGATCTTTCATCTTATTGGTATGGATTTTGAGCCACTGCTCGTCAGGATATTTCCCTCGCGATATGCGGCCGCGCAGTTCTTCGATCAATGGATGACGCGGAAACTGCCTTTTGAATTCTTCAAATGTATCTGAAAATTCCTGGAATGCTGAAGCCATGATAACCTCCAAGAAAAAATGGCTGTAACTGTCCAGTATCTATGGCTACTACATTCAGACTACCAATTAACCTATAAGTTCCATATATTAGTTATTTTATTTAAAGTTTAAATTTATAGCGGTGTGGCGTCATTCCCGCGTGAACGGGAATGACAAAGCTGACTGGATCTCTTGGAAAAACACGTCAGGCGGCTGAGATTAGGCAACATCCCCATTCGGCTCTTCTATTGGCCCAGAAAGCTCCTTCGTAGGGGACATTGTTGATTATGTGGATTTCTCTTTCGATCTTGGCCCCCATCTCTTGGATGAAGGCCCTGAAATCCCTGATGGTGAGACGATGGATATCAGGGGTGTTGTACCATGGATGGGGGTGGGTCTCGGACACCGGCGTTTGGCCCTTGAGGACATATTCCAAAACTGCCTTCCAGTGCCCAAAATTAGGAAATGTGATTATTGACTTGGATCCAACTCTGAGCATCTCCTTGATAAGCCTTTCCGGATTCATCAACTGCTGAAGCGTTCGGCTCAGGACTACGTATTCGTAGCTCAAGTCAGGGAATCCCTCCAGACCTTCATCCAAGTCCAGCGTCATTACTCGGATCCCTCTTTCTATGCACCGGATAACTTTTTCCTGGTCGAGTTCAATGCCGCATCCCTCCACATCTTTCTCCTCACGAAGGCGCTGCAGCAGCGTTCCGGAGCCACATCCAAGGTCGAGCACCCTGGTTCCGGGCGTGATCAGGCCGATAATTATGTTGAAGCCGACCTCAAACTTGTGGAAAGGCGTACGAATTTCGGTGACATCAGCGGACACTGTTCAAAAATCCCCTCATGATTCGTGTCAGACTTGGCATTCCGGCATTTGCGAGGAAAGAATCATGCCCATAGGGCAAATCCAGTTCAACGAAAGACACATTTTTTTTCGCAGCCTGAAGAGCCCTTACCATGGCCAGGGACATGGAAGTAGGATAGAGCCAGTCGGAACTGAAAGATAGTATTAGCATCTTGGCCGAAATATTCTCGAATGCAGTTACGAGATCTCCGAGAGGTCCTCCCAAGTCAAAGTAATCAATAGCCTTGGTGATGATGATGTATGAATCCTCATCGAACCTGCGCATAAAGCTGCTACCCTGATGCTGCAGGTAAGACTCTACTTCAAACTCTCCGCCCTCCATACCATTCTCTCCTAGGCTGTAGCTGTATCCGTCGATGTCTTTGAGCTTGAGCTTCCGCCCGAACTTCGCTTCCATCGTTTCTTCCGACAGATAGGTGATGTGGCCGATCATTCGCGCAACAGCCAGACCTCGCCCCATCTTCTGGTATACGTGGCCTGCTTCGGTATCCGGACAGATCCGGGCGGGATCGCTGTAAATGGCATTGCGGCCCACCCAGTTGAACGCAATCCCCTGTGGTGAGAGTCTTGCCGTGGCGGCGATCACCACCGCAGACCGGATTTGGTCCGGATGGCGGACCGCCCATTCCAGGGCTTGCATTCCCCCCATAGAGCCGCCGACAACATTATGCAGCTTTTCGATTCCCAGGTGCTGCACCAGCAGACCCTGCACGTTAACCATGTCTCCTATGGTGATAAGCGGGAACGATCTGCCGAAGGGTTTCTCTGAGGCCGGGTTGATGCTGCACGGTCCTGTGGACCCTTTGCAGCCACCAAGACAATTGGAGGAGATGACAAAGTACTTGTCGGTGTCGATCCCTTTGCCAGGGCCGATCATCGCATCCCACCACCCCAGTCGACCATTGGCGTCGATTCCGGCAGCATGCGCGTCGCCGGAAAGGGCGTGAAGGATCAGCACAGCGTTGTCACGCTCGGGCGATAGTGTCCCATACGTCTCGTACGCCACCGTGAGAGGCCCCAGAAACACCCCTGATTCCAGCGTGATCCCGTCGAATTCCGCATACTGAGTGTTCACCCGGCCGTATAGGCCGTCTGAATCAGCGTATTCCTTGGTGGACCCGATGGCCATTGTGCGAAATTCCTTCATCACCCATGATCAGTTGCAATGAACGACCACACCCGATTTCACTCGGCCTCATCACAGTTTCTATTCTATATCAAATAGCTCTTGAATTGAAGTAAACCCGGCAGCAGCTTCAGCCGGATCTCCAACTCCTCATTGTAATTATCCACCCGTTTCTGGATTTGCAATACTGCAGAGCGGGGAAAGCTCTGTATTTTTTCGCTTGGGATATGACCGCGCCCCAATCCTGCATGATCGCGGTCGCGGTGAGGAATTAATTCTCGGAGAAATCCGGCAGACGCGGGAACTCACCACAAAAAGAATAGATTACCTGATTTACCGAATCCCGACGCCCGGACGCTGCTATTTCACGCAAGAATGCTCCGGCCTCAGCCCGGCCAAACCATTCGTCCCCAAAGCGCAACTCAAGAAACTTCCGAAGCACGTGCGCTGCAGCCCAACCATTCAGGTAGTCCAGCGCATAGAAATCCGGCTCAATGTCGACAAGATAACCCTGAGGCTCATAAATGAAGCCGGTCGCGGCGTTGAGGTTCCGGCAATAGGGGTCCGAATTCTTGATGTCACCTTTTTCGTGAAGCTCTTTCTCCGCCAGAAATTTACCGATGTAGCGGCGAATAAGACACAACCGCTTGGTTTTCAAGAGGCCGGCAAGAGCGTCGGCTTCCTTTGAAGGCATCCCCGCTGTTCCAGTTAACCAGGCCGGGTTGTCAATGAGGTCCATGAAAAGGAAAGCAAACGCTTCGTCAAGCGCGGGCGAACGATACAGGCGTCGGTCTTCTATGGGGAGAGCCGGATCAAAGTGGCTCAAGAAGAACGCATGCCCGGTTTCGTGGAGCAGCGTCTCCACGTCTATGAGGCCTCCCACCGGCTTCATAAGTACGTGCACTTCCCCGGGTATCTCCACTCCAACACACATGCCGTTAGGATTCTTGGCCGGCGAGTCAGAAATGTGCGCGATCACGTCGGGCCGTGACAACAAATCAAATCCCAGGCCCTTGAAGGTGTTGTCAATCACTTCCTTGAGTCGGGACTGGGGGAAAAAGCTGTCAAATCGTTGGATACGAAGCAGATACAGCGCGTGATAGCGGCTCAGATTCTCAAACGGCCTGCCGATTTTTTCTTCAACCCACGGCACAATGCGGCTGCGGTATGTTTCCGCAGTCTGGTCAAGGTACTGCAATAAGACCCGGGCCTGCTCGTCAAAGGAGACCTGCTTCTTGGCCTCCGAGAAACGCGCATAGTTCTCGAAACCAAATCGCTCGGTCACCGTTTGAATGGAGAGTTCGAGAATTCCGAGGAGCATGGGATTTACGATTCCCTTGAGGAAAATCGTGTTCTCCTTTTGCATGGCCTCCCGTTTGTCAAAATCTGCCTGAACCTGAAGCCACGGCACAACTTCCAGCGCGGGGATTTTTTCAGTGCCCACATGCATCCTTCCACGCTCCACGTAGAATTTCAGCATGTCCCCCAGAGAAGCGGTCTGTTCTTCAACCGCAAGATCCATGCACCCGAAGAGTATTCGGTCTATCCGCTGGGCTGTTTCGGTGCCTTCCGCTTCCTTTAGCGCCTTACGGAGAAAGCTTATGGTCTTTGGCCTTAACGGAACTGGGTGAGATTCGATAATATCGAGCGTATTCAGGGCAGACGGGGCGCCCCGGAGTTGGTCTATCGACAAACGCGCGAGTTCACGATGAACGGAGTCGATCTCTTCCACAACTTTTTGAACTGTTAGTTGGCTCAAACTCTTCCCCCTCGACAAACCTTCGGGCCCTACCGGAGCTCCGGGCACACAAAACCGGGTCTCCAGCCAAACTTCCCGGCAGTACTGTAACCGCGGCCGGAACATAGGAGCCGGTGTCTTAGAAGATCCTCAGCAAATAGGCAGTCTTCTCCGTCGGATCGCCCAAGCCGGAAGAAGGTGGACGTTCACTGCCACAGCACTCGAGTCTCAGGGTCCCACATGCGACAGACCGCACCGTTGTGCCGGGGCTTACCTGATGCTCATTTTACTCTTTTTCTGTTTGTATGGAAGCCTGTCAATTAGGCGACAGGCGGCAAAAGAAGAATCATGCCGACCAATTTGAAAGCTGTTCATTCCCCGACACTACCATTTGGTCGTGGGTCGGCTTGCGACCCAGACTGCTTCGCGCGGGGCCCAAAGTCAGGTGATTCCAGTTATGCCTGCGTTAGTAGTTTTGAACCCACTTCGAACGATGCCGGGTCTCGGGGCGCGGGCCGTTGTTTCTACGATTGGGTCTGTGCGGGTTGTTGTAGCGGCTTGACTTGTTCATGAGGCAATCCCACGAACAATAACCGTACACCGAATAGGTCATGGTCTGATTCGCGGTGGTACTCTTTGCCACAGGTCTTACATCTTTCCAAAATGTTTCCTCCTTGGCCTCTTCCAGGCCTCTCTGCGTTACTAGCCCCCCCGTCCCTTATGCACGGGGTCGACAAGAAAATTTCCTCCACTTCAATGTTCAAAGTGAAGATGGGTCTATAATAGGTTGCACCGATGCTGTCAACTGTTTTCAGCTAAGCGCTTTGCGTAAGAAGACTTCGGTCGAATTCTCAATGATTTAACGTCCCTTAGATTTCTCTACCGTACCGCCGATATCGGCTTGGGACGCGAGGCAGAAACTTCCCCCGCTCATCTTCATGCCACAATTTCAAGTGCGTCTAGTAGCCAGATCAAAGAATGTTTACTCGCTCCTCGTCTTGGGGAGCATTTATGCTGCGGTTCGGCGCGCAGTCTTGATCTCCGAAGTTTGCATTGCGGTCTAAGCTCTGGGGAGGCAGCATTCCTGGTCTTGGGGGACTAATGATCTCCACAGAGATCAAAGGCCAAGACCACAGGTACCCTCTACCATTGACACGCTTTCATGGGGTCCATGCCACGGCCCCATCTTTACCGACTCTGTAGTGGCGCATTCCCTTTTTAATGAGGACATTCCAGTAGAGCAAAAGTTCGGTCGTCTAAGACCCCTTGTAACAAAAAAACCTTCGGGCCAAGAAATCCCTTCCACGAAGAGCCATTCAACTCACAACTCGGTGGGGATGGTTCGAATCAATTTCTTCAGGCCGGTATGAGCTACGGGGAATATCCCAAGATGGAGGTTCTCTGTGTATGCTCTTGCTCCATCGCTATTAATGTTCTTATCACCTGTACGCGGACTTGTCAAATCCGTTGTGTGCAACCGGGACCCTGAAACCAAGAAAGCCCTTGCCCACTTTGTCTTACCGTCGGGGATCTTGCAAGCCTTTTTGCGCGCGCTCCGCGGCGCCGTGAAAAGCCGTTGGAATTCGTTAAAATCGATTCTATGCGACGCACCACCGGAAGTCAACTACCGCGTGTGTCAGGGTCTTCTGTTTCTTCGGTCAAATCAAATCTTTTTGACTTTCCACACCCTCTTCTTTATGCTATACGACTGCGCAATTATTGTGACGAAAGATGGAGTATGATCTCTAGTAACAAACTTTTTGTCATTTTCATCGCTTGTTTCGCCATCTCGGCCTGTGGAGCAACCAAGTACCTGAAGGGAGGAGTCTACAAGGATCTGGACGAAAACTTGACCATCGTGGGTTTGACGGAGAATCCTAGCAAATACCTCGATAAAGACATCGTCATCTCAGTACGGTACTACAAGAAGGGGGACCTTCCCTGTCCGTTGGGCGAAGACTACATAAACTTCATAATAGCCGATCGCGTCAGCTACATAACCCTGAATAAGATCTGGATCAAGAAGGATAAAGCGAAGGTCTTGAATACGTTGAAGGAAATGGAAACTATTGTGATGAAGGCCAGGGTTTTTAAGATTGACAAGGAAAAGGACCCAAACATCGAAGCCCTGGAAATAGTGCCCGAATAAGTGGCCGGTCGACCGGCATTGGGATCCGCCGGCCTCAACCGCGCAACCCCGAAGTGCTCTTAGGTGCAAGCCGTTCGTGCTGTTATCCTCTGCCCTATCTCTGACTGAAAGTGGGGCTGCCCGCCATCGGCTCAAGCTAGGCAAATCGGCGAGAGCCTACGGAACTATCCTTGCATCCATATTGTGGGCCCGATGTTATAGCGAACCGACACAGAACAGGAGTGAACGTTGCCAAAGTTTTTGATAACGAGCGCCCTCCCCTACGCCAACGGCGACATACACTTGGGCCACCTCGTGGAATACATTCAAACCGATATCTACGTGAGATTTCTTCGCCTCATCGGAGAGGACGTGATCTACATGTGCGCGTCGGATGCGCACGGCACTCCTATTGAGATCAATGCGACAAAAAGAGGCATCAGCCCGAAACAGCTCGTCAACGAGTTCCATGAAAGGCATAAAGAGGATTTTGACGGATTTGAAATAAGTTTTGATGAATTCTACACCACAGACTCGCCTGAAAATCAGCGTCACTGCGAGATTATCTATCTAAGGGCCCAAGACAGGGGCCACATCAGCACCCGCGAAATCGAGCAGTATTATTGCGAGGTATGCGGCCGTTTCCTTCCCGACAGGTACATTAAGGGCACCTGCCCGAAGTGCGGAGCGCCGGATCAATACGGGGACGTTTGCGAGGTATGCGGCGCAACATACCGGCCAACCGAAGTTCTCGATGCCAAGTGCGCTATATGCGGCGCAACACCGTCTCTGCGGACATCCAAGCACTTCTTCTTCCGACTCAAAGATTTTAACGACTTCCTGAGCCGTTGGATTGCCGAACCCGGCCACCTGCAGGATGAAGTCCGGGCATTTGTCAGTACTTGGATCGAGCAAGGTCTTCAGGACTGGGATATTTCAAGGGATGGGCCTTATTTCGGATTCAAGATTCCGGGCGAACAGGACAAGTATTTCTATGTCTGGCTGGATGCTCCCATAGGCTACATTGCAGCTACGGAGCATTACTGTGCACGTCTCGGGAACTGCAAGACTGAAGAGTATTGGCTTGACCCGGCCGCAGACGTCGAGATTCATCACTTCATCGGCAAGGACATAGCCTATTTCCACACTTTGTTCTGGCCGGCAGTTCTAAGCGCTGCTGACTACCGAATCCCCACCGCAGTCCATGTTCACGGCTTCCTCACTGTGGACGGACGCAAGATGTCCAAGAGCCGGGGAACCTTCATAACGGCACGAGAATTCGCGAGTTTTCTGAATCCGTGGTACCTCCGCTACTATTACTCGACGAAGATGAGCAACTCCATCGACGACCTCGACTTGAACATAGAGGAGTTTGTGAACCGCACCAACGCTGAACTTGTGAACAACATAACCAATCTTATCAGCCGCACCGTTGGTTTTCTCAATAAGAGGCTGGAGTCGAGACTCGGGACCCTGCCCGAAGCGACACGCGGCCTGATGAACGAGGTGGAGGCTTTCGTCGATAGGGCAAGAGACGATTACGCGGCGCTTCGTTTCAACCAAGCCACACGCAATATCCTCTCCATTTCGGACATCGCCAACAATTACGTCCAGCAAAACGCGCCCTGGACCGTGGTCAAGACCGACCCGGACCAAGCGAGGAATGACCTCACCTTCGCGGCGAATTGCATAAAAATAATTGCAGTGCTGCTGAAGCCCATTCTCCCCTCGTACTGCCGGCGGGTCGAGGAAATTCTACGGCTGGGAAACCTCACTTGGGAGGATGCCAAGTTCGATCTCCAGAATCATGAAATAGGAACTTTTGATAAGCTTCTGGAACGCCTCGAACCTGGTGCCCTCGAAAAACTAGTGGAGTTAGGCCGTCAGGAGGGAATCGAAAAAGTGGCTCAACCCACTCCCGAATTACCACCCTTTAAAGATGAGATCACCATCGAAGACTTTGCCGGGATGGACATCAGGGCAGCAAAGGTCATGTCCGCAGAGATTGTCGAGGGTTCGGACAAGCTTCTTAAGCTGGAGGTGGACCTGGGCCTAGAAATACGGACAGTCCTGGCCGGCATCAAGGGATCTTATGAGCCTTCAGAACTGCTAAACAAGACCGTGCTTGTTGTGGCCAATCTCAAACCCAGAAAGATGAGATTCGGGGTCAGCCACGGCATGATCCTTGCCGCTGCCGACAAAACCGGAAAAGTCGCAATTTGTGAAGTGGATTCGAGCATTCGAGCGGGCACGCCCATAAAATAGTGGTAACCAGCAGCCTTTCAGCTTTTGGGGGTTGGGAAACCGCGGTAGACAGTCGAAACCTTGATGAAGCGGTTGTCCGCGGCATGTTCGCCCCTCTCAGTCTGATGACGAACACGTGTCTGAGCAGCCCAAAGGTGAACTGGAAACTGGGCAGTGGGTCAGTTTTCCGCGTGCCCAGACGCGGAGCGTTACACACGCGATGGAAGCGGGGAGCACGGATCACGTTTAGAGCTTAGACGAACTGGTGGGACCATTGGAGAGCGAGGGAACGGGAGCGGTAGCGTGAACCCTGAACAGAATAAAGAAACGGTTAAGGCTTTCTACGAGCTGATGTTCAACCAGTGCCGTCCCGCCGAAGCCGTCGAACGGTATGTTGGCGATACCTACATTCAGCACAATCCAATGGTGGAAGACGGCAAGCAGGGGTTTATTAGCTACTTCGAGCGTATGGCGAAGGAGTGCCCGGGCAAGCGTGTCCATTTCGTGAGGGTATTCGCGGAAGGCAATTACGTGATTCTTCATACTCGACAAGAATGGCCGGGCGATGCCGACTGGGCTGGCATAGACATTTTCCGCTTGGATGGGAACGGGAAAGTCGTAGAGCATTGGGACGTCCTGCAAAGAGTTCCTGCCGAATCTGCCAACTCCAATTCGATGTTCTAGATTTCAAACTGCCCCACTACCTAACATGTGTCTGCCGTGATAATATGTTATACTGTGCTAAATTAGGGCATTTGTGCCGACAAGTATAAATTAAATGCTGAAGAGGCTTCGGACAATTCGCGTGCGTTGAGGCCCTGCATACACTTAGTCACAATTAAATGGGGACGGGCTCTGCCCGCCAATTAGTTCGCTATCTTGCGCAACATTGCACCACAGATGAAAACAAGGGGGAATCTATGACTGAGAAAATTGATTCAAAAGACGTCCCGCAGTTGAAACTCAATGTCAACCGCAAAGAATACACGGTTGCTGTTCAGCCCGATACTCCACTCTTGTGGGTAATAAGGGAAAACCTTGGCCTTACCGGCACGAAGTGACGGTTGCGGTATTGCGATCTGTGGCGCCTGTACCGTGCTTGTGGATGGAGAAGCAGTCCGCTCTTGCCACACCCTTGTTTCCGATGTGGAAGGGAAAGAGATCACCACAATTGAGGGACTTTCCATCGATGGGGATCACCCGGTGCAGAAAGCGTGGATAGAGGATGAAGTTCCGCAATGCGGCTACTGCCACTCCGGACAGATAATGACCGCGGCTGCGCTTTTGGCAGAGAATCCGAACCCAACAGATGAAGACATCGACGATGCCATGTCTGACAACATTTGTCGGTGCGGGACATATCAACGCATCCGTCGCGCGGTCCATCGGGCGTCGCAGATAATGGCTGAGGGAGGGCAGAAGAAATGATCGAGATAATCAACGTCAGCCGTCGCGACTTCCTGAAAGCGGGAGCGACCATCGGGGGAGGACTGATACTTGGTTTTTCCCTGCCAGATCATCTTGCATTCGGCCAGGCCTCCGGCCACTCGGGAGGATCTTCCATGTTGAACGCATTCATTCGCATCAGCTCCGACGAAACGATCACTATTGTCGTTAACCATTCTGAAATGGGACAAGGAGTGTACACCTCGTTGCCAATGCTAGTCGCGGAAGAACTCGAGTGCGATTGGAGCAAGATCGTAGTGGAAGCGTCACCGGTAGATCCCGCGTACAACCATACGCAATGGGGAATTCAGGGGACCGGCGGCAGTACCAGTGTATCAAGCGAATGGGAGCGCTTGCGCAAGGTCGGCGCGAGTGCTCGGGAAATGCTCATCGCCGCGGCCGCCGACATGTGGAAGGTGGATAAATCAAGCTGCCGAGCTGAGAATGGCAAGGTGGTCCATTCGAGCGGCAAAAGTATGACATACGGTCAGCTTGCAACCAAAGCCGCGAACATGCCCGTGCCTAAAGAAATTCAGCTAAAAGACCCCTCCAAATTTAAGATCATCGGTAAACCGGTGAAACGTCTGGATACTCCTGAAAAAACTAACGGCAAGGGAGTGTTCGGAATCGATGTCAAGCTTCCCGAAATGCTGACAGCAGTCGTCGCTCGCCCCCCCGTGTTCGGCGGAAAAGTAAAGAGCTTTAACGCCGATAAGGCCAAAGCCGTTCTTGGAGTAAAAGACGTGGTACAAGTGCCGTCCGGAGTTGCTGTCGTTGCGAGCGGCTTTTGGCCGGCCAAGATTGGACGGGACGCGCTCGAAATCGTCTGGGACGAGGGGCCCAACGCGACGCTTTCGACCCAGGGCATGCGGGAACAGTACGCGAGCTTGAGCAAGACACCAGGGACGGTAGCGAGGAAGGACGGCGATCCCCAACAAGCGCTCCAGAAGGCTGCGAAAGTATTGAGCACCCAATATGAAGTTCCGTACCTTGCCCACGCGACAATGGAGCCCTTGAACTGTGTCGTCGATCTGCGTGCCGACAGTTGCGAGATCTGGACCGGCACCCAGTTCGAGACCGCGGATCGAAACGCTGCCGCTCAGGCCGCTGGACTAAAACCAGAACAGGTCAAAATTCATAGGACACTCCTTGGCGGTGGCTTCGGCCGTCGAGCGAATCCCCAGTCGGATTTCGTCGTCCAGGCTGTGCATGTCGCCAAGGCTGCGAAGAGCCCAGTGAAGGTGATTTGGACCCGTGAAGATGACATGAAAGGAGGCTGGTACCGTCCGATGTGGTACGACCAAATCTCCGGGGGCCTTGACGCGGACGGAAACATAGTCGGGTGGCATCAAACTATTGTCGGCCAGTCCATCATAGCCGGCACGCCTTTTGAAGGAGCCATGGTGTCCGCGGACGGTGTGGATGAAACCTCGGTCGAGGGGGCACGGGAGATCCCGTACGATATTCCAAACATTCTTGTTGACCTGCACACCACGAAAATCGGGGTACCGGTGCAATGGTGGCGCTCAGTCGGCCATTCTCACACGGCTTTCGTCGTCGAGAGCTTCATGGACGAACTGGCACACGCAGCAGGCAAAGACCCCTATGAATTCCGTCGCAAGCTTCTGGCAAAACAGCCTCGGCACCGTGCTGTTTTGGAACTGGCCGCGGAAAAAGCCGGATGGAGCAGCTCAGTGGCCGAAGGCCGCGGCCGCGGCATAGCTCTTCACAAGTCCTTTGGCAGCTTCGTGGCCTATGTGGCGGAGGTATCCGTAAGCTCAGCCGGGCAGGTTCGTGTTCATAGGGTGGTGTGCGCGGTGGACTGCGGTAGAGTGGTGAATCCGAACACCATCGAGGCGCAGATGGAGGGCGGAATAGTCTTCGGCCTTACTGCTGTAATGTACGGCGCCATCACGTTGAAAGACGGTCGGGTGCAGCAAAGCAATTTCAACAATTACCAGATGTTGGCCATGGACGAAATGCCTAAAGTGGAAGTTCATATCGTGTCGAGCCAAGAAGCGCCGACAGGAGTGGGGGAACCGGGTGTGCCGCCAATTGCCCCGGCAGTGGGAAACGCCATATTTGCACTTACGGGCAAGCGCATCCGGCGGCTACCCATTAGCTCCGAAGAGTTGAAAAAAGGCTGATGTAGGGGCACGGCATGCCGTGCCCCCTTTTCTCGTTCCCGGGCTCTGCCCGGGAATGCCTGACCTGGAGGCTCTGCCTCCACTATCATGATGAAATAAGCCGATTTTCAGGGCAGAGCCTGAGAACCAGGACGTCAATCTTTCTTTTCTCATCTCAAACCAGTGTTAGTGATGAGCGCATCCACCACCGGCGTGGCCCGCACACGTGAACTTGGCCTCAAACTGAGGAAGTTTCTGCTCCTGAATGAGTTCAACGTTCTGTCTCACTGTTCCCTGTACCGCACGATACACGGTAATTCCCTGGGCCTGCAGCCCCATCATCGCGCCCATCCCGATACCCGCCACAACCACGGCGTCAACCGCCTTTCCTCCCAAGGCTTTCAAGGGTTGGCACATGCCGTGAGCATGGTGCAGGTCGCCGTTCTGAATCTCTTCCACGCTCATATCCTGTGTATCCACAATTACAAAGCCCGGAGCTGAACCGAAATGTCCGTAAACTACGCTGTTCATTCCTTGTAAGGTCTCAGCAGGAAAACAAATCTTCATCGTGTAATCTCCTCGTTTAGTTTTTTCATCATTGGTGCCACGGATGTGCGACGCTCATCTGGCATTTCCACTTCGCCTCCTTCGATCCGAAGAGCAAGACCGTCACATAAGGCTTGAGCCACCTTGCGCCGTGCAGCCTCGACAATTCTTCCAAAAGTCTGGCGTGACACGTTCATGCGCTCTGCTGCCTGCTCCTGATAAAGCCCCTCCAGATCGGCCAGCCTGATAGCTTCAAATTCGTCCATCGAGAGGACAATCTCTTCCAGGATTGAAATCGGCACGCCCACAGGCTTGAAAACTCTGCAAGCAGGTTGTTCGCTGATTCTCCTACAGCATTTAGGTCTGGCCATTACCATTCACTCCACATGTCATTATGGGCATTTGCTCAATTAGTGTCAACCAGCAACTTCCTCCACCCAAAACAGCTGGCCCCCAATCCGGTTTAGAGCTTAAGGAAGGTTTGTATTCAGTCTTGCAGGGTAGAAGTTGTAATTGCGAGCATTCTGCGGTTGGGACTACGTCATTAGAAAGGCTGCGCTGAATTCTAGCCCTCAATAGCATCTCTCAGGTGATTGAGTCTCGAACGATAATCGCGGTGAAGTTGGTGGGCCTCGGTCAGGTCCACACGCTCGAAGCGCACCTTGTCGCCCGGTCTGGCTTGTGCCACGACATCCAGATCAGCCGATATGATTGTCGCAATCTTCGCATACCCGCTTGCGGTCTGCTCAACCAGTAGAATGATAGGCTGACCGTCCGTGGGAATCTGGACCGCGCCGGAAAGGCTGGGCTCGGAGATGATGCTCAGAGAAACTCCGTCCTTGGGCTCGATGATCGGCCCATCAAGTCGGTAACCCATGCGATCGGCTTTGGAAGTGACCGTGAACACGGAATTAAAGAACACTTTCAACCCCGTGTCGAAATAGTCATCCTGCGGGCCCGGCAAGACCCTCAACGTGACCTCTGTGGCAAATTTTGGTCTCAAATCCTCGGGGAGGGACACAATCCGATCCAGAGAAACAGGCGATCCGCCATTCAGCCTGTCGCCCCTGACCAGGGGTCTGCCGTCCAGACCGCCGATCTTGCCGCCGGTATACGTGGAGCGGCTGCCCATGACCTGGGGAACCAAGAGTCCCCCGGCGACAGCGAGGTAAGCTCGCACTCCCTTGGGAGAAGCCTTCATGCTGATGACGTCGCCGCGGCGAACGCGAAATGACGCCCACATCGCCTGGGGCTGATCATTGACGAAGAGAGGGACTTCAGCTCCCGTTACAGCTACCAGCGCGTCAGAAAGCGTTTCAAGTCGAGGCCCCATAAAGGTGATTTCCAAACCGGCAGCGTCGTCCGGATTCCCGACGAGCACATTCGCCGCCAGGTACGAAAACGTGTCGAGAGCGCCTGAAACCGGAATGCCGAATTGCTGATAGCCGTACCGGCCACTATCCTGGATGGTAGTGAAGGGACCGGGTTCGAGAAACTTTGAAGACCTCCATCAGGTTTTACCTTCTGCCAGGATGCGGTTGTATTCCTCTTGTGAGATCCGCACGAACCTGATCATATCCCCGGCACGGTAGAGAAACGGATTTTCTCTCGACGGATTAAATAGACTCAACGGAGTGCGGCCTATCAAGCGCCATCCGCCGGGACTGTCTATCGGGTAGACGCCTGTCTGATTGTTCGCAATGCCGACTGAGCCAGCGGGAACCAATGGACGAGGAGTCTCAAGTCTGGGCGTTTTAAGGTCCTCCGGAAGCCCACCCAGGAAGGGAAATCCTGGTGTGAAACCAATCATGTATATCTGGTACAGGGCTCTGGAGTGTATTCTGATCACATCCTCAACCGTCAAGTTGTGCGCCTGGGCGACAAATTCAATGTCCGGGCCGAAATCGCCTCCGTAAGAAACCGGTATCTCGACAGTCCTTGGCAGCGGGATTTCAAGTTGGTCCAGGCGACCTTCCATGAACTGCAAGGTATCTTCGAGGCTTTTCAGATCGGTTGCCAGAGGATCATAAACTATCAAGAGCGAACGATAAGTCGGGATGACCTCTACGATGCCGGCAGGCTTCTCCTCATTTATGGCCGCGGCCATAGTACGGATCTTGATGTTGATCTCGGGAGAGATCTCATCCCCGTATTCGACGATTACGCCTCTATCGCCGACCAGGCGAAAAACAGCTTTGTCAAAGAGACCGCCCATCAGTGCTCCTATGAACTGTTTCGTATGACTTCATGAGAGGCCCATAGGTTTCACTTCGATTCCGTTTGATTCCAGTAGCGCACGAATTGTCTTAACCACCTCCACTGCGCTGGGGTTGTCACCATGAACGCAGAGTGTGTGCGCGTGGAGATCGATCTCCGTGCCGTCTGTTGCGACGACCTTCCCTTCCTTAGCCATTTTCAAGGCACGTTCAGCAACCCGGTTGGGGTCTGAAATCACCGCCCCGGTCAAGCGACGCGACGCTAGCGTGCCGTCCGGAGTGTATGCCCGGTCCGGAAATGCCTCGTACAATACTTTGAGGCCCAGCTTCTCGCCTATTCTGGTCATGAGTGCCCCTTTGGGGCCAGCAAAAGCAACGTACATGAGACTTGGGTCAACGCTGACAATAGCCTCTGCAACGGCCGTTGCTACGGTTTCATCTTCGACCGCGGTCAGGTACAAGGCCCCGTGAGGTTTAACGTGCCGCATCTTGACTCCGTTCGCAGCACAGAAGCCCGACAGTGCCCCGATCTGATACGTCACGTAGTTGCGAATTTCCTCCGCAGTGCAGTCCATGTTGCGCCGCCCGAATCCCATGAGGTCCGGGTAACTCTGGATGTGCCCCCACTCCCACCCCGTTGGCAGCCGCGAGTTGGACGCTTCGGTTCATGACCATAGCATCTCCCGCATGCCAGCCGCAGGCGATGTTTGCCGAGGAGATAAACTTGATGACGTCCTCGTCTCTCCCCAGCTTATAAGCCCCAAAACTCTCACCCATGTCGCAGTTAAGATCGATGGTTGTCATTCTGACTCCTCGCAATCCACGTTCCGGCCTGAATCAATCGGTCGGAATTGTCTCTCAGTATCTCCGTCTCACGGTTATCGAGATGCCGATTAGCTCGTAAACGGCCAGTCGGTCGCAAATAGGAAACTGCCTATCGGTTAATGCAATCCAGACACCGGATGTGACAAAACTGCATTATTGCCTTTGACTAAAGACCTTGGATTGTTTGGAAAATACTTCATCGACGTTCTCTCGGTCAACCTTTATCTTTGACCTGACCGACTCCCCCTTTGTAGAAAAATTTCCTCCAATTGCAACCTGGAGACCGGGTTCTTTCCAGACCTACGCGCCTGTTGTGTGCAAACCGGGCCTTTCAGTATACGGGCCGAGCCTGTATACTGGTTCTTGCCGGAATCGGTTGAGCAGAGATTCGCGGGAGAACGGATATGACGGAGTGGAAATGTTGCACTTGCGGCTGGATTTACGATCCTGCCCAGGAAACGGCGGAATATGAAATCGGTCAACGATTGATCTTCGAGGATCTGCCGGATTCCTGGGTCTGCCCGATTTGTGGGTGTGGCAAGGAAGTCTTTGAACCACAAGTCTTGGACCCGAGATCGGACTTTGAGCAAGACAACTCAGACCTAGAAGGGCACAGGCCGCAACAGCTTGGCGCCGAAACAAACGTCTACAGAGAGCGCTTTGAAAATGTTTTTCGAGTGGCTCAGAAGCTCACATCGTCACTGAACATTGGCGAAGTCCTGGAAATGATTCGAGACGAAGCGAGAGGAACCCTACCCCAATTGCAGGAGGTTTGCCTCCTGGTGACAGATCCGGAAGCCCAGCATTACACCCGCCCGCTTCATTGTGCCGTGGCAAAACAACGGATCAATTGCCAGCTCTGCAAAAGGGGTAGAGGAACCGTTAATAGTGCGCTCGATCAGACCTCTTCGGCCATGTGTTTCCTATCGAACGACCTGGGGAGCCATCTGGTGGCGGATGGCTTTCCTCAAGAGGGATTTTCCGAAATCGTGTTCCCGATCTATGAGGGGGATCAACTACTGGCTGTCCTCGATGCAATCGCAAGGCCCGGCACAGGCTTAGGCGACAAAGACTTCATGCTGTTGCAAGACCTGGTTCAACTTGCCAATAACGTGATCAAGAATGCTCGCAGCCACTGGAGAATGTCCCAGGAGAAGCTGACCGTGGATAGAATCCTGGACCATCTGCGGCCATTTGTTCCTTCCACCGTGCAAAAGATAGTGGACAAAGACCCCTCAGCCCCTGACCTGGAAAAAAAGGACATCGATGTTACCGTCCTGTTCTTGGATGTTGCAGGCTATACCCATATCAGCGAGACTCAGAGCCGAGATAAGGTAACATTCATCATCGAGAAGTATTTCTCCAGTTTCCTGGATGTCATCGTTGTCCATGGGGGAGATATAAACGAGACGGCTGGTGACGGCCTGATGGTCATATTTCAGGGCGAACCCGGGGAAACCGCGTTGAGCGCGGTCCAAGCAGCGCTGGAGATTCGAGGCAAGACCTTGGAGATCAACGAAGAATTGAAGAATCGATTTCTGCCGGTCGAGGTAAACATGGGCATCAACTCCGGTTTGGCTGCCGTTGGAATGAGTCGATTCACAGGCACTTCAGGGACCAGGATGACCTTTACGGCTACAGGACCCGTAACCAATCTTGCGGCACGGATAGCATCAGCGGCAAAGCACGGGGACATTCTCGTCGGTCCGGAGACAGCTTCAAGAGTGGGTGAAGATATTAAGCTGTTTCCCAGAGGATTGATGAATTTCAAGAATGTTAGCGAGCCCGTCCAGGTGTTCAGCCTGGTCCGGGACAGGGAAATGGAGGATGGGAAGAAGACGGTGCATCACTCATAGTGAGACCACATACGGATCACTTTTACTACTTTACGTCCTCTATCACCTGGTAGACGAGTCGGTGCTGGATATTGATCCTGCGTGAATAGGCGCCGCTCAAATCGCCCAGCAACTTCTCGTAAGGCGGTGGGGCCTCAAAAGGATTCCTCTCAAGAAGCCTCAACAACTCTATTGCCTTTTCCTTCAATCCTGCGACAGCGAGTTGCTTTGCATCCTTGCGAGCCTGGCGGGTGTAGACGAGTTCCCACTTCACCAGTCAAGTTCCGTGGCGCACTTTTCGACAGGAGTCTTGAGCCCGTCAATGATGGATTCCCTCATGCCTGGAATTGAAAGCAGATACAGCGTTTCCTGGATGGACCTCCAGTCTTCCTCACTCACCAGTACCGCATTGCTTCTCTTCCCGGTGATGAAAACCGGTTCGTGAGACGACGCGGCTTCGTCTATCAGTCGGTACAGCCTGGCTCTCGCCTCACTTGCTTTGATGACGGTCATAGTGGGCTCCTTCTTTAACCAAAGCGTACGCCTTTACGTACGAATTGTCAAGCCCCCATGCTGGGCCCACTGCCGATTTCATCGGCCGCTATTGCCGAGTTCCGAGGCATACCTGAAAAGAGCCACGCCGGGCATTACTTGAGTCAGTGACGGACTCGGGGGTTCACCTTTCACATAGTAATTCATGAACGTAAGGCTGTATGCGATGATAGCCTTACGTGCTTTTTTTCGTCCAAAGTCAGTCCAGGCGAAATGCCCCATTCTGTCAAACTCCACATAGTATTTCGGTTCCGCCGACCGATCGTAAGCGCCCATGGATTTGTGGATTACGGGAGTGATGCCATAGTCCCACGTGCCACCCTGATACATCACTGGAGCTGACAAACTCGCGAGCGTATCGTGCAGCAGGAACGGCTGAGTATAGGGCGAGAGCGCAAGCACAGCCTTGACATTGCTCAGCTTCCAGCCTGGCCAGGCCCCGCCTAATGCCAGGACCGTGTACCCTCCGAGGGAATGCCCCGCGAGACCGAGGCGGCTCCAATCCGCTCGTTCACGAAACCGATCGTCCGTTCGAATGGCCTCTGATCAGGCGTCGTATATCCTCCGCGCGATCGAGGAAGCTGGATTCGTTCCAGATTCTGAGGCTTCCGGAAAGGCATCTGGGGTCTGTCAATCCACTTGGCTTTACCGCCATTACAGATGGCATCACGGTGGTTCGGGGCAAATACGAGGTACCCGGCAGATGCAAAAGCTTCCATGAGAAAACGTGATTGTGTGGCGCAACCATGAAAGCCGTGAGAAAAGATGATCACCGGCTGCTTGACACCCTTGTCCACCTCCTGCGACCACACGGTCACATCCATGCCTGCGAGCTTGACCGAGTGTTCCGCTGCTTGGGCTGTAGGGAACGCCCAGTAGCAAAGACGAGGATGATCAGAGGGTAAATGCCTGTGAAGTCTTTCTGCTGCCGTTGGATTGCAAGTAAGAGAGCTCGAATTCATCGGCTACCACTGCACCGTTGCATAGGGCGGAAAAGACAACTGATTTCCGCAGGCTGCAATATAGTTTGCCCTCGTGCCTTGGTCAAGCTGAATTCCGGCAAAATCATGGTTGACCGAGGAACGCGCTGAGTATTATGCTCAGAGAACCGACAAGATAGCCTGCTTTTCACGTAAGTGGAGGTATCGATCATGCAGAATAGCCCGATCCGCACGCTCGTGTTCATGTTTCTTACGCTGACGATGGTTCTCGGGTGGGCTTTTGGCCAAGCCTTTGCAGATGAGACGGCACTTCCACGACCATCCCTGGATGGGAGCGTGTCGGTGGAAAAGGCCCTGGCTACCCGCACGACAGCCAGAAGCTACTCGCCCGCTCCGCTCACTCTTGCTCAAGTTGCGCAGGTGCTCTGGGCGGGTAACGGCAACATCCCGACAGACGCAGTCTCCGCGGCCACCAAAAAGGTGATCCCATCCGCGCGGAAGACATTTCCCATCGAGCTATACCTCGTCTGCGGCGAGGGGACGGTGGAGAAGCTCCCGGCCGGGGTTTACCATTACGATGCGGATCGCCACGCACTGCAAAGAATCGTCGACGGTGACCAGCGTAAGCCCATGTCATCAGCGTGCAAGGGGCAATCGTGGATAGCGCAGGCGCCTATATCGGTGATTGTCGGCGCGGTATTCAAGCGAGCCGAAGCTACATCAGGACCCGAGCGGGGGATCAATTTCGGGGTGATGGAAGCCGGCAATGCCAACCAGAACATCCTGCTCCAGGCGCGAGCCCTCGGGTTTGAGACCAACACCGTCGGGGGAATCCGAGACGCGGAGCTTTCCAAGGCGCTCAAGCTCCCGGAGGACGTGCGACCCATAGTCCTGGTCACGGTGGGGAAAAAGTCATAGTCGTGGCGAAGTAGTCCGTAACCCAAGCGCCGAACGGAAATGTTCACCGCTGAGATCGCGGAGACCGCAGAGAATTTTGATTTGTCTGGATTTCTCTCCGTTAGGGCATGGATGCATCTCGATTCTGCCACATAACAAACCAGCCTGTTTGATTGGGCAGCCCCGTTGAATTTTGCACGGTGGAACAAGATTTGTTTAGTCTCCGCGGTCTCTGCGGGCTCTGCGGTAAATCCTTTCTCTCGGTGAGCCCTTACCGCCGGCTACTCGCCGCCAGACTTGCCCCTCCCGACAATATACAGGGCAATACACGGGACGATGTTGAACAGGACAATGGCAATTTTGTAAAACAGTATCCCGGCAAAGTTGATTGCGTCAAACTGCTGAACTGACAGATGAAACCATGCACCCGCAAACCGGTGCATCCAGTCATGCGCGAGCATGAAGTAGAGCCACCACCACAGCAGTAATCCATAGTTGATTATTGAACACCACAGGAGCGCACGACGTATCGTCTGAAGATTCATTAAACTGTCCCCCATCTGCAATTGATTTGTGCAGGTCAGCGTTCTTAGGTAACGATTCACCAGGAAAACCGTATAGCCGGTTTGAAACTTGGCCGGCAGGGACGCCGGCCCTACCATGAGCCCGGTAGGACCGGCCTCCGTGCCGGTCATTAAGTCGCGGTGAACTGTAAGGTTCTTAGCCCGTAGGGCGGCCCGGGCCGCCAAATTGCGTCGGGCACGGCCCGACCTACCTTCGCATGGAAATGCAGAGACAAATAGAATACTCTGCCTCCTCGCAGCCTGCCCCGGACCATGATCCGGGGATCTCCGCGGTGAACGATCAGCTCGTTTCGTTCAAGACACACTTGATGTCTACTACCGGGGTCTTGTCCACCACTTCCAGAGGTTTTACCAGGAGCCGAGTCGGCGGATCAAGGGCCACAATAGTAGCCCTGTGAAGCCCGATGGGATTGGGACGATCAGCCGACCGGGTCCTGAAGACCCCTGTAATTGGATTTCGCACGTCGCCTTTAGGATGGACGCGTAAGACGGAACGGTCTGCCAGATGCATCCAGGTCAAGATCACGATCTCTGTGCCCGGTTCCAGCCCGTCGATAGCCGCGGCATACTTAGGGTCCACTTCGATCCACGCTTCTGGCGCACCTTCACTTCCCTGGTGCGGGCATTGGCTGCGGTCAGTAAGGGTAGATCTCACGATGCCAATCGGGTGTACAACGAATTCCATGGCTTTCTCCTTCCCGGTCTTGGAGCCTGGGTATCGTACCCGAGCGTGGACGAAGCCTCCGCGTACCACGACGGAGCCATGAGTGTGGTTGAGCGACAAGCTCCCCAGGCACTTAGCAGATGAGCCAAGAAATGCACTTGACGAATTGAAACAGCGGTTCAGCGGCTATTTTCCGTGAGAACCCTCGCATCCGCGTGAGGTGACTACCGGATCCAAGGCTGTGGGCTCGTAAAGGTGACTCTCGTAGGTTGTCCCCCGCCATTGGAGAGCGTCCTTCATCAAGATTTTCTTGAGAATAACCATAAACGTCCATATCAGAAACAAGTTACCCAGACACATCAGAACCGAGTATTTCTTGGCGATGCCCAACTGGGAGCAAAACCAGGGAGGGATCACAAGTAGTTCCAAAGCAAGAATCAGAGGCAATATGAACCAGGTGTTGGGAAAGAGTCCTTGCGCAGCGGGGATAAACATATACAGAGAAAAAACCGCGGCGAACGGGCTCATGAGTACGTGTATGGCCAGTTGTCGGACAACTGTACCCACTTCGTAATTCATGGAACCGCTCAGTATTCTCGTCCATCCGTCCAGGGTCGCTCGGAATCCCTCGTACATGCGCGTTCGCAATAAATACCGACCGTTTGCAAAAAGGAGCCCCAGACCTGCTGCCTTGACCCTCTTTCCAATTCCGATGTCTTCCACGGCCAATCCTTTTACGTCATGATGGCCGCCGATTTTGTCGTAAGCGTACCTACTTATCAGGAAAAACATCCCGTTGGCCGAGGCTACGGGGCTGGCAGGATCATTTACTTTGGGCAACGGAAACAGAACAGAGGAGGCAACCACAAATGCCGGCTGGAGCGCTTTCTCCCAAAAGGTTTTGAGTATGAATTTGGGGCTGAGGGTGACCATATTCACCTTATGTTTCACCGCCGCCTGATAACATTGCCGCAGGGCAGACTTGTCGAGGCTGCTGTCCGAGTCGAGAAAAGCCAGCCATTCTCCCGAAGCATGCCTGACTCCTACATCCAGAGCGTGGCACTTCCCGGTCCACCCCTCAGACAGTTTCTGTACGGTGATGACCTTGAAATTAGCTATGTCTTTGGCCAATTCGGCAGCTATTGAAGCAGTGAGGTCTTCGGACCTGTCGTCGACCAGAATAAGTTCGTAGCTCGGATAATCTTGTTCCAATACTGAGCGCACACATTCCCGGATTGTTGCCTGTTCATTGTGTGCAGGTACTATCACGGAAATAAGTGGAAAATCTTCCGACGAATCTCTGTTACCCCCAGGCCGGATGCCAGGGACCCATAGCAGGCTCTGCAGCAAGCCTCGGAGCCCAACGGCCCAAAAATATATTTGAAAAAGCAACACCGCCACTGCCACCGCAACAAGGGTATGAGTCAATCTAGTCACCTGACTTTTGGAACTGGTTTAAGCTCTGAGGCCTAAAGCAACCAACTGTATAGCAGAATATGAATAATCTTTCACTAAACTCAAGAGCTGATCTGCAAAGCAAGGGCGGGAGCACCGCGCTCCCGACACCGTGAACTTCTTACCGCTATTCTTGGTGGGCCACGCGGTCCTGAGGGTCTTGGGACCCTTGACTGGTCGCTCGGGTCGCTCACTTCCGACTCTCCATTTCCTAAATACGGTCACGTATTCTGGACGGTAGGGGGCCACTGTAGCCAAAAGCATTTATCAGGACCGGCCTCCGTGCCGGTCATTGATCCCCGGCCGGCAGGGACGCCGGCCCTACCGGTTCACCAGAGGCCGTGACTTCAGATACGTCACCGAACTTGCGAAACAGAGATAAGTAAGCACCGAATCGCGTCGATTTAGTCTCAGGGACCGGGTATGGCAGGGATCTCGCTTCTGACTAGAAATATAGGCGCGGGCCACTCCGAAGGTCACTGTGCCCCCATAGGGGACTACATGCCCTATCTGAGGCCGGCACGCAATCATACGGAGTCACCTTTGAAGGGAAGTTCTACCTTTGATACATCTGACGCTGCCTCTCCTGTTGCTGCCAGAGCAGCAATTGTTGGCGGTCAGCCATTTGTCTCGCTTGCTCCTGTTGTTGCCATTGCAGCCACTGCTGGCGATCGTTCGCTTGTCTCGCTTGTTCCTGCTGCTGCCACATTAGCAATTGCTGCCTCTGGTACATTTGCCTCATCTGTTCCTCTTGGAGCCACTGCTGCATTTGGGCCGGAAGGATGGCTGGCAATGTCGCTGATGCAATTGTGAGCAGGAGTACGATTCCCAATATCCGTGTCGCGAATTTTCCTCTTGTGCTTCTCATGTCTGTGCCTCTTGCCGGGAAGCCACATCCCAGCGATCTACAAACTTTCCGAGTGTCGGCATGCCTCCGGCGTACGACGGAGACTAAGACCACGTGGCTACTATCACAAATCCTTTTTCAGTTCAGCAACTAATCGGACCGGACGGACCACAGATAACAGGAATTTCACTTTTCGTGTGGCTACTGTCCAGGATAGCGGTGGGGCATTTCAGAGTACACCATGCCTATTTGTAAGGCTTGGTCTTCTCTGCCCAGGCTTCCGGGGACTGAGAATTCGGCTCAGCTTCCCTTCCAGCTTGGACTCGTCCACCACCCGTTGCTCGACTCACTTGCTGTCGAGGATTTTGTTCCACGCGTCGAGATGTTTCTTCGCGTTTGCGAACAATTCGGTGGTGTCTTCCTCGATCAATATGGTTTCAATTACGTCATTCTGTTGAATGCTGTTGACGACCTTCTGATCCTCCGCACCCGACACTTCCCCGAAGACGGTGTGTTTTCCGTCGAGCCAGGTCGTGGGAACGTGGGTAATGAAAAACTGGCTCCCGTTAGTGCCCGGCCCGGCGTTTGCCATTGACAGAATGCCCGGCTTGTCGTGTTTCAACTCGGGAACAAACTCATCCTGAAACTGATAGCCTGGACCACCAGTGCCCGTTCCGTGAGGGACATCCTCCCTGAACCATGAAGTCCTTGATCACCCTGTGGAATTTCAGGTTGTTGTAGAACCCCCTCTTGGCAAGGTTCACAAAATTGGCCACCGTGATAGGCGTAAGGTCGGCAAAGAGTTTCAAAGATATTTCACCCTTGTTGGTCTTGATCGTAGCCTTCATTTCACACATCCTCCTTGAAAGTTCTTGTTCTCCACCCGGCCGAATTGCACGTAATCGGCGAGACGATATCACACAATATAGTGTTCGACGACTCGATCTGCAACCACACATAGCTCATGGGTCTGCTCCTCATTTGCGCGTGCAAATCGACGGCCCTATGTCGTTGCGAGGACTTAAATCACGGAGCCCTCGGGCAAACAATCTCGGCCTTGGTGGTCATAGGGATTGCTTCGCTCCGCTCGCAATGACAATCTTTCGCCGCAGTCAATTCTGAGGATTTAGCACATTGCGTTCCCAGAGGCGATATTGAGGCAGGTTACGCTGAGACCATCGCCGATTTTTTTCTTTCAATTTGTGTTGACAAGGTCCGACGCCAAGGATTAAAATTTGGGTGACTGGTCGGTCGGTCGGCGTGGAGGGCAACATGCCCAAGTCAACCTTCTCCAAAATCTCCGTAGAGAAACGGGACCGGGTCCTCGAAGAAGCAGCTCGCCTTTTTGCCGAGCGAGGATTCTCTCAAAGTGATATGGCCGAGCTAGCGACTAGAGCCAACGTAGCCAAGGGCTCACTCTACGACTATTTCGAGGGCAAGGAAGACCTGTACACTTCTGTTTGCAGATATGCGCTGAGCCGGTCGCGAGAGGCCGTGTACGGCGGTATCAAATCTGACTGGGACATATATCGCCAGGTAGATCACATCTTTCGTCGGGGGGCTGCATTTTCCTTCGCACACCCGGAGTACATCCAAATGTACCTACAGATCACCTCACCGGGTATGGAAGTGTTCGCAAATGCGCTCACACAGGAAGTCGAAGGGTACACGGCAAACCACCTCAAATCCCTGATCCGAAGGGGGATCCAAAGCGGCATCGTCCGCTCTGACATCAACGTTAACCTGACTGCCTTCCTGATCAACACACTCTACATTGTCTTCCTGGCTTCGTTGGTATCTCGTCACTTCGAGATCAGGATGCAAGAGTACTCTGGAGATTCGGGGCCCTGTAAACAAGCGAGCAGCGAAAAGTGAATTGGAGAGGCTTGTCTCGCTGATTGAGGGATTTCTTCGCCCCGAACACGCTCATGAGAAATCGGAACAATGACGCAACAATGTGCTTCCTAAAACGGGGGTTCAAATGGCAACGACGACTGGTGGAAACGTAATAGCGAAAATGCTGAAAGAAGAAGGTGTCGAAAAGATCTTCGGCATCATTGACGGCACGTATCTTCGGTTGCTGAAGGGTTCGGTCGACCTCGGCATAGAGCTGATCACGCCACGCCATGAGACTATCGCGGCACACATGGCCGGCGCTTATGCTCGCATGACTGGCAAACTGGGCGTGTGCATCGCGAGCAATGGGCCGGGAGTGGCAAACATGCTGTCCGGAGTAGCGGTGGAAAACGCCGAAGGGAACAGGGTGCTTCTCATAACAAGTTCCAGGAGGCCGGGGATCAGTTACCCGGATCGGGGCGGAGCATATCAATACTTTGATCAGGTGGGTGTCATCGGAGCCATGTGTAAATGGTCCTATTGTGCGTCCACAGCCGATAGGATTCCTGAGCTTCTTCGCAAGGCGTTCCGGAAGTGCTACGAAGATAGGCCGGGCGTTGTGCACTTGGATGTGCCGGAGAGCGTGATCAACGGAGCCACCAAGCCGGTTCCCGTATTGAAGCCGCACCAGTATCGGAGAGTAGGACCAATTTATCCTGACCCGGATCAAGTCGACAAGGCCGCGGACATGCTTACGACCGCGCGTCTACCGCTGATTCACGCGGGGAGCGGTGTGATCCACGCCCAAGCATTCAAAGAATTGGAGGAACTGGCCACACTGCTGCACTCCCCTGTCACCACTTCGTGGAGCGCTCGCGGGGTCCTACCGGAGACCTCTGATCTCGCGTGGCCCATGATCCACGTCAAACAGGTAAACCAGATCCGAAACCGGGCCGACCTCGTGCTCTGCCTGGGATCGGAGGTGGGAGAAACCGACTGGTGGGGCAAAGCCCCATACTGGGCCCCGCCGGCGGAACAGCAGTGGATACAGGTGGATATAGACGAGGAGGTGCTCGGGCGCAACAGACCCGTGGATTTGGCCATTTTGGCTGATGCAGGAGTTTTCATGCGCCAACTCATTGAAAGGCTCCAGGGTGCAAGAGATCGCATCTCCCTGGACAGCCGACGTTCAGAGACGGCAAAGCTGCGAGAAGCCATCGACAAGGACCGGGCGAAACTCGACGAGAAGCTCTCCGACCAATCATCTCCCATGGTGACGGCCCATGTGGCATCCGTCTGCCGGCAGGTCTTTGATGACAATGCAGTGGTGATTTTCGACGGTGGAAATTCATCGGTGTGGGGCAACTTCTATTATCAGTTGCGTGAGCCGAACACTCAGATATCCACTCCCCATTTCGGCCATTTGGGAGCCGGAGTGGGCCAAGCGCTGGGGGCCGCGGTCGCACTTCCCGGCAGGCAGGTGGTCTGCATTACGGGAGACGGGGCGATGGGATTCAACATGCAGGAAATAGAGACTGCGGTACGAAACAACCTGAAGGTGATCTTCCTAGTTTGCTGCGATAAACAGTGGGGCATGGTGAAGATGAACATGAGTTTTGCTCTGAAGCCCCTAAAGACAATGTTCATGAAGTCCCTGAGTCCGGAGGAAACCATCAACACCGAGCTGGGCGAAATCCAATTTGACAAGCTTGCCCAGGCCATGGGAGCGCACGGTGAGAGGGTCTCGCGACCTGCGGACCTCAAACCCGCAATAGAGCGGTGCCTTGCAGCGGGGAAATGCTCGGTAATCCATGTGGACGTTGATCCGACCAAGCACATGTGGGCGCCTGGGCTCCTCCATTTCAAGGCCATGCATCAAGAACCGGCGGGAAAGTGACGTGGACCCTTCTGCGGGAGACTAGCCTATGCAAAGCGATCGGACCGAAGATGGACACCTGGTTTCCAAACGGTATTCCTATTACGTGTTTGGACTGCTCTTTCTGGTTTACATGTTCGACTACATCGACAGGCTGGTCATCGTATCCCTTTTTCCCTTTTTGAAGGCGGATTGGGGGCTGACCGACACCCAATGCGGCCTGCTCGTAGCCGCTGTTTCATGGTCTATTGTGTTGTTCACGTTTCCCGTCTCGGTGTTGGTGGACAGGTGGAGTCGGAGGAAGAGCATAGCGATCATGTGCGCGTTATGGAGTCTGGCCACGGCCGCTTGTGCCTTCACGACGCAGTTTTACCAGCTTTTCGTTGCTCGCGTATTCATCGGACTCGGGGAGGCGGGTTACGCGCCCGGGGGCACGGCCATGATATCGGCCGTATTCCCCGAAAAGAGCCGGGCCAGGATAATGGGACTCTGGAACGCTTCCATTCCTCTGGGCGCCGCTCTAGGAATAGCTCTTGGAGCCATCATAGCGGACAAGTACGGATGGCGGCACGCATTCGGAATAGTGGCACTGCCTGGGCTGCTGATCGCGGTCCTGTTTCTTTGGACCAAGGATTACAAGAACGTTGATCTAGTCCAAACAGTTGGCATCGGGGAAAAATCGCCGGCCAAGAGCTTTATGCGACCTGGTGACATTGCTCGGGAGTTTGCTCGCACTCCGTCGCTCATACTGACCTACCTGGGATTTGCCGGCAGTCTGTTTGCGACCGGGGCCATGCTGGCTTGGCTGCCCACCTATTTCCATAGACTCCAAGGAATTTCGATGAGCGAGGCTGGGACAAAAGCTGGACTCGTCATGCTCATGGCCATTGTGGGTGCGCCGATCGGGGGATTTCTCGCTGACAAGTGGCAAAAGGTAAACCCAAGAGGGAGGCTATTGTTTCCATCGGCGACGTCGCTTCTCTCCTTTGTCATCTTCATGGCTGCATTTGCATTGGCTCCGGCCTCACTGTTGTTTCCAATAGCATGCCTGGGCGGAATCATAGGCGCATCCTTCGTTCCCGCAGCAGCCGCGGTGACTCAAGACGTGGTTCACCCAGGGTTGCGGGCCATATCCTACAGCCTCTGCGTAATAACCCAGCATATTCTGGGAACTGCGCTCGGTCCTGTTTTCGTCGGAGTGATGTCAGACCATTATGGTATTTATACGGCTTTTGTCGTGCTCCCATTTTCATTCGTGGTAGCCGCGGCTTTTTTCTTCGCGGGATCTTTCTTTTATCCACGGGATCTTGACAAGGTCGAAAAAGTGGCCCTGGAAGTAGAGAAATGATCGCGTCGCAGGCTTGGATTCAGTCTAGCGGAGGAGGATTTGTCATTGCGGCCCCTCAACCGGCGAGGGAAGCAATCCCTTCTTCGGTGGGACGGTCCCGCGCAGAACGCGGGATTGCCCGTCATTTAGCGACAGGCAGTCCCCGTTTCGCGGGATGTCCCACCAGGAATCCAGTAGGACCGGCCTCCGTGCCGGTCGCTTCGGAGCCGGCAGCCGCGCAGTGGCGCTAATGCAGGTTCACTGGAAAAGAGAGCGTGATGTCTACAAAAGGAAATCGGGTCAGCTCAGTTCTGGTAACGGGCGCAGGCGGATACATAGGCCGCCAAGTGGTGACAGCGCTGGCCCATGACCGGCGATCTGTTCAAACAATTGTGGCCACGGACGTTCGCGCGCCCGCGGACGGAGACAAGCTCCCTGGCGTGGAATACGTCACCGTGGATATACGAACACCCGGATTCTCTGACGTGCTGAAGAAGTACTCCCCGGATGTGGTCGTACACCTTGCCGCGGTGGTCACACCAGGTCGGAAATCGGACCGGGATTTCGAGTACTCGGTGGATGTGCTCGGTACGAAAAACGTTCTCGTCAGGTTGTCTCGAAGCCGGCGTCTCGCGGCTGATCTATGCAAGCTCCGGAGCAGCTTACGGCTATCACGCGGACAATCCTGACTGGTTGGACGAAGAGGACGAGTTGCGAGGTAACGTCGAATTTGCCTATTCGGATCACAAACGTCAGGTCGAAGAGATGCTTGCCGGGTGGCGTCAAGAACACCCCGAGCTTGAGCAACTGATCTTTCGACCGGGGACCGTCTTGGGCAGCACCACGTCCAATCAGATAACGGCTCTGTTCGAGAAGCCGTACGTTCTGGGCTTGCGCAGCGCCTCTATCCCTTTCGTATTCATATGGGATAAGGATGTAGTGGGAGCAATAATCAAAGGAATACATGAAGGCGGGCACGGCATTTACAATATGGCGGGGGACGGCGCACTCACGATGAGAGAAATCGCCGCAATGATGCACAAGCCGTACATACCGGTACCCGTGAGCCTTATAACAGCAGCGTTGTGGGCACTCAAACGCCTTGGATTGACCCAGTACGGTCCGGAGCAGGTGAATTTTCTCCGATACCGCCCTGTTCTAAGCAACCGGAGACTCAAAGAAGAGTTCGGATACATACCGCGAAAGACCACCAGGGAGGTCTTCGAATACTACCTCGAGGCCAGGGGAAGTGGGCGCTAGACGAGACTTCAGAGGCAAGACGGTCGTGATAACCGGAGCAGCCGGTGGAATCGGCGCTGCATTTGCGCGTCGTTTCGGCGAAGCAGGCTCCCGTCTCGGGCTGTTGGACCTGAGTGCAGACGGCGTTCAAGCGCTCTCCGAGGAACTTCAGGGCAGAGGCATTGACAACGTCGGTGTGGCTTGTGACGTGACACGCGAGAAAGAGTGTCAAGACGCAATCGCCAGGGTCATTCAGCGGTTTGGAGGGATTGATCTCCTGATCAACAACGCGGGCATAACTCATCGGAGCGCTTTCAGGGATACAAACCTGGAGGTTTTCCAGAGAGTTATGGGCGTCAACTTCTTCGGGTCTCTTTACTGCACTAAAGCGGCCCTGGACAGCCTCATCGAACGCAAAGGACTGATCATCGTCATCACTTCGGTCGCGGGTTTTTCACCTCTTTACGGTCGATCAGGTTATGCGGCCAGTAAGCATGCGCTTCACGGCCTGTTCGATTCCTTGAGAACGGAATTAGCAAACATGGGTGTGGATGTAATGATCGTGTGTCCAGGCTTCACCGCCACAGGGATATCAGTGAGTGCTCTCGACGGTGACGGCCAAATCACGCAGCATCCTCAATCCACGTTCGGGCGCATCTCAAGGCCGGAAGATGTGGCCGAGGCTGTGCATAGCGCAGCAAGTAAAGGGAAGAAGCGCCTCGTAGTTCTCTCCGGCGTGGGCCGTCTCACGAGGATTGTCCACAAGCTGTGTCCCGGCTTGTACGAGCGACTCATGACTCGGTCGCTCTCATCGGAACTTGAAAGATAGCCGTCGGCCTCAAGCTGATGCTGTAACGTTTTACGGAGGAAATCCATGGCTAGAATGACACCATCGGAAGCACTGGTGGAGACTCTGGTTGCTGAGGAAGTCAAGGCAGTCTTCGGCATAGTAGGGAGCGCCTATATGGACGCTCTGGATCTGTTTTCAGCCGCGGGCATAAGATTTGTTTCCGTAGCCCACGAACAGGCGGCCGCGCATGCCGCGGACGGTCTCGCCCGCGTCACGGGCAAGCCTCAGGTCTGCATAGCCCAAAACGGCCCTGGGGCGGCAAACTTTGTCTCAGCCATTACCGCTGCATTTTGGGCTCATTCTCCCGTTGTCGCCATAACCCCGGAGACCGGCAGCGCTGGAATCGGCACGGGCGGGTTTCAGGAGCTGGACCAGATGCCGTGGTTTCAGACCTGCACGAAGTTTCAGGTGCGAGTGAACAGACCTGAACGGATGGCCGAGCTTGCCAGACGCTGCTTTTACATTGCTAAAGCGGAATGTGGTCCGACACAGCTCAACATCCCACGGGATTACTTCTATGGCGAAATCGACTGCGAAATTATTCAAGACAGAGGATGTAAAGCGAGGGCCCGGACCGGAAGCGGATGTGGCAAAAGCAGCCCGAAGTCCTGGCGCGGGCGTCCAACCCGGTTATCTTGGCAGGTGGCGGAGTAACCATTGCCAACGCGATACACGAGACAAAGGCTCTGGCCGAATATCTGACTGCACCCGTTGCAAACACGTACCTGCACAATGATAGTTTCCCCGCAGATCATCCCTTGAGTGTCGGTCCCATAGGCTACTGCGGCTCCAAGGCGGCCATGCGAATCCTTTCAGGGGCTGACGTCGTGTTGGCTCTGGGCACTCGACTCGGTCCATTTGGCACTCTACGCCAGTACGACATGGATTATTGGCCCGTGAACGCTCACATCATCCAGGTGGACATGGACCACCGGCAACTTGGGGTGAGTCGGCCGGTGAATCTGGCCATAGCGGCAGACGCCGGAGAATTCGCGGCACGCGTGCTGGAAAAGCTGCGAGAGATGGGCAAAACCCGTGAGGCCAATGCGGAGAGACTGGCCGAGATCCAGAGTGAAAAGGAGGCATGGGCCAGAGAGCTTGATCAATGGGGAATGGCGCCGTCCAGAGCGCTTCATCCCAGACGATTGCTCAGCGAACTGTCTGCCGCGTTGCCTCAGAATGCCATTGTGACCACGGACGTGGGAAATACGTGCTCCATGTGCAATAGCTATTTTCGACCTACCGGCCCAAAGCAGTTTCTCGCGCCGCTAAGCTGGGGAAACTGCGGCATCGCCTATGGCGTGGCTCTGGGAGCGAAATTGGGCTGCCAGGACAAGCCGGTGTTCGCCCTCCAGGGAGACGGGGCCTACGGGATCAGCGGCCTGAGCGAAGTCATGACCGCTGTGCGGGAAGAAATACCCGTCATCGCGGTTGTTTTCAACAACAATGAGTGGGCCGCTGAGAAAAAGAACCAGATCGACTACTACGACAACCGCTTTCTCGGAACAAACCTGAAGAATCCGGATTTCGCGCAAATCGCAAGGGACATGGGCGCAGAGGGCTATCGAATTGAACGCGCCGAAGACGTGAAAGACGTAGTTAAGGCAGCATTGGAATCAGGCAGACCCGCGGTTATCGACGCGATTATCGATGGAAGTGCGGAAGTCCTGGCGGAGCCATTCCGCAGAGACGCTCTGAAGAAGCCAGTTCGCCTCCTGGAGAAATACCAGCACCTTACCGTCGAGTAGTTGTGGTTGCCAAGCCTCCGGACATTTGGCAAAATTGCGGCGAAGGGCAATCAGATCGAGAACGGAAAGGATCGAGCCATGCAAGACTTCGCCCAGCAACTCAAAGCAGTCGATCGTGTGGAGCTACTCACGCTCGTAGACAATTACGTGGATGTGTTGCTTGCCGGCGGACCCGGCTTCACGAGACCGGCACTGGCCAAGGGAGGCGAAATACCTCGACACACCCTGATAGCCGAACACGGGCTGTCGCTGCTGATCACTGTGTACCGGGATGGGGTAAGCCATACGGTGCTGCTGGATACGGGGTACAACTCCGCCACCATGCTCCACAACATGGATTACCTCGATGTGGATCCTGGGGGCATCGAGGCGGTGGTTCTCAGTCACGGCCACATGGACCACTCCGGAGGCCTGTACCCGCTTCTGAAAAAGCTTGGCAGAACTGTCACCGTGGTAGCGCACCCGGATGTATTCCGGCAGAGGTTCCTAGTCCGACCCCAGTTGGGCAAAGTGAGCTTCCCGTTAACAACCCGCATAGGGAACTTGAGGGAATTGAATGCAGAGATCGTGGAGGCAAGCGCTCCGGTCTTTTTGGCTGAGAATACGATACTCGTCAGTGGTGAGGTCCCTCGCACCACCGGCTTCGAGAAGGGCATGCCCGGTGCAGTCATGGAAGAGCACGGAGAGATGGTTCCCGATGCGATCAGGGACGACCAGGCCCTGTTTATCAACCTCGCGGACCGCGGCCTGGTGGTTATCTCCGGCTGCGCCCATTCCGGGATCATCAATTCAATACGATATGCTAGGGAACTCACTGGTGAGTCTCGCGTGGCAGCGGTGATCGGTGGTTTCCATTTGTCAGGATCGGACATGGAGCCGTTGATTGAGAGCACATTGAGCGAGCTGAAGCAGCTATCTCCAGAACTCATCATGCCCATGCACTGCACCGGCTGGAATGCCATACAGCGTTTGCAGCACGCATTTCCAGAGTCTTTTGTGCTTAGCAGTGTGGGTACGAAGCTGGTATTGCCGCGGGAAGGCAGTTAAGGATTTTTTAGAGCCGGCTGATGAGCTTGATGGCGTCAAGCAGAAGAAGCACTCCTGCCTCCGATTGCCTCTCTGAGTGATGTGATGAGGGTAGCCCGTAGCAACTACCCGTGCAACTTATGTGACATCACACTCGCGCCCAGAAAAGCCTTGCCTGTCAACAATTATGTACGGTGTATCCTAAACTCCGAAACTCTTGAAATCTAGTTGTCAGATTCCAATTCTTCAGGACTTGTGGATTCCCTCCTCTGTATGAGAAGAAGGATATTCTTGTAAGTGAGTAATGCTACTAAAAGACCCGTCATACAACCTGTGACAGTACCCGTCAGCAAGAATCCTCTTGTGCCGTTGTGAAAGCCCCTCCAATAATAGAAAGAATCCATCAAGACGGCAAGCGCCCCAAGGACAGAAACCGAAAATGCAAGCATGAATGATCCATTTGGATTTCAGGAACGGGAGCTTCCTTTTTTCAAGATAAAAATGCACTATCACCAAACCGAGAATAGCGGCAGGCGCGGTAAGCTGAAACACTAGAATAGCGCAGACAGGTATCCAGTACCAGAAATATAGAAAAATCGGACTGAAACTGCGGTTCATAGTTGCGGATACCAACAATCCTACGTACGGAGCGATTAGGATTGTTATGACTAGAATTATAACATTGATATAGGACATCTTTCTAAATAACTCTCGTTTTCACTCAGCGGCCATCGCTATTTCGAATCCGTCTTTTGACTTCCTCCCAGGTGAGTCCTGAGGCCGGTTTTTTCATCAGATTGGCCTTTCTGCGGGCCAGTCCCCCCCTTTTTTTCCAGTCGTGGACTAGTAGGGCCTCGGGAGTGGCTGCAAGATCATCCCACGAGTCTTCCACCAGTTGGAGTTTTTCAGCCGGAGTCAAGTCAAAGACCGAGGTATTGCTTGGGTTCACCTTAAATTCTCCTGGTCCCGTCGTTTCACGGCATGCCAAGCTCAAATTACTCCATTTGTCTTCTTTAGTCCCGGCCTTTTTCTTCGGAGCACCCGGCCTACCGTTTTATCAGGTGGCTGACGAACTCGTTGGTGTCACAGCGGGTGCCGCGTTTCTTTGTCAAGGAACAGACCTTGAATTTCCTGTGGACAGGAGTGGGAGGGGCATGGATTCCGGTCCTCGGATGGGGCACGTGGCGTTTGCGCAACCATGTACTCTTTAGGAGGATCGGAGATGAGCAGAGGATTACTGGATACGGACTCGTTGGTCAATGGGATTCTCGGCTTCGTGCGAGTCTTTTGCCGAGCCAAAGGAAGGCAGCTCCCGTGCCACCAAAGAGGAATATCAATATTGTCAGGAATTCAACGTCGGCAAACATCAACCATGGACCAAATCTCATGCGCTCAAATAATGAAATCGCTGCCGCTATTGATGCCAAGGCAGCTGAGAGCAACAACAATGCTCCAACTCCTAATAAGGAATAACCCAACATCCGACTCATGGCCGAGGCTGCCCTTACTATTGATTATATTGGTCCGTGAGGTGTACCCAGAATGCAGAGAAATACGGCAAGTTGTGCTACGGCTTCTCTTTCTCCAACTCCCTCATGCGCCGGTCATATTCTTTCCAGAAGCGTGTTTCACAGTCTTGGATACATCGGGCATAAACATAGTAATTGCCCATGTGGCCACCTCTTCCTCGATGGAAGAGTTCCGTGCCGTAACGTTCCCGGCAATCACGCTCACAACTTTCCCGATCGAAGCTATCCTGTACCAGCCTATTACCGTAACTGCCGGATTCGCCCTCCATTCCGATCATCGATTCCGCCCGAAGGCAATACGACGAAACCGGCAAAGAGCAAAAAGATTGTCGCTACGGTCGATAACAAAGTTTTCTGATCCATGTCTCACCGTCCGGAAGTGTCGGCACTGCCGTTCGTTGCTACTGGAGGTCGTTGGAACCGTTCACTTAAATCCATCATACACCCCTCGGTTGCGCCCGGCCAGGGGTTTTCTCAAGGTGGTCCGAGAACTCTTCGATGTCAAGCAGAAGGTCTAGTGCCGCTGGTTGCCTCTCTGTGTGATATGGTGGGGCTAGCCCGCAGCAACTACCAGTGAAAGTTATCCCTTATCCCGCTCTAGATTCCTGATTGATTCGGTTCGGAACCTCTTGCGGCGCACCTCCAGGGAGTTAATCGAGGTATCCACATGGGGACATTCTCTCGATAGACTTCGTACGCTTTGCCCAGCTCCGCCCCGAGATTGCGTTCTTCAAGATAGGTCCCAACGAGGAAGTAAGCCGTGCCGAGCAGTGCAAATTCGAGACGTCCATAGGTCATTGTGGGACCGATCCACAGAATTACTATGCACAACAGATACATTGGGTGGCGACAGTACCGAGTACCGGTCCTTCCACGCAGAACACAGGCGACTTCGGAGGCTTGTTCTTGAGGGCCCTCAGATGTGTCCGGATACCCAGAAATTCTCCCATGTCTATGTAGCGAGTCGTATAGAACGTCGCGATTATTGTCACTATATAACCCATGGTGAGGAGCCAATAGAGAGTTCCCTCGGTTTTCCAAAGCACCCCCGCCATTGGCCTCCAAAAATAGAGTAGCGCTGACAAGGTTACTCCACTGACGACAACGTACAGGGCCCTCACACCACCGCTTCCCACAAGTTTTGAAAGGAAGGCTTTGCCAAGGTCGCGGGCCGTCAGACTATGCAACGCACACCACAAGAGAAAAAGCACCGCGTTGTATGCCGCTTCAGACGTTCCTCCGACACCTGCTTCCGAGAAATGCAATAAATAGAGCATCCACAGAAGTGGAACCGCCGCGAAGAATTTCACCACCCAGATTATCAAGGAAATGTGCGAAGTTCTCATGGCGCCTCCTCGGCCGAGTCTCGCTCTCAGCAATGAATCGTCCATGGTCGTTTCCGGCCATCTTACTACAAAATGACAGATGAGCCAGGCCGGCCACGGTGGGATGTGTGGCCTCTGTATAGTAAGACGAAAGAGACACTGACAAGGTTACAACTTCCGGAGAGAGCGGACGGATGAAACGACCGGCTTGTCTATTCTCTGCCCATCTGCGAACCAAACCGATCCGTGTAATTCGAAGGACGCACTCACTTAACGAATGAACAGGTTAGGCAGCCACAGCGATAATTGCGGAAAGAGGAGCAGGATGACCAGACATATATACATGCCGCCAATGTATGGATAGATGCCTCTATAGATCACATTTATCGGCACCTTGGTCACGCCTGAAACGACAAAAACACTGATAGCCATGGGCGGAATGTGTCGCCGCAAGTCATTCCTTGAACGTTATTGAGCGCATAAAGCCTCTCATGTCTGCTTCCACTTTATCGTAAACTCCATCTGTCGAATCGCAGATTACTTGAACTCCTACCCCCTGGTGACGCAAATGCCCCACAACGACTTTGTGAACGACTCCCCTATCGTATAGGCCGTCGAACCCGACCGCGTTCCGATGGGTGAAATCGCCACCCTGGGGGGTCAGGACCTTTTTAACATCGAACGGGACCTGTGCCCGCTTGCGGATGGAGTACATTATTACATCCGATGAATCCGTGACCGCCTCACAGATGGCTGCTATCACGGGCTTTATCTCACGGCCTTGGGCATCCTTTATCGGGCTGTGCTCAAACATGAGCAGGAATGCGTTTGCCTTTGCGTCCATCCCGTTGTGGACCAGATTCCACTGGGCAGGGTCCGGACGAGCATAGATAACGGTCGAGCCGTGTGCAGTAAAAGATTCTTGTGCTGCTGCAACACATGCAAAGTGAAAGAAGGCAAATACAACCGCGATGAATGTTTTCATGAGACACCTCTGCGACGACTTAAGGCCTGCAGTGGCAGGAATGTAATAATCAGGTTTGATGGGCGCGGAACTCTGCCGGATTTTTTGCGAGCACCTTGTCCATACCTGCCGGATGCCTTGCTTGACGTCATTTGTATCCTACCGCCTTAAAAAACGTGTAGCAAAAGGTCCCGTCAGGCTCTGCAGTTCGGTACAGATCCCGAATCCCCTTGGCCCACGAGGCTCCGTCGATCAACCCCTCACCGATTGCTTGTTCCCCGACCCCTTCCACCATCGCAGTGAACGTCTTCCTAGTGAAGCCGTCAATGAGAGCAGGCCTGCTCCCATCCACGTAGACCATCCGCGGAGAGACTCGCACGTCGCGAAAACCGGCCTGCAGTGAGCAGCGGGTACAGGCGACGGCCAATGAGGGAGTCGCCGCCTCCGCGAGCTTGCAGATCGATGAGGCACTGGATGGCCTTGCGACGTGTGGATGCTGTCGGGGTGGAAGTAGGCTGAACCGTGATCCCCTTCGATAACGGTTATCGATCCCCCGGGCTTCAAGACCCGCTGCACATGGATCAACGCCTCTTGCGGTTCTGTGAGGTGCTCCAGAACGAAACAAACAAACACGTGGTCGAAATGGTCTGTTGCAAACGGGAGATTGAACATGTCGGCACGCTGAAACGTGACGTTTCGAAGACCTTCCGCGTGAACCCGCTGACGCGCCTGAGCCAACGATTCCTGGGAGATATCGACCGAGATGAACTCTGCCTGAGGACTGCCCGCGGCTAGAGTGATCGTTTGGGCCCCGACACCGCAACCCGCTTCTAGAACCAGGCTCCCCGCCGGATACGCGGTGTCCGAATGCAGCAATTCCGTAAGGGTCGTTGCCTGATCAACTAGTCTGGAAGCCTCTTTTTCCGTGTACCCGTGAACGTATCCATTCATTTCCGATACCTCCCATAGATTCGGCGAGAGCCTGGACCGAAGGTGCTCATGGGTGCACACGAATCGACTGCCATTCGCTCCATCCGATCTTGCATCATCCCCGATGAAATCGCCTTATCGGCACCACGATACAGGGGTTCTTTTCAATGGTCTTGTATGGAATTGCGATATTGTCCAGGCGTGATTCCAAGGATGCGCTTGAAGTGTCTGGTCAGATGGCTTTGATCCGTAAATCCGGTTTCTGCCGCAGCGCTGGCAAGATTCCATCCCCGCAGAATTAGCGCTCTTGCTCGCTCGACTCTTACCTGAGTGAGATATGCGTGCGGAGAAAGTCCAACTTCCTGCCGAAATACCCGGATAAGATGGAAGGCGCTCAGATTGGATATCGAGGCAATTTGTTCCAATGAGACGGTATCTTGAAAATGTGATTCGATGTAATCACGCGCGAGCCGCACAGAACGATGTTCACCTCTGATCGATCGGAGCAACCGGCGGATCCTGGGCGTGGCGACGAATCCACTGTGCGAGCGTCATTAGGAGGCGTGACTCTTTTTCCAGGAGATCCCGTGACTCGTCTTCCATTGCACGGTGAAGCTCTCCCAGTGTCTTGGCCAGCCGTCCGTCATGAATGACCCCCTGGCGGAAAAAGGGCCTGCTTCGCTTTCGGTCCGCAACCTGTGATGCCACGTGTTCCATCAACGCAGCATCCAGATAGAACATCCTATACGTCCAGCCTTCTTCCGACGCGGAAAACCCGGTGTGGGGCTCTCCTGGGATGACTAGGTTCACAGTCCCTGGGCCGGCCACCAGCGTTTCACCACGATACGCAGAATCCGAGCGCCCCACTCTCGACCACTCCCACCGCATACCCTTCATGCGTATGTTTGGAGAACGTCTGCGTCAGGTACGAGGCGTTGAGAAGATCAACTCCCTGTACCTGCGGAATTCTCCAGTACTTCACTAATTCCCGTTTGCGTTTCCGATTCATGTGGGCGTTCCGCGGGAGAGTCTCTCTTGTGCAAGAAAGTTTTCCCCCTACCCCTTTCTAAGGACGACCATGTCTCTGCTGGAATCCCGGGGAAACCATACTCAGTTGCGATCAACCGCGTTGTTCCGTGCCGACCTTTTTCTTCGCAGCACCCGGCCGATCGTTTTCTCAAAGTGGCCTATGGCCTCCACAGTGTCAAGATAAAGAGGGCCTGCTGCCTCCGATTGTCCCTCTACGAAATGTGACGAGGGACGCCGAAAGCAACCTCTTGTGCAACATGTCCCACGTTACATTCCAGCCCAATGATGCACCTCTCGTCACCAAATGAATATGGTGAGCCTGGAACTTCCGAAAAATGCTCTAGCCAAGCTCGAAAGTTGTGACTCCGAACCATTGATGAAGCGGCACGCGGGGAGCTTGTTGGGTATACATCCGTGCTGTCTCGAACGCCTTTGTCATTCCGTACTTTTCTGCCATCCGCATTGCCTGGGGATTGACCTCCGGAACATCGAGAAATGTTGGGGTATCTACCGGCAAGTCGCCTGTCAGGGCCAGGAAAAGAGTCTCAGCTAGATCTGCGCTGTCGGCAAAAAGCGGTCCAACCTTGAAACCGTGACGGCATCGTCTCAATACGCCGTAACCTTGTAACCTATCCCCCTGCACGATGCCCAGCGCGATGGTTCCGGGACGGCTGATCCAGCACTTAAGAAACAGATCACGCCGATTGCCGAACAGCTTGGCGTCGTACATCAAGAGATCCTCTGCCGGAACGCTGGACAACTCAATGATCCCTTGCGCTTCTTTTTGGTGGCGAGTCGAGCGCCATTCATACCGGATGTTCCGATGAGCCAACTGAAAACCTGATTTCCTGTAATTGTCTTGCTGGGCCACAACTCCATCCAATCCGATATTCCGTCCTGAGAGATGCTCCATCGCCTTGTTCCACAGCGCAATTCCAAAGCCTTGTTTCCGATAGGTCGGTTTGACGATGTAAAACCCGATAAAGCCATATGATTCCCCATAAGACACCGCGGAAATGCATCCAATTGGCTCGTCATTCAACATACCTATAAAAAAACCGTCTGGATCGGTCTCGTAGTAGCAATCCGCATCGTGAAGACCAGGATTCCACCCCTCTAATGCCGCCCAATCAACGGCCAGATCAACCTCGGCCCGTCTCATCGTGCGGACATCGTATCTTTGTTCAGGCATGAATCATCCCCATGTCATCGAATGCATTATATTTGCGCATTGGCCAGGGGAGGGTTTTGAAGACCCTCTCCCTCGACGGGAGGGAGAAGGGGGAGGTGACAACCGGCTCAAATCACAAGGCCACCACCTTTATTTTAACGCCTATGGGCGTCACGACTCATTTGCCGTGCGTAACAGCGATCTTCTCGAACATCATCACAAGCCCTGTGACTAGCCCGTAGAGTGAATCAATAACCAGGTATTCTTCCGCGGTGTCGTCGAAGAAAACATTCAGAGATGACTCCATGCCGTCGGCAGGCTTCCAATAACAAATGAGCACAGGTATTTTGGGCAAAGGATGCAGAATCACCGCAATGTCTGAATCAAAGGCATTGGGCGCAGGTTTCGCATTAAAAATATGGATCATGTGCTCAAACAGATCTGTGTGAGTGTCGGCCACCTGTTTTAGCGGCTTTTCACACCGTTGCCCGAAAAGGCGAGCCCAAGTGGCTCCATTCTTGAGTTCACGCATGGGAACCCAGTTCCCTGACACGGGCTTCCCAGAGCAAGATATCACATAGTTGAGAAGCGGTATGGTGACCCATCCATGCACGTGGCACTCAGAGGTGACATTCCCCTGGGAATCAACATGGAAATCCTTGCCAAGGCACTTGACCGTCAGTCTTTCGCCCGAAAACGAAGCCTGCAATCTCTCGGCAGCAGAACTCAGATCCACACCGGCCATTTTCCGTCTCAACTGATTCAGCGCTTGTTCCTGTTCCCGCTCCAATGTCCTGGAGTCGGAGTTCTGGACGCTGAAAGTCTCCAGGGTGGCTTTATCGAGATGAAGGCAATCTCCCAGCCGCTTTTCCCCCTTGAACGCTGCGGCCGCAAAGGCGAAGCACGTAGGAACCAGACAGTCCCTGCAATTCGTCTTTGGTAGAATCTTGAAGATTTCCATGGCATTATTTAGCTGAATCATTTACTCCTACTCCGCACATCCAGCAGGGCTGGCCCAAGAAACTTGCCGTTTGGGTCGAAATCGAACGCAAACCTTGCACTCGCCGACACGTTCACACGCATGACATCCGTTTAACAGCCTGTATTCAACGATGAATCGTTGCCCTTTGGTAGGTTCCACGATCATTTCGGGTGGACGGGTCATGGTCCGATCGCCGCCAAAGAGCATGACGTTGGGGAATTCCTCTCTGATCCGCAAGTACGTTGGATTTCCCTCCAGTTGGCGCTTTGGCAAATTAGCCAGGGCATCGACATCGATCATTGCAGGATCGCCGTTCACGAGGAGCCATCCCTCATTCTCGTTTGCTCGGAACGGATAATGGACGTAAGCGAGATCCACGCGTCCTTTTTTGAAGAAGTGAGCCAGATAACCGGTGTTTCCTGTGGATTGCGCAAAGGCCACGGCTTGAGCGGACGCACCAGCTCTTCCCATGAAATCTACAAAGCATTTCCCGAAATCGGGGGCTTTCTTTTCCGAGCATTCTTGATGGATTAACCGAATAGTTTCACTCGTTGCGTTCCATTCGGATTCCTTGCCGATGCTCAGTGGCCTGGGCCTCAGCCGAGACCGCGGACGCAATTACCGCGAGAAAGCCCAGGATGCTCACAATCAATCTCGGCGATTTCTTCATTTTAACCTCGAACTAGTGGTGCTGCAACCGGTGCTGCGTTCTCCGGTTGCTTCTCACCGAGTGTTGGGACAACGTTAACCTGAAGCAACCAGCCGTGCAAGTCCCCGATGTCTCACTCCGGCAAGTGAAGGCATTTCCCCACAAAAATTGGATGTAGTGTACCCGGAATTTTCTCGCGGTAGGTCAAATACGAACACGAAAAAGTAGATTGTTCACCTCTTTCGAGCGCGTCTGGATAGTGTTGTTAGTCCATTCCTAATGAATATCCGATTGAATATTGCCCAGCTGACCGGCTCAGCTTAGGGCTATCACTTAAATTCAATGTCTTCACATTTTTCGTCGCCACCAAACAAACCGGTTCCTCGCTGAAGAGGAACCGGTTAATAGTTGTTTCTCAGGGATTCTTTTTCATCCATTCGATGCAGAAATTCAGGGCCTCTTCCCCAGGAAGATTCTTTGCTTTCATTGCGGCGACGTACTCTGCCATAATTGGCTGAACCGCCTGGGCCCAGCGCGCATCCTCTTCTTTTGAAAGAGAAATGAACTCGTGGCCTTTGGGCAAGGACAGTTCTCTCGGCTTCCTTATCTATTTGATCCCAGGTGTTGCCGGTTTTGTCAATCCATTCCTTGTTGATTTTCTCGATGGTTTCCTGGACATCTTTAGGCAGAGAATCCCATTTCTTCTTGTTCATCGCGACGAAAAAGGCGAGAGAGTAAGAAGAGCCGTAATTTTCGGTGGTATACTTGGTAACTTCGGTAAGTTTGAATCCCTTGAGAGCTTCTATGGGACAAACCACTCCTCCGACTACCCCCTTTTGGAGCGCGTCATAGACTTCCGTCTGAGGCATTGCCACAGGCGTTGCTCCGAGGGCCCCAACCACCTTCGCACTCGTTCCCGAGCACCTGACCTTTATGCCCTTGAGATCTTCCATGACTTTCACCGGCTTATTGGCGGTGTGCACTATCCCCGGTCCGTACGCATGCATGTACATCATTTTTACGGCGTCAAACTCCTTTGGTTTGAACTTCTCATAGTAAGCATTGCACAGACGAGTTGCCTGAATTCCGCTTGTGTAACCCAGCGGCAAATCGATAGCCTCGGTCAGAGGAAAGCGACCCATCGTATAACTTACAACAGACATGCCTACATCCGAAATTCCTTTGACTACCCCGTCGTAGCATTGATCGGGAGGGGTAAGTGTGCCGCCGGGAAACATATTGACTTTAACCGCGCCGTTGGTCCTCTTTTCCACCTCTTTTCCCCATTCCGCCGCCAGAAGCGTGTGCGCGTGGGTAGCCGGAAAGAAAATGGAGTAGTTCAACGTCACCGTGTTCGCGGACTTGCCGGGAGCAGACGCAAGAACGAGCAGTGACCGTGACAATGGCGCAGACAAGAGCGTTAGAAATTTTTCCCTGCATGCTCAACCTCCAGACGATGATTTTACCCGTTTCCGACGGGTAGTGGCGGCTTAGATCAAGACAATTCCAATACCGTGCTTACACAAATAACTCCTCGACCAAGATTTACGTAATTGTAGAAGTAAGCCTGTGCCGGGTGGCAAGACCATTTTCTTGGGAAACTGCCAAAAGGATGCCTAGATCTCGGGCCATTGCCCCACACCCCAGTTCCGTTTCATAATATGAAACTGACATCCACATAACGCACCGGTCGATTCTGCGAATCTGATCGCCAAATGTCAACAAAAAAATTCTTCCAGCCGTAAGGGTTCACTTGCGCGGGGAAGTCGTTGTTACTGCGTCATTGCCAGAAATGAAATCCCGCGTTCCGCGGGACTTCGATTCGCTCACAATGACCGTCTTTCGCCACCAGTAAGTCAATGCTCGTACGTCTATTTGATTTTTGTTGACATTTGACTGGGAGGCTTGCAGAATCGACTGGTGCGTCATGTGGGATAATACTTCACGATGCGAAACAATGCCGAGCGCGAAGAGCAATGTTCCGCTCCAGGCCACCAAGGTAGCAGCATGAAGTCAAAGTCGCCTCCAAACAGAAAGCTGTATCGAGTCCAATCGGTGGACCGGGCATTAGACATAATGGGCTGTTTTGACTTCCAAAATAGGCAGTTTTCCCTTGCCAATATAGCTCGACATACAGGCCTGAACAAGACTACCGCGCTGCGGCTAGCTTCAAATCTAGTAAACCGGGGGTATCTGAAGTTTGACCCCGAGTCCGGCTCGTATAGCCTCGGCATGAAACTCTTCGAACTCGGCAGCATCGTATTCTCTTCCTTCTCCTTACGCAAAGCGGCCTTCAAACACATGACCGAACTCCAACAAAAGACGTCTGCGACAGTGCTCCTTGGAACCCTCATAGATGATCAGCTCGTTTATGTGGACAAACGAGAAGGCGAAGGGGTGATTAGAATCGCATCTGAGATCGGATGGCGACGCCCGCCGCATCATGGAATGCTCGGGATGGTCCTGATGGCATGGCTTCCTCCGGATCGGAGACGCGATCTACTCAATAAATTTCCGCTCCTCCCCGTGACATCCAGGACAATTACCGATCTCCAGGGTTACCAGTCGAGGCTGTCCAAAATAGCCAGAGACGGCTATGTGGCTGAGCGGGGCGAGGCGGTGGAAGGAGTTATAGGAGTGGCCGCGCCCATACGTGACTATTCCCGCAACGTCATTGCTGCCATAGGGCTGGCGATCCTGGAAGCTCAACATGATGAGATCTCCGTTGCACGAACCGTCGAGGCAGTGCGATCTGCCGCGAAGAATATCAGCGCCGAGTTAGGTTATGGCGAAGCCTCTGAACTCTGAGGACCATGGCGTAACAGAGTAAGTGGCAGGCTCTTGTGAGGTGTGGAAAGACCCACGTGTTCCGCGCGTGGATCTTTGCAATGATAGCAGGGAGGCGAGGAGATGGATGGTTTTATCCCGTGGCCGGCAGAATTGGCCCAAAAATATCGTGAGGCCGGCTACTGGCTGGACCAAACTATCAGCGAGGTCATGGATGAAAGTTTCGCTCGCTTTGAGTCGCGAACGGCTCTCATCATGGATAACGGCCAGAGGTTCACATACGGAGAGTTGAGAACCCTGACAACTCGCTTGGCCCTCCACCTCAATAATTTGGGATTAAAAGTTTACGACCGCCTGCTACTGCACATGCCCAACGTTGCTGAACTTGTAATCACGTACCTGGCAGCGCTCAAAGCAGGTGTAATCCCCGTCATGGCCCTGGCTGCGCACCGGCAGGCTGAGATTGGGTACTTTGCCAAATTGTCCGAGGCGCGGGCGCTGGCCATCGCCCATTCTTTTAGAGGCTTCGATTACCAGGCGATGGCGGCAGATGTTCAAGGCGAGAATCCGACGCTGGAGCATGTGCTCGTAGCCGGCGGTGAGCCTCGGAAAGGTTACCTGTCCATCGATGCTCTTCTCAATGATCCGATTGAGGAAAGAATAAGCACGGCCACGCTGCCTCGGCCCGATCCCGATTTACCCGCTGTCATAATTCTTTCCGGTGGCACTACAGGTGTTCCCAAGCTCGTTCCCCACACCCATAATGACTACGTTTACATTTCTCGACGCAACGCGACCATTTGTGAGTTTGACAAGGATACTGTCACTCTGATTGCGATTCCTCAGGGGCACAATTTTGCTCTAGCCACCCCCGGTCTGCAGGCCGTGCTCTTTCAGGGCGGCTGCGAAGTACTGTCAAGCGACCCAGCGCCCCTGGCAATGATGGACCTAATACAAAAATTCAGGGTTACGCATTGTTCCGCGGTCCCGACAATAATTCTGGGAATGCTGGACCAGCCTAAACGCTCCGAATATGACTTAAGCTCGCTAAAAGTCATTTTGACAGGCGGCGCTAAATTGAACCCGGAGGTAGCGCTGCGCATTCGGCCTGAACTTGGCTGCGAAGTGCAACAAGTGCTTGGTATGGCCGAAGGTTTTTTGTTTTGGACTCGGCTTGGCGAACCGGATGAAGTCAATCTCTATACCCAGGGCCGTCCGCAATCGCCTGGTGACGAGTTCAAGATTGTTGACCCCGCTACCGGAACGGAAGTACCCCAAGGAGAAATGGGAGAGGTTTGGGGCCGCGGCCCTCATACTATTCGTGGGTACTATCGTGCTCCCGAGCACAATGCCAAGGCATTCACACCCGACGGATTCTACAAAACAGGAGACCTCGTTCGTCTCCATCCGAGCGGGAACGTGATATCCGAAGGCCGCATTAAAGATTGCATCAACAGGGGTGGAGAAAAGATCAGCGCCGAAGAAGTGGAAATGCATATCTTGGCGCATCCGCAAGTGGAAAGTTGCGCATGCGTCGCCATGCCCGATCCTAGTCTCGGAGAACGGACCTGCGCCTATGTGATTCCGTCTCCCGGCGCCGAACTCACCCTGGAGAAACTCAACGACTTTCTTCTCAATGAGCGCAAGATAGCCAAGTTCAAACTACCGGAGCGCCTGGAACTAGTGGACGCTTTTCCGGTGACCCCGGTGGGCAAGCTCAGCAAGAAGACCCTTCGCGAAATGATTTCGGCCAGGGTGGAGGCTGAAAGAGCAGCCCCGTCAACGCATCGAGAGTGACGGAGTCGGAGTAGAGTGAAGACCCCCACTGCCCTCCGTAGCGTCTAAGCATTAGAATTTCCCTTCGGCAGCCTTAATTACAAGATCAGCAGCGTGCCGGGCTCCTCCCCCTCTCAGGATTTCCCCGCTGTATGTCTCTGCCGCCGAACGGTACGATGGTGACAGCAGGTGGAGTGTATTTTCAAGCACTTTCTCAGGTGTGAAGTCTTCAACCGCGCAGTGAATGCCTACGCCAATCCTGGCCAAGGCCCTGGCGTTAAAGTCTCTCTCAAAATCCGTTCCTGGAAACACTAAGCTCGGCACCTTGTGTATCAAAGAAGCCATAGCAGTGTTTTGACCGCCATGAAAAATGAGCGCCTGACTGCCTCTTAGAATTGACCGGCCTGGTACAAAGCGGACCCACGTGATATTACTTGTAGGGACAGGCAGTTTGGGTAGGTCTGGATGCTCTCCAACGGCCACAATCGCATAAAAGTCGGTCCCATCGAATGCTCGGGGCAGCACACTGGTGTATTGCGCAGGGCCTATTTCTCCCGTGCTGAAATACGCGAACACCAGGTTTTTTCCGTAGGCCTTTTCGATCAGGCCTTCCGGTAGTGGAGCCAGTTCCTGGCTATCGTAAAGCAGGTAACCAACGTAGTGCAGGTTCGGCACGTCTGCCAATAGCGGCTCAATCACCTGAACCGTTGGCGCAATCTTGACGTTGCTTCTCATGAAAAAGAGTTCCGCAACGTCTGTGACGGGAATCAGACCACGCTCTTCCAGAATGCGATTAAAACCAGCGATGGCGTCCTCGTGGTTTACGGCTCTCTTTTCGGAAAACAAAGGTGACACGAAGCGAGGGTCTGCCGGGCTGCACGCAGTGGAAACGAGAGGCAAACCCGTTTCCGCTGCTGTGATCGGGGCTGTGAGCTTGAACTCGCTGAACAGAACATCCGGTTTGAAGCGTTCCACGGCTTTCTGTTCCGTTTCCAGGGATCGACGCAGGTAATCCTCATCGGTAAGATTCAAGAAGACTGCCACATCCGACAAATCGCGGAGCGCATGAAGAGGCCCCGGCGGTTCGGGAACAGCCCCCTCCATGAATGGGAAATCCGATTCTGCCACGTGCTTTGCACCCTCGCCGTGCGTCAGAAAAAACGCTTCATGGCCTAACAAGCGCAAATGATGCGCCACCGAGAGGCATCGAGTGATAGTTCCAATAGCCGAACCGCGAGTTATGATGGGCAGGAAGAGGATTCTCATTATTGGATTGTTTCCAGGGCTATTCTCAGAGGGCTATGGAGCGCATTGCTCCAAATTTGTCTTCCGGCGATTTCCTTGTAAGGTTAAACACCTGGCCCACAAACAGGCTTATCATCATAGCAGGTGAGCGCAACGACTAAAAGTGCAAGGATTATGACTTCAACCATGGCGCGACTGGAAACGTGTTGATTCGTTCGTTGTCCAAACAATTTATAGGGACTGCACTTTCCGCTATAGGAGTTTGTGATGGGCAATGATGCCAAGTCTAGGAGTGAACTTCTCCAGGAAATTGAGGAATTGCAAAAGGGGATTGCTCGTTTGAAGGCACAGCAGTCCGGTAGGGCTGGCACCAGCTTCGTGCCCGAAACTGGGGGCGGAGAACTGCTGCTCAGTGATTCTTTTCATGAACTGGCTGAGGTCCCAAGGCCCATCCGTGTTGATTACGAGTCCACTGAGTCGATTGAGCTGAAATCCCTGTTTACCCGTGATGTGACAATTTCCGGCAGCTTCGATATTCGAGGAGGTATCTGGGCCACGACATTCGGGAAGGTAATCCAAGCTCTCCCTATCCCTGCCTTCCTGATCGACGAATTTCTCAATGTTGCTGTAGCAAACCAGGCCTGTGGAAAGTTTACACCAGCATACGAAAAGATCCAGGGTAGGCCGTTTGCGAGCCTTCTTGGGGGACAAGGGGCTGCCAAGAAAGCAGAGTCGCTTCTCCAGGGACTCTTTTCCGATAGGAAGCCGCGTGTCGGTGAAGGAACGCTCAGTATCGAAGGCGCTATGGTATGGGCTCGAATGACTTTTCGAGCTATCAGAATCATGAACGAGAGGTTTGTGCTTGTGCTCGTTGAAGATCTCACCCGTGAAAAGATTCAACTTCATGAGAACGAGCTGCTGAGGCGTGAACTGGAGAAACGGGTAGAGCAACGCACAGCGGAACTGCGCCAAACAAATGAAAATCTAATATTGGAAGTAGCGGAGCGCGAGAAAGCTGAACAGGAGAGAGAACAGGTGATCGTCAAGCTGCAGCAAGCTCTCGCGCAGGTCAAGCGACTCAGCGGGTTTTTGCCCATTTGCGCTTCATGCAAGAAAATACGTGACGACCAGGGATACTGGCAGCAAGTCGAGGCTTATATCCGCGACCATTCAGAGGCAGAATTCAGCCATGGGCTTTGCCCGGAATGTGCGAAAATGCTTTATCCTGAATTATTCCCATGATCGAACTTCGGTTGTACGGAGATTCGTCTCATAAAGCTCTCAGGTCAATGGGCGATCAACGAATAGTCCGGAGAAAAGCGACAACGGAACGGTTGAACCTTTCAGACTCTTCCATGAAGAAGCAGTGCCGACAACCAGGAAAGAGTTCCAGGTCGGCCTCAGGCATAAGCTCCTTCAAAATCCGTGAATTCTCGGAAGGGACCAAATGATCGTCGTCTCCGGTCATGATCAACGTAGGGGAAGACACCTTACTGACCCGATCCGCTGTGTCGTGATTCAGGCAGGCATTCAATTGTCGGAAGAAAGCATCGGCAGGTTGATAATAACGGAACGAAATATTCACAAATTCTTCGATACGCTCGGGGTGCTCTCGGACAAAGCGGTCGGAGAAATACAGGTCCATGTCCTTTCTCAATATCTGCTCGGGTGTCAACCCCTTGTTGGCCGCGAATTTCTCCATTCTCTCCTCTGACATGCTCACCGCTCGGCTTCCACCGCAGCTTGTGCACCCCAAGATCAGCCCGTTGACTTTATCCGGGTGGTTGATGGCCAATTCCTGAGCTATGTATCCTCCCATCGAGATACCGAGGATGTGGGCCTTGGGTATCCCCAGGAAATTCATCAGTCCCGCGGTATCGTCGGCAAAGAGCCGAATAGAGTACTCCATTTCCGGCTTGTCAGACCGCCCCGCACCTCTATTGTCGAAAGCGATGACGGTGAAGTGCTTTGATAATTCCGGGATCTGCAGATACCACCATTCCGCGTTTCTCCTTAGCCCCATGATCAGAACCAGGGGCGGTCCGCTGCCGTGAATTTCGTAATAGATATCTATGTCGTTAACGTGAGCTATGGGCATCGTGCTAACCTTTGAGTTACGATTACATGGACTCGGTTGCAGATCACAATTATGCGGTCACTCTCTGCGAGGCGGCCAAGGCAGGGTAACACGATAGGACTCACGCTGGGCCGGTTCAGCCATCAGAGCGGGCCAAACCACTCTAAGGGCTTTCAGGCTGCCTTCCAGGGTAAATTCTACTTGCCATTCGATGTCCCCACGGAACTCATAGAACAGAATTATCTCCTCTTGATCTTGATCCCGCCAGTATGGGTCGCCAAACAGGTTCACGAATTCACTTTCCGTAGTTCGGGAATCCAGCGTGACCGTTTTCCCTCGATAGGTGACGAGGCCCTTGAACGGCTTGAACCCGGCTTCCAGGTAGTCAATCCAGAATACTGCAAAATCGGCTACCTTACCGTTTTCTTCTCCGATTTCAATTCCTCTTGAGTAGTAGCAGTAACGCTGTTCCCGAAGACTTCTGGAATCTTCAGGGGGGCCCAGCGGGTTCAGCCACTCGATCGGATCGCCTATCCGGCACCGGCAAATCGCGTGAGTGTCCAGGTCCAGTTGAATCTCAAACCCCGGCATTGATTGCCAGGACGAACTGGGGTGTTTTCTTCCCAATATCCGGTCAAACAGTTTCAAGACAGCCCCTATTCCCGTCGGTCACCGCATCCTGCACGGGCTCTATCTCTTCCTGGTTATCCTTTCGTAGTCGGCATGGCTGCCGATCCATACCCAAATAAAATCAGCGTCATCTTCCACTGCCAGGGCACGATGCGCAAGACCGACTCGTGCAGACCAGAAGTTTCCCACCTTCTTGAACCGAAGCGATGGATGTCTCGGATTTTCCTTTAGGATCTGAAAGCTCCTGTCGGCCAAGCTCTGCACGTCCTCCGGCAGGGCTCGGTACCGTTCCCAGAATCGCTCAGTAGTGCGGTGCATCAGAGATTCCTGAGCTTGTTCCGCTTCTTTTCTTCAACCGCTTCCTGAACGAGGAAATCTAGCCGGCCGGCCTTGGCGTCCTCCTCGATCTCTTGATCCCATTTCTCCCAGTCTCTATCGAGGAACCAACGCCGAAACCGACTGTATTCTTCTTGCGACAAGGAATCGACGGCCGTCTCCAACTCTTCAACCGTTCTCATGTTTATTGTCCCTCCCAAGGGCAAAGCGTCCGCACCTCCAACCGCCGCTACTTCTTGAAAACGTTCATGCCGAGGCCAGTGTAGGAGATTCTTGGGTGATCTGCAATCTCCTTGGTTCTAGTCTTTCGATTGCAACTTGTCGTTGAGCTCGTCTCTCAATGAACAGCTCGTATTTCAATCCGACATCCCTTCGCGAATCTCCGACACTGCCTTTTCGAAGGGGACTGGATCTGAAGGTTGGCTTTTCGCTTCATCATAGGCACGGATATCGTCAAGTTCTTCAAGCATTTCGACAACCCGTTGCCATTCTAAAATCGGTATTACGACGGCCTTGCGATTGCCTTCCTCGTCGACCAGGTATTCTTCATGTAGCTCGATCATGGCGTAACCCCGCAGGGATGGACGATTTCTCTCCCCAAGATATAGCGCAGAGCCCCTCTTTACGCAACCCTCGCCACGCCGGAACTACCGATGAGCAACCCGAGATCACATTCACTTCGCCTCACCCGACATATCTACAATCTGCTGCTTACTGCCCATCGTGGTAATTTTTTTCACCTCTTTGGCGTTAAGATCAAATTTCCGTAGGTCTACCATCCGGATGGTCTGATCGTCGTAGGTTTTGTAATAATAGCGAAGGCTTTGCGGGTCACGGGCTACTGTAAACTGTGTGTAGTCCGAATGAATAATCCCCTTCTCCACCGCGCGAGCGACACCCACCGGTATGTCGAAATTGTTGAGGATGTGAAAGACCTGCAGGATGCCTCGGTCCGCATTCGGTGAAGGGAGTGCCGCAGCGCTGAAAACAGACGCACGCACAAATCGGGAAGGCGGCGAAAAGTCACCCGGAAGCCCCAGCATACCGCCACCTTGTCCCAACGGCTGCAATTTCAAGCCGTCTATCTCCACCGGCGGCACGTTGCGGGGATTGAGGGCAATATAATTGCGCAGGTTCGTGATGTGCCAGTCAAAGGCAGGCGAGTTTGTCAGGACGCCGAGACGATTGTCGTGAACCTTGAGCTTTCCATCGACCGGTTCGATTACGATGCTCGCTCCGGTATTATCATAAACAACATAGTGAAAAGGCGGCGCTTCCGGCCCCCAACCTTCCAGGACAGTCGGTGCGATGATGCCCTCACCTGCTTCGATGGCGCTGCGCACTTCGCCGACAGTCGCAAACTGCGTCAGTACCCAGTTCGGAAAGTCAACCGGTGATAGTGCTTTGGAGCGATTGTCGTTCGTGATCTCCGCATACTTGGCGAAAGTCGGAAAATAAAATGATCCGATTGCCAGACCCTTTTCGTTCATGCCGTCGGAAATCGCTATGTCGTTAAAGGTGATCGCCCCCATGGCACCATATTTCGACTTGTATTTCATTCCCGGTCCGCCCGGCGCTTTGCCGACAAACTCATAGCCTCGCGGAACAATTGCGATCATCGTTTCGACAAGCATGCCGAACTCCAGCGTGCGGCCATTGACGAAGGTACCGTCTGAATTTCGCAGCATTATGCCGGTACAGGCCTGTGCGAATGGCTGAGGCAAGACAAGGGACAAAAAACCGGCTGAAAGAATTACTACCGTGAAGAACTTCGCAGCTTTTGCAAACATGGCAGACTCCCCCTTAGACTGGAATGATCAGGCTCGGTCACCCTCCTGGAGTTTTTCGGAATGCGCACCGGTCATTCGATGGCTCCTCAGAGCCCAGGATGGTGACTCCGCGGTTGCCGACAAGCAGCCACTGAAGCACAGCAGCCCCTATCATGCGTAACAATTGGATTCTTCTCGCCTTTTCTTAGGCTACTTCCCCGCACTCTGAAAGTCAATTATGAATTTGTCCTGGTTCCGGATACACCATACTTCACGTGTTCCGTTCTTCTTCTTTAGCCTCCACTTTCATCTTCGAACCACCCGGCCCACCCTTCCCCGTCAATAGCCATGTATGGCGTGCCCGGAACTCCTGCCGTTGACAAGTCCTGGAGCAGCTTTAACGTGACTTTAGAACCGTATGCAATGGGAATCGGCTGCATCGTGGGACCTGATACGAATGCGCTTTCAAACAAGGAAGAATCGGGGAGGCACTTCTTGTAAGAAGTTCCTCCCCGAACCCCACCTCAAGAACTTTTAGCACTCGCCGGAACCCCCATTTCCTGCAAGGAAATTTGGGGTTCCGGCAAATGATAGAAGTTTCTGGAAGGGGGTTTGGGGGGAAACTCTTTACAAAGAGGTTCCCCCCAATCTTACTTCTTTGAATGCGCATTGGTATGAGATGCCGATAACCCACCCACCGGGAGGTATTGATGTCCAATGGCGCTGCGGCAGGAGCTGCGGCCGCTGCAGCAGCAGCCGAGAGGCTCCGACAAGAGGAAGAGGAGATGACAGAATACGCGGATAAAGATTTGCGGGATGGCTGGGAGTTCAAGATCCTCCGTGCGAATACCGCAGCGTTCAAGGACCCCCAAGTGTTCAAGCAAGCATGCGCAGAAGAAGCTCAGGCCGGATGGGTTCTGGTCGAGAAATTTGACGATCAGAGACTTCGGTTCAAACGTCCTGCCGCGGCTAAGAATAATGATAGTTACTTGTCTTTTGACGCCTATCGCACACAATATGGGATGTCCAAGAATGCATTCGCGGGTATTATTGTCGGCGTAACATTAGGGGTATGCGTGCTGATAGGGGCCGCTGTAGCGCTCATCGCGTATTTGGTTACTCGATGATTGGATAGGCGAATGAGGCTGCCTTTTGGACACTCGGAAGTTCCGGGAAACACCCTACTTAACTGGGCGTCACCGTCCTTCTTCGGCCCCGGCCTTTTCTCCGGACCACCCGGCCTAGCGTTTTCTCAAGTGGGCCGATGAACTCGTCGGGAGTCAACCAGAAGAAGGTTTGATGCGCCGATTGCCGCACTATGCTCGGGACAGTATACAGTCTTCGCATCAAAGATTGATACGGTGTCCCGAAGAATTCATGGTGTTCTGGTCACTTTTCTTCGGGAACTGAAGAAGCTGACGGTCATTTCCGGGTACTTCCCGCCCTTGGTCGGTCTCCTGCGTAATCACGCTGTGCGGCGTCACCCTGGGAATAAGCAATAAAGATAAGACCTAGCGCACGAGCCTCCTGACGCCTTGCTCGGTGGAAGTTCGATGCGAACGTCACGAGGAGGACGAGGGAGACAATGAACAAAGAAACGGCAGCTCTGTTCGTCACATCAGCCGAACGAATGAAGATATACAGACTTGCAGAACCCCAACCCATGCAGCCCACATGATCCCAGCGAATAGACGGACTCTAGTCTCGAACGTTTGGTAGTACCTCGAATCCTGCTGTGGACTTAACACACAGAACGTCCTTCCAGTAGTTGAAAACGTGCATTGGGAGCCCTCGGCTTACGTCCGGCACCTTGCTAGGGTCGTGGCATGCGGCACTCAGATTCCTGTTGAGTGTGTCGAACCATCTCCGCCAAAACGTCCGGGTGAACGAGGAAGTAACCTAAACGGCCAGATCGACTTTTTCAGCCCAGTTGACCCGCAAGGCGAAACACCTCCCGAGGAGATAGCAAGCGAATAACAAAAATATCAGTAGCATGGGTCGCTGTTGGAGTTGGGTGGCGACGCTTCAAGAAGGCTGCATAAAGAAGCGGCTTGGTCCTTGAACCCAAAGCCAGTACGAGGCACACCGGCGGTAAAGGCGAAGAACCCCGGCGGCAGGACAGCGAAGAAGTCGCTCCTGTTGAAATGACCAAAACAACAGATTCTTCGGACATCGCCTATCCCCCTTCAGTGGCGGGAAAACCACCAGCTCGTGAAATCCAGGTTTCGGATTCGAGAAACAGGAGTGTTCCCCGCTACACCATATCAACTTATTTTCCCCCAATCTTCTTCTTTCAGCCCCGGCCTTTTTCTTCGGATCACCCGGCCCTGGCGTTTTCTAAACCAACCGACGACACTGGTCGGAGTCAAGCAAAGAAGTCTCACGCCATCGAGTGCCGCACTGTGCTTGGGACAGGTTTTCCCATCAAGAATTAAGACGTGAAATGGTGTCCCCTGAAATTGGGGCCAAATTAAGGAAGGTTTGCTGCCGCTGATGGCCCCTATGAGTGACATGATTAGGAAGCCCGTAACAACCACCTGTGTGACTTGTCTCTCATGATAGCCAAGCACATGGACTCTATTGCGAGGATCACATAATGAGCCCAAAAAAGGCCTGCCCCCTTCATCGGAAAAGCTCGATCCCTCGTTAATATTCCATCCTTTCAAGTTGCAACATCCTCTTTAAAACAGTTGGGGACAACCATTTGAGTACTGTTCTTTAAAGACTGGAACAATCCATGACAAACACGGAGGCGCCGGTAAGTGCAGATCATGCATCAATCAAGCGATTCCAACTCCTTTCAATACTAATATGAATTTGATCTCCCGATTGTGCGATCACTTGTTCAATCTTCAGATATCCAAAGAATTCATGGACATGGTAGAAGCTTTCCGATTTGTTTCGGCATCGGGCCAAATCATTGGGATCAGACCACGGTAAGAATTCATTGCCTTCAACTGACCTTAAATTCATTGTGTAGTTCGAATCTCGCCGCTGTATCCATTTAGTTCGTTCGTAACCCATTTTTCGAGTTCATCCGCGTGGAACATCATGTGCTAGCACCAGTGCCTTGCGAAGTAAATCTGTCGTGGTAACGTCGTGGTCAAAAATATCTTCCCACAATTGTTCTCTAAGCAAAGCCCACTCTTGTCGGATCTGAAACGCCCTCAGGAAATCCTATTCCGTGACAGAATCTGAGAGATCAGGTCCGGAGTGTCCCTTCTAGGCGCTCTTCAAATTCGGGTCCTCGCTCCAAACCTCCCCGTGACAGATATGCCTTTATTCCTCGCGTACGTGGCGATTGTGCTGCGTTCGCATGTCTGCAGAGACCTTGCCTCCCGCGATTAACACGAACTTGTGAGGGATCTTATTGGGCCCAGAGACATATCTTATCAATATCTTCTTCGGCCTTTTTAAAGGCGAGTCGCTGTGATTCGCGCTCTATAGCAAACCATAGAATGACTGTCGCGGTTGGCGAGCCTTCCCCATGTGTCTCGCCCGGTCCGAACCAAGTCCGCCATACCAGTCGAGCCTCCACTCCTCCACGCGGAAAAGGTAGGCGAATGCAAGACGTTCGAATTCGAATGCCACTCCGATCTTCGAAGTGTATTCTTTTTAGACCGCTTTCCCGCATTGGATGTTGTCCAATAATCACGGTAGCTGGCCGAGCAACTTTGTGGACACCATAGTCAACGGCGGACTGAGACTGCAAACTCCACATTACAGCATGCCTTGCCATCCGTTGGAGGCCGTTGCCGCTCTGCCGCCTCTCCCTAACAAAAAACGGGGAAGTCGGGTATTCCCAACTTCCCCGCCCTTTTCAGTGTCTATTTTGGCTTCCCCAAGGGCATTTGATCCCTTGTCGCCAGCGTAAAACAAAAACCGATGGCTTTATATAGCCTGCGCTTAAAACCTTGTCAATCGGTAATTATTCCTGCGGCAATTGCTATGAACAAGGCGCTCAGGAAAAAACCTCGGGATTCAGACAGTTCGGAGGCTTCTGCCCCTTTATTAAAAGGGCTATCAGGTTCTCCGCCGCGACTAACCCCATCTTGGTGCGGGTTTCGATGGACGCGCTGGCGATGTGAGGCAAGATAACCACGTTGTCCATCACGGTAAGCTCTTTTTCTATGGCCGGTTCGAACTCGAAAACATCCAGGCCCGCGCCGGCTATCTGCCCCTGCTGAAGAGCCTTTACGAGCGCCTTTTCATCCACCACCTCTCCTCGGGAGGTATTAATGAGAAAGGCCGAGCTTTTCATGGCTGCCAGTTCGGGACTGCTTATGAGGTGGTGCGTTTCCGGGATAAGCGGCACGTGGACGGAAATGAAATCCGACTCGGCCAGAAGCGTATCTCTGTCCACGAACTTGGCTCCCACCTGCTTCTCCAGCTCAGGGCTGGCCCTCATGGCGTCATGGTAGATGATATTCATGTCAAAGCCCGCGGCCCGTTTGGCCAAGGCGAAGCCTATGCGCCCGAATCCCATTATCCCCAGGGTTTTGTGATGTACGTCCGTCCCCACGAACAGCAGCGGCGCCCAGCCCTGGTACTTCCCCGCTCTGGCATAGGCGTCCGCGGGGACAATCTTCCGAGCTACCGCCATTAGAAGGGTCATTGCCAGATCCGCGGTGGTGTCGGTCAGGACACCGGGCGTGTTGGTGGCCGGTATTTTGTGCCTGGTGCAGGCCGGAACATCAATGTTGTTGTAGCCCACTGCATAGTTGGCCACTATTTTGAGTTGGGGGCCCGCGGCGTCCAATAGTTCATCGTCAATGCGGTCCGTCAAGAGCGGCAGAACGCCGTCTTTGTCCTTCACGCCTGCCAGAAGCTCCTGGCGGCTGAGCACACGGTCGTGGGGGTTGCACTGAACATCGAAGTTGTCGTTCAGCACCTGCATGGCGCCTTCGGGTAGGAGCCTGGTCACGAATATTCTGGGCTTCATTGCTGTAGTCCTTAATCCTCAATTTCATAAATTCGGTAGCTTATTTGGGGAAGCAGCGGTGGGACAGGCATCCTGCCTGTCTATTTGCTAAATCCCCATGCGGTGCGGTTCCTTTTCCTAACACATGACAGGCAGGATGCCTGTCCCACCATACTTAGACAGCGGAGAGATCAAGCCCCTACTGTCACGGTATTTATGAAATGCGGCACTTAGCTCACACGTTAGTTTACTTACACCTGTGCCCAGGCTTGCTGCATGACCCGCTTTGCGTTGGCAATTACTAGAAGTGGGTCCTGGCCTTCCATGGGCTTGATCTCGAAACTCACCATAGGCTTTTTTTGCCCGTCCAAAAAACCTATCTCAACCAGAGTGCGCAGGAAATCTACCATCTCAGGAACATCGTTGACGCTGCCGGGAGTCCCGAAGATAGGATGGTAGTCCCCATAGCAGGGCAGATTCCGATCCAGCACAGCGTTCCCAAGGTGGGCCGCGGCCAGAAATTCCTTAACCGGCTCCAGGGCTTGCGCCGCGGATTCCCGACACAGCGGTATGTGGCTGAGGTCCACCAATAGTCCAAAGTTGTCGTGTTCCCGGCAAACAGTCTCGGCCACTTCTCTGCCAAGAGGAGCTGGTCCCAGCAGGCAACACTTGTCCACATCAAAATCGAAGAGTTCTGCAATTACCTTGGGACCGTTTTGGCCGCTTGAGTAGGCACACAGCTCGCCCAGGGATGTTACCAGGGCCTGAACCGCTTCGGCTCGTTTATCCTGACCAGGGTCCTTACCGGAAAGAACCACAAAACTCTGAGCGCCCATAAAACAGGCCTCATCCAGTAGCTCTTTGAGCTTGGCAACTGCCTGGCAGCGCCGACTCTCGTCCAGGGAATTCAAATCCAGTCCCTGGCTCAAAATGGTAGGGTGGGCTCCGAAACCTATGTCCAGTTGTGCCAGCTTACATATATCTCGCACCCTACGGCGCTGTGCCTCATCCTCGATGTGGGTGATCTCTATGGCCGAAAAAAAAGGGTCTATGGCTATATGCTTTACAGTCTCTTCCCAGGGTCCACGTCCACCGGCCAGCTCCGGGAAGGCCATGAAATGCACGATGCCCATTTTCAGGTATGAATCCTGGCTTTTGTCCATGACTGCTGTAGCTCCTGTTTTAGGTCTCGATGGGCCGGAATATGAGGACAGCCGCCATCACCACGTAAACCATGGCGTCGGATGCTGAAGACGCAATGTATGCCGCGGACAAGGAGTGAACCAGGCCCAAACTATAAGCCGCGATCGCGGTTCCCCTGAGATTTCCCATGCCGCCTACAATGACTACTGCAAAGCAGAGAACCAAAATCTCAAAGCCCATGTACGGGTTCAAGGTGCTCAGCGGAGCGTAAAGGACCCCTCCAAGTGCGGCCAGGGCGCTGCCAATGATAAAGACGATGGCGAAATGTTTCTCGACCCTGATTCCCAGGCTGCGTACCGCCTCGCGATCCTGCAGGCCGGCCACCACAATCTTGCCAACCAGGGTCTTCTTGAAAAATAGAGACAGGCCAAAGAAGATCAGCACTGACAATCCGATGATGACCAGGCGGTACACCGGCATTACCAGTGAGCCGAAGGTCCACAGCTTGCCTATTGGATCGATGATCGGTAGAGGGCTCGCGCCGTAGATCCACTTGAGCGAGTCAGCTCCGATGAGCAGGATAGCGTACGTCGCGATGATGGCATAATCTATGGACTGGCCGTATAGCCTGCGGATAACAAAACGTTCTATGACATAACTCAAGGGAACCGAGACTGCCAGGGCGGCCAGAACGCCCACAACGAACCCTGCTCCCAAGATCGTGGCCACAGTGTATACAGCGTAGGCCCCGACAGCGTAGATCAGCCCGTCCGCGAAGTTAACGATACCCATTGCCCCGAAGGTCAGGGACAGACCAATGGATATTATGTAAAGGATCCCTCCGATGGTCAGGCCGAAGAGAATCGATTGTATGAAACTAGTCATCGGATAAAAGGCTCCCGGTGATGCTCACGTGGCATTTAAACCTTTCGGACATAGCCCCAGATCCCTTTACGGATCCAGAAAACGAAAACCAGAAGTGCGAAGCCCAAGAACATCTCCCAACGAATCAGGTACACAGCCAGGTAGTTGCTTATGGTCATGAAGGCGGTACCCCCCACCACCGCGCCGATAACGCTACCCGCGCCTCCCATCAGCGCTGCGAAGATCACCTCGACGTTCCGTGCGGGGGAAATAAGGCTGGTATTGGTGTAGGAGAGGTTGATGCTGGTAAGCGCTCCGGCAAAGGCTGCTATGGCTCCGGAGATTATGAAAGTTATGTATTTGTAAACGTAGGTGTTGTAGCCGAGAAACTTGACCCGGACCTCGTTCTCTTTGATGGCCTTCAAAAGGTTTCCGTACGGTGATCGCACCAGGCGCAGGACCAAATAGACCACCAGCAGGAGCGAACCCAGGCAGAAGTAGAAACGAAAGGTGCTTTGCTGGAAGTTGATGAAACCGTATTTCTTGAAAAAAAGCGATAGTCCGTCCTCGCCTCCGGTCCACTTGTGCCAGGGGCTCAAGACCAGATAGGCTCCCACCTCATTCAAGGCCAGGTTCAAGAGAGCGAAGGCCGCAGCCGATGTCTTGACTACCAGCGGTCCCAGCAGAGCGGCAACAAGAGCCCCCAGAAGCACGCCGGCCAGCAGGGACAAAAAGGGATCGGGATAGACATGGTAGGCGAACATGCCGCATCCGTAGGCGCCTGCCCCCAGATACAGCATATGGCCGAAGGAAAGCTGCCCCATGTGCCCGTACAAAAGATCGAAGCCAATTACGAAGATGCAAAATATCATGAAGTCGGTAATCTTGGGCAATGAGGTAGCATAGCCGAAGATCAAGAAGAGTGCCGCCGTAAAGACCAGGGTCAAGGTCGGATTGTTTTCTACCTTGCCGAACATGCCGTGCCCCAAAGACTAGAGTTCATCTTCATAACAGGAGGGGTTTTTGATTGTCTGTTCGTCTGAGATTTCGCCGCGAGACACAGCCCTCCTTCATTACGTACAAACGGTCTGCCAAGCGTGCAACAGTAGCGAGATTTTGCTCCACCACTACCATGGTGATCTTGTTTTTCATCTTGAGCAAAATCTTTATGATATCGCCTATGATGATTGCCGCGAGACCTTCCGTGGGTTCGTCCACCAACAAAAGCTGGGGATTCCCGATCAGCGCCCGGCCTATGAGAAGGATCTGACGCTCACCGCCGGAGAGCCCCTTGGCCTTGGAGTCAAGGAGCGACTCCATTTTCGGGTGTATGGCTAGAACCTTTGAGATAGCCTCATCCAGACTCTCGCCGGTCGGATATGCGGCCAGCTCGATGTTTTCACGCACGGTCAGCTCGCCAAAGACCCTCTTGTCCTGATAGACGTACCTTATCCCCATCAGGGCCACATTTTCCAGAGGTAGGCCGTCTATTCTATCTCCCCTGAAGGTGATTGTGCCGCTTGCGGGCCGCATGAACCCTCCGATGGTCCTGAGCAACGTTGTCTTGCCGGCCCCGTTGCGGCCCACTACGCACACCAGCTCCCCTTCATTCAAGTGCAGAGATGCCCCGTACAGCACTTGGGCAGGGCCATAATGGACGTCGAGGTTTTCAACACTTAGTAGCATGCCAGTTCTTCCTTGCCCCAATAGCACGCCCTGACCTGGGGATCGCAGACGACCTGGCCAGGTTCACCCCGGCAAATCAGGCTACCCTCGTTGATCACGCACAGGCTGTCCACCAGATCCATCAACTTGGAAATCTTATGCTCTATAATGACGATGGTAAACTGGCCCTTTATCTTGTTGATGACCTGGCTGATGTGGGCTATGTCCACCAGGCTGAGGCCGGCGAAAGGCTCATCGAGAAGCAGAACCTGGGGCTGCAAAGAAAGGGCAAGAGCTATCTCCAATTCTCGCTTTTCGCCGTAGGACATATCCGAGGTTTTGACCTCAGACTTATCGGCAATGCCCAGCAGGTCCAGCGCGTGCAGGCACTCATCCCGCAGCGCCTGGTAGCGGGAGTTCCTGAAGAAGAAGCGCAGCTTGGAAGAATAGTCCGGGCCTTTGCGTACCCGGGCGAGCATCATGTTCTCGATGACCGTCATGGAGTCGAACACTGAGACCAATTGAAAGGTGCGGGCTATGCCCAACATCACTCGCTGATGTGGGCGCATGCCGGTGATGTCCTGACCGCGATAAAACACCCGGCCTTTTTGCGGCCTGTAATAGCCGGTAAGCAGATTGAAGAAAGTCGACTTGCCGGCCCCGTTGGGGCCCATGATGCCCGCGGTTTCTCCCTCGAAGACCTCATAGCTGATGTTGTTAACCGCGACCAGACCGTCGAAGTTCTTGATCACCCCGGCGGTGGACAAGATCGGTTGAGCCATGTCCAAACCCTATTGTGTTCAGGTGATGAGGAGCGGCAGTGCTGCCCCTCCTCATCGGCTGATGGTGTAGTGCCTCATTTCCTGAATACGGTCGTGACTACTGACAACCGTAAAGCCCCGGAGGGGCTGCACGGGTAGCCACGGGCGGAAGCCCGTGGAAAACGGTTGCAACATCATGGAACGAACCGACCCCGGAGGGGTTGACCAACCCTGAATGTTAGGTTGCGGAATTGGTGGACCCGTCAGGGTCCAGAGCCCTTCTTGAAAACCTTCCTACCGTGGGTTGACACCCACGGCTACCGTTGGGCTGCCCCTTCGGGGCTATAAAGCCCATTCCCTACGAAAGGCCGCAACCAAGCAGCGATGTCTCATGAATAAGCAGAGAACCGATCTGGAATACGGCACCGAACTAAGAAACAGAGTGCCTAGTAGCCTTCACTCTTCAAAGATGGCAGATAATCGTCCCCGGTGTAGGCACCTATGACCTTGACCAGATCCCATTTGCCCTTGCGCTCTGCGGGTCCTTTGCCGACTACCACAAAGGCGCCGTACTTGAATATCGGCTGATGATCCTCCCGCCATTTGCCCGGGCCCTTCATCGAGGGAAATTCGGGGCTCTTCATGATCGCTTCGGCAATCTTCTTGGGGTCGGTGGACTGGGCCAACTCGATTCCCCGGAAAATCTCCTTACATCCCACGTAGGTCATACCGGCATAGGGATCAGGCGGCTCGCCATACACTTTTTGGTATTGTTCAACAAACGCTTTGCCCGCCTTGACCACCTCTGGATCGTCAAAACCCTCCAGGTTCCAGTACCAGGACATGAGAGAGTAAACCCCTTCGAGGGCCTCCGCGGGTACGCCGCTGCCAAAGACGTTGGTCATCCAGTTGAACCAAATCTTGGTTTTGGTCTTCAAACCCAGCTCATGGGCCTGCTTCAGCACCGCGATAGCACCCGTGCCCCACTGGGCCATCATGCAGATATCAGGCTTGGCCTCAGCTATCTTCTGGATGTAAGGAGTGTAGTCGGCCGTCGTTACAGGGGCCTCATCGTAAATGACCTCAACCCCGTGACTTCGCAAAGGCCGCCTTGGCTCCCTCGTATTGATCGCGGCCAAAGGCGTAGGCCGGAGCCAAAAAGTAGACTTTCTTGGCCTTCAGGTTTGGTAGCAATATACGCAGCCCCGGAATATCCGATGGCATAAGCGCTGCCATGAATACCAAACGTAGTTGGAGCCAGTTTCTTTTTTTGCGAACATCTCCATCGGAGCCACACATGACGATACATACATCAGAGGCTCATTAACGATCTGGTTGTTCAGGGCCTTGGCGATAGGGGCGAAGGTCGAGCCCACCAGACCGGCCACCTTGACCTCGTCGCGCAGCTCTTTGAAACGACGCACGGCCACGTCGCCCTTGGTCTCGTCATCTCTGGTCACGGCTTCCACCAGAACCTTCTTGCCCCCGAGCTTCACGCCACCGGCCGCGTTAATTTCGTTGATGGCCAATTCGGCCCCCTTCATCTGCACTGGGCCGATAGGCGAGGCCGGCCCAGTCAGGCCAAACATGAGGCCGAGTTTGATCTTGTCAGGTGCCTGGGCCAGCCCGGAGCTTACAGCTCCCAGGGCCAAGATCCCAATCATCAAGCAGACAAACAAAATGGTCTTTCTGTTACTCACGACTGTCCCTCCTTCCAAGTAATCTCCTTTGGGCGGTAGTGACTCCTTTTGGCCTAAGGGTTCGGACGTCCCATCGGTCAGACGTCCATCTCTATCCCACTACACGACGACCGTCATCAAACATCAGCTTTAATTCTCTGGCGGCCCTCCTGCCTCCCTGATGGCCCAAAAGACCTTTTCAGGGTCGGCCGGCAAAGAGCGCACTCGTCCTCCACATGCGTTGGATATGGCGTTCAAAATGGCCGGCGTTGCCGGTATGTTGGGCATTTCCCCGATACCTTTGGCTCCATAGGGACCCAGCTCGTTGGCCATCTCCAGAATCACCGGTTGGATGTCAGGTACATCCAGGATTGTGGGTATCAGATAGTCCCGCAGATTAGTGTTTTGGATGACCCCTTCCTGCAAAACAATCTCCTCCATCAGGGCATATCCAAGTCCCATGGCCACCCCACCTTCAATCTGCCCCTCCAGTGCACGAGGATTGATGGCCTTCCCCACATCAAAGGCGGCCACGTAGTACTCGACTTCCACCTCGCCGGTCTCGACATCCACCACTACCTGGGCCATATGGGTGGAATAGGTGTAAACAAAATAGGGGTTTCCTTGACCGGTTTCAGGGTCCAGGCTGGAGGGGGGTGGAGTCCACCAGCCTTGACCGATAAGCCTTTTGCCGGTGGCCATACAACGGGCTGCCACCTGCTTGAATTCTACTGATGTGGCCTGATTTGCCCGGTCGAACACCTTGCGGTCCTTAAACTCAATGCTCTCGGGAGGAATCCCAAGCATCTCGGCAGCCACTTCGGTCAGTGACTCTTTCACCTGGCGGGCGGCCATGATAATGGCGTTGCCCATGAGGGTGGTAGAGCGGCTGCCTACCGTCGGACCGGATTCTGGTACCAAGTCGGTGTCTGGCTGGACGAGGCGAATATCTTCCAGGCGCACGCCCAACTCCTGGGCGCAGATCTGGGGCAAAACGGTGAAGGATCCTTGTCCCATTTCAGTGATGCCGGAGTATAGGAGCACCGAACCGTCTTCGTGCACATGTACGTTGGCGCCGCAACCATCACTGCCGATGCCTATGCTCGTACGGTACCAGCCCATGCCTACACCGACTCCGCGGCGCTTGGTCCGTTCCTTGTCAATGTAGCCGGTCTCCTTGAAACGGCGATCCCAGTCAAAAGCGTTGGCGCAGGCATCTAGAGTCTCTCTTAGCCCCACGCTTTGGTCCAACACCTGACCCGTGGCCGTCTCCGAGCCCAGTTGGAAGGCGTTCTTGCGCCGAATCTCCAAGGGACTGATGTTCAGCTCCGCTGCCAGTTCGTCCATGATTTGCTCGTGGGCGACGTGGACCTGGGGAGCGCCAAAGCCGCGCATGGCCCCGCCGTAAGGGTGGTTGGTATAGCACAGATAGGCGTCCACCTTTACGTTGGGAATCACATAGGGCCCAGGCATCATAACCATGGAATGCACGTGAGATCCTCCGGCGGGCGGAATCTTAGGTCCCAGAGAGGCATAAGCTCCCTGCTCGTCGTAGATCACCCCCTGGAAGGCCACCACGGTGCCGTCTTTCAGGGCCCCGATCTTGATTTCCAAAATCATGGGATGGCGCTTGGCCGTCTGCAGAGTGACCTCCTCCCGTTCAAGCGCCACACGCACCGGCCGCCCGGTATGTTGGGCCAGCACCGCGGCCCGACAGCCTAAATCGATTGGGGAGTCTTCCTTGCCGCCGAAACCGCCGCCCATGTGGATCTGGCGGCAGCGCACCTTGTTTATGGGCAAACCCAGTACAGCAGCTACGTTGCGACGAAGGGTAAATGGCGCCTGCATGGGACCCTCCACCAGCATGGTCCCATCAGACTTAGGGACTGCCATAGCCACGTCAGGCTCCATGTAGGCATGTTCCAAGAAGGGCACCTGATAGGTTCGCTCCAGGATGACATCAGCTTGATCGAAACCCTTTTCCACATCCCCCTTGCGCAGCTTGTCGTAGGAGAGCAGGTTGCCCTTTTCGTGGATTTTGGGAGCGTTTTCCTTCATTGCCTCGCGTGGGCCGAAAACGGCAGGCAAGGGCTCATACTCCACCTTTATCAGGGCAAGAGCGTCCTGGGCGCTTTGTTCTGTTTCAGCAGCCACCAGGGCCACACCATCGCCCACAAAACGCACCTTGTCACCGCATATCACGGGCTGGTCCGGGATAATGGCCCCGAATCCGTTGCGCCCGGGCACGTCCTTCGCGGTGAGCACGGCTACCACGCCTTCCAGATCCTCGGCTTTTTTCGTATCTATAGACTTGATGAGAGCGTGAGGATAAGGGCTGCGCAGGATCTTGCCGTGCAAGAAACCCTCCTGGGAATAGTCGGCCCCAAACTTGAGCTTGCCCGTCACCTTCAGGGGATCGTCCGTCCTGGTCAGCGACTGCCCCGCCACTGCCAACTCGGCTTCTCTGAACCTTATCAATGGTAAGAAATCGGTCCTCTCCTTAGTCAGGACCGTAACCTTCCTTTTCTCATCGCTCTTGTCAGACATGACATCTTCCTTGTATGGAAAGGCTCAGCCGAGCCAACCTTCGCCTAACTCTGCTTGCCGGAAGCCACTTCCTTGACGGCTTGGACAATCTTTCGGTAACCGGTGCAGCGGCAAAGAACTCCTGACAGGGCCATCCTAATCTCGTTCTCGTCCGGGTTTGGATTGCTGTCCAATAAGGCCTTGGTGCTCATTATCATTCCCGGAGTGCAGAAACCGCACTGGGCCGCCCCGACACCCATGAATGCCTCCTGGATCGGGTCTAATGAGCCATCGGCCTTCTGGAGGCCCTCTATGGTCGTAACCTCGCGACCTTGCACCTTTAGCGCCGGCATCAAGCAGGAGTTGTACGCTGCTCCGTCCACCAACACCGTGCAGGCGCCACACTCCCCTTCCCGGCAACCAACCTTGGTTCCGGTCAGGCCGAAATCCTCTCGGAGCAGGTCAACCAGCAAGGTTCCAGGTTCAACAGCCACCTCTACCGTCTTGCCGTTTAGTTTGAAAGAAAGCTCTATACTGCTCATCATTAACCTCTTTTACAGAGTGCATCCAGCTTGCTCCAGTGCCCTTCGCAGGCCCCGTTTCACCAATGTCTTGACCATTTCCTGGCGGTAGTCGCACGAGCCTCTCAGGAGGCTGTCGCGGGGGGAGCAGTAGGTGGAAGCCCTGTCAGCAGCTTCCTGCAGCGTTTGAAGGGTCGCGGGCATTCCTTTGATCGCGTCTTCAATGCGCTTGGAGCGAAACGGTGTGGGCGCTACCGGACCGAGGGCAATTGCTGCTTCGGTTATGATCTGTTTAGCCTTGTCCACGGTTACTACCACTGCACATACCAGCATGGGCAGTGAAAGGGCCCTGCGCTTGCTCAGGCGCAGGAAACACTCTCCCTGGTCAGGACCCAATGGTTTAAACTCGATGCGTGTCAGTATTTCACGGGTGGGGTCTACCACGGTTTTCCCCACATCCAAAAAGAATTCCCCCAATGGTATCACTCGCTCTCCGCCGGCAGAAACAACGGTCACTTGAGCGTCCAAGGCCAGTAGGGGTATGCTAGCATCTGCCGCGGGCTGCCCGCTGACAAGATTTCCGGCCACGGTGGCTATGCTGCGGATCTGAGGGGAACCCATCGCGGCGCAACCGGCAGCCAAGAGTCCTGCCTTCTCCTGTATGAGAGAGGAAGCCGCGGTCTGTGCATGGGTAACCAGTCCGCCAAGAATTATGGTGTCCCCCTGTAGCTCAATGTCTCCCATCCCGGGAATCCTGCTGATGTCAACCAGGGCATCTACCTCATAGTGGCGACTGCGAAGCTCCACTATCACGTCCGTGCCCCCAGCTATTATCCGGGCTCGGCCCTTGTAATCTGTCCAGCATCTGGATGGCCTGGGACAGGGTCTCAGGAACCAAATATTCCTTCAGAGGAATGTCCCGGCGCCAATGCAAATACTTGAAAGCTTGCGACATCTTCCGACCTCCTCCCGAATCAGAGCGAGGATACCAACTTCACTGCCGTATGAAAGCGACCCGAAGGTTCGATCTGATAGCTTGAATTGAGAACATGTCTGCTGCGCCTGGCTGAGAGCCGATCTCTCCGCTGCACGGTTTGCGGAGGAAATCGACGAGGATGTCTCGAAACCTCCGGAAGCTATGAGATCTCCTCAATGTTGAGATGGTTCAAGCGGCCTCTCGCCCCGCCTTTAATGCTCCGCATTCTTGCTTTCAGCGTCTCCTCCCTCTGCCCTTGGAGATCTTCCAATGAGCGCTCAACCTCGCACACGTGACGGTGCATCTCCGTCGCGACGAGTTCAGGGTCGCGGGCCCTGATAGCTTCTAGAATGCGGTCATGGGCCGTGAATACTTCTTCCAAGAAGCTCGGCCCCAGCCTAAGGTGGCGCTTGGTGTCCGAAAGCACGGAGTTAACAAAATCCTGAATAAGCATGAAAACAGGGTTTCCACTGGCCCGGGCGAGTATGCGGTGAAAAGCTATCTCGTGCGCATACGTGGGCAAGCCCCGTGCCATGGCATCCAAAGAGGCCTGATGTGTAGCCTCCAGGTCGTCCAAATCCTCCGGGCTCAGACGTTCAGCCGCGAGTCTGGCCAAGTGCGGCTCAAACACCTTCCTGACCTCTGATAGATCCCGCACAGAGACGTTTTGGAAATAAAGAAAATTCGCGATGGATTCCCTGGTGGTCTTCATGTCCACTTCAAGCACCACCGCTCCACCGGCAGCTCCCTTACGCACCTCAAGAAAACCCATCACCTCCAGGGCCCTTATGGCCTCACGCAATGTATGCTTGCTTACGCCAAAGTTGCTCACAAGCTCCTTCTCGGGTGGAAGTCTATCCCCCGGATTGAGCGTGCCGTTGAGTATGGCTTCCCGAATCTGAGAGATAATGTCCAACGAGATCTTGTTCTGTTGAACTTCGCGAAACAAGGCAAAAGTCTCCTAGTTTGCTTTTGGAAGTGATCGGCTTTTTTTACAGAACTACGAAACTACCCCTGGCAAGTTGTCAAGGAAAAAAGTCAAATATTTGGCTAATTCCCAATAGCCTAATAATTATAAGAAATATTCCCCCTGTGCTCTGGGGAATTGGTCCCATCCTTGGTTCTTCCAGGACGGTAGGTTTGAAATGGGGACGTTCACGCGGGGTGACTGCAAGTCGAAAAAACAGCAGATAACGGCTCTCCGCCGATGATACAGACCAATAGATCTGCTTCCACCGATTGACTATCTGAGTGATGTGATGGAGGTAGGCCGCCGCGACCACCCGTCCAGACTTGGCCCACATCCCACCCTAGCGCCTGAAGGCATTGCACGGCAACAATTACAGATAGTGTACCCGGACCTCAATCATGCCCATTCCCAGAGACCACCCTCTCACTCGCCACCGACTGCACTTGCTTCCTTCTCCTCCGGGCGTCGAGCATATATAGGATCAGTGGTACAAGGGGCCCGCTATCTTGGAGAAAGTGTCCGCGGCCTTTTGGATATTTTCCCAAATACCGCTCTTAGCCGTTGGCTTGACCCGCTTGGCTGCTATTGCTTTTCCGGAGCTAGCAGGAGCACCCGAAACATATGGGGATGAACCCTGGGGAGATGTCCTGGAAGATTCTAAGGAAGGACTGTACCAGCAAGCGTACACGAGGACTGCGGTTGCAGCCGACATAAGGATGATTCGCAAGCGTTTCATTGTACCCCCCTGGTGGACTCGATGCACTTGCGGCAATAGTCAGATTGACTTAATGCCAGCATACCACAAAACATTTGCAAACAATAGGCCAGTGTGCAATTGGGCCAAAGCTCGAAATGCCGGGCACACCATGCTTAATTGCGTCCCTTATCCTGCTTCTTTGGTCACGGCTCTTTCTTCAGAGTACCCGGCCACACATCTTCCTCACGGTGGCCGATGAACTCGTCGCTGTCAAGCAGAAGAAGGCCTGCCGATGCCGATTGCTGATTCTGAGGGATGTGGTTTGGGTAGCTCACGCAGCAAGCGGTCGAGCAACTTGTGCCATCCGCCGCCCCGTACCCGTAGCAGTCTCGCTCGTGAGAAATTAAGGATGGTGTCCCCCCCGGAATCCCACACTTCAACACCTGACCCTGAGGGCGTTCCGAGCCTGTTAGTGGTTTCTATGCTTCGTCCGCGTTCCCCGTCTTTATGGCCGGTTTTCCAGCTTCAGCAAGCTTCTTGTTTAGGACCGCCATTTTTTGTTACGTGGTCTGGAATAACTACATAGAAATGATGAATTAGAGAAGACACCAGGTACAGGCACCACTGAGCCTCTTCTGCTTCAACCTGCACGATTTCTCCCGAGTTTTGGTTCTTTATGGGATGAGCAGCAAAGTTGCCTATATTTCGGACAGCGTCAATTTGCTTGTTTAGATAATCCGGCAGTTTCCCACTCGAAATTATCTCATCAATCTCCGTACCCAAGCTTCCTTGCTTTACACCGGCAACTGTCCTGAGGATACTTTGAAGTGCCCGTCTGCTCAAAGCTGCGGAAGCTCTTGGGCTGTCTGACAGCACTAATGCTGCTTCATTGACGTCTGCTGCTATATCTACCGGAACGGCTGGAGGACATCGGTATTGAAGCGCCCGGGGATGTAGCATACGTACGATGACCTTCGGCGGTGGGGGCAGCTCCATGCCAAGATTACCCGAAAAGCGTTGCGTATTGACAAGCCAAAGAATAAGTTTGTCACAGGCAGGACAGACTGCTTTTCCCAATTCCCACATTCCGTCAGGATCAGTGTGCAGGCGCTTCTTTTCGTACTGAGCCGCCTTAAGGCTCAAGCCTACTTGACAATGGGGACATTGTCGGAGGTAGATAGCATCATCCATTGGGCTTCTCCACCTAGAAATGACGCTATGACACTACCTCACCCCTACAAGACATTCAAGTGGTGAGTTGCGAGTCCACCACATCTATTTGCACCCAGCTCCCCTCTTCTCTGGCCCCGGCTCTTTCTTCGGCGCACCCGTCCCAGCCTTTTCTCAAGGTGGTCGATTAACTCTTCGGCGTAAAGCAGAAGAAGGTCTGCTGCCGCCGATTGCCTCTAAGGGCAATATGATGAGGGCAGCCCACAGCAATTACCCGAGAAGATTGTCCCATCGCGGCACTGCTTTCGCAGCACGAATTAAGTATGGTGTCCCCAGAATTCCTGCAATAGGCGATTCGAGGTATATGAAAATAGCGTTGAACCAATCGACTACCAGCCCCTACCAACTTTGCTAAAACTGCAGCGGTCACGCCATGCTCTTTCCGGCCGGAGAAGCAAGGTCAGAAAGTTCTCCAATTACATAAGGAAATGATAACTGATTCAGCGAGATGTCGTTCCTGCGCCGCTGGTCGGACGATGTAGTGAATGCTTGTGTAGAAGCTGGGTTTAGTTTCGACACGCAAATCAAACCCTTCGAAAACAGTTACCCTAATTTCGTAACCAGATTGGTTACGAGTCAGCCCACCAGTCGGTTCACTATTCGTCTTTTTATTTGCGAATCGATCTCCCTGTGGATTGGTTGAAACTGCTCTTGATAGAGATGCAGAAACCGAACTCCCGCCAGATCCGTGACTTTCTCTTAAATACGTTGCCTTCGTGGATAGGTCCCGTTTTGTCCCAGTTGCGCCCCAGCTTTTTCCGAAGGTAATAGAGATCTTTGAGTCGTGACCTGACGGAGTGAATTTGGGGCACCACCGATGGGTGCTTGCAAAAAAAGTTTACGACGGCATCTTGAAACAATTCGAAATCATGTTTATTTCTGAGAAACGCCTGAATAGCCGATTCAATGCATTCGTCTCTTGTCATGGGCGCCTCATTCCAACAAAGCAGAGCGTCTGAGTATGTCCATAGCCAATTCATCGTACGTCTCTCGTGTCCCTTCGTACCCCGCACGATTTCCCATGACCGAACTGCGCTCCTTCGTGTCCAAATCACTGCACTCAGGTACCTTCCAGATGGGAGACGGTATTTCTGGGCCATGGTCGCCATCGTTACGTGGGAATGCATGACTGCCATTCCGCCAATAGGATTTCGGAGTAAATCATCGGGTAAGTGAGAACGCACATCTTCGGCGATGTACCGCTCTACGGTATCTGGTATCTCACTTGCGTAATGGTAGTGCGATTGAGCGAGATCCAATCGCGTTCTGTCCCGAGTATTTTTTCGCGTTTGAAAATGGTGAAGCCCAAGAATCTTACGAAGTGCTCTGGAAACCTCTTCGTTTCTGATCCGAACGAGACGGAAAATTGTGTCAATGATCTTTCCACATTGTCACCGAGGGCATTTTCTTTACTCCGAAAGGGGAACATCTCCGCCCGGGGTATTCCCGCAAACCATCCTTGTGAAAATGATCACTTTGTTCAAGGCTCCAAGACTTGGAGACGTATCCATTATCACAAATTGATACTCGTCCTGCTTGGCGTAATCTTCGGCTACGCCTCTAAGTTTAGTTCTGGTCCTTAGCCGAGAGGATCACCCTGGTACACATCCGACCAACGACTTGCTATTTTGTCCTCATACATGTGCATACTCAGGCGACCGGGGATGAGGTCACATCTTTCGCCGATATGGAACGGCTCTGGTAAATTTGGTTACGTCGTTCTACCCCGTCCTCTGTCGGGTTTCAGGAGAAAATGTATGGACCGCGTCTCACGACATATGGCATCGAATTGTTTGTCGGCAACGGCGTCTTTCTGACAGCGCATTGCTGAAATCATCGATGTAGGGCTCTTCTTCTCGCCAGATTTTTTCAAGCTCATCCTCGGCCATACCATAAATGGTAATGTTTCACTGGGGATCAAGGTCGATCACGAGAGTCCTGTGGCCCATTTCGGCAAGTTGGGTAGCCAGGTCGAAAGCAAAATTCGATTTTTCCTACCCCTCCCCTTTCTTAAAAACTGAAATCGATTTCATACCTTTTCCCTGTCCTAATCCGATGAGCTGATTCAAAGGTCTTCCGACCCGCCGCTGTGACCCCTTTTTCCACTGCAATGCCCAAATCGACATTGAGAACAAACTGAGCAGTCTTAGCATCCGCAGCGATTTTCGATTTCAGGAAAGACCATACTGCATCCGATGGCCGCTGCTCAGAAAACAATACCCCATAGTCCGCTCCACTATCCCTTGAGGCCCTTTCGGGGCCCTGGATTCCATCCTCAACGAAAACAAGGGAGCCGAGACTTCTCAACTCCCCTGTGATATTAGTATCTTATTTTGGCGTCCCCAAGGGGATTTAACTCCCTGTCGCCGGAGTGAAAGACGCCCACCGCGACTCATCATATCAAGCCTGTTACTGAATGTCACGGGAGAATTCGGCGTGAGAAGCCAAAGTAGTCTGGCACACTATAACTAATGTGCCAGAGCTGTCTTCATTGGCCTTGGCTTTGTTTTTGACTGAGCTGCCGAGCGTTTTCTCAAAGCGCCTGACGAACTCGTCGCTGCCGAGCAGACGAAGGTCTGTTCCCGCGAATTACCTCTTCCGTGAGATGCGATGAGGGTAGCCCCCAACAACCACCTGTGTGACTTGGCTCTCATTATAGCCGAGCACATGGACTCTACTTGGCAGATCGCACATGAGCCAAGGGCTGACCTGACCCCTTAGCTGACCCCTTAGCGAGACAATCAGCCCTCTCTTTCCCGGAGAGTTCAGGGTCAAATTGGTTGTTGCGCCGTCTATTCCCGCGAGCGGCAAGTAACATTCCCCGACCCGCAGTAAGGACACTCCTCGGGCACGGAACTAGCTACAAAATGAGTATTACAACTTGTAATCTCGGCAATTGTTATAACTTGCCTTTTCTTTCATGGCGGCACATATGGGCACATGTTCGCCAGCTTTGAGCTGGCCCTGAGTCTCCTGCACTTGAGATAGGGTTTCGCCTGTCGTCGTGTGCCAAGCCGATACTGTCAAACCTAGTAACAAGCCGGCAGCAGCACTTCTGGACATCAACGTCCTCGGCTTCATGGATTGTTCCTCCAGCGGCATTTTCTGTTGGCCCGACCGGCGGAGTTCCGGGGACACCATACCCAATTTGCTCCTCTGCTCGAAGAATTAAGTAAGGTGTCCCCAGAATTCATTCATTCATGTATTCATGTATCATTATGCGTCACGCGGCCACAGGGAAGCATTGCTTCTCGGTCTTCTCCTCTCAAACGGAACCTTCCACTTCAACACCAAGCACATTTTATGGACACCGTCACCGAATTCGTAGCAAAGTTCTACCTTGACACTGAATCCTGCAGCTCCCGTGTTGAAGAGTCTCGTAGCATGTTGCACCGATGTCGATGCACTGTTTGCCGAGGTCTTTTTCGCCATTGAATCCACCACCAAGATCCCACTTCACAGTGATATCGGCACAGATCTTGCCGTCTTCGAATCCGCAGGTTCCGGGGGATAACTTCTATTGGCGCGCGGGTAACAGCACATGGGGCGAAGGCTGCAGACGCCCGTACACGGCATCATAACTGTGGTCGAGGGGCCCGAGATAAGGATCCTCCAAAAAGACCTTTTCGTTTCTCAGATAATCCCACCGTACTATCTGAATGCGGGTGGAAATCAAGCAGATTGTGTCTCGGGGACACGAAGAGCGAAAAGCTGACTGGCAACGTGCTCTTTGATGCCATCAGGCGCATGGGGCTCGTCAATCCCGACCAGATACTCATCGGCTGCGAGGTGGGTGATAAATGCCGCGAGCACCTCGTCGTCTGCCAGGAGTATGATTTGAGCTTGTCGATAGCATGCCGCATGCTCTTTGCCTCGCGTGGCTTCTAATGTGCCCCTCAATTTCCCGTACATCTTTTCTTTGGTCAGTCTTCATGATCCAGCCTCCTTTATCTCACTGGAGGACAAGAGGAGCCGAATAATCGGTCTGCCTTGGGCATAGTCTCTGTCCGATTGCCACTACATTGACCAGCTCCCTGAAGCGGAAATTATGACGCTCAAGCCGGAATTATGCGGCGGTCTTGCCATTTCTGGGCGTTTGGGCCGGCCCGATGGGGATAGGTGCTGATGGCTCGAAAAAGGTCTCCGTATCGTGTCCCACGAGACCCACAGAGGCAAAACTGTCATCACGTTGCTGACAAAGCCCATTTTCCCATTTCTGAGCGTACCTCACCGTACGCCCCCGCCCACTCACTTTTCTCGGTGGCCGTCACCCGAACACAGCGCGGTAGTGTCGTGCCAAGGGAAACGCTCAAGCCACATGAACGTGCCACCGGGTTACGTGATACGGAGGCCTTCGCTCGTGCCTTGATCAGCCGCTTGATGAGCGATGCCATTGACGGTTTCACTCCCCCTTTTCCCACGAAGATATGTTGCCTGCGCATGGGAATTCCGGGCACCCTCACACCCGACCTAGTGACCGTGATCATAAATGATACAGTGTAGTATGCTCTCCCATCCCTTAAGACCCTTCTGGGCCGAACTATTCTTCTGGTTCTGTGGTTGATAACAGTTTAACGGCCGTTGGGGCGCTCTGTCGATACGGGAAAATCCCTGATTTGGCAGGGGAAACTACGTGATTTGGTAAGCGTTCAGCCGGCAAACCAGATTCACCGTCCCACGAGACGCGGGATGCGCCGAGAACGCAGAGTGAAAAAACCGCTTATACCAATGCGCATTCAAGCAAGTAAGAATTGGGGGGAACCTCTTGTAAAAAGTTTCCCCCCGAACCCCCCTCCAGAAACTTCTATCACTCGCCGGAACCCCCAATTTCCTTCAAGGAAATTTGGGGTTCCGGCGAATGCTAGAAGTTCTTGAGGTGGGGTTCGGGGAGGAACTTCTTACAAGAAGTTCCTCCCCGATCTTACTTCTTTGAATGCGCCTTGGAAAACACAATCCTCTGCGTTCCCTGCGATCTCAGCGGTGAACGATTACTTGATCTGGTCGGAAAGATGTGAAGTTGGTGGTGAGAACCAGGCGGCGGCGACGAACCGAGCGCGTTCAGACGTCACCCCGATCGGGCTCTATCAGGCCGAATCTTGCGGCATAGCGGGTCAACTCAACCGTGTTTAAGAGATCAAGGTTCCTCATGATCTCGTTGCGGTGACCTTCCACGGTTCTCGGGCTAATATTCAGCTTCTCGCCTATGGCCTTGTGGGAAAGACCACGGACCAGCAGTTGCAACACCTGCTTTTGACGCCGGGTCAGAAATTCATAGCGTGAAGGACCGGTTTGTGAGCCAGGTGCGGTCAACCCTTTGAGCCGGCGCACGGTCTCACTGGAGACAGGACCATCCAGGAAGTAGCCTCCCTGTGAAACAACTTCAAGGGCGTGCAACAGGGTCTCGGGCACGGAGTCTTTCAACAGGTATCCGGCTGCACCCGCTGCAAAAGAGTCAGCAATGTAATTGGTTGCGGAATTGACGCTGACGATCAACAGGGCGGCATCGGGAACATACTTTTGTAGCCCCCTCGTTAGCTCGATTCCTCCGTGGTCCGGTAGGGAGATGCCTATCAACACAAGATCAGGCCTGAGATCCACTGCAAGTCGCAAAGCCTCGACCGCTTTTCCAGCCTCGCCAAGGACCACGAACGTGCCAATTCGCGCGACAGTGGCCTTGACGCCCTCCCTGAAAAGAGGGTGTTCATCGACGATCAGGATTCCCTTCTTGCCGGCCATTCTTGCCCCCGCCGGGTAAACAAAGGATTCACTATGGAGCGAACACCGGGGATCATGCTGGAGCGCATGATGCACGACAACCACTTAGAAAATTTGGAAGCACGTTTCTAGAGGAACACGCCCCCCATGGTTTTGGTATATCTATATCTACTTGGAAGATTGCCAGCCTGTCAAGCCAAAATGTCGGTAGCGTCCTAATTCGGTGTACTGGGCGTCATTCGGGCGAACCACCATGACCTGTCAGTCACAACGGAAGATGTAAGTGCTGCGGTGGAGTCTGGTGCCACGGATGCGTTCCGCCCCGCGGGACTCATCCGTGCTTGCCTGGTATTGCTTTATGGCCGACGGATGCCGGTCCGGTAAGGGAACCTAATGCAGTGGACGTACTGCCGGACCCGCTCCCGCACGGATGAGCCTTCGGCACATCCGTGGCACCAGATTTCCATCGACTCCTGCATAATGGGCACGCACTTTCAGGTAAACGCCGGAATCCAGGGGGAGCTGGGTCCCGGCGTACGCCGGGACGACGGGAATGTGCCGTTCGGAAAGAACTTTAGAGAAATGCTATAGTCCCGTTTTTTTCTTAGGAGCATCCTGCCAAGCGTTTTCTCAAGGTGGCCGTCGAACTCGTCGGTGTCAAACAGATTAAGGTCTGCTGCCGCCGATTGCATCTTGTGTGCTGTCGTACGGGCAGCCCTCAGCAGCCGCCTGTGTGACCTGGCCCATATTCCACCGTGCCTTCTGAAGGCATTTCTCGGCAATGGACAAATATGGTGCTCCCGGAACTCCGAATCTGCCACATTTTAAGCCTGAGTCTTATTCTTTACGCGTAACCGCTAGAGCTTACACCATGATCCTTACAATCAAGCCGAGTTCAGAAAGCTTCTCTAAAGAACTTGCCGCATGATTTCTGGGCCTCCTCATGCGACGAAAAATACTTACCATTATTACGACTACATTCCGGTTTAGCCATTCTTTTTATTTTGCCCTGTATGCAACACCAACCCCCGGACTCTTGGGCGACACGCAGCGTACCTTTATATGCTCGAAATTCTCGCTGAAACTCAATCGGCACAATGAGTTTGTGGCCAGCGTCCATTTCTGTGTCGTTATATTCCGGGCAAGCGCGTGCAAACCTTTGCTGACTGGCCAAAGAATCTTGGCTGGAATTCGGGTGCTCGGCGATTCCTGCCTTCTCAGTACCAGAGACAAGCTTTTGCCCGATTAGATTTTGACCTGACGCACTACTGAAAATGACCAATGCTCCAAGTAAGCAGTACACTGCCTTCTTGAAAATCGCCATATTGGCGTCCCAGACTGCCCATAGGCAAAACAGTAAAGCGACAATCAAGTACAGCGCAGCGGGCCAAGGCTTGTAGAGACCGAAAGCGTCACAAACCGCGTTCGAAATAATCATTGCTGCAGTACCCACAACCCCGGGGGCAATCAGAGAGTTGAGGTCCAACAACTGCGGATTGGGCGCTGGGATTGATTCGTTCATGTTTCATGACCTCCATGAAAAAAGTTTGATGTGGTACACCACACCAAATTCCGGCCACTTCTGGAGAATTGAGTCATGTGTCCCCAGATTCCCCAGTGAAGTGGAGATGGCCTTGGCTGAGGGTACGATTCCTTTGTGGGGAACGGTTCGCCTCAGCCAAGCAACTGCCTGGGTGCGTTCCGGGCTTCATTCACGGCTACACCGGGATCAATGACGCGAATTCGGTCGTCCTCGTACAGTCTTCCCCGCGGCAGCCGGTTGAAGGGCATACAAGGGATACGGAGCAGTTCCCCTGCTGAGCAAAATCGGTCTCCCCTCGGACCAGGATTCCCTCGACCTGGTGGGTCCCGCTGTTGAACACGGGAGAACCCGAATTACCTCCGTACGTGTCCAGATTGGCGACGAAAAAGGCCTCGCGCTCGTTGCTCCTGACGCCGGCTCCCCCAGCAATCTTTTGCGGAAGACCGCACGGGTGGCCGATCACGTGAACAGCCTGATTGTCCGGTATTTTGGCCTCTCGGCGAACAGATACCACGCGATGGTTGGTGACCGTCCGATCGAGGCGCACCAGGGCCCAGTCCGGACCAGTGCCGACCTCCTGCCGGCCTAACAGTTCAATGCCGCGATAAATCTCCTGATTGCTGATGGTCAATCGAGCCGAAGTGGCGCTCTCCATGTAGAAACCGAAGACGAAGCGGCAACTGCCGAGGGTGTTCGCGTTCACACAGTGACCGGCTGTTGCAACGATATCCGGGGCAACCAGAAAGCCGGAGCAGAACGCCCCAATTGGCTGGTCGCGGAATCGCTCTGTCTGACACAGGTCGTTAGAATCTCCGAAGTTTTCCGTTGTGAGATTAGAGGTCCCGTCGCCGTTATCGTTGACGCTGACCGCCTGAAAGATGGCCACAACGCTGTCCGCGTCGGCGAGGATTGCGGCGTCCGACACCTCGTAGCGGTCCTGGCGTTCATCCGCCCCGTATATAACCTTTTGCTTGAATTTTAGTGTGCCGATAATCGTTGCATCATCAAATCCTTTGAGGGATTCACTGGCCGGTGCGGCCAGCACGCCGTCGTAGCGTGCCTTGCGAGCCCTCAATTCGGCCCTTAGCTCTTCAATGGAAAGCTCTTCAAGAATTTTTGCATCGGCCATGAGAGTGTGCCTCCTTTCGTTGTAATCCCGCGACGGGACCGTGCCTAGGTTTTCATGGGACAACGGCATCATCGGAGGACCTGGTGGCCCTGATCCTCCGATGCTTGACCGCGGCCTCACGAGTTCTATTGCTGGGGAGCCGAGACTAGGCCGGCGCCTACGTCGGATGGATCGAACCCCGGCTTCAGTGGCGCAATTACCGCGTTACCAACTACCCGCGCGATGAAGTGATCGGTGGTGAACTGGCCTTGTTTGCTGAGCTTCTCGGCCCACAGGGCGGCAACGCCTGCAACATGCGGGGTTGCCATGCTGGTGCCGTTCATTGATCTCAGTCCTCCCCCTGCTTTCGCGGAAATCACGTTTACACCGGGGCCCGAGACGTCTGCGCCGGTATTGGAAAAGCGAGCCACCTCCAGACCCTGCGCTCCTTCCCCAAGCGCGGCCACGGAAATGACTCCTTCCGCAACAGCCGGTGGAGATACGGCAATTTCCCATTCGGGTCTTTCGCTTTCGTTCCCGGCTGCTGCCACCAGAATCGTAGGCTGAGCAAACGCGGCGAGGGAGTTGATGAATAATGACAATCTATCGAAGAGCAGCACGTTGGCTCGGTACCCCTCCAGACCGCGGGACGCGGCGGGTTCCGCGGGTAGCCCGGACGCCATCAACGCCTTCACGTATCCGGGGAAATCCATGCCAAGAGACATCGAAATTACATTGGCTCCGTTTTCGATTGCCCAGGTGATGGCCCTGAAGATCTGGTCGGTTGAGCCTCCTTGGCTGCCGAGGACTTTGCCGATCACTGCCTTCTTGACTCCGCGAGCCACCCCGATACGTGTGTTATCTGTGTCACGACCCAAAATGGTCCCGGCACAATGAGTTCCATGACCGTGTTGGTCGCCATTGCCCTCCCCCGTGAAATCCTTCTCCACAATTTGCACCCCGCTGAACGCTGAATGTCCCGCGTCAATACCCGTGTCCAGCACCGCGATCACCACACCGTCACCCGTATAGGGCGAGGTGTCCGCTCCTACAGCTTTCACGCCCCATGTAATCGTCTGTCCGGTGGGCGTGGCCACATCTGCCACTTGAACCGGCTCAATCAGTTTCAACGGCATAACGGGCGCCACAGCTACGACTTCTCGATCACGGCTGAGTGCGGAAATCCGGCTCCGTTCAATCTCATCAATGTCGATTTCAAAAGCCCCAGCGGCAGATTCGAAACCGAATGGGGTCATGCTCGGCCCGGAGAAGGGGCCCCGAGTGAGCGAAGTGGCCCTAGTCCTTAAGATGACGTGCTTTTCCTTCATCGCTAACCTCCTTGATCTTGTGGTTTCGGTCGTCCGCTCCGGACGGAAGTTTGAATAAACGGCGCTTCATGTCACATCTGAAACTGACCGGTGTCGATCCAGTCTTGCTTGGTGAGGGTCCACCAATCGACGGCGAGCCCCATCGTGACGTACTCATACGGAAGCCACCCGTAACCGGCTTCTCCCCACCCGGTGCCCCATGAATTCCTGATCAGAAGGGCCCCCGTCGTTTCTAAGCCGCAGTCCGCGTTCTTGATGACCTTCTTGTCGTCGTACCCCGCAGCCATTACCGCATGACCCCCAACAATCTTCTCCGTACTACACGGCAGTGGTATGCAGCCCGGGCAATCGGATAGAGTGGCCTGCACGTAGGATCTGTACACCGTGAACCCGAACATGGCCGGCAAGCCCGCAGCCAGAAACGTCTTGATCTTCTCAAGCAATTGCTCTTTCACTACATCAGGCGGGTCCAGTCTCACGTATTGAATCGCTTTGAAGTTCTCCGCAAAGGCGTAGCAAAAGGCCGGTGGTTCCGTGTCGAAGACCTCTATCTTGTAGGGCCAGTATTCCTCAGGCGGGACACCGAAAAGCACCATCGCTCCCATGGTGTACCGAAGGAACGCCCCGGTGTCGCCCGTCCATTGCAGAAGGTTCCGCGTAACCTTGTAGAGAAAGAGCCGAGATGCATCGATGTATTTGGCAAAGGCCCGCTTTTCGTAATATTCCACCAGTCCTGCAGCCGCATGAGCAGTGCACGAGCCGAGAGTAAGCTGGTTTTCGATGGGAGAGCACCATTCCCTCAAGTCCACCCTCTCCGGAACACTGGGTTGTTCCCCGGTGACCCCGGTTGGCGCCAACTGCGCCTTGATGTCGGCTCGGTCTGCGGTGAAGTCGCGGAAGTCCGGGTAGTCAGGCAACCACCCCATGCCGTACACTGTCTTGGTCTCACTCATATTTTACCCCCTCCTCGGCCCTGAAATGGGCCTGTGCAGACGCACAATGATTCTCAATTCCCGAATCCTCGGCGCTCTCAGTAATTGACCCCTTTGTGCCCTGTGGAAATGCCCCCTTCCCCGACGAAGAACACTCGTGCGGTAATTGAGTGACGCATCTGTCATATTACGGCATTACGTTCGGCCTACTGTATGCACAGGTACCCCCGCACCACGTATCAGCACAACTAAGCACGTATACAGCGACCACTGTTCACTTCAGTCCCCCCCCGCCTATCGACTCTAAAGCCGTCTGAATCTCACGGACACGTTTGAGAAGAAGGGTTGTCTATTATCTCTTGCGAGACGAAACAGGGTTCAATTTCATGAGCGCCCCCCGCTCGGTTCCGCCCAACATGGGACTCTTCAACTAATTCAACGAAGTAATATTGTTTCCTGTCCTGAACGGATCTTGATTCCGTTCCCTATTCTATAGAGTAAACGATCGACTTACAGCGTGTCAAGAGTTAGAGTGCCCAAAATCTTAGTTTTCGTTGCGTCCATTGTGGCGGAAAGATTCCAGGTGGAGTCGAAGCGGAAACGGCTTTGGCTGAGGGGACGATTCCTTTGGCGGGAACGTATCGCCTCAGCCAAGCTGCTGACTTCAAGTTCTGCTGTTGTTGAAAACTCAACCAGTAACGACAAAGGGCTCAATGAGGCGAACGTCCTGAATCTTGGCAAGGTCTTCCAGTCGTTCGACCGCAATTACGCCTATGACCATCTTCCCGGTTGCGGCCTTGAACGTTATCTTCAGGCCCTTTTCTTCAAGGAGTTTCAACAGTTCATCCCCAGACCGATCAAGCCACACCTGAACGGCCACTTCGCCGTCTTTCACGTTGACCTTACCCTTGGAATAAGCTTTGGGCTTCTCTTTCATGGCTAACAATTCAACGAGTTCCGGCGAGAGTCTGGACGAGGGCAGGTCAGTCTCTGCTTTCTCTCGCACTCGGGCCGGCTGCCGGCTATCCAGCGCATCAGGCAAAAACGACCTGCGCTCCGTTGGTGCCGCCTCTTTTGAAACCGTTTGTTTGGCTTCGAGTTCGCTCATAACACCGGGTACAGGCGCGGCTCCCTGTTTGCTGAGCTTCCCGGTCGCGTTCCACGCCATTGGCGGGCTACTGGGAGACGCAACCCTGGAATGGCTTGTTGCGCCAAAAACACCTTCCCGGCTGACACCTTCGGGCATTTCCACCGGGACCGTCACCCTGGTGGGTTTACCGTCCACAGTTACCACAGCTTCTTCCACGGCCACGAAGCTCGTAAATTGCGTCATGATCTTGTGGGAAAGAGCGACTCTGACGATCTCTTCCTTAACTTCTTTTTGAGGATTACCCCGCTGGATACCCATGAGGTCGCGGTCCATGAGATCATCCACCTTTGCCCTCGCCCAGAGGGATCTCAAAGAGCTGTTGGCAGAGTCTTTCTCAGGGAGTCTGACCTTCAGGGTCTCTTCATACGGTTTTCCGCCTTTGAATCCCTTTATTGTTATCGTTCCATTTCCTGGCTCGGAGTACTGAGCCTTGAAGATCAGAGGCTTGTGAGACCAAAGATCGGAAACGACCTTGGGATAAACCTCCTCCAGGGCAATCCCGCTCGCGGTCATCGATATGTCCGTTAGAACCGGCGCGGCTATGCGTTCGTAAAATTTCTTGGCTACGGCTTCCCCGGCACTGTTGAGCAGTATATAGTCTACTTCGCCTCCACCGACTCGAGCCATATTGTCCAGCAGGAACCTGTTCACGGAGTTACCAGTACCGAATGAGAACCATCGGCTCTTGTCCCTAAGCTTCTTGATCATTGAGATGACCTCAAAATCGTTCCCGACCAGACCGTCGGTCATGAAGGTGACAATTCGGAGCCGGTTATCAGCAGGGGTAGTGCTCATAGCCTCCCAGATGGCAGGAACCATCCTGGTACCTCCACCGCCCTTAAGTGATCCGATGAACCGCAGCGCTTTTTCCCGAGTCTCCGGACTATTCTTCTTCGGAGAAGAAAATAGCACCCGAGAAGTGTTATTGAAATCAATGAGGTTGAAGGTATCATCGGGATTCATGCGCTCAATGATGTATTTCGTCGTCTCCTTCGCTTTTTCGAGCGGTAGGCCTGTCTGCGATCCCGAGGTATCGATGATAAAAATCAACTCCCTCGGAGCAATCTGTTCAGGCGTGACTCTCTTGGGAGGAATCATGACCACCGTTACGTACCCGGTATCCCCTTCTTTGTGAGCCAATACCCCGGAACGGATCTGATCAGCCGCGACGAGATATTTCAAGACGAAGTCTTTGTTAGGAATTTCCTTTCTGTTCTTGAGAGTAACCATCACCTTATTCTTATCCTTCTGATCCGTCACAATTTGGTGCAGGAGCGATTCCACCTTTTCTATGGGCACTCCCGCGTCCACGGACACGGTAATGTCTATGTCATGGCCGGCCCTGTGCCCTTCTTCAGCCACGGGAGGCGTTATACGGCTTGCGTCCGGAACGGAGGTCGTGTCCTCCGCCCAACCCGTCCCTTGCTTGCCTTCGGGCATGCCGGGAATGAACCTGGGTCCAACCACCATAGGGAACACAAACTTGAAGGACCCGTCCTCGTAATTGAGGACTTCAACGTACCTGATCGTGATCTCAACCTTCTCGCCGGGCATAATATTGGCAACAGATTGAGTGAATATGTTGGGCCGCTCCTGGTCCAGTAAGGAGGCCACATGGCCCTTGTCCCGAGCCGCTTCATAAATACGCCTCGCTTCTTCGCGACGCTTGATTTCGCCACGAACAGTCCTGTCACCGACCTTCATCAGCATCTCGTCAACTGCTCCATCAGCGGACAATGGAAACGTGTAAATCGCTTCAATCTTGTCCTGCCGGGGATTGTGGAACGTCTGTTTGACCTCGACTCTGGCCACGAAACCTGCGATTTCAGCCTTTACCGACGTGTGTTCCAAAGGGCACCCTGACCCCGGCTTTCCATCGGGCTCAACTACTGTCAACTGACCTTGTCCGGGAGAAGCCGCTATGCAAGTGCTCGCGCTGACGACCGCAATGAGCACAGCCGTCAAGACGGAGAGTATTCGCGACGGTTCAGTTTTTGATTTCATTTTTTCGCCCCCATAAATTCGGTTTTGCCTATGGCTGGGTTGCGGACAACCTCTGGGGTGGTATTCGTGATCGGAGGAAGAGCGTTACATGTTCCTGGAATTTTTTTTTGCGCTGGACTTTGACGGGGTTGGTTGGCATTCAACCGGGCGGGAATTTGGCGGGTCGGTCGGGTTCACGTGGTGTTTGAGATCTCGGGCTGCCTGCGGGACGAGATCAAGTTCACTTTGAGGCGAAAAAGGAAAGACCATTGCTAGAGAGCGTCACGTCCCGCAAATGACTTACGTAACGGGCCATCTGAGCCCCTCCAGGGATTTCCGATTAGGTAGAACTGGGCCAGCTTTGTCATTGCGAGCGCAGCAAAGCAATCTCACGGGTTGTAGGGCAAGCGCTGGAGATTGCTTCGTCGCTTCGCTCCTCGCAATGACACTGGCTCGCGTGCTGGCCAGGGCAGGGATTTGAAATCTAATTGCGAAACACCACAGTAGAAGGCTGTTGCGTAAAGCGATGCACCCGGAATTCAGCGCTTGTCGCCCGCTCAATCAGGCAGCCCGCGAGCATACGAGTTGATCAGAACAAGAATTGGGAAGATCAGGAGAAGAGGGCCGACGATGAAGGCGGCAGTCCATATGCTTGTCGGCGGAGGTTCGAAGCCGTGCGCTGTGATTCCGAAAATAGTGAGGAACAGACCATAGGCCAAGAACAGCTTCCCACCGTAAGCGTTGATGTCGTACCAATGACCACTGGATTTCATGGCCTTGGGAACGCGAATTCCATACACACGGTTCATCGGAACCATGCGCAGCACGAGAGGGACTGAGAAAGCGATCGTCAGGAGACCAATGCCGCAGTGGACAACAATGGGAGGTATCATTCAAAGCACCTCAGCGGGTTGAAAGGACAAGGTTCAGCGGACACCGCAGGGTACACCATACTTGATTTACTCAAAATAGTTGCCACGTTATCCGATATTTCTACTACAAGCACCCGGAATTCTTTCAGTCACTCTTTCGCTCCGTAAGACTCCAGCAACGCGACCAACGCTTCATTCTTGCTCTTTCGAGCTACTCCCAAAGGAGTCCTGCCGAACTCATCCTTCACCTGTACCTGTGCGCCTTTTTCAAGGAGCACCTTCGCAAAATCGGTGCGCCCGAAGACGCACGCGAAGATGAGCGGAGAACCGGAACTTGAGGCACTGTTGACTGCCGCTCCTTTGGCGAGAAGCAGATGGAAGATTTCCGGCCGGTTATTTATAATGGCCCCAACCAAGGCCGTGCCACCCTGAGCGTTGGGCGTGTTCACCTCTGCGCCTCGCTCCAGCAGAAGCCGAACCATTTCAATGTGGCCCGCTATGGCAGAGGTCATCAAGGCTGTCCGGCCCATGCTGTCCAATGCGTTCGGGTTCGCTCCCTTTTCAAGCAGCTCGGTGACCTCTTTCATGTCCCCAAATTCACTTGCCATGACAAGTCTGTCAGCGATTTGCACTTCCGCCGTAGCTGTTGTCGTGGCCCCAATTATCAGGAGCAGTCCCAGGCACAATCTCCATAACAGAAACTTCACGTGCAAACTTTTCATCATGCTCAAACCTCCGAGCACCCGTCATAACACATCCCTCATATTCATGAAACCTGTGTTCTGCCGAACTGTTTCACACAGAGAAGCCGTCCAGGCAGCGCCGTATTGTGTACGCGGAACTAGGGGTAAGCGACCTAGCGGAGGATCCCGCTTGACCCGGGGACGCGTGAAGAGGTACGGTCAAGAACAGGACAAAACTGAATTTGAAAACAGGGTAACGACGGTTTGTGTCTCGGGAGTACAAGGGGAAACATACTAAGCCGTTTCGGTCTCAGAGGAACGATCACGCGACAGCGCACCGGCCCAAGGACTACTGGAATGCCAGGACCGTCGCACAACCTTGAGTTGAAACAGTGTGGCACCGCAGGGAAACCGGGCGTCAAGCAGAGAAAGCAAACAACAACCTGTGGTATTGGAAGAAACCTGTCTGCTCGACTCATTTTGGAGGTAGATTCATATGAGAACGCTCATGATTGTTGCACTTCTCTGCGCCTGGGTCCCATTGCTCTTTTCACAAGAGAACAACCAAGCCGCCGCTTTGGATAAGAAAGTGCGGGCGTTCCTCGACAGTCACGCAAGAGAGTGGCACGATATGAACGTTCCGGGAATAGATGGCAAGCTGCTCTACGACATCATCATCAAGAATAAGTATACGAAGGCACTTGAGATCGGCACCTCCACCGGGCATTCTTCAATCTGGATTGCCTGGGCACTCAGCAAAACCGGCGGGAAATTGATAACGGTGGAAATTGATGAGTCGAGATACAAAACAGCATTAGAAAATTTCAAGAAAGCCGGACTTTCGGAATATATCGATGCGCGACTCGCCGATGCACACGAACTTGTCCCGAAATTGAAGGGACCATTCGACTTCGTCTTCTCCGATGCAGATAAGGATTGGTACAAAAATTATTTCGATGCTGTTGCCCCTAAGCTGGTCGGCGGCGGCTGCTATACAACGCATAATGTCTCGGATCGCACGCGTGGCGGCTTCGGATTAGGCAATTATGTCCACTATCTCAAGAGCCTCAAGAATTTCGAGACAACCTTCAACGACAGCGGCGCTGGCGTTGCCATCAGCTACAAGAAATCCGAAAAGTAGGTGATGGTGGAAAACCGTTCAAGCTCTGAGCGCAAAAGAAAGCTCGGGATTCCGGGGGCTCCCGGCTCGGGGGCCCCGGAAACTTCATTTGCGGCTCCTCTTACGTTTCTGACGGCTTCGCAGTGAAACTTCACCTCTTCCTCAATCCTTGTCTTCCAGGAGCCGGTAATTGTGTTTCCGGGCTTCGGCCAACGACAGCAATAACTATATCCTCCTTATGGCAAAGCTATTCAAGTATTCCACAGGTCTTTCCGGATCAAACTCCTTACCCATGATCCGGTGCTTCTGATACGTGGTCGATGGCGTTTCATATCCTCGCTTCTTCATGATGTCCGCGCACTCGGAGGCAAGAAAAACTTGTTCGGCTACCTTCTTGTAGTCTACATCGCCTTGGAGGTATCCCCACCTTTTCATCTGGGTGAGAATCCACACTCCCATGGAGTGCCATGGGAATGGGTTGAAGTCTATGCGGTCCGGTTCGAGGCGCATGTTCCCTAATCCGTCAGGGAATTGCCCGGTGAGTACTTGCTCGAGGACCTCGACAGGTTGATTCAAATAGTTTTCCGCGGACAGATATTTAGCGATATCCTTTCTATTCTCCGGCTTGCTGGCCAGGAACGTAGAGTCCACGATGGTCCTGAATACAGCCTTGAAGGAATTCGGCATTTCCGTCGCGAAAGCTTTGGTTGTTGCAAATGCGCAACAGGGGTGGCCTGGCCATAATTCCTTGGTCAATTTGAAGATAAAGCCAGCGCCATCCCAGACGGCTCGCTGATTGTAAGGATCTGGAGAAAGATATCCGTCAATGCGCTTGGTTTTCAACCATTCCACCATGTTTGGAGGAGGTAACGCTCGGATTGTGACATCTTTGTCTGGGTCAACACCTCCTTCCGCGAGGTAGTATCTTAAAAGAAAATTGTGCATGGATTGATCAAACGGGACGGCAAAGGTGAAACCCTTCATGTCCCTAGGTCCGGTGACATTCTTATGGCTCGTGTGCAGAGTTATGGCCTGACCGTTGATGTTTTCCACTGCCAGCATGTAAAAGGGAGTAGCCGGGGTGCCGATCCCTAAGGTTACAGCCAACGGCATGGGTGAGAGCATGTGGACGCAATCCACCTGTCTCTCGATTGCCCAGTCTCGAATCATAGTCCAGCCCTTGGCCTTCACTATCTTGGTCCCTGTGAGCCCCTGTTTTTCGTAGAGTTTCATGGGCTCGGCCATAATTATGGGAGTGCCGCACGTAATAGGAATAAACCCAATTTTAAGCTCCTTTTTCTCCAGAGGTCCTGGGGACTCGTTGGCCCAGGCCTTGGCAGCGTCAAGCGGAAAGATACTTGATATGACGGATATGGCTGCGGACGACCCGACCAGCTTCATAAAATTACGCCTGGAGACATCGTTTCCTCCAAAGATCGCGCTTACAACCGCAACCTCGACCGCACGGTTTACGACATCTTCTGTTGATGACACCGTTCTCTCTTCCACTTCGGCGTGCAGCCCGGAAGCGCCATGTTCCGTGCAAGCGCCTGCATCAAAGGGGTCGCTGAGAGTCGGTACCGATGAGGTGATCTCGCCGGGATCCTTGTCGTGGTGGTGGCACATGATGGACGTCCTCCTGGAAGTGATGAGCTTGTTTGTTGTGGTGCGTTGGAGTTGCGGTTATTTTGTAGTGACACCCGTAGCGTGCCCATACTTTGCCGCCGTGCCAAACCCCATTCTTATCAACTGCCTTCCGTGAGCTGCCCTAGCTATCGACTTCGCTGTTCCGAGTGCCGTGAGATCGTGTTACCACTTTTTTGTACAGGGAGAAATTTACCGTTATAGATAATAACAACCCGGTCTCCCTTTGGGTCCGCCTTCTTCTGGATTTCTATGTCAAAGTCTATCGCGCTCATTATTCCGTCCCCGAACATTTCCTGAACGATTTCTTTCATGGTGGTCCCGTAAACCTGAGTTATCTCATGGAACCGGTAAATCAAAGGGTCAACAGGAACGGTCTTGTCGAGGGACCCCTTCATCGGGAATTCTTTGAGCACGTCAACCACCTCTGGCGGCAGACCCAGTAATTTAACCGCCTTTTCCGCCTGCTCAGCGGACATGCTATTCTGGCCCAACAAGGCTGAAGTAACCCAAACCTTGTGTCCGCCAACCTCCTTTGCAATCTGCTCCCAGGTCAGGCCCTTTGTTTTTTTTGCCGCCACGGTTAGTTCAGATGGATTCTCTGAGGTGATGAACCAGTACTTGTTTTGTAATAAACAGATTTCGGTGATGGTGAGGGGCCTTGCAGTCGGTGGCTCTCTTTGGAGGGATTGATTCCCAAAGCAGATCTTCCCCCGCGGCAGCATCGTACGGAGTTCCCGCCCGTCGGGTTCGTTAAGATAATGAACGGCTGTCCTAATGGACCGCCTCCTGGAATCCTGCCGGACGTCGTCATGGTTTCTGCGTAGACTGAGCTTCTCGCCCACATCTTGTTGCGACACAAGAGTTGGCGGTCTGTCCCCCTACACGAGCTTTTCGAGTTCCTTTGCCAGCGCCCGATACCTCTTACCCCACTCCTTGGTCTTCTCAACCATCTCCAGGGCTTTCTCCTGGAGCCTTTGCCGCGTTCACGAGCTGCATCTTCTTCAGGTTGTCGGCATTGGAGAGGAACTCATTCCTTCTAGAATTCTCAAATAGACGAACCGGGTCCGCCAGGTACTTTTCTATTACTGAGGAGATGACTTTCCCTTTGGCTCCGGATCTCTCTCTGGTTTTTTTAACCTCTTCTGACAGCAGGCGAGAGCTGAATGTACTCTTCAGAGCCTTTTGGGCCAACCGAATCTTGACGGCTGTGTTCGGCAACTTCACCAGTTCAGCCTTGTGGGTATAGGAAAGTCCTGCAGGGTTGAACTTCTTCTCTTTGAAGAAAACCTCCTGGGCCGCTACGCGCACCATAAGAGATAGGGTCGCTGGATGGACAGCAAGGTCTTCCCTTTGACAAAGAGCAGCGTAACTCGCTGACTTATGTGGCTTCCTGGAAGATGCGACCGCAATATCGTTGCCGAAAAACCTCTCCAGCAGGTATGCACCGATCTCCTCGGAGCCACGATAAAGGGTTTCGTTAGCTTTCTCGTTGATGAAGTTGACCGCATCGTTAACGAGGGCCTTGTCCACGAGAGCAGGCACCGTGGAAGGTGAAGGAATCATTTCAGCCGCAGATCGTGCGACTTCCGAGGGTTTTGCCTGCTTATCGCTGAGCTTTACCTTTTTATGTAATACTTTCTTCTTCGCCATGCTCCCCTCCGCTAAAGTCACCCGGAATTACCCTTTGGAGTCTTAAATCATGGCCCCTGGTATCCGGGTTCGGAAACCGTTTCCGGCTCAACGGGAAGCAAATAGCATGCCATTGGCTCTCTAACCCTGGGTTGTGAGGCAAACAGAGGCCAATAGCCGATTCCAGGAATTAGTTGTCTTGCGGACATCGCGAGGTCTTGCTGTAGGCAACAGGCCTCATTGGCCCGCTAATTTTAAGTTGTACGGTAATCCTCAATGATGACAGCTTGTTAATAGTGGGCAAATTGACCTGGCCAATACGCACTGTGGGTCTTTGTGACCCTGAGCCCAGCGTCGTCATCCGCGATTTAAATCCATCACGAATTAGGTCGTCCAAGTATGTGGCCCCATGTTTCTGTCCAAGGACAGGGGCTATCAACAGTAATTAGACAGCATTCCTGCCACTTCGGTGCACATTGTGCTCCATAAGGAACTGAGCACGACGCTTTTCCTCTTCCGAAGTTTCTAACCAAATATAATACGGTATCATCATCATTGAACGTCTATTTATAGAGACCAATTGGCAACCAAAACAGAGGTGGCCTGTTCTGGCATTAGGTTCCACGGGTTAGCCTGGAGACAAAGTGTCTTCTCTTGCCGTGAGAGTGAAGAGGATTCCTGGTTAGTGCAAACCATCCACGTCATCAGTATGGTGTCAAGAGCGGGTGGCCGTCGAAATTGTCACCGTCAAGCGAAGCAAGGTCTGCTCCCGCCGATGGCCTCTCGCAGTTAGGTGACAGGGCAGCTTGGTGGAACCACCTGTGCAACTTGTCCCATACGCCGCCCCGCCGCCTAAAAGCATTTCTTGTTAAGAAATGAACGTGGTGTCCCCGAAACTGCCGCCGGAACTTCCAAGAACTAACAGGGCATTCCCTAGAAAACCCCTGTCTTTTTCATGTCAGCTTGCTAAACCTGACCCCTTTTATATCAAATGTTCAGGTCTACCCACAGAGCGGCGTGGTCTGAAGCAGCGTCTTTCAGCGTTTTGATTGAAGGCAGATGCGGAAAGAGGGTACCGTTCTGCCGCCCCATACGCCCTGACGCTCGATTCCACCTTTGATTACTTTCTCTGACAACTTCGGCGACATCAGGATGTAATCAAGTTTGCCCGATTGAGTACCATTACCGTAGGTTCCCGGACGTCCATCTCCCTGGAATTTCGGATGCGTCATGATGTCCGTCAAAGTTGATCCATCACGCACTAATGGATCCATCGGCTGTTTCTCAGGAGTTTCATTAAGGTCTCCGGCAATCGCGACATATTCATAGCCGGCATTAATGCGTTCCTCGTAGATCTTCCGCACGCGAAGGGCTTGACGAAGCCGCTTCGCTGCTGACTCTTCCGGCTTGCCGTACCCTTTGCTCTTGAAATGGTTGATCAGCAGTAGAAGCCTCTTGCTTTGTGAGGTTTGAATTTCATATTCAGCACAATCTCGGCTAAAGATTGTGCCTTCATCGTCCTCGTCGTCCACATGGCTGAGCATCCGAACGATCCTGTATTCCCGCTTGCTCATTAACCCGACATCGATTCCACGATCGTCGTTGCCGTCGATTAACATGATGTGGGCGAAGGGTTCCACTTCGACCTTCGGGAGGACATCCTGGTTGAATCGCTTAAGGACAATACGATTTTCCGCTTCAACTACGCACAGCACATCCGTACTCAACAGGCCTATTATCCGTCCCGTGTTTTCAGTGGCGGTTTCTTTGACGGATTCCTTGATGAGCTCAAACCAACCAATCCAATCGCCCCTACCCGCGGCCACTATTTCAGCCGGCTTGTTCCTGGGTCGTTTAATAAAATCGCCACGAATGCCGCGAAGCCGCATGTACTTGCTTTCCCCGTTCGCAACTAACCCTTTGTTACGCTTCATGACTTCGAGCAGCTCAGTTTTGATTCCCTCAGAGTACTCTGGTTCCTGGATCAGCTCATTCAGCCTTTTGAAATCTTCTAGAATAGCCTTCCCTTCAGCCCAGGTGTCCATGTTCATGGCTTTGGGGCGCTCGAACATATTCTCTACGTTGAATGTAGCCAGACGCATGTCCGTTACCTCCTTTGGTAAACAGGGCTAACTAGTGATCATGAGTTCTGCCTGTAAAGTTCCGATTTCCCCGGATTCCAGGTACACCACACTCAACTGCCTCCATCCTCCCTTCTTCCCTGGCCTCGGTTTCTTCCGCGGGAGCACTCAACCAAGCGTTCTCTCTCAAGACGGCCGATGAACTCGTCGGTGTCAACAAGAAGAAGGCCCGCTTCATCCCGATTCCCCTTGAACATGATGGTGAAAGTAACCTGGAAGTAACCACCCGTGAAAATGGTCCCTTATCAGAACCCCACCGCCAGAAAGCTTTTCTCGTTATCAATTGAAAATTGACTGCCCCGAGCGCCCTAATTCCAAGCACCAATTAAGTATGATAGCACTTGAACACTGAAGAGGCACGATGCCTCCAACTTAAAATTTGCCACATGATTTGGGGCAGGTCATGCAGATCCCCAAACCGAAGGCAAGGAATCGACCCTGTCAAGCAACGCCACGCAGATTACTTAATCCCTCAGTTACGTGTGGGCGAGACATTACAATTGCGAGCGCAGCGAAGCGATCTCGGACGCCGCCAAAGCTGAGATTGCTGGTGGGACCGCTATCTTGCCGGTCATCCCTAACAGACAGGCTGGAAGCCTATCCCACCGATCACTTCTCGCAATGCCACATGACCAGCGCCCCAAGTAACTGAGGACTTATCGCACTACTTCTTCACCCCGCGAATCTCCACGCCCTGAATGTCTTTCATCAATGCGAGAAGTTCCGGAAGCTGAGACGTACCCATTGCGTAGTGATAGGGGTAAAGGAACTTGGGCTTTATGATCTTGACCGCGTTGGCCGCCATCTTCCCAGTCATTGTGTACGGAAGATTCACGGGCAGAAAGGCTGCGTCGATGTTCTTGAGTTCCTTCATTTCCGGGATATCTTCAGTGTCTCCAGCCACATAGACCCTAAGATCACCGAAGGTGACAACGTACCCATTTCCCCTGCCTTTCGGATGGAACGGTTCGCCGGTGTCCCTCTTGTGAACGATATTGTAAGCTGGAACAGCTTCGATCTTCAGACCGAGCTCGGTTTTTACATCGCCATTCTTCATCACAGTGCCGGCCTTCGCCCCCTTAGCTGCTGCCTCAGAGCTCACTACAACCGTTTTCTCGGTCCTAATCTTAGATATGGCATCGGCATCCAGATGGTCACCATGTTCATGGGTGATGAGAATCAAGTCCGCTTTCGGAAGCTTGCCATAGTCGCCCATTTTCCCGAACGGATCCACGTAGATGGTTTTGCCGCCGTATTCCAATATGACGGACCCGTGGCCTACCATCGTGACTTTCACCTCGGAAGATGCTCCCTTTAATACATCCGCAGCTTGAGACTCGGCCCATACTGCTCCACACAGAATTGCCGACATGAAAAAAACAACCGCCCACACGCGCATGACATCCCCTCCTTGTTTGTTATACCGCAACACTCAACACGCTTGGCCTTATACACGCCCCATGCGCATACGATGGCAGCGATTCGGCCCTCCTACCCAAGGCTTATTCATTGATCCGTATATAACCCGAACTGGAAAAACCCACGACTAAAATTCAGTTTCTTTTCAGAATACTCCCAGACTTACTTCCGCGAAGCAGTTTCACAATTCTGTGGACACCACGCATTGTGCGATGAGAGTGATGAAGAAATAGTGCTTGGCAATCTGGTTCCCGGTCCGTTGGGGCACTTTGGAGGCCCTGCGATTTTATAGAATTTTGAGATACACAACCGCAACAAGCATCCATCCTAATACAGTCCCAATTGGCATATATTTTGCCTGATTCCTGATAGATGTCCAGGAAAATTTCGTGGATTCCTACCTGGAATTGTTCCAAGGCACAGGTCTTGGGGTCAGACAGGTCTGTGGTCTTGTGGTCAGGTCTGCTCTTGGCTCATGCTAGGGCTCGCTCGATTTCCTCCACTTTCAGTCTCAAGCTCCTGTCGTTCGGGATCCTCTGCTTCATGCGAGATACCACGCTGCTCACGCTGCTGTAATGGTCAAGCCCAAAGGCATCCCCTATCGTTGCCAACGTCTGACCGGAGAGCCGTCTGGCAAGATAGATGGCAACGTTTCTCGCATCATTGCTCATTCCTCTTCTGCTCGACAGCAGCTCTTCCCGATCTATGCCATAGCCCGCGCATACGGCAGATTGTATAGCCTCCAATCTCGGAGCGAGTATCCGTGAAGCGGGAACCTCTCGATGAGATCGGAGGTTTTGAAAGCTTGCCTTCACCCAGTCTACAAACTCCTCTGATCCCAGGAAGAACTATCGGTTCGGATCACGCTGCATGACGTAATCAAGCAGTCGCTTGCCCTCTTCCGACTTGATGCGCAGCTTCCCGTAATCAATGGGAACATTGTTCAAATATTGGAGAATCAGCGCATCGCCCGCGGAGCCGCCCGGCAACAGCCCGGAAAAGAAAAAACCAAGTTTCTCGAATTCCTCGGTGAACAGGCAGGTGAATGGGTCGCTCAGGTCGAGATACAGGTAAATTGTCTCGAATTTCTTCATGCAAAGATCCTTGAGTTGCGTCTTCACTTCGGCCAACACATTCTTGCCATATTGAGCCACATGGATTTTAGCCAGACCTGTGACGTTCGTTACTATTGTTCGCACAACCGCTTCGTCGTCAGGGACGCGTTTGAGTCGGCATTCGGTTACTCCAAGCTCGAAGGTCAGGCCAAGGTCGTGGTAGATCTTCGCAAGCATGTCCTTGTGATGACCAGGCAAATACACTGTGTTTCTGGATGGCTTATTCAGATACAGGTAATGAACGACCATGGAGTCGCGCTGGCTCAGCTTATCCGTGATCTGCCTGAAGGATGAAGTCATTGGAAATGTACGCAAGAAGTATCGCAGAATCTTTGAACCCCCTCCGGATGCCGACCTGCTGGGAGAAGGTGTGATTGGTGACAGCTTGCCCGAATATCCCCAGCAGACCGTCAGCTCTGGCCTTGGTCGTCAGGAACTCGGAAATTCGTGAAAGCACACCCTGGGAACGATATTCCGGTTTGACAGCGCCAATGCCTAACTCAGCGATTCTTGCATGGGGATCAGTCTTGATGAGTGCCGCATGCCCGACCACTTCTCCTTTGTCAGTCAGTGCTACCGCTGAGAACAAGTGACCGCTCCGGTGGAGTTCCACGATTCTTTCGGGATAATACATATGGGGATAGAAATACGAATACCCGTATGCTTTGTAGAGTGTTTTGCATACTTCGATGGCCTGATCCGGCATTAACGGCGCTATGTGTAAGGAAGCAGGGAAAGGCTTTTTCGTGCGGTTCACGGTGTGGGCAGAATACGGCTCCAGCTCACACGCGGTCGTAGTAATCTTGTATGGAACGGTTCTTGGCGTATTTGACGAGAACGATCTCCTGGCCATCTTTACCGAGGTTGTGAAACTCCACCTGGTCCATGTAATCTTTCATTAGGCACAGGCCTATGAATTCCAAATCCCCATCCACAGAGCATGCTTCGTCTGTAACCAGCGGAGTTGAATCAAAAGGAATGCCCTGATCCCAGATCACGATTTTCAGCCCCAGCGGTACACGTTCGCAAGAAATCTCCAAAGAGGCCCGGTCACCCGGTTCAAACGCCCGCTCGACCACATTACCCACTGCTTCGGAGAGAGCTTTGCTAATTAGATCCTTTTCGTCATCTTGAAAGCCGAACTTCTCAGCCACCTGCGACACGTACGCACATGCTGCGCTGATATAAGACTTGTCATTGGGAATGACTATCTTGGAATAATCGCACTTGACGTCATCGCTCATGGGAAAACCCAAGTCAATCTGATTCATAAGTCCGGATGACATCTTATCAAGTTTTTGGAGACCCTGACAACAGATGTTTCGGCCACCGTGTGGAGCTTGCCGTATAGCTACAGCCGGCCTCCCGCATACGCATACGTAGGAGCAATAAATCAGGAAGCGGTCAGTCAACCTATACTCCTCATTCGTGTCCACTGATGTGGTCTGGACCTAATTACCGATCGAACACTTAAATATATCAAAGCATTTACAGAAATCCACAACGATTCCAGTCCATGTAGCCAGGACTGAGAGTTGCATTCAGAATATCAACTTTTACAGAAGCTATATGACTTCATTTTTTACCACAGCCAGCCTAAGTCCAGTGGCCCACCCTGTCAAGTCAAATATCATAAAGGTATAATATCATAATCGTTGACAGATATCCCCTCGGAGGGGGTTCATGTTGAACGTTTCGCCTGCTTGGAGCCTTGTTTAGTCGCGCGATATCGCGGCAAGTTTTTCATAGCGTCTTGACAATATCGTTGTAATCGGTTTTGGCTCTTACGCATGACGAAGGAGGAAGCTATGGCCACAGCCCATGGCGCACGGGATGTCATTGTCGAGGTTCCGCCAAAGTTGAGTGCCCGGATCGAAGAATTGGAGCGCAAGGTTGCTCTGCTCACGCTGGACTCTTCCAATTCCACGAAGCCTCCCTCCTCCGATGGACCTTGTGCCAAGCCCAAAGCTCGTGCTCCGATGAAGCCCAAGAAGCACAAACCCGGAGGCCAACCTGCCCAAAAGGAGGTCAACAGGGATTTGATACCTGCCAAAGAAGTCAATGAAGTGATCCCTGTGTTACCCGAAGGCTGTGATAGTTGCGGTGCAGCTTTGACCCTCACTGGAATTAAAGCCTGAATTCACCAGGAGCATACACCTAGTTTATCATTATAAACTCTGAATATGGCGCAAACCCCTGTAATTATGACGACTACCTAGCTAACCATGAACTATCATAATATTATACGAGTTGTCTTGACAGTCATCGCGCACGTTTCTCTATAATATGACTGATTCATGTAAGCAGAAACGGAAATTCAGCCGCTGACGGTGCGCTTGACGGTCTGCTCGCTTGCTACGCACCAGAAAAGTTGCGTTTCCATATTACGAATTGCCCGTACGGGCACCGGAATTTATTGGAAGCCTGATAGTCGCTTATTCGGCGGGTCAGGCGACTCACTTCCATAGCTATTTCCCGGAGGCGGACCGGATCATGTTCAAACCTACCCAAAAGGGTCATAAAGTCTCGCACTATGTTGTTGAGCAAATCCGTGACGCAATTTTGAAGGGCGAATTCAAGCCCGGTGACAGGCTGGCGTCCGAAAGAGAGCTGATCGGTCAGTTTGAGGTCAGTAAGGCTAGTATGCGTGAAGCCCTGAGAGTGTTGGAAGGAATGGGTCTTATTGAGACCAAAAAAGGCACGGGAGGAGGGATCTTTGCCGCTGAAGTGAACATGAACACTACCGTTCACAGTCTCACGAACTTCCTCCATTTCAAGAATGTGTCAGTCGGGGACATCACCGCGGTTCGTTACTTTCTTGAGCCTCGCCTGGCGCAGATCGCGGTATCCAAAATCACCGAGAACGACATTCGTATATTAGAGGCCCTGACAAATAACGAAGTAGGCGCCCAACTCAGAAAAGATCAAGGAGGTATCGGATTTCATTATCATATTGCCAGGTTCTCAGAAAACCCGCTGCTTATTCTGATTATGGACTTCATAGAGAGCCTCCTCGCGGACCTGAAAATCAAGCTTAATCCGGGGGCCGAATTCTACGATGAAGTTGAACACGACCACCTCAGAATCATAGAATGTTTCAGACGGAAAGATGGTAATGGTGTCAGAAAAGAGATGGCGGCTCATGTGCTTCGCGTTGGACGGTATCTGGCGAATCTGGCCGGAAGCTCCCCCTTCAGCGCCTCGGAATTCGCTCAAGGCCGGTCGGCCGGGCCATCGTTGGATCCTGAGGATCATCTGATTGAATCGAACTATGAACCACTTTTGCAATCGCCTGCGCAAAAATCTCTCGAGGATCTGGGACTCCTTCTCAGGCACGTTGGTAACGGGGACTTGTACCTCATTCATTTCAAGAGTGAGCCGTAAGCTGAATAGCGGATACGCTCAAAAAGGGTCAAGAGGCTTCATGACTTAATTCGACATTGCGAGTTCGCTTCTTTTCGACCAGAGAAATCGCATATCTAATAAGTGATTGAAGAAGCCACAAGATTTATCGCATTGGTTTGCCTCCTGAAGCCTGGACAGGGATGTTAGGCTATTTGAAGGGGACGAAGTTCAAGCCAACAATTGTACTTATGCGGATATCCCGATGGAACTATCAAAGGAGAACGAAATGCATCATATGGAATCAGCCCTAAAAAACGTCAAGTATCGGAAGGAGATTGTGGGCAAGCCTTCCAGACTGAAATATTGTGTGAATGGTGAGTGGCTGGAATCAACAACAACGAAATACATGGACTGCTACAACCCTTCCACCGGGCAAGTCATTGCTCAGGCGCCGCAGTGCACGGTGAATGAAGTAGAATCCGCCATTGCCTCAGCAAAAGCGGCTTTTCCGGCCTGGGCCAATACTCCGCCAAACAAGCGGGTGCAGGTGCTCTTTCACATGAAAGCGCTCCTGGATGAGCACCTGGAAGAACTCACGTATCTCCTTTGCAAGGAAGAGGGCAAATCATGGACTGAGTCTATGGGCGACATCCTGAAGGTAAATGAAGTTGTGGAATTCGCTTGCGGAATACCCCACCTCATGAAGGGTGAGTCCATAATGAATATATCATCCGGATACGATACGGTCTTGTATCATCATCCATTGGGAGTGTTTGCGGGTATTCCCCCGTGGAACTTTCCCGCAATGATACCTCATGGTTGGATGGCGCCTCTCTGTGTGGCCACGGGAAACACGATGGTTCTTAAAGCCGCAAGTTTTGTTCCCCAGTCGGCGATGCGCATTCTGGAACTCTGGCATGAAGCCGGACTGCCCAGAGGGGTTATCAATATCGTGACTGCCGGGAGGAATGAAGCCGAGATTCTTTTGAGACATCCCGACATAGTGGGGGTGTCTTTTGTAGGCTCTACAAAAGTCGGTCGCCACATATACGCTACTGCCGCGGCTAACGGAAAACGTGTCCAAGCGTTGACCGAAGCAAAAAATCACGCTCTTGTTCTGCGTGACTGCAAACTCGACCGAACCGCAAAAGGAATTATCAACGCATTCTGCGGCTGCGCCGGAGAACGGTGCATGGCGTTGCCGGTTGTCTGCGTAGAAGAGGCGATAGCCGACGAACTAATCGCAGAACTGAAGAATCTCGCTGTACAGAGAAAGATAGGGGCCGCGTATGACAAAGCTACGGAATTGGGACCTGTCGTGAATCCAGGTCATTTGAGGTTTGTCACCGACTGGATAGAGAAAGGTGTTCAAGAGGGAGCTGAACTCACACTTGACGGACGAAATCCGAGTGTTCCGCCGGAGTGCAAGGAAGGATTCTTTATTGGCCCCACGATTCTCGACCACGTCAAACCAGGCATGACATGCGGCGATCAGGAAATCTTCGGACCCGTGCTCTGTATCAAGCGTGTGAAGAACTACGAAGAAGGACTGTCTATCATGAACGCCAGCGAATTTGCCAACGGGTCCGTAATCTATACGCAGAACGGTTACTATGCCAGAGATTTTGCCTATCGAACCCATGCTGGAATGGTGGGAATCAACGTCGGCATTCCTGTGCCTGTGGGAATCTTCGGCTTTACCGGGCACAAGAACTCGTTTTTTGGAGATCTTCACGTTATGGGAAAAGACGGGGTTCGTTTCTATACGGAAGTAAAGAACGTCAGTTCCACGTGGTTCAGCGAGGACTCACAGATCTCTAAAAAGGTTGATACGTGGGATGGCACCATCACCTCTTTGCCCTCGGAAGACGAGAAGAAATAGCTCGGCATGGCGTGGAGTGTCTACCATAGATGGTACAGCCTCCACCGGGGAATCCAAAGCCGGTGATTAGTCTTTAGAGTTGCGGGGCCCTGCAGGAAGGGGAACGTTTCCCTTTTCCGGGAACCAACGAATGGGGAGATTAGCGTCCCCGCGCATAGGCTTGGCTGTTCCCCTTTTCTAAGAACTCAAAAAGGAGGTCCAGATGTCCGAGTTGAGCAGCCCACAGCAAGAACAAGTTTTTGCGGGATCGGCGGACTTCTCGCCGGGTCCAACGGAGCGCTGTCGAGGCCAAGAAAGAATGCCCTGATAGAAACGACATTCTCTGCTTGCCGTCCTTGACTGTCGCCTTCATTCACCATCAGGCGGATTCCGGCGCCCCTGGAATTGGGTTCCACCAATTTCTCATCGAGATCGGAAAAGGTTCCTTGGACGATTCTTGCCAGGGACTTGTCCGGTCTTTTGCGATCATAGGTCTGGATGGTGATAGGATTTGAACACGCGAAGAAGCGGCAGAATTCTTCAGCCCCTCCACGAATGAAACTAGTCAGCAAATTGCGTTTTTCTGGTAACATCATTAAATTCTTCTTACAGCCGTCCCCGGTATCGTGTTCGTGTACCGCTCTTCAATTTGTGGGCTCCGTTATTCGCTTTCATTCTCCGGCGTCACACCCGTTATCCCGAGCTCTACTTGCCTGAGAACTGACGGATGATGGTCTCGATCCGTCTTCGATTGACTCCGAAGTCGTAATATCCTAAACGAGAAGCCGAGCGAAAATGGATCAGCTTCGCGACATCGTCAAACTCAAATTCCACGTCGTCTACGAACGAGAAGATCGCTGAACAGAATTCCACCTTCAGGTAATTTGCCGATATTCTTAACCACAGTGGTCCGAGGGAAGGTGCCGATAATGTCCAGTAGCCTTTGTCGGGCCTCCTCAACAGAACCTTTGTATCGGATAGGATCCATCCTTCGAGGTCCTTCCGGAGCCCGTGAAGAAACACAGTTCGGTTTGTTCGGGCACGGACGAATCGAGAACTTTGGAGACTCCGATCCTTCGGCTCCGGCGGCAGTGCTAACAATGGCGACGAGGGACAAACCAAACACTAAAAGGGGAAGGCTCACGGCGTGTCTCCCTAAGAACCTGCTGCAGATCCCTAAATCTTATGCAGTTTACTCTTGGCCTGGGAGGTTTTCCAGGCCATACCCAGCCAGTCCTACCGTTCCGTTCAACGGCTATGATAGCATGCGGCTGGAAGATTCTGACAGGCGCTTCGGTCGAGGAAGAGAGACTGCGACCACGCTCCGCTGTATCCCTCAGCCCTGTCAGTCTCAGGACGATGAGGTGACGCGTGTTCGGGCCTGTGAGCCGCCGTGGTTGTGCAGGACAGCCAACAAGTCTCGAGGTGGAGTCTGGCGAGGTGCATCCGATGATTCCCCTTTACTCGACCCCTTGGGGATGATTATTCTGAATGATAATAAACTGCTCGGAATACGGGCTGCCAAGAGGCCCGGAGAAAACTGAGAGAGGTGAAAGATGAATCTTAGCGACTACTTTGACAACACAAAGGGTTACGGTGTGCTGGCCACCGCCGATTCTTCCGGCAAAGTGAATGCCGCGGTATATGCCAGACCACACTTTTTTGACGAAAACACGATCGCGTTCATCATGAGGGAACGGCTGACCCACGCGAACCTCCAGACCAACCCTCATGCTACCTATCTGTTCATCCAGTCCGGACCGGGATACTCAGGCAAGAGGCTGTACCTCACCAAGCTTCGGGAGGAGACCAACGACGAGCTGATAGCAAGCATTTGCCGACGATGCGACTATTCCATGTTCACGGAGCAGCTCACACGGCACGTCGTGTTCTTCACCATCGACAAGGTCTTGCCCCTGATCGGCAGTGGCAGTTGACGATGAAGCAACAAAGACCGGCGCCTTGAGTTAATCCTTGGCGGTCGTTCGAGTTCGGGAACTGACATCATGGACGGTCAAAAGGCCTGACGTGAAAAAAGTTGGGGAGCGGTATGGCACAATCCTATGATTACGATGTGATTGTGATAGGTGCCGGTATCGCGGGCATGGTGTCCGCGGTAACGGCCAATGGTCTGGGAAAACGTGTGGCGGTCGTTGAGAAAAGGAAAGTGGGCGGGAACTGCACCAATTTCACCTGCATTCCCAGCAAGACGCTCATTCGGTTGAGCCATACGAACCGTGAGATTTCCCGGCTGGTCTCTCTCGGCCTGCTCTCGGGTGAAGCAACAGCTGTGGACAGCCGCAACGTGATGGCTCACATACGGTCTGTGGTGCAAAAGGCCTATGAGAAGGATGTTCCAGAAACCTTTGAGCACATTGGAATTCACGATGCTTTCCGGGACCGCGTCGTTCGTCGATCGACACCACATCGAGGTGAACGGTCAGAACCATCTCGGCCTCGCATTTCATCATAGCCGTCGGAACCCGTCCCTTAATTCCGCCTATTTCCGGGATCAGCGACATCGACTACCTGACGAACGAGACGCTCTACGAGCTGGACGACCTCCCGAAATCGCTCATCATTCTGGGTGGAGGCGTAGATGGTCTCGAGTATGGATCAGCCTTCGGGCGACTCGGCGTAGAAACCACCGTTGTTGAAATGGGATCACGACTTCTCCCTGGAGCAGACCGAGAGCTGGTCAATCACTTGCTGCGGGCCCTGCAAGCCGACGGAATCCGATTGATGCCGGGGACGAAGGCAACGAGCCTGAGGAACCACCAAGGCAAGGTTGTACTGGCCTATGAGCAGGGAAATGGGGACCTCGGTGAGGTCACAGCGGACCAGGTTCTCGTGGCACTCGGGAGAAGGCCGGATCTTGAGGGGCTTGCCCTGGACAAGGCGGGCGTCAATTGTACTCCCCGAGGTATTATTGCCGACAAGACCCTCCGGACATCCGCTCCCAACATCTACGCGTGCGGAGACATCGTCGGTCCTGACCAGTTGGCCTCCATGGCCGAGTATCAGGGAATCGTCGCAGCAACGAACGCCATTCTCCCCGTAAAACAAAAGGTCGACTACCGAAACAGCGTGTACGTGATATTCACAGAGCCAACTTTGGCCTTCCTCGGACTCACGGAAGCACAAGCACACGCGAAGCATGGACACAAGCTCAAGGTGTACCGGTTTGATTACGCAAGCATGCGCCGGGCATTGATAGACGGAACCACAACAGGATTGGCGAAATTCCTCTGCGATGGCCGCGGGCGGCTCATCGGAGCCCACATCCTGGGCGAAGCTGCGGCGGAAGTCATTCACGAGGCTCAAGTGATCAGGGCTTTGAAGAAGCCGCTTCAAAAGCTCAATCTTGTCACTCATGCGTACCCCACCTATGCCCAGGCTCTTGTGGGCCGAGCGAGCCAGTTGGCCTTTCTCGACAAGATGGGGAGCAACTTGCTTTGTCAATACAGCGCTCCGTATCTTCCCGGGATTGGAAAACAAGCTGAATCTGGCAAGAGATCGGCTGGCCGAAAAGCATCCGACAGCGGTCAGAGAATAAGACGGCAAGGATAAATGTGGTCGTCGAGACTGAGGCTAAGCCCCCCGAACAAATTCGGATGAAAGCGGTTTACCTGAATGACAGGGCTTGCGTCATCGATCTTCCCGAAGACCTCATGGACCACGATGAGCGGCCCATCGTGGCTGCATATGCCTGGAATGGGTCCACGGATCCCAAGACACGTTGATTCTCAACTGTACCCGGGTTCGCACCATGAACGGCCTGGGGGCAAGTATGCTGGTGAAGCTTTCGGCTCGTGCCAAAACAAGGGACAGCGACTTTCAGCGTTTGGCAGTCAGCCAAGACCTTCGTGCAAATTTTCAAGGTTACTGAGCTTGATCAGGCAATCCAGGTCCACGCGAGTGAAACTGATGCGCTCTCGGCTGCAGGCGTTTCGGCAGAGCAATCGTCCGTCCAGACCGCGGAGGAATCTGACGTCCTGGTGAATTTGACAAGCTGGGCCAAACCTGTTTCCGAGTTGTTTGTGCCTGAAATGCCCAAAGAAGCGAGAAATCTCAACGTAAATGGTCTGCGTGCCGTTGGTCCGGTCAATGGATTCGGCCGGCTGTGCCAGAAGATTTTTCGTCTTCACATCGATGATCCCGCAATATCACCTGAACAGGCGATTGAGGCCCTCAAGGAAAACTTCCCCAGCTTCCAGCCGTCTTTCAACCGCTTCTACCCTTCTCCTGGAGGCATCCAGGCCGGTGAGATAGTCCTCATCGATTCCTCGACCCCTGGCGGGCCGGTCTCCACCGGTGTCATGATCCTCTATGCAGACGAACGTTCGTTCACGTTCAACACGCCGCAAGGACATCCCGAATGCGGATTCGTCAGTTTCAGCGCGCAGAGGAGCAGTGAGGGCACGATCGTACAGATATTGGGATTGGCCCGGGCCAGCGACCCGGTTTATGAGGCCGCGTTTCGCTTGGTCGGCTCCAAGATTCAAACGAGAATATGGACCCATGTGCTCACATCGCTTGCCCTGCATCTTGGAGTTCCCGCCGACATTACCTTTGATCAGGAGTGCATGGACACAGATCTGCGATGGTCGCAAATCTGGAAACGTGTACTACAATGCTCAGATCAGGACTCTGATCCACGAGCCCAAGCGATGGTTCAGGCCCAGCTAGGAGACCGCTCTGGAGGCGGACCACATGCCGTCTCGATTAGAATACGATGCCGTCGTGGTGGGCTCTGGTCCTAATGGCCTGGCCGCGGCAATAACCATCGCTCAGGAAGGGCGATCCGTTCTTATTCTTGAGGCCAAGGACACCATCGGTGGTGGCACCCGCACCGAGGAACTTACTCTGCCCGGTTTTCGCCATGACGTATGCTCGGCTATACATCCCCTTGCGCTGACCTCACCGTTTTTTCGCTCACTCGATCTTGAAGCCCACGGCCTTGAATGGATCCATCCACCGGTTCCGCTGGCACACCCTTTGGACGACGGATCTGCCGTGCTCCTCGAAAGATCGCTGGAAGCAACGGCAGAAGGCCTCGGTCAGGACGCAGACCGCTATCGTCGACTCATCGGCCCTGCTGTTCGGGACTGGGACGAACTCATCCCAGAGCTGCTCAAACCTCTTGGCATTCCCAGCAATCCATTCCCGCTTCTTCGGTTCGGCCCCCATGCCATGCGGTCCGCGGTGGGCTTGGCGAGGGCTTGGTTCAAAGGAGGCAAGGCTCAAGCACTTTTTGCGGGCAATTCGGCCCACGCGATCTTTCCACTTCAACACCCGTCGAGCGCGGGCTTCGGGCTCATGCTTTGTATGTCCGGCCATGCCGTTGGATGGCCGATTGCTCGTGGTGGTTCTCAGGCAATTGCAGACGCTCTTGCGTCCTACTTCGTGTCCCTGGGGGGAGAGGTCAGAGCTGGGTCGCCAGTCTCGTCCATGAGTGATTTGCCAAAGGCAAGGGCTATTCTTTTCGACGTCACACCGAAGCAACTGGCTCGGATCGCAGGCTCGATTCTTCCTTCCTACTATCGGAGCGACTCCAAAGACACCGCTACGGGTCAGGGGTCTTCAAGGTGGATTGGGCGCTCAATGGCCCCATTCCATGGAGAGATCCCCGTTGCTCACAGGCAGGCACCCTCCACCTGGGTGGCACCCTTGAGGAAGTCGCTGCTGCCGAACTGGATGTCTGGCGGGGAGTCCTGCCTGAAAAACCGTTCGTGCTCCTGTCTCAACCCAGCCTCTTCGATTCGAGCCGTGCCCCCGATGGTCTGCACACGGCCTGGGGATATTGTCATGTTCCCAATGGGTGCTACGGTAGACATGACCCAGCGAATTGAAGCTCAGGTGGAGCGATTTGCACCTGGATTCAGGAGTCGTGTACTGGCTAGACATACGATGTTGCCGGCAGAAATGGAGGCATACAACGCTAACTACGTCGGCGGCGACATCGCCGGTGGAGTGCAGAGTTTCTGGCAGCTATTCGTCCGGCCTTTGGGACGGTGGGGCGCATATTCGACTCCGGTAAGAGGCTTGTACGTTTGCTCTTCCTCAATGCCTCCCGGTGCTGGAGTACATGGAATGTGCGGACATCTTGCAGCAAAGCTGGCACTCAAGGAAGTCCTTTGATGTGTCGGATATTTGAGGATCAACAAATGATAGCGATAGCGGGTAATCCGCCAGTGGTGGCCGTATTACCCTAGAGTCATGATTTCAAATTCAGTATGGTCACGTCTTGGAAACGGCTGACGAGGAGGTAGGATTCGACATCAACCTTGATCAGCGCTGTGGATGGAGAGGACAAGAACTCTTTCATATGCGGCTGTTTTCCAAGATAAGCCCTATCCAGTCCTTCTCTCTCCGAGGCGGGGACTTCCCAGGCGCTCCCGATGATCGTCACGGCCATGGCCTCGCGGATGTCCGCTGCCTCGTTGGACCGGTTGTCAACGAGGAGGGCAATACCAGACTTAGATAATATGTTCCCGTACTTTCTTGTGCCCCTCGTTGTAGCAAACAGGATGGTTCGGAGGTCGCTGGTCTCGGCGAACGCCACCAGGTTCAAATACGGGTGATCCTGCTCCTGAGTCGATAGGACAGCAAATTTCTGTGAGGCCAAGAGGTTCCTGATTTCTGTCTCGAGTTTGATTGCTTTTTGCACAGCCTACAAATCCTCCTTGTGAAACGGCAGGAGCGTCGTGGCCTGAGGCTATGATGCCTCCCCGGCGTCACCGGGACCTGTTTGTTACTCTGTCGAATTGGCTATCGATGTTCCAGAGCGGCCACCAAACTAAAGTCGGCTAACTTCACTCGAGTTTAGTGCCACGCGGGCGTGGATCAGCTTTCGGTACTTTTCCGCGACCTTGGCCAGGTCACCCTTCGAGAGTGCGTTCAGAATATCACCCTCCAGTTCAGCTACCTCAAGCCTTGAGTAATAGTCCAGGGTTTCTTTGAGATGGGCCAACACGATCTTTCCCGTCAACAAAGGATGATTGTTGGTCACATTCGCATCGGGGAACTGCAATCCGTGCTCCAGTTCGACTTCCAATCCGCGGTCGGAACTCATCAGCAGTCACGTGGCCTGCCTCGGCCCCAACTTCAGCTTGGATGATCCTTGCCTCTTCAACGGGGACAGCAGCCTCTGTAAGCGACGTCCAGTCCCGGATACCGAGTTCACGGCACACCCTCTGTACTTCCTCGGTCGTAATGTATTGTGGCAATTTCATCTGATCCTCCTCTCGTCAAACATGCCGCATAGATCTGAAAGGGTCGGCGATTTATAAGTCCTTCTCGCTTGTCGGTTCCCGAGCATCCCAATATCCCTCATGGTTGCAGCACCGCCAGTTGATTCTGGATTGAATGCTTCACGCACGCGAGAAATGAAAAACAACCTCTCCCCTGCGGGACGGCCTCAGCGAGATCCCAAAACCTTCTTGGCCTCCGGAACCGTGTTTTCCGGTTTGATTTTATACCAGGCGCCCATAATTTTGCCAGCTTCATCGATGAGAAAAGATGATCTGATTATTCCCATGAACGATTTTCCGTACATCTTCTTCTCACCCCAGGTCCCATAGAGCTCAGCTACCTTGTGATCTGGGTCTGACAGGAGAGGGAATGCCAAGGAGTGCTTCTTGTCGAACTTCTTTTGCGCGTCCGCACCGTCGGGGCTGATCCCCAACGCAGCGACTCCGAGGTCCTGTAGCTCTGGCCGCGCATCTCGGACGCTACAGGCCTGCTTCGTGCACCCCGACGTGTTGGCTTTCGGATAGAAGTACAAAAACACCTTTTCCCCTTTGAAATCTGAGAGTTTCACTTCTTTCCCCTCTTGGTCCACCAAGCTGAAAGAAGGTGCTTGATCGCCTTTCTTGAGCGTTGCCATCTTCTGATCCTCCTTGTCTTGAGTGCCGTTTATTTTTCTGCAAACGATGGGCTTCATGGCCGCGAACTGATGCGATTGTGTTTTTGGCTCCGATTCTGTGACCAGCAGACGGTAAAGGCCTTAAGAAAGGGCTGCGTTTCAGATTGTATTGAAACGCAGCCCTCACATGTTGCCAATAGCCTCCGTGAGCGTTCAAAAAATCCGTCAATTCGTGGCGGCTATCGCTTCCTGATCATCCGATTTGCAGTTCAGAATACGCTTCAGAAGCCCTCGAAGACGTTTATGCTACGGTCGGGAGAGGTCGAAGCGGTCAAGGTTCATTACCTTGTTCCACACTGCTACAAAGTCGTGCAGGAACTTCTCCTGGGAGTCCTTACATCCGTAGACTTCCGCCAAGGCCCGGAGTTGGGAGTTCGAACCGAAGATGAGGTCGACACGGGTGCCTGTCCACTTGAGCGCGCCCGTTGCCCGATCACGTCCCTCGAACACGTCTTCGTCTCCCGGGGTTGCTTTCCACGTCGTGCTCATGTCGAGCAGATTCACGAAGAAGTCATTGGTGAGCGTCTCCGGCCGCTTGGTGAAGACTCCGTGCTGGGACTGTCCGAAGTTGGTATTCAACACACGCATACCGCCAACGAGAACCGTCATCTCAGGGGCGGTCAGCGTCAGCAGTTGCGCACGATCAACCAGCAGTTCCCCTGCCGATACGGCGTATTTGGTTTTGAGGTAGTTACGGAACCCGTCTGCAGCCGGTTCGAGTACGGCGAATGACACCACGTCGGTCTGCTCCTGTGAGGCATCCGTGCGTCCCGGCGTGAAGGGAACGGTCACATCGTGACCGGCATTCTTCGCCGCTCGCTCGACACCTGCGCATCCACCAAGAACGATCAGGTCGGCGAGTGACACCTTCTTCCCGCCAGACTGTGCGCTGTTGAACTCCTTCTGGATTCCCTCAAGGGTCTGCAGCACAGTCTTCAGTTGGGCAGGCTGGTTGACTTCCCAATCTTTTTGCGGTGCAAGACGGATGCGCGCCCCGTTTGCGCCTCCGCGCTTGTCGGAGCCCCGGAACGTGGATGCCGAGGCCCAAGCAGTAGAGACCAGTTGGGAGACAGACAGTCCCGAGGCGAGGATCTTGGCCTTGAGGGCGGCGATGTCCTGAGCGTCGATCAGCTTATGATCCACCGAGGGCACCGGATCCTGCCAAACCAGTTCCTCGGCCGGAACCTCCGGACCGAGATAGCGCGAGCGGGGGCCCATGTCGCGGTGCGTCAGCTTGAACCACGCCCTGGCAAACGCGTCCGCGAACTCCTCCGGGTTCTGCTGGTAACGCCGCGCGATCGGCTCGTAGATCGGGTCGAATCGAAGGGAGAGGTCCGCCGTGGTCATCATCGGCCGGTGCTTCTTCGACGGGTCGTGCGCGTCAACAACCATGTCCTCTTCGGCCACGTCCTTGGCCAGCCACTGATGCGCGCCGGCCGGGCTCTTGACCAGCTCCCACTCGTATTTGAACAGCACCTTCAGATAGCCCATGTCCCATTTGGTCGGGTTCGGCTTCCAGGCGCCCTCGATGCCGCTGCCAATCGTATCGCCGCCCTTACCGCTGCCGAAGCTGCTCTTCCAGCCGAGTCCCTGTTCCTCGATGGGGGCGGCTTCGGGCTCAGGCCCCACATGCGCCGCATCGCCAGCGCCGTGACATTTGCCGAACGTGTGTCCTCCGGCGACGAGAGCGACGGTCTCCTCGTCGTTCATGCCCATGCGTGCGAAAGTCTCGCGGACGTCTCGGCCCGAGGCAACCGGGTCCGGATTACCGTTCGGCCCTTCCGGGTTCACGTAGATCAGGCCCATCTGCACGGCCGCGAGCGGATTTTCTAGATTCCGGTCGCCCGAATAGCGCTTGTCGCCGAGCCACTCGGCCTCGGAACCCCAATAAATGTCCTCTTCCGGCTCCCAGACATCCTCGCGGCCGCCGCCGAAGCCGAAGGTCTTTAACCCCATCGACTCGATGGCGCAGTTGCCGGCCAGGATCATGAGGTCGGCCCAGGAGATCTTCCTGCCGTATTTCTGCTTGATCGGCCAGAGCAGCCGGCGCGCCTTGTCGAGGTTCACGTTGTCCGGCCAGCTGTTGAGGGGCGCCAGGCGCTGATTGCCGGTCCCCGCGCCTCCGCGGCCGTCGCCTTGGCGGTAGGTGCCTGCGCTGTGCCACGCCATCCGGATGAAGAGCCCGCCGTAGTGACCGTAATCGGCCGGCCACCAGTCCTGCGAGTCGGTCATCAGCGCATAGAGGTCCTTCTTCACGGCCTCCAGGTCGAGTTTCTTGAATTCCTCTGCATAGTTGAACTGCTCGCCCATCGGATTGCTCTTCTGAGAGTGCTGATGAAGAATCTTGAGGTTCAACTGGTTCGGCCACCAGTCCCGGTTCGACGTGCCTCCGCGGACTGTGGATCCCATTACCGGGCGCTTGCTATCTTCATTCATAAAGTCTCCTCCTTTCATTGTCTGAACCGGAATTCTTCGGCGTTCTTGCCATCTTTAACCTCATGGCACCCCTGAGAGTCGGAGGGATACGTCGGCTGACCCCAATAGAATGTTCGGGGTGTGTCCCACGCGAGCGAACCCAGGCAAAACCGTTTTCACGTTGATGAAAAGGTCACTTTTATTCTGATTCGAGAACCCTTATCTCTCAAGAACTATTCTTTCTCAGTAATTAAGAAAACTGTCACGTGGCCTCTTGACATTCCTGACACACGCCAAAGAAGTCCATGCGGTGATGTTGAATTCTAAATCCTGTCTTCTTACTTATCTCGTCCTTAAGCTCATCGAGACTCATTAGTTCAGGGTCCATAATCTTCCGGCACCTGGTACAGATCACGTGAGGGTGGGGAAACGGCTTGTTCCCGTCGTATCTGTTACTCCCATCGGGAAAGCCCAGTTCGAGAACCTCGTTGAGGCTCTTGAGCAGGGCGATAGTCTTGTAGATGGTGGCCAAGCTTGTGGTAGGGAAGGCGGTCTTGACCTTTTCGAAGATTTGTTCAGCGGTAGGATGATCCTCACTGGCGGAAAGAATCCGAAGCACAGCCAAACGCTGGGGGGTGATACGGAAATCAAGGCTCTTGAGCTTGTCAAGCATCTGTTGAAAGCGGTCTTCACTTCTCCTTGAGTCATCGAGAGCCATCAGGATCATCCACTTGGCGAGGCCGTTTCTTTTCAGAGAATAGTTATCTCTTAGGAACCATCGTAAATGGATTCTTCTCCCGTGTCAAGAGAAGAACGGACCTTTTGCTAAAAAGCTCCTCATTCGTCGGCTGACACAACGGGATCGGAAACCCAAGAGCGATGCAGTTTTGTCTCATGCGTGGACGACTTTCCAAGGTGCCTGGAACCCGTGTCCGAAGTGATTTTGGCCCCCTGAAAATCTGTCATGATTGCAGGATTGAATTCGGGTCGAATTGTCTCTCTTGTCTCTTCACCACTCCCGTTCATCCGATTTTCCTCGAAAACGGTCTATTTCCTTCACCATATCGTGGGTTGACCCGAAGAACATACTTTTATTTGTTTACCCATCGAATAATCCGTGCTTCTTCTCACCCTTGGCCCCATAAAGCTCAGCCACCTTGTGATCGGGATCTGAGAGGAGAGGGAAAGCCAACGAGTGTTTATTGTCGAACTTCTTTTGCCGCGTCCGCACCGTCGGGGCTGATCCCCAACGCAGGGATTCCGAGGTCCTGTACCTCTGGCCGCGCATCTCGGACGCTACAGGCCTGCTTCGTGCATCCTGAGGTGTCGGCTCTCGGATAGTAGTACAGTAGAAACCTTTTTGCCATTGAAGTCGGCCAGTTTCACGTGGTTGCCAGCTTGGTCCACCAAGTTGAAAGCAGGTGCAGTATCTCCATTTTTCAACGTTCCCGTTTTTCATTTCTCCTGTAGGTTGCCGTTTCATTCCCATGGGGAATATGCCGGTCTTTCCATTCGAGAAAACGTTCATTCCGAATACTTCCGGAGGTACTGTTTCACCCGAAGCTTCCTTCGGGTGCTTTCTGAGGACATGTACCGGATCCTTCCGAACACAGGCCTCTCAGGGGCCCAAGGTCTGTCGTACCGTCCCAGGATCCAGAAGATCCCCGTGAAGGAATTGGGATTCCGACCGTCGAGTGCATACTTGTTGTTGAGATGGATCATAATATCCAGCGCAGCCTCCGGCGACCGTGTCCACTCGAGAATCTTCTTGCCCCACAACATGCGAAGATAATTGTGAAGCCTTCCCTCTCGCTTCAGTTGCCTTTGTGCGGCGTTCCATAGTGGATCATGGGTTTCGGCGTTCTCGAACCGCTCCAGGCCGTACAGGTAGGGTCGGGGATCATTCCTGTGTCTGTCCAGGCTCTCCTGTGCCCAAGCCGGAAGGGATTCGTATCGGTCATAAAGGGGCATATGAGCACACATGTTGTAGCCAAGCTCGCGCCATGTGATCAGCTGGTCCAGAAAGGATTCGGCACTCCGACTCATGCCCCACCAACCTTCACGCTGTCCTCGCCCGCCCGGCCAAATCCTATTCTTGGACCATCCTTCATGATCCATTAGCTCCTGAAACACCTGATGGGCTGAGATGTGACCAAAATGCAGATAGGCTGATAGGCCGCTCGTGGCATCGTCGTCAGGATGGTTTCGGCAATCCCGCGTATCGATCGAGGCCCTCTTTGAGAAACTCCCCCAGGGTTCGACTTGCTGCACGCTCTCCCCCGCGGAGGGGCGATGGAGGGACTGAGTGGTCAATAGGAAAGGAAGCCGAAGAACCATCATGCAAGGACTCGAGGATATCGTGAGCCGGTGGCCATCGGTCAAGTATTTGTCCTGGGATCTGAGCATTGAATGGCCGAACACCTTCGGCGAGAGGGTCAGGCCTTGGAAATGAGTGCAAATGGGGCTCGATGTTGTTTTGCAGGAAACGTCTGAACGAGAAAGCAGTCAAGAAGACCCTCTCTGTCCAACGTATCGGCAAGACGCAGTTCGAGTCCACTTTCTCCATGAGGATGCTAACCTGACGGGCTGCCGAAGCGACCATACGTGGCAAGAAGAAAGCCGGGAAATCATCGGTGACAATCACGCAGGCCCTCTTCCCCAATTCTCTCAAAAGGCCTTTGCCTGGCTCCTGGGCAGGTTCCAGATAGGGATAGTAGAACACCCGGTGTCTTAAGGCCGCGCGGCGTTGTCCTTCATTCCCTCCATCACGAAACGGTGAAGCCGGTCAGATGCCCATTGGTAGCCGCATCGAAGAGCCTCCAGGATCACGAGCGGCCTGTTCAATCGCGTCGACCACTCGACTGCCCGTTGGAGACTGAAATTCCAATGAGTTCTCCGGTTGGCAATCATCCAGTAGAGGACATAGTCACCCTTGGGGTTTACCTCAGCGGCATTGCACTTCTGAATTCGGAAATCGGGTACCTGTGTCACTCTCTGGCCCGGTAATAACATTCTTCTGTCAGCCGATCGGCTTATTCGCATCGCAGTCCTTGACCCACAGCCCAAGATATGCGGTAATTCTGGCCGATCGCTCGCTGCGTGCCGACGGATTCGGCGAATCTCTTGACGAAGGATGATAATCCCCATGGAAGAGCAGATCAAGCTCGGAGTCAGCGCGTGCCTCTTAGGCCAAAACGTCCGTTACAATGGTGGGCACAGCCGGGATCCCTTCATCACGGACACCCTATCCCAATACGTTGAATTCTTTCCGGTTTGTCCAGAGGTCGAGTGTGGGCTCCCGATTCCTCGGGAGTCGATGCGCCTCGTGGGAGACCCGGAGTCACCTCGCCTCATGACCGGCAACACGAAACAGGATCACACAGATCGGATGCTGGGGTGGTGCGCAAAGAAAGTCTCGGAATTGGAGGAGCTTGATCTCTACGGCTTCATCTTCAAGAAGGGATCCCCCAGCAGCGGAATGGAACGGGTGAAGGTGTACTCGGACCAGGGGATGCCCTCGAACCGAGGAGTCGGCATGTTTGCCCGTGCCTTCATGGAACACTTCCCTTTGCTCCCGGTTGAAGAGGAGGGAAGGCTTCACGATCCCAAACTCAGGGAAAATTTCATTGAGGCAATATTCGTCCTGAAGAGATGGAGGGAGAGCCTTTCCCCAAAACCGACGAGGCGAGGTTTTGTGGAATTCCACACGCGGCACAAGCTTCTCATCATGGCCCACAGTCCCCAGCACATGAGGCAAATGGGGAAAATGATTGCTGGTATCAAAAGCCATTCTTTGGATGACTTCCGGGTGCAGTATCAGCGGCTGCTCATGGATGCGCTCAGATTGAAGACTACGCGGCGGAAAAACACTGACGTCCTTTTCCACGTGATGGGATTTTTCAAGAAACAGATTGCCGCTGACGAGAAGCTGGAGCTGGTGGAGACAATCGAGAACTACCGAATGGGGCACATTCCCCTCATTGTGCCGGTCACCTTACTGTCGCACTATGTGCGGAAATACGATGAGCCGTATCTGAAGGAGCAGTTCTTCTTGCATCCTCATCCTTTGGAGCTGCAACTCAGGAATCACGTATAATGGGACCCCTCACGGTCTCAAGGAAAGCGGGAAGCCCCTTATTAACAACTCGGAGATCGCTCACGAGTCTCCGAGAGCTTCTCTCTGTGGCCTCTTTATCCAACTTCGGAGGTGCCCCTGAAATGAAAACACTGATCGTCGGAGGCAATGGTTTTGTGGGATCCCATCTCACTCCGTTCCTTGTGGAGAAAGGCTTTGACGTAACCGTCATGGCGAGACGACCGGATCGAGGAGCAAAACTCCCATCCGAGGTGAAGATGCTGGCCGCCGATGCAACTAAGCCTGGGGAGTGGCAGACACAGGTGCCGACGTTTGATCTCGTCATCAACCTTGCCGGAGTTTCCGTGTTCAAGAGATGGGATGACGCACTACAAGAAGCTTCTCAGAGATACGAGAATCCTAACCACGCGCTACTTGGTGGAAGCGATTCCCTCTGATACTGAAAGGAAAATCACCCTGATCAATACCTCCGGAGCAGGAATTTATGGTCCTGCAGGTGATGAAGAGATCTCCGAGGGCGCCCCTCCGGGTTCGGACTTCCTTTCTCATCTCGCTCGAGACTGGGAAGCCGAAGCCTACAAGGCAGAGGAGAAGGGCGTCAGAGTGCTTACTACCAGATTCGGGATAATCCTGGGAAAGGGTGGCGGTGCTCTTGCTCAGATGGTCCTACCGTTCAAGTTCTTTGCCGGTGGTCCTATTGGCAGTGGACGGCAATGGGTTCCCTGGATGCACGTCAAGGATCTCTGTCGAGCGGAACTGTTTCTTATAGAACATGAGAATATACGAGGCCCCGTGAACTTCTCAGCCCCTTTTCCGGTAAGGAACGTAGACCTTGGCAAGGCAATTGGAAAAGCCCTTGGAAAACCGTCGTTCATGCCTGCGCCATCCTTTATGATCAAGCTTGTGTTGGGTGAATTCGGATCAGTAGTACTTCAAGGCCAGCGAGCCATTCCAAAGGTTCTCCTGGACAATGGTTTCCGTTTCGAATTCCCTACCATTGACGAGGCATTGAAGGATCTCCTGTAGACCGCTTCTCATAGGACGCCGGGTCCCTAGGAGAACTGGACACAGCTATGGATAAGCTCCATATTGCGAGAAACCTATTTGATTTCGGGATCGTGATCGTAGTGTGGTTGGCTCAAGTCATCATGTACCCGAGCTTAGCCCACATCGAACGAGACGCCTTTTTGTCGTGGCACAGGAAATACTCGAGTCGGATTGCCTTCTTCGTCATTCCATTGCTCTGTGGTCAGGCAATCATTGTCGGCATTATGATATACCTCGGCGGAGGCTTCTTGACGATCCTTTCCGCCGCAATCATTGTCTTGTGTTGGGTTTCCACATTCGGCCTTTCCGTCCCATGCCACGCAAAGCTGCAGCGCTCCGGCAAGGACCTCTCGGTGATACGCCGCCTGGTGTGGACGAACCTCATACGGACCATCCTGTGGTCCTTGGTATTCTTAATCGGCATTTGGAGCACTCTATTCAGTGAATCCAACCCTTAGGGGCAGGCCGGACGGATCTAGCCGGACTGAGGCCACCGTCAGGATCTCGAAAATCTTTTTGGTACGGGAGCACAATTCATCAATGGAGAGAAAAAGAGTTGAGCCTGACCCTGGACAAGAGTCGGTCTGGGATTACCCGAGGCCTCCTCGGATTGAAGACACTTCAAAGCGCATAAGAGTGATTTTCAACAACGTCTGTGTGGCGCAATCCACCCGTGCAAAACGAGTCCTGGAAACGAGCCATCCGCCAGTCTACTATATCCCGCCGCAAGACGTCGCCGATGAGTACTTACGTCAAACCGAACGGACATCGTTCTGCGAATGGAAAGGTCAGGCAACTTACTTTACGGTCGAAATCGATGGGCGCTCTGCGGACAACGCCGCCTGGTGCTATATTCAGCCTTCACCTGATTTTGAAGCCATAAAGGATCATGTTGCTTTCTATCCGAGCAAGATGGACGCTTGCTATGTCGACGATGAAATGGTCTCTTCCCAACCGGGCGACTTTTACGGGGGTTGGATTACGAAGGACATTGTTGGCCCTTTCAAAGGGGAACCAGGAACCGGCTTCTGGTGAGAACTCCATGATTCCCCAACCCATGGCAGAACGAGAATCCGGGCGAACTTTCGATGTAAATGCCTCATCGATCGGCCTCTGAATGCGGAAAGCTTCAAGACTGGAGGGTCATCAGGACAGCACCGTATGATCTTGATTTGCAGGGCTTGAACTTTTCGCCTCATCTCGGATCACGCTTGAGGAATGTCGTCGTACAGAGGTAATGCAATGATTGAAAACCTTGATCCGGTTTTGCTGGCACGCATCCAATTCGCATTCACCATTTCGTTTCACATTCTTTTCCCGGCCTTCACCATAGGCTTGGCCAGTTGGTTGGCCGTACTCGAGTGGCGATGGCTCTCGACAGGCGAGTCCTCCTATGCACGGACATACCGCATGTGGGTCAAGATTTTTGCCGTAACATTCGGCATGGGTGTGGTCTCCGGCGTGGTTATGTCTTTCCAGTTCGGTACAAATTGGTCAGCATTCTCCGATAAGGCCGGAAACGTCCTCGGTCCGTTGTTAGGCTACGAGGTTCTCACCGCATTCTTTCTCGAGGCCTCATTCCTGGGGGTCATGCTGTTCGGGTGGAACCGAGTCAGCCCACGGATGCATTTTGCGTCCACTATCATTGTCGCGACCGGTACCGTCATATCGGCATTCTGGATCCTGTCAGCCAACAGCTGGATGCAAACGCCCCAGGGATATAGGGTTGGAGAAGAAGGCCTCTTCTATGCCACAAACTGGCTGGAAGTCATCTTCAACCCTTCCTTCCCTTATCGCTTCGTCCACATGGTCACGGCAGCCTACCTGACCACGGCCTTTGTTGTAGGAGGGATAGCCTCATTCTACCTGGTGCGTGGCCGCCACAAAGAATGTGCTCGTGTCATGTTTGGAATGGCAATGATCATGGCCATCTTTGTTGCGCCACTGCAATTCTTTTTGGGGGATCAGCACGGTCTGAACACTCTGAAGCACCAGCCGGCCAAGGTGGCTGCCATGGAAGGTCTATGGGAAACCACGACCGGAGCGCCCCTCAATCTCTTTGGATGGCCCGATCAGGAAGCTGAAAAGACAAAGTATGCAATCGAGATTCCGAAACTGTCCAGCCTGATTCTGACCCATGACCTTAATGGAAAGGTCGTGGGGTTAAAGGCGTGGCCCAAAGAAGATCGTCCGCCGGTGTGGGTAGTCTTTTGGTGCTTCCGCATTATGTTAGGGCTCGGCGTTTTGATGATCCTTACCGGCTTGACTGCACTGGTTCTTTACTTGAAAAAACAATTGTTTGAGGCGACGTGGTTTCACTACTGGTGCATGGCCATGACCCCTGCCGGTTTCCTCGCCGTGCTTGCGGGATGGTTTGTAACGGAGGTCGGAAGGCAGCCATACGTCATCTACGGAGTGATGAGGGCAACAGAGGCCGTCTCGCCGGTGGCGGCTTCCCCCATAGCCATTTCCGTTACGGCCTTTGTTCTCACCTATGGCTTTATTTTCGGTGCCGGAACCTATTATATTTTGAAACTCGTCCGAAAGGGCCCGGATTCCGAAGAAGAAGTCTACGGTGCTCACGGAGTCAAGAAGCCGCCGTTGTTTACGGGTCTGGTCTCAGAAGAAGGAGGACCCCATGTTTAGCTTCGAAAGCTACCTGGATCTGCCTCTGATATGGCTTGGCCTTATCGGAACTGCCATCTTTCTCTACGTCCTGCTGGACGGCTTTGACTTGGGTATCGGCGTGCTCTTTCCCTTTGCGCCGACTGATCAATGCCGGGATCGCATGATGAATTCCATCGCTCCGTTCTGGGATGCCAACGAAACATGGCTGGTTCTGGGTGGTGGCGGACTGTTTGCGGCGTTTCCCCTGGCGTACGCGATTCTTATGCCGGCCCTTTACATACCGGTGATCTTCATGCTCTTGGGGCTCATTTTCCGAGGCGTTGCCTTTGAGTTCCGCTTCAAGGCGACCCGGTCCCGCCGCCTGTGGGACTATTCCTTCCACTTCGGATCTCTTCTGGCTGCCCTCATGCAAGGTATGATATTGGGAGCTTTCGTTCGCGGATTTCAGGTCGAGGGCCGAAGTTTTGCCGGTGGATCTTTCGACTGGCTCAATGCGTACAGTGTGATGACGGGAATTGCGTTGGTATTCGGGTATGCGCTCCTCGGAGCCACCTGGCTGGTGATGAAGACTGACGGTGTCACCCAGGAATGGGCGCGAAGGAGCGCATCGTACGTCCTGGCCTATGTAGGCCTCTTCCTGGTAATTGTCAGCATCAGCATGCCAATGATGAATGCGGATGTGAAGGACCTTTGGTTTAGTATGCCCATATTTTTCTATCTCCTGCCCATGCCACTTGTGACCGCCGGCCTATTCGTTCAAATCTGGCGCGATCTGCACGGGTCCTAGCGAGTATCGCCCCTTCCTCTTGAGCCTCTTGGTCTTTCTCATGGGCTACATTGGGCTGGTTGTAAGCTTGTGGCCCTGGTTGGTTCCCTTTAGCGTCACCTTTCGACAGGCAGCAGCGGCAGGGACTTCCCAATCCCTGCTGTTGGTCGGTACCGTGATTATGCTACCGGTGGTGCTTGCCTACACCGCCTTCTGCTACTATCTCTTTCGGGGAAAGGCCTCACATGAAGGCGCTTACTGAAAAGCGACTTCAGTGGCTTTGGTTTGCTGGGCTTTCGCTTGGAGGGCTATCGGCAACAATTCTTCTGGCCTGTCTAGTCCGGTGGATAGTATCGATACCTTAGATGTAAAGCGGTTTCCTTTGGTTATTCATCGATGGACCATGAGAATACCTATACACTTATGAACAAACTCAGACAAATAGCTGGTCTTGTAGTGAGTCTGCTCATTGTTTTTGGAATTGCGACCCTTGGGGGTTTTCTCACAAATCTCTCAGTCGGCTCGTGGTATCCGTCTCTTGACAAGCCTTCTTGGACTCCGTCAGGAGCTACGATTGGTAGCGTATGGACGATCCTCTACTCCTTCATGGGGATCGCCGCTTGGATCGTTTGGCGGAGCGGTTCTGGAGGCCGACAACGCTCGCTGGCGATCTATGCCCTCCAGCTCCTCCTGAATGCAGGATGGTCGGCTTTATTCTTCGGCCTTCGGAGCCCCGGTTTGGCACTTCTCGAGATTGGCATCTTGTGGTTAGCGATTCTGGCAACTTCCGTGACGTTCTGGAAAGTGTCCAAGCTCGCTGGTGTGCTGATGGTCCCCTATCTGATTTGGGTTGGCTTCGCTGGGGTTCTCAACGCTCTTATCTGGAAGATGAACTAACCCCCGGAACGGCCTTGACAGGTATAAACGCTTAGCGCTCAAGTGGGGCCGCAGGACCATTAGCTTTGAGGATCGGCATCCCCCAAAAGCCCTTCCAACTTTTTGGCGAGTTCATAGTTGGAGGGCTCGACAAGAATGGATTCGTCAGGAAAGACGATCACGGGAATGATGACCTGTCCGCCGTTTGTTTTCCTCACAAAGTCAAGGGCCTCGTTGTCTTCGTCAATGTCGATCCACGTGTACTCCACTCCCTGCTCGTCGAAGACACGTCTTGCTCGGCGGGCGTCAGGGCACCACGACGCGCCGTAGACTACAATTCGTTCGGAGGGCTCGCTCATTTCAGGTCATCCTATGCCGAGAGTTTTCCGGCGGAGATTGAACGGAATCTCTGCCGAAGAGTTGGTTCCAGGTTACCACACAGGGATCTGTTTTGACAGTGCCTTTGTTGAAGCGTCGCCAACGTGCTTCGGAATCTTGAAACCTCTCAGGGATCACGTTTTTCAGAGAGATCCACTTGACAGAAGTCCATGGCGAGCCCAACTTCAAATTCAGGACCCAAGGATCGTGTGCCGACCAATTAACAAGTTTTTCGGATGCCTTTTGATCTGCGGACGGTATCGGATAAGAACGAGATTTGGCCTTCAAGAGAATCCCTGTCGAGCATTTACGCGAGGGTAGGAGGCCATTCATTTTATTGAGTTTCCCTGAAAAACCAATTTACGGAAAAGCCGATCTCTTGAGTCCGATTTAAATAAATCCGGTGTTACCAAGAGAAGGGAGACCCCAATGCCCGAAGGACACGCTTGTCCACATTGTGGATCAGAAATGGATCCGATTCGTACTCCACTGGAGTCCAGCTGGGGTGGAGAGCTTCACCACATCTGTTTTAATGACGACTGTTCCTATTTCACGAATAGCTGGAATGCCTTGGAGAACCAGAGGATTGAGAAGACCGGCTACCGTTGCCGGATGGACCCACGCGGCGGTTGCGGACCGGCCCCGGTCTGGTCCGAGGACGCGCTGAAAGACCTTGTTGTAAAGGAAGACTCCGATGAAATCACCAGTCTCTCATGGTTCAGCCCTTATGACCTTGGTCGGGACGATGAGACCTCTGATGGAGACTTCTACACTAAGCCTCGCTTTGTAGACCATCTGGACTCATGTGCCCTTGAGACAGTTGAACAGATCTATGGTCGCTTGATTCCTGCGGGTTCAACGATCCTGGATCTCATGGCCGGACCGGATTCCCATCTCGGGAAAGTGAGCGATCCAGCGATGGTTGTCGGACTCGGACTCAATAAATCGGAACTGGAAGCCAATCCCGTCTTGTCCGAACACGTAATCCACGACCTCAACTGTGATCCGCTGCTGCCATTTCCCGATAACCGCTTTGACGTTGTGGTCAACACGGTATCGGTGGACTACCTGACCCAGCCTCTTGAGGTCTTTAGAGAAGTGTCACGCGTCCTGAAGCCTGACGGCCTCTTCATCGTGATTTTTTCAAACCGGATGTTTCCCCCGAAGGCTGTAAATGTCTGGAAGGCGAGCACCGAAAAGCAAAGGGTGGAACTCGTTCGCAGATTCTTCACCCTGTCGGGCCGGTTCGCTATCCAGGGCTATCATGAAAGCTCGGGAAGACCTCGTCCCAAGGATGACAAGTATTACGGACACGGGATTCCGAGCGATCCAATCTACGCGGTCTGGGGCAAACCTACGAACAAACCATCCAATTCAGTGCATTGAGAGGTGTCTCATTCCGGCAGAGTGAACCCTCCGGCGCAAGGTGGTACGAATGCACAGCATAGGCGTTATCCATGGACGATTTCAGGTACTCCATAACGATCATCTCACGTACCTCTTGGCGGGCAAAGCACGCTGTGACCACCTTGTCGTCGGAATTACCAATCCTGATCCAATCCTATCCCGAGAGGATGAAGCCGACCCAATGAGGTCGACTTTGTTGGCCAACCCTCTCACGTATTTCGAACGATACACGATGGTGAAAGCCGCTCTGATCGAAGAGGGCGTAGTCAGCCACGCCTTCTCAGTGGTTCCCTTTCCCATAAATCTTCCCGAACTCTACCGCTACTACGTGCCTATGGAAGCCGTGTTTTTTATCACCATCTGCGATAAGTGGGGCGAACGGAAACATGAGATCCTTACCGGACAAGGACTCCATGTGGAGGTAATGTGGCGCAGGACTCCCGATGCCAAGGGCCTGACCGGTTCAGAGATTCGTCATCGGATGGTGCGTGGAGAACCTTGGGAACACCTCGTGCCCCCGAGTACGGCAGGGCTGTTGGTGAAATGGCAAATCGTCGCTCGATTACGAGAGTGGAATCGAGGGCCATGACTGCCGCCGGCTAGAGAAGAATTGCAGAGCCGCAACCCAGAGGACATGATGGGTTCGAGGGGGCCGGCAGTCTTGGCCGCTGAAGCCTAGCCGTTGAGGCGGGCATACACATCGCCCTGGAGGCTGGAGAAAGGGAGCAATCCAAGTTGGTTGCAGATCTCCTCTTCGTCCATCCAACGAGGTGACTCAAAAACCGTTCGGTTTTCCATGGTGTAATTGAAACGATAGTCACCAAGCTCCCGGAGAAGCCCCAGACAGGCAATCGCTTCCGGAAGAAACTCAGCATGGTACTCGAGCGACAAGCTTACCAAGGGACGTGAAACCCCTTGAAGAACTTCCTTCTCAAGTCCCTCTACATCGATCTTGCAGAAGTCTGGCTCTCCATGACGAACTATCAGTGATTCTAGAGTCGTTACCGGCACCGTCACAGAACGACTCCATTCATAATAGGGGAATCTCCCACTTGATTTCACAGCTGCGATCCACTGTCTGGACATGGAGGAAATGGGCGATCGGATGTCGCTGATCATAAGTTCCTTTTCCCCCTCGAAAGCGCCCACAGCCATTGGGATGATACATACTCCGGGATTCCGGCCGAACCGTTTCTCAAGGATTCTCAAGCATGCTTCTTGAGGTTCCACGGAAACCACTCGGGCCCCAAGCTCCAAATATAGTGCCGTCATGTCCCCCACGTTTGCGCCGATATCGAAAACGAGATCGCCCTTCTTAATCAAGGCTTCGTGGAATCTGAGGGATTGTCCATGGGACAGGACGCTTTCCAGCCTTCTTGACGAGCCCTCTGGCTCTGGAATGCAGTCTCAGTATGTCTGTTTTCCAGTGACCGAACCAATCCAGGAAACTGGAGTGTTCTTCTTTCCGCATAAACCCTCAACCCCGAGGCTCTTCTGCGCCCTCCATGACCACTTCTCGGAGCAAAGCGTTAATATCCTCAGACTCAAATCGAAACTGTCCAACGATCTGCCGAAGTTCCGGAGAGAGCCTCGCGTAGCCCCACATGGCGCGTCGTTTCGTTTCCATCCAGCCATTGCGAGCGAAGTAGAGAGGAAGATTGTCTTGAAAAAAGGATAGGGAGTCGGCGTTCTTCAAGAATATCCGATCTCTCATCCCCTCCTGTTTCGTGAAGGCTCACCAGACGGCAAACCTCTAATCTCACGCATTCGTCCACACCGCATTCTTCCAGAATTAATCCCAAGATCTCGGCACTGTTGGTGGCGTGGGCCGCTTTGAATTCATCAAAGCTCCCAAAGCGGTTCTTTTGAACTCTCCGAGTCTCTATGGCTCGGTCTATGTCATGACCGAGTGCCGCAAGCTTAAGAGCCTCGTCAGCCTCCGGCATCAGTTTGAGGACCCAAGCCAAGGTATTTTCAGCGTGAAGCGGATCTTCGGGTACTTTTGACATTGAGATTGCAGATCGGATGCGCTGTTCCGCACATCGGATGCTATTCATGGACCTTGGCCTCTCCGAATGATAGGAGAAACGTCTCCGTTCAAGGTCTCACGGGCTTTCAGGGGAATCCGACTCTGCGGCCTCTTCCGTTCCGCAGATGAAGGCCTCGGTCAGGAGAAAAGCCTTATGATCAGGATACTGGACGGGTGGGCGTTTCATGAAGTAGGCGGACGGACCTTCCAAGACACCTCCTTGTCCCCTGTCCAAGGCCAGTTTGCAGCACCGAATCGCGTCGATAACAACGCCGGCGGAATTTGGGGAATCCTCCACTGACATACGGAGTTCCAGTTCAACCGGTGCATCTCCGAAAATCCTTCCCTCCATCCGGATGAAGCAGACCTTTCTGTCCTTTTGCCAGGGTACGTAGTCGCTCGGCCCTACGTGAATGTTCTCGATACGAATGTCATCACCTGCAACCGACAGCACTGCTTCGGTCTTAGACTTCTTCTTGGAAGACAACCGATGACGATCGAGCATGTTCAGAAAGTCCGTGTTTCCTCCGGTATTTAGTTGGTATGTCCTTTCCAGCTTCACCCCTCGTTTTCTGAAGAGATCGACCAAAGTTCGGTGAAGAATGGTTGCCCCTAACTGGGATTTGATGTCGTCTCCAATGATGGGAAGATGCTCGATCAGCAAATCGTTTTCCCCATACCGGATCGCTGGCGATAAACACGGGTATGTTGTTGATGAGACCCAAGCCTGCTTCGAGAGCGCACTCCGCGTAGAATCGAGCTGCTTCTTCCGATCCGACCGGTAAGTACATTAATAGGATCTGTGCTCCTGCATCGCGGAGGGTCCGTACTATTTCTTCCTTCTCTGGTTCCGGTTCATCGGACTTAACGAAAGTGAGGCTCTCATGATAGTCGCACATATGGTCAGAGATGCCGTCAAGCACACGGCCCATCCTCACCTTCACGCCCGTTGGTGGAACGTTGTCGCACAAGCGCATCGGTACAATTGGGCGGTGATAATGCTGCCTCCGAGAGTTCTCTGCCCACTTTTCTCATGTCGATGTCGAATGCGGCCACGGCGGAGATGTCGAAGGGCTTGTAACCCCCGATGTCCCAGTGCATCAGTCCCACCGAGTCTGCGGCGGTCTTGTTCCTGTAAAATTGGATGCCCTGCACGAGCGAACTTGCGCAATTACCAACCCCTACAACTGCAACTCTGATCGGCTCCATGTTGAAGTCCATATTCAAGGTCAAATTCTTGGTTTCCCGAATCTCGAACCAAGACGGGGCTGCTTCAAAACCATTCCGGTCCCAAAAGGCTGCCAGCAACAGCTTACCATACACTGCTGCATGAAGAAAGACGTCCGTCCAAATCACGTACCTGTACTCTTGGTACGAAATCATTCTTGAAAGCTTGCCTCTCTTCAAACTAACGCTATTGCGCAAGTTGTTGATTGTTCCTGTGGACAACTGTAGTATGTGCCCCGCCGGAAACTGCGGCTCCACAGTTTGCATTCCGAGAAGATGGGGAGAGTTCTATGATGTCGTCGGGCAGTCCTCCAATAGTTTCATGGCAGACCAAACCAACTGACCGTTTCGTGCTCAAGTGGATCAAGGTCAACCTCTCAGCTCAAGTCACACCGCTCCTTGTTGAATTCAGATGGTTAAAGCCGTGGATGATCACTGTTGCTTCTTCGTTAATAGGGATTTCCGCCGGTTTGATCCTGGCTGGGGGTTGGGGTTTTCTTGCCGGCCTACTGGCCGCAGCAGCACAAATTCTCGATGGAGTGGATGGGCAGTTTGCTCGCCTTACAGGTCAGGAGAGCAGGGCAGGCGCTTTCCTCGATTCGGTTTTGGATCGCTACGCTGACGGCTTCTTGGTAATTGGTCTTATCGTTTTCAATGAGCGAATGGGATTGCCGGCTTGGTTGCTCATACCGCTGGGTGGGCTGGCCCTCATTGGTAGCGGTCTCGTCAGCTATTCCAGTGCTCGGGCAGAAAACCTTGGGATTAGCTTCGGTAGTCCAACCTTGGCCAGCAAGGGTACGAGAACAACAGCGATAGCTGTCAGCCTTATTTTGAGCCCTGTCATCACTTTCATGCCGGTTGCGGCGATATGCTATTTGGCGTTCCACACTAATATGGTGCTCTTGTATCGAATAGGAGTGGCTTTCAACATGAAGACTCAGCAGGGATAAGCCTTCGACTGAGTATCTCTCGCCCGCTACTTTTCTCGGCCACTGGCTGTGAAGAAGCCGTTTGCAGATCCGCTTGTTATCGTTTGACAGAACACAACTGTGGTGTTGTCAGCTTCGTGCTGAAGGAATTAATATCTGTGGCTCGGAGGGAGAGACAACACGGCTGGAAGGCAAATCCTGAGAGGGATTTTAGCTTATACTAGTTCGCCATTATTTTCGTAACATGCTTCATGTGAGCTGTCATTGCGAGGAGTGAAACGACGAAGCAATCTCACTGGTGAAAGATTGCTTCGGGCCTGACGCCCTCGCAATGACAACTATCCGCCACGTTATATTTCTTATAGCGAATTGGTATTAGTAGTCGCGGGAAATGGTAGACCCTGGTCCGAGGTCACGAACCTGCAACAGGGTTCACAACCCGGGTGGCCCTTTGGGGGCCCTGAGTCCCCACCCCAACAAAAACAGGGGAGCTGAGACTTCTCAACTCCCCTGTGATATCAGTGCCTTATTTGGTGTCCCCAAGGGGATTTGAACCCCTGTCGCCGACGTGAAAGGCCGGTATTGGCCTAACAAAATCAAGAGTTTGCAGAAAAACCCCAGAAATTTCGAGCCCTGTTTATCTCTTTCAGTCCTTTTCGGTCCCTGACAGTCCATTTCGGTGCGAGCAAACCGCGAGCATAGCCGAAGGTCCCCTACCCTGTTCCTGCCTTTAATCGTCCGGTACCCATTCAACATCTCCGAACACATTGTCACCGCCCCGGAGCACTGACGTGTGAATCCAGCGTAAATTCACTATTCAAGCCATCGCGTAGCAATGCCCCTGAAAAATCAAGCCCCATCGAACATTGTAAAACCGATTGGACCCCTTCGGTTCACCACAGGTCATGAAAAATTGGCGAAAAGGTCCTTTTCCCTCATCAGATCATGCGGTCATCAGATCGCACCTTTTCAAGAGAGGCTCTTCTCTCAAAATCCGCGCCAAAACTTCGCCTCAGAATCTAATGATAGTCGTGGGTTCCCAACACCACTTTGATGCCGGTTTTGTTTTCAACCAACTTGGCTAGGTCTTCGGGCTTCGTATAGGGGCAATCAGGCTTGGCCGATGCCAGACACGTGCTGAAATGGATAACGTCCGGCTTGATTTCGGATAGCTTTGCAGCCATGCCTAAGGTCGGTATGACTGTACGACCAGGACACTCGCATGAGACAAAGGAGACCACCGTATGCGGCTCGGCAAAACTTCCCTCTCCCAGAGACGCAGCCTTTAGACAGCGCCATTCTCCAGGGCAGCCATACCCGCTCTCCATATACGCTCCGCACCCAACGACTGCAACCTTCTTCATTCCTCATCCTCCCTTTTTGAGTTGACCCAACGTAAGATATCGAGACACGTTTCCAATCAGTGCTCCTGCCATGATCCAGAACTCTCTTCCGGCCTCGAGGGTGAATACTACCACGTAACTCAAAGCAAAGTCCTCTTGTCGGCCAAGAGAGACTCAATCTGTGCTCTCTGTTCTCGGAATTCATCCTCTACAAACAACGGTTCGCATTTTTGCAGCTCGATCTGCCCCGCCGCCAATTTGAGAGCGAAGTTGAAGCAACTGGCTTCTCCACAATTCTTGCAGTTTGTGCGAGGAAGGAGTCGATAAAGCTCCAGGGGCTGCAGATTCTCGCGACTGGTGCTCTCCGGCACGATTTGGTCGCGTCCGTCCCACACGTCGTTTACCAACTTGACCAGTTCTTCCATGACCACTTTTGCCTGTTCCCGACTCTCCAGATGGTCCACGGCTATTCGATCAGGCCAAAAGGCTATTTTGTGTTCATCTTTTCGCCAAGAGAAGGCAGGCACGTCGGGCAGGTATGTTCCATTCCGGAGCTTGGCGTTCAAATAGGGCAAAATTTGACCTATGTCCACCGGAAGTTGCGCTATGGCTTCATACTCAAATTCATTGGCGCTGTGCTTGGACACCTCGATTTCAAGATTGTAGGTTTCAATCAACATTTTGTCTCCTCATATTTTCCCAACCACGCAACAGGGTGACCTTCAATGGTTTTCAGTCACTTCCATGCCGCTCATCCGCGTCCGTTCTGTGCCGTTCGCGTGCTTCCCTGGCCACCTCTCGGGCCGAGTTTACTTGATGAATGCTGACCCCTTCGGCAAGACGCATCACTCTTCGATTTGGCTCAGTGCCGGACCTACGCCCATGCTGAGATCGCGCCGAGTCTGCGCCCCGGCCGTGGTAGCTTACCCCGAATGTTCGGCAGGTGGCACAAGCAGGAGTAACTTTCGTCCTGGTCTCGTTCATAAGGTCCTCCTTTGCCGTCCGGGCGTGTAGCGGCATAAGAACAAGCGGTGGTGGGATGTGTAACAACATTGTGGCAGCTGCTTAGACTTTCGCCAAATTGCATCCGATGCTAAGACGCCTCTAATTGTAATCGATTCCGAGCCGTTTGATCTTTCTCCAGAGGGTCGTCTTGTCGATACCCAGTTCAGCGGCTGTGGCTATTTTCCTGCCCTCGTTTCTCCCCAACGCTTCCCTGATGACTCTAGCTTCGATTTCTGCGAGGGTCAAACCTGTTGGCAGGCCGTCCCCCGTCTCGCCGGCGTCCCGCAATGGCGGGGGGAGATGTCGGAGTCCGATCAAGCCTCCGTGGCAGAGTATGAACGCGTGCTCTATGGAGTTCTCCAGCTCTCTGATATTGCCTGGCCAATTGTAGTGCATGAACGAAGCCAGAGCCTCCCGTGAGAGGCCGGTTATGTCTTTGCCTTTGAGGCGGTTCAGGCGATCCACAAAGTGCTGCGCAAGGAGAGGTATATCCTCTCTCCGTTCCCTCAGTGGAGGTAGCGAGAGCTTGAAAACCTGAATCCTGTAATACAAATCCTCGCGAAACTTTCCATCTTTAAGCATGGCCTTGACATCCTTATTCGTAGCTGCAAGCACCCTTACATCGGAAGTCTGGGTTTGAGTGCCACCCAAAGGCTGAAAACTTTTGTCCTGGAGTACCCGCAGGAGACTGACCTGAAGTGCCGGACTGATATCTCCTATTTCATCCAAAAAGATAGTCCCTCCATCCGCTTGAGCAAACCGACCGGGCTTGTCACGGGTGGCGCCGGTGAAGGCCCCGGCTTTGTACCCGAACAGTTCCGATTCCAGGAGCGTGTCAGGAATGGCGCCGCAATTTACGATCACCAGGGGCTCGGCCCGCCGGTTTGACAAATTGTGAATTGCTTTTGCCATCAGCTCCTTGCCAGTGCCGCTATCACCCTCAATCAGAATCGTGCTGTCGCTGAGAGCAACGTCGGGCAATATGCTGAATATCTCCTGCATCCTTTGATTTCGGGAGATGATGTCCTCGAAGGTGAAGGATTTTTCCACTTCTCTTCGAAGAGCCTCTACCAGGGTGAGGTCGCGAAAAGTTTCCACCCCTCCAAGCACTCTCTGTGCCTCATCTCTTAGCACGGCAGTGCTGATGCTGATCGGGACGCGCTGGCCGTTTGCCCGCACGATGAAGACAGCGTGATTTACAACTGGCTTGCCCGTAAGAATGGTTCGTTTCAAGGCACAGTCCGCTTCGCATATCTCCGCTCGAAATACTTCGCAACATGGCTTCCCTAGGGCCTCGTGGGCAGGCACTCCGGTAATCTCCTGAGCGGCCCGATTGAAAGAGGTAATGATGAACTTATCGTCAACGGTGAAGACTCCATCGGCGATGGAACTGAGAATCATTTTCATTTCAGCGGAAGTAAGGTCTTTTTCTGATTTCATGTTAAGCCCATTGACCCAATCATTCTGCACATTGCAAATATCATATCCATCTCCGGTGCATTTTGCAACCTGTCTCGTCTTGCAAGCCCCGACAGCGAACCTCAATTTGATGTTAAATTAAGCACATGGCTTCATAGGGCAATATGGCACGAAATATGTAAGGCACCCTGTAGGTGGAAGAATGAAACTCGCCGTTCCCGAACATCAGGGCCGTATAGCCCCTGTATTTGATTGTTGCAAGCGATTGATGATCGTCATGCAACTCCCTAGGGAAGATGAGCTGCTCCAAAACGAGAACTGGGCAGCGATTCCCAGGGTGTTGCGAGCTGCTCGGTTGATAGAACTCAAAGTGGAGTTGCTGGTATGCGGCGGCATCAGTTGTTGGATGGAAGATCAGATTCGCCGGCACGGAATACCAATGATTCCATGGGTTGCAGGTGATGTGTGGGAGGTTTTGGCCGCCCTGAGGCAGGGACGGATTTTCGATCCAGAGTATGCCATGCCGGGACGAGCAGGATGCACGCGACGTCGCCGCGGCCAGGGATGCGGAAGATCGAATCACTCACAGGAACTGTTTCAAAAGGAGCTTAAGAATGCCTAGATATGATCGAACAGGACCAGCGGGAGCCGGTCCCCGAACTGGATGGGCCTTAGGTCGATGCGCAGCCTATGCCGCTGGAGGATTGCGTACCCTCGGAGGCATGGTCCGGGGAGTAGGTCAGGGAGGCTTCCCATGGGGCGGAGGCCGCGGACGATGCTTTGGTGGCCGAGGTATGGGATTCAGCTCGCGCCCTTTCGCTGGTACGGTTTCCCAGTCGCCCTCAGAGGAGGCCGAGGCACTCAGGGTTCAGCTGGCAGCAGCAGAGAATGAAATTGCCGCAATGAAGGCTCGTCTGGAGGAATTGGCAAACAAGGGGTAAGCCCAATAACTCCCGGCGGTCGGGACGTGGATCGTTGACCAAGCTGTTGGAATGAGCAAACGCCGACAATAGGTCAACGCATCCACGACCCTCGCACGAGAAGCCATGTTAACATTCTTCTGAGCCCCGCCTCAGAAATCGCTGGCTAGCAGCGAGAAAGGATTCGGCTCAAATGCCAAGACAAGATCAAACAGGGTCATCGGGCCGGGGTTCCGGATCAGGGAAAGGCATGGGAAGAGGCGGAGGTCGGGGCGGTGGTCGTCGGGCAGGTCCAGGCGGAGATTGCATTTGTCCAAACTGTGGAGAAAGGACTCCGCACCAAGCGGGAAGTCCCTGCTTCGACCAGAAATGCCCAAAGTGCGGAACACTTATGGCACGAGAGTAGCCATGGCTCATTGTGAGCATAGGTCCTCATCTATCATACGAAAGGTAAAGGCTATCCGGTAAATGTCACAAAACAATACGTGTTCACCTGAAAAATCTTGCGGAAGTTGCGATACGACCGACACGTGTGATTCGCATACTCAGCAAAGGCACATGGACGAGCGCCTCGAAGATAGATTGTCCTCGATCAAACATCGCCTGGTCGTCATGAGCGGCAAAGGAGGAGTGGGCAAATCCACGGTTGCGGCAAATCTTGCCGTGGCTCTTGCTGCCGAAGGTCATAGAGTGGGGATTCTCGACGGAGACGTCCATGGGCCGAACATACCCTTGATGTTGGGTCTAGAAGGGGCGAGCCCTCAGGCCGGCCCTGCGGGAATGCTTCCTCTGGAGGCATCCGTGAACTTGAAAGTCATGTCAATGGCATTTCTACTTCCGGACTCCGACACTCCCGTAGCCTGGCGAGGCCCAATGAAGCACACGTTGTTCCAGCAGTTCCTTGCGGATGTCGATTGGGGTCGAACTGGATTATCTCATAGTGGATCTCCCACCGGGCACTGGGGACGAGCCCATGAGCATCGCGCAGATTCTTGGAAAACCCTTGTGGACAATCATTGTAACCACTCCCCAGGACGTAGCCCTTTTGGATTCACGAAAATCCGTGATGTTCGCAAAGAGCCTCGATATGAACGTATTGGGAATCATTGAAAACATGAGCGGGCTGATTTGTCCGCACTGCGCGGGAGAAATTGAATTGTTCAAAACCGGGGGCGGTAAGAGAGCCTCAAAGGATCTTGACGTTCCATTCCTCGGGGCCATACCCATTGACCCCAATGTTGTCCTTGCCGGGGATGCGGGAATCCCGATAGCCAATTTGGATTCTGGTTCGGAAATTTCCGAGATCTTTCGGGAATTGGCCGCGAGAACTGACTGGGTTGTGAAAAACGGGAGTGTGCCGCTGCAGTTCGCGGCGGCTGATAATCTTAACCAAATTGAAACGGAGAGGAGATCACGTCACATGCTTTCCAAAACTGTTGCTGTTCCATCAATGCATCCCGGAGGATTGGACGCCACGCGTTCAGGACACTTCGGGCATTGCGATGTTTTTACTCTGATACACGTCGAAAACGGAGAAATCGGCGATATTTCGGTGGTGCACAATCCGCCTCACCAGCAGGGCGGATGTCAGGCCCCGGTAAATCTCCTGCAACAGAGCCGCGCAAACGCTCTGATAGTGGGAGGCATCGGCATGAGGCCGCTCATGGGATTTCGCCAGGCGGGAATCGATGTCTATTACGGCCCGGAAGGTGAAACAGTGGGAGCGGTCATTGAACATCTGCTTGAGGGGAGGCTCAACCTGATAGAGGAACACGAGGTCTGCGGTGGGGGCCAGTTCTGAAAGGACTCGACGGGAAGGCGTACATGAAGAATCGCAATTACAGCTACCGGAACAGACGTTGACTCTCAGGTCGATCCCCGATTCGGCAGAGCCCAGTTCATCTTGATACTCGACGAGAGCGGCACCATCGTCGAAGCAGTAGACAACTCGCAGAACCTCAATGCCATGAGAGGAGCAGGAATTCAGACCGCCAAGATCCTGGCCGACAGGAAGGTGGATGTGCTTATGACCGGCCATTGCGGACCAAATGCCTTCACCACACTCAAAGCTGCGGGCATAAAGGTTGGCATCGAGCAATCAGGCACGGTTAAAGACGCCCTGGACCGCTTCAATCGGAAGGAAGTGAAGTTTGCCGATCAGCCCAATGTGGAGGCTCACTGGTAGATCACAGCTGCTCTCGAGACAGCCTCGTGACGCTGCGGACCATTGCCCGCGTTCGGCGTATTGCTCCTTCCTCCCGTCCGGTGGAAAAGGCTGAAGAGAATCCTCGCTTATGCAAGTTTCTCTCCAGCTGCCTTCCCACGGCCAGGAGGCGAGCGGGAGCATTGAATGTGATTGACGCATGACTGATTTTCAATTCCTGTCTTCGATTCCCTGGAAATCGGTACTGGCCGGGGCTGCTTTGATTTTTCTGTTCATCGGGGGCTGGACATGGCTCCAGTTGAAATTAGACCCCGAGAGAGGAACCATTGACTCTCCCGACGCCAGTGCTTTCTGTCCGCGGCAAGTGCGGAGACGCCATGAAGATCTCGCTCAACTTCTCCCGAGACCGGGTGGTTGAGGCCAAGTACTGGACGGACGGATGCAGAATGAGCAGCGCATGCGGCGCTGCGGCTGCCAAACTCGGCTCTTCATAAGACCGCCGAGGAAATAGCCGACATAGACCATGTCGCCATCGAAAAAGAAGTGGGCGGATTGCCGGAAGAGGACCTGCACTGTGCAACCCTGGCTGCGGGGACGCTTCAGGAGGCAATCAGGCTCTATCTTGTGGGAAATGCGGATAATGAGAAAAGCAGATGCGTCAGGCAGGTCCATTCGGCGAGGATCGCCTGACAACGATCAAAGAGATGATTCCAACCGGTGTGTGTGAGCGTATGATCATAAGCGTAGCCAGTGGAAAAGGAGGGACCGGCAAGACCACCATCGCCACCAGCCTTGCAGCGGTGCTCGGGTCCAGAGCACAGTTGTTGGACTGTGACGTGGAAGAGCCCAATTGCCACATCCTCATGAAGCCGGTCCTGCAAACGTGTGAATCCATAACCATTCCCGTGCCGATTGTCGACATGGACAAATGCACCCTGTGCGGGAAGTGCGGGGAGGTTTGCCGGTTCAGTGCGATCGTGGTAATCGGGGACCAGGTCCTCACCTTTCCTGAGATGTGTCACGGTTGCGGGGGGTGTGCGCTTCTCTGTCCTGAGAGAGCGATTCGTGAGGGCTCCCGAGAGCTGGGGGTCCGGGAAACAGGGTTCGCCGGACCGGTGGAGTTCGTCCAAGGACGTCTCAGGATTGGGGAAGCCATGTCTCCCCCGCTCATAAGGGCAGTCAAAGAAAAGATCAACCCTCGACAAGGTGGCGATCCTCGACGCTCCTCCCGGTGCTTCCTGTCCGGTGATCAACACAGTTATGGGGTCGGATTTCATCATTCTCGTCACGGAACCCACTCCTTTCGGACTGCACGACTTGAGAATTGCAGTCGACGCGATCTCTCATCTCGCAATCCCTCTCGGCGTGATTCTGAACCGCTCAGACGTGGGAGACGAAGAGGTACAGAAGTTTTGTGTTGCAGAAGGGCATACCTCTGCTGGCAGAGATACCCCACAATCGGACAAATCGCAGAGGGGTACGCGATGGGAGATCTGCTGGTCGTCTCGGCGCCCGAGTACATAAAGACTTTTCCTTGGACTCTTCGAGCAAGATTCAGGCAATTGATCTGCCAGACCGAGTCCGGACTGAAGGAAGCGATGTCATGAAAGAAGTCGTCATCATAAGCGGCAAAGGCGGCACAGGAAAAACCACGCTCACAGCATGTTTCGCATTTCTTGCCAAAGACAAGGTGTTGGCCGACTGCGACGTGGACGCGGCCGACCTGCATATCCTGGTTCATCCCCAGATCATCCACGAGGAAGATTTCCGGGGTGGGGTCAAGGCAAACATAGATCCTCAAAAGTGCTCTCAATGCGGGACTTGTCGAGAAGCGTGTCGCTTCGAGGCGATCTCCGATGAGTTCGTGGTCAGCCCGCTCTCTTGCGAGGGGTGCGGGGTGTGCTTTCATGTTTGTCCAGAGCAGGCCGTCTCCCTTGAGGAGGGTTTGAACGGGCGCTGGTTCATTTCGGAAACCCGCTTTGGTCCTATGGTGCACGCCGCTCTGCTCCCAGGTGAAGAGAATTCCGGCAAACTGGTAGCGCTTGTTAGGAATCAGGCCAAGGTCCTCGCGAGAAAACGGGACGCACCTCTGATTCTGGTGGACGGAGCTCCCGGAGTGGGCTGTCCTGTCATTTCCTCAATTACCGGAGCGGATCGGGTCCTTATCGTCACCGAACCCACCCTTTCCGGACTCCACGACATGGAGCGGGCGATGCAGCTCGTGCGAGGGTTCAGGATTCCCGTTGCCGTCGTTGTTAACAAATACGACATAAACCTGGATGTGACCAACCAGATAGAGGAAATGTCCGTCAAGGCACAAGCACGGGTTCTCGGAAGGATTCCATACGATCCCGAGGTGATCCGGACCATGGTGAAACGCCTCTGCGTTGTTGAGAATGGCAACTCTCCGGCGAACGTTGCTATTCGTGAAATCTGGGAGAGATTGGAACCGGATCTCTCGTCATAAGGAGAAGAACACGTGGAACTGAAAAGCCTCGAAACGGAGGTGATGCGGGCGCTCACCGAAGTGATAGACCCGGAGACCGGTTTGAACATCATGCGCATGGATCTCATTCACGACATCAGAGGTGACGACACAAGGTTCCGTCAGCCTTGGTGTTCCGTCCCTCTTCTCCTGTCTGCCCCATGGCGTATTCGTTGGCCAACTCCATCAAAAAAAGGCTTGAGACCGTCACAGGGATAACTTCCGTCAATATAAAAGTCGAGAATTTTGAGAGGGCTGCACATCTCGAAAGTCTCCTGCAATCAACAGGTAGTGGCACTCGAAGAAAGGTGGACTAATGCCGATCCATGAATACCTATGTTCGGATTGCGGTCACGTGAGCGAACTCCTTGTAGGCATAGGGAGAAACTCCGATGACCTGGTTTGTGCCTCTTGCGGAGGAAGCGGCCTGCAACAACTGATGTCAGCGCCCGCCATATCAATCAATGGCGAACCTGCAGCCCATGCGGGTGGCTCCACCTGCTGCGGAAGCAATCCCTCTAACAAGGGGTGCGTGCCCGGAAGCTGCTGCGGTTCGTCCTAATGTCAGTTTCGTAGACCGTGAACCTTTGACCAGAAGTTTCAGACTGGTTTCCGGGGGCAAGTCAGATCGTGCCGTGCGTGGTGGGACGGATCTGCCGGAAACCAGCCTCGACGCAGGTCGCTTGTGAGATGGGGACTTGGATTAAGTGATGTCCCTCGTTGCGGCAATCATGGATCATAATATTGACGACCCGTATTTGGAATGTCGGCCGTCATCACCATGTCCACCCAACAAAGGAGGCTTACTATGCAGACAATTGGCAGAAGAGATTTCGTCAAGACCATGGTTATCGGCGGGGCAGTACTCAGCCTGGACGCAGTTCTCACCGCGCCACATCTGTCGGCTGCACCTAAGGACCTGAAAGCCATCGGGGAATGCAAGAAAGTGTCCATCAGATGCATTTCGGAAATTGGCTGGTGGGACAATAAGGTACTCCTGTCAGACCTAAAAAATGCAGGAGGTCCCAAAGACGCTGATCAATGGATCAGCGAGTGGACTGCTTCGAATGCCGCTGGGAGCTGCTCTCTTGTCGAAGTGGAGGGCCTCGACGGTTCAAAAACCCGGTTCCTTATCGATACCGGATGGGACCCAAAATACATGGACGAGCGCTTCAAGGCTGAAGGCATAGACCGCATGTTGAAGAACGGGGAGATAGATTTCCTCTACGTCACTCACGAACATCTGGACCACTTCTGGGGTCTTGAAACGACCCTCAAATACAATCCCGAGATAAAGATACTCATTCCCAGCACTTTTCAACCGTCCGCTCTGAAATTGATCGAAGGTGCGGATTTTCCCAAATCCAACGTCAAGAATGAGATTCACCACAAAGGTCAACTGATCAAGTTGCAGGTGGGTGAGGCCACAAAATTGATGGATGGGGTGGTCTCGGTCGGGTTTGACATTCCCATCATTTTGAAAATCCGCGGGGAGCAATCGTTGTACTTCAATGTCAAGGACAAGGGGTTGGTGCTCTGCACCGGCTGTTGCCATCAAAATGTTCTGACCTTGGCAGATTACGCGGTCAACAATCTCAACGGCCAGCACAAGCTTCACGGCTCTCTATGGAGGGCTGCATATTGCACCATTCGGCCAATTGGGCGACGAAGAGCGAGGCTGGATAGAGAAGATGGGTGCGTACGGATTCACGAGAATCGCAGCCAACCACTGCACCGGCTTGCCCGCCGTGCAGAAGATGGTGGAGCTGGGATATCCGGTGATTAAAGGCACTGGGAGCAAAGGTTCACTAGAGCGATCTTTATATAGGCAACGGAGACTCCGTGGTCTTCGGTTAGGCCCTCAACACGTTTCTTCAAGGTTAACTTTATGAGCAGAGAAAAAGAAATATTTGACGACATCGAAGGATTGGTTCTCGAAGAGGCGCGAAAAACCTATTCGCGAAAAGGTCATAGACCATTTCTATGAACCCCAGAAATCTTGGCGCGCTGGAAAAACACGATTGCTTCAACGCAATGAGCGGCATTTGTGGTGACACAATAGGCATCTACGTCGGTCTGGATGATGACAAGATCACGCGCATCAGCTTTGTTACGAACGGCTGCGGCCCGACCATTGCCTGCTCCAGTGCGCTCACGTGCATGGCCAAGGGACTCCAGATCCAAGAAGCCATGAAAATAACCGGCAGTGATCTGATGGAGTACCTGGGAGGCTTGCCGGTGGAGCATACCCACTGCGCAGACCTCGCGGTCAACACGCTCAGAAGCGCCCTTGCAAAGGCGAAGTGAGACATGAGACTGCGGAAACGCCTCATAGACATCCTTGAACCATCATGCGCAGGTCATGTGATCCGCGACGTGCGCATCGGGCTCGGGTACACGGCGGTCCAGCTCGATGACGGCCGCACCGGTGTGGCGTACACTCTCGGAAGAGAACTGTTTAGAGGCTGCACGGCGTTTGCCGGGCAAAAGACCCATTGCAGGAAGTCCGGCCGAGGAGGTACTTCGCTATCTCGATTCCGATGGTCTCGTGGAATCCGCCCTAGGGCTGGCGACGGCAAACGCAATAGCCAACACTGCTCCATCGCAAGGCTCAACGGGTGATGTCTTGAAATCCGTGGAGCTTTTCCCGACCGACGCCGTTGCCATGGTGGGATTCTTTGCACCTTTGGTTGCCGAGCTGCAGGACCGGGTCGCGGAGCTTGAGATTTTCGAGGAACAGGAAGGGTTGTTGCCGCATCTGCGGGGCTCTTCCGAGGCGGTTTCTGCGATACCAACGTACGACGTGGCACTCATAACGTCAACAACCATCATTAACGACACCGTTGACGAACTGCTGGAAGCGGCACGAGACTGTCGTGAGGTCGTCTTGCTCGGCCCGTCCACTCCACTGATCGCAGAAGCATTTGAGGCGTACGCCGACGACATGGCTGTCAGGGATTACCGTTGACGACGCCGATGGCCTGTTGAGAGTAGTGAGCGAGGGCGGCGGAACCCGTCTTTTCAGACCCTTTGTCACAAAATGGAACATCCGTCTCCAGAGCGAGGCTATACGTAGAAGTACGGTGAATCAGCCAAAGTCTGGACCAAAGGGGGACGGACACAGTGAAACGCAGTGGCCTAGCTGAGTCGATCAGACAATTCATCCGAGGAGCTTCGGTGCGCATGCCGGCGTTGGTTCCGATGAAGGAAATGGCCGGAATGGAGCGCCTTTTCTTCCTCACCGTGTTCGGGGATCATCTCGGCATTCCCGTGATGCGCCCTTACTATTCGTTGAGGCTTTTGCCGCATGTAGTTCCACGGATTCATCCCATGGATGCATTCGCTGCTCAGGGAGAGAGACCTGACCGACAAGATGTTCAGTTAGGACTTCGTGCTAGAAAATGGAGAGGTGACGGCATGGAGTTGACAGCCGCAGTCATTGTCAATGATGCCAGACAGGCCCGACCAATTCTTGAGAGCCTTTCACGAAAAGGTTTCGCCGGAATTGTCGAAAGCGCTCCGAAGGCAGTCCTTGAGACCTGCAAGGTGAATCCCCCAGATCTGGTTATCGTGGAGGACCGCTTGACGGGCATGACGGGCATCCACTTCCTGGCCGAGTTGCTCAAGGTCTCGTGGACAACTTCAGCCATCCTGATATCTGATGAAGAAGAGGAAGCCCTTCATGACCGAACCGAAGGGCTTGGAATTCTTGGCGCTATTAGGACAGTGGACGATGTCAAAAGCCTGGACAGACTCCTCGACAAGTTTCGTGAGATCGTCTCACCCAATAAGTGAATCACGTCTACGAGCAAGGATGAACGAGAGCCAATGGAGGAGATAGATCTACAAGCCCATAGGAGTGATACATTCCCCGTTTGTCGACGTTGAGGGCATGCCGATTCAGCCGACCGGAGCTGCATCGGGGTAAAAGGGACTGTGGAACTCGATCCGGATCTTGCACTCGGACTAAAAGACCTCGAAGGCTTTTCACATATCATATTGATCTACCACTTTCATCTCTCCAAACGGCACTCACTGGAAGTCACGCCATTCCTGGACGACACACCGCGAGGGGTCTTTGCGACCAGAGTCCCGGCGCGTCCCAATGCCATTGGTCTATCTGTGGTGAGGCTCACCGGCATCTCGGGTTCGACATTGACCGTTGAAGACGTCGACGTGGTGGACGGCACTCCTCTCCTTGATATAAAGCCGTTCGTGCCTGACTTCGACAACCGCGAAGCCCAAAGGACAGGTTGGCTTACAAAGCAGGCATCAAGGGTAAACGAAGTTAGAGCGGACCGAAGATTCGCGGACCTCTCGTAAACATGAGGGGTTTGAATACGTAGGCTTGTGAACGCCTGACTCCATGGTGAAACGGATCTCTTCTTGAGGCTGGATCGAACTCGATGTCTTTGGACCATCTAATTGCCGGCATTAAGGCACATCCGGAGATCGCACGAGCCGGTATGATACTGTGCCACAACGGAATCGTTAGGGAGTCCGATCGCTCCGGCTCCAAACACGTCCGTGCCCTGAAGGTGGTGGTGGATCGCACGGCAATAGAGAGTATCCGATCCTGGGGCGAATCCCAGCCGGGGATTGTGGCCGTGGCAATCGAGGCGTTCGAAGGCGAGCTTCACGTTGGAGACGACCTGCTGTTAGTCGCCGTGGCGGGGGACTTTCGGGAAAACGTCTTCGCAGTCACGCGGGAGATTGTTGAAAGGATCAAATCTGAGGGCGTGCACAAGACCGAATTGTACGACGATTGACCAAGTTGGTCGGCTCAGACAAGGTATAATGGGTGGAGTACAGCTAGCCGGCCTCCTCCCAGTGAGGAAGAAACTCAGGGATGGGGGTTTACTGGGACGGCTGTGCCTTGCTATTCCCCGATCTTCGGCTGAGGAAGGCATCTTGGAGACACGTTGCTCCCCTTCTTCGTCAGAAGCCTCGGTGCGGCGCATTTGCCGAGTCTCCTCACCTGGATCCTCGGATATCCCAATATTCAGCTTCTCACCCTTTTTCTCCTCTTCCCTTGGTCTCTCTTTTCGAGAAAAACTCAATTTGGTCTGACAAGACCAAGGGCCGACAGCTTAGGATTCTGGCAAATCCTTGAAGGGGAAGATCGCAACGAAAGTCGTTCCCTGGCCTGGTCTCGATCTGAAGGTAATGTTTCCCCCATGCTCCTTCAGAATCTTCTGTGTCACCATAAGCCCCAGCCCGGTGCCCTTATCGCCCTTGGAAGTAAAGAAGTCCTCGAACACATGGGTCTTCAGGTCCTTGTCGATCCCGATCCCGTTGTCCGCCACCTCTATCACAGTGGAGCGATCGCTGCGTTTGCGTGTTCGTATTTCCACGAGGTGCTCGTCCTTCCACACGTCGATCTTGCACGCGTCCATGGCATTGGTGACAAGGTTTGAAAGGACGGTGTGAAAGCCTTCCGGATCAATCACGGCATCTCTGACTTTGTCATCCAGGTCAAGTCTGATTTCGATAGCATAGCTGGCAGCCATGTCTTTGAAGAGTTTGTAAACTTCCCGCGCGATGTCGTTGGGTTTGATCTTCTGAAGATTGGGCTCCCGCTCTTTCGAGCAATAGAGAATGTCTTTTACGATGTGCGCGATCTTGTCGAAGTTCAGAAGGACCATTTCCCAGCCCTCTTTGACCTCGTCTTGCTTCTTGTCCTCCAAACCTTTGTTGACGACGTAGATCCCACCTTCCAGGCCCATCATGATGTTCTTGATGCTGTGCGCCATACCCGCGACTGTCTGCCCCAGGAGTATTAGTTGCTTCTGGATGTCCTTCACGGATGTGATGTTTACCGCAGTCTCGATTACCGAAGCGATCTCCCCATTATCATCGCGCACGGGAGACGAATAGACGATGACGTTGACCCGGGAGCCGTTGTTGGTGGTCAGCATCATCTCCTTGCTGTGGATCTCACCGTCCGCGAACGTCTTTTCAACCGGGCAGTCGGAGCATTTGGCTTTATCGATTTTGTAGAGTTCGTAGCAAGTCTTTACATGAGGTGAGCCGAAATCCCGGCGGCATGAACTATTCATCCACAAAACGTTCAGTTCTCGGTCCTGAAGTGTCACGTAACACGGCAGTGAATCGAGAAGCCTCCCGAATTGGTCGATTGGCCGGGATCATTCATCATGCTGCCAGGCTGCAAGCGAGTCAAATTCGAACCTTTCTAAAGGGGGGAATCAGGGGGAATTTCAACCCCACGTCCTCGGGGTTGGACTAAAATCCCCCTGCTCCCCTTTGAAGAAGGCAAGATGTGCTTATTCTAAGCGTGCAACGCATGCTACTCCCCAATAGTCTTTTTGATGGCTAGCCACAAGCGCTGTCCCGGTCAATGGGCTTCTCGAAGACCGCGATCGGTTTTGAGACGGCCAGGTGACGGCCCGGTATCCCGCTGATGACGATCACCGGGATGTCCTTGAATTCTTTGTCTTTCGTCATGTTCCGATAGAAACGAGTGCCGGTTTCATTGGGCATCTGCAGATCCAGGGTCACGAGATCGGGCTTCTCTCTTTTGAGAACCTCCAATGCTTCCTCCCCATCCGCAGCCGAGCATGTTTCATACCCGCAATCCTGCAGAAAAATGGTCAGGTACTTCACCAGGTGGGGTTCGTCATCAATAACGAGGATTTTCTTGGGCATGACTGCCTCCTTTCTGAGCCGCTCAGTGCTTTTCAGGTTCAAAGTCCGGGTGGTCGTAAAGGATGGGCATCCGGTTCATAATCCACCGGAAGGTGAGGATACCGATGGTGACGACCGTTACGGTAAGGACTATCTCCATCCAGTGGGGCACGTACCGGTCCTGCCAGGAAAGATGCCAGTTAAAGGCGATAATTGAGTGATTGACCTGTTCAGGATGATTCCGATACACCGCTACGATAGCCCAGCCTCGCACCATGCGAACACGGTTGTTCTGCACCGCATACATCAGAACCATCGCGGGAATCAACACAAATCCGATGACTTCCACAAGATACCAGTACCCATATCCGGTGTCCAGGTAATGCCAGTTGTTTCCGTGGGCCAGGCCTATCACCTTCATGAAAAAGTAAGCGAAGAGCGTCACAGAAGTAGCCTTGCCCAGGCCGAGTGTTACCCGATCCAGGTGCTCTGGATCATGATTCTTTATTTGATGCGCAAAGATGCGGTGCGATGCCATGCTCTCTATGATGGTCATGGCAAGGCCACCAACAATCGCAGACATGAAGAACCAAAGCGGGATGTATTCAGAATACCATAGCGGGTGCAACTTCTCCGGCATCAGCAAGAAAATTGACCCGAGCGCCGATTGGTGCAGCATGGAAAGGCATACGCCGAAGATGGTTGCTGCGAGTGTGGCCTGCACGAAGATCTTCCTGAGCTTTTTCAAGTTGAGCCACTCCCATATTGCCGGGCACCATTCCACGAACTGACAGCTCAGGTATAACGCCACGTGCCAGGCCACCAGAAACAACACAGAATTGACGCCCCAGGAAACCACCATCGGATACGGGATGCGATAGTACCGGCCCAGGTCGAAGGTCAGAGCGATGATGGCAAACAAATATCCCGAGAAACCCGGTCAGCACCGCCGGCCGAACAGAGAAATCCGTATTCTTTCATTCCCAAGAGATGAACGGCAGTGCCTATAACGAAGCCGCCAGCCGCCAGAGCCACGCCGCAGAGCATGTCGAAGCCGATCCAGATGCCCCACGGATTATTGTCCGAAAGATTGGTGGAAGGTCCCAGCCCGTACAGCAACCGGTACATGATCACCGGTATTCCGATGGCCAGGATAAAGGCCGCAACAGCATTGAACGGGGTGTAATTGCTCCTCAGATAGTCTTTGAACGGTCATGCCCAGGAATAGCTTTTCCTGAATCCAGGTGGGCTTGAAGTCGGTCGTCGGCAGTGGTGGCGTCCATTACTTGCCCTCCTTCTTCTCTCAAGAGCTTTCTTGATCTCTTCTTCCTCCAGTTTATCCCTGCGCTTCTTGAAACTGTAGAACCCCATAGCCAGTGCAGGAATAGCGATGAACACCGGCGACACCAGTGACAGGAACGGCTTGCTCAACGTCGGTATCGGCACCGTCCCGAGATCAGTCCTGAAGCCGATCATGTTGAAAGGGACCGAGGACAGGTAAAGCCAGCTCGTCCCACCCACTTCGCTTTCGCCGTACACATGGTTGACGTATCTGCCTGCGATTGTCTCTGATCTTCTTGTGGGCCAGATCTATGAGGTCGGTCCTCTTCCCGAACGTCATGGTTTCCACGGGGCATATTCCGACGCAAGCGGGTACGCCTCCCTCCTTGGAAATCCTGTCGAAACAGAAAGTGCACTTGGTGACTTCCGGAGTGAAGGCATTGTCGTACTGATAAGCCGGCATGTCGAACGGACATGCGGCCATGCAGTACCGGCACCCAACGCACAGGGATGCATCGTAGGTGACCGCTCCGACGGGCCGTTTGGTGAACGCTTTGACGAAGCACGATGAAGCGCATCCCGGCTCGTAACAGTGCATGCACTGCTTCTTCACGTAGATGGGCCTGGAAGAATCCCGCGGGTTGTCAAACCGGTTCACCACTGTGAACGTGTCGGCGTGCGTGCGCCTGATCCCCTGGAATACGCCCTTGATCTTTCTCGTATTCTTTCAGAGACTTTTGGTTGGGCAACTTGTTCCATTCCTTGCATGCCCACTCGCAACGGCGGCACCCGATGCAGACGGTAGTGTCCACCAGGACGCCGAACTGATTCGGGTAACCTGGTAGAAGGTCCCACATCGGCCGATGCCGAATCGGGAACACCCAAGGCGGTCGTGATTCCGGCGCCTGCGAGTATCTTCAGGAAGGTTCGTCTGTCGGAGTCCATCATCGATCCTCTCCTATCGCCAGATGTCGCTGAATTTCGCTACTGGTTGGTCAACTGATTGTTCATTCTTTCTCCCGGTAGGTCAGGAACCTCCAAAAGGAGATGAACACGAACAGGTAAATGATCACGACCAAGTATTCCATTCCTTTGGTCAGGGTGTAGAATTCATGCAGTATGTTCGGCATCGTAGTCCCCTTTCTGACTGAAGCGACTCAGGAGGCTCATCGCTTGCTTCCAGAACTGGCGGTATGATACCTGCCGTCTGAACTCCGTCCTTCGCCGGGTGACACTTGACACATTCCAGTGCGACGGGTTTTTGCTTCATGGCTTCATGACACCCAATGCACTGACGATGGTATGCGCCCAGGATTCCGGGTTTGCCCAGTTCTCGCGGATCGAACGGTCGGCTGTGACACGTGCTGCAGGTCGGAACCTTTTTTGCTTGCGCAGCTGCGGGATCTCTTTTGTGGTGGCATCCGGAGCACAGGGCCTGATCCCCTCGCCCGCATGAAACACCTTCGCCAGCGAACTTTCATTCGAGATCTTTGTGAGTTTTGCAACGATCTTTTGATGGGGAAAGTCGGCGGGTTTGAATTCCTTCTCGACTATCTTGATCTGCAGCTTTTCGGGAACCTTGTCCTTGTCGAAAACGAGCGAAGCAGGGGCCACATCAATGGGCTTGCCTTCGGACGGACCCCTATGACAGACGTGACACGCGGATTTTGGAGCTTCCTCGCGACTCACTTGTGACACCCCTGGCACTTATTGTCTTGTTTGGCCGTATCGTGGCATCCGACGCAGGCTTGCTTCGCAGTCGCTTTGTGGAAAGCCCTCTCATAGCTCACACCACCGCCCTTCTTGGTGTCGCCTTGTGGCGTATGGCAATTCGAACATTTCTCCAGGGAATTATGATGACAACTGTTGCAGAATTGGGCTCGTAGGCTCGTGCGCTTTGTGGTTGTACGGGACAACTTCATCCTCGGACGAGATGTGTCTTCGGTCCTGCGACGCGTCTGCATCTTCGGGAGGCGGAATCGCATTATCAGCTTTCAGTGACAAGATCCATTACATCCTTCTGCCCGCGAACCAAACGAGGAACTTTCACGATCTCATCAGGGGTCAGTTCTCTTGTGCTCTCCATGACATCCCTTGCATTCAAAGGGTCCGAATCGCTTCTGGTCCTCCTCCGTTAGCTCTGTCCTACCTTGTTGAACCAGTTCCTTTCTGACCTTTTCCGCAGAGCTTCATGTGGCAGCCGATACACGCGGAATGGGCCACTTTCTTCATTGAGCGAGCGTTTTTCTCGTCTTTTGCCTTGTGACAGGCCCGGCACGAATTCTCGGTATCCTTCTTGTAGATGAGCTTCTTTTGTGCCTCGTCGTACGTGTGATGGCAAGACTCGCATTTGTTCCCGGTGACTTCACCGATCACTTCCACTTTGTCCGCCACGTTCAAGCTTGTCGCCGGATTCCAGTTTCTGCCACTGCCTGCAAGTGCTTGGCGTGGCGAAGATAGTTGAATATCGGGCTCCATGCCCATGCATGCCTTCTTTACTTCGGTTTTTCTCACGTGACATTTTCCGCACAGACCAATGTCAGGCCCGTCTTTTTCCCCTCGGCAGCCATCTTGCGGTGACAACTCACGCACTCGTTATGGTACGCGTACATGATTGCGGTCTTGTCGGTCTGGTCGAAGGACCCTTTGGGAAACTTAAAGACCTTGACTTCCGGATTGATCAACCGCTGGTCCGTTTCCTTGATCACGTGGCAAACCGCGCAGTCCTCAGCCTTGCCCTGCTTCAGTGCCGTCGTGTGCCGGTCATGGTCGAAAGCCACCGGTGGGCGCTCCAGGCTCGGGGCTGATCCCTGATGTGCCATGATGATAGGCAAGCGGCTCGCCTCGCTGCGAGCTAGGAGATCCGACGGTCTTCGCAGTGGAGTCTTGCTCATCCCGCCGGAAAACAAGACGAAACTCAAGCCAGTGAGAATCATGAGCACTTTTCTCTTGAGCCTATGCATGAATCCGCTCCTGTTCTTTCATCATCTCGGGCGAAATCGGTGCTATTCGGCCCTCAGTTCATCCGGGATTTCCATGATCTCCATGAGAATTTCGCTGAAGAATTTCACGTGCATACCCAGTTTGTACCCGCTGACGATATCTTCGATGCCGCTGTGGCAGTTGTGGCAGGGCGTTATGACTATGTGGGCCTTCGTTGCTGCCAGTTGCTCCGCCTTGACACTGTTTCCCTTGACCCGCGAAGTCTTCCAGGGAGGACCGCAGTTGATCACTCCGCCGCCTGCTCCGCAGCAGTAGTTGTGCTCGAAGTCCGGCTCGGGCGGTCTGAAATCCGAGCAGGTCGCTTGAATGATCTCCCGGAGCTTTTGGCCCAGACCTCGTCCTCGTACGATGTTGCACGGTTCCTGAACGGTCACCGGCTCTTCGAACTTCCGGGCGATCTTGATTCGTCCTGACGTGATAAGCTCGTGATAGAAGTCCACTGCATGAATGACCGGAACCGGAGGCTCACGCCATCCCAGCCACTTGGGTCCGTCGTACACCGCACCTCTGAAAGCATGACCGCATTCTCCCATGACGATGCGCTTCACTTTCAGCTTCAGCGCTGCTTCATGATGAGCCCGTTCCACCCTCCCATGGTCTCGAAATCCCCGGAATACATTGCCATGTTGCTGTTGTCCCATCCGTCGAACGACGGCATGGTCCAATCAACTTTGCAACCGCCATGATCTGGGCCATGTTCCCGATGAAGCTGTGCGAGGATCTTGGGCTCAGGAGCTATCACCGAGTAGAAGACATCGGCCCCTTCCTTGTCCAAAGGTATTCTGGCCGTCACGACTTCGGACCGTAGCTTCTTCTTCCTGCCACTGGAGGGTATCGATCCACTCGTCCTGCTTTACCCACATCTGGTTGAAAGTCACGGCGTGGCTGTTGACCGTGTCCTGCATAAATTGCGGCACGATGCCCAGTTCACTGCAAATCCGTCGAACCACCAGCAGCAGATAGGCAATGTCGATTCCGAACGGGCAATACATGCTGCATCTTCGGCAGACGTTGCATTCGGTCTGGGCAATCCTCGAACACTCCTTGATGAAATCACGCGTCCACTCTGCCCTTTCTTCTTGAGTATTTCCCAGAGAGTCTGTTTCACCTTGCCCACCGGAGAAAATCGGGGATCGCGATCATTGGAGAGAAACCAGTGGCACGCGTCCGAACAGAGTCCGCAATGGACGCAGGTATTCAAGTACACCCTGAACCTGGCTGCCGTTTCCTTGTCTATTACCCTGTTTATGACCTCCGCTATCTGTTCCGGGGTCAGGGTCTTGGCAGTTTCATCCAGGCCCGGATCGGAGACGGCGTGAAGCGCAGGTAATTGCTGTGCCGGTAAACCCATGGATTATGTCCTCCATCTTGTAGTCAGACGATCACCAGTCCCTTGCGTGGCGGACCGCACCGAATTCCGATCCCATGTACGCCCGGGTAAACGGGAAGAAGAGCATGTGGCTCAGTCTCGTGAACGGGATAGCCATGAGCATGACCGCGCCGGAAATCATGTGAATCGACGACCATGGTCTCGTAGTCGAACCACTGACTGGTGAGCCATGAAGCCCGTGACAAACGGAGCTGCCACAACTGCGAGTAGCAGATAATCCGATGCAGATGTGACAAACCTGACTTCCGGGAGCATCCAGCGCCGCACCAGGAAGAAGACGGCCGCAAGGATGACGATGACGGTCAACCAGTCCGCAGCCCGCTCGGAGATGGTCCCCCACTTCGGCCCCCATGCGAACGAAAACATCGCCACGTGAGCGGTGAGAAGTATCGGAACCAGAATCAAGACACAGGTGGAAAGCAAAGGTGACGATGGTTGTCTCGTACCGCATGCGCATGTTCTTGGAAGCAAACGGTACCACCCAGTGGAGCAGCGACCGAAGTCCGTATTTCAGACTCATATAGGGGTAGATGACCTTGTCTTTCTTGGCCAATTGAGCATGCTCACGAACTGGTAGATCATTCCGCCGACGAACACGACGAAGGCTATCCAGACGAGAGGACCGCTGACGAAGTCTGTACATTGGTGATCTCCTCCTTGCTCATCGAAGCAGCGTCTTCGACCGGAACCACCTTCCGATGAACGCTCGCCGAATTCCAGAGCCTTCATGAGAATCTCGCGACCCTCAGGACTGAAAACCGGATCCCACACTTGGAACAACCAAGAGAGACGATCTTGCCGTTCATCACCAGGAAGAATTCTCGTCCTCTGAGTCGGCTTTTGCAGCCACGTTTTCTCCATCCGGGCTGAAAACCGGGTCCCAGATCATGTCGAAGTCCTCGGGCCACGGAACGCCGTCCACAGCGATGGTCCAGCGGTTGTCTCTCTTTACCACCGCAGCGATTCTCGCCCGTCCGGACTGAAGACCGGCGGAAGAACCGCATCGCCGAACGTGGTTTTCCATACCTCCCCATCTACTGCTATGGTCCAGCGTCCAAACGTGGGAGCAACGACTGCGGCCAATCGTTTTCCATCAGGGCTGAATCGTCTGATGCCATACCTGAGCAAAGGATTTGTTCCAGAGGGGCTTCCCGTTGATCAGGAGCTTCCATCCCTCGGGGGTGAGCCCGGGAGCGACCACGTCGTGGCTACCCGGAACGAAGACGGGCTCCCACACGGCCCTGAAATGCATTCCGCCATGGCTTGCCGTCCACAGCGATGGTCTGAAGGCCGGATCTGCAGTCGCACTTCCGCGGCGACCTTCGCTCCATCGTCGCTGAAGGCGCAATCCCAAACGTTCAGGAAACTTGCGTCCCACGACCTCTCCGTTCACCGCCAGGCTCCAGACACCCTTGCTGAATTGCCAGATGTCGCCTTCGGAAAGCGGTTCGAGTCTGGACGTTCCCGGCTGTCGCTTCAAGCCGTCAGGACTGATTTCGCAGCTTCTCATCTGAATAAATTGTTTTCCCATGGCTCCCCGTTCAGAATGATCCCGTAGCCTTCCGAAGTCCTCGATGTTGGCCGCGACTCCACTTCCATCCCGGCTGAAGCTCAGGTTCCATACGTACTCGAAGGTTTCCTCCCAGGGCTCATCTTCCTGAACCACCGTCCATTCATCGTCATTCATGGCAATACAGGTGAGCCGATCATCCGGGCCGAATTGGAGAGACCAGATCTTTTCGAACGTGTTCTCCCACGGCTCTCCGTTCACACAGACGGTGTAAGCAGTCGTCATCGGTCTTCACGATGGCGGCGACCCTCTCTCCGTCCTGACTGACCACCAGTTCCTGGATCTCGGGAAACTGTTCGCGCCAGTCGTCGAGGTCGGCTACGAGCTTTGAGGGGAGTGTCCCAATCCCAGTCGCCGTTCAATTTCGCATTGTGCCGCTTGCTCCATCAGGCCCTCCATTGCGGGGAACGTCTCAAGCTCCTGCCGGGAACAGTCTCTATGGAAGTTCAGTGACGGTCGTTCAGCCTCAGGCATCTGCCTGAGCTCCACGGGTAACATCGAAGCTTTCAGCAACCGTCTTTGTCCGACTCTATCTGTCTTGGTCCGGCGCGTTGCGTCCCTGCTGAGGCCTTGTCTGAATCCGGCTCGCAGGAAGTACAATCGATGAAGGTGGTTCCGACTCCTTCCTCGCTCTCGAAGGAGATCTCCCCACCGTGTTCCACGACGATCTTGCTCGTCACGAGGAGCCCTAGTCCCGTGCCCCGACTCCCCTTGGTCGAATAAAAGCTTGAAAAGATCTTCCGCTTCGTGTCTTCGCTCATGCCTGCGCCGTTGTCCGAAACCTCGAACATCAGATTGCCATCCGTCGTCCTGCCTCGTTTTCACGACAATGCGATGCTGGACTTCTTTCGTATCCGCTTCACATGCATCCATGGCATTGGCAACCAGATTGGAAAGGCAGGTATGAATGCCTCGTTGATCCAGGAAAATCTTGAACATCTTGCCCACGTCGGGGTCGAAATCTCGTTCGATGACAATGGACTTCTCCTGGGCCTTTATCTCGAAGAGGGCACACACTTCTTCCGCAAGGAGGTTTGGATCGGTTTCCTCGTATTCAGGCGCTCTCTCTTTGGAATAACTCAGCAGATCCTTCACCAAGACCGAGATGCGGCCGATATTGTTTTGAACCATCTTCCAGCCGCGATGGAGCAGTTGGTCGTCCTTGTCTTCCATTGCGGTCTCAACCACAAAGACTCCGCCCTCCAGCCGGTGAGTATGTTCTTGATGCCGTGAGCGAGACCGGCCACAGTCTGACCAACCACTGCCAGGCGATCGGATGCCTGCTTTTCACGTTCCAATTTCTTGAAGGTTCGGAGATCCTGGAAGAAACCCGACCGCACCGGCGATTCTCCTCTGTCGAAGAGAATGAATCCCGAGAAACGCACGGGTACTGACTCGCCGTCCCTAACGGTGACTACCGTCTCATGTGCAACCAAGCGGGGTTCTTCAATCTTTCGACCTAGGTGAGAAGCCAAAATCATTTCGACGAACTGTTTTGGAAAGTATTTCTCCAGGTCGGTGTCGCCAATGACTTCTTGAGCGGGGTAACCGAAGAGATTTTCCGCGGCAATGTTGTAAATGTTCACACGTCCGTGTTCATCGGTTGCAATAATGCCGTGGATGGAGTTCTCGATCAGATTGGTCTGGAAATCCTTCGATGCCTCGAATGCTCTCTGAAGTCTTACCCTGTCGCCGATGTCCACTGCGATGATCATGGCGTAGAGCACCTGGCCCTTGTCATCCACAATTGGAGTGGTGTAGCTCACGTAGTTGGCTTCCTCACCCGTTACCTTCAGACCGCAATGTTCCTTTCCCGATGCCTTTGCCTCTTGAAACGTGACGTCCACGTGACAATCGTCACATTTGGTGGTTCGCTTCTTGAATACCTCATAACAATGCATCCCTATGGTGCCCCTGAACAGTTCACGCATGTAAGAATTTTGGCGCACAATCTCGAAATCCTTGTCTATTACGCAGATGAAGCACGGCACCTGCTCGAAGAGGCTCTTGTACTCTTCTCGGCTGCGAATGAGTTCCTCGTGTCCGCCTTCTTATCTGATCGCGCATCAGATTGAAGGCCCAGGCGCATTCGCCGATCTGGTCCTTGGTCTCGACGACCAGCTTGTCGCTGAAGTCGCCGAGTGCTATCTTCATGGCCGCATCGCGTAGCTCGAGTCACAGGTCGGTGAACTCTGAAAGTGACGTAGAGCCCTATGGTGCAAAGAACCGCGCCAAAGGTCCCCAAGCCGAGAAGCACTATGTTGAGTACGAGAGACCGGACGTGGGAGTCAAACCCCTTGAGAGACATCCCCATGTCAAGGACCCCCAGCACCTTTTGTTCCTTGGGATGAACATGGCATGCGGCGTTGTAACAGCTCTGCTTGTTGTATATGGGGGTTATCATGCCGAGCACCCGATGGCCGTCGTGATAGTGAACGCGTGTCCTCTTGTCCGTAACCACTTCGCTGAAGGGCTTGTCCTCCGAATGGCACGCAAAGCAAGCCTCAGCTTTCTTGTCGACTTTGGTTCCGACTTCAGCGGAGCTGATTGGAGAACTTGATGACTCCCTCATGGTCGTAGATCCGAATATCTGAAATCTCTTCCTGCTTCCCCATGTCGCTGATGATGCTCCGGGTCGCCTCCGGGTCGTCGTGGAGCATGCTGTGATTCGTTGCATTGATCACCGCGGTGCTGAATCTATCCGCTTCCCTTATCATTTGCTCGAAATAGAAGTCCTGTTGGATGTCCAGGACCAGGTAAACGAAAAACACATAGGAACCTAAAAGGATCAACCCCACGCTGAGGGCTATCCTGAAACCCAGACTACTGGACAGGGCAGTCCACTTCTCTCTGAGCCTAGCCACTGGGAACCCTCACTTTCTCACAACCGCATACCGTTACGGGGTGAGGAACGTCCGGGGACTACTCGCTGAGCACTTCCTTTACTGCCTTCAGAAACAGTTCCTTGTCGATTGGCTTCTCAATGTAGCCCTGGGGTTTCGGTATGGACCGTTCCTGAATGAACTTGTGGAAGCCTGAGAACTCCCAGGGTTCCGCAGCCTCAATGCCCGTCACCATGATCACCGGCAAGTCTTTGAGCTGTTCGTCTTTCCTCATTTCTCGATACATCTTGATGCCCGTCTTTTCCGGCATGAGCAGATCGAGACAGACAAGGTCCGGTTTTTCTTCCAACACCTTTTTCATCCCTTCTACGCCGTCACAGGCCTCACAGACGTCGTAGCCGTTTTTCCGCAGCAAGGTGCCGAGAAACGTTAGGATGTCCGGTTCGTCGTCGACGACGAGGATCTTCTTGGACATGACCGGTCCCTCCTTCTTTTCATTGGCTCCGGTTCCTGAGAGGTCGTTGAGGCGGGATGCCTCCGTCAAGGAGCTTCTGATCGACCTGCCCGGTATATAAGCAAGCACCGTGCCATACACGTGTGGGGATTAGGAGAAAGCGCCCCTAGGCGGAAGATTGGGTCACCTGGAGAGGGCTTTCCAGCCTGCCTGCTCCTGATCTTAGTGCTCTTTTTCATCGATTCTTT